>MKVK01000043.1 GCA_001898825.1 Magnetospirillum sp. 64-120
GAAGGTCAAGCTGATCCTGGCCGACAATCCAAACTGGGACGATCTCTACCTGCGGCTGGCGTAGCCGTGGATGGCCGGGTCAAGCCCGGCCATGACGAAACACACTTAGCCCCAACGACTCTGGGGAGCGATCCCCGGCCTTTTTATTTGCCGAAACCGGCGCGTACCAGCAGCACGTGGAAGTCGCGCAGCGCCTTTTGCGCCTTGGCGGCGTCGGTGATGCCCTCGATGAAATGGGCGTCGAAATTGGGTTGGCGCAACAGGCTTAGGATGCGTTCGCGGGCGCGGTTCATGGCCTTGCCTTCCGGCAGCACCCCGGCGGCACAGAACTGCACCAGACGCACCGCGCGGTCGCGCAGATGGCTGTCCTGGTGGTCCAGCTTCTCGATGATCTGTTCCTCGATCAGATAGCGTTCCAAGATGGCGTCGATGTGGTTGGCCAGCTTGTCCTTCATGGCCTGGGGAAACGGGCTGCGCATGATCGCCCGATGGGCGGCGGTGGCGCGGATCATCTTGTCCTTTGGGGTCAGGCCGCGCTGGCAGAACCGCAGGATCGAGATGGTGCTGAGAACCCGCTGGAAGTGCCCCATGATGTCTTGGGTATGTTCGGGGCCGATGGGGCTGGCCATCAGATCGCACAGATACATGGCGCCATAGGCCATGTCGGGCATGACGTTGAAGCAGTTGGCGATGGCGATGGTGCGGCCCTTGGCGCCGCCTTCGTCCACCATGCGGGTGTAGCGGGTGGTCAGCGCTTCGGCGGTGTCGGGGCCGAACAGCGGGCCGTCGGGCCCCAGCATGCGGCCGACCACCTGGATGAAGGCGTCGCGTTCCTTGCCCGGGTCGTTGCGGTAAAGCGGGTTGGGCGACCGCAATTGGCGGTGCGCCCGGTCGATCAGGATGTTGCGGCTTTCCGGCAGCTTCTGTTCCAAGAACAGCTTGTTCAGCATTTCCGCCGATTCGCCCAACTCGCTTTTGTCGGAAACGAACTTGCCTTCGGCCAGATCCAGCATGGCGCAGATGGCGGCCGCCAGGCTGGGCTGGAAGCCCAGAATTTCCTGGACCACGTTCGATCCCAGCACGTCGGCGATGACGCCGTCCAGCAGGCTCAGCGAGTGCTTGTCGCCCTCCGCGTCGGCCAGGGTGCACAGGCGTTCCAGCTTGCCGGCCCAGGACCGGGCGTCCACCAGATCGCGCGACAGCACCACCATGGCCAGGAAGTCGGCCTCGGTGGGTTCGTCGGCCATGCTGGTCACATGGTCGTACATGTCCTTGAAGGCGCCGTTCAGCTTGGGCAGGTTCATGCCGTCGGCCTTGCGGGCCTTGGCCGACATCTGGTCCAGCGACTTGTAGATTTCGTCACGCCGGGTCTTGGAATCGCCCTGGCCGTCCTTGGTCTGCAGCATGGCGACCCGGTCGACCGCCGACGGCAGCAGGGAATCCTTTTCCTGCAGGCGCTTCAGCTCTTTGTAATTGTGCATCAGCTCGGTGGGGGTGACATAGGCCTTTTCCATGTAGTTGCGGAACAGGCGATTGGTCACCGCGCGGCTTTGCGGACCGTAATAGTCGGTCGGCACCTCGCATTTGGGGGGTGTCTCGTCGATGTTGACGATGTAGACGGGGCCGTCGTCGCGGACCTGCTGGGTCTGCGAGAACACTTCCTTTTCGTCGTAGGTGCCGTCGGAACGCGCCCAGTTGCGGATGACGCGCGCACCTTCGCAGGTCTTGTTCTTCAGCAGTTTTTTGGCGGCCGAGACGGCGGCTTCCTGATCGTCGATCAGGGATTGCTGAATCCATCGGCCATTCTTCATGACCTGGACTTCGAAATTGGCGCGGTCAGACGCCATGCCCATTCTCCTTATCCCGATCCCATTCTGACGACCGGTACCTTCCGTCCCAATGCATCTTTGATACGTGTCTGGACGGCAGGTTGTCACGGAAAGATTCGCCTGCTTATCCTTAATTTTCCGTCTATTACTGCGAAATCACCCTGAAGTCGGATTGTCAGTCCGCCTTATGAAGCGCACAATCGGAAGTGTGGGAGAAAAGGGGGGTGCCATGTCTGTCCGTTTTACATGGTTGCGTCCTGGCGGCTGGGGCCGTCTGGGTGTGGTGGTCGCCATCGGAATGCTGTTCGCCACCCCGATGCTGTGGTCGCTGGGGGCTTTTGGCGAAGGTGACGAGGCCATCCGCAAGGCTTTGATCTTCCTGTTCTCGGCCATGTGGTTCGGGGTCGGCGTCGGCTATTCCATCGGCTGGGCCCTGCACGGCTTCGTGATCCGCAGCCGCGAGCACGACGACGACGACGAGGGTGGCCATCCGGTCAGAAGCGCTGCGCCGCCCCCCCGTCCGGCGGCGCACCCGCCCGCCCGGCCCGGGCATTAAGCCTGATCCGTCCCGGGCATTAACCCGGGGCGGTGAAGTGGAAGTTCGATCCTTCGCCCAAGCGTGATTCCACCCAGATGTTGCCGCCCCAGCGATGGACGATGCGACGGCACAGGGCTAGGCCGACGCCGTTGCCGGGATAGGTGTCGACGGTGTGCAGGCGCTGGAAGATGGCGAAAATCTGCTCCCAATGCTCGGCGGCGATGCCGATGCCGTTGTCGGCGACGGTGAAGTGCCAGAACCCGTCCGGGGCGGGCTCGGCCGTCACCCGGATGATCGGCGGCCGGTCCGGATGGCGGTATTTCAGCGCGTTTTCCACCAGATTGCTGAACAGGCTGGACAATTGGTGCGGCGACGTGGCGATCCACGGCAGGGGACCAACTTCCACACGGGCGTCAAGCGCGGTGATTTGGGGCGCCAGATCAGCCAAGACCTGTTGCAGCACCTGGGCGGAATCCATGGGCGGCGTCTCGCCTTCGGCCCGCGACACCCTGGCATAGGCCAACAGGTCCTGGATCAGCCCGGACATGCGAGTGGCGTTGGTGACAATGAAATCGATGAATTCACGGCCTTCCCGATCCAGCTGCGACTGATAGCGCCGGGCCAGCAATTGGGAAAAACTGGCGATGTTGCGAAGCGGCGTCTGCAGATCGTGCGAGGCGATGTAGGCGAACTCCTCCAACTCGGCGTTGGATCGTTCCAGGTTCAGGTTGCTGTGCTGCAACTCGTTGGCCATGGCCACGGTGTCGGCATAGGCGCGATGCAGGCGGCGATAGACCGAGATCTGAATCAGGGTCAGCACCAGGGCCAGGATGCCGGTGAACAATGCCTGCCTGTACCAGCTTTCCAGATAATGGCGGTCGGTGAGGGCGACGACCACGGCCAGCGGGAAATGCGGCAGGCTGCGAAAAGCGTAAAGGCGGTTCAGATGGTCGATGGCGGACACGAATTCCCCGTCGGACCGGGTTGCCGACGACAGGTGCAGGGCGTAAAGCCCGGTGTTGGATTCGTTCAGTTCGGTGATGATCTGGGGGCGCCGTAACAGCAATTGCGCCTTTTCGCGCAACCGCAAGGTCACCAGCCCGTCATCGCCGATGTTGAGTTTATCCACCTGCCGCTGCAGCCATTGCAGGTCGATGTAGCCGATGACCGCGCCGATGAAGCGCTGGTTCTGGTCCCGCAAGGGGCGGGCCAGCACGATGCCGGGTTTGCCGCTGGCCCGAGAGATCAGCACTTCCGACAGCACGAAGTCGTGTTGGGGGTTTTCCAGAAGTGTCTGGAACCATCGACGGTCGGCCACGTTCAGGGGCATGTCGGCGCTGGCGCGTCCGATTCCCAGAACGGAATCGCCCTTGGCGTCGAAGGCCCGGTAATTCAAAACCGCGTCGAAACCGCTCAGCGACTGCTCCATGCTGGCGCGGGCCAGATCGAGGCGGCTGTCCGGGCTTGCGACGCTCAGGATATGGGCGAAAGTCCCCAGGTCGGCGTAGATGCGGACCAGGGTGCTGTCGATGGTCAGGGTCAGGACATCAGCCAGGTTGGCGACGGTGATGCGGGCTTCGCGTTTGGCGGCGTCGTAGGCGCTCCAGTTTTGCAGTCCCAAGAGGACAAGAATCAGCAGCAGGGGGGCGAACAGCAGCGGTCCGCGGGCCCGGATGCGAATGCTTTTTTTGGCCAAGTCCAAAGGGGTCGGCGTCATGGGCGTAAACTCGCCTGCCAATACCGCCTTTAGCATACCCTTTTGAAAACAGCGGCGATATCCGCTTTAAGTGTCAGGCTTGGCGCCGTGCCGCCAGCACCCGGGACAAGGTGACGACGATGAACAAAAGGATGGCCAAGGCATTGATCATGCCGCCCCATTGCCGCGACCCGCTAAGATCCAACAGGTCGCCCGCCAGCCGCAATCCCAGGGACAGATGCAGCAAAGCCAGCGGCAGATAGAACACCGGGTGATAGGCCAGCCTTATCCCCAGCACTGCCGGCAGGATCATCGGGGCATGGCCGAAAACCATGGAAAACACGAAGCCGACGAACAAGGCGTGCAGGGCGGCGTCGTAGACCGGCGTCGCCAGCCCGCCATCCAGTGTCGGCATCAGGATGCCGGCCAGTCCCAGCCACCCATAGCCCGAGATCAGGCATACCGCCACATAGCGCGGCAAGCCGGTTTGCCGGATGGTGCGCCGGGCCACGTCGTGCCACAGCGACCATGCGACCAGGGCCAGCAAACCCAACCCGAAAACGGTCCAGGCTGGACCGGTGGCGATGACGCTTTGGGCGGCGCCCACCCCCACCATCAGCAAGGCGGGGGCCATCAACGGCAGCCGCCACTTGCTGGGGGGCAGGAAGCGGGCCAGTTCCAGCCTTTCCCCGGCGATGGTCAGCACCAGGAAGGCGGCCCACAACGCCACCACTTCCGACACCATGAGGCCGGACAGCCACAGCGCGTTGCCCAGGCTCCAGCAAAAGGCCCCCAGGGCCATCAGCTTGGTGAAGGGCTCGGGCTGGCGCCGTGTGACGACGATCGCCATGGCCAGGAACACCAAGGACCCCGCCAACAGCAAGAATGCGCCGTGCAGGGACCAGCCGGCCAGCAGGGCGATGCCGCCCGCCGCGGTGGCGGCCGGCGCCGCGAAGCCCCACGACCGGTTCAGCGCCACGGCGCGTTCCAGGCCGATGACGGTGCCGAAGAAACCGCAGATCATCAACGGGCCGTGAATGTCGGACCAGGCCAAAGCCGGCAAGTCCCACCCCAGCCGGGCCAGACCAGCGGCCAGACCGGCGAACAGCGACACGGCCCCCAGCATCAGGAACGGCTTGCGCGGCATGGCGTCAGCTCCAGCCCAATTGTGCCTTGGCGTCGGCGCTCATGCGGGTGGGGTGCCACAGCGGATGGTCCAGGACCTCGACGCTGGCGCCGGGGATCAGGCGGCGCACCTCGTCCTTCATGAAGCCCGATTGCGGGCAGGCCGGCGTGGTCATCAGCAAGGCCACGTGCACGTGGCCGTCCTGTTCGGTGATGGATTCCACCAGGCCCAAATCGACGATGTTGACGCCGACATCCGGGTCGATGATCTGCTTCAGGGTTTCCAGGTGAGCGTTCATGGCGTGCGAACCGAAATCGTTCCAGTTCGGAACAGTTTAGGCTGCTGTCCATAGCCGCACATTGAGTGCGGTCAAGCCCGTTACTTCAGGAAACCGATCAGCGCCTTGTTCACCCGTTCCGGCTGCACCAGTTGGGGGAAGTGATCGACGTCGTCCCACACCTGCAGCCGGGCTTTGGGATAGTTGTCGGCCAGCCAGTCCTTGACCCCGGCCTGCGACATGGCGGCGTAGATGGCCAGCGCCGGGACCTTGAACTTGGCCGGGGCCCAGACGTCGGGGGAGTCGAAGTTTTCAAAGGTGCTGACCGCCACATGCTGGTCGATGGCCCGTCCCTGGGCCAGCAATTGCTTTTTCTGGGCGGCGGAAACCTTGGTGGTGACCCCTTGGAACATCTGTTCGATGACCAGTTGGTAGCCGGGGCTTTTCATTCCCTCGACCATGGACTTCATCCAGGCGTCGTTTTGCGCCCTCAGCGCCGGATTGCTGGGGTGGTGCATGATGGCGCCGTCCAGGAAGGCGACACGGTCCACCTTCAGCTTGTCCCGGCGCAGCACGGTGTGGATGACCGGCAAGCCCATGGAATGGCCGACCAGGGCGGTATGGCTTAGGCCGGCATCTTGGGCCACCGCTTCCACCGCGCGGGCGTAGAAGTCCATGGTATAGGCCGCGTCGCGCGGCTTGCCTGAATCGCCGTGGCCGGGCAGGTCCAGGGCGATGACCCGGTGGGTCTTAGCCAAGGCGGGGATTTGCGCCTGCCAATACGACTGGTTCAAGGTGAAGCCGTGAACCAGGATGACCGGGCTGCCCTGTCCCCAGCTTTTATAGTGGACCAGGACGCCGTCGGCGCCGGCATAGCGGGATTCGCCGTCCTTGGCCCAGGCGGCGCCGGGAACCAGCAGGACGATCAGCAGCAGCAGACGCAGAACGGCGCGCATGGGTTTATCCCTGCATCATTTCCAGATGGACGCCGCAGGCTTCCGACATGGGAATGCGGATGGTGCCTTCACGGTCACGGGTGAATTCGACGCCGTTATGCTTCAGCCATTGGGCGGCCCGGTTGGTGTCGGACACGTAAACCGCCATGGCCACCAGGGCCGGCGGCGGCGGCAGGTCGTCCAGTTCGGCTTCCGGGTGCAGCTGGGTCAGGTCGTCGGGGCGGCTTAGGAAGATCAAGCCGCGGCCGGTGTGCAAGGTGACGGTGTCGTCGGTGATGACGGCGCGGTGCGGCCCCAGGACGCGGTCCCAGGCCTGGGTCAGTTCCACCGGCTCGGCGACGATGGCCGACACCGAGGCGATGCCGATGGCGCCGTTGGGATGGTCCAGCCAGGCGGGAAAGCGTTCACGTTCGGCGGTGATGTGCTGGGTGACCCGGGTGTGGATGCCGGGCGTCGCCTCGGGCGGCAGCAGGGTTTCGGAAAACATCAGGGTGGCGACGCCTTCGTCGGTGTCGATGCGGCGGCTGAGCGAGCGCGGCAGCGGCACTTCCAGCCCGGCGGCCTGCAGGCGTTCGACCACCGCGGCGCCGTTGTCGGTGCCCAGCGAAATGCCGATCAGGCCTTCGCGATCCTTGGTGAAGGCTCGCAGTTCGTCGGCCACCGCGCCCTCGGCCACCGCCCCTTGGATGGCGATGTAATCCTGGCGGAACATGATGCAGTGGTTGGCGGTGCCCCATTCGGGGTGCTCGCCACGCGGGGTCAGGGAAAACCCAAGCCGGTGAAAGGTCTCGGCGGCGATGCCCAGATCGCGCACGGCGACGACCGCATGATCCAGCCCGGTGATGTTGTTCGCCATCTTGTTCCCTCCGTTGTGGCAGATGCGAAGGGTCGCACGGAGGAGGGGGGATGAGTCAACCCATGGCGGGATGAATATTGCGGAAGGCTAAGCCCGTTCGGCACTGGTTTATGTTCTTCCGTCATGCCCGTGCTTGACACGGGCATCCACGTCTATCCGCCGGATGAATTGCTTGAAACGGTTTTCTGGTGGCAACATCGTCATCACCGGGTCAAGCCCGGTGATGACGATGTTCAAATGGATAGCCGCGAACCCGCGTCAAAATATCCGCGCCCGGCGTCTGAGGGGCTAAATCAAGCCTGCTTGGCGTCGATGATGGCGCGGCGGATGGCGCGGGTTTCGGTGAAGCGTTGTTCCAGGGTTTCCGCCTCGCCCCAGCGGATGGCCCGTTGCAGCGCGGTCAAATCCTCAGTGAAGCGCTGGATGATTTCCAGCACCGCGTCCTTGTTGGCCATGAAGATGTCGCGCCACATCACCGGATCGCTGGCGGCGATGCGGGTGAAGTCGCGGAAACCCGAAGCCGAGAACTTGATCACTTCGTGCTGCAGGTGGCCTTCCATGTCGTTGGCGGTGCCGACGATGGTATAGGCGATCAGGTGCGGAAGGTGCGAGGTGATGGCCAGCACCTTGTCGTGGTGGTGCGGGTCCATGATCTCGATCATCGAGCCCATGGCCTGCCAGAACGCGGTGACCTTGTCGACGGCCTGCTGGTTGGTGCCGGGCAGCGGCGTCAGAATGCACCAGCGGCCTTCGAACAGTTCGGCGAAGCCGGCGGCGGGGCCGGAATGTTCGGTGCCGGCGATGGGGTGGCCGGGGACGAAATGCACGCCTTCCGGCAGGTTGGGCAGCAGGTCGCGAACCACGGCGCTTTTCACCGATCCCACGTCGGACACGATGCATCCGGTCTTCAGATGCGGCCCGATGGCGGCGCCCACCGCCGCCATGGCACCCACCGGGGTGCCGACGACGACCAGGTCGGCGTCGGCCACCAGGGCGGGGTCGGTGCCGGCGACGTCGACGATCCCCAATTCCCGTGCGGTGGCGCAGGCCTGTTCGGACGCGTCGACGGTGACGATGCGTGATGCCAGCCCGTGCTTACGGGCGGCGCGGGCGATGGATGAATTGATCAGCCCGATGCCGACCAGGCAAAGGGTGCCGAACAATGGGGTGGTCATGTCAGTTCCAACTGGATTTGAAGGCGGTCAACGCGTCGATCACCGCCTGGTTCTCGTCGCCGGCGCCGATGGTGACGCGCAACCAGTCGCCCAGGCCATAGCCGCCCATGGCGCGGGTGATGATGCCTTGGCTGCGCAGGTAGGCGTCGGCGGCCTGGGCGGTGCGGCCTTCTTGCTTGGGAAACTGGATCAGCACGAAATTGCACACCGACTTGGTGGCGGGCAGACCCAGCTTGGCCAATTGCTCCAAGGTCCAGGCCAGCCAGTAGTCGTTGTGGCTTTTGGTCAGCTCGAAGAAACCGGTATCGGCCAGGGCGGCTTCGCCGGCGGCCAAGGACGGCGCGGCGACGTTGAACGGGTTGCGCACCCGGTTCAGCACGTCGGCGATGCCCGGCGGGCAATAGGCCCAGCCCAGACGCAGGCCGCCGAGGGCGAAAATCTTCGAAAACGTGCGGCACATGACGGTGTTGTCATGGGCGTCCACCAGTTCGATGCCCGGGGTGTAGTCGTTCTTGGACACGAATTCGGCGTAAGCCGCGTCGATCACCAGCAAGATGTCGGGACGCAGGCCGGCGCGCAGGCGCTTGACCTCGTCCGCCGGCAGATAGGTGCCGGTGGGGTTGTTGGGATTGGCCAGGAACAGGATCTTGGTCTTGGCCGTCACCGCCGCCAGCAGATTATCGACGGACGCGGTCAAGTCCACTTCCGGGGCGGTCACCGGGGTGGCGCCGCACGACTTGGCGGCGATGGCGTACATCAAAAAGCCGTGGGCCGAGTACAGCACCTCGTCGCCGGGGCCGGCATAGGCGCGGCACAGCATGCCCAGCAATTCGTCGGAACCGGCGCCGCAGACGATGCGTTCCGGGTCCAGGCCCCAGCGGGCGCCCAGGGCCTTGCGCAAGCGGGTGGCGCCGCCGTCGGGATAGCGGTGCATCTCGGCGGCTTGGGCGCGGAAGGCCTCCATGGCCTTGGGGCTGGGGCCCAGCGCCCCTTCGTTGGACGACAGCTTGATCACCCGCTGGGCGCCTTCCAAGGCGGATTCGCCCCCCACATAGGGGCGGATGTCCATGATGCCGGGACGGGGAGTAGGGGCGGTCATCGCGGGTAAACTCCTGATGGGAGGAAAACGAGGGATGAAAGGTATCAGGCCTGAGGGGCCAAGGGCAGCGGATAACCGCCGATGACCCGGGCATGGCGCACCGGGTCCTTGCCGCCGCCCAGCAGGGCGGCCAGACGCGGGTCGTCGGCGGTCACATAGGATTCCATCTCGCACAAGTGGATCCAGCGGTCTTCTTCCCGGTGGGTGGACAGCACGGCGCCCGATTCCAGGCCGGCGGCGATGAACAGGGCGCGCAGGCGGTCACGGCTGAGATCGGGGACGGTTTCCACCGCCACCAGGGTGCGGTCGGCGCCGGTGTCGTCATGGGGGCGGCAGGCGATGACGAAGCCTTCGACGCTGTCGGAACGTCCCGGCGCCGGGGGCAGCGGCAGCATCGGCAGGCGGGTCACCACCTGGGGCAGGTTGTCCGAGCCGGCGGTCAGCGACAGCCACCACGGTTCGGCTTCGCTATCGCCGGGCAGCGGCACCAGCCCCACCGAGGCGAGATTGTCGGCGACGGCGCGCACCACGTGGCCGGGCGAGGGGAAAACCTGCTTGCCCCACACCACGCCGAAATGGTCGCGGGCCAGTTCCAAGAAACCGTCGCCGCGTTCGGGCTGGCACACCGCCACGCTGAACGGGCGTTGCAGGCCGATCAGGGCGCCGATGATCTCGCGCCAGATGCGCACCACCGCGGCCAGCGGGAAGCGGCCGGAATGGCGCGCCGCCAGACGGCGGATGATTTCGGCTTCGCGGCCCGGGCGCAACGGCACGGTGGCGTCGCCGGCCTTGGCCAGGGCGACCTTTTCCACCAGCGCGGCACGTTCCATCAACAGATCGTGGATACGGTCGTCGATGCGGTCGATGTCGCGGCGGATGCGCTCAAGGGTTTCGGTGTCGGTGCTCATGGCCTGGGGCGAAGTTGCTGCAAAGCCGCATAGGTTTAGTGCCTGATCGTGTCGAAATCAAAGAAAACGTTGACAGGGGGGGCGCCCATCCATAGCTAATCGTCTCCTTGTCGATCAGGATTGCCGTTTCCGCCATGTCCGCCGCCGAAAACACCGACCACAACCCAGCCGGCCTGACCGTCGAGCTGGGCCGCGACCGTCCCATCCGTCTGGATTGCGGCGTGGAAATGGACCGTGTGGTGGTGGCCTACCAGACCTATGGCCGGCTGAACCAAGACAAGTCCAACGCCATCCTGATCTGCCACGCGCTGACCGGCGACCATTACGTCGCCGACCCCCATCCGTTGACCGGCAAGCCGGGCTGGTGGGAGGATCTGGTGGGGCCGGGCAAGCTGTTGGACACCGACCGCTTTTTCCTGATCTGCTCGAACGTCCTGGGCGGCTGCATGGGCACCACCGGCCCGAAAGAGGTCAATCCCGCCACCGGCAAGCCCTGGGGCCAAAGCTTCCCGGTCATCACCATCGGCGACATGGTGCAGGTCCAGGCCCGTCTGGTGGATTCTTTCGGCATCGACCAGCTGTTCTGCGTCATCGGCGGTTCCATGGGCGGCATGCAGGTGCTGGAATGGTGCGCCAGCCTGCCCGACCGGGTGTTCTCGGCGGTGCCCATCGCCACGGCGGCGCGCCATTCGGCCCAGAACATCGCCTTCCACGAAGTGGGGCGCCAGGCCATCATCGCCGACCCCGACTGGAGGGGCGGCGATTACCTGGAACAGGGCACCTATCCCAAGCGCGGCTTGGCGGTGGCCCGCATGGCCGCCCACATCACCTATCTGTCGGAAGCGGCGCTGCACCGGAAGTTCGGTCGCAACCTGCAAGGCGACCGCGACGCCTTTTCCTATGGCTTCGGCGCCGATTTCCAGGTGGAAAGCTATCTGCGTCACCAGGGCTCGACCTTCGTCGACCGCTTCGACGCCAATTCGTATCTGTATATCACCCGGGCGATGGATTACTTCGACCTGGCCGCCGAACATGGCGGCGTGCTGGCCCACGCCTTCAAGGGGACCAAGACTCGGTTTTGCGTCGCCTCGTTTTCGTCCGACTGGCTGTTCCCCACCTCGGAAAGCCGCGAAGTGGTGCATGCGCTGAACGCGGTGGCCGCCAATGTCAGCTTCGTGGAAATCCAGTCCGACAAGGGCCACGACGCCTTCTTGCTGGACGAGCCGGAATTCCACGCCACCCTGGGCGGCTTCATCGAAGGGGCGGCGCGCCATCGCGGCTTGGCCGCCAAGGGGGGGCAATCATGATGATGACCCTGGGCAGCGGCTCGTTGCGCGTCGACCTGAAGCTGATCGCCGACATGGTGCAGCCGGGCTCGCGCGTGTTGGACGTGGGCTGCGGCGACGGCACCTTGCTGTCCTGGCTGGGCGACAACAAGCAGGTGGACGGGCGTGGCATCGAATTGTCCATGGCCGGCGTCTCGGCGGCGGTGGCCCAGGGGCTGTCGGTGATCCAGGGCGACGCCGACACCGATTTGAAGGATTATCCCCAAGGCGCCTTCGACACGGTGATCCTTAGCCAGACCCTGCAGGCCACCCGCGCCCCCAAGGACGTGTTGTCCAACATGCTGCGCATCGGGCGGCGCGCCATCGTGTCGTTCCCCAATTTCGGCCAATGGCGGGTCCGCGCCGGTCTGGCCATCGGCGGCCGCATGCCGGTGACCGACACCCTGACCTATGAATGGTACGACACGCCGAACATCCATTTCTGCACCATCCGGGACTTCACCGAATTGTGCCGGGTGTTGAACATCCGCATCGACACCGCCATCGCGCTGGATCGTGACGGCGGCGTCCTGCCCATGAGCGGCGCCGGCTGGCTGGCCAACCTGGTCGCCGCCCAAGGGCTGTTCGTGCTTAGCCGCGGCGCCTGACGCCGCGCACCAGACTCCACCCGACCAGGGCCAGAACCGCGGCGACGGCGTAGGTGAGGCGCATGCCCAGGCCCACCTGTTCCGGCATGGCCTGGGACAGGTCGCCGGCCCCCAGGGCGAAGACGGCCCCCATGGCCGAGGCGCCGCTGACCAGGCCCAGGTTGCGCGACAGGTTCAGCAGGCCCGAGACCACGCCGCGATTGTCGCTGGCGACACCCGCCATCACCGCGCTGTTGTTGGCGGTCTGAAACAGGGCATAGCTGCCGGTCAGCACCATCAGCGGCACCACATAGCCGGCGACGCCGCTGACCATGGGCAGCAGGGCCAGGGCCAGGGTCGCCGCGCCGACACCCAGCAGGCCCATGCTGGTGGTTCGCTGCGTCCCCAGACGATCCACCAGTCGGCCGGCGGGAAGGGCCGCCAGCGCGGCCATGGCCGGGCCGGCGGTCACCGCCATGCCGACCAGGGCCGGCGACAGGCCCAGGCCGCGCGACAGATAGAACGGCCCCACCACCAGGGTGGCCATCACCACGGTGGCGACGATGGCGCTGGCGCCCAGTCCGGCGCTCAAGGCGCGGTCCGAGAACATTCCAAGGCGAAGCAGCGGTGCCGGATGACGTGATTGCTGGCGCAGGAACACCGCCAGCCCCACGGCGGCAACGCCCAGCAGTCCCAAGTTGGACCAGCCGAATTCGCCGCGACCAGGGGTCATGGCCAGGGCATAGGCGGCCAAGGTCAAGGCCAGCCAAAGGGTACCGACAAGGTCGATGGATTGCGGATCCGCCTTGGGCGGGGCGGCGGGCAGGTGACGGCGGACCAGCAGCCAGGCGACCAGCCCCAAGGGTAGGTTGACCAGGAAGATGGTCGGCCAGCCGGCCAGGGCGATCAGCCAGCCGCCCAGCGACGGCCCCAGGGCGGTGCCCACCGCCGACATGCTGCCCATCAGTCCCATGGCGCGACCGGTGCGTTCCGGGGGAATGACGGCGCCAACCAGGGCGATGCCCAGCGCCATCATCACCGCCGCCCCGATTCCTTGGACGGCGCGGGCGGCGATCAGCACGCCCAGGGACGGGGCGACGGCGCACAAGGCCGAGGCCAGGGTGAACAGCGTCACCCCGATCAGCAACAGGCGCCGCTTTCCAAGCAAGTCGCCCAACCGGCCGATGCTGACGATCAAGGCGGTGATGGACAGCAGATAGGCCAGCACCACCCATTGCACCTGGGCGAAGGAGGCGGCGAAATCCCGGGTCAGGGTGGGCAGCGCCATGTTGGCGGTGCTGGTCCCCAGGGCGGGCAGCAGGACGACCAGGGCCAGGGCGGCCAGTGGTCTTGTTGAGGTGGCGTTCATCGAAAACTCCCATGCGAAAGGGCATGGGAAAAGGCTACGTGTCTTCCATATGGGGCGGAACGTGCAGTGTTTGCATAATATCAGTGCATATGACGCTGCATATGAAGCATGCCGTGCTATGCTGAACTCATGACGCTTCCCGATTTGAACCTGCTGGTGACCCTTGACGCCTTGCTGAGCGAGGGCAGTGTGGCGCGGGCGGCGCGGCGCCTGCGCTTGTCGCCATCCGCCACCAGTCGGGCCTTGGCCCGCCTGCGCGAGGTGACCGGCGACCCGTTGTTGGTTCGCGCCGGGCGCGGTCTGGTGCCGACGCCACGGGCGCGTGAATTGGCGGCGCGGGTGGGGCCGGTGCTGGACGAGGCGACGGCCATGTTGCGGCCGCTACGGGATTTGGACCTCGGCACGCTGGAACGCACCTTCACCTTGCGGTGCAGCGAAGGGTTCGTCGAGACCTTCGGCCCCGCCTTGGTCGGCCATGTCGCCGCCCAGGCGCCGGGGGTGCGGCTGTCCTTCATGACCAAGACCGACCGCGACAGCGCCTTGTTGCGCGAGGGATCGGTCGATCTGGAAACCGGGGTGGTGGGCGACGCCGCCAGCCCTTCGCCGACCAGCCCGGAAATCAAGGCTCGGGCGCTGTTCCGCGACCGTTTCGTCGGCGTTGTGCGCTCAGGGCATCCCCTGGCCGTCCGGCCACCAAGCCTTGCCGATTACGTGGCGGCCCGTCATGTGGGCATCGCCCGGCGGGGGGCGGAACGCTGGCCGGTGGACGATGCCCTTGGGCCGCTTGGCTTGCAGCGCGACGTGGCGGTGCGGGTGGGCGGCTTCGCCGCCGCCCTGGCCCTGGCCGCCGCTACCGATCTGGCCGCCACCATCCCGGAACGCCATACCGGTGGTTTGCGGCAGGGCTTGCACATTTTCCCGCTTCCGCTGGCGGTGGCGCCCATCACCGTGTCGTTGCTGTGGCACCCGCGCATGGATGCCGATCCGGCCCATCGCTGGCTGCGGGGCTTGGTTCACGATATCTGCGGCGACTGATCAGAACCCCTGCGGCGCGATCACATAGGACCGGCTTTTGCGGCTGCCCGACGGGGTGGCGGCGTAAATCTGCTTGGTGGCTTCGACGATGTTGACGCCGGCGAAGGTCTGGAACCAGCGCCGCCCCACTTCTTCCACCGCCGGGGCCGAGCGCAGCAGCATCCGCCAGTTGGTGGGCGGCAGGAACAGCGCGCCCGACAGGCTGACCGGGGTGAACATGTTGTCGCGCAACAGCCGCGCCAATTGTCCGCCGGTATAAGGCCGGCCGTTGCCGAACGGCGTGCGTTCCAGGCGCGCCCAGATGCCGCGCCGGTTCGGCGCGATGACCACCAGGCGGCCGCCATCGGCCAGCACCCGCCACACCTCGCGCATCAGGGCGCGGACCTGTTCGGTGGATTCCAGGGCATGCATCAAGACGATGCGGTCCATGGAGGAATCGGGCAGCGGCAGGTCGCTTTCATCGGCCAAAAGCGTCATGCCGGGGCCTTCGGCGGGCCAGTGCAGCACGCCCTGGCTGGCCGGCATCACCGCGATCACCCGGTCGGCCTCGCCGACGAAGGGGCGCAACAGCGGCGTGGCGAAGCCCAGGCCCAGCACGTTCTGGCCGTGGGTGTCGGGCCACAGCTGGCGTAATTGGTGGCGCAGCAGGCGGCGTGTGGTCTGGCCCAGGGCGCCGTCATAGAAATCGCGCAGGTCGACCACGTCGGTCCAGGTGCCGGGATAAAGGGGCAGGGCTTGCACGGGCTATTCCCCCACGTTCAGCAACAGGCCGCGCCGGCGGGCCACATGGTGCACGTAAAGGAACACCGATCCGGCGGCGCCGACATAGAAGACATTGAGCCCAACCGCGCCACCCAGCAAGCCCCAGTCCAGGCCGTTTCCCTGCATGACCTGGCGCATGCCTTCGAAGACGTGGGCCGGGGGCAGGGCCCAGGCCAGGGGCTGCAGCCAAGCGGGCAGGGTCGAGATGGGGTAATAGATGCCCGACAGCGGGGCCAGCGCGAAGATCATCACCCAGGCCATGCTTTCCGCCCCCAGGCCGAAGCGCAGCACCAGGGCCGAGACGCCCAATCCGATGGCCCAGCCGCTGACCATCAGGTTCAGCCAGAAAACCAGCAGCGGCAGCCCCATGTCGAAGATGGAATAATGGTACAGCGGTATGGCCAACAGCCCGGCCGGCAGCACGCCGATGGTGGTGCGCACCAGGCTCATGCCCAGCATGCCGGCCATCAGTTCGTGGGGGCGTAGCGGGCTGACCGACAGATGGCCCAGATTGCGCGACCACATTTCTTCCATGAAGGACAGCGCCACCCCCAAATTGCCGCGGAACATCACGTCCCACAGGATGACGGCGCCGATCAGGATGCCCCCGGTTTGCGCCACCCACGACGAATGGGTCGAGAAGAACTGGCTGGTGAAGCCCCACAGGGTCATGTTGATGGCCGGCCAATAGGCCATTTCCAACACCCGGGGCCACGAACCGCGCATGACGTAGAGATGGCGCAGCATGACGGCGCCGATGCGGCGGGCCGCGCTCATGATTCCACCAGGGGCTGGCGGCGGTCGCGGGCGATGTCCAGGAACACCTGTTCCAAATCGTCGCGGCCATAGCGGCCCAGCAAGTCCTGGGGCGAGCCCCGGTCCACCAGCTTGCCCTGTTTCATCATCAGCACCTGGTCGCACAGGCGTTCCACCTCGGCCATGTTGTGGCTGGCCAGCAAGATGGTGGCGCCGCTTTTGCGCTGATAATCCTGGAAGAAACCGCGCACCCAATCGGCGGTGTCGGGATCAAGCGACGCGGTGGGTTCATCCAGCAACAAGATGTCCGGGCGGTTCAGCATGGCCTTGGCCAGGGCGACGCGGGTCTTCTGGCCCGCCGACAGCTTGCCGGCCGGCCGCTTCAGGATGTCGGTCAGCTCCAACTCGCAGGCCAGTTCGGCGATGCGCTGCTTCAGCCGGGGGATGCCGTACAGATGGCCGTAGACGGTCAGGTTCTCGGCCACGGTCAGACGATGCGGCAGTTCCACATAGGGGCTGGAAAAGTTCAAGCGCGGCAACACCCGGTAACGGTGGCGCACCATGTCTTCGCCCAGCACCCGGATGGTGCCGGAATCGGGCAGCAACAGGCCCAGCAGCATGGAGATGGTGGTGGTCTTGCCCGCCCCGTTGCCGCCCAAAAGCGCTGTGGTCGAGCCGGCGGCGATGGTGAACGAGATGTCGTCCACGGCCACTTGCCCGGAAAAGCTTTTGCGCAAATTGTCCACGACGATGGCGGGTTGGGTCATGCCCAGACTATGGGGGGCGGGGCGGCCTTGATCAAGCTCAACGCGGCGACGGCGGCGCATGCGTTTTCTGATGGACATGCAACTTCGCGGGGTCCGCCATGACGCTTTCCTTTGAAAATCACCTGACCAACGCCGCCAACGTCCACGCCAGCGAAATCCAGCTGCGCCGGGGCGAGGACGGGCAAGACAGCCTGGTGGCCATGGTGCGCGGCGACGCGGTGTTGATGGCGACCTTGGATCAGGGCGCGGCCGAGACATTTCTTGGTCAGGCCTTTGCCGTCTGCGACGGCGCCGAGTCCTATGCTCCTGGCATCGGCCGCATGATGCGGCTGACCGGCGAACGTCTGGAATTGCCCAAGGGGGTCAGCCAGGTGCTGATGCAGTTCATGGCCGCGGGCGGGGCACGCCGGCTGGTGTCGCGCATTTCCTATGAAGGCGACGTCTGCTGCGGAAGCTGTGGCGGCGGCTGATTGTCACTTCAGCGGGGGTGATGATAGTCTGGGGATGACCGGCGTGCGCGGGCAAAGCCCTGCCCAAGCGGTGGTCGTCGCCGGAAACGGCCTGCCAGAAGTCAGGATGCTCCGCTTTGTTCAGCACGTTGCCGCACATGCCCGCCGTCGCACGCCCTTGTGTCCTGCCGGGGAAGACCGGACGGTTACGGGTGTGCGTGGTGGGCGTCGACGACGGCGACAGCGACAGCCAAGAAGCACGCTGCGCCGGTCTTCGTCAGGCCGGGCACCACGTCCAATTCCTGGGGCCTGCCAAGATTTCAGGGCTTTATGCCCCCACCCATTCCTATCTGCCGCTACGTTCGTTGCGGGTTTATCACTGGCTGGCCCGGCAAGACTTCGATCTGGTCGTCTTCGCCGACGATTTCGGCTTGGGCTATTACTCCTTCGTCGCGCGGGATCTGGGATTGGCCTTTACCGGCACGACCCTGGCGGTCCTGGCCGATACCTGTCTGGCCTTTGACCTGGAAAACAACCGTCAGTTCCCGCAAGGCCGGACCCATATCGAGCAGGATTTCCTGGAAAGCCAAAGCATGGCCCGGGCCGACGCCTTGGTTTCTGCCGACCCCGCCTTTACGCGTTGGGCGGCGGCTGCCGGTTGGCGGCTTCCTGCCCGTGACGTGGGTGACATGGCGGATATTCCCGGCGGGGGGCGCCAGCCGGGAACACGGTCCGAGCTTCCTTTCATTTCGGTGTGCCTTACCACGTTCAACCGCCCGCAAATGCTGGAACAGGCGGTGCAATCTCTGACCCGGCAAACCTATGGGCGCTTCGAAGTGATCCTTGTGGATGACGGCAGCACTGATCCCGGGATGGCGACCTGTCTGCAACGCTTGGCGGCGGACTTCGAAAATCGGCACTGGACCATTTTACGCCAGGACAATGCCGGAGTTGCCGCCGCCCGCGACCGCGCCATCCGAGCGGCAAAAGGTGACTATGTGCTGCTGATGGATGACGACAATCTGGCCCTGGCCCACGAATTGGAACGTTTCGCCCAGGCCGCGGCCAACAGTGGCGCCGACATCCTGACCTGCATTCCCGGCCGCCATCCCCAATCGGACGTGGGGCCGGACGCAGTGGCGCAACTGCCTGGTTCCGACCCGCTTCATCCGCTGTGCGGGGTGGATTGGACCCCGGTGGGCCATTGCCTGTCGCTGGCGGCGATGGTCAATTGTCTGGGCGACTGCAACGCGCTTTACCGTCGTTCCATGATGCTGGAACTGGGCGGCTATGGGGGCGAACGTCGTTCGTCTTTCGAGGATTTCACGTATCTGCTGCGGGCGGTGACGCAGGGATATCGGCTGGAGGTGGTGCCTGAAATCCTGTTCCTGTATCGCCGGCACCGCCAGTCGCGCAGCATGCGTGACAACCTTTTCTTCAGCCATGTGGACAGCCTGGGGCCGCTGGCCGAGATGATGCCCAAGGAATTGTGGCCGTTGCTGTTGATGGCGCGGCGGGACTGGTACGGCCGCCATATGCAGCAGGCGGTCACCGACGATCAGGGCTAAAGGCGTTTCTTCAGACCGTCGTGGATTTCCGCCAAAGTACTGGCCATATCGTGGCGCGGGCGCCAGCCGGGGTAATGGCTCTCGAACAGGCTGGTGTCGCTGATGTACCAAATGTGATCGCCGATCCGCGCCTGGTCCTGATAGCTCCAGTTCATCGGCCGGCTGGTCAGTTCCTGGCAGGCGGCGATGGCTTCGCGCATGGAAATGTTGGAACGCCGGCCGCCGCCCATGTTGTAGACCTGCCCAGGGCGGGGGGCCTGGACGTAATGCCAGAAAGCCTCGACCAAATCCGCCGCATGGATGTTGTCGCGGACCTGCTTGCCCTTGTAGCCCAGCACGGTATAGGGCGTCCCGGTCAGGGCGCACCGCATCAGATAAGCCAGGAAACCGTGCATCTGGGCCCCGGAATGGGACGGGCCGGTCAGGCAGCCGCCGCGGAAGCTGACCGTGGGCATGTCGAAATAGCGGCCATATTCCTGGACCATGACATCGGCCGCGACCTTGGACACGCCGAACAGGCTGTGGCGCGTCTGGTCGATGGACATGCTCTCGTCGATGCCGCGGGCATGATAAGCGTGGCTGGGGTCCAGTTCCCAACGGGTTTCGGTTTCCACCAGCGGCAACAGATTGGGGGTGTCGCCATAAACCTTGTTGGTGCTGGTGAAGACGAAGGGGGCGGTGGGGCAGTGGCGCCGGGTCGCTTCCAGCAGGTTCAGGGTGCCGTTGGCATTGACCGAAAAATCCGTGGCCGGTTCCGATGCCGCCCAATCATGGGATGGCTGGGCCGCCGTGTGGATCACCGCACCAATGTCGCGGCCCAATTGTTCAAACAGCCGGTTGATGGCTTCGGCATCGCGGATGTCGATGGCGTGATGGCGATAGGCTTTGCCCAGGCGCTGATGCAATTGCTGGGTATTCCAGCTGGTGCTGGCCTGGGGGCCGAAGAAATAGGCGCGCATATCATTGTCGATGCCGACGATGTCGAAACCGCGTTCGGCGAACAAAGTTGCGGCGGCGCTTCCCACCAATCCGGCCGAGCCGGTGACAATGGCAATGGACATGATCGTTTCTCTAGTTCCTGAGGCGGCCGGCGGGGAGGGCTTACGAGGCCAGGGCCACGGGCGGTTGCAAGCGGAGACTGCGGACACCAAGTTTGGCCGGGCCACGCCCCTGCCTCAAAGGGGTGTCGCCTTCGAGGTTCAGGCTGATGGCGATTCGATTGCTGGACTTGATCAGGTCCAGCGGCAGGTGCACCTGCCGCATGGCGAAGCCGTCGTCATCGGTGTCGTCGTTCACACCATAAGTCAGGACGCCGACCGTCTGGCCATTGACGCTGACCTTCACGGCCATGTCGGGTGATTGCGCGTGGACATCAGCGCGTGCGTCCAGTTCCAGCACCAGATCGGTGAAAGGGGTGCGGTAAAGACGTATGTCCAAATGCGCTTCTGCGGCATTGGTCCAGGTGCCCCAATCCTCGCCCATCCCCCAGCCGCGGCCGATGACGGCGCTGGCCGGCGCCAGATTGGTGAAGTCCACCGTCTGGGTGACCCGAATCGGGGGGCGGTCGTCAGATCGGGGAAGGGCGTATTGCGGTTTGAACTGGCCGTAGTCGATGGCCTTGGTCCCCAGCAGGGCGCGCGCCACCGCCTGGCGGCTGGCCCGGATTTCGCTGGTATTGGCGCCGTCATCGGCGACCCATTCCATGGTCTCGGTGGGGGGGACGATGCCGAAATTGGCCAGATTCTGCCCGATATAGGACTCTGCGTGCAAATTCAGGGTGTTAAGCAGGAACTGGCTGACATATTCCTGGTTGCGGGCCAGGAAGCGGATGGTTTCGTGGAATTCCGCCTCTCCTTCGCCGGGGTGGCCGAAGATAATCGACACGGTGACGGCGATGCCGCAGGCATGGGCCTTGCGAATGATCCGTTCGGCGTCGGCGATCACGAAGTTCTTCTTCATCGCCTTGATGACTTTCTCGCTGCCGCTTTCCATGCCCAGCAAGATGTTGTCCAGCCCGGCCTTGGCGAATTTTTCGATCATGGCGTCGGTCATGCGCTTGCGGACCAGCATCATGCCGCCCCACTTCAGTCCGCCGGGGATGGGGTTGGCGAGCAACAGGTCGGAAAACTCGTCCAAGGATTCCAGGCGGCCGTTCAGCAAGGAATCGTTGAAGAAGATGCGGGCCGGGCGATGAACGTTGGATTGGCTGACGTAGCGGCTGACCTCGTCATAAATGCGCTGGCCGGGGTAATAGCGGTATTTCAGATAAGCCGGCGCTTCCGAGCAGAAGGTGCAGCGGTTGATGCAGCCCCGGCTCAGGATCATGGCCATGGAATGCGGTTGGCGATACCGGTCGAAGTCGAAATCGGAATAATCGGCGAAGGCGATGTGATCCAGGCTTGGGCCGGCGGCGATGGGCAGCCCGTCGACAATCTCGCCGTCGCTGGCCCGGCGATAGGCCCAGCCCGGTTCCGGTCCGGGATCGGCGGGGTTGCGTTCATATCGTTCCATAAAAGCCGGGAACGAGGCGTCGGCCTCTTGCCAGCAGACGGCGTCGATAAAGGAATAAGCCTGCAGATAGCGCCGGACGCCTTGGTACATCTCGGGGCCGCCAAAAGCGACGAAGGTGGACGGCGACACCTGCTTCAGCCGTTCGGCCAAGATCAGGCTGAAGGCGCGCGATCCGACCTTGACCGAGAAGCCGACGAAATCGGCGCCGCTGGTGACGATGTCGTTGACGCACCATTCGACGAAGTCAGCATAATTGGTGGTGACGAAATCGCGCACATAGCCGTCGTCAAACCATTTCTGGCTGGATTCCTGTTCCCACAGCTCTCGGTCTTTGGGGCGGACGAAGTGAAAGAATTCGATTTCGTAGTCGCGGACGATGACGTCGAAGCCCCGTGCCCGCAAGGTTCCGGCCAACAGAGCCAGCGTATAGGGAGGGTTGTTGATGTTCCAGAAGGGAGTCTGGGCCAGCAATATCTTCGGTTTCATGGAAATTCTTCCCATGTTCATCGTTTCTGATGACGTCTGGTGGTCCGCCTTTGGCGTCCAGCGTTCACCCACCAGCCTAGTGGACAGAGATTAACACAATGTTAGATCGCTTCTTTGATCATATGTGTCGCGCCATGCGGCAGGAAAAGGGGGGCTGAACTTGGGCGGCGATGTCACCGTCATCTGCGCCTTGGCGCCGGAATATGTGTACCGCCAGTGGGAAGCCGTCAACGGGTGGCGCAATGCCGGGCTGCCGGTGGTGGTGGGATGGCCGACCGGGCTTGAATCCGACCTCCGCCCCTGTTTCGCGTCCCCCGGAACCACCGTGGTCGAGCAGTCCGGCGCGTCCGGCTGGTTTGATCTGGAGCGGCTGACCACCCTGGCCCGTCATGTGAAGACCGCCCGTGTTCTGGCGACCCGTCCCGACATCATTCCCGACCCTCGCCATTGCGCCAGCCATTGGCTTGACGATGGAGGCGACCCGGCTGGGCTGAGCTTGCTGCTGACCAACGAAGTCACGCAGACCGAGGAATTGTTGCCGCATCCGCCCGATGTTGGAGACGCGGGGGGGCGCGGCGCCGTGGGGGCGGTCCTGGCTCCGGCCCGATGGTTGGCGGAGACCGATCCCGGCGGGGCCGAGCTGACCCGGCCCTTGTGGGGGGAATGGCTGGCCTGTCAGGCATTGCTGCAGGCCCGTTCGGCCCGCACGGTCGGCAATAATTGGCTGTGGCATGTGGATGACGTCGCCTTGGGATCACGCTCACCCGTGGCCGACAGTCACTGGCCGGCATCGGTGTTGCCGGCCTGGCGCCAGATATTGGCCCATCCGCAGGCGTCCCGTTTGGGCGACGTCGTCTATCTGGGCGGGGTGATCGACAAGATCGCCCGCCGTATGGTCGCGGAAGGGCCGGGGACGTATCTGGCCGAAGCTGATGCCGGAGTTCGCGCCTGCCTTTTGTACAATCGCGTGCTGAATCATGTTCATCGGCAGGTGGTATCATGAGCCTTCCCCAGGCGGCGGTGCTGCATCACCTGGCGCGCAGCGGCGGCACGGTCATCACCCGGTGTGTCGCGGCGGCAAGCTCCGCCGTGTTGTTGAGTGAAATCCACCCCTTGATGGGACATTGGCACGATCCCCGCACGCAGGTGGGCCAAGGGTTTCCTCTGGACGAAAATGAACGCTCATTGGGGCCGCGCAGTCCTGCCAACGCCCATTGCGGCATGGTCGCGGACATCGTCGCCATCGCCAACGCTTGCGCCCAACGTGGCGCCGCATTGCTGTTGCGCGACTGGAACCACATCGATTTCGTTCCCAATTTCATGGTGTCGCAACCAAGCTATCGCTTGACCCTGGTTGACGTTCTGAAGCCGCATCTGGCCTTGCACCAAGTCGTCAGCGTGCGTCATCCGCTGGACCAGTGGCTCAGCACCATCGTCATGGCCAAGGCCGAGCGCACGGACTTGGATCGCTTTCTGATGGGCTGCCGGAAGTTCGCCGAAACGGCGACGGCGATGGGCTTTGTGCGTTACGAGGATTTCGTCGCCGATCCCGAGGCTTGGACCCAGGAAATCTGCCGGCGCCTGGGCTTGCCCTGCGAGGCCGGGTTTCTGGAACGCGCCGGGCAGTTGACCAATGTCACCCGCGACACCACCGGCATTCGCGGCGCTGCCCAAGTCACCGTTCTGTCGCGCCGGCCCCATTCCCCGCAATTGCTGGCGCACATGCGGGCCAATGCTGATTATCAGGCCACGGTCGAGATGCTGGGTTACGCCCCCTGATCGCTTATTCGACGGCAGGGGTGGGGCTTGCCGCCCATTCACGCAAAAGCTTCAGCCAGGCCTCAAGATGGCTGGCAAGTCCGAATTCGGCTTCGGCGATGGCGCGGCCGTTTCGCCCCAAGGCCGGTCCGGCATCGTTCAGGGTCTGTTGCAGATGGCGCCCAAGGGCCGGCAGGTCGCCATGCGGACACAGCAAGGCGTTGACGCCATGGCGTGCGATGTCTGAAACGCCGCCCACATCGAACGCGACCACCGGGACGCCGCAGGCGGCGGCCTCGATCAGGACCTGCCCCAGGGCTTCCTCGCCCGAGGTGAACAAGAAGGCGTCCATGGCGGCGAAGGCTAGGGCCAGGCGCTGCGGACTGTCCAGATAACCCATGGCGAAGACATGGCCGGGATAGCGCAAGCTCAGGTCCTGGGCGCCTTGGCCAAAGGCCAGGAAGGCCGTGTCGGGACATGCGCCGATGGTTTGCTCGATGATGGCCGGCAGCAAATGGGCCCCTTTGCGGCGGTCTTGCAGGCTGCAGGCGCCAATGCCCACAAGACGCCGGTCGGCGGGCAGGCCCAGGGCGGCGCGGGCACCGGGATCAGGGCGGAAGACGTCGGTTTCCACCGCACAGGGTACGACCGGAACGGCGGTGTCGCCGTGGGCGCGGCGCAGCATGGCGGCGGTCCAATGGCTGTTGGCGACCAGCGGCAGGCGATGGCGGGCCGAGAACAGGCGGCGGAATGTTTCTTGGCGGGCCGCCAGACGGGGGGGCACGGTGGCGGCCTGGGGGCACCGTTCCGCGGTGCAGACGCCGCTGGCATGTTGGCATTGGCCCGGGTAATAGCAGCCGCCGCTGGCGTAATGCAGGTCGTGGGCATAGCACGCCGTCACCGTCTCGGTGGCGGCCAGCAGGCGCAAAAGCTCGGGCGGCAGGTAACGGCGGCTGGGGCAGGGATTGTGGATGTTGCCGACGATCACCGCATCGGCCTTCAAGGCGGCGATCCGGCCATGGATCATGGGCAGGACCAGGGCCTCGTCGATCACGTCCTTGTGCAGGACGGCCGGGTGAATGATCCCCAACCAGCCGGGCATTTCAAATTCAGGGCATCCGGCGGTGCCGTCGTCCCTGTCGCCCACATGGGCGGCGACCAGGGCGACCTGATGCCCGTGACGCAAAAAGGCCTGGGCGGTGCGCCGACAGGCGATCCCCGCGCCATACTGGAAACCCAGGTCGTTGACCAGGACCACGCGCAGGGGGGCGGCGGTGTCCAGCTTTTCCAGCAAGCGAAGGCGCTTTTGCGTCAGGGGCATGACGTGTATCCCAACAACGTGGTCGCCAACAGATAATCCAACCCGACTTCCGGGGGCGTGGATGTGGGCGCCGCCAGGGAACCGGTGAACTGGACCGGGCGCTGCGGCAGCCCCAGCCGGGTCTGCGCCGCGGCCGCCAGCGCAGGACGCCGTATCAGGTCTTCCTGGCGCAAGAAGCCGATTTCCACGGCCCATTCGGCAAAACGGCGGTATCCGGCCATGAAGACCGACAGGTCGGGACAATCGGGGCGGGTCCGTTCGGCCAGCCATTGCCGCCAAGGATGGGCGACGAGGACCAGCGGGCGCAAGATGCGATCAGGGGGGGCCAAATCGAAGATCAGGCAACGGTCGGCGGCTTGGGCCAGGACCGCGCCGTCGATGAAGTCGCCCCGGATGTCGGCGCACAGGCAGTCACCAATGGGGGGCGGCGAAAGCGGTTCCACCAGGGCGCAATCATCGGGCAGCAAGGCCCGGGTGATGTCAGGCGCGGCATCCCAATGCAGCAACAAGGCGGTGGGGCTGTTCATGCCAGCGGGTCCCGAAGCAAAGGCGGAGCGATTTGACGGCAAAGGTCGTAGCCGTCCCCAGTGGACGGGGAAAAACCACCGATCCTGGCGATGTGCTGGCGACGGGTCATGGCGTGGTCCAGCAAATGCTGTTGCCACTCGGGTGAGCGCCGGCAAAAACGGGCCGGGCTGACCGGGCAGTCCAGCGCGAAGGCCCGGCGCAACAGCAGCCAAGGCTGGGCCGGGTCGCCGCTGTCGATGACGGCGGCTTGATTGTTGTGCGCCAGGGTCGAAAGGCACAGGACCGGATTGATCACGGTTCCCGACGGAGCCAGCAGACACCAGGGTGTCAAGGCCCCACGCGCCAGCCACAAGGCTTGATCCAGCAAGGCACGCCGTTGGGCGTCATCGCAGGCGAAAAGTTGCGCCCGTGGCGCCAGCTTGCGCCATTGCGCCATCAACGGGGTGGGGGTGCTGGCGGCGATGGCGACATTGTGACGCCGGGCGCTGTTCAGCGTCGACAAGTCGCAGTTCAGCGAATCGTCACCCAAGCAGGTGATCAGACTGATCAGCCGGTCGGGGCTCATGTGCGGACCTTTCTGGCCAAATGGTCGACGCAGTTCCAAAAGCGGCGGGCGTAGTCCTCGCTGTCGAAAACCGGCGAAGCCAAGGCGTGGGCGGCCAAATGCTGGCGCAGGCGCTGGCGTCGGACGGGATCGTTGGCCAGGCTGGCGGCGCGGGTGATGTAATCGGCCGCGTCGGTGGCGACGCATTCGTCCAGGCCGGCGGCGCGCACCATGGCCGCCCCTTGGCATCCCCGCTGTGTGTCGCCGGCCATGGCGATGATGGGGGTGGCCGTGGCCAGGGGTTCAACCAGCGAGCCGGCGCCGGAATAAGGAAAGCTGTCGAGATAAAGGTCCGCGGCGGCGGCGGCGGCGAAGCATTGTTCCCGGGTCAGCGGCGCTAACAGATGGATGCGTTCCGGCGCCACGCCCAGTTCACGGGCTTCGCGTCGCAGGCGCAGGCGCAACGCGTTCTCGGCGAAACGGTCCGACCAATGGGGGTTGAAGGGATAAAGAACCAGCCGCGCGTCGGGCGCTTGGGCCAGGATGCTGATCCAGGTGCGGCTGAGATGGGGGCACAATTTGTAATAAGAGGCCCCCGACAGCAGGATGGTGGCCTGTTGCGGCAAGCCGAAAGCCGCCCGGGTCAAAGCCGTCGGGGGCAGGTCGTCGCGGCGGGGCAGGCCGGCCGAGCCGAAGGCGAAGCAATTGAAATGGCCGTCCAGCCACTCGATCCTTTCGCTGTACTGGTCCTGGGCGTCGTCGGGTTCGGTGTTCTTGGCGGTGATGACCACGTCGAAACTGGCGTGGCCGGTGGTGGTCGGACTGATGGCGGAAAGCAGCACCTGCATGGGGGCCAGGCGGTGGGCATAGACGGAATTCATCCGTTCCAAGGTGGCGGCGTTGACGTTGGTGGCGATCAGAACGTCCAGTTGGTCTGCCCGGATGTGATTGACGGCATCGCTGACCGACAGTCCTTGCAGGTCCCGGACCTGTTCGAAATGTTGGCGGAACTCTTGATGATAGATCCGGCCGGGCTCGACGTCGTCCAGCACGTACAAGATGACTTCGTGCCGGGTGCGGTCCATGTGCTGGATGGCGGCGGCGTTGATGAAGCTTTCCACGCGGGGGCCAATGGCCCGGGCCAGCAGGCCGATGCGCGGCCGCGTCCCGGTGGGCGTGGGCGCGGGCTGGGGAAGGTCCAGTTGGCAACCTTGGGACCGCAGATGGCGTTCGGCCAGGCGGGCGCGCTGTACCGCCAACGCCTTCATCGCCCGGCGGGCGGGAAAGGCCTGCAACAGATCCAGGGTGTTGGCGGCGTAAGCGGTGACTTCCGCCCATAGCCCGTCGTCTGGCGCGCTCTCGGCCCGGTCGTTGATGTCTTCCAGGACCGCCGTGATGTGGTCGTAATAGGCTTCTGGTTCGTCTTCGCCATCAAAGAACAGCGGTCGTTCGACCATGTGGCGAACGACCCCCCGGCGGATATCGGCGGGCACCGCTTCGTAATCCACCGGGGGGGCGAAAGATTGGAAGGGCTGCAAGAACATCTCGGCCAGGAAATAGCCGGCCACCGCGTGATCGTTCCCGGCCCAGCCGCGCCGGCACAAATCCCTGGCCGTTTGGGCCATGGCGTCTTCGTCGTGCCGGCGGGGCAGGTCGCGGATGGCGGCGCGGATCAGCCGAACTGCGGCGAACAGGGCGGCTCGGTCGGCGCTAAGGATCGTCTGGGGCGGTGCCGCCAGCAGGGCTTCGGCAAGCCACAGCCGGGCATCGCGAACGGCTTCCTGCAAGGTGCGGGTGGCGTATTGGCTGTTCAACCGCGCTGTTTTCTCGGCCCCGGCGATGGCCAGGGCCAACTGGGTAGCCGCATCCAGGCCCACCAGCAGGCGGCCCCCGGCCGGTATGGGGGGGTGGCCGGTCGGGTCTGGCGAGTGGGGCGGCATGAAGTCTCTCGACGGGGGAATCCGGGCTCAGGATCGGAGAGGAAGACTTTACATTATGTTAACGGCTGGCCCCCTAGCCTCGGTGCGAATTCCTTTTTCCGAAGCGATGTCCATGCCTGCTCTTCAATCGTCAGTCGCGTCGCGGGCCGAGACCTTGTTGCAGGTCGGAAACTGGCCTGCGGCACGCGCGCTTTTAGAGCAATCGGCCCGCAGCCCTGACGCGCCGGCGGCGGATTTGCGCCTGTTGGCCAAGCTGCTGCTGTCCTGCAACGAGGCCGCTGCCGCCGTGGCGATGATGGAACGGGCCTTGGCCGCCGCGCCCCACACGGCCGAGATGGATTTCGAGATGGGGGTGATGCTGTTGGCCCTGGGGCGAGACGTCCCGGCCGAACAGGCCTTTCGCCGCGAGCTGAAGCGGACCCCCGAACACGGCGGAGCGCTTTACAATCTGGCCTTTTGCCTGGATCGCCAGGACCGGGAGGACGAGGCCCAGGCTGTTTACCAAGCGGTGGTCAGGGCCCATCCCAACCGTGCCGACGCCTGGTTCAACCTGGCCAATGGGTACATGCGCCAAGGCCGTTCTGCCGAGGCGCTGGCCGCCTATGAACAGGCTCTTGCCATCAGACCTGACGACCCCGGCTGCAACCTTAACCTGGCGCTGTGCCTGGGCAGCCTCGGCCGCTTGGAGGAAGCGGTCGAGCGGTTGTCGGCGGCGCTGAAACGCGTCCCCGATCAGGCTGATCTGCTGGCCGCTTTGGGCAACGTGCTGTCGCGTCTGGGGCGTGACCACGACGCGGTGGAACACCTTGCCAAAGCGGTCCGGCTGGCGCCAGGCGACATCGACAAGTTGGTCAATCTGGGCCTGGCGCTGCGCCGGTGCGGACGCAGCGTCGAAGCCCGCTCGATTCTGCTGCCGTGGGCGCAGAAAACCCCCTCGGCCGCCTTGCAGAATTGTTTGGGCCTGACCTTTTTGGACGACCGCCAACTGGTTGCCGCCAGCACGGTGTTCGAAACCGCATTGCGATCCTGGCCCGATAATGTGGAGCTGTTGAACAATCTGGGGAACGTCTATTCCGGCTTGGGCCGTCTTGACGACGCCATGACCCAGTATGGCTTGGCCCATGCCGCCGACCCGACCTCGGCTGCGGCACACAGCAACCTCTTGTTCGCCCTGACTCACTCCAACCATGACCTGCAGGACATCTACGCCGAGCATTTGCGTTACGGCGAGATACAAGAAGCGGCGGCCGAGCCGCTGGAATTGGCGGCGCCGCTGGCAAGGGATGGCCGCCGCCTGCGCATCGGGCTGTTGTCGCCTGATTTTTGCGATCATGCGGTCACCTATTTCTTGCGCCCGGTCTTGGAACAATTGGACCGTTCGCGGCTGGAAGTCTTTTGCTATGCCTGCGGGCCGCGTCGCGACGCCGTGACGGCGCAGTTGCGGCTGTTGGCCGATCACTGGCGTGACGTCGATGCGCTGCCGCCCGATGCGGCGGCACGGGTGATCCAAGCCGACAATGTGGACATCCTGGTCGACTTGGCCGGCCATTCTGCTGGAAATGGCCTGCCGATCATGGCCCGGAAGCCGGCCCACCTGCAGGTGACCTGGCTGGGCTATCCGAATACCACGGGTATGACGCGGGTGGATTATCGTCTGGGCTTGGGCGGCGACCCGCCCGGCGAGGCCGTACCCTTCAACACCGAGTTGGGCATCCGCCTGTTGGACCATCCGGTGTTCACGGCCCCGACGGTTGACGTCGACGTGGTTCCTCCCCCCGCCGCCACACGTGGCTACGTGACCTTCGGATGCGTCAACAAATTCATCAAGGTGTCGGATCAATGCCTGACGGCATGGGGCCGGATCCTGCAGCGATTGCCCGGCTCGCGTCTGATGATTGTCCTGGATGAAGCCGAGGATATCGACCGCAGCGAGACCTTGAAGCGTCGCCTGGTTAACGCCGGATTGGCGCCAGAGCGGATCGACGTGGTGGAAAAAATGCCGCTGGCGGATTTCCTGGCAACGCTCAATCAGATCGACATCGCGCTTGATCCCTTTCCCTTCGGTGGCGGTTCGACCACCCTTTTCACCCTGTGGATGGGGGTGCCGGTGATCAGCCTGACCCAGGACGAGGCAACCCAGCGATCCATGACCACGCCGGCCTATCTTGGTGCCGCGGACTTGTCTGATCTGATCGCCACGGACATGGACGACTATGTCCGCAAGGCGGTGGCCTTGGCCAAGGATGCCCCCATGCGCGCGGACCTGCGTGCAACCCTGCGCGCCAGGGTGTTGGTGTCGCCCTTGATGCGCCCGCAATTGCTGGCCCGGCGTCTGGAGACGGTTTTCGCCGCTTTGTGGGACCATCATGTGGCGCGTTGGGGCAAAGCGTCTGAAGCGCAACGGCAGGGGCGCTTGCCATGACCGCCACAATCGCCTTTTCCACCCGCACCGGTCTGGCCACCGCCTTGGCCCTGTTGTTCCGAGACGGCCCTGCCGCCGCGCAGGCTCTGGCGGCCCGCCTGTTGCAGGCTGATCCGACATGTCACGAAGCCGCTGTCATGCTGGATTTGGCAAGCCAGCCATGCCTGGACGGCCGTGTCGCGGAACGGGCGGCGGTGTTGGCGCAATCCCTGGGCTTTTCGTTCTTGGGGGACGCCTGTGGAATGCGGATGGCCCAGGCCGCGCAAGACGGTGCCGACGACATGTCGCATTGGCAAGCCGCGGCGCAGCGCCTGGGCTTCGTGTCCGACGAACTGGAACGTGCCGAGAGGGCCTATGAGGCCGGCGACTGGGAACAGGCGGCGGGGCTTTACGATTACGTCTGGCGTCATCGTCCACGGTTGCGACAGGTGTGGTTGCGCCGGTTGGATTGCGCCTTCCGACTGGGTGACCTGACCCAGACCATGGGGCTTTGCCAGCAGATGGGGCGTGCTGATTTCGACAATCAGGATGTGTGGCTGTATTGGGGATTCGCGCTGTCCTCGGCTGGGGATATGGCCACGGCCCTGGAGGTTCTGGACGCGTGCGACCAGCCGCGCAACCACGAGGTCGCGGCGGCCCGTGCCATCGAGTGCCATGTCATTGCCGGCGATCCGATGGCGGCCCGCATGTTGTTGCCCCGCATAGCTTTGCCGTTACGTCAGGCCCAAAGCGCGATCGTCGTGGATCTGGCCGAGGGGCGATTGCCCGAGGCGGAAAAAGGGCTGGACGTGTTGGACGGCACCGGGGCGGGTGTTTTCATCCTGCGCGGCGTGCTGGCGGAAATTCGCGGACAAGGCGAGCTTGCCTGTCAGCTTTACCGGCAGGCTGTGGAGTTGGGGCCGAAAAGCTTCGCCCCGCTGATCCATCTGGCGGATTGCTGTCGCGACAAAGGAGACACCGTTGCCGCCGACCAATGGTTGGCTCGGGCGTGCGCCGTGCATGCGGGCGATGTTCCGTTCCGGCGATCGCTGCGTACCGCCTTGCTGGGGTGTGCCCGCGCATGAGTGTCGCTTGCGTCACTTTGTGCGATCCGGGATTGATATCCCTGGCTTCGCACAATTTCAATTACGCGGAACAAATCTTGGCCGCCCTGGCCGGCCAGGGATTCGCGGTTCGGCTTTACGCTTTCGCCAAGGCCCGTCCGGTGGTGACCGACAGGCTGGGCGCGGTGCCGCATTTCACCAGCTCTTTGTTCGGTGCGCAGGATTTGGCCGACCCGGTGTCGGCCCGGGCGCAATTGGACCGCATGAACCAGCTGTTCGCCGCCGACATGGGGCGCTTGCCGGTGGACGCCGTGGGGGCCGATACGCTGTTGCTGTTGCCCGCCATCACCCAGCACCAGATCGAAGGATTGGCGGATTGGCTGCTGGCGCTTCCCGTCGCCAGACGCCCGCGCGTGGTCGTGCAGTTGATGTTCGCCCCCGGTTGGCATCCCGTGGCCGCCTCGTGTCCTTGTGGCGAAGCGGCTTATGTCCGGGCTTTGGCCCGGTTGGCGCCGCTTTGTGGCCGCTGGCTGTTCCTTTGTGCCGAGACCGAAGCGGTGGCCCAGGTTTATCGTCGGTTGGGGGCGCCGGACGTGTCCTTGCTGAGCATCCCCACCCCGGCCATGGACATCGTCCGCCGCCCGGCTGCGCCGGATGGGCGTTCACGTCTGGCGATGCTGGGCTTTTCAAAGCGCGAAAAAGGGTTTCATCTTTTGCCCCGGCTGATGCGGGCCTGTGCTGCGCGGGGGGTGACGGCGCATTGGCTGGTGCAGGCGTTGCATTTCGGTGATGACGTCGACATCAGTGACATTTCAGCCGGGCTGGTCGGCCGCGAAGACGTTCATCTGGTGACCGGGGCGGTCGAGCAAGGTCATTTGGCGCATCTGATCACCGCAGCCAGTGCGGTGGTGCTGCCCTACGATCCGGCCTCGTATGCCGGGCGCGGTTCGTCGCTTTTCAGCGAATGCGTGGCTTTGGGCACCCCTTGCGTGGTTTCGGCGGGCACCGCCATGGCGGTGGCCGCTTCCGCCGGGCAAGCGGTGGCGGAAAGTTTCGCTTATCCCGATGTCGAGGATTGTGCCGACGCCATTGCGCGTCTGTTGGCCGGCGATGCCGCGTCGCGGGCTGCCGCATTGGCCGGGCAGTGGCGGGCGCGCCATAGTCCCGAGCAATATGTTCGGACCATCCTGGAACTGATCGGAATCCGCTGGGCCTGGGTCTCGCCGTCAAGGCCGACGCCCAGGCCGGTCAAGTCCTTGAATGACCTGCATGCCTATCCCCCGCTGGCACTGAACCAACCGCAGTCGTTGAGGCTGGGGATGGATTTATTGTGCGACGGCTGGGGGGCGCATGAAGACGCCGGGGTGGTGCTGGTGGCGGACGAAGCCTCGGTCGCCGTTTTGGCCCAGGGCGCCGCGCCGGGGGGGCGGCTGGTGTTGACCTTGGCGGCCTTGGAACCCGGGGCTTTGACCGTGATCTGCAACGGCCAGAGGGTGGGGGAGACGGCTTTCCAAGCCGGGGCGGGGCGCGTCTCGCTGGCCTTGCCGGTGGGGGCCTGGGGGCATGACCTGCCCGTCGTCCTGCGGCTGAGAACCGAGGCGGGGCAAGGTTTGCGCGTTCTCTCGCTTGCGGTGGAAACGATATCTTAACGCGACCGACATTAACGTGGTCTTCACCCAAGTGCCGGTGTGCCAGCAATGGCTGATGGAGCAGAAGGTTCCCATGCTGACAGGGATGCAAATCAGGATGGCGCGTGCCGCCATGCGTTTAAGGGTCGACGATGTCGCCAGAATGGCCGGCTTGCCGTGGGCGCGATTGCAACATCTGGAACGCCAGGACGGTCCGCTGACCGGTGACGACGCAACCCTTGCCGCCTTGCGATCTTTCTATTGCGAACGGGGCGCCATTTTCGTCGATGGCCATGCGGATGTTTTGCCAAGCGTGCAGGTGCGCGCCGATTGGTCGGACAAGGCGGATCAGTCATGAAACGCCGGTTTTCGGCGCCGACCTCGGTCAACCTGGAACTGACCGACCTGTGCAACGTCAAATGCCGTCATTGCTATAATTATTGGCGGGATGACAGCATGGGCGGGATGTCGATGACGCCGGCGCGGCTGGACGACATCCTGGAACGGCTGGCCCAGGCCGGGGTTTTCCACGTTATTTTCACCGGGGGCGAGCCTTTCGCCACCTTCGACCTTTTGGAACACGGCCTGCTGACAGCACAGCGGCTGGGCTTGTCGGTCAGCTGCAACTCGAACCTGATGCTGGCGACCCCCGACCGGGTCGCCCGTCTGGCGGCGGCGGGGTTGGACCACATCTTGACCAGCCTGCCGTCACCCGATCCCGCCATGTGCGATCGGATCATGAACCATGTCGGCGCGTTCGAGAAAGTGATGACCGGCATCGGCCACACGGTTCAAGGCGGTATTCGGGTGTCCGTCAACATGGTGATCACCCGCGCCAACATGACCCAGGTTCGACAGGCGGGGGAAATGCTGGCCGGATTGGGGGCGCAACGCCTGTTCGTGACGCGTTCGGTGCCCCCCACCTACAGCGCCGCCGAGCAATTGGATGAATACGTCCTGACGCCCGATGAACAGCGGACGGTCTTGGATGACGCCCTGTGGGTGCGTGACCAGTTCGGCCTGATGGTCGGCAGTCTGGTGAGCTTCCCCTTATGCTTCCTGGGCGATCTGGAACGGTATGGCGATTTCGTCGGCCGGGGCTGTCCGTCCCAGGCCGGACATCGCGCCAGCATCGGCGCCGACGGTACGGCCCATGTCTGCGTGCACGAAGAAGAGAGTTACGGCAATCTGTTCGAACAGCCGCTGACCGAGATTTATGGCGGCCGCATGAGCCAGTGGCATGACGGCTCGTTCCGTTATGCCGGCTGCGCGGGCTGCCGCTATAGCGACATCTGCGAATCGGGTTGCAGCATGGCGGCTTTGGGGCATTACGGCAGCCATAGTGAACGCGATCCGCTTTTCGTCGGTCCCCACGCTTTCAGTCGTCATATCCGCGTCGACGACGACCCGGAGCTGTTGGCGGCCATGGACGCGGGCTTGCGTTTCATCGCCCCGCGCCGCCTGCGCTTCCGGGCCGAGAACGGTTTTCATCTGCTCAACGTGCGTTGGGGCAACGCCTTTCCAGTGGAAGACGACGTCGCCGCTTTCCTGGTCAAGGCTCGCGACAGCGGCCAATCCTTCGACCTGAAGCAGTTCGGTGTCGAGCGAAAGGTCTTGTTGGCGCGACTGTTCGTCAAAGACGCGGTCGAGGCCCCGGATTATCAGGGCGGCATTTCCAACAAGGCACGGCTTGGTGTCAGTCTGAATATCGACGCGTTGCCCGAACTTGTCCCGGAGGGCCGCGATGGAGACCGCTGATTTCGCCCGTGCCTTCGAGTACGAGAACGGCTTCTACGCCACCGCCAGCTTGGCGCGGATCAGCAAGTTCGTCACCCATCTGGACCTGTTTCGCCGCAGCCAGGGGCTGCCGGGGGAAATCGTCGAGTGCGGGGTGTTCAAGGGCAATTCCTTGTTCCGTCTGGTCAAGTTCCGCGATCTTTTGGAAAGCCCGGCCAGTCGCAAGGTGATCGCTTTCGACATTTTCGGGAAATTCCCCGACGATGCCGGTGCCGAGGATCGTCAGACCCTGGACCAGTTCCTGCAGGCGGCGGGCTGCCAAGGACGGGATCGCCAAGAAATCGCTGCTTTGCTGGATGGGGCGGGCTGTGGCGCCAATGTCGAACTGGTCGCCGGCGATGTCCGCGAAAGCATTTCCTCGTATCTGGAGCGGGTGCCGCAATTGCGTGTGTCGCTGCTGCATGTCGACGTGGATTTGTACGAACCGACCAAGGTGGCGCTGGAATTGTTGTTTCCCCGCCTGGTGCCCGGCGGCATTGCCATCTTGGACGATTACGGCGCCTTTCCCGGCGCCAACCGCGCCATCGAGGAATATTTCGCCGCCAGCGGCGAGGTGGTGCGCAAATTACCCCATGCCAACGCCATCGCTTATGTGGAAAAGGGATGGCGCCCCCTGGCGGAGCGCGGCACATGATCATTGATCGCGACCGCGCCGCCTATTGTATCGCCGAAACCGAAACACTGGCCGAGGCGTTGCGTCGCGTCGATCAGAACCGGGCGCGGGTGATCTTCACCGCTGATCGTCATTATCGGCTGACCGGGGTGTTGAGTGACGGCGATCTGCGCCGCTGGCTGATCGCGCATGGCGGGGCCGACCTCAGCGTCGCGGTGTCGACCATCGCTCGGCCGCATTTCGTCTTCGCCCGGATCGGTGATCCCGCCGCCCAGGTGGAATCCTTGTTCGGGCGGGGCGTCGACGTGGTGCCCCTGCTGGATGGCGGCGGCCATGTGGTTGCTTTCGCCCGTGCCGGAGGTGGGGCGCCGGCCATCGGCGGCTGGCGTTTGGGGCCTGATTCGCCCTGTTTCATCATCGCCGAGATCGGGAACAACCATAACGGCGATCCCGACTTGGCCCGGCGCTTGATCGATTGCGCCCACGAGGCCGGGGCCGATTGCGTCAAGTTCCAGATGCGCGACATTTCCAGGCTGTACCGCAATGGCGGCCAGACAGCGGACCTGCGGGAAGACTTGGGGACCCAATATACCCTGGATTTGCTCGCACGCTTCAATCTGCCGGCTTCGACCATTCTCGAACTGATGGATTATGCCCACGGCCTGGGAATGGTGGCGCTGTGCACGCCTTGGGACATGGGCAGCGTTGAGATTTTGGAACGCTGGGGCGTCGAGGCCTTCAAGATCGCTTCGGCCGATTTGACCAATCACGACTTGCTGCGCCGAGTGGCCCAGGCGGCGCGGCCGATCTTGCTGTCGACCGGCATGTCGCGGGAAGCCGAAATCAGGGCCAGCGTCGACTTGCTGAAGGCGACGGGCGTGCCTTTGGTTCTGCTGCATTGCAATTCCACCTATCCGGCGCCGCTGAAGGACGTCAACCTTGCCTATATGACGCGGCTGGCCGAGCAACATGATTGCCTTGTCGGCTATTCCGGCCACGAGCGCGGCATCGTCGTCCCCATCGCCGCGGTCGCCATGGGGGCCAAGGTGGTTGAAAAGCATTTCACCTTGGACCCGAACATGGAAGGCGTTGACCATAAGGTCAGCCTGACGCCGCTTGAGTTCGCCCAAATGGTGCGCTCGATCCGCGATGTCGAAACGGCGGTGGGGCAAGGTGGTCCGCGTCTGCTGAGCCAGGGCGAGATGATCAACCGCGAGAACCTGGCGAAAAGTCTTGTCGCCACCCGCGCCATCGCCAAGGGGGAATGCCTGGCGGAAACCGACATGCGTGTCGCCAGCCCGGGGCGGGGGCTGCAACCGGATCGCCGTGGCGACCTGATCGGCCGTCGTGCCACCCGTTTCATCGAGGCGGGGGATTTCTTCTATGACAGCGACTTGTGCGACGAGCCGGTGGGGCCGCGGCCTTACACCTTTCGCCGGCCATGGGGGATTCCCGTGCGTTATCACGACGCCGCGCGCATGGTGACGGCGATCGCGCCCAGCCTGCTGGAATACCATCTGAGCTATCATGACCTGGATGTGAATCCCGAACATCATCTGTGCCGTGTCATGGACAGCGATTTGATCGTCCATGCGCCGGAATTGTTCGCCGGGGACTTCCTGCTTGACCTTTGTTCCGAAGACGACGGCATCAGGGAACGTTCGCTGGCCGAGATGACCCGGGTCATTCAGGTGGCCCGGTCTTTGCGCCGGTTCCATCGGCCGCAGACGCGGCCGGTTCGGATCGTCACCAATGTGGGGGGCTTTTCCAAGGACGCCCCCCGGCCGCAATCCGACGTGACCGGTCTTTATCGACGACTGGAAGACTGTCTGGCCCGTCTTGACCTGTCGGGGGTGGAAATCCTGCCCCAGACCATGCCGCCCTTTCCCTGGCATTTCGGGGGGCAAAGCTATCACAACGCTTTCGTCGATCCCGCCGAGATAGCCGCCTATTGCGCGGATGCCAAGCGGCGCATCTGTCTTGATATTTCCCATTCGCAATTGGCCTGTACCCAGGCCAAGCTGTCCATGCGGGACTTCCTGGACAAGGTTGGTCCCTATGTCGGACACATGCATGTGGCGGATGCCCGGGGCAGTGATGGCGAAGGTTTGCAGATCGGCGACGGCGACATCGATTTCGGCACCCTGGCGGCTCATCTTGACCAGGTGGCGCCACACGCAAGCTTCATCCCCGAGATATGGCAGGGGCACAAGAACGACGGCGAAGGCTTTTGGCTGGCGCTGGAACGGCTGGAACGGTGGTTCTGATGGGGGTCTTGGCCATCATTCCGGCGCGTGGCGGTTCGCAGCGCATCCCCGGCAAGAATTTGGCGCCGCTTGCGGGGCAGCCGCTTTTGGGCCACACCATCGATCACGCTTTGCTGGCGCGAAGTGTGGCCGAGGTGGTGGTGTCCACCGACCATGCCGACATCGCCGCCCTTGCCATCGCTCGGGGGGTGACCTTGCGATGGCGTCCGCCAGCCTTGGCCGGCGACACCGCCAGCAGTGAAAGCGCTCTGCTGGATGTGTTGGACTCTCGACGGGCCGAAGGGCTTGATGACCCCGAAATCGTTGTTTTCCTGCAATGTACGTCGCCCGTGCGGGCCGTCGACGACATCGACCGGGCCGTCACCGCCTTGCGTGACCAAAAACTGGATTCCTTGCTGTCGGTTTGCGTCAACACGCGTTTTTGCTGGGGTGTCGATGCCCAAGGGCAGCCGGTTTCGTTGAACTACGACTATCGTCATCGTCGCCGCGAGCAGGATCTGGATCCGCAGTATCAGGAAAACGGCTCGATCTATGTGTTCCGGCCCTGGGTGCTGCGCCAGACCGGCAACCGGCTTGGCGGGCGGATGGGGTTTTATCAGATGGATTATTGGTCTTCGTTCCAGGTGGACGAACCCGAGGACCTGGAATTGATCACCTGGATCATGAAGCGGCGCCCGGATCATGCGGCGGGGTGATCAGGACGTCTGCGGTGGAAGTTGGCCGGGCATGCGGGTGTCCCGTGATGACGTCTCTTACGCGAGGAAAGAAATTCCATGCGCAAAATACCCATGATGCGTTTCGAAGTGGCTTCGGCCTGTCAGTACGACTGCGCCATGTGTGCCCATGGCGGCATGCGGCTGCGGGCGCCACGCTATCAGTTGTCCCTGGACCAGCTCGAGCGGTTCATCGAAGCCACCCGCCAGTCCGACTATTTCATCGAGGACCTGCGCATGCATGGCCCTGGCGAGCCGCTGCTGTGGGATCATTTGGAGCACGCGCTTCCCCGGTTGAAAGCGTCCGGCGTGATCGGCCGCATTTTCATCGCGACCAACGGCCTGCTTGTGCACAAGTTGTCCGAGGCAAGCTGGGAACACATCGATGAAATGCGGATCAGCCTTTATGACGGCTTTACCCGTCAGGACGAGGTGCGGGCGGTGATGGCCCGGCACGGTGACAAGATCATCTTGAACGAATGCGATGATTTCCTGGAATTGCCCGCCGACCTTGCCCATGCGGCGCCGGTTCCCTGTCATTGTCGCTGTGATGGCCCCATGCTTTACGGTGACCGCATGTATCTGTATTGCGGCCCGCCGGTGTTTTCGGCCATGGATCTGATGGGCATGGATGACGACGCCGCTTTATGGACCGCGGTGGCGCCCGGCTATATGGATGCGGTGGTCCCGGGGCGTCTGGGAAACTTGGCGCAATGCGCCCATTGCTGGGGGAACAGTTCTTTCGACACTTGGGTGCCGCAAAGCACCCAGGGTGGCGGTTGGAAGTAAACTCATGACCCCCGATCCCATGGCCGGTGAACTTGATGCCGCGTGGCGCGGTTATCTGGACGCAGCTTCATCCTTCTGGGCCCGTCAGAGCTTTCCCGACGACAACGGCCGGGTCGTGGTGGTGGAATTGCTGGTGGACAGGCCCGCCTACGTTCTCAGCAGCTTGCATATCGCCAATTACCTGCGTCTGCGAAGCGGCGCCCGTTTGGTCGCCTTGGTCGACAACGCCGACGGTGTCGCCTGGGCCGCGGCCCAGGCTTTCGGTGCCGACAGCCGTGTCGTCCGCGACGAGTTCCAAGCTGATCTTGGACCGTGGCCGATGCTGGCGGCGGCCCAGGTGAACGACCTGGATATCGCCGACTTACGCGCCTGGGTGCTGGGGCTGTCCATCGCCGGGCTGGCCGTGGGCGATTTGGTTTACGACACTTTTCTGCGCTTTCACGCCAAGCCGACCTTGGAAAAAAACCGCGATGGAGTGGTCGCGTCGGTGGTTGACGCCGTGCGCCATCTGCAACTTGCGGACATGATGCTGTCGCGCTTTGATGTGGAAGCTTACGTCACGGGGCACCGTGTTTATGCCGGTTTCGGCGCCTTGGTCAGGCGCTTGGTCCACGCCGGTGTGCCCGTGTTCGGCCGCAAACCGGCGGCGCGCAATTTCGCTTTGCGACGCTATCGCGATGTCGCCTCCACCTATCGCCACGAATACACCCTTAGTCCGACCGCAGGGGGGCGTCATCTTGCCGGTTCGGCAGCCCAGCGTATCGCCAACGAGGGCCGGCGCTGGATCGAGGGGCGCTTCAGCGGCAAGGAAATGCGGGCGGACCAGCGCGGTCTGCACACCGCCTTCCAGGGTGACAAGGTCGTGCTGGGACGGACCGAAATGCTGGGTTCGTTGGGGCTGGATCCATCACGCTTCACGGTCGCTTCGCTGTCACATTCTTTTTCCGACGAGCCCCATTCCGGCAGTTGGCAGATTCACGACGATTATTATCAATGGCTGCTGGCGACGTTGGAAAAGGCCCGCCAGCTGCCTCAAATCAACTGGCTGGTCAAAGCCCATCCTGACAATCCCCATTATGGACTGGACCCGGTCGAGGCATCGCTGGTGGCCAGCCTGAACGCCCCCAATATCCGGCTGTTTCCGGAAAATCTCAGCTTGGCCGGCCTGGCCCGCGCCGCCGACGCGGTGGTCACGGTGCGCAGTTCGGCGGCGCTGGAGTTTTCCGTGTTGGGCAAGCCGGTGGTGGTCAGCGGCGAATGTTGGTTCGAAGGTTGGGATTTCGCCACCACCTGCCGAACCCAGTCCCAGTATCTGGCGCAGCTGGAAAATATCGCCCAGATCCCCACGCCGAGCGAGCGGCAATGCCATGACGCCGCCCTGTTCGCCGGCCTGCGCTATTTGTACATGTTGGTGGAGTGCGCGTTCATTCCGCCCTGCACGCCGGCTTTCTGGGTTCCCACCGATTGGCCGGCTTTTTTGGATCAAGCGCGCCAACTGCTGTCGCGGCTCCGTCTCGCCGACGATCCGGTCTATCGTAATCTGAATGTTCAGTTGGATCGGGATGGCGACCACCTTCTCGATTTCGAAGCGTTGGAGGGGGCGGGCCATGGTTTCTGACGTCTGGGAACACGAGTGGCTGCAAGGGCTTTTGTGCGAGCTGATCGAAGATGCCCATCGCCGCGGCGACGCCGGTCAATTTCCCGTTCTGGCCGAGCGGGTGGCCACTGCCGTCAACCGCAGTCTGGGCTTCGATCCGGCCGGGCTGGAGGACGCCGCCCGAACCGGCGCGGAAATCCTGGGGCGTGACAGCTATTTGCCGCTGGGGCGATTGGTCGAACCGGCGCAGGTCGCTGCCATTCAAGCCTATCTTGCCGACCGTCCGGCCCGGGCGCCTTTTTTGCCCGATAAGCCGTTCTTCGCCCAAGACAGCATACCGGATGACGTGAATTTCCTGGATTTCGACCGGGCTGACGTCATCACCTGCCCGCATGTGTTGGATATCCTCAACCACCCCCGGGTGCTGTCATTGGTCAGCGCGCAATTGGGCGGTTTGCCCACCTTGCACTGCGCCATCATCCGACGGTCTTATGCCGGGCGGGCCGTGGCCCGGGAAAACCAGCTGTTTCATTCCGACCCCTGGCATTGCCTGCGCTTCGTCAAATTGTTCATCTATCTGAGCGACGTGGATGACGCTGCCGGGCCCCATGTTTACGTTCGGGGAAGCCACGATGCCGAGGATTTGCAGGCTCGCATCCAGGCGCGTGTCGCCGCCCATCCAGCTGATGCCGGTCGCTTCGACATTTTGCTGACTTCGGAAAGAAAACCCGATTCGGTCGTCGCCGATTTCTTTGATGCGAAGGACATCGTGGCCATGCCGGGACCGGCGGGGACGGCCTTTATCGGCAATACCCGGGCCTTGCATAAGGGACGGTTGCCGGATCGGGGCGATCGTCTGGCGCTGATCGGGCTTTATGGTCTGCTCCCGGGTTTGCGTCCCGCCTTGCGCGGGCGGCCGCTGTCAGGCGCCGATTATGCGGCCCACCATCGAGAGACCTATGGCGAGGGGCTTTTCAGCAATCACCTCTCCTACATCAACCGCATGCTGACGCGATGGGAATAAGGCGCCCTGGACCGCGCCACGTTTGACGCGATTATTGCGGAGGCCAGGATGATCACCCCGGAAGGGTACGAAACGCTTTCCAGCGCGTCCCGATTGGAAAGAAGCCTAAGGCGCGGACGGACGCTGCCGCGGTTGCTTTCCGTCGATGTGTTCGACACTTTGCTGTGGCGCGGCACGCGGCCGGAATTCGTCCGTTTCGGCGATGTCTCGGTGTTGCAAAGCCGGGCCTTGGTTGCGCGGGGTTGGGGGGGCGCCTCCGCTTTGGCGCTGCTGCGGACGCGACTGGCTGTGACCCGCCAGGCCTATCAACGGGTGCGGGCCGAAGGGGGCGAGGTGTGCTTCCGGCAGATTTTGGAAAATCTGTGCCAGGACCTGGCCTTGCCGGCTGATGCCGTCGATCTGTTCGAGCAGGTGGAACTGGACTACGAAAAGACGGTGTTGCGGCCCAATCGTGCGCTTGCCCTTTTGCTGCAGCGGCTGGCGGTGCCGGTGGTGGTGACCAGCGACACCCCCTTGGCGGCGGCCCGGATCGCCGAATTGATGCGTTGTTTTCATCCCGACCTGCCCTTGCAGGGGGTCTTCGCCAGTTGCCAGGAACAGGCGACCAAGCGGGACGGCAGCTTGTATCCACGCCTTTGCCGGCATTTCGATGTCGATCCGGGCGCCGTCGTGCATGTGGGCGACAATCCATTGGCCGATGGCAAAATGGCGGCGGCCAATGGATTGGCAGCAAAAGTCATTCCGCGAATATTGCCGTGGCGGCTAGTTCATGGCTGGAGGGCCGGGCGGGCGCGGCGTCGTCTGCGAGGCCAAGGGCTTATTCCCTGAAGCGGGCCGCAGCCGGCCACAGGCATTGATCCCGGTCCCCATGGACGGGGCCGTCGTCAAGGCGCCGGAACCCGTCAAGCGCCGTGCTGTCGGCATGGTGCCAACGCCCGACCAGGGCGGCTTCGTCGGCTTGCGGCGCCATGAGAAAACGCAGCAAGGACTGGCGCGCCTGATCAGGCGAAATCCCAGGGTCCAGGCTTTCCAGGGCGGCGGCTTGCAGGCCCGCGCGTTCGTCTTGTTCAGACGGGTCTTGAAGGGGTGGGGTTAAAACCGGCACGCCGTTGCTGTCCAGTTCGTGCAATTCGCCCAGATTGGGAGCCAACAGGCATTCCAGCACGTCGCGATGGCGGATCAGGCAACGCGCTTCGGCCTGGGGCTGGCCCAGATGGGCCAGCACGCCATGGATCTTTCCCGAAGCATCCTCCGCCCGGTGGGCGCCGGGGCTGGTCAACAGGTAAAGCCCGTCGATCCGGCGGGGACGGCCGACCAGATGATGGACACGCTTCAGGCAACGCTGCACCGTGGCGGCATAACCCACATCCACAATCAGCAAGGGGACCTGGGGATCAACTTGGCTGTCCAAGTGGGTCAACAGGGCGTGACGTGTTTTCCGGACCCTTGTCTCCAGGGCTTGGCGAACGTTCGGTGTTTCCAGCCAGGACCAAAAGGGTTCCATCCGGTCCAGCGGCAGCTCCGCCTTGTCGGCTGGGGGCGGGGGCAGGCGCAATTCGTCCGCCGCTTCCGCCCAGGTGCAGGGGCGATGGCGCATGCGCACCAGATAGTTGGACAGGTTTTCATGGTCCTGGGCCCCGTCGATGGCGGCGATGGCCGTTAATCGACGAGACAGCCAGGCCCGGGCCAGTCGCGGCTTCAGTTCCGGGGCCAGACGGCCGATGGCTTGGGTGGCCAGTGCGCCATCGCGTAACGCCGCCACGGCGTGAAGCGCGGGATCGTGGCGCAAGGCGGAAATGGCGGCGTTGGCCCAGGCCGACAACACCGGCGCCAGCACCGTTCGGGCCAACACCTCAGTCGGGGTGGGCATGGCGTTTCAACGATGCCGCGACACGGCTGATGGATTGCGGGTCGATATCCAGCCAACAGGGCAGGGCCAAAGTGGTCGCGGCAAGCTGTTCGGTGACCGGCAAGGCCAAGCGCGGGACTTGGTTGAACGCCTCGTGCGAGGCGATGCCGCCCTGCCACCAACGGCGGGCCTCGATGCCGTCGCTTTGCAATCCGCTGATCAAGTGGCTGGCGGCGGCGGAACGGATGGTCGGCGACGAACAGACATAGGTTTCGCCCAAACCCTGTGGCCAATCGGCCAGGCCCGCTTGTGCACATGCCTGGCGCATCTGGTTCAAGGCCGATTGCCAGCGCCGACGATTGGCGGGCCACGCGTCCAAAGACGCCAAGCCGACGGCTGCGTGGTATTCGCTCATTTTGGCGTTGGTCGCATGACAGCGGCTGTGATGGTCGCCAAGGAAGCCGAAATTGGCACGACGGCGGGCTTGTTCCACCACATCGTCGTTGGTGCACATCAGGATGGCCCCCTCACCCGCGGGAAACACCTTGGTGGCGTGCAGGCTGACCACCGTCGGGACAGGTCCCGGTTGGACCGTGTCGAAGGCGGCGGCCGCGTCGATGATCACCGGGATACCCGTCCTTTGCTGGAAGTCGGCCCAATCTTCCCAGGGAACAGGAGCCCCGAACGGGCATACAACGATCACGGCGCCGACCGGGGACGGGGCGCGTTTCAGGGACGCGAACGCGATGTCGGGGGTCAGGGCGGCACTGTTGGCGTCCACGTCGGTCAGGAATGGCGTGAAGCCGACTTGGCGGGCCGCATGGGCGGTGGCCACGAAGCTCCAGGACGGCATCAGGCACAGACTGCCCGCGGGGGCCTCGACCGACCACAAGGCGATGCTCAGCGCTTGGGTGGCATTGGATAGGGACAGAACATGTGTCGTCTTGACCGACCAATGTTCGGCCAGGCGTTCCTCCAGTTCATGACACAAAGGACCGTAATTAGAATACCAACGATTATTGTCGATGCGCCGCAAATACGGGATCAATGTTTCCGTATCGGGAAGAAAGGGGCGCATGATCGGAATTCTGGTGTCGTCCATGGCCCCAGATTAGCATGCCAAACGTTAACCCAATCTTGGTGAGATGACGGCAATCTAAGGCTGCATCCAGAAGGGAGCGCAGGATGAAAGGGATCATTCTGGCCGGGGGGACGGGCAGCCGTCTGCGACCGGTCACCTTGGCCGTCTGCAAGCAATTGCTGCCGGTCTACGACAAGCCGATGGTGTTCTATCCGCTGTCGGTGCTGATGCTGGCCGGCGTCGACGACATCCTGCTGATTTCGACCGAACGCGACCAGCCGTTGTTCCGCAACCTTCTGGGCGACGGCAGCCATCTGGGGATCAGGCTTTCCTATGCCGTCCAGGAACGGCCCGCCGGTCTGCCCCAGGCCTTCACCATCGGCGCCGAGCACATGGACGGGCAACGCACCGCCATGATCCTGGGCGACAACGTGTTCTTCGGCGAAGGCATGGGCAGCTTGTTGATGGCGGCCATGGGCGGTGTCGGCGCCGTCGGCTTTTGTACCCGCGTGACCGACCCCCAGCGTTACGGCGTGGTGTCGTTCGGCGCCGACGGCAAGGTTCAGACGTTGCAGGAAAAGCCCAACCAGCCCTTGTCCGACTGGGCGATGACCGGGCTTTACGTGGTGGACGGCGACGCCCCCGCCCGCGCCGGACGCCTGAAGCCCTCGGGGCGGGGCGAGCTGGAAATGGTGGACCTTTTGGGCTCGTACCTGGGCGAAAAGCGGCTGTCCATGATCAAGGTCGGACGCGGCTATGCCTGGTTCGACGCCGGCACCCACGATTCGCTTTTGGAAGCATCCGAATTCGTCCGTACGGTGGAAGGCCGTCAAGGGCTGAAGGTCGCCTGCCTGGAAGAAATAGCCCTGCGGCGTGGCTTCATCGACCTGGACCGTTTCGCCAGATTGGCCCAGGATGCCGGCGACACGTCCTATGGACGCTATCTGCAAGCCGTTCTGGCCGAATCGCGGGGGGCATGATGCAGGGCAAGGTGGCGGTGGTGACAGGGTCCGGGCGCGGCATCGGTCTGGCGGTGGCGCGGCTGCTGGCCAGTCGTGGCGCCCAGGTCCTGCGGGTCGGTCTGGCGACCGAGGACGCCGCCGACTATCTGGCTGCCGACATGGGCGAGCCCGATCAGGTGAACGCCCTTTACCGTCAGGTGCACAAGCGCTTCGGCCGCCTGGACATCCTGGTCAACAATGCCGGAATCCTGGGTGACGCCCGTCTGGGCATGATCGCCCCCGAGATGATGACCAAGGTGCTGGCGGTCAACCTGATGGGGGTGATCAACAACATCCAGGCGGCGTCCAAGCTGATGCGCCGATCCGGCGGCGGGGCCATCGTCTCGCTGTCGTCCATCGTCGGCCTGCGCGGCAATGTGGGCCAGACCGTTTATGCCGCGTCCAAGGCCGGGGTGGTGGGGGCCACCTTGTCGGCGGCCAAGGAACTGGCGCCCGACAACATCCGGGTCAACGCGGTGGCGCCGGGCTTCATCGACACCGACATGGTGGGGCATCTGGACGCCGACACCACCGCGCAACGTCTGGCCGCCATTCCCCTGGGGCGTGCCGGCAGCGCCGACGAGGTGGCGGAAGTGGTGGCTTTCCTGTGTTCTGACGCGGCTCGCTATGTCACCGGTCAGGTGGTGGGCGTCGATGGAGGCATGGTGCTATGAGCAACTCGCCCAGCTATGTCATCGCCGGGGCCGGCGGCCTGGGCCGCGAAGTGGCGGTCTATGCCGGCGATTGCGGTCTTCGGGTGCGCGGCTTCCTGGACGACACCGACGCCGACCCGCGCCAATTCGGCCTGGACATCCCCGTCCTGTCGGCCATCGATGCCTATGATCCTCGGCCCCATGACAGCGTGCTGGTGGCGGTGGGCGACCCGGCCGCCCGCGCCGCCATCGCCGCCCGTCTGAAGTTGCGGGGCGCCGATTTCGGGCTTCTGGTCCATCCCCTGGCCTATGTGGCGGCCCCCTCCGTCCTGGGGCCGGGTTGTGTCGTCGGTCCTTTCGCCACCATCGGTCTGAACGCCCGGCTGGGGGCGCATTGCCTGATCAACACCCATGCGGGGATCGGTCACGATGCGGTGTTGGGTGAGGCTTGCGTGATCTCGCCCCATGGGGTGGTCAACGGCTTCGCCCAATTGGGCCACCGGGTGATGGTGGGGTCGTCGGCGGTGGTGACGCCCGGCTGCGTGGTCGGCCATGGCGCCAAGATATCGGCCGGTTCGGTGGTGCTGTCGGAAATCGCCGCTGACGCCACCGTCTGGGGAAATCCGGCGCGGGCCTTGCCGCCGGCGCCGGCAGGCACTAAACAAAAATGACGGAACTTCGGACTTAGGATCAGGTCATGGACGTGCAGGCGATGCTGGACCAGGGGCGCGAACATCATCGCGCCGAACGTTATGGCGACGCCGGTCGTTGCTACAAGGCGGTGCTGGAAGCCGATCCCGACAACGTGGACGCGCTGAATTTGATGAGCGCCCTGGCCCAAATGGTGGGCGACAACCAGATGGCGGCCAATCTGGCCATGCAGGCCATCCGTTTGCAGCCCGACTGGCACGCCCCTTACGTGGCCTTGGGCAACGCCTGCCATGCCGGTGGTCGGCTTGACATGGCGGTGGACGCCTTCCAGAAGGCGGTGACCCTGTGCCCCGACGCGCCGGAAGCCTATTTGAACCTAGCCAACGTGCTGAATGAATTGGGGCGCCATGCCGAGGCCGCCAAGATGGCGGTCGAGGCGGTGGTCATCAACGGTTCCATGGCCGAGGCGCACAATGCTTTCGGCAACGCCTTGGCCGGCATGAATTCGCCGGAAGAAGCGGTCGAAGCCTATCAGAAGGCGGTCTATCTGCGCCCCGATTGGGACGTGCCGTGGTTCAACATCGGCGTCGCCCTGGCGGCCCAGGGCAAGCATGTGGAAGCCTTGGCCAGCTATCGCCATTCCATCGGCCTGCTGGATTCGCCCGTCAAGCGCTATAACCTGGCCAATTCGCTGGCCGCCGAGGGCCGGCTGGCCGAGGCGGTGACCGAATACCGGATCGCCCTGGCCCAGGCCCCCGATTACGTCGACGCCTACAACAACCTGGGGGCCACCCTGAAGGACATGGAGCGGCTGGACGAGGCCGAGGCCAGCTTGCAAAGCGGTCTGCAGCGGGCACCGGATTGCGCCGACCTGCATTGGAACCTGTCCCTGGTGCAGTTGATGAAGGGCGATTGGGCCAATGGCTGGCGCGAATATGAATGGCGCTGGAAGATGCCCACCTTCGCCCCCTTCCTGCGCGAGTTCCCCGTCCCCCAATGGCGGGGCGAGGATTTGACCGGCAAGACCATTCTGGTCACCGCCGAACAGGGGTTCGGCGACGCCATCGAGTTCTGTCGCTTGGCGCCGCTTTTGACGGCACGCGGCGGCAAGGTGGTGCTGGAATGTCGCAAGGGGCTGCAGCGGCTGTTCGCCTCCCTGGCGGGGGTCGAACGGGTGGTGGCCCCCGGCGACGATTACGGCGCCTTCGATTTCGTGGTGCCGTTGATGAGCCTGCCGTATCGGCTGGGGCTGACGCTGCAAGACGTTCCGGCGACCATTCCCTATCTGTCGGTGCCGACCGCAGCCGCCACCTTCGCCGACGTGGCCGGGCTGGATGGTTTGAAGGTCGGCCTGGTGTGGGCCGGCGGCGCCACCCGGCGCGACAACGCCCAGCGATCCTGCCGGGCCGCCGACTTCCGGCCGTTGCTGGACCTGCCCGGCTGTCGCTTCTTCTCGTTGCAGGTGGGGCCCGAGGCCGCTCAGGTCGCGGACCTGCCCGGCGTGGTCGATCTGGCGCCGCGCCTGGGCGACTTCGCCGACACGGCGGCGGCCTTGGCGGCGTTGGACATGCTGGTGTCGGTGGATACCGGCGTGGTGCATCTGGCCGGTGCCTTGGGCAAGCCGGTCCGCGTGTTGCTGTCGCGGCCCAGCAACGGCTTCCTGTGGATGCTGGGCCGCGCCGATTCCCCTTGGTATCCCGGTGACTTCCGCTTGCTGCGTCAGGAACGCGCCAATGATTGGGCCGGCCTGGTCGGCCGCGTCGCCGCCGAATTGCAAGAAAGGGCCGGCGCATGACCCCGGATCAGCAGGAAAAGCTGCGTCAGGTCTTTCGCGAGACCTTCGACCTGGATGCTGCGACGGCGGTGGACGATCTGGCCTATCAAGGCATTCCCACCTGGGATTCGGTGGGGCACATGCGTCTGGTGGCGGCCATCGAGACCGCGTTCGACCTGATGCTGGACACCGACGACGTGATCGGCCTGTCCGACTTCGCCAAGGGGCTGGACATCGTCGGCCGTCATCTGACGTCAGAGGGGTGAACATGGTCGAGGATGGTCGCTATTATCCCGCCCTGAAGGGGCTGTCGGTCCGGCAAGATCGGATGACACCCTACTACGAAGCTGCCTGGGACATGCGCTCGGCGGTCATGCTTGATTGGATCGAAGCTGGCGAGACGTCGCTGGCACGGCTTTTGTCGCGCTTTCAAGAACACGAGCGCCATTACAAGATTTACGCGGGAACCGATGGCGACATCCTCAGCGGGTGGCTGCGGTGGTGGGACCGGACCAATGACTGGCCGTGGCGGGGGCTGAAAAAGTTGGAAACAAGCCAGCCGGCGGTTTCCCGCGGGCTGGACGTGGACCTGTCGCCTTATGTGAAGTTCGACCTGTCCGAGATGCTGTGCGACTTCGCCGACGACGTGGACACCATCGTCGAACTGGGGTCGGGGTACGGGCTGCAATTGTTCAAGCTTTACCACGCCGGGGCGCCGGCTTCGGCCCGTTATGTCGGAGCCGAGATCAGTTCTTCCGGTCGCGCCCTGGCTGAAACCCTGGCGGCGCTGGAACCCGGGCTGCGTTTCGAAAGCCGCGAATTTGACCTGAACCGGCCGGACTGGTCCATCCTCGACGGCAGCCGCAAGGCGCTGATTTTCTCGTCTTGGGCGTTGATGTACCCGCATTCCCTGCCCAACGACTTCTTCGAGGGGTTGTCTCGGTGGGCAGGGGCGGCCACCTTGGTGTTCTGCGAGCCTTTGGGCTATCAGTGGGGGGTGTCGCACCCCATGTCGGAAAATCAGATGTCCGCCGCCCGGGCCGGTCAACTGAACTGCAATCTGGCGGCCCTGGCGGCCGACGCCACCGCCAAGGGGCTGATCGAGCCCTTGCTGGTGGCCAAGGACGTTTTTTCCTGTAGCCAGGACGACGCTTTCGATCTGATGAGCGTGCTGGTTTACGCCAAGCCGGAATCTTGATGCGGGATTCACGCTTGCTTAACTCTTCGGGGGTATTGTCTAGGGGTGTTTGAAGTGTTCGGCTGCGGCAAAAAAATGTCGTCGCGTCCCACCTGAAGGTGTGATAAGGTCCGAATGCTTAAAAGCGGCTGTCAGGTCTGTGGTGTCTAAAAGGCATCTTCCCGACGGTCATGTTTAACCGGCCTTCCAGAATGGGGGTGTGCCATGGCTGACGTAACTCTCTCCTCGTCCATCCGTTCCAACCTGCTGTCGCTGAACCAGACTTCGTCGCTGGTCCAACGTACCAACTCGCGCTTGTCCACCGGCCTGAAGGTTTCCAGCGCCATCGACGACGCGGTCGCGTACTTCCAGTCGAAAAGCTTGAGCGACCGTGCGACTGACTTGACCCAGCGCAAGGACACGATCGATCAGGGCATCTCGTCCCTGAAGACCGCTCTGACCACCATCGAATCGGCTGAAAAGCTGATGGTGCAGATGAAGGGTATCGTGCTGAGCGCCAAGTCGGCCACCAACGCCGAACGCGCCGATCTGGCCACCCAGTACCAGACCTTGGCCGCCCAGGTGAACAACCTGGTGAACGACGCCAGCTATCAGGGTCTGAACCTGGTGAACGCCACCACCGCCCAGTTGACCGTGCAGTTCTCGGATAAGACTGCCGCCCAGCTGCAGGTTGACGGTGTGGATCTGCGCTTCTCGAAGTTCGCCGGCCTGAGCAACGCCGCTGCCACCGCTTCGGCTGCCTCGCTGTCGGATTTCAACGCCTCCTTCTCTTCGTGGACTGGCGTTTCCAACTCGGTGTCGGTCTTCGACGTCCTGATCGAAAAGATGGACTCGGCGATCACCACCGTCCGTTCGAACGCGAAGACCATCGGTACCAACGTCGCCTTGCTGCAGACCCGTTCGGACTTCACCAAGTCCTACGTGAACGCTCTGAAGGAAGGTGCCGACAAGCTGAGCTTGGCCGACCTGAACGAAGAAGGTGCCAACCTGGTCGCTCTGCAGACCCGTCAGCAGCTGGGTATCCAGGCGCTGTCCTTCGCGGGTCAGCAGGAACAGGGCGTGCTGTCGCTGTTCCGCTAATCCCGGTCTAGCAACACGACTTGAAAAGACGGTGCGGAGGCAACTCCGCACCGTTTTTTTTGCCCTGTCACGGTGGCGTGAAATGGGACTTATCCTGATGATTTATAAGCTCTTTACTGAAAATAAAGGGTTTGATGGGGACAATGTGCCCTAACTATTCGTCCGTGTCGGAAGGCCGTCCCATGTCTTACCCCAATTACAGCCAGGCCGCTTACAACTCGATCCCACAGCCTGGAAATCCCCGCGCCACCGAGGCTTGGGCGTTGACCGAAGCGGCGCGCCGGATGTCTTTGGCCCAGAAGCCCGAAATCCCGGACGAGGAAATGTTGAACGCGGTGCGCCTGAACTGGCGCCTGTGGACCATCTTTCAGGCGGAACTGGCGTCGCCTGAATCGGTGCTGCCTTTGGAAATGCGCCAAGACATGCTGTCCTTGTGCAATTTCGTCGACAAGCGCACCGTCGAAATCATTTCGGACACCGATCGTTCCAAGATCGACGTGTTGATCAACATCAACCGCCAGATCGCGGCGGGTCTTTTTGCCACGCCTCCCCAGCCCGAGGCGCAGGCCGAACAACCGGCTCCGCAAGCCACGTCGACCAACGACGTCGTCTGAAACGCTCTTTTCGGCACGATGCGCCCCGTTCCGGGGCCGCTCAACGCCGCGCAGGCTCATCGCGGATCGCGCCCTGACCTTGTCAGATTGAAATCCGCTCTAGTTCTGGGGGAACACATGTCGGGAATGGAAAGTCCGTCCAAGGCCGCAGGCTTGTACGAACAGGCGAAGGCCTTGTTGGATGCGGGGAAGGTTTCCGAGACGCTGGATCTGGCCGAAGCCCATTTGGCGCAAGGTGACGAGCCTGATGTGGCGTTGATGGCGCTGGCCGCGGCTTCGTACCGTCATGGTCTGATCGGCAACGTCATCCAGCTGATCCACGAAATGATGGCCCTGGGGCAAGACTATCCCGATTCCCAGGAATTGCTGGCCATCCTTTACTGCCAGGGCGGAATGCTGTCCAAGGCGCTGTATCACAGCAAGGAAGCTTCGATCACCAAGCCGGACGGCCGCATGATCGCGCTGTTCGGGCCGGAACTGCCGAATTTCGCCGACGCCTTGGCGCGGGCTTCGCACAAGCCGCTGATGCGCGCGGCGCAGGCTTCGTTGGAAGCGGGCGACGTCGGCGCGGCGCTGGTCCAGGTGGAACAGCACCTGATGATCGCCCCCGAGGATGTGGAAGCCATCGACCTTTACGCCGCCGCCTTGATGAAGGACGGCCAGATGGACAAGGCCTTGGGAATGCTGCGTTCCCTGGTGACCTTGGGGGGCCAGAAGCCGACCTTGCTGTCGCGGATCGGCAAGTGCCTGACCGCCATGGGCCGCCACCAGCAAGGTTTGGCCAACCATCGCCTGGCGACGTCCTTGGCGCCGGCGGCCATTTCCCTGTGGGGCGACATGGTGGCCGACTTGGCCTATGTGCCGGCGGGGCATTCCGAAGCCGTGGCTTTGACCGAAGCCTGGGTGAAATGCGTCGAGACCAACGCGGTGAAGTCGCCGCGCCCGGCGCCGCAGTTGCCGCAGGGGAACAAGCATCTGGTCGCGTTCCTTTGCACGGCGCCGCTGTCCCCGCTCGAACAGGAAATGCTGGCGGCTTTGCTGAGCAACCTGGACAAGGCACGCTTCGCGACCCTGGGACTGGGACGCGGCGAGCTGAGCGCCGAGCACAACACGATTTTCCGTGGTCTGTTCGACCGCTGGCGCAATGCCGCCGATCTGGACGTGTTGACCTTGGGCGCCTTGGTGCGCGGTGAAGGTGTGTCCATCCTGATCGACGTGGATGGCTTGCGCAGCCCGGCCCGTGCCGGATTGTTCCTGCGCAAGTCGGCGCCCCTGCAATGTTCGTGGCTGAACACGCCGGCTCATGGTGCGGTTCCGGCGGCCAACATGCATCTGGTGTCGGTGGAACGTGGCCTGGACGGCGAAGTGGTCGTGCCGGGCGGGCGTTATCTGTGTGATGTCGTGCCGTTTTCGGCGGGTGCCCTGCCTTCGGCGTCGGGCAACGGTTTCGCCTTTGGTGCCGACGTGACCCTGGCCGAGATCACCCCGGACACTGCGGCGTTGTGGGCGCAGGTTCTGGGGGCTTTGCCCGATACCACCTTGCTGTTGCGTGACCGGGGCCGTTTGTCGGAACAAGAGAACGTCACCGCCTTGATCGAGCTGTTCGGCAATTTCGGCGTGGCCCATCGCATCGACGTCGTCGGCGCCGAACTGGAAGTGTTCTGTTCGCAGGTGGACGTGATGCTGGCGCCGTCGCCGCGTTTCGACGTTCTGCAGGCGGGCCGCTGTGTCCTGGCCGGCGTGCCGGTTCTGGCGTTGTCCGGCAGCGTTTCCGGGGACGATCTGGCCGCGGCGTTGAACGGTTCCCCGGTGGCGGGGCGCATGGTCGCGGGCGATAGCGCCGGCTATGTGGAAAATGCCCGCCAGTGGTGCCAGGACGGCACGGGACTGGCCGCCTATCGTGCCGCCCCCAAAGCAGCCTTGGCGGGGGCGGTCTCGTTCGATCGTGTCGCCTATGTCCGGGCGTTCGGGGAATGTCTGTCCCAGGCCATCAGCCGAAAGGCCGCCGCGGAATGAGCACGCCTGGAATGCTGGCCGCCAACATGGCGTTGATGGAACGCAAGTTCCCGGCAATCCACGCCGTTCTGGCGCAAAAAGAGCAAGGTCTGGCCACGCCGGTTCTGGATGGTGACTGCATCGTCGACATCGACCTGGGCAGCGGCCGTCTTTACAAGGGCGACGCCCGACAGATGGCGGCCGATCAGGTGGAGGCCTTTGTCGCGGCCCCTTACCGCGCCGGCTACAAGTCGGTCGAGGGCATCGCCGGCGATTCCATGGTCTGCCGACGCTATATGGAGCGCATCCTGGACTCGTTGCGGTCCATGGAGGGGGCGGCGATCTCGTCGTATCCCCGGGAAAGGGCCGGCTATCTGTTCGTTTTCGGATTGGGGCTGGGGTTCCATCTGCCGTTGCTGGCGGAAAAACTGGACGTCGAGACCATCGTGGTGGTGGAAGCCATCGACGAATTCGTTTCTCTGTCGCTGAAAGCCCTGGATTGGTGCGCGCTTGACGACGCGATGACCGGGCGCGGGCAGAAGTTGCACCTGATTCTTGGCGCGCAGCCCAACGACATCGCCGAACGTCTGAATGGGGTCATCGGAACGCAGGGCGAAATGTTGCTGGATGGCGCTTATCTTTATCGCCATTACCCGTTCTGGCCGCTGGACGAAGCCTATCAGCGCCTGATCAACGACATTCCCACCAAGATGGTGGGGCGGGGCTATTACGAAGACGAACGCAAGATGATCCGCCATGCGGTGGTCAACCTGCATCGGCACGACCATTATCTGATCCGCGGCCGCTTCCGTCGTCGTTATAGCGTTCCCGCCTTCATCGTCGCCGCCGGCCCGTCCCTGGACGAATCCATCGAATACATTCGCCAGTGGAAAGATCACGCCATCGTGTTTTCCGCCGGCACCACCCTGCAGCCACTGCTCAAGGCCGGCATCATCCCCGACTATCATGTCGAGCTGGAAAACATCGCCACCTTGCATTCCATCTGCATGCATTTCCTGGAATTGCGGCCGGACCTGTTTCCGGAAAAGCGCTTCACCGGCATGAAGCTGATCGCGTCGGTCACCGTCAGCCCCATGGTGACGCCGTTGTTCGACGAGCTTTATTTCTTCTTCCGCGACAGCGCCACCTCGACCGCGAGCTACGGCGAAGGCATCGAGGAGATGAACGGCGTCGGACCGTCCATCGCCAATACCTGCATGGCGGTGGCGGCGCGGTTGGGTTTCGAGGACATGTATCTGTTCGGCACCGATTGCGGCTGGCGTGATCAGCGCAACCATCACGCCAAATCGACCATGTACTACACCATGGACGACTTCAAGGTGCAGTCCTTCGAGGGCGAGTTCGCCGCGCCGGGCAATTTCGGCGGCACCATTTATTCCAATCTGGTCTACACCTGGACGCGCGACATGATCGAGCAGAAGGTGGATAAGTTCGCGCTCAAGGTGTTCAACTGCTCGGATGGCGCCTTCATTCGCGGAACCACGCCGTTGCTGCCGGAAAGCCTGTTTTTCCCCGGCAAGCCTTTGGACAAGGAAGCGGTGTTCAAGCGCATTCGGGACGAATCCGAATTCTATGCCGCCGGCCAGTTCCTGCAGGGTCACGACATGGGGCGCTATGTCACCGAGGTCGAACTGCTTCGCGTCGATCTTTTGGACCTGCTGAAGCAGGCGGAAGCCGACAAGATTTCCTTCCGGGAACTGATAAACCGCCTTCACGACTTCGATCGCGAAGGCTATGTGGGTCCCTATCGGCATATCTATCCGTTGTACCAGGGCTCGATCATCGGCTTCGTGAAAGCGGCTTCTTTCTACATGAACCGCTTGCCCGAGCAGTGCCTGTCGCAATTCATGCAGGATTTCATCGACATCTATCGCGACCTGCATGTGGAAATGCTGGATGAAGGCCGTCAGATCTACGAAGAATCGAAGATCATGGTCGAAGGTGGGCCGGAACCGGAATGGGCCGACGGCAAACTGGTCTATCCAGGGTTTACGTATTAGGTCGTATCGCCCGCTTCAGCACGGCGGTGGTGCTGTTCCCTGGGCTGGGCCACCACCGGCATGCGGACCCGTTGGGCCTTTTACCAAATGCTTACCGCTTGCGTCCCACCATGACGGATGGTTGCCGCGTCCCTGTTTCGCCGTCTTGATCGTTTTTCCGACAACGTCGCCCTGATCGGCGCCGACGGCGCCGTCATGACCTATGCCCGGATGCTGGCGGCGGGGGACCGACTGGCCGCCGCCCTGCATGGACGGCGTGTTCTGGCGGTGGTTGTCTGCCGCAACGATCCCGATTGCGTCGCCGGCTATGTGGGGCTGATGCGGGCGGGGGCGGCGGTGCTGCTGCTGCATCACAGCACCAAGCCCGATCAGTTGGATGCGGTCGTCGCCCGCTTTTCACCCCAGGTCATCTATGCCCCGGCCCAGCTTTGCGTCCTGGGCCAGCCCTTGGACCGACTGGGGGGCTATGTGCTGGCCAGGCTTTCCGATGTCGGCCCGGCGTTGCATGACGACCTGGCGCTGCTGCTGACCACGTCGGGGACCACCGGCAGCCGCAATTTCGTCCGCCTCAGCCACGGCAACATCGCCGACAACGCCGCTTCCATCGCCCAGTATCTGGGGATCGGGCCGCACGAACGCCCCATCACCACCCTGCCGCTGTCTTATTCCTATGGGTTGTCGGTCCTGCATTCGCACCTGTCGCAAGGCGCGTCGCTGGTGTGTTGCGAAGACGCCGTGGTCAGCCCGGTTTTCTGGACGCTGATGCGCGAACAGGCGGTGACCTCGCTGGCCGGCGTGCCCTTTACCTACGACATGCTGAAGAAGCTGCGCTTCGGCCGCATGGATTTGCCGGTATTGAAGACCCTGACCCAGGCGGGCGGCCGCATGGCGCCGGATTTGGTGGCCGAGTTCGCCGAAATCTGCGCCGCCACCGGCCGCCGGCTGATGGTCATGTACGGCGCCACTGAAGCCACGGCGCGCATGGCCTTCGTGCCTTGGGAACATCTGCGCCGTCGTCCCGACAGCATCGGCCAAGCCATCCCCGGCGGCCGGTTGTGGTTGGAAGACGACGCCGGCACCGTCGTCACCGCAGCCGACACCATCGGCGAACTGGTCTATGGCGGCGCCAACGTGTCCTTGGGCATGGCTGCCGAGGCTGCCGACCTGTCACGGGGCGACGACAACCAGGGCGTCTTGCGCACCGGCGACATGGCGCGAATGGATGCCGACGGCTTTTTCTTCATCGTCGGTCGGCGCAAGCGGTTCTTGAAGGTGTTCGGCAATCGGGTCAACCTGGACGAATTGGAGGGCCTGCTGGCCGAAGCCGGGCTGGAATGCGCCTGTACGGGCGGCGACGACGATCTGGTGGTTCATGTGGTGGGGGACGCCGACGCCGCCAAGGCGGTGCTCGCCGCCCGCACCAATCTGACCAGCCACATGTTCAGGGCGGTTGCCGTCGCCGCGCTTGTGCGCCAGGAATCGGGCAAGGTGGATTACGCGGCATTGGGGGCGTTGCATGGCTGAACTGGACGACCTGCTGGCCCTTGATCCCTTCGCCCTGTCCGCCGCCGACAAGGCGCCGCTTTTTGCGGCGGCAGTGGGTCAGTTGACCCGTCATCATCGCGACCATTGCGCCGATTACGCCCGTATCCTTGACGTGCTGGGGTTCGACGCGGACCGCCCCCACGGCATCGAGGATTTCCCCTTTCTGCCGGCGCGGCTGTTCAAGTTGCGGCGTCTGCAAAGCGTCACCGACGATCAGGTGCACAAGGTGCTGACCTCGTCGGGGACCAGCGGCCAGGTGCCGTCGCGCATCGTTCTGGATGCCGCCACCGCCGCCTTGCAAAGCCGGGTCTTGACCCGCATCGTCGGCGACTTCATCGGAAAAGCCCGGCTGCCCATGCTGGTGATCGACGCGCCGGGTACGGTGAAGGGGCACAACGCCTTTTCCGCCCGCGCCGCCGGTATCCTGGGGTTTTCCATCTTCGGCCGCAATCCCACTTATGCCCTGAACGACCGAATGGAACTGGATTGGGACAACCTGGACCGCTTCCTGGCGGCCCATGGCGGCGAGCCGGTGCTGATCTTCGGTTTCACCTTCGTCATCTGGCAGCACTTCGTCCAGGTGCTGGAAAAGATGGGGCGGCGGCTGAATTTGGATCAGGCGGTGTTGATCCATGGCGGCGGTTGGAAAAAGCTGGCCGAGCAAGCGGTGGACGATGCTGGTTTCAAGGCCGGACTGGTCCAGGTCGGCGGTATCCGCCGCATCCACGATTATTATGGGATGGTGGAACAGACCGGTTCCATCTTCATGCAATGCGCAGCCGGGCGTCTGCATTGCCCGGTGCAGGCCGACATCGTCATCCGCGACGCCCATCTGGCGCCGCTGCCCGACGGAAGCCGCGGTCTGGTGCAACTGGTGTCGTTGCTGCCTAAATCCTATCCCGGCCACCTGCTGCTGAGCGAGGACGAAGGCACCGTCATCGGCGTCGACGATTGCCCGTGCGGGCGGCCGGGCAAGACCTTCACCATCCATGGCCGTACCGCCATGGCCGAAATCCGGGGGTGCAGCGATGCCGCTGGCGGATAACGAGTCCCTGATCCGGCTGGCCGGAACCGACCCCACCGACATCCGTCCCCGCGTGCCCTTCGCCCCCGAAGTGCTGGACTTCCTGGCCGATCTGTCCACGGAACTGCGGCAGAATCCCGAGGCGCGGCGGATGGGCGACGTGCAGAGCTTCGCCTTTTGGTGTCGCCGCCCCCATCTGGAGCGCATGCGTCAGGCTTATGACGACAAGAAGCGGCGGCTGGGGCGCGGGCTGGCCTTTCACGTGGCCCCCGCCAACGTGCCGGTCAACTTCGCCTTTTCCCTGGCCTTCGGGCTGTTGGCCGGCTGCGCCAACATCGTCCGCGTGCCCTCGGTCCCCCATGCGGTGGTCGATCTGGTGGCGGCGGTGATCGCCAAGGTTCTGGTCCGCCACCCCCATGTGGCGGCGTCCAACACCTTGGTGCGCTATGACGCCGCCAGCCGGCATTCGGCGGTTTTCTCGGCCCGTGCCGACGCCCGGCTGTTGTGGGGCGGCGACGCCACCGTTCTGGCCTTGCGAGCGTTGCCGACGCCGCCGCGCTGTGTGGACGTCGCCTTCGCCGACCGCACGTCGCTGTGCGTCATGGGGGCGCAGGCGGTTCTGGACTTGGACCAAGCCGGCCTGGACGCGTTGGCCCATGGTTTTTTCAACGACACCTACCTGATGGATCAGAACGCCTGTTCGTCGCCCCATCTGGTGGTCTGGCTGGGGGCGGGCGGCGCAGAGGCGGCGCAGCGTTTCTGGCACGCCCTTGGCCGGAAGGCCGGGACTGATTATCCTCAGACGCCGGTGCGGGCTGTGGATAAGTATGCGGACCTGTTGGAGGCTGTGCTGGACAAAGAGCCGATCAGCCGCGCCCGCACCTATGGCGGTGCCGTCACCGTGCTGGAATGGTCGGCGCTGCCCGATGGCGTGGCGGGCTGTCGTGGGCGTTTCGGGCTGTTCCGCCAAATTCTGGCCGACAGCCTGGAGCCGTTGGCGCCCCATCTGGACGGGCGTTTCCAGACCCTGACCGCTTTTGGCGTCGACCGGGACCAATTGGCTGATTTCGTGGTTTCCCACCGCTTGGCCGGCGTTGACCGGGTGGTGGCGGTGGGCCAGGCCCTGGACATGGGATTGACCTGGGACGGATACGACCTGATCGGCCAGTTGACCCGGGTGGTGGCAGGTCCAGGCCAGCCTTGACCGGAACCGGCGCGGTGGTTAGGTTTGCCGACCAACTTGTCACACCATTCTGACGGCGGAAATCCATGGGCCAAATCGGCACCAAGAAGCCCAGCTTCCAGCAACTGATCCTGACGCTCCACCAGTTCTGGGCGGAACAGGGCTGCGTCATCCTGCAGCCTTATGACATGGAAGTGGGCGCGGGCACCTTCCACCCGGCGACCACGCTTCGCGCCTTGGGGCCCGATCCGTGGAAATGCGCCTATGTGCAGCCGTCGCGCCGCCCCAAGGACGGCCGCTATGGCGAGAACCCCAACCGCCTGCAGCATTACTACCAGTATCAGGTGCTGCTGAAGCCCAGCCCGGCCAATTCCCAGGAACTGTACCTGGAAAGCCTGCGCCGTCTGGGCGTCGATCCCGTGGCCCACGACATCCGCTTCGTCGAGGACGACTGGGAAAGCCCGACCTTGGGCGCCTGGGGGCTGGGCTGGGAAGTGTGGTGCGACGGCATGGAAGTGACCCAGTTCACCTATTTCCAGCAAGTCGGCGGCATCGAATGCGATCCCGTCGCGGTCGAGCTGACCTATGGCCTGGAACGTCTGGCCATGTACATCCAGGGCGTGGAAAACGTCTATGACCTGGATTTCAACGGCGAGGGCGTGAAGTACGGCGACGTCTTCCTGCAGGCGGAAAAGGAATATTCCGCCCATAATTTCGAGCACGCCGACACCGACATGCTGTACCAGCACTTCGTCGACGCCGAAAGGGAATGCCAGAACCTGCTGGCCGCCGGTCTGGCGCTGCCCGCCTATGACCAGTGCATCAAGGCGTCGCACCGCTTCAACCTGCTGGATGCCCGCGGCGTCATCTCGGTGACCGAGCGTCAATCCTATATCGGCCGCGTCCGCGCGCTCGCCAAGGCGTGCTGCGAGGGTTGGTTGGCCAGCCGTCCCAAGTCGGAGGCCTGATCCATGGCCGAGTTGCTGCTTGAAATCTTTTCCGAAGAAATCCCCGCCCGCATGCAGGCGCGTGCTGCCGACGACCTGCTGCGCATGGTCACCGAAGGTCTGGGCAAGAACGGCCTGACCTTCGACGGCGCCAAGTCTTACGTCACGCCGCGCCGTCTGGTGCTGGTGGTCGAAGGCCTGCCGGTGGCCGGCCCCGACGTGTCGGAAGAAAAGCGCGGCCCCCGTGTCGGCGCCCCCGAACAGGCCATGGCCGGCTTCCTGTCGTCCACCGGCATGAGCCTGGACCAGCTGGAAAAGCGCGACACCGGTAAGGGCGAGTTCTATTTCGCCGTCATCAACAAGAAGGGCCGCCCGACCGTCGAGGCCGCCCGCGACGTCATCGAAGCGGCCATGGCCGACTTCCCGTGGCCCAAGTCGCAGCGTTGGGGCGCCAATTCGGTGCGCTGGGTGCGTCCGCTGCAATCCATCCTGTGCCTGTTCGCGGGCGAAGTGGTGCCGGTGTCTTTCGGCCCGATCAGCGCCGGCAATACCAGCCGTGGTCATCGTTTCCTGGCACCCGCCGAATTCACGGTCAAGGATTTTGCCGACTACGCCACCAAGCTGGCCGCCGCCAAGGTGACCCTGGATCCGGTGGAACGCCGTCATTCCATCCTGCGTCAGGCCGAGGAAGCCGCCGCCCGTGAAGGCTTCACCCTGCGGGCCGACGATGGCCTGCTGGCCGAGGTCACCGGCCTGGTGGAACTGCCCAACGTGCTGGTCGGCACCATCGACGACAAGTTCATGGCGGTGCCCCAGGAAGTGCTGATCACTTCCATGCGCTCGCACCAGAAGTACTTCTCGGCTTTGAAGGCCGACGGCTCGCTGGCGCCCCGCTTCCTGGTGGTGTCCAACATGGAAGCCAGCGACGACGGTCGCGCCATCGTCGCCGGCAATCAGCGCGTGCTGCGGGCGCGTCTGTCCGACGCCGCCTTCTTCTGGGACACCGACCGCAAGGCGCGCCTGGATTCGCGTCTGCCCAAGCTGGCCGAACGCCTGTTCTATGCCCGCTTGGGCACCATGGCGGAAAAGGTCGAGCGCATGGCGACGCTGGCCCGACACCTGACCGCTTTCGTCGAAGCGGCCCATGCCGACGACGCCGAACGGGCGGCGCGACTGGCCAAGGCCGACCTGTCCACCGAGATGGTGGGCGAGTTCCCCGAACTGCAGGGCATCATGGGCCGCTATTACGCCCTGAATGACGGCGAAAAGCCGGAAGTGGCCGACGCCATCGCCGGCCATTACGCGCCGCAAGGCCCGTCGGACGCGGTGCCCACCGCGCCGCTGACCATCTGCGCCGCCCTGGCCGACAAGATCGATTCCTTGGTCGGTTTCTTCGCCATCGACGAAAAGCCGACGGGCTCGAAGGACCCCTTCGCGCTGCGCCGCGCCGCGCTGGGCGTCATCCGCCTGGTGGTGGAAAACAACCTGCGTCTGCCGCTGTTCACCCTGTTCCAGTTCGCCCACTCGCTGTATCCGGCCGGCGTTCTGAACAGCGACCCCAAGATGGTGGCCAACGACCTGTTGGACTTCTTCGCCGACCGCCTGAAGGTGCACCTGAAGGAAAAGGGCGTGCGCCACGATCTGGTCAACGCCGTGTTCGCGCTCGGCGACGAAGACGACCTGGTGCGTCTGCTGGCCCGTGTCGACGCCTTGGCCCAGTTCCTCTCTTCGGATGATGGCGCCAATCTTCTGATCGCATATCGCCGCGCCGCGAATATCGTTAAGATCGAGGAAAAGAAGGACGGCGCCAGCTTCGCCGGACCGGTGGACCAGTCCAAGCTGGACCAGGCCGAGGAAAAGGCCCTGGCCCAGGCTCTGGCCCCGGTGCGCGACTCTTTGGCCCACGCCTTGAAGGCCGAGAACTTCGCCGACGCCATGGCGGCCTTGGCCCGCCTGCGTCAGCCGGTGGACCAGTTCTTCGACAAGGTGACGGTCAACGCCGATGTTGCTGACTTGCGTGTGAACCGCCTGAAACTGTTGTCCGAAATCGGCGCCGCCATGGGTGAAGTGGCCGATTTCGCCAAGGTCGAAGGCTAAGAACCGGTAAAGGCGGGGGAACACCCCCGCCGCTCTCTCGGGGTGCCCCCGCCTGATTTCGCGGGGCTGGAAGCGTGATAAAGGACAAAGCCATGAGCAAATGGGTCTACAGCTTCGGTGGTGGGCGGGCCGAGGGCCGCGCCGACATGAAGAACCTTCTGGGCGGCAAGGGCGCCAACTTGGCCGAAATGGCCAATCTGGGCATTCCGGTGCCCCCCGGCTTTACCATTCCGACCGATGTCTGCACCTACTATTACGACAACGGCAAGACCTATCCCGAATCCCTGGCCGCCCAGGTGGCCGAGGCCTTGGCCCGAGTCGAGGAAATCATGGGGGCCAAGTTCGGCGATTCCGCCAACCCCTTGCTGGTTTCGGTGCGTTCGGGTGCGCGGGCGTCCATGCCCGGCATGATGGACACCATCTTGAACCTGGGCCTGAACGACGTTTCCGTCGAAGGCTTGGCCAAGCGTTCCGGCGACGCCCGTTTCGCCTATGATTCCTATCGTCGCTTCATCCAGATGTATTCCGACGTGGTGCTGGGCGTCGACCATCACCATTTCGAGGAAATCCTCGACGAGGTGAAGACCGAACGCGGCTATACGCTGGATACCGAATTGTCCGCCGACGACTGGAAGAAAGTGGTCGGCCAGTACAAGGACAAGGTCCAGGCCGAGTTGGGCTCGCCCTTTCCGCAAGACGTCACCGACCAGCTGTGGGGGGCCGTCGGCGCCGTGTTCGGTTCTTGGATGAACCAGCGCGCCATCACCTATCGCCGCCTGCACGACATTCCCGCCGCCTGGGGCACCGCCGTCAACGTCCAGGCCATGGTGTTCGGCAACATGGGCGACGATTGCTGCACTGGCGTGTGCTTCACCCGTGACCCGTCCACCGGCGACAACGCCTTTTACGGCGAGTTCCTGGTCAACGCCCAGGGCGAGGACGTGGTGGCCGGCATCCGCACCCCCCAGCAGCTGACCATCGACGGCCGCAAGGCGCAGCATTCCGATCTTCCTTCCATGGAAGAGGTGATGCCCGAGGTCTTCCGTGAACTGAATGCCATCCGCCACAAGCTGGAAGCGCATTACAAGGACATGCAGGACATGGAATTCACGGTGCAGCAAAAGCGCCTGTGGATGCTGCAGACCCGCACCGGCAAGCGCACCACCAAGGCGGCCTTGAAGATCGCCGTGGACATGGCACGTGAAGGCCTGATCACCCGCAAGGAAGCCATCGGCCGCATCGACCCCGCCGCGCTCGACCAGTTGCTGCACCCGACCTTGGATCCCAAGGCGGCCCGCGACCTGTTGGCCCGCGGCCTGCCGGCCAGCCCCGGCGCCGCCTCGGGCAAGGTGGTGTTCTCGGCCGAGGACGCCGAAGCCTGGGTCAAGGACAAGAAAGAGCGTGTCATCCTGGTCCGCATCGAGACCAGCCCGGAAGACATCGGCGGCATGCACGTGTCGGAAGGCATCCTGACCACCCGGGGTGGCATGACCAGCCACGCCGCCGTGGTGGCTCGCGGCATGGGCACCCCCTGCGTCGCCGGCTGCGGTGAAATCCGCGTCGATTACGCCGCCAAGACCCTGAAGGTCGCCGGCCGCGTGGTGGCCGAAGGCGACGTGGTCACCATCGACGGCGGCACCGGCGAGGTGTTCCTGGGCGCGGTTCCCACCGTGCAGCCGGAACTGACCGGCGATTTCGCCACCTTGATGGAATGGGTGGACACCATCCGCACCCTGAAGGTGCGCGCCAACGCCGAAACCCCGGTCGACGCCGCCACCGCGCGCAAGTTCGGTGCCGAAGGCATCGGCCTGTGCCGCACCGAGCACATGTTCTTCGCCCCCGAACGCATCCTGGCGGTGCGCGAGATGATCCTGGCCGAGAACGAAAAGGGCCGCCGCGCTGCCCTGGCCAAGCTGCTGCCGTTCCAGCGCCAGGACTTCGTCGACCTGTTCAACATCATGCAGGGACTGCCGGTGACCATTCGCCTGTTGGACCCGCCGCTACATGAATTCCTGCCCCACACCGACGCGGAAATCGCCGAAGTGGCCAAGGCCGCCGGCGTCGATGCCGGCGCGGTGGCGGCGCGCAACGCTTCCTTGCATGAATCCAACCCCATGCTGGGCCATCGCGGTTGCCGTCTGGGCATCACCTATCCGGAAATCTACGAAATGCAGGCCCGGGCCATTTTCGAGGCGGCGGTCGCCGTCTCGCGAGAGACCGGCCGCACCGTGACCCCGGAAATCATGATCCCGCTGGTCGGGGCCAAGAAGGAACTGGACCTGCTGAAGGCCAGCATCGACAAGGTCGCCGCCGAGGTGTTCGAGGAAAGCTCGTACCAGCTGAAATACATGGTCGGCACCATGATCGAACTGCCGCGTGCCGCCCTGATGGCCGGCCAGATCGCCGAGTCGGCCGAGTTCTTCTCGTTCGGCACCAACGATCTGACCCAGACCACCTTCGGCATGAGCCGTGACGATTCCGGGCCGTTCCTGGAAGTCTACCGCGCCAAGGGCATCTATGAGCACGACCCCTTCGCCCAGCTGGATCAGCAGGGCGTCGGCGAACTGGTCAAGATCGCGTCCGAACGCGGCCGTGCCACCCGCGCTGGCTTGAAGCTGGGCATCTGCGGCGAACATGGCGGCGACCCCAGCTCCATCGCCTTCTGCCAGTCGGTGGGCCTGGACTATGTGTCGTGCTCGCCCTATCGCGTGCCGATCGCCCGTCTGGCGGCGGCGCAAGCCGCCCTGGGCGACGCCAGGGGCAGCGGCATGCATTGATCTGTTTTGAAGATGCGCCCCCTGACGAAGGGGGCGCATTTTTTTGTCCGGGGTGTAGCCGGAACCGCCTAAAGAATGAGGGCGGCGCTCTTTCCTAAAATCGGCCAGAGGGCTAGGGTGGCCCGAGGTTGCCACTAAGCAAGTCCTGATTCCGTGTACCGGCGCTGCCATCGTTTTCGCATCATCCTTGGATTGGCCTTATCCCTGTTGGGGGGGATGCCTTCCCATGCCCGCGAGGGGCTGCCCTATTGCGCCGATCCCGACTGGCCGCCTTATGAAACCGTCGATCCCCAAGGACGGCACGTTGGCATCGCCGCCGACTTGCTGGAACTGGTGGCGGCCCGCTCCGGTATCGACTTGACGCTGGTTCCCACGGTCACTTGGCAGGATTCCTTGCAAGCCGCCCGTGATGGGCGCTGCCAGGCGTTGAGTTTCCTCAATTCCAGTCCGGCGCGCAGCCAATGGCTGGTGTTCACCGATCCGCTTTTCGCCGATCCCAACGTCATCCTGACGCGCGAGGAAAGCCCGGACATCGCCGATTTGACCAAGGTTGGCGACAAAGTCCTGGCGCTGCCGGAAGGCACCTCCATCGAGGAATGGGTCCGGCGCGACTTCCCCAACCTGCGGGTGGTCACCACCAAGGACGAAGAAACCGCCTTGGCCATGGTCTCCAACCGTCAGGCCGACCTGACCTTGCGGTCCATGACGGTGGCGGTGCACGCCATCAAGCGCCGAGGCTGGTTCAACCTGAAAGTGGCGGGGCGGGTCGAGGGGTACGACAATCTGCTGCGCATGGGCTTGCGTCCAGAGCGCGCCGCCTTGCTGCCGGCGCTGAACCAAGGCATCGCCGCCATTTCCGCCGACGAGCGGGTCGAGATCGCCAACCGCCATACCGGTGTGACCATCCGCACGGGAATCGATCCGGCGGTGGTGCGCAACGTGGGCGCGGTGTTGGCGGTGGTCTTGCTGACCAGCCTGTTCTGGGGGGTGAAACTGCGGGCGGTCAACGCCCAATTGCGTCGTCAGTCGCGCACCGACAGTCTGACCGGCCTGGGAAACCGGGCGTTCATCAATGAACGGATGGGGCTGGAGCAGGCCCGTGCCCGGCGCATGGCGCGGCCGCTGTCGGTGATCTTGCTGGATGTGGACCATTTCAAGCAGGTCAACGACCGCTTCGGCCATCTGGCCGGCGACCGCGTGCTGAAGGACATCGCCGCGATCCTGTCGCACGCGGCGCGGCAAACCGATTGCGTCGGCCGTTGGGGCGGCGAGGAATTCCTGCTGCTGTGCCCCGACACCCATTTGGATCAGGCGGTGATCTTGGCGGAACGCATCCGTGCGGCCATGTCCTGCCACGGCTTCGCCACCGGCTGCCGGCACAGCGCCAGTTTCGGAATCACCTTGCTGCGGGCCGAGGACGACGAGCAATCCCTGCTGGCCCGCGCCGACCGCGCCCTTTACCGGGCCAAGGAAAACGGCCGCGACCGGATCGAAACCGACTGATCACTGGCAGCGGTTCTGACAGCGGAACATGGCTTCGTCGCAGCGTTGTTTGACGAAACCGGCCTTGCCCACCATGCAGGAGTGCCATTCCTGCTGACATTTGTCGCAGGCGGCGGGATCCTTGGCGGCCGGTTGCGGCTTGTCCATGGGCATGGCCGGGCGTGGCGGGGCGGCATCCGGTGGGGTGACGTTGAATTCGTCGAAATCGACGAAGCCGTCGGCGTTCTTGTCCAGCTTCTTGAAGCGCGGCGGCGGGCCTTGCCATTCCTCGGCGGAAATGCGCTGGTCGCCATCGCTGTCCCAGGCGTTGAATTTGGCTTGTGTACCCGCTTCGGTGGCCGGTCCGGACGTCAGGTGAAACAATCGGCCCGCATTGTCGGAGGCGATCCGCTGGGCCACGTCCAACGGCAATTGTGCCAGCATCAGACCGTAAAGACCCGGGTTGAAGTCGGTCCAACCGGCGGCATAGCCGGCTTTTTCCGGGGCGAAAAAGCTGTCCGAGCCGATGACGAAGCGATCGGGGAAAGTGGTCAGCAGGTCGCGCCATTCCGGCTTCAACGTGTCGCCGTCCATGGGAGCGTTTTCCGCTTGGGCGCCGCTGCGCGCCAGTTTCAGGCTCATGAACAGGTTGGGGTGCTCGGTCAGCAAACGACGGCTCAGGGCGACGTTCCAATGGCCGATGGGGTCCCAGCCGGCATGAGCCAGGATGAAGCGGGTCTGCGGTTTGGCCGCCAGCAGGCGTTCGAAGGCCGGCACATTGGCGTTCAGGCGTGGTTGGTTGCTGATGGCCGACAGGTGGGCCGGCACCGGGATATCGTGCTCCACCACATCCATGTGGATGTCGACGGGCATGTCGTGGCGCGCCGCCACGTCGGCCAGATCCATCAACAAGGGATGGTCGGCGGGGATTTCCTCGAAAGGATGGCTGGGGAAATGCGACAGATGCAGGACGCTGATCTCGCCAAACCCTTTGACGCCGCTTTGCGCCACTTGTTTGGCCTGCATGCGGAAGTGTTGGCGGGTCGCTTCGTCCACCGCTTGTGGCGGTGTGGACAGCAGCATGCCGTTCAAGCTGCCGCCGCCGCTTACCACCCAGAATTTGCCGGGAAAACGGCGCGTCACCGGGATCAGGTCGTCGCCGTCATGCTTGTTGGGCAGGGTTTCGGCGGGAAAAGGCTGCGGTTCCAGGATCATGGCGCTGATTCCGGCCTTGTCCATGGCGGCTTGGGCGACGTTCAGCGCCGCCGGCAGGGCTTCGGCCTTGGCGCGCAGGTGGACGTGGGTGTCCACGTAAGCAGGGGGTGTTTGCGCCGTGGCGGACACGGGCAGCAGCGCGGCCAAGGCAACAAAGGAAATGATCGCCCGCATCATCATGACCGAAGACTCCGGTTGAACAAGCCGGTGAATGATGATCGTGCCCGGCGCTTTAGGGAAGGGGGCGTTTGCAGCTTTGCTTTTCCCCATCTCCGGAGCTAGTGTCCGGCCATGATTCAGACCGGTGCCGATCCCACTTCCTGGCGGGTCCATTCGCCTTTGCCGCGCAGCCGTTATTGGGCGCCGGTTTTGTCGGTGCTGCTGCATCTGTTATTGGCTTTTATTTGGTTGGGCTTTCCCCTGCCGGAACTCAAGCCGGCGGAACCGCCCTCGATCAGCGTCGACATCGTGCCGCCGCCACAACCGGCGCAGCCCAAGCCGGTGCCGCCCTCCCCCCAGGCCCCTCAGGCCCCCCAGGCCAAGCCGGCCGAGCAGGGCACGCCGGTCCCGCAACTGACCGAAGGCGAACTGGCCGAGAAATCGACCCCGCGATCCGAGACCGAAAGCAAGAAACCCAGCCCGCCCGATCCGGCGGCAAGCCAGCCGAGCCAAAAGACCAAGAAACCGGCGCCGGTCACCCAGAACCAGCGCGATTGGGTGCTGTCGCGGGTGTTGAAGCATTGGCGGCGCCCGCCCGAGATGGGGGCTTATGCCAACGGCACCATCAGTCTGGCGGTCAGGGTGAACGCGGACGGCTATTTCTCGGACATTTACGACGCACGGCGGGCGTGGAACCCCAACGACGTGTTCGACGGATACGGCACCTTGCCGCCGTCGGCGGTGCAGCGGCGCATCATCGACAGCATCTATGGCGCCATCCGCCAAGCCCAGCCGATGAAATTGCCACAAGAATTGCGCGACAAGGCCCCTTTCGAGGTAAGATTGGATTTCCGCTTCAAGGATGTGCGCTGAGGTTTGGGGATGAGCACAGGCAGCAAGTTGGAACGCTTTTCAGCCGACGACGTCACGGTTTTGGTGGTCGAGGACGACGCCAGCACCCGTTCGTTGCTGACGCGCATGCTGAAGACCATGGGCGCGGCCCGGATTTACGAAGCCGTCAATGGCGGTGAAGGATTGCGGCTGGCCTGTGAAATGAAGCCCCATGTGGCCATTTGCGACGTCAACATGGAACCGGTGGACGGGTTGTCCTTCCTGGGCGGCGTGCGCGCGGCGCTGAACCCCAAGGTGTCGGCGTTGCCGGTGGTGATGTTCACCGCCGCCAAGGACAGTGCTGCCATGGAAAAGGCCCGAGCGCTGGGGGTGCAGGGCTATCTGCTGAAGCCGTTCAACCCCAAGGGCTTCGCCAGCACCATGTGCGACATCGTCGCCAAGACCTATCGGGCCGACTGGGGCAGCGTCGGAGCGCCGCCCGCAACCGAATGATCAGGCCAGGCTTTCGCCCTTGGCCGCCTTGGCCAACAGCGCGATGGTGTTGTCCACGCCGTACAGCTTGATGAAGCTGCCCATGCGCGGCCCCTGGTCCTGGCCCAGCAGCACTTCGTAGCAGGCCTTGAACCAGGCCTTCAACTCGCCGAAGCATTCGCGCTTGCCGATCTCGTAGACGGCACCCTGGATGTCCTCGGCCGAGGCGTCGGCGGGCAAGGCCTTCAGCGCCGCTTCCAGGTCGGCGAAAGCCTGGGCTTCGTCGATGGTGGCGGTGCGGTACTTCTTGGTCGGCTTGACGAAGTCACGATAATAGGCGACGGCGCCATCCACCAATTTATCCAGGATCGGCGCGGTCTCGGGGCTGGCGCCCGGCGCATAGCGCTGGATGAAGCCCCACAGCACCGCCTTGTCCTCGGAATTGCAGACGCTTGCCAGGTTCAGCAGGATGGAAAACGACAGGTGGGAATCTTCCGACGGCGGCTGGCCGTTGTGGATGTGCCAGACCGGGTTGTCCAATTGCTTCTTGGCGTCGTCGCCGGGGAACTTGCCCAGGAACGCCATGTAATCGTCCACCGAACGCGGGATCACGTCGAAATAAAGACGCTTGGCCGCCTTGGGCTTTTGGTACATGAACAGGGCCAAGGATGCCGGGGGCGCGTATTTCAGCCAGTCTTCCACCGCCAAGCCGTTGCCCTTGGACTTGGAAATCTTTTGGCCCGCGTCGTCCAGGAACAGTTCGTAGGTCAGGTTCATGGGGGGCGTGCCGCCGATGTTGCGGCAGATGCGGCCCGACAGTTCCACCGACGGGATCAGGTCCTTGCCGCTCATTTCATAATCGACGCCCAGCGCATACCAGCGCATGGCCCAGTCGGCCTTCCACTGCATCTTGCAATGGGCGCCGGTCACCGGGGTTTCCACCAGCTTGCCGTCATCGCGCTTGTAAACGATGGTGCCGGCCTTGACGTCGTGCTGGACCACCGGCACCTGCAACACGACGCCGGTTTCCGGGCAGACCGGCAGGAAGGGGGAATAGGTCTGGCGCCGTTCCTCGCCCAAGGTCGGCAGGATGACGTTGATGACCTGATCATAGCATTCCAGGATGCGCAGCTTGGCGGCGTCGAACTTGCCGGTCTTGTACCATTCGGTGGCCGACTGGAATTCGTATTCGAAGCCGAATTCGTCCAGGAAGGCGCACAGACGGGCATTGTTGTGGGCGCCGAAGCTGTCATGGGTGCCGAACGGGTCGGGCACCTGGGTCAGCGGCTTACCCAGATGCTTGGCCACCATCTCCTTGTTGGGGATGTTGTCGGGCACCTTGCGCAATCCGTCCATGTCGTCGGAAAAGGCGAACAGACGGGTGGGGATTTCCGGGGCCAGCAGCTTGAAGGCGTTCCTGACCATGGTGGTGCGCGCCACTTCGCCGAAGGTGCCGATATGGGGCAGGCCGGACGGGCCGTAACCGGTCTCGAACAGCACGTAACCCTTGTCCGGGCATTTGCCTTTCAGACGGTCGTCCAGCAGCTGCTTGGCTTCCTGGAAGGGCCAAGCCGAAGAGGTGCGGGCGATGTCGGAAAGGTCGGACATGGTTTTCGGTCCCAAAGTGAAAAGCAAGAGCGGAAACCTAAGCCGCGACGGACGCAAGGTCAATCAATTGCCGGTTGGCGCCGGCCCCGTTATGGTGAGGGGGAGTTTCCAAATGGGTGAACCATGAGCAAATGCGAGTGCGGCTCCGGCCTTGATTTCGACCAATGCTGCGGCCCGGTGATTTCGGGGGCCAGTCCGGCCGCCACCGCCGAGGCCCTGCTGCGCGCCCGTTACGTGGCATTTTGCGATGGCAACATGGACTTCCTGGCCGCCACCTTGGCGCCCGAGAAGATGGACGAATTCGAACGCGCCGAGGTGGAGGCGTCGGCCAAGCAGGCCAAGGCGCAATTCGTCGAGGTGCGCCGCGTCAACGACCAGGGCGACGTGGCCGAAATCGAATATGTCGCCTATTTCCGCTTCAACAACCAGCCGCACGCCCATCACGAAGTGGGGTCGTTCCGCAAGGATGACGGCAAGTGGCTGTACGTGGACGGGGTGGTCAACCCCAAGACGGCGCCGCGTCAGGTGGAAAAGGTTGGCCGCAACGATCCGTGCCCGTGCGGGTCGGGACAAAAATTCAAGAAGTGCTGCGGGGCCTGATCCCGTGGCCCGGCATTTCGCCTGCACCGCCTGCGGCAAGTGCTGTCATGGCGTGCTGCCGCTGACCATTGACGAAGCTTTGGCCCATGCCGGGCGTTTCCCCTTGGCGGTGATGTTCGTCCCCATCCGCGCCAAGGCGAAAAGCTTCACCCAGGCCCAGAAGCTGGGGGTGATGCTGGACAAGAAGACGGCGCTTCGGGTGATGCCGGTGGCCTATCTGCCGAAAGACGCGGCCTGTCCGGCCCTGGCCCCGGACGGGCTGTGCGGCATCCATGAAACCAAGCCGGTGCGCTGCCGGGCCATGCCGTTCTTCGCCTGGCGCGACGAAGCGGACCAGGGGGATTTGCTGGTCCCGCGTCCCGGCTGGGCCTGCGACGTCTCGGCCAACGCGCCTGCGGTTTACGATGGCGGCAAGGTTTTGGACCGTGACGCCTTTGCCGCCGAACGTCAGGCCCTGCTGGATCAGGCCCCGGTGCTGCGGGCCTATGCCGAGCGCCTGCTGCCCATGGCCCCCGGTCTGGCCCAGACCCTGAACGGCTTGGCCGCCAAGCCCATGGGCGGCGAGGTTTACCTGGGCTTTTCCACCCTGCTGCGCCGCTTGCCCGATGTGGACAAGACGGCTGTCGCCCGGACGCAGTTGCCGGTCCTGGCCCATTGGGCCGGGCAGGGCGATGCGGCCTATCAGCGCAACATCGCCGGTTTCAGCACCGAGATGGAGCGGCTGGCGAAGGCGTTTAATCCTTGATGGCCATTTTCAGGTAACCGTCCAGCCACGCCATTTGCTGCGGAGTAAGCGCGGTGCCGAAAAGGTAAGCCCCACGACGACGGCGTATGTTCAAGTGGTCATAGCCTAGTTCGACCGCCATCAGGTTGTTCCAGCCGATCCAACGCCAAGTGATCCAGAACAGGCGGTCATAGCGCAGCAACAACCCGCGCCCGCGATACAACGTCATCTTATGAGACGCGGGCAGCGGCAGATGTCCGCGCAGCATGGAGAGTACAATCGTGCCAACGGTCATGAACACGATGACGACCGCCGCTTCGCGGGTGGCGATAAACCCCAAGATAGAAAATGGCATCAGCAAGATGGCGGCGACCAAGCGGTATAGTCCCAGGCGTGGCAAGCCGGCGGTCTGGCGGATGGTGATGCGGGTGTCGGTGGCGGCGATCTGCAAGCCCTCGGGAGGATGTTGCCAGTCGATCTCGTCGGTGAGAGGTTGCTCGGCCAGCGGCAGGGGATTGGTCGGCGGGGGCTGGACCTTCGGCATCCCGCGGAATTTTCGTGTTGATCGAACATCGACCCGTGGGTTGTCGACGTCTTCGGTCGGCAGGCCCAAAGCCCGGGTCCAAGTCGCCCGCCATGCTTCCAAATCGTCCCTTCCATAGCCGGAGTGAAGCAGCACGTCCTTGTCGCGATCTTGGGCATGTCGCAGCACCAGTACATGGCGGCGGGGAGCCCACAATTTCTCGACACGAAACCGCCAGACGGAATCGTCGCGGCTTTCATAGCCGACAGAGACGAAGTGGCTTTTGGGTTGGCTGATCACCAACGGACGACGGAACGGGCGCAGGATATGGGCGGTGACGCTGTCGGCGTCGATGTGCAGCGCCGTCTGATGGCCGCGCACCCACAGGCTTAGCGCCAAGCTGCCGCAAGCGACGATCCAGCCCAGGCTTGACCAGGGATTGAAGACGCTCCACAGCAGCGCCGCGGCGAAGACCGCGTCGCACCAGTTGAAGCCAAGCCGAAAGACCACACTCAGCGGCAAGGATTCCCCGTCCGGCGGCGTGGTCAGGACGCGGGCGTCGGCGACCGGGGCGACCATGCCCGACAGGATGTAGGGGAAGGGGCTGATGATCATGCCGCATAATGCGGGTATGTCGCCCTTATGCGCAATCCTTAGTGTAGTTCGGCCCTGATCTGCTGGCGCAGCACGTCGATGGGCACCAGTTCGTCACCCTGCTTCAGGTGCCAGAAGGTCCAGCCGTTGCAGGCCGGGGCGTTCTGCACCAGGGCGCCCACCTTGTGGATGGACCCGCGATGGTCGGCGCTGATCAGGGTGCCGTCGGCGCGCACCTTGGCGGTCAGGCTGTCCTTGCCGTTGCCGTATAGAATGGTGCCCGGTTCCAGCAGGCCGCGTTCCACCACGGTGCCGAAGGGCACCCGCGGTTCCGACTTCTTGGAAGGCGTGGTCAGCAGCGACATTTCCGACACCGGGCGCACCTTGGCGATACGGTCGGTGGCGGCCTTGATGTAATCGGCATCGCGTTCGCAGCCGATGAAGTGGCGCTTCAGCTTTTTCGCCACCGCGCCCGTCGTGCCGGTGCCGAAGAACGGGTCCAGCACCACGTCGCCGGGCTTTGTGGTGGCCATCAGCACCCGGTACAGCAGCATTTCCGGCTTTTGCGTCGGATGCACCTTGGTGCCGTCGTTTTTCAGCCGTTCGGACCCGGTGCACAGCGGAATGGTCCAGTCGCTGCGCATCTGCAGGTCGTCGTTCAACGCCTTCATGGCTTCGTAATTGAAGGTGTAGCGGCTTTCCGCCGACTTGGCGCACCAGATCAGGGTTTCGTGGGCGTTGGTGAAGCGGGTGCCGCGGAAGTTGGGCATGGGGTTGGACTTGCGCCAAACGATGTCGTTCAGCATCCAAAAGCCCAGGTCCTGAAGCGTGGCGCCGACGCGGAAAATGTTGTGATAGCTGCCGATCACCCACAGCGCGCCGTCATCCTTCAACACACGGCGGGCGGCGGCCAGCCAACGGCGGGTGAAGTCGTCATAGTCGCGGAAGCTGTCGAAGCGATCCCATTCGTCGTCGACGCCGTCCACCTTGCTGTTGTTGGGACGCAAAAGTTCGCCGCCCAGCTGAAGGTTGTAGGGCGGGTCGGCGAAGACCAGGTCCACCGATTTGGCGGGCAGGGCTTCCATGTTGGCGATGCAATCGCCTTGCAGAATGGTGTCGAGCGGCAGGTTCATGATCCGCACTTTGAGTCAAATGACAGACTCCGTCAAGAACCTATTGGAATCAATGAATTCTTAACTATTCGGCAATGGCTGACGCCGCCATCCCTTGCAGGAAACCGAAGACCTGGTCGGCGGGCATGGGCCGCGCGACCAGATAACCCTGGGCCTCGTCGCAATTGTGTGCGTCCAGCAGGGCGCGCTGGTCGTGGTCTTCGACCCCTTCGGCCACCACCTTCAGGTTCAGCGAATGGGCCAGGCCGACGATGGTGGACACCAGCATGGTGTCCCGCGAATCGGTGCCGATGTCGCGCACGAAGGAACGGTCGATCTTGACCGATTCCACCGGCAGTTCCTTTAGATAGGACAACGACGAATAGCCGGTGCCGAAATCGTCGATGGCCAGGCTGACGCCCAATTGGGTCAGGCGTTCCAGGATTTGTGTCTGCCCCTTGCCCACTTCCATGGCGAAGCTTTCGGTGATTTCCAGCACCAAAAGATGGGGCGGCAGGCCGGTCTGGTCCAAGATGCCGGCGATCAGGGTGGGCAGGTCGGGGTTCTTCAGGTCCAGGCTGGACAGGTTGACCGCCATGGTCACCGAATGCCCCTGTTCCTGACATCGCACGCCCATGGCGCAAGCCTGTTCCAGCACCAGCAGGTCGATATGGGTGATCAGGCCCAATTCCTCGGCCAGGGGGATGAATTCCACCGGCGAGATCATGCCCAGGGTCGGATGGTTCCAGCGCACCAGCGCTTCGAAACCGGCGATGGAGCCGCCCTTCAGGCGTTGCTTGGGCTGGTAATGAACTTCGAAGCTGCGGTTCTCGATGGCGATGCGCAGCGCCCCTTCCAGTTCCAGGCGGTGTTCCTGGCGCCTTGTCATGTCGGCGGAATAGAACTTGAACCGCCCCTTGCCCTCGGCCTTGGCCTGGTACATGGCGGTGTCGGCGTGCTTCAGCAGCATTTCGGCGTTGTCGCCGTCCTCGGGATACATGCTGATGCCGATGCTGGAGCCGACGAACACCTCGCGCCCTTCCAGCAGGAACGACCCGGCCAGGGCGGCCAGCAACTTGTCGGCGACGACGACCACGTCGGCCGCGTCGTCGATGCGTTCCAAAACCAGGGCGAATTCATCGCCGCCCAGACGCGAGATGGTGTCGGACGACCGGGTGCACGATCTCAGGCGCCGCGCCACCTCGACCAGCAGGCTGTCGCCGGCGCGGTGGCCGATGGTGTCGTTGACCTTCTTGAAGCCGTCCAGGTCCAGGAACAGCACGGCGATGCGGCGGCGTTCGCGTCCGGCATGGGTGACGGCGTGGTTCAGGCGGTCGCGGAACAGCACCCGGTTGGGCAGGTCGGTCAGCGGGTCGTAATGGGCCAGATGTTCAATGTGCTGCTGGCTTTCCACCTGGGCGGTGATGTCGGCGAAGCTGGCGACGTAATAGCGTGGTTTGCCGAGACCCGGCTCCCACAGGGCGGTGATGCTTTCGCGGGCGATGAAGATGGATCCGTCCTTGCGGCGATTCTTCAATTCGCCCTGCCAGGTGCCGGTTTCCAGCAGGCTGCGCCACATGTCGGCATAGAAGGCGTCGTCGTGGTGGAAGGACCGCAGCACGTTGGCCTTGTGGCCCACCACTTCCTCGGCCTCGTAGCCGGTCAAAAGGGAAAACGCCGGGTTCACCCGCACGATGGTGCCGTCGCCAGTGGTCACCACCAACGCTTCCAAGGCGTTGTTGAAGACGTGGTTGGCCAGCCGGTTCTGCTTTTCCGCCCGTGCCTGAAAGCCCTGGCGCTGGGTCGCCTGATGCGAGCCATAGACCAGACCGGCCATGCCCAAAGTCCACACCGCCACATGAACCAGCACCAGAACCGACAGGTGCCGGTTGATATATTCGCTCAGCACCGCGGCGGGTTGCGAGGTGTTGGCCAAGCCGGCGGCAAAGCTGTGTTGCCAGTCGATGTTCCACCACAACGACAAACCGGTCACCACCGACCACAACAGGGCAAGGGTCAGGGCTGTACGCATTGCCGTCGGCTGAATGGGGATGTCGATGGTCTTTGATTCTTGTTCTGTTTCCACGGCTTTAGTCGGATATGGCTCAGACCTTTGCACCATATCACCGCAGAAAATGTATGGGTAAGGAATAATGTTGCTTGAAATTTACATCAATTCAAATTGTGCCACCGGGGCGAAGCTGATGCGGTGATGGGGGGTCGGACCCAGGCGGCGCAAAGCCTCTAGGTGCGCCTTGGTGCCATAGCCGGCGTTCTTGGCCCAGCCATAGCCGGGAAACTGGACGTCCAGATCGCGCATTAATCTGTCGCGGTATTCCTTGGCCACCACCGAGGCGGCGGCGATGGACAGCGACTTGCCGTCGCCGCCGACGACGCAGGTGACCGGACAGGGCAGGGGTGGCGGCCGGTTGCCGTCCACCAAGGCGTGGTCGATGGCGCGGCCCAGTCCGGCGACGGCCCGTTGCATGGCCAGGAAGGTGGCCTTCAGGATGTTCAGGCGGTCGATTTCGGCGACCGAGGCTTCGGCGATGGCGAAATGGCAATGGGCGCGGACCAGCTGGTCCAGGTGTTGCCGTTTGGCGGCGCTCAGCTTCTTGGAATCGTCCAGCCGTTCGGCCAGCTCCGCCGGCAGGGTGGCGGGGTCGATGATCACGGCGGCAGCGACCACCGGCCCGGCCAGCGGGCCGCGTCCCACCTCGTCGACGCCGACGACGATGCCGGTCAGCGATCGTTCCAAGGACAGGTCAGGCATCGGGGAGCTCCTTGCGGCGGCGGCGCATCAGGCGGGCGGCGATGCGGGCTTCGCGGACGAAGGCGTTGGACAGCACGTCGTGCAGGGTCTGGGCCCCGGTTTCCGCCACCGCGTGCAGACGGCGCATGGTCAGCAGCCACAAGGGCGACAGCACCAAGGACAGCACGGTGACCGCCACCACCAGCTTGGTTTCCGATGCGGTGATCAATTTCGACGCCTTGCCCACTTCCGCCAGCAGGAACGAGAATTCGCCGATCTGCGCCAGGGCGACGCCGGCGACGAAGGACAGCTGCCAGTCGCGGCGCAGCAGGCGCAGGGCGCCGATGTTCAGCGCGGTCTTGAACAAGGTGACCATCAGCAGCAACGTCAGCACCTGGCCCAGGTTTTTCCAGATGAAGCCGAAATCCAGCAGCAGCCCGATGGACAGGAAGAACACCATCAGCAACACGCTTTGCACCGGCTCGGCGCTTTTCAGGATGGTTTCGCGCTGGGTGGAATTGCCGATCACCACCCCGGCCAGAAAGGCGCCATAGGCCGGCGACAGGTCCATCAGACCGGAAAGCGCGGCGGCGCCGAAGCACCAGGCCAGCGCCGTCAACGGCCCTAATTCGCCGCTTTTCGCCAGTTTCGACGACACCGGCAGGCGCACCTGCTTTCTGACCAGCAGCCAGAACAGTCCGGCCAGGAACGCCACCGAGAACACCACCTTGGCCACATCCATGGGCATGATGCCCTGGCGTTCCAGGCTGCCCAGGAACAGCATCATGGGAACGACGGCCATGTCCTGGGCGATCAGGATGCCGATCACCGTGCGGCCCACCGGCTTGTTCAGGTCGCCGGAACTTTCCAGGATCTTGATGACCACGGCGGTGGACGACACGGCGATGGCGAAGCCCAGCACCATGGACAGGCCGAAGCTCCAGCCCAGCAGCGGGCGCAGCAGCAGGGCGGCGCCCACCGACCCGGCGATCTGGATCAGGGTGACCACCACGGCCACCTTCCAGCCTTGGATGAAGCGGCGCAGTTCCAGTTCGATGCCGATGACGAACAACAGCATCAGCACCCCGAACTCGGCCAGGGTGGACACCGCCTCGCGGTTGCTGACCAGCTTGAAGCCCGACGGACCCAGCACCACGCCGGCCAGGATGTATCCCAAGATGGCCGGTTGGCGCAGCCGCGTCATGATGACGCCGCAGGCAAGCGCGGCCAGGGCGACGATGGCGGCGGCGGTCAGGGCCGGGTGATGCAGTTCCATGGGGGCGGTTTTAACACGAAGCTGATGGCGGGATTATGTCATTTCTCGGCGATTTCCGGGGCCAGCAGCACGTGGGCCATCAGGCGGTCCACCGGGCTGAAGTCGTCGGTCAGCATTGGTACGTCGGCATCGGCGATGGCCTGGCGCACCTGATCGCCGCGCAGGCGCAGCCAATGGCGGGGAAAAAACCGGCTGGAGCGGATGACCGGGGTGTCGCTGGCCCGGTCCGACGCCAGCACCAGATAGGTGACGCGCTCGCCCTGGGCCATTTCGTCGCCGTCCACCCACACTTCCACGGCGGCGAAGTCGCGGGCCAGGGTCTTCAGCAGGGCGAACAGGAACAGCGGCTGTTGGCGGGCCTCGATGACGTTGATGGCGTAAAAGCCGCCGGGCTTCAGGCGGCCGGCGATTTCGCTGTGGAATTCGCGGGTCACCAGATGCGGCGGGATGCCGATGTCGTGGAAAGCGTCGCCGAACACCACGTCGAATTGCGGCTTTGCCGGCAGGGACTGCAGGGCGAGGCGGGCATCGCGATGGTCGATGACCAGCCCTTTGGTGTCCTTGTCCAGCCACAGCCGGTCCTGGGCGATCCTGGTCACCGCCGGGTCGATTTCCGCCACATGCAGGTGCGGGGCGGCGAAGCCCTGGCTCCAGGCGCGGGGCAGGGTGAAGGCGCCGCCGCCGATGAAGAACGCCGAGATGGAATCGCGTCCGAAGCGCCGCGCCGCCATCTCGTTGGAAAAATGCAGGTAGGACGAATGGAACAGTTGCGGTTCTTCCGCGTCGTTGATGCCGTGGCCCAGATGGTCCAGCACCAGGACCCGGCTTTCGCGGCCGCTTTCGGGGCCGAAATCTTCCACCCGCAGGCAGTAATAATCGCTTTCCACCGCGCATGGGCTGGCCAAGGCGCGCGGCGTCACCGCCAGCCCGCCGCCCAGCAGCGCCATCAACACGGCACAGGCCAAGGCGGCGCGCCGCTGTCCGGCCAGCATGGCCAGGGCCAGCACGGCATAAAGCCCGGTCACCGCCAGCACGGTGCCCACCGATCCGATCCAGGAAATGAACAGGTAGCCCGCCGACAGCGTCCCCAGGATCGAGCCTGCCGCCCCCAGGGCGTACATGCGCCCCAGCACCCGGCCGGTATGGGTGGGGTCGGCGTCCACCGCCAGTTTGGTCAGGATGGGCGAGACGATGCCGGCGAACAGCGACGGCAGCAGGAACAAAGCGGTGCTCAGGGTGACGATGCTGACCACCGGGTGCAGGCCGGCGGCCAGCAAGGGACCGGCGCCGAAGCGCAGCAGCGGAAGCGCTGCGGCCGAACCCAATGCGGCCAGGGTCAGGGCGGCGGCGGCGCGGCGATGGGCGGTGCGGGGTGGCCCGGCGCGTTCCGCCAGCCGGCCGCCGATCCAGTGGCCGATGGTCAGCCCGGCCAGCACCACCGAGATGATGGCGGTCCAGGTATAAAGGCTCATGCCCACATAGGGCGCCAACAGCCGGCCGGCGACGATTTCCAGCACCAGGGCGGCGGCCGAGGACAGGAACAGCACGGCGCCGTACAGGGGCGAAAGTATCGGACTGGTCTTTTCTTGCATCGACAATTAAAAAACCAAGGAAAGCGGACGGAAAAGATTATATCATAAAGTCATCATGAAGCGGCGAGGCGTCATGCGCATTGTTTTTCTTCTTTTGGCCGCCCTGTTGGCGGCGGCACCGATCCGGGCGGCTGAAACCCAGCTGGCCGAGCCTAAGCCCGGTTGGGACAACCCGCGCAAGCTGGTGCTGCAACTGACCGACGACAATCCCCGGCACGTCAACAATGTCCTGTACAATGCCATCAACGTCCAGAAATTCTATGGCCAGGACAACGTCAAGGTGGCGGTGGTCGCCTTTGGGCCGGGGGTGCGGGCGTTGTTGAAAAAGGAAAGCCCGGTGGCGGAACGGGTGGCGTCGCTCAGGGATTACGACGTCGAATTCGTCGCCTGCGGCAATACCTTGGAAACCATGGGGCGTTCGGCCGACGACCTGCTGCCGGGGGTGGCGGTGGTGGCTTTCGGCATTCCCGAGATCATGGAACGACACTTAAAGGGCTGGCTGGTGATCGCGCCCTAAGGGAGGGGAAGGATGAAAGCTTGGATTTTGGCCGCTTGGGCGGTGCTGTTGATGCTGTCTTCTCCGGCCCTGGCTTATGAAGCCAAGCTGGGGGACGACGGGCTTTATCATCAGGACTGGTTCAACAATTCGTTCCTGGACCTGAAGGAAGACATGCTTGAGGCCACCAAGGCCGGCAAGCGCTTCGCCGTCATCTGGGAGCAAAAGGGCTGTCCCTATTGCCGTGACGTGCACACGGTCAACTTCGCCGACGACAAGCTGCGCGAATGGATCAAGGCCCGTTACAACATCCTGCAACTGAACCTGTGGGGCGACCGCGAGGTCACTGATTTCGATGGCCAAGTGCTGACCGAAAAGGAAATGGCCCGCAAGTACCGCATCAATTTCACCCCTACCATTCAGTTTTTCCCCGAGACAGCGACGGAAACCCAGGGCAAAAAGGCTGAGGCGGTGGAAGTCGCCCGCATGCCCGGCTATTTCCGCAACTTCCATTTCCTGTCCATGTTCGAATACGTGTGGGAAAAGCGTTATGCCAAGGGTCAGGATTTCCAACGCTACATCCTGGAGAAAGCCAACCAATAGACGGCTTGGCGCGCTCGCCGGGCTGATGGCGGCGCTGCTTCTGACCTGGCCGGCCGCTGCCGTGGCCAATTCCTTGCGCGTCATCACCTGGGCGGGCTATCTGTCCCCCCAGGTGGTCGAGCGCTTCCAGCACGAAACCGGCGTCAGCGTCCAGGTGGACACGGTCACCAACTACACCGACATGGTGGCCCCCATCCTGGCCGGCGAAACCATTTATGACGTGGTGTTCCCCGGCGACTTCCAGGTTCCCGATCTGATCGCCCAAGGGCTTTTGGACCGGGTCGGCGTTGACCGTTTGCCCAATTTCTGGAATGTCGAAGATGTCTGGCGCGGCCGGTCCTTCGACCCACGCAACGAATACACCGTCCCCCATGTGTGGGGGACCACCGCCTTCGCCGTCGACACCAACGTCTATGACGGGGACATCAGTTCCCTGCGCATCGTGTTCCAGCCGCCGCCCAGTTTGGCCAACCGCATGGCTTTGGTGGACAGCGGCTATGACATGATTCAGCTGACCCAGGTGTGGCTGCGTTTGCCGCGCTGCTCGACGGCGCCGCAGGACGTGGACAAGGTCCGCGACGTGTTGCTGCCGCTGTTGCGCCGGGTGCCGGTGGTCGCTTCCGACAAGATCGTCGACGGCATGGCCGAGGGCAAGTACGCCCTGGCGACCATGTGGAACGGCGACGCCCTGCAGGCCCGTAAAAAGCGGCCCAGCTTGCGTTACGCCAATCCGGTGGAAGGGGCGCTGGTGTGGTCCGACGTGCTGGCGGTGCCCAAGGGCGCCCCCAACCGGGCCAACGCCCTGGCCTTCCTGTCCTTCATGATGCGCCCCGAGATCGCCGCGGTGGAAAGCAATTTCAATGGCTACGCCAATATGATCCGCGGGGCGGAATCCTTCATGGACCCGGTGCTGCTGAACGCGCCTGAAATCATCACGCCGCCGTCATCGGCGCTGGATTTCTTCACCCAATGCGGCAACGGCGCCGAAAGCCGTCAGGAAAAGCTGTGGGAGGAGTTGCTGCGCGAAACCGGGCATCGGTAGGGGGGCAACATCGTCATGCCCGCGCAGGCGGGCATCCAGAAGTCGCGGAAAAGCCGTCGGATCACCCCTGGATTCCCGCTTTCGCGGGAATGACTGTTCTCCCTAGCCCACACCTTGAAAGGCCGGGACGTTCTGCAGCAGCCAGTTGCCGATCTCGTTCATGGAGCCGGTCAGGATCAGCAGGCCGGTGATGATCAGCAGGCTGCCGATGCTGATCTCGACCACGCGCATGTGGCGGCGGAACTTGCCCAGAAAGGCCATGAACGGACGGGCGGCGGCGGCGGCCAACAGGAAGGGCAGGCCCAATCCGGCGGCATAGGCGCCCAGCAGCAAGGTGCCGTGGGTGATGCCGTCGCCTCCGGCGGCCAGCATCAGGATGGTGGCCAGGATGGGGCCGACGCAGGGCGTCCAGCCGAAGGCGAAGGCCAGGCCCAGGACGAAGGCGCCGATCAGTCCGGCGGGCTTTTGCTGAACATGGACGCGCTTTTCGAAATTCAAGAAGGCGATGCGCATCACCCCCATGTAATGCAGGCCGAAAACGATGATCACCACACCGGCCGCCACCGACAGCCAGTGCATGTTGTCCATGATCAGATGGTTCAGCGCCGAGGCCGAGGCGCCCATGGCGATGAACACGGTGGAAAAACCGAAGACGAAAGCCAGGGCGGCGGGCAGCACGCTGCGCCGCGCCCTGGATTCGGTCAGCTGATCCATGCCGACCCCACCCAGGAAACACAAATAAGCGGGGATCAGCGGCAGCACGCAAGGCGACAGGAAGCTCAGCGCCCCGGCCCCGAAGGCCCCCAGGAAACTGACGTCGAAACCGTTCATCCGCCCACCACCTTGACGGCGCGGTTGCCGTCGAAGCGGACGGTCTTATGCTTGTCCAGCCAGCCCGACACCACGTCCCACACCGGCGGGCCTTGGGTGCCTTCGTTGACGCTGGCCCAGCCCGAGACCACGTAAGCCTTGGACGCGTCGATCTTCTGGCCGGTCTTCAGCAGGGTCATTTCGGAAATGCGGCTGCCCATGGGCTTGGCGATGTCGATGCGATAGCCCAGGCCGCCGACGCGCACCATGTCGCCGCCCTGCTGGTAATAGGGGTCGGGATTGAACAGGTTGTCGGCCACGTCTTCCAGGATGTCCTTCAGCAACTGGCCGGTCATTTCCGAACGATAGGCGTTGGGATAGGTGATGGCGGTCTGGTTGTAGACGTCTTCCATGGTGATGTCGGCGCCGGGCGGCAGGCTGGAACCCCAGCGGAAGCCCGGCGACAGGGCGATCTGGGCGTCGCGTTCGTCCAGCAGCGCCTGGCAGATCAGGTCGTCGAAGGTGCCGTTGAAGTTGCCACGCCGGTACAACAGCGATTCGGTCTTCGCCAGCTTCTTGCCCAGCACCGCCTGATGGGGGGCGCGGATCTTTTCGATCAGCGCCTTCATTTCGGCGTCGGGGGTGACGACGTCGGAAAAGATCGGCATCAGCTTGAAGGAATGGGCCACCACCTTCTTGTTTCTGACTTCCACGTCCAGGCGGGCCAGGAACTTGCCGTGCGAGCCGGACGCTACCAAAAGCGTGTCGCCGACCTTGACCACCGCCGGGATGGCGTCGTGGGTGTGGCCGGTCAGCAAGACGTCGATGCCCTTGACCCGGCTGGCCATCTTGCGGTCCACGTCGAAGCCGTTATGGCTGGCCACCACGATCAGTTCGGCCCCGCCAGCGCGGGCCGCGTCGACGCGCTTTTGCATTTCGTCGTCGCGGATGCCGAACGACCATTTGGGCATCATGTAGCGGGGATTGGCCACCGGCGTATAGGGGAAGGCCTGGCCGATGACGGCGATCTTGACGCCGCCGCGCTCGAAGGTGGCGGTGTGGGGGAAGACGTCTTCCTCCCATTCGGTGTCTTTCACGTTCTGCGCCAGGAAGGGGAACTTCAGCTTGGCCACCAGTTCCTTGACCCGCGCCTCGCCATAGGTGAACTCCCAGTGCGGCACCATGACATCGACGCCCAGAAGGTTCATGGCGTCGACCATGTCCTCGCCGCGGGTCTGCAACGACGTGTAGCTGCCCTGCCAGGTGTCGCCGCAATCGATCAGCAGCGTGTTGTCGGGCCGCGCGGCACGGATCGCCTTGACCAGGGTGGCCATGCGGTCCAGACCGCCGACCCGGCCATAGGTGCCGGCCAGGGCCGAGAAATCCTCGGCGCTCAGCATATAGGCCTCGGGCGTGCCGGGCTTCAGGCCATAGGCCTTCAGGAAGTCCTTGCCGGTCAGATGCGGCACCAGACCGTGCACCTCGCCCACCCCCAGGTTCACCGACGGCTCGCGGAAATAAAGCGGCATCAGCTGGGCGTGGATATCGGTGAAGTTCAACAGCGTCACCTGGCCCACCGGCTTCATGGCCAGCAGGGAATCCTGGGTGATGGACTGGCGGGCGGCGGCGCGCACCAGGGGGGCGCCCGAGGTCAAGACGGCCGCAGCGGCGGCCACCTGCAGGAAATCGCGGCGGGTCAGCATGGGTCTGGGTTCCCGATCTGGAAGAACGAGGTGGGGGGGAAGGCGGCCCTTCCCCCCTTTTCGGTTACTTGCGTACCGCCGGGCTTTCCACCCGCAGGCCGTTGGCCCGCCAGGTGGCGTAAAGCTCGATGACGGTGTTTTCCAAGGAATCCACCGGATAGGGCTCGGCCCGGACTTCTTCGAAGCAACCGCGGATGCGCTTTTGGGCGCTGCCCAGGGTCTGCCATTTCAGCCGGTACTGGGGAAAGCCGTTGGGCATGCCCTGGCTGAGGAGTTCCGACCGCATGTGCATGCCGGCCAGGTCTTCGTGACAATGCTTGCAGGCGATGTCGCTCATGCCCCGGCGTTCATAGTAAAGCCGGCGTCCCATGTCGAAATAGGGCGCCACCGGGCCGTCGGTCTGCACCGCGATGGGCATGCCGCGCGACTGGTACTTCACGAAGGTGGCGATGGCGTTGTAGGGCTTGGAATCGAACTTCAACGGCGCCGCTTCCATGCGTTCGGTGCGGCACTGATTGATCTTTTGTTCCAACGTCAGCAAGACGCCGGCATGGGGGTCGAAGCGGGGATAGACGGTGCCCACCCCCTTCATGCTTTTTTCGGCGTCGCCGTGGCAGTCCTGGCACGACTTGCCGGCCTTGCCTTCGGCCTTGGACCACATCTTCTTGCCGTCCTCGACCCACAAAAAGCCGGGATTGGTGAAGTCGTCGTCCTGCATGGCGCGGGTTTCGGGCTCGGCGAAGGTATAGCCGGACCGCTTGTCGCCCGAGATATAGGGCGCCATGTGGGGATCCTTGGGATCGAAGGGCGGGTCCGCCTGGGCCGGGCCGGCGACCAGAACCGCCAGCCCCGTCGCCATCATGATCTTGCGCATGGGCGTTGCTCCTGATTCTTTAGGTCACGCCACCGTGATGGCCTGCGAGGTGGAATAGACCTGGCCGTCGTCGTCGTGCCACTTCAGCTCGACGGTGCCGCTTTCGGTGGCGGTCAGGAAGAACGAGCAATAGGGGTTGGCCGACACGGCGGGCGCCCAGTCGGACCAGAACACCTGCTTGCCGTTATAGGTGACGGTGAACTTGTTGATGATCTTGCGCGGGATGGGCTTGCCGTCCTTGTCCTTGCGCTGGCCGGATTCCATGTCGTGGTCGATGGTGGTCTTGACTTCGAAGACTTCACCCTTGGCAGCCGAGCTGGGCATCTTGACGCGGGGAGTGGGCATGATCTTGTTCCTCTCTTTCCTGCTCAGCCGCCGCAGCCGCCGATGGTCACCTTGATTTCCTGGGCCACTTGCCAGGCGCTGCCGTCGGACAGCACGGCGATGGCGCGCACGTCCTGGGTCTTGCCCAGACGCATGCGCATGGACACTTCCGCCTTGCCGGTGGGGGTGAAGTGGAAGCTGGCGACGCCGGGGCTGGGATTGCCCTCGGCCAGCACATGGATGGCCTTCACATAGGACGCCTCGGTCATCGGGTGGTCGACGGTGACGGTGAACGGCACGGTGTTGCCGTTCTCGGCGATCTGCGGCAGCTTGATCTTGACCTTGCCGTCCTGGGGCTTGGCGCCTTCGGTCAGCTTGGTGATCATGGCGTCGGCCTCGGCCTTGTCGGCCAGGGCCAGCTTGGGGACGACCGTGATGATGGCGGCACCGGCACCGATGCCGGCCAGGATGGCGCGGCGGTTCATGCTGGACATGGATGAAGTCTCCTGGTGTCGAAACGAAAGGGCTATTTCAAGGTGCCGAGATAGGCGACCACGTCCTCGACCTCTTGCGCGGTCAGGATGCTTTGGCCTTCCCATTTCTTCATGACGCGGTTCAGGTCCTTCTTGAAGAAGGACGGCATCGGCGTGTCGGGATTAAGCACCTTGGGGTCGACGATGCGCATGCGCAGTTCCGGCGGCTGCAGTCGGGAGCCGACACCGGCCAGATCCGGCCCGACGTCGCCATGGTCGGCTTCCTCGGGGATGGGCATGGTGTGGCACGACAGGCACAACCCCTTGCCGGCCGCGATCTTGCGGCCATTGGCGGGATCCCCCTTCTGATCGGTCAGGGGCGCCATGCGCGAAACGTCGTAATAGCCCCGTTCCGGGGGCTTCTTCGGCAGTGCCTGGGACTGGACAGCCCAGGTCATCGCCAGGGCGGCCGTAAGGACGCCCCAGGAGATGGGTTTAAGCATAGAACCTCCCCTTTGGCCATGTGGGCCTTGCATTCTTTCGCTTTAGCCGGAATTAGTCTAGCCGGTCATTTATATGCATAGTTCACTACTATCATATATAAATCAATACTGATTCTTATTGTGCAGTTGCGGCATGTATTATTCCGCGCTGCAAAAAGAATCGGTTTTTATGTATCGGGCGCTAACCGGATGGTTTTAAGAGGGGGGATTTGGCATAATCCCCCTGATTTGGCGCGTGGACGGCGGTGTCGGCGCGGGGGTTTGGCGGGGGTTTTTCAGCATGAGTGTTTCTGCAGCCAGCAAGGGCGTCGCCGCGACCGGGCCAGAGGCGGAAGTCATCCATGTGGCCGAAGGCGCCCCGGTGGTCACTTTGCCGGCCGGCAGCGATCTTGGCGGCGCCGATTACGCCCGCCATGGCTCGGACCTGGAAATCGTCCTGCCCAACGGCCAGCACATCGTCATCCCCGACTTCTTCGACGGCTCGGGCGGTCATGCCCTGGCCACCGCCGACGGCCAGATGCTGCCCGCCGATCTGGTGGCACGGCTGGCCGGACCACTGGCGCCGGGGCAATTCGCCCAGGCCGAGGGCGGGGCCGCAGGCGCCGGCCTGACCCAGATCGGCGTGGTCGACAAATATTCCGGCACCGTCACCGTGCGCCATGCCGACGGCACCACGTCGGTGGTGAAGGCGGGCGATCCCATCTATCAGGGCGACATCGTCGAGACCGCCCATGGCGGCGCCGTCGGCATCGTGCTGGCCGACCGCTCCACTTTCGCCTTGGGGTCGGAAGGGCGGCTGGTCATGGACGAACTGGTCTATGATCCGGCCACCAAGGACGGCCATGCCAACCTGTCGGTGATGAAGGGCAGCTTCAGCTTCATTTCCGGTCAGATCGCCCACGCCGCCCCCGACGCCATGCAGGTGCGCACCCCGGTGATGACCATCGGCGTGCGCGGCACCACCGTGGCCGGCCAGGTGGGCGAAAACGGCCAGACCAGCGTCGCTCTGGTGGGCGACGTCGGCGGCGGAACCGGTCAGATCGTGGTCAGCAATGCCGGCGGCACCCAGGTGCTGAGCCAGCCCAATTCGCTGCTGACGGTCTCGTCGGCGTTCAACCCGATCGCGCCGCCGTCCATCGTCGCGCCCAGCGTCATCAGCGCCACCTTCGGCAGCGCCATCACCAACCTGCCGGTGCCGCCCGCCAACAATTCGTTGGAATGGAACACCACGCCCGGCAACAACCAGCCGGCGCCCACCCAGCAAATCCAGTCACGCCCGGAAGCCGGGGCGACCATCCAGGTGGATCATCCCGGCGGCTCGCAGGTGGTGCCGGCCGGTCAGCAACAGCAGCAACAACAGCAGGAACAGCAGCAAGGTCCGGCCGAACAGCAACAGCAAACGCCCCAGCAGGACGGATCGACGGGAACCGGTCAGCCGGCCTCGCAGACGGCTGCGGCTGAAGGTGGAGCCCAGGGTGAGGCCGCCGGCCAGCAGGCTGCGGCCCAGGGCGAGCAGGCGGCGGGACAGGCGCAGGGACAGGGCGCGGCGGAAAATGCCTCGGCCGGGGCAAGCGGGGCCGATGCGGCAGGGGCCGCCGGCCAAGCCGGCAACGCCACCGGACAAGAGGGCGGCACCACCGGCACCACGGGGGCGGGCGCCACCGGCACCACCGGGACAGGCGCCACCGGCACCACCGGGACAGGCGCCACCGGCACCACCGGGACGGGCGCCACCGGCACCACCGGGACGGGTACCACCGGCACCACGGGGGCGGGCACCACCGGCACCACGGGGACGGGCGCCACCGGAAATCCGGGGGGCGGCACCGGTACGGTGGGGACTGTGGGTAATGGCAATCCGGGTGGCGGCACCGGCACGGTGGGCAACGGCAATCCGGGGGGCGGTTCGTTCATCTGGTATTCTCCGACCCCGCCGATCCCAGGGTCGGCACCGAAGCCTGTCGAGACCATCTCGACGGTGATCCAGAACAGCCCAGCCTCGAACTCGGCGGCCAACGAAACCGCCACCAGCCAAGGCAGCGGCGTTTCCAGTACCGGCGCCTCCAGCAGCGTCAGTTCAAGCTCGGGGACTTCGTCCACCGCAACCACGGGGACCTCGGCCGGGACGGCCGGCGACACCACCACGGCGGCCAAGGCCGTGGTTCAGGAAACCACTTCGGGGGGCACTGATCCGGTGGCCCAGGTGATCAGTGGCGGCACCTCGTCGTCGGGCACCACCGGGACCGGGACCGGGGGTGTCGGCACCACTACCGGAACCGGCACCGGCACCACGACGACGCCCAGTTCGACCATCAACACCGGCACCACGACGACGACCGGCAACACCACCACCACCACGCCCACCAGCACGTCGGGCCGTCTGGTGGACGGGCCGGTGTCCGGCGCCCAGGTGTTCCTGGATATCAATGGCGACGGGCAGTACCAGTCGGGGACCGAGCCGGTGGGGGTGACCGACGGCAACGGTTACTACACCATCAGCGGCGCCGGCAATTACGCCATCATCGCGCTTCCCGGCGGCACCGACACGGTGACCGGCCAGACCATCAGCTTCACCATGAAGGCGCCGCCCGGCTCGACCGTGGTGTCGCCGCTGACCACCTTGGTGGCGGAAGTGGGCGAGGCCAAGGTCAAGCAATTGCTGGGCATCACCTCGACGGCGTCGCTGCTGACCACCGACCCCACCACCGCGACCGAGATTTACGCCGCCGGCATCCAGGTGGTGGCCACCATCAACGCCATGAAGAACGGCCTGGGGCTGACCCAGGAACAGGTGATGACGGCGTTGAAAACCGCCATGACCAACACGTCCAGCACCAGCAGCGGCTTTTTGACCAATACGACGACGTTGACCTCGGTGGTCACCGCCGCCGGTGGTTCCGCCCCCTATGCCAACTTCCTAAACGACGTTTCAACCGCCGCCGCCAACGCGCAAAGTGCCGCAACGTCCGGCGGTTCCATCGCCGACATCATCAACCCGGCCCCCATCGACGGGGTGGGCAACGTCAACCTGACCAGCGCCACGGCGGTGGCCGCCAACATCGCCGCCTTGATCGCGGCGAATGTCAAGGTCTTCACCCTGTCCAGCGGCGCCGGCACCATCACCGCCGCCCAGGCCGCCCAGGTCGAGTTCAACTATACCGGCGTTTCCGGGGTGACCATGACGGTCTCGGACACCGCCGCCAACATCCAGGTGGTGGCGGGGGACTTCGATGGCGTCACCGCCATCGTCATCACCGATTCCAATCCGGTCTATTACGGCGTCGCCGACCATGCCACGCTGGCCGCCATCACCACCCCGGCGTCGCAGGTGGGGTGGTATCTGGTGGACGGCGACGACGTGTCCGCCCAGAGCACGGTCAAACTGGTCAAGATCGAGGCTGGCGCCACCGTGGTGATGACCGCCGACCAGATCAACATGATCGGGCAGATGACCCAGGTCGCCCCGGAAAGCTGGTTGCTGACCAAGGGCGCCGGGGCGGTGCTGGTGGCGGAAATCGCCGGCAACGTCTCCGGCATGTTGTTGGGCTATGCCGACAAGTTCCTGCTGACCGCCGATTCCACCATCGGCAAGGCCGACTTCGTCGCCAAGGAAATCCTGAAGGACGGCTTCGCCCTGACCGTGGACGGCGGGTCCTATGCCGGCATCTTCAGTGGTGTGGACCTCAGCGCCGCCGATTACATCAAGTGGGGCGGCAACGTCATCGCCATCCATGACGGCGACGCGCTCCAGACCTATTGGTCCGACGTGGCCTCAGCCGGGATCAGCACCTTCCACCTGACGTCCGGCAGCGTTGAGCTGAGTTACGCCGCGTTCGGAGCGTCGCTGTTCACCACCGAGAACGGCGCCACCGTCACCGTCAGCGACACGGCCGGCGTCGTCCTTCCCTATGTGGCGGACTTGAAGAATGCCGGCGTCACCGACCTGAACTTCACCGGCGACGCCACTTTAACCATCGCAGACCTTTCGGCGCTGAGCGACAATTTCGACGGCCATTTCACCGCGGTTGGGGTCGTGACCCTGGTGGCGGGCGACGACCTGAGCGCGGTGGTCGCCGACTTCAGCCTGGTCGACGCCATCAACCTGAGCGCCAACGTGACGTTCAGCGCGGCGCAATACGCCACCTTGATGAACAACGACGTCACCGTGAACACCCTTGGTTTCCAGGTGACCCTGAACGGCGTCTCGGGAACCCTGAGCCTGAGCGCGGCGGAAATCGCCCAGGTGGACCAACTGATCCTGTCCTGGGATGTCACCGTCTCCGAGGATCAGTTCGCCGCCCTGGTCGCCAACGCGGTGGTGATCGTCAAGGACGGCAGCGGCGGCCCGTTTTGGCTGATGTTGGAGGCGTCGGGGACTTTGTCCATGGATGCCGCCGACCTGGCCGGTATCGACCAAGTCATCCTGACCGGCGATTTGACCCTGACGCCCGAGCAATATGCGGCCCTGGTCGCGGGTGGCGCAACGTTCGACATCGGCGCTGGCGAACACCTTTACGTCGCCTCGACCTCGACCCCGCAAAACGACATGATCGAGGCCGTCGACGGCGGCAGTGTCCAATTCCATGGCGACATGCTGGATTATCGGTTCACCGGCGGCAACGGCAGCATCATCGTCGATGATCTGCGGTTGAAGACCGAACCCGACCATGACGGCACCGACATCATTACCGGCGCCAACATGGTGATGGGGGCCTTCGCCCTGAATTTCGCCGACGCCTCGGTGGATGTCACCAGCGGCGACTACATCGCCCAACTGCGCTTCGGCGACGGCAACACCACCGCCCGCATCGGTGACGGCCTGGACGTGGTCATGTTCGAAGGCGGCGACGACACCATGATCGTCGAGCAAGGCCCGAACATTGAAACCTATTTCGATTATTACGGTCAGGAATTGAACGGCGGCGACGGCACCGACACCATCCAGGCCGAAGGCTGGGTGGACCTGAGCGGCGCCGATCTTTACAGCTTCGAAAAGCTGAAATCGGGGGCCAACGGTGCCGTCGTCACCTTAAGCGCCGCGCAATTCGCCGACCTGCAGATCGACGGCAGCGGCGGCGAGACCACGGTCGTGGTGGACGGCGTCGACCTGAGCGGCGCCAACGTGGTCAATTGGGGAAGCGACGATTATCTGCAGGCCATGGGCCATGTCAGCGTCGTCGAGACGTTCATCGGCAGCGCCTACAACGACCTGTTCGAACTTGGCTCGGGCGACGCGGCGTCGGGCGGCGCCGGCAACGACGTCTACGCCATCGACGTCGGCACGGAAGTGCGTTCCCACACCTTCGACGCCGACATCAGGATCAGCGATTCGTCGGGCACCGACATCCTGGACGTCACCGGAATGTCCGCCGCCCCGCAGAACGACTATTATTTCCGCGGCGCCACCCGTGACGGCGCCGATCTGGTGCTGCACATGGACGACAGCCTGGGCGGTGGCGACATCGTCCTGGTGGACTTCTACACCACCGGTTCCATCACCAAGATTCTGTCCGAAATGGATGGGACCGATCCCTATACGTATCTGGTCAAGGGGCTGGTCGGCACGGTCAAGGACGAAATGATCGTCGGCACCAGCGCGTCCGAAATCTTGTCCGGCGGCGGCGGCTGGGATGATTTCTATGGCGACGGCGGCAACGACACCTTCATCGGCGGCGGCAAGGCCAGCGTCAACTATTCGACGCTGACCACCTTCAACGCCGCCACCGGCGGCCTGATCATGACCGGGGCGCTGAACGCCAGCGGCGACGGCAGCGCGACCCTGTTCGACGGCACCAGCAGCTGGACCCAGACCTATCAAGGCATTGCCGAGATCATCGGCACCGACGGCAACGACACCCTGTACGGGTCGTCCATCGACCAGATGGATGGCCGTTTCTCTTTGGAAGGCGGCAAGGGCGACGACCAACTGTATGACGGCGGGCTCGGCACCACGGTCGCCAGCTATGAAAATTCCAGCACCGGCATGACCGTCACCCTGTCCTGGGACGCGGCCAACAGCCAGTATCAGGGTAACGTTGCGGGTGGATCCGGAGCCGGCAACGACGTCACCCACGGGATCATGTCCTTCGTCGGTTCGGCCTTCAACGACAGCTTCTACGGCTCTGACGGCAACGAAAGCTTCCAGGGCGGGGCCGGATACGACACCGTCAGCGGTGGCGCCGGTTTCGACACCATCGCCTTTTGGAATACCCAGCAGTCGGTGATGGTGGACCTGGGCAACGGCACTGTCCTGAACGATGGCTATGGTTACCAGGACGTGGTCAGCGGCATCGAACAGGTGTTCGGTTCGAAGTACAACGACATCATCATGGGCGACGCCAATGCCAATTGGCTGTCCGGTCAGGATGGTGGCGACCTGTTGACCGGCGGTGCGGGCGCCGACAAGTTCACTTATGACGCCAACACCAATTCCATTGCCGCCAATTACGACACCATCACCGATTTCGGCAACGGTCTGGATACGGTGGACCTGTGGGGGGCGGACGGCTATGCCTACAACGCCTCGGTGGCGGTGGGGTCGCCCGCCGACTTGACCGAAGCCTTGACCTCGGCCTATGCGGCCATGGCGGCCAATTCCATCGGCTTCTTCACCTTTGGCGGCGACGGCTATCTTTATGTCAAGGGCGCGGGCACCGGCAGCAAAGGCTTTGACGGCACCCTGATCTGCCTGCAAGGCGTCACCACCGCCCCCAGTTACAGCGGCTATGGCACGCTTTTGGCCACGGTGGTTCCCACCGAAGGCAGCGACCAACTGGTCGGCACCTCGGGCAACGACACCATCAGCGCCCTGGGCGGCGACGACACCATCTATTACAGCGGTGGTGCCGACAGCCTGGACGGCGGCTCGGGTTCCGACACCCTGGATTTCAGCGGCGCCTATACCGGTGTCACCGGCGGCTTCCTCACCAACACCGTGTCGGCTGGGGGCAACCTCACCACCTTCAGCAACGTCGAAGTCATCAATGGCTCGACTTATGCCGACGTCCTTTACGGCGCTGGCGTCGCCGGAAAGCAGCTTTATGGCGCCGGCGGCAATGATACGTTTTATGCCGGTGAAGACAACAATGTGTTCCATGGCGGCGACGGCAATGACAGCTTCACCGCCAACGAAGTGGGCGGTTCGACTTTCTATGGCGATGCCGGCAACGACATCTTCTATGCCCAGTCGGCGGCCACCGCCACTTTCGACGGTGGCGACGGCATTGATCTGGTCGATTTCTCCAACCTCGGCTTCGTGACCGTCGATCTGCAAGCCGGTACGGCCGTGGGTGAAGGTACCGACACGCTGATCAGCATCGAGGCGGTTCGCGGGTCGGCATACGGGGATACTCTTTTCGGCTCGTCGGCCGACGAAACTCTTTACGGCATGGCCGGCGCCGACACCTTGGATGGCGGGGCCGGCAACGATACGCTGAACGGCGGTCTTGGCGCCGACCAAATTTGGGGTGGCGACGGCAACGATGCCTTCATCCTGACCTCGGCCAGCGATTCCACCATCACCGACACCGATCTGATCGGTGACTTCGGGACCGGCAGCGACACCCTGACCCTGACCGGCGCCGCCGGGTACACTTATGTGGCGGGATTCCCGCATGGTGGCGGGGCGATCGCCGATGTGATCGCCGATGTCTATACCAATATGGATGACAATCAGGTGGCCTATTTCACCTGGGAACTCGACGCCTATCTGATCGTCAAGGGGGCGGGGACCGGCACCAGCTATGACCAGACGCTGGTGCAGCTGCCCAATCTGGGGCTGGCCCCCACCTATCTGGGCTCGGGTGTCTTCCAGTCCCCGGTCTTCGGCACGGCGGGCGATGACGAGATCATCGGCACCAGCGGCGTCGACGTCATCGACGGCGGCGACGGGGCCGACATCATCACCGGCAACGGCGGTGACGACACCATCCTGGGCGGTTTTGGCGCTGACACCATCACCATCGGCTCGGGCGACGACTTCGTCGATGGTGGCGATGGCGCCGACACCATCACCGCCGATGGGGGCGCCAACCTGCTGTTTGGCGGTTCCGGCAACGACGTCATCACCGGCGGTGTGGGGGCCGATGTGATCGACGGCGGCATGGACGACGACATCCTGAATGGGTCGTCGGGCCTGGACACCCTGATCGGCGGCATGGGCGGGGACCAACTGACCGGCGGGGCGGATTCCGACACCTTCGTGTTCAACACGGCGGACGAAGCCAGCGACGTCATCACTGATTTCACCGCAGGTGCCGGCGGCGACGTCCTGAAGCTGGGCTTGTCGCTCAGCTATAACGGCTCGGGCTTCGTGCAAAGCGCCGCCAGCAACGACACCATCCAGCCGGATGTGGCGGTGGTGCTGGTGACCACCAACGCCGCCGATTGCTCGAACCTGCCCGATGTCGAGGCCGTGATCAACACGATGGACATGGGCGAGCGCAGCATGGTGTTCGTGGTGGGCGACGCTTACGGAAACTCCGCTCTGTGGTACAAAGAGTGGGTGGTGTCGGAAGTGAACTATTTCCAAACCACCAAGATCGTCGAGCTGACCGGGGTGACCCCCAGTCAGATGATCGCCGCCAATTTCATGGACATTCACGGCCAGGCCTTCTCGGCCCTGTCCCTGTCGCCCAGCGCCAACGCCGACCTGTTGTTCGGTGATGCCGGCGCCAACGCCATCGACGGTTTGGCGGGCGACGACGTCATCTATGGCCTGGGCGGGGCGGACACCCTGACCGGCGGCGATGGCGACGATGCGGTCATCACTGTCGGCGCGGCGACCGGCAGCACCTTGGCGGGTGGAGCCGGCGGCGACATCCTGACCGTCATCGGCGAAGCCGACATGGCGGTGGACGGGATCAGCCTGAGCGGCTTCGAAAGCATCGTCTTCGAGGATGTGAACGCGCAAAGCAACGCCATCACCTCGGTCACCATCTCGGCCGCCGTGCTGGCGGAAAACTACGCCTCGGTGGGCGGCGGCTTCGAAGTCTTGAAGATGGACGGCATGCAGGCCGGGCTGGTCGTCGACCTTGGGACCCATGGCGACGTGGTCGACATCTACGACAACATGTATGTCAGCGGTTTCAATACCTTGGTCACCGACGGTTCGGCCAATGCCGGGGGAATCAGCGCCACCGTGCTGGAAGGGTTCATGACCCAAAGTATCGTCGGCGGCAGTGGCAACGACCAAGTGGAAATGGCGGCTTTCGTCGGCGATCCTATCTATGGCGGCGACCAAAGCGTCCGCATCACTTTCAACGATGGCGACGACATCCTTTACGTGACCGGCGGTTCTTCCAAATCCAACGTCGACGTCAGTGGCGGCAATGGCTATGACAAGCTGGTTTTCTCCACTGCCGCGACTTTGGGAACCGCGGCTCAGCACAGCGTGGTCAGCGGAATCGAGGAACTGGACCTCAGCGCCTCGACCACCGCCGACGCCATCGCCTATACCGACCTCTATGGGACCGGCGGTGATCTGCAGGTCACCATCAAGCTGTCCGACGGCGCCTTGGGGCAGGTGCGTTACAACACCCTGGACTGGGATGCGGGCGACAGCCTGAACGTCGTCGGTTCGGCGTCGGCGGATACTTTCTTCGCTTCGGTCGGCAACGACACGCTGAATGGTGGCGCTGGCAACGACACGCTGGTCGGCAATGGCGGCAACGATCAACTGACCGGTGGCGCCGACGCCGACCAGTTCCTGTTCTACAGCAGCGCGTTCGACGTGGCGGCTTTGGGCACTGACATCATCACCGACTTCTCTTCCGCCCAGGGCGACACGGTCGCTCTGTCGGTGGCGACGTTCAGCGGTTTGGGCAGCGCCGGTCCTTTCGCCGACGGCACCGATTATTTCGAAAGTTCCACCTTGCAAAGCAGCTATGGCAGCGGCGCCGGCATCATCGTGGTCGGCGACAGCACCGGTACCGGCGGTGTCAGCCTTTATTATGCCGCCGATCTCAGTGACACCAGTCAGAACAGTTATCAGATAGCCACTATCCAGGGTGTCAACACAAACGACGTCGCTGCCACCGACTTCACCAAGTCGGCTGTGGGGGCGTGATCTTGTTCGTCTAATGTGCGTAAAGATGAAAATCGCATGGACGCCATGCCCCTGATTTCGGGTGTGGCGTCTTTTTTTTCTTTTCGCCGATGACGTTTCCAGGGACTATCCGCGGGTAACCGTATTTCTTGGAGGGGGATGCCGTGTCGGATCAGCATGTGGACACCGCTGCTTTCGAGGCCATGATCGACCGCATGATCGACGGGGGCTACATGTCCCTGCCGGAAGCGGACGGGCCATTGGCCGACAAGCTGCGGGTTTTGGCTGATTGTCTGGAACGCCGGTCCAAGGGGTTGCTGAACCGCTCGGTGGAAATGTCCATTTTCCTGAACGGCACGGTGACCCAGGCGGTGCAGACCCTGCGTTCCATCCGCGAGATGAGCCGCCGCATGGCATCCATTTCCTCGGCCACCGAGGAAATGGTGTCCACCGTCCAGGCCATCAGCCGCACGTCCGAACTGGCCGCCGCCAACGCCGATTCGGTGCGCGAACTGTCCAATGACGGTGCGCGCTCCACCGAAATGGTGGTCAGCACCATGCGGACCATCGTCGACACGGTGGAACAGACCGCCGATCACGTGGGCAACCTGTCCGACGCCTCGTCGTCCATCGGCGCCATCGTCAAGCAGATCGAACAGATCGCCCGGCAAACCAACATCCTGGCGCTGAACGCCACCATCGAAGCGGCCCGCGCCGGCACTGCCGGCAAGGGTTTCGCCGTGGTCGCCAACGAAGTGAAGAACCTGGCCAACCAGACCGCCCAGGCCACCCACGACATCCGCGCCCGCATCGAGGGCTTGACCCAGGAAACCACCAACATCCTGCACGGCATGAACCGCGGCGCCGAAGTGGTGCGTCAGGGCGAGGCGGTGGTCCTGGCCTCGGTGGACAAGATGCGTCTGGTCAGCACCGAAATCCAGGACGTCACCACGCTTATGCAGGAAATCGCCAGCCATCTGGCCCAGCAGCGCGTCGCCGCCCAGGAAATCGCCAACAACCTGGAAGCCGCCGCCGCCCGGTCGGTGGACGACACCAACGCCATCGATAAGGTGATCGAGATTTCGTCCCAGGCCAGCGGCACCCTGACCGACATGTTGGCCGAGATCAACAAGGTCGAGATGAAGAATTCGGTCATTTTGCTGGCCAAGTCCGACCACATGGTGTGGCGCCGCCGTCTGGCCGAAATGCTGGCCGGCCGCACCAGCCTGAACCCGGACGAACTGGCCAACCACCACACTTGCCGCCTGGGCAAGTGGTACGACGCCATCACCGACCAGGCCATCCGCCAGCATCCGGCCTTCGTCGCCTTGGAAGCGCCGCACGAAAAGGTTCATCACCTGGGCATCCAGGCCGCCAAGCTGTTCCGCGACGGCGATTTCGACGGGGCGGTCAGTCTGGTCGCCGCCATCGAGGAACCGTCGCAGAAGGTCCAAGACCTGCTGGACGAATTGTCGGCGGCGTTCCCGTAACACCGTTTCCGCTTGAACGGAAACGGCGTCTCGTTTGTCTGTACGGGCCCGTGCCGGGCTCGCTCAGTCGCCGCGCGGGCTTGCCGCGTTGGGGCGCTATTCCCGCCGGATGTGCAGCAGCGTCAGGTCGTCGGGCGGGTCGCCGGGAATGCGGGCGTGGAAATTGCGCAGGATGGTGGCGACCATGTCGCCATGGGTTTCGCCGGCCCAGCGCAGCAAGGTGTTGTCGTCACAGACCAGGACGCCGTCGTCAGCCTGGCTTTCCACCAGCGCGTCGCTATAGACGAACAGGCTGGCGCCCACCGGGAACTGGACGCGGTGTTCTTCGTATTCGGCGTCAGCGAAGGCCCCCAGCGGCGGGCCTTCCAGCGGCAGGTAGCGGGCTCTGCCGTTCTCGATCAGAATGGGCGGCGGGCTGGCCGCGCCGGCATAGGTCAGGCTGCCGTCTTCCAGGTCGATCAGGCCAAGGAACAGGGCGGCGAACTGGCCGGGCTTCAGCAGGGTCTTCAGTTCGCGGTTCAAGTCGCCCAGCAGGGCGGCGGGGCCGGGCGGGCGGCGCGGCAGGCGGCTGAGCATGACATGCAGGCGGAAGACGTTGAACGCGGCGGGCAGGCCGTGGCCGGAAAAATCGGCGGCCAGAACCCCCAGGCGCTTGGGGCCGGCGTCGAACAGTGTCCAGAAGTCGCCCCCCAGTTCCGACGAGTTCTCGACCACGCCCTTGATGTTCAAGTTCAGGCGCTGGCGGATGGCGTCCAGCTGGGCTCGGGTGGGGGGCAGGGTTTCCTGGGCCTCGCGGGCGGCGGCCAGTTCCTCGCGCACACGGGCGTGGTCGGCGTTCAGCCGCGCCATCAGCAGCGCGTTGTGCAGGTGAACGCGGACCCGGGCCAGAACCTCTTCCGCCTCGATGGGTTTCGACACCACGTCGTTGCCGCCGGCGGCGAAGCAGGCGGCCCGGCTTTTGGCGTCGTTGAGCGCGGTGATGAACAGAACCGGAAGATCCAGCAGCGCGTGGTCGGCGCGCAGGCGCCGGCACATTTCCAAGCCGTCCATGCGCGGCATCATCACGTCCAGCAACACCAGATCGGGACGATGGGCTTCGATGGCGGCCAGTCCTTCGACGCCGTCCTGGGCGCTGTCCAGGCGGCCAACCCCCAAGGTGGTGATCAGGGCTTCCAGCATGCGGCGGTTGAACGGATTGTCGTCGACGATCAGCACCGAAGCGTCGGCAAAGGCTTTGCGCGGCAGTTGCCGCTGGCTCAGCGGCAGTTCCAGCAACAGGCAGCGGCCGTCGTTCTCGCGGCGCAGCGACAGCACGGAATCGGTGATCAGGTCCATGCCGTGGGGGCGGCGGTCGGTTCGGCCCCCGGCGGTCCCTTGGTATCCGGCCCCTTGGTCTTCGATGGCCAGGTGCAGGGTGTGGCCGATCACCGCCGCCGACAGCCACACCATGCGGTCGGCCCGTTGCGGGTCGGCCAGGGCGTTTTCCACCAGTTCGCCGAATTGCAGCATTTCCTGGACCGAGCCGGACGGGGTGCGGTCCACGCCCAGATTGCCGTGGATCATGGCGTTGGCCAGGGCCTCGTGGACCACCAGTTCCAAATCGGACGGGCAGGCGAAGCCGGCTTCGCGCAGGAAGGGGTGCAGGGCGGCGGCGAACAGGTGGGCGGCGTCTTCGTTGTAGGCGGTCACGGTGCGCAGCGCCAGGGCCAGTCCGCCATATTGCAGATGCAGGCGGAAGCGTTGGCCGCCCCGGGCCCAGCAATCGGGGGCAGCGGCGGGCGCTTCGGCCAAGCCGGCAAAGGGCGGGGCGAAGGCGGCGCTCAATCGAGTGGAATCGGGGTGTGCGCAAATGGACAAGGCCCGTTCGCAAGATGAAGCGTCGGCTTCGATCGGAAACCCCAATGTTTGCGCAACACTTCTGGTCGGGGCAGAATCGTCGGCAAGGATCGATTTTATAATCATTGTAGTTTCCTCGGCCCCGATTTTAGGGCAATGCTAGCCCAGCGGCTCCTGGGTTTCGATACGACCATTGGCCACAGACTGGAAGAGGCGCGTTATGGAATATGCTTGCGACACCAAAGGCAACGAGTTTCATGTCCGTGTCAGCGGTCGCATGACCCATTCGGATCACCGGGGGTTTCGCGGCATTCTGGGCGCCATCGGTGATTCCGCGGCACCGCGCATCGTCTTCGACCTGTCGCAGGCCGAATTCATGGATTCCTCGGCCTTGGGAATGCTGCTGATCGTGCGCGACGCCGCTGCCCAGCAAAGCCGTATCGTGGCCTTGCGCGGCGCCACCGGGCAGGTTGAAAAGCTGATTTCCATCGGCAAGCTGCATAAGTATTTCGAAGTGGGCTAAGGCTGTTGTTTGGGCAGATGTGGCCATAATATAGGCAAACACCGGGAAAGCTTAAAAAAATTGCAATTCGGGTCGGATTCGGCTTGCTTTCGCCTTCGCAGGTGCGATATCTGGTAATTCAAGACCTGCCGAGGCAGGGTATGGGAAAGGCCGCAACGGCGCGGTTCGGACCCTTCAGTCCCACGAATTGGGCAGACAGCAACGGCGCTGTGTGATCGCGTGAACCGCTGTGGCGGGGCACGCTGGAACGCGGCGCCTTTTTTGCGTTCCGGGATCGCACGCTTCGTTGGCGACAGGCCGTCACGGTTTGACGTTTGTTTGCCCGTGCCGGTTTGAACCATTCGCTTTCGTCTTCCGCTTGACCCGGAACCAGACAAAGGAATCCCGCCCATGGCTTACCTCGCTCCCGCTGAATTCGTCACCAAGATGGTGGACGCCGGTGAATCCAAGATTTTCATGTCCACCCGCGACACCTTGATCCGTGCCTACATGGCCGGCGCCATCCTGGCCCTGGCCGCCGCTTTCGCCATCACCATCACCGTGCAGACCGGTCAGCCCCTGGCTGGCGCCATCTTGTTCCCGGTGGGGTTCTGCATGCTGTACCTGCTGGGTTTCGACCTGCTGACCGGCGTGTTCACCCTGGCGCCGTTGGCGGTGTTGGACAAGCGTCCGGGCTGCACCTGGGCCGGCGTCTTCCGCAACTGGGGGCTGGTTTTCGTCGGCAATTTCGCCGGTGCCCTGACGGTGGCGGTGTTCATGGCCATCACCTTCACTTACGGTTTTTCCACCGCCCCCAACGCCATTGGTGAAAAGATCGGCCATATCGGCGAATCGCGCACCGTCGGCTATGCCGCCTATGGCGCCGCCGGGATGCTGACCCTGTTCATCCGCGGCGTGCTGTGCAACTGGATGGTGTCCACCGGTGTGGTCGGCGCCGGCATGTCGACCAGCGTCTCGGGCAAGGTGATCGCCATGTGGATGCCGATCATGCTGTTCTTCTACATGACCTTCGAACATTCCATCGTCAACATGTTCCTGTTCCCCTCGGGCCTGATGCTGGGCGGCAAGTTCTCGATCATGGATTACCTGCTGTGGAACGAAATCCCCACCGTGTTGGGCAATCTGGTGGGTGGCCTGACTTTCGTCGGCCTGACCCTTTACACCACCCATGTCCGCACCGGCGCCAAGCGCAAGGCGGAAGTCTCGGCGCTGCCGGCTGCCGCCGAATAAGTCCTTGCACCACCAAGGCCCCCATCCCATTCCGGGATGGGGGTTTTACCCTGTCAGGGGGCGACCATGAGCGCGGCGCTAAGGGTGAGTATCGGCCAGCATTCCGATTGCGGCCGCAAGGCCGTGAACCAGGACTTTCACGGCGCGTTGCTGCCCGAAGGGGCGATGTTGGCCCGCAAGGGCATCGCGCTGGCGGTGGCCGACGGCATTTCATCCAGCGCCGTGTCGCAGGTGGCGGCGCAGGCGGCGGTCAAAAGCTTCCTGACCGATTATTACTGCACGTCGGATTCGTGGAGCGTGCGCACCGCCGCCAGCCGGGTGATCGCCGCGACCAATTCCTGGCTGCATGCGGAAACCCGGCGCAGCCAGCATGGCTACGACCCGGATCGCGGTTATGTCTGCACCTTCAGCGCCATGGTGGTGAAGGGCCGGCAAGCCCACCTGTTCCACGTGGGCGACAGCCGCATCGGCCGGCTGGGCGGCGATTGCGTCGAACCGCTGACCGACGACCATCGGGTGGTGCTGTCGGCGGAACAGGATTATCTGGGCCGTGCCCTGGGCATGGCTGCCAATGTGGAAATCGACTATCGGGCGGTGGACCTGCGGGAAGGCGACGTCTTCGTGCTCAGCACCGACGGTGTGCATGGCCATCTGTCCGGGCGCGACCTGGCGCGCATCGTCGCCAGCCACGACGACTTGGACCAGGCGGCGCGCCACGCGGTGCAGCAGGCGCTGGACCAGGGCAGCGCCGACAACCTGACCTTGCAGATCGTCGGGATCGAGTCCTTGCCGTCACCCGATGCCGACGAATTCGCCGACCATGCCGACGAATTGCCGCCGCCGCCGCTTTCGGACAATCCCGCCGACATCGACGGCTATCGCATTCTGCGCACGCTTCACGCCAATGCCCGCAGCCGCATCTATCTGGCCCAGCCCCCCGATGGCGGGGCGCCGGTGGCGTTGAAGGTGCCGGCCCAGGACATCCGCGGCGACAAAGCGCATCTGCGGCGCCTGATGATGGAAGAATGGATCGCCCGGCGCATCGCTTCCCCCCATGTGCTGAAGGCGGCGCCGGCGCCGGCGCAGCGGCGCTTTCTGTACACCGTCACCGAATATCTTGACGGTCAAACCCTGCGCCAGTGGATGATCGACAACCCAAAGCCCGGCCTGGAACAGGTGCGGGATCTGGTGGAACAGATCGCCAAGGGGCTGCGGGCCTTTCACCGCAAGGAAATGCTGCATCAGGACCTGCGGCCGGAAAACGTGCTGATCGACAAATCGGGGACGGCGCGCATCATCGATTTCGGCTCGACCCGGGTGGCCGGCATCGCCGAAACCCAAAGCGGTGCTGATGGTCACATCCTGGGGACGGTGCAATACACCGCCCCGGAATATTTCATCGGCGAACCGGCCGGCGCCAATGCCGACCTGTTTTCCTTGGCGGTGATCGCCTATGAAATGCTGACCGGACGGTTGCCTTATGGTGCCAAGGTCTCGCATCTGCGCGATCGCAAGGGGCTGGGCAAGCTGCGCTACACCCCCGCTTCCGACGACCAGGGCCGTGTGCCGGCCTGGGTGGATGCGGCGCTTCGGGCCGCCCTGGCTCCGGATCCCTTCAAACGAACCCAATTGCTCAGCGAGTTCACCGAAGACTTGCGCCGCCCCAATCCCGGCTTCGACCCCCATGCCCGTCCGTCGTTGATGGAACGCAATCCGCTGATGTTCTGGCAGGTGCTGTCGGCCGTGCTGACCGTGGCGGTGGTGGCGTTGCTGGCGACCCGTTGACATTGTCGCGGCGCTCTTGCCCAATGGGCTAGGCCATTGGATGGGGGCAGGGCGATGAGAGGGGTGGCGTCGTGTTTGTTCAAGGGGCTGGGGCTGGCGGCTATCCTGCTGGGTCTGGTCTATGCCGTGTCGGCCCTAAGCGTCGATGCCGATGCGTCGGTCCAGGGCTTCATGCTGCTGGTGGCGGGGGCAGGGGGACTGATTCTGTTCTTCGGTTTGGGGTTGCTGGGCGTGGGGGCGTTGGTCGGTGGCAACAAACGGCCGGACAGTGGACCGTCGTCGGCGCTGAGCCCGGAAGAACGGCAATTACGAGATTCCCAGGACTTCCAGAACCAAGGCCAGGGGTGACGTCGGGTCACATCCCTTTCAGTTTGGTGGCGGGGAGGTACTGCGCGAACAGCCAGGAAATTTGCGGCGCTTCCAGCGTCAGGACACTGGCGTCAATGCGGAACTCGCGCTTGTCGGCCAAGGACACGGTGTACCACGATTCGTCCCCCATGGTTTCGCACGCGATCTTGTCGATCATGTCCCAGCGGACCAATTCGGTCCAGCCGCGCCACCGGATCCCCTGGACGTCGATATGCAGCACTTGGCCGCCGCGCCACAGGTCCTGGACGTATTGCAGGCCCCGCCACAGCACCGCCAGCAGGACCGCGATGCCCAGCGCCAGCACGCCATAGGCCAGGACGCCCGATCCCAGCCAGTCGATCAGTCCTCCGACCACCAGCAACAGCACGGCCGGCGCCCCCACCAGCGAGACGACGGCCGCCCACAGGGCGCGCCTGCGGCTGATGTTGACGCGGACCGCCCGAGAGGCCCGCATCACCTCTTCCTGGCTGGCGGTGCGAACCTCCAGGATCTCGGCCGCGAAGGTCAGTTCCAGTCCGGCGAACGGGTGGTTTCCGTCCAGCAGGACTTCGTTTTCGGTGACCTCGACGACCCTGAAAATTGGGCCGCTCTCGTCGCTTGATCCTTCCACTTGGTCGCCGGGGCGCGGTGGGGTGGGGAAGCGATCCAAAGGCTCGACCTTGCGCAGGGATTCGTCGATCAGGCCATAAGTGTCCTGGGGCTTCAGGATGACGCTGATCCGCTCCCCCGCCGACTTGCCGGTCAGTGCTTTTTCAATGGGCTCGAAGATGTCCTGATAGCCGCCATGCACATAGGCGATGGGCTGGCTGCCGTCATCCACCACCGTGCCATCGGCAAGACTGACCTGCTGACGCAGGGTCACCAAACAATTACGGCAAATCCTCATGGCGACAGCCCATTAGACCCTGGGGCGCACTGTTCGCATGGTGTCCCGGAAGGGATTCGAACCCCTGACCTACGGTTTAGGAAACCGTTGCTCTATCCTGCTGAGCTACCGGGACACGTCGTGCGATGGCCGGGTTATAGCAAATGCGGAAGGCGGCGACAAATGCTCGCATGGGCGGTTCAGAGTCTTTGTTTTGTCCCTTGCCTCGGGACGGTGGTTGCGGCATGGTCCCGGCCCCGCGCAACCATCGTCATGGAGGAACGAACGATGAGTGGTTTTCGCAGCCATGACGGCCAGCATTCTGATCGCATGCCGATCAAGCGTTCGCTGGACGAGAAAAAGCGTTTGCTGGTCCAACTGAAGGAACAGCAGGCAGCGTTGAAGCCGTGGACGGCCGAGGCGGTCAAGACCTCGATGGCCAAGCGTATCGCCGATCTGGAGGCGGAACTGCGGTCGGCGAAGCGCTAGCAAAGTGGGCCGGGGCGGGGGTAAGCTGAGGTCCATGCCCGCCCTGTGCCGCGATTGTTGCCGTCCGTTCAAGTCCGGAGACGATTGTCCCCGTTGCGGTTCGACCCGTGTGGTCGCCCATCCCGAACTGTTCGACCTGACCATCGCCCACATGGATTGCGACGCTTTTTACGCCTCGGTGGAAAAGCGCGACAATCCGTCCTTGGCCGACAAGCCGGTGATCGTCGGCCATGCCGGCGGGCGCGGCGTGGTGACCACCGCCTGCTATGTGGCGCGCAAGTTCGGCCCGCGATCCGCCATGCCCATGTTCAAGGCGCTGGAGCTGTGTCCGCATGCGGTGGTCGTTCCTCCCGACATGGCCAAATACAAGGCGGTGTCGGCCGCCATGCGGGAATTGCTGCTGAAGGCGACGCCGCTGATCGAGCCGCTTTCCCTGGACGAGGCCTATCTGGACCTGTCCCCCGAACATCGTCTGGTCGACAGGCCGCCGGCCATTTTGCTGGCGCGGCTGGCGCGCGCGGTGGAACGTCAGGTGGGGATCACCATTTCCATCGGCCTTTCTTACAACAAGTTCCTGGCCAAGATGGCGTCGGACCGGCAAAAGCCGCGCGGCTTTTCGGTCATCGGCCGGGCCGAGGCGGTATCCATGCTGGCCCAGATGCCGGTTTCCGCCATCTGGGGGGTGGGGGCGGCCACCGCGTCGCGCATGGCCGAAGCCGGCATCGACACCATCGGCCAGCTGCAGCAGATGCCCGAGGCCGAGCTTCTTGCCCGTTTCGGCAAATTCGGCCGCCACCTGTTCGCCATGGCTCGAGGCCAGGATTCCCGCCCCGTCACCCCTGACCGGCCGGCCAAAAGCGTTTCCAACGAAACCACCTTCGCCCGCGACATCCGGGGCTTCGACGACTTGCGGGCGGCCCTGGTGCCCCTGGCCGACAAGGTGGCGGGACGGCTGGCCAAGGCAGACCTGGCCGGACATACCGTGGTGATGAAGTTGAAAACCGCCGATTTCCGCTCGCTGACCCGCAATCACCGCCTTGCCGAGCCGACACGCCGTGCCGACATCATTGCTGGTGTGGCGACGGCTTTGCTGGAGAAGGAAGCCGACGGGCGCGCCTTTCGGCTGATCGGGGTCGGGGTGACCGACCTTTGTCCCGGGGGGATGGCAGATCCGCCTGATCTGTTCGGCCTGTAACGTCTCTCGACAAGCATTGGTTGGTCGCGGTATGAGTGGTCGTGGGGATGAGTTGGGCATTTTAACGAAAGGTTGTTCACCATGAGCCTGTTTGGCCGCCGGGCCCGGGGTGTTGACGTCGCTCCGGGCGATATTTTCCGTAAGGCCGGCACTTATGGGGGCGAGTGGGTGGTCGAGCGGGTCTTCGAATACCCCGACATCCCCCCCCATGTCCGCATGGTCGAGCGTAACGGGGCAAGGGCGATGACCGTCGCCGTGTCCATGCTGTTCGACCCCGATTGCTTCCAGCACGTGCGGCAAGGCGGCGAATTTTAACGCCGCCGGTTTGAATCGCCGCCGACCCGCGCCATATGGGGGCAACACAACCGCGCGGGAGGCGCAAATGATCGTCACCACCACCGAATCCGTCGAAGGCGCCCGTATCGCGTCTTATCTGGGCATCGTCTCGGGCGACGCGGTCTTGGGCACCAACATCTTCAAGGATCTGTTCGCATCCATCCGCGACGTGGTGGGCGGCCGCGCCGCGTCCTATGAAAAGGTGCTGCAGGACGGCAAGGACATGGCCATCGCCGACATGATCGCGCGGGCCAAGGAATTGGGGGCCGACGCGGTGGTCGGCATCGACCTGGATTACGAAGTGATCGGCGGTGACAGCAAGACCTTGCTGATGGTCAGCGTCAACGGCACCGCCGTCACCTTGGGATAGTGATTCCTTACGACGTCGGCGCGTAGCGGGCCAGATAGCTGGGGACCACCGCTTCGCAGGCGGTGGCGGTGATTCCCAGTTCCGCCAGGCCCGGCTTGCCGCCGCGTACCACGTTGTCGGTGCGCATCAGCGCCACTTGATCCGGGGTCAAAGGCGGCGTGGGCAGGAATTGCAGGAAAGCCGCCTGGATACCGGCGAAGGCGAAGGGCAGCGGCAGCAGCCAACGCTTCAGGCCGGTTCCGGCCAGCACGGTTTCCATGATTTCCTTCATGGTGTAACGGCGCGGCCCCCCCAATTCATAAGTCTTGCCGGCAGCGGCCGGTTCCCCGGCGGCACGGAAGATGGCTTCCGCCACGTCGCCCACATGGACGGGCTGGAAGGTGGTGCCGCCCGAACCGAACAGATCCAGTTCCATGCCGTTTTCGCTGTGCGCCAGCTTGAAGCCGTCCTGGGTGAACACCGGCAGCACCGGCGACATGCGTGCCAGGGCGGCGAAGCGGTTGAAGAAATCGTCGTCGGGACCGAACACCACCGACGGGCGGATGATGATGGCGGACGGAAAGGCGGCCAGTACGGCTTCCTCGCCCAAGGCCTTGCTGCGGGCATAGGCCGAGGTCGACCCCTTGTCGGCGCCCAGCGCCGACATGTGCACCAAGGTGGTGGCGCCAGCGGCGGCAGCGGCCTGCGCCACGGTGGCGGCGGCCTGGGTGTGGATGGTGTCGAAGCGGCGCTTGCCTTTCTCGAACAAGATGCCCACCAGGTTGACCACGCACTGGGCGCCCTGGACGGCGTCGCGCACCGCGTTCTTGTCGGTGACGTCCACGCGGATGGGGATCACCTGACCCGGTTCGCCCATGGTCTTCAGGAAGCCGCCGGCGACGGGGTCACGCATGGCGGCGCGGACGATCCAGCCGGCCTTGGCGAAACGCTTGACCACGTGTCGGCCGATGAAGCCGGACCCGCCGAAGATGGTGACAACATTCCGGGTCATGTTTGGACCTCCGCTCCCCTGGGGCTGCCATCCTTTTTTCGGATAGCCTTGTCTGTTAGGGCGAAAGGCTAGTCGTTTCGCCCCTTTGACGCAATGGCCGCGCCGTTGCGCACAGGCAAAAAAGGCCGCCGTGAATTTTTTTTTGAAATCGTATTTTTTGTCGGTTGACAGGGGCGGGCCGGTCGAATATTTCTCTGCGCCTCGACGGGGAGCACCCCCAACGAGATACCGGCTCGAAGGGGAAACCCGAGGGCACACCACCTAAGCCCAGGTGGCGGAATTGGTAGACGCGCACGGTTCAGGTCCGTGTGACCGCAAGGTCTTGGAAGTTCGAGTCTTCTCCTGGGCACCATATCTTCCGGCGGTTTTCGTCGGATCACCCCTTCAGGGGTCACCTGCCAACGGCTCCTTGGGGAAACCCTGAAGGAGCCGTTCGCATGTCCATCCACTACCATGTCGGCGATCTTCCCGCCGATGTTGATCTGGGGCCGGTGGTCGCCATCGACAGCGAGACCATGGGGCTTAGCCTGGTGCGCGACCGACTGTGCGTCATCCAACTGTCGGCCGGCGACGGCAACGCCCATGTGGTGCACTTCCCCGATTCCGATTACAGCGCCCCCAACCTGAAGCGGCTGCTGGCGGACCCCAAGGTCACCAAGCTGTTCCACTTCGCCCGCTTCGACCTGGCCATGGTGGCCAAATATCTGGGCGTGCGCTGCGAGCCGGTGTGGTGCACCAAGCTGGCGTCCAAGCTGGTGCGCACCAACACCGACCGCCACGGGCTGAAGGATCTGTGCCGCGAATTGCTGGGGGTGGACCTTTCCAAGCAGCAGCAGACCTCGGACTGGGGGGCGGCCAAGTTGACCGACGACCAGTTGGCCTATGCGGCGTCGGACGTGCTTTACCTGCATCAGTTGAAGGCCAGGCTGGACGTGTTGCTGGACCGCGAGGGCCGTCGCGATCTGGTGGAGGCCTGCTTCCGTTTCCTGCCCGACCGCGCCGCCCTGGATCTGGCCGGCTGGGACGAACAGGACGTCTTCACCCACTGATGGTGTCAAGTTGCGACGAAAGCGGCTTTTGCCCTTCCGCTGGGCCCCATGATTCGTATAGTTAAGGACCGCGTGCAATTTTGGCGCGGGCTTTGCAAGTTTGGGCCAGGGCATCATCATGACATCCACCGTCGCCGACGGTTCCGCCGCTTCCGCTGATCTTGTCGTCGCCCACCGCGTGCTGGCCACCGAGGCCGAGGCGCTGACGGCTTTGGCTCAGTCCCTGGATGGCCCCTTCGTCGCCGCCTGCGATATCTTGGCCGCGGTCAAGGGCCGGGTGGTGGTGTCGGGCATGGGCAAGTCCGGCCATGTGGGCTGCAAGGTCGCCGCCACCTTGGCGTCCACCGGCACGCCCTCGTTCTTCGTCCATCCGGCCGAAGCCAGCCACGGCGACCTGGGCATGATCACCACCGACGACGCGGTGATCGCGCTGTCCAATTCCGGCGAGACGCCGGAACTGTCCGACATCATCGCCTTCACCCGGCGCTTCAACATTCCGCTGATCGGCATCACCTCGCGCGGGGGCAGTACTCTGGCCACCCAGTCCGACGTGGCGCTGGTGCTGCCCCCCATCCCCGAAGCCTGTCCCATGGGGCTGGCCCCCACCACCTCGACCACCATGATGCTGGCCCTGGGCGACGCCCTGGCGGTGGCGCTGTTGGAACGGCGCGGCTTCACCGCCGCCGATTTCCGCGTCTTCCATCCGGGCGGGCAACTGGGGCGGCGGCTGTTGAAGGTGGCCGACATCATGCACGGCGGCGATTCCCTGCCTGTCGTGGTGCCCGGCGCCGCCATGACCCAGGTGATCCTGGAAATGACCGCCAAAAGCCTGGGCTGCGTCGGTGTCGTCGGCGAAGACGGCTTGCTGGCCGGCATCATCACCGACGGCGACCTGCGCCGCCACCTGGACCCCGACCTGATGCATGCGCCGGCCGAACAGGTGATGACCCGCAATCCCAAGACGGTGGCCCCCAGCCTGCTGGCGGCGGAAGCGCTTCGCATCATGAACGAGAAATCCATTACCAGCCTGTTCGTGGTGGATAATGGCCGGCCGGTCGGCGTGGTCCACGTGCACGACCTGCTGCGTTCGGGCGTGGTCTAGGATCGGAATGACCGTCATGGATTTGCGCGCCGACACCGAATTGCGACCGACGCCCGCGCCCAAGCGCGGCGGCGGCCTGCTTCGGCGAAAGGCGCATCCGGTGCGGTCGACGGCGTCCCATCGCCATTCCCGCCGCGTGGCCATGCTGCGGGTGGTTCTGCCGGCTTCGGCCTTGGTGTTGTTGGTGGTGCTGGTGATCTGGCCGTCGCTGAAGCCGATGGAAAAGGGCTTCCAGCTGGGCTTCGCCGATCTGGCGCCGACATCGGTGGAAAACCTGTCCATGGTCAACGCCCATTTCCATGGTGTCGACAAGCGCAACAATCCGTTCGCCGTCACCGCGGACCGGGGCACGGAAGAAGATCCCAAGAACGGCGTGGTGGTGCTGGACAATCCCAAGGCGGATTTCGTCACCCAAAGCGGTGCCGGCGTCTATATCGAAGCCAAGCTGGGGACCTATTACCAGCAAGAGCAGTGGCTGGACCTGGAAGGCGACGTCAACCTGTACCACGACCAGGGGTACGAGATGCACACCCAGCGGGCGCGGGTGAATCTGAAGAATTCCTCGGCCGAGGGGCACGACCCGGTCACCGGCAAGGGGCCGCAGGGACGGCTGGACGGCCAGGGCTTCCGTCTGAGCGACGAGGGCAGGAAGATCGTCGTCACCGGCCAGTCCGGGATGACACTGAAGGGGGCGGGGAAAAAGAAATGATGGCGGTTCGACTGCTTGCGGCGGCGTTTTCCCTGCTGTTCCCTTGGGTTGCGCAGGCCCAGGGCTTCAACATGTCGCGCGGCAACAACGAAGAGATCCAGGTCTATGCCGACGAAGGCATCGAATGGGTTTCCGACGCCACCCGCGTGATCGCGCGCGGCAACGCCAAGGCGGTTCGGGGCGGCGTGACGGTGATCGCCGACACCCTGACCGCCTATTACCGTGACGGGCAGGGCGGCAACGAAATCTGGCGTCTGGACGCCGACGGCAACGTCACCATCAAGACCGCCACCGAGACCGCCACCGGCCACAAGGCCACCTATGACCTGGAAAAGGCCATTTTCGTGCTGCGCGGCACGCCGGGGCGCATCGTCACCGCCACTGACGAAATCACCGCCAAGGAAACCTTGGAATATTGGGAAAAGGACCGCATGGCGGTGGCCCGTGGTGACGCGGTGGCCATCACCAAGGACCGCAAGGTCCAGGCCGACATCCTGACGTCCCATTTCAAGGACGGTCCCAAGGGTGAGCTGGTGATGAAGCGTGCCGACGGCTATGGCCACGTGGTGCTGACCACGCCCAAGGAAGTGGTGACCGGCGACCGTTCCGACTACAACCTGGAAACCGGTATCGCCACCGTCGCTGGTTCGGTTAAGATCGTCCGCGACGGCAACGAGTTGAACGGCGGCTACGCCCACGTCAACATGAACACCGGGATCAGCAAGCTGTTCGGCGCCCCTCCGGGTGGCACGGGCGACACCCGGGTGCGGGGAACCTTCACCCCCGACAAGCAGGACCCCGAACAGCGCCGTGCGGTGTTCAAGGGGGCCGGCGCGACAGGTGACAAGGCGTCGGGGGGCAAGCGTTGACAGGCGGGATGGACGAAATGAACGATAACCAACCCGCCGAGATCCAGGTCGGGGAAGACGAGCTTCAGGCCGTTGCCGCCCCCGGTCCCCGTCTGGTCGCCGACAATGCCGGCCTGGTGGCCACCAATATCGGCAAAAGCTTCAAGCGCCGTTCGGTGCTGCGCGACGTTTCCATCTCGGTGCAGCGCGGCGAGGCGGTGGGCCTGCTGGGCCCCAACGGCGCCGGCAAGACCACCTGCTTTTATTGCATCACCGGCCTGATCAACCCCGACATGGGCGCCATCCTGCTGGACGGCCAGGACATCACCGGTCTGCCCATGTACCAGCGTGCCCGGCTGGGTATCGGCTATCTGCCGCAGGAAGCCTCGATTTTCCGGGGGCTCTCGGTGGAAGGCAACATCATGGCGGTGCTGGAGGCGGTGGAACCCGACCGTCAGGTGCGCGAAACCACCCTGGATTCGCTGCTGGCGGAATTTTCCATCGAACATCTGCGCCGGGCCCCGGCCATGGCGTTGTCGGGCGGTGAACGCCGCCGCGTGGAAATCGCCCGCGCCCTGGCGTCCAAGCCGCATTTCATCTTGCTGGACGAACCGCTGGCCGGCATCGATCCCATCGCCGTTTCCGACATTCGCGATCTGGTGTCGCATCTGAAGGATCGCGGCATCGGCGTGCTGATCACCGACCACAACGTGCGTGAAACCCTGGATATCATCGACCGCGCCTATATCCTGCATGACGGCGTGGTGCTGATGGAAGGCCGTCCGTCGGAAATCGTAGCCCATGAAGGCGTTCGCCGCGTCTACCTGGGTGAGCGTTTCAGCCTGTGATACGCTGACGTCATGGCTCTGACCCCTCGCCTTGATCTTCGCCAAAGCCAGTCCCTGGTGATGACCCCGCAATTGCAGCAGGCCATCAAGCTGCTGCAATTGTCCAACATGGAACTGACGGCCTTCATCGAGCAGGAATTGGAGCGCAATCCGCTGCTGGAACGCGAGGATGCCGAACGGGCCGAGCCGGAAGCCGCCCCCGAACCCGAGGTCAGCCCGGCCACCGCCGAGGAACCCATGCTGGACGGCATGACGCAAGGCGTCGCCGAAGACGGCATGGATGTGGATTACGACAACCTTTACAACAATGACAGCGCCGCCGACGGCTTGGGCGGCGAGGCCTTCGGCCAATGGGGCCAGTCGGGTGGTCACCACGGTTTCGACGATGGCGAAAACAACCTGGAACAGATCGTCGCCGGCGAGATATCTCTGCGCGACCATCTGGTGGCCCAGCTGAATGTGGACGTTCTGGACCCGGCACAACGTTTGATCGGTCTTCATCTGATCGAGATGTTGGACGAATCGGGCTATCTGATCGGTGAACTGGCGGAACTGGCGGGGCGCCTGGGCTGCGATGTCGCCGCTGTCGAAGCGGTCCTGGTCAAGGTGCAGCGTTTCGACCCGGTGGGGGTCTTCGCCCGCTCGCTGAAGGAATGTCTGGCCCTGCAACTGGCCGAGCGTAACCGTCTGGACCCGGCCATGCAGGCGTTGCTGGACAATCTGGAAATGCTGGCTCGGCGCGATCTGGCCGGGTTGATGAAGGTGTGCGCCATCGACGCCGAGGACCTGACCGAGATGATCGGCGAGATCAAGGCGCTGGACCCCAAGCCGGCCCTGCGTTTCGACCATGTGGTGGCGCAGCCGGTCACTCCCGACGTTTTGATGCGGCGCACCCAGGACGGCGGCTGGGCGGTGGAGCTGAATTCCGACACGCTGCCTCGCGTTCTGGTCAACCAGCGCTATTACGCCCAGGTGTCGGACCTGACCCGTAATCGCGACGACAAGTCCTATCTGTCGGAACGCTTCCAATCGGCCAATTGGCTGGTCAAGTCGCTGCACCAGCGCGCCACCACCATCCTGAAGGTGGCCACCGAACTGGTGCGCCAACAGGACGCCTTTTTCCGCCATGGCGTCCAGCATCTGCGCCCGTTGGTGCTGCGCGACATCGCCGGCGCCATCGGCATGCACGAAAGCACGGTCAGCCGTGTCACCTCGAACAAGTACATCGCCACGCCGCGCGGCATCTATGAACTGAAATACTTCTTCACCCAGGCCATCGGGTCCAACGACGGCGGCGACGCCCATTCGGCGGAATCCGTGCGTCACCGCATCAAGGCGCTGATCGACGCCGAAGGCAAGCAGGTGCTGTCCGACGACCGCATCGTCGAAATCCTGAAGGCCGAAGGTATCGACATCGCACGGCGCACAGTGGCAAAATACCGCGAGGGCATGAACATCCCGTCATCGGTGCAAAGACGGCGGGAAAAGGCGCTGAATGGGGTATAGACCCCAGAAAGCTTGACTTGGAAGTGCCACGGACTTATGTTCCGGCGCTTCCCGAAGCGGCCCCGGGGAAGGGGGCCGGGAAGATTGGATCCCGCGAATACGTTTCGCCGGTCCCGTGGTCGTCAAGAACCACCTCGGCTTGGGAAGTCGCTCTGAAACCAGAGGGTTAGTTTTTCATGGACATCGCCGACCTGATTACTCCGGCTGCCGTCATTCCCAATCTGCGCGCCACCTCGAAGAAGCAGGCGCTGCAGGATTTGGCGAAAAAGGCCGCCGAACTGACCGGTTTGCACGAACGCGCCGTCTTCGACGTGCTGCTGGAGCGTGAACGCCTGGGCACCACCGGTGTTGGCAACGGCATCGCCATTCCCCACGGCAAGCTGCCCACTTTGGACCGCCTGTACGGACTGTTCGCCCGACTGGAAAAGCCGATCAATTTCGAATCCATCGACGAGCACCCGGTGGATCTGGTGTTCCTGCTGCTGGCCCCGGAAACCGCTGGTGCCGATCATCTGAAGGCCCTGGCCCGGGTTTCGCGCCTGTTGCGCGACAAGGGTGTCTGCGAAAAGCTGCGCGGCACCGAAAATCCGGAAGCCCTTTACGCCCTGCTGACCGAATCGCCCGCCAGCCGCGCAGCGTAAGGTTGGCTTGTGCGTTGTCGGCACGAGACCTCTGTTCTTGCGCTGCAAAACGCGGTAGAAGAGGCCCATGAGGAAGCTCTACCACTATCCCCTTTGCCCGTTTTCTCGCAAGGTCCGCATCGTTCTGGCTGAAAAGAAGCTGGAATGCGTCGAGGAAATCGAGAAGTACTGGGAACGCCGTGACGAGTTCCTGGCGATCAGCCCCGGCGGCGACCTGCCGGTTCTGGTCGAGGAAGGCGGCACCGTGCTGGGTGATTCCAACGCCATCTGCGAATACCTGGACGAGGTGCACCGCGAACCACCGCTGTTGCCCGCCGAGGCGGAAGCGCGGGCCGAGGTGCGTCGTCTGGTCGGCTGGTTCGACCGCAAGTTCCATGACGAGGTCACCCGCAATCTGGTGGACGAAAAGGTCACCAAGCGCCTGACCACGCTCAAGGGCTCGCCGGATTCGCGGGCCATCCGCGCCGGTTTCGCCAACATCCACCAGCATCTGGAATACGTTGCCTGGCTGACCGAGCGGCGCACCTGGCTGGCCGGGTCCAACTACACCCTGGCCGACGTGGCCGCGGCGGCGCAGATTTCCTGCATCGACTATATCGGCGACGTGCCGTGGGACCGTCATCCGGGGGCCAAGGATTGGTATGCCCGGGTCAAGTCGCGGCCCAGCTTCCGGGCGCTGCTGGCCGATCATCTGCCGGGTGTCCCGCCGCCCAAGCATTATCCCGACCTGGATTTCTAGACGTGTTCCGACGGCTGTTGCTTGCCGTGGCGGCGCTGGTCGCCACTTCTTCCGCACGGGGGGAAGTGATCGAGCATCTGCCGGCCGGTGTCAGCCGGGTGGCGTTGACTTTCGACGCCTGCGAGGGACGCGGCAAGCCGGCTTATCTGGACCGCAAGCTGGTGGACGTGCTGGTGGCGGAGAAACTGCCGGTGACCATCTTCGCCACCGGCCTGTTCGCCCGGCGCAACGCCGCCGAGTTGGCGGAGCTGGCCCAATCACCGCTGGTCGAGGTGGAAAACCATTCCTTCGATCACCCCCAGCACATGGAAAAGCTGTCGGTGGCGCAGGTCCAGGCCCAGGTGGCCGACGCCGACGCCGCCATCGCCCAGGTGACCGGCAAACAGCCGCGCTATTTCCGCTTTCCCGCCGGCAATTATGACGCCGCCACCCTGGCGGCGGTGGAAGCCACCGGCCACCGGGTGGTCCATTGGAGCTTCGCCTCGGGTGATCCCGCCCCCGGGCTCTCCCCCGAAAGGCTGAAGACTTGGGTGCTGTCAAAGGCGCGTGGTGGCGATATTCTGATCTTCCATATCAACGGCCGCGCCCCGGCGACGGCCCAGGCCCTTCCTGCCATCGTCGCCGAACTTCGGCGCCGTAAGGTGGAATTCGTGCGTTTGGATGAGGTGTTGCCATGATCCGCCCGTTGCGTCCCCAAGAAGTCCCGGCCCTGGCCGAGGCTTTGGCCCACATGGACCCGTGGCGCCGTCTGGGTTTTTCCGATGACGGTCTGGCCGGCTATCTGACGCGGGACGACAGCAGCCTGTTGCGTATGGTCTATGAACAAGACGGCCGGGCGGTGGGGCTGCTGTGCCTGCGGTCGCCCTGGCTGCGCGGACCCTATGTGGAAGTTCTCGCCGTGGTCCCCGCCATGCAAAGCCAGGGCATCGGCTCGGCGCTGCTGGCTTGGGCGGCAGGACAGAACGGCGGCAACCTGTGGGTCTGCGTCTCGGCCTTCAACACCCGGGCGCGGGATTTCTATGGCCGCAACGGTTTCGTCGAAAAGGCCGAGCTGAACGACCTGATCACTCCGGGCGAAGACGAAATCCTGATGCGCAAGAAGCTGCGTTAAGGCCGAAGGCCGCCCGTGCCGGGCTCGCTCAGACGCCGTGCGGGCTTAATGGGGCGAAAGCCACCGATGACAGGGTTCTAAAAAAACAACGACCCCAGGGTCAGCCCGCCCAAGCCCATCAGCAACGCCCCCGAGATGTGGTTGAACAGCCGCATGCGTTCGGGGGTGAAGCGGGCGCGGATGGCGATGGTCAGTTCCGCCAGCACCGCCCACCACAGGGCCGATCCTGAAAAAATGCCGCCCACCAGCAGGGCTTGGTCTTCCATGCCTTGTGGCTTGGCCGAGGCGCCCAGCGCCGCGAAGACGCCGATGACGCCCAGGATGGTCCCGGGATTGGTGATGGTGATGACGAAGGTGGACAGGAAGTCCTTGGCCATGCCGGGACCCTGGCCCGGTTCGGCTTCGCCCTCCATGCCGGCCGCCGCCGCCCGCCAAGTGTGGATGCCCAGGCCCAGCATGAACAGGCCGCCGACGATCTTCAGCCATAGGGTGTGATCGGCGATGAAATGCGACACCGCGCCCAGGCCCAGACCCACGACGGCGCCGAAGAAGGTGTCGGCCAAAGCGGCGCCCAGACCGGCGACGAAAGCGGCAAGCCGGCCGTCCGCCAGGGCCTTGCGGATGCACAAAAGGCCGACGGGACCGATGGGGGCGGCGATGGCGAAGCCGATGGCGACGCCGCGTAGATACAGATAATCGCTCAAACCTTGATTCCGCAAACTGCTGTGCGGGCAAGAAAGCAGAAACCGTCCACCGGAACAACCCTAGGATTGTTGCGCTGCGAACAGTTGTGGTGGATGCGCAAGCCGGTCCTGCGCCGCCACCAGGGCCAGTTCCCGCTGGCCGCTTTCCAAAGTGGCTTTCAGAACGGCGAACAGCCGCGACACTGCCAGGGTCAGCACCTGCGGGGTGCCGGCGCCACTCAGGTGCTCGGTCAGGATCAAGCCGGCCAGCAGATCGCCGGCGCCGTTGACTGTGTGGGCAAAGGGCAGGCGGGGCGTGCGCGCCAGCCAGCACCCTTGGCGGGTGAGCGCCGCGCATGCCGCGTCACCGTCGATGTCCAGGCTGGTGACCACCACCAGGGACGGTCCTTTGGACAGCAAGGCGGCGGCGGCGGTCAGGCACTGTTCCAGCCCTTCCACCGCGGCGCCGGACAAAAGGCCCAATTCAAACGGGTTGGGGGTGACGATGGTGGCCGCCGCCAGGGCCGGGCCGCACAGGAATTGGGCGATGCCGGGGCGGACATAGGACCGCCCGTCATCGCCCATAACCGGATCGCACAGATAGGGCGCACCCGGATTGGCGGCCAGGATGCGTAACAGGGCCGGTCCGTTGTCGGCATCACCCAGATATCCCGACAGCACGCCGTCATGGCCACCCAGGAAACCCGCTTGGGCCAAGCTGTCCACCACGCGGCCCACATGGTCGGGGGCGAAGACGTCGCCCCCGAACGACCCATGACCGGGATGGTTGGAAAACTGCACGGTGTTGATGGCGGTGACGCTGTGTCCCAGGCGCTGCAGCGGCGGGACCAGGGCCGAATTGCCCACATGGCCGTGCGCGACACAAGAGGACAGCGAAAGAATCTTCATCGAAAGCGGGTCCGTGGCGATGTATTGTTGCGCTGCAACCTTGCCTAGCTTAGCGCAACTTGCTAGGTTCCCCAGCCTGTTTCTTTTGCAAGGGATCTTGTCATGGCTGCCACCGCCCGTCCTCGCCGTTCCGTCCTTTACATGCCGGGGTCCAACGCCCGCGCCCTGGAAAAGGCCCGCACCCTGGCCGCCGACGGCCTGATTCTTGATCTGGAAGACGCGGTGTCGCCCGATGCCAAGGACGTGGCGCGTGGGCAGGTCTGCGACGCGGTCAAGGCCGGTGGTTACGGCGGTCGTGAATTGCTGGTCCGCGTCAACGGCCTGGGTACGCCCTGGGGCTATGCCGACGTGGTGGCGGCGTCCACCTCGGGCGCCCATGGCATCCTGATCCCCAAGGTGGAAAGCGCCGACATGGTGCGTCAGGTGGAAACCATCATGAACGCGTCCGGGGCGCCGGCCGACATGGCCATCTGGTGCATGATGGAAACCCCCAAGGGCATGCTGCGGGCCGAGGAAATCGCCCTGGCCAGCCCCCGCATGGGTGGTTTCGTCATGGGCACTTCGGATTTGGCCAAGGACCTGCATTGCGCCCACACGCCGATGCGTCTGCCGATGATCACCAGTCTGGGCCTGTGCCTGCTGGCCGCCCGCGCCTATGGCTTGGCCGCCATCGATGGCGTGCATCTGGACCTGAACGACGATGCCGGTTTCGAAGCCCATTGTGTCCAGGGTCTGGAATTGGGCTTTGACGGCAAGACCCTGATCCATCCCAAGACCATCGACGTCGCCAACCGCGTCTATGCCCCTTCGGAAAAAGAGGTGGAGTGGTCGAAGAAGATCATCGCCGCCCATGCCGAAGCCGCGGCACAAGGCCAAGGCGTGGTGGTGGTCGATGGCAAGCTGGTGGAAAACCTGCACGTGGAAAACGCCAAGCGTCTGGTCACCTTGTCTGAACAGATCGCTGGTCTGGAAGCGGACCTGAGCAAATAATCCGTCACCCCCGGGCTTGACCCGGGGGTCCATGGTAGCGGGTGGATGCCTGGGTCAAGCCCGGGCATGACGCCTTCAACAAGGATCATCCCATGAGCAAGACCAATTCCGGCAATTTCTTCGAAGATTTCCGCATCGGCCAGGAAATCCGCCACGCCACACCGCGCACCGTGACCTCGGGCGATGCCGCCCTTTACACTGCGCTTTACGGCTCGCGCTTCGCCTTCAACTCGTCGGTGGAATTCGCCAAGTCCTGCGGCATGCCCGGACAGCCCCTGGACGATCTGGCCGCCTTCCACATCGCGTTTGGCAAGACCGTGCCCGACGTGTCGTTGAACGCCGTGGCCAACCTGGGTTATGCCGACGGCCGTTTCGGCGTGGCGGTCTATGCCGGCGACACCATCACCACCACGTCCACGGTGATCGGGCTCAAGGAAAACTCCAACAAGCAGACCGGCGTGGTCTATGTGCGCTCGACCGGAACCAACCAGAAGGGCGAGATGGTCGTCGACTACGTCCGCTGGGTGATGGTGAAAAAGCGTGACGTCAACGCCCCGGCCCCGGAAGAAGTGGTGCCCGAACTGCCGGGTTCGGTGGCGGCTGGCGACCTGCTGATCCCGGCCGGTCTGAACGCGGGTTCCTATGACAACGTGCTGGCCGGTTCCAGCCATCGTTGGGGCGATTACGCGGTGGGCGAGAAGATCGATCATGTGGACGGCATGACCATCGAGGAAGCCGAGCACATGATGGCCACCCGGTTGTGGCAGAACACCGCCAAGGTCCACTTCAACCAGCACACCGAAGGCCAGGGCCGTTTCGGCCGCCGCCTGATCTATGGCGGCCACATCATCAGCATGGCCCGGGCGCTGTCGTTCAACGGCCTGGGCAACGCCTTCAAGATCGCCGCCATCAACGGCGGTCGCCACGTCAACCCGACGTTTGCCGGCGACACCATCTATGCGTGGTCGGAAGTGCTGGAAAAGATCGAATTGCCCGGCCGCACCGACATCGGCGCCCTGCGTCTGCGTCTGGTGGCGCTGAAGAACCGCTCGGCCCACGACTTCACCTTGAAGTCGGAAGACGGCAAGGGCTTTGACCCGGCGGTGGTGTTGGATTTCGATTACACGGTGCTGATGCCGCGTTAAACGCGGTGCGACCGGAACGGCCCGCTTGGCGACAGGCGGGCCGTTTTTTCATGCCCGCAGGTAATCGCGCGCGTCCATGTCCCAGGACAGGACGTGGCCCATCACCAGCCGGCGGATGAAACGCAGCAGCTGGGCTTCCAGCTTGGCTTGCGGCATGGCGTGGATGTTGTTGGCGATGGTGCGCATCTCCAGCAGCATGTCGCGGTGGTCGCGGGCATGGTCGGGAAGCGTCGGGCAGTGGCGTCGCGCCATCAAATCCTCTTCGTTGGCGAAGTGGGTTTCGACGATGGCCGCCAGTTTGCCCAGTTCCTCTTCCAGATCAAGGCGGTGGTCGGCGGCCATCCAGTCGGCGTAGACACGGTTCAGGGATTCGACGATGGCGCGATGCTCGCCATCGATCACCGGGTTGTCCACCGACAGGGTGTCGTCCCAATGGATCAGTTCCCCCACCAGCGGCGGCGGCGTGTGGCCGTGGAACAGGCTGAGAAGCGACATGGTGACCTCCCTGGTTAATCGGTCCAGCCGTGGGGCGTGGGGATCAGCGGCACGCGGTCGGGCTGCACTTCGCTGGATTCCCGGCCGTCGCGGCTGACGAATTCGCTCCAGCCGCAAGCCGGGCACAACAGCAATTGTCCGCTGGCGGCCACATGGGCGGCGACTGGCGCGCCGCAATTGTGACAATGGATCAGATCGGCCGAGCCATCATGTCTCGCGTCGTCAATATGGTCATGAACGTAATTGGCGATGCCAAGAAGCTGTTGGCGCAGGACCGACACCTCCTTGTGCAGGTGCGCGACTTCGCGGGTTAGTTCGCTAAGATCGTGCGTCGATAGTTCTGACGTTGACATGATGCTCTCCTGTTCATTTTTCTTATTTATCGGAATTATACATTTTTGTAGTGATCATGTATTCCATACAACTGTATAGTGCGATAAATAAAATTTTATCTATATTGCGTGAATGGCGGTGTTCTGCGGTGTATATGTGGCCAGTTTTTCTACCGATGCGCACAGGTCGGGGCGGCTATGCGCGGGGCGAATAATTCGGCACCGGAATGCCCACCACCCCCTTGGGTGGGGAGCGGGTAGCCGCCCCCGCCAAAAAGTGTGGCCCTTGGCGTTGACTCGGACGCCCCTAAACGCTAAACACTTGCCCCACATTGCCGCACGTAGGGGGGCGTTTTGCCCCGCACTTCAGAAGTTTCGGGGGCCCAACCCATGAGCACGCGCAACCGGCCGCTTTCTCCGCATCTCGACATCTATCGCCTGCCTTTGCTGGCGATCATGTCCATCTCCCACCGTATTACCGGCGTTGGCCTGGTGATCGGCTTGTTCGCCCTGGCCTGGTGGCTGTGCGCCGCCGCGTCGGGTCCGGAATCCTTCGCCGCCGCCCAGGCGGTGTTCGGGTCGTTCCTGGGCAAGCTGTTCCTGCTGGGCTGGACCGTCGCCCTGTTCTTCCACCTCAGCCATGGTGTCCGTCACCTGCTGTGGGACTCGGGCTGGGGCTTCGAGCTGTCGCAGGCCTATCTGTCGGCCAAGATCGCGCTTGGCGCGACCGCCGTTCTGACCGTCCTGGCCATCGCCATCTATCTGGTGGCCTAAGGGAGAGACCGACATGACCCTTCGTTCCCCCATCGGCCGCGCTCGCGGTCTTGGCTCGGCCAAGTCGGGCATGGGCCATCACTGGTCGACCATCGTCACCGCGGTCGGCCTGATTCCCTTGTCGCTGTGGTTCGTGGTTTCCATCGCCCGCTTGGCCGGTGCCGACCACGCCGCCTTCTCGGCCTGGATCGGCCAGGGCTCCAACGCCGCCCTGATGATCCTGACCATCGGTCTGGTCTGCTATCACGCCTCGCTGGGCCTTTCCATGGTCATCGAGGATTATGTGAGCTGCAAGGCCAAGAAGTTCGCCGGTCTGCTGGCGACCCGCCTGATCGCCGCTTTGCTGGCGGTCGGCATGACCGTTTCGATCCTTAAAATCGCCGTCGGAGGCTAACCGCAATGGCTGCGTACAAGATCATCGACCACACCTACGACGTCGTGGTCGTCGGCGCCGGCGGCGCTGGCCTGCGTGCCACCATGGGCATGGGTGCGGCCGGTTTCAAAACCGCCTGCATCACCAAGGTGTTCCCCACCCGCTCGCACACCGTGGCCGCCCAGGGCGGCATCGGCGCTTCCCTTGGCAACATGGCCGAGGACAATTGGAAGTGGCACATGTACGACACCGTCAAGGGGTCGGACTGGCTGGGCGACCAAGACGCCATCGAATACATGTGCCGCGAGGCCGTGCCGGCGGTGTACGAACTTGAACATTTCGGCGTGCCGTTCTCGCGCACCCCGGAAGGCAAGATCTATCAGCGCCCGTTCGGCGGTCACATGTCGAACTTCGGCGAAAAGCCGGTGCAGCGCGCCTGCGCCGCCGCTGACCGTACCGGTCATGCCATCCTGCACACGCTGTACTCGCAGTCGCTGAAGCATTCTTGCGAATTCTTCGTCGAATATTTCGCCCTGGACCTGATCATGGAAAACGGCGCTTGCCGTGGCGTCATGGCCTGGAACCTGGACGACGGCACCCTGCACCGTTTCCGCGCCCACAAGGTGGTGCTGGCTTCGGGCGGCTATGGCCGCGCCTATTTCAGCTGCACCTCGGCCCATACCTGCACCGGCGACGGTCATGGCATGGTGGCCCGTGCCGGCCTGCCGCTGCAGGACATGGAATTCGTGCAGTTCCACCCCACCGGCATCTACGGTTCGGGCTGTCTGATCACCGAAGGTGCCCGCGGCGAAGGCGGCATCCTGCGCAATTCGGCCGGCGAACGTTTCATGGAACGTTATGCGCCGACCGCCAAGGACCTGGCCTCGCGTGACGTCGTCAGCCGCGCCATGACCATGGAAATCCGCGAAGGCCGTGGCGTTGGCGATCACAACGACCACATCTTCCTGCATTTGGACCATCTGGATCCGGCCGATCTGGAACTGCGTCTGCCCGGCATCTCCGAAACCTCGAAGATCTTCGCCGGCGTCGACGTCACCAAGCAGCCGATCCCGGTGTTGCCGACCGTCCACTACAACATGGGCGGCATCCCCACCAACCTGTACGGCGAAGTGCTGCGCCCGACCGCCGACAACCCCGACGCCACCGTCGAAGGTCTGATGGCCATCGGTGAGGCCGCCTGCGTGTCGGTCCACGGCGCCAACCGCCTGGGCACCAACTCGCTGTTGGACATCGTGGTGTTCGGTCGCGCCGCCGCCCTGCGTGCCGCCGACACCCTGAAGCCCGGCACCCCGCACAAGCCGCTGCCGGCCGATTCGGCCGACCTGGCCGTGTCGCGTTTCGATCGTCTGCGCAACGCTTCGGGTTCCATGCATACCAGCGAAATCCGTCTGGCCATGCAAAAGACCATGCAGAACGACGCCGCGGTGTTCCGCACCTCGAAGTCGTTGGCCGAGGGCGTCGAGAAGATGTACGAAGTCGCCTCGACCCTGCCGCAGCTGAAGATCAACGACCGTTCCACCGTGTGGAACTCGGATCTGGTCGAAGCTTTCGAGCTGGAAAACCTGATGGACTGCGCGCTGGCGACCATCGTGTCGGCGGAAGCCCGTCACGAATCGCGCGGTGCCCACGCCCACGAGGATTATCCGGATCGCGACGACGTGAACTGGCAGAAGCACACCCTGGCCACCGTCAAGGACGGCAAGGTGAGCCTGGACTACCGTCCGGTGCACACCTACACGCTGACCGACGAGGTCGAGTACATCAAGCCGCAAAAGCGCGTGTACTAAGGCCGGACAAGGAGAGAAAGACATGGTCGAATTTTCCCTGCCCGCCAATTCCCGGGTGCAGACCGGCAAGAGCCACAAGGCCGCTGCCGGTGCCAAGAACGTGAAGACCTTCAAGATCTATCGCTATGATCCGGATTCGGGTTCCAACCCGCGTCTGGACTCGTACGAGATCGATCTGGACAAGTGCGGCCCGATGGTTCTGGACGCGCTGTTGAAGATCAAGAACGAGATCGACTCGACGCTCACCTTCCGCCGTTCCTGCCGTGAAGGCATCTGCGGTTCGTGCGCCATGAACATCGATGGCAGCAACACCCTGGCGTGCTTGAAGCCCATCGAGGACATCAAGGGCGACGCCAAGATCTATCCGCTGCCGCACATGCCGGTGGTCAAGGATCTGGTGCCCGACCTGACCATCCCCTATGCCCAGCTGGCCTCGGTCAAGCCGTGGATGCAGACCCAGACCCCGCCGCCCCCGGATGGCGAGCGTCTGCAGTCGCCGGAAGAGCGTGAGAAGCTGGACGGCATGTGGGAGTGCATCCTGTGCTTCTGCTGCCAGACCAGCTGCCCCAGCTATTGGTGGAACGGCGATCGTTACCTGGGACCGGCCGTGCTGTTGCAGGCCGCCCGCTGGATCCACGATTCCCGTGACGAAATGACCGGTGAACGCCTCGATGCGCTGGAAGATCCCTTCAAGCTGTATCGCTGCCACACCATCATGAACTGCACCAAGACCTGCCCCAAGGGTCTGAACCCGGCCAAGGCCATCGGTTCGATCAAGACGAAGCTGCTGCAGCGCGGCGTCTGATCTGGGACGGATCAAAGAAAAACCCCGCCGGAGCGATCCGGCGGGGTTTTTTGTTTCATTGTCTTATTTGTCGAATTGCTGCCCCCAGCTTTCCGGCTGCAGTGTGTAGCCGCTGCCCGACGGGTACAGCGGCACCTGACGCGGTGGCTCGGCCAGGATGGGGGCGGGGGCCATGTTCGGCTTGCCGGCGATGTCGGCCGGGGACAGCGGGCGATAGCTGGGTTGGGCGGCTGGCATGCTGGCGGGCGCCACCGGGGATGGGGCGGCGGTTTCACCCTGGTCGACAGCGGTCTTGGCCGGTACAGCCATGGAGGGCAGCGTCGCCGGAACCTCTTGTTGTTGCGCTTCAGGCAGCGCCACCCGGGGTTTGGGCTTCAGCTTGCCGGTGCGCTTTTGCCATTCGGCCACCGCCTTCTCGACGCTGGGATTGATCCGTTGGCCTTTGGCGTCGGTCATCTCGGGGTGATAGCACGCGAAGTTCGCTTCATGCGGGGCGGTGATCCGGCATTGATAGCGCCGGTCATAGGTGGGGGAGGCGAAATATCCGTATTCCCCGCAGGCTTCGGCGGCCACGGCCTCGATGGTGGCGCGGGGCGTGCCGTCGGCATAGCAGACCGACACCTGTCCGGTGGTCAGAACCGTGTTCACCGGTTTGTCTAGGAACGTGTTGATCTGACGACCGGCAAAGGGTTCCTCGGCGCAGCCGCTGGCGGCCAGGGTGGCAAGCATCAAGAAAATCGGGCTGGCGCGCATGACGGACTCGCTTTTCGTGTGCGGCATTCGTTGTTTCTGTTTAGCGCAGCACACATCTTTGGGGAAGTGTGGATCGGGTCGCGACCCGGTTGTCCAAAGGGGAAACCCAGGGTAAAGTTATGACCCTGTATGCGGGAAGGAGGGCATTATGTCCAACGGCAAAAAGTTCCGTTTGGTCACGCGTAGCGATTTCGACGGCCTGGTTTGTGCCGTGCTTTTGAAGCAGTTGGATATCATCGACGACATCAAGTTCGTTCATCCCAAGGACATGCAGGATGGGGTCGTCGACATCGGCCCCAACGATATTTCCACGAACCTTCCCTATGTGGACGGCGTGCACATCGCCTTTGACCACCATCTGTCGGAAACCATCCGAGTGGGCAAGAAGGACAACCACATCATCGACCCCAAGGCGCCGTCGGCGGCCCGCGTGGTCTATGACTATTACGGTGGTGCGGTGCGTTTCCCGGCGGCCTGGGACAAGATGATGGAAGAGGTCGACAAGGCCGACAGCGCCCAGTATTCGCTGGACGACATCATCTCGCCCACCGGCTGGACGGTGCTGAACTACATCATGGACGCCCGCACCGGCCTGGGCCGCTTCCGCGATTTCCGCATCTCGAACTATCAGCTGATGATGGAGCTGATCGATTATTGCCGCAACCACAGCATCGAACAGATTCTGGCGCTGCCCGACGTCAAGGAACGCGCCGACCTGTATTTCGAGCACGAGGAAAAGGCCAAGGAACAGATTCTGCGCTGCTCGACGGTCCACAAGAATTTGGTGGTGCTGGACCTGCGCAACGAAGAAACCATCTATGCCTGCAACCGCTTCATGATTTACGCCCTGCATCCGCAGTGCAACATCTCGATCCACGTCATGTGGGGCCTGAAGCAGCAGAACACCGTCTTCGCCATGGGGCGTTCCATCGTCAACCGGTCGTCCAAGACCAATGTGGGCGAGCTGTGCCTGTCCTATGGCGGCGGTGGCCACGAAAAGGCCGGCACCTGCCAGGTGGAAAACGATCAGGCCGCAGCCAAGCTGGCCGAGATCGTCGCCAAGATCAACGCCGACGGCTGATCGGGGCGAGATTTGACGAAAAGGGCGCGGGAACCCACCCGCGCCCTTTTTCTTTGCCCCCCTTTGGGGTAGGGTTGCGGCCATGACCGACGGACCCTTAACCGAATACCGCGACCGCCTGCGCACTGGCAGCGTACGCCCCGACCCGGCGCAGGAATTGGCTGTCCACAAGCTGCAAAGCCTGTCCAAGGCGGTGCGCGGCTATCGCCCGGCCAGCGGCGAGAAGGGCTGGCTGGCCCGTTTCGGCATCGGCGGTAAACCGGTGCCCGCCTCGGGCCTGCAGTGGCATCCCGGCGATTGCGAGGACGGCCGGCCGCGTCAGGGCCTTTACATGTTCGGCGAGGTCGGGCGCGGCAAGTCCATGCTGATGGATTTGTTCTTCGAGTTCACCAACATGCCGGGCAAGCGCCGGGTGCACTTCCACGAATTCATGCGCGACATTCATCGGGCGCTGCATGAATGGCGCAAGGCGGGAACCGGCCCCGACCCCATTCCGGCCCTGGCCAAGCAATTGGCGTCAAACGCCTGGTTGCTGTGTCTGGACGAGTTGCAGATCACCGACATCGCCGACGCCATGATCGTCGGCCGATTGTTCCAGCATCTGTTCGACAACGGCGTGGTGGTGGTCATCACCTCGAACCGGGCGCCGCAGGATCTTTACAAGGACGGTCTGCAACGCGACCGCTTCGTCCCCTTCATCCGTCTGATCGCCGAGCGTCTGGACCTGCTGGAACTGAATTCCGAACGGGATTACCGTCTGGGCCGCAAGAAGGGCCTGCAGGTCTACCACGCACCGTTGGGCCCTGAATCCGAAGCCGCCTTGGCGACCGCTTTCGCCCGCCTGACCGAAGGCGCCGAGCCGCGTCCCGACCAGTTGATGGTGCAAGGCCGTGTCATCGACGTGCCGCGTTCCGCCGTCGGCGTCGCCTGGTTCGGCTTCAAGGAATTGTGTGGTCGCCCGCTTGGCCCCAGCGATTACCTGGAACTGGCCAGCCTGTACCACACCCTGGTGCTGTCCGGCGTCCCCTTGCTGTCACCGGAAAACAAGGACGAGGCAAGGCGCTTCGTCACCCTGGTCGACGCGCTATACGAACACAAGGTGACGCTGATCTGTTCGGCCGCCGCGCCGCCGGAAAGCCTGTACCCCACCGGCATCGGCGCCTTCGAGTTCCAGCGCACGGTGTCACGCCTGATGGAAATGCAGGCCGAGGATTACGTGACGAGGCCGCATTTGGTGTGAAAAAAAACCCGGAGGGAATATCCCACCGGGTTTTTCATTAGTTCACGAAGCTTTCAGGCTCCAGATCGGCCCCGGTTTGCCGAAAGAAGTCTTTCCACACCTCCTTGATGGACGTCATCACGTCCTGGGTGATGGGGGGATAGACGTTGTTCACGTGGTCGTCCGACAAGCCGTAGCCGTGAATCCTGATTTTCGTGCCGCCCAGGGACGGGATCAGGTGGCTTTGGCGTAGGGACTTCATGATGACTTGTTGGCGCCGGTAGGTGTCCACCAATTCGGTGGGGCGCAGGTTCATCACCTCGGTATCCAGCAAGTCGGACATCAGCAGCAGGTTTTTGATCGGCCCGTTCACCTGCGCGACCATCCCGTGCAAGGTGGTGACAATGGCGGAGCGGGCGCTTTGCCTGGTACCGAACGGTTCCAGCACTCGTTGCTGCGCCTTGGCGACGTTGTCCATGAAGGTGGCGGTATCGTGTTCGATGACGCTGGCCGGATGCTGGCGGCCCGTCCACACCGAACTGTTGCCCGGGACACAATCGTCGAAAATCATCATGCGCGAGGTCGCATGCTCGTAAACGATGAAAATGATGACGCGGTCGCCCGGACGCATCACTTGTCGCAGGTCGGCGAATGTGGCGGCCGTGCCGTTGCGGTCGACGGTGCGAATCTGCCGCGTGGTGCGGTCGATACCCACCAGGATGCTGTCGGCGCCCTGGCGTTGGTATTTGGTGCAGAACTCGCCGAACGGCAGGCTGACCGGCTGCAGTTCGGCCGACGGGGGTGGAGAGGGGGGCGTGTGACGGCGAGTTTGGGCATCGGAAACCGTCGGAGCAAGAACAGCCATCGCCACAGCCGCGGCCAGGAAGGTCATTCGCATTGCACTGTCTCCAGCTTGAAGGTTTCACGCATCTTCCCGACGTTGTCGTCGATGCCTTGCTTGGTCAGGTGGTGGGGCAGGACGGGATCGATGTGTCCCTCTTGGTTGCCTTTCGCATAGGCGGTCAGGCGACTGTTCAGGTCCCGCAGGCACTGCCCCAGTTTGACGTTCCATTCGTCGCATTTTTGCTTGAGCGCCAGTTCGGCCTGGACCAGCTCACCGCGGCGGCGGTCGTCACTTTGATAAAGCGCCTTGCGGTCGTCGTTGAACTGGCGGCCAATGTCGCGCTTGTCGCGCATGTGCTTGGCCAATTGCTTGTGATAGGCCTTCTTGGCGCTTTCCGCGACTTTGTGGGCGGCTTGATAGTCGGGGTTCGAGTCGTAATGCAGGACGGCAATGAACAGGCCGACGAAATAGATGGACAGGTTCAGGAACAAGAAGAACAGCAGTTCGCCCAAGATGGGCTCGCCGGTATTGTTCGCATCAAGATAGCGCCAGCGCAGGTAATACACCGCGGCGATGGCCCCCAAGGACATGATGCCCGAAGCGACCCAGATCACCCAGTTGGCCCATGGTTGAACCCCACGCAGGATGGTGTGCTGTTTCAGCATGCGTCCTGACATGTGGGCATATGACACCAGCAGGATGCCGACGATGGCCGCCAGGACATAGGTCATGTAGACGGCTTCGCTGGCGAAAATGATGCTGGTCGCCTGCAGGTTGATGGGCATTTCCAGGAAGGCCAGGACGGCCATGGCGAAAAAATACCACCATGGTCCCAAATGCGATTGCAGTCGGCGTCCGTGTTCCTTGTCGCGAATTTGGGCCAGGGCGTCGTTGGCCGCCTGCATTTTGACTTCCGCCTGGTTGAGCGGCGAATCCACGTTGGGGGCCAGGGCGGCCTCCAACATGTCGTTATCCATTACGGCGCCGGCTTCCAGGCTGACCTTGCGGCGACCATAGGATTCGATTTCGTAGTTCAGGCTGGTGACGCGGGCCTGAAGCTTCCGGTATTCCACTTTCCACTGCTTGGAATAGGTTTCCAGCCGGTCGTGGATGTTCTGAATGATCAACTGCGCGTGCCCCATGGGACCTTGCAGATTGATCGACGGGAAGCCGCGGTTCCTGTCCGCCCGCCCGGCTTGGTAATCGGCATCGGTGTCTATGGCGGCATTGAGGATTTGGTTGTCGAAGTTATCCATAGCCCATCCCTAAAATGGGGAAAATATATGCAAAACCTATAGCAAAGGTGGTATACACACAATATACAAAGACCATAAAATTTTATGGATTACCATGTATGCAACCTGTGGAAGTTTTTCGGGGTGAATCAGCCTTGGTCTATGGCTTCAATCCAGCGGATGACGCGCACTGGGCGGAATTGGCCGGCGCTTTGGACCGTCGATTGGGGCGCATATCCCGGCTTTTGCGTCATCCGTTTCCTTTTGGTCGGGAACGGCAATTGCTTGGGCGACACGACACGTTGTGGTTGGAAGGCCATTTCAGCCAAGCCATCGCTTTGCGGCGCTGCGTCGAAACACGCAGTTCGCCGGTTCGTGTGCCCGAACAATTGATGGAAGACGTGTATTTGTGGTGCGCGCGCTTCGACAGCGAGTGGCGGCGGCGTGAGCGTTATCGCCGTTATGCGGCCCGGGTGCTCCAGCTGATCTTGTCGTCGCTGTCTTTGATGCTGGTGGCGGCCCTTTGTTTGTGGACCGAACTGGATCAGTTCTGGTTCCTTGAACCCCTGCGGAACATATTGAACAGCAAGGCCATGCTGGAGCTGTTGGTTTATATTCTGATGGGGGTGGGGATCAGCGTGCTGGTGGTTTCCCTGATCTCGTTGGTGGGGGCCTATCTACGGGTTTTGTCGCCAATTTTGCGGTTGCTGTTGTGGAGTCCGCTCAGCCTGATGCTGATTGTTCTGGGAAGTGGATTGCTCAGCGCCGATCCTCCGGCCGATCCCAACCTGTTGCCGGATTACTTGGTCGTTAATATCCATCTGAAGAAATTGGCGGTGCTGATCGGCTTCGCCATCCCCATCCTGGTCAACTGGCGTAAGACGCCCGGCTTGCGTCTGACTTTGGCGCGCACACGCAAGTTTTTTTCGGATCGCTTGCGAAAAGCGGTGGTCAAGGCTGTCGCGGACGCACCGGAGCCTAGTGGGGGCGGCTAAACCAGCTTCACCACCAAGAAGCCGCCCACCAGCAGCACCACGCCCACGGTCATCACCAAGGTCAGGCGCTTTTCGACGAAGTCGCGGATGGGGGGGCCGAATTTCCACAGCAGGGCGGCGACCAGGAAGAACCGCATGGCGCGGGCCACGAAGCTGGCGATGGTGAACTGCGCCAGGTCGAAGTGGAAGGCGCCGGCCGAGATGGTGATCAGCTTATAGGGGATGGGCGTGGCGCCCTTGACGATGATGACCCAGGCGCCGTACTGGTCAACCAGCGGCTTGAAGGCCTGGAACTTCTCGTTCAGGTGGAAGACGTCCAAGATGGCGACGCCCACCGTGTCCATGAAGAAATAGCCGATGGCGTATCCCAGATAGCCGCCGGCCACCGACGACAAGGTGCAGACCAGGGCGACGCGGAACCATTTGGTCGGCGCCGCCAGCACCAGCGGGATCAGCATCAGGTCGGGCGGAATGGGGAAGAACGAGCTTTCGACGAAGGAAATCAGCGCCAGCCACCAGATGGCATGGCGATGCGCCGCCTTTTCCATCATCCAATCATAGGTCTTTTGCAGCATTCCCCGGGACCCTTCGGCATTAAGACGGTCAGGGTGTAGCATGGCTGCGGTCTTCACCCAAGCTCTTGTGTCGGCGCGGTTTCGGCGGCACTCTGCGCTTGGATCGAAAGGGGGACGCATGCGCGGTTTCGCGCCTTTGGCCTTAGGTACAGCAATGCTGGCGGCGACACCGGCCCGCGCCCAGGACGCGGTCGGCACGAATATGCCGTTCTGGGCCGATCCCTTGTCCATGGCCTTAGGGGCGGTGGTGCTGGCCAGCGTGCTGGTGCCGGCGCTGTTGTGGCTGCGCCTGCGCCTGAACCGGATCGGCCAGAACGCCGCCCTGGCCGAGATGCAGGCCGAAGCCCTGCGGGAATGTCTGGCCACGTCACCCGACGGCTATGCCTGCTGGCATGACGATTTCACCTGTTCGCGGCGTTTGGCGGTGTTGTTGAGCCTGCCCAAGGGCATGGAATCCACCGAGGCCGACGTGTTGGCGGCGTTCGACGCCAGTGATTCCCTGCATCTGGAACAGGCCATCACCCGGTTGCGCCAAGACGGCGACGCCTTCGAGATGGATCTGGCGCTGGACCAGTCGTCGCGGCGCATCCGTGCCATGGGGACGCGGGCCACCAATCCCGGCGGCGACGTGCTGGCCGATCTGGTGTGGTTCCGCGACGTCAGCGACAGCGCCGGCGCGGTGGATGACCTTGCCCGCTCGCTGCACGCTTTGGCCGCCGACGCCACCTATCTGAAGGCCGCCATCGACGCGCTTCCCATGCCGGTCTGGCTGCGCGACGAGGATTTGTCGGTGCTGATGGTCAACCAGGCCTATGCCGGCGCGGTCGAGGCCGCCAGCCCCGAAGCGGTGCTGCAGGCCCAGGTGGAATTGGCCGCCGACGACACGGTGCGCGAGGCCCGCGCCTTGGCCGCCCGCGCCCGGGCCAGCGGCGAGCCGCGCTCGGCCGAATTCCATCTGGTGCTGGCCGGGGCCCGCCGACTGGCCCATGTCACCGAAATCCCCATCACGGTGGGTGAATCCCTGCTGACCGTCGGTCTGGTCCAGGACCACACCCGCATCGAGGAATTGCAGGAACAACTGGCGCATCATGTCAGCGCCCAGGTGGAAGTCCTCGAACGGCTGTCCACCGCCATCGCCATCTACACCACCGATACCCGGCTGGCGTTTTTCAACACCGCCTTCCTGAAGCTGTGGCGGATGGAGCGCGACTGGCTGGGCAGTCAACCCACCTATGGCGCGGTGATGGATGCCTTGCGCGATCGCCGCCTGTTGCCGGAAGCCGCCGATTACCGGGCGCTGAAGGAAGAGGAACTGAAACGCTTCATCTCGCTGATCGACCCCATCGAGACGTTGATGCACCTGCCCGACGGCCGCACCCTGCGTCGGGTGGTCAGCCCGCATCCTTATGGCGGCCTGATCTTCACCTATGAAGACTTCACCGACACCTTGGCCATGGAACGCTCGTTCAACACCGCCATGGCGGTGCAGCGGGCCACCTTGGACCACCTGCACGAAGGCTTGGCGGTGTTCGGCGACGACCGTCGGCTGAAACTGTCCAACCCGGCCTTCGCCCGCATGTGGGGATTGTCCGACGACGATCTGACCGGCGAGCCGCATCTGAACGAATTGGTGGAACGCCTGCGCCCCTATTTCGAAGGCCGCCCCGACCGCGCGTCCACTTGGGCGCCGGCCCGCGAACGGCTGCTGTCGCAGGTGGGCGACCGCCAGGGCGGCGAATGGCGGCTGGAACGCCAGGACGGCATGATCCTGGATTGCGCCGCCGTGCCGTTGCCTGACGGCGCCAGTTTGGTGGCTTTCCTGGATGTCACCGACAGCGCCCGGGTCGAACGCGCCCTGATCGAACGCAACGAGGCTCTGGCCGCCGCCGACGCGCTGAAAAGCGAATTCATGTCCAACGTTTCGGCGGAAGTGGCCAAGCCGCTGACCACCATCATCGGCTTCGCCGAAATGCTGGATTCCGATTATTTCGGCAAGCTGACCAAGCGCCAGCACGATTACATGCGGGGCATCGTCGAGGCCGGCAACGCCCTGAAGTCGCTGGTGTCGGACATTCTGGACCTGGCCGCCATCGAAGCCGGCCACCTGACCCTGGAACTGGACACCGTGGATGTTCACCCCATGCTGGCCTCGGTCCTGGGGCTGGTGCGCGAACGGGTGCGCGAAAAGAAACAGCAGCTGGATTTCGACTGCCCGCTGGACATCGGCTGGATCGTCGCCGACCAGCGCCGCCTGCGTCAGGTGATGTTCAACCTGATCGGCAACGCGGTGAAGTACACCCCCAACGGCGGCGCCATCACCGTTTCCGCCCAGCGCCGCGACGGCGAAGTGGCGCTGATCGTCGCCGATACCGGCCCCGGTATCCCGCCCGAGGACATGGACCGGGTGTTCGACAGCTTCGTCCGCACCATCCACGACGGCCAGGACGGCGCCGGCCTGGGCCTGGCCCTGGTGCGCCGCTTCGTCGAATTGCACGGCGGCACGGTGGAACTGCAGTCCCAACCCGGCCAGGGCACCACGGTCACCGTGCGCTTGCCGGCCGGGGCGGGGGAGTGATTACCGCCCCAGCACCTTGGGCACCCGGTTCAGCCGCAGCTTGAAGGCGTCGGGCATGCCCTTGCCCAGAAGCGGGCGCAGATACAGGCGGAAGGCGTCGGTGACGTCGGTGCCGGAAGCTGCGATGAATTCGTCTTCCATCACCCGGGTCTTGCCGGCCACCGCGTCCAGCGGCATCAGCTTGTAATCCACTGAATAAAAGCCGGTGCGTTGGATGGTCACCGAGCCGTCCTGGTCGCCCCACATGGCGAACTGCACCGCCTTTTCGCCCACTTCCCGGGCCTCGCGCTGATCCACGTCGGAGACGCAGCCGACGAAGGACCGCTGCAAATAGCCAAAGGTGTCGCCGCGCACCCGCTTGATGCCCAGCTTGTCCTTGATTTCCTGGCACAACAGGTCGGCCAGGGCGCCGGTGCCGGAAAGCTGGACGTTGCCGTGGGCGTCCTTTTCGATTTCCTTGGCCAATTGGGTGATGATCGGACTGCCCGATTGGTCGTGGATGCCTTCCGACGCGGCGATGACGCAGCGGCCGTATTTGTCCATGGTGGCTTTGACGTCGGAGAGGAAGCCATCGACGCTGAAGGTGCGTTCCGGCAGATAGATCAAATGCGGCCCGTCATCGGGGAACTTCTTGCCCAGCGCCGAGGCGGCGGTCAAAAAGCCGGCATGGCGGCCCATCACCACCGCCAGGTAGACGCCGGGCAGCGCCGCGTTGTCCAAATTGGCGCCCATGAAGCTTTGCGCCACGAAACGGGCGGCGGACGGAAAGCCCGGCGTGTGGTCGTTATGGACCAGATCGTTGTCGATGGTCTTGGGGATGTGGATGCACCTGAGCGGATAGCCGGCCTTCCTGGCTTCCTCGGACACGATGCGCACGGTGTCCGACGAATCGTTGCCGCCGATATAGAAGAAATAGGCGATGCCGTGGGCCTGCAGGACCTTGAAGATTTCCTGGCAGTATTTCAGGTCTGGCTTGTCCCGCGTCGAACCCAGGGCCGAGGATGGGGTTTCCGCCACCATTTCCAGGTTGTGGCTGGTTTCCTGGGTCAGATCCAGGAAGTCCTCGTTGACGATGCCGCGCACGCCGTGATAGGCGCCATAGACCAGGTCGACGTTGCGGAACTTCCGGGCTTCCAGCACCACGCCGGCCATGGATTGATTGATGACGGCGGTCGGACCGCCCCCTTGCGCCACCAGAACCTTGCCGTGCAACATGGGACGATCCTCCGGTTGTTTGGATCAGCATAAGCCCAAAAATCGGCCCTGGGCCAGGGGCAAGGGACCTTGTCCGACCAAAGGGCAGGACCCATGTAGGGGGCTGTCACTGCCCGAAAGAGGAGTTTGAAGAGTGAGTGTCGAATCGCCTTGTATTTCCGTCTGTCAGATGGACGAAGACGGCTATTGCATCGGCTGCGGCCGGACCATCGATGAAATCCGTGGTTGGAAGCGTTCCTCGGACGAGGAAAAGCAGGAAGTGCTGGGCCGGGTGGCCGAACGCCAGGGACACGGCGCGTGACCGATCCACAGGCCCGGGCGGTGCTGGACTTCTGGTTCGGCCCCGGCATGGAAAAGCGCTGGTTCGCCGCCGATCCTGCCCTTGATCGCGAACTGGCCGAACGCTTCGGCACCGAACTGGCCCTGGCGGCGCAAGGCCAGCTGGACCATTGGCTGGAAGATCGTGACGACGCCCTGGCCCTGGTCATCGTGCTGGACCAGTTCCCGCGCAACATCTTTCGTGGCAAGTACCAGGCCTTCGCCTTCGATTCCAAGGCCCTGGCCCTGTCCGAGGCCGCCATCCTGCGCGGCCACGACCAAGGGCTTTCCCCCATCCGCCGCCGCTTCCTGTATCTGCCGTTCATGCATTCGGAATCGTTGCCGGACCAAAAGCATTGCGTGCGCCTGTTCGAAGCCGCCGGCGACGACCCGGACGGCCTGGATTATGCCCGCCGTCACCTGCAGGTGATCCAGCGCTTCGACCGCTTCCCGCAGCGCAACGAAGCCTTGGAGCGGGAAAACACCCCCGAGGAAGAAGAATTTTTGCGCACAGCCGAAAGATGGTGACTGGCTTAAATTAAGCAATCAATGATTGCAAACCGTGCCTCCCTTGCTATGCTGGGCGCAAAGCAAGGGAGGGGCCTATGGCGGGCGGTTATACTCATGTGACCCTGGCCGACCGCGCCCATCTGCGGTTGGAACAGGTGGAAGGTCTTGACGGCGACGACCTGCTGGCCGTCGGCACCTTGCCCAGCACCTGCATTCTGGGTGCGGTGGGGCCGGATTACCCCTATCTGGCGGTGGCGGCCCTTGGCCTGAAACAGGGCGTGTGGGCGGACCGCATGCATTACGAAAATACCGCCGAGCCCATTCGCCACGCGGTGCGTTGGCTGCGTGACAATCGCGCCGCGCCGCACCGTCCTTATGCCCTGTCCTGGCTGTTCGGTTATGCCTCGCATGTGGCCACCGATTTGACCATCCACCCGGTGGTCATGCGCAAGGTCGGCCCCTATCAGGGCAACGAGGTCGCGCATCGGACCTGCGAAATGAATCAGGACGTGCACATCTGGAAAAGCCGTCGCCTGGGCGACATTTCCGAGGCCGAGTATTTCAGCGCCCTTTACGACCAGAACACCGTCGACGGCAAGCTGCATCCGGCGATCAGCCAATTGTGGACCTCCATGCTGGCCCACGCCTATCCGGCGGCACCGCGGGACGCCGACCTGCAATCCTGGCATTCGGGGTTTCATCGGGCCATTTCCCTGGTCGGCAACCTGCCGGTTTTCGCCCGCCATCTGCTGGCGGGCAAGGGCCAAGCCTATCCGGTCACGGTCGATCCGCAATATGTGGAAAACCTGGATACGCCGGCCGGTCGCATGCATTTCGACAAGGTGTGTGATCGCGCGGTGGAAAACATTGTGTGGATGTGGAACCGCATCGGCCGGGCCATGGCGGCTTCGACGCCGGCCGGGGCCGAACAGGAACTGGCGGTGGTTCCCGCCGCCAACCTGGATACCGGGCTTTATCTGGATCAGCCCGGCCGCCTGGCCATGTGGAGGCAGTGACGATGTGGCGCTTGCTTGTCCTGATGCTGTTCCTGGCCGCGCCGGCCTGCGCCGACGAAGCGGCCCGCATGAACGAATTGGCGGCGCGAACCACGCTGGTGGCGCGTGCGGTCCATTTCACCGTGCGGTCCAGCACGGTGCCGGCCGAGTTGACCGGCGAGGGTTTGATCGAGCGGGCAACCCGGCTCAATCCGTCCATGCTGGATGATTTCCGCGATTACACCATCACCGCCCAGCGCGATGGATTGGTCAGCTCGGTGCTGGTGTGCGATAAAAAAGCCCAGGTGGCATTGATCGAGGATGCCGGGTGCACCCAGGAAGTGGAACGGCATTCCTGGCAGGCACGGCCCCGCCTGCCCTGCGACTTCACCTTGGATTTGGGGGCGGTTTGCCGCTAAGCCCAGCCTTGCCCGCCGTCCTTTCAACAGGCAAAGTATCGCCGGGTGGATCGGGGGACCCGGCGTGGCCGACGAAGTACGCATCAGATACAGTGATTACCGACGCGAAACCCGCGTCCGCAAGAAGCCGCTCAGCTATAGCAAGCTGACGCGTCTGGCGGCGCAGCGCCGCGAGGAACAGAACGCCCCGCGTTGGCGCCGGGTGCGGCTTAGCCCGCCGCAGATGGCCACCATCCTGGCCCCTTACGTGGGCGGCAAGGCGGGCGAGCAATTCCGCGCCATCGCCCCCTTGGCCCTGTATTTGGCGGTGTTCCAGATGCTGGTCCTGCACCAGCACATCAACCAGCCCTGGGTGGTGCTGGGCGGTCTGGTCGCCACCCTTTTCGGCCTGATGCTGTTCATGGAAGGCCTGCGCCTGGGGCTGATGCCGTTCGGCGAGACTATCGGCCATTACCTGCCGCGTCATCATGGATTGCGTTCGGTCTTGCTGGTGGCGCTGACATTGGGCATGGGGGTCACCTTCGCCGAGCCGGCCATCGGCGCGCTTCGCGCCGCCGGTTCCCTGGTCCGGCCCGAACGCGCCCCCTACCTTTACGCCCTGCTGAACGGCTGGTCCCATTGGCTGGTGCTGGCGGTGGCCGCCGGTGTCGGCTTGGCGGCGGTGGTCGGCATGCTGATGTTCCTGCGCTGCTGGAGCCTGAAGACCCCCGCCAGCCTGTGCACCCTGGCCGCCTTGGGCCTGACCTGGCTGATGGTCGACGATCCGCTGCTGGCCCCCTTGGTGGGACTGGCCTGGGATTGCGGCGGCGTCACCACCGGGCCGGTGACGGTGCCCCTGGTGCTGGCCTTGGGGATCGGCGTCGCCGGTTCCGCCGGCAAGGGCGAAAGCTCGCTGGTCGGCTTTGGCATCGTCACCCTGGCGTCCCTGTTGCCGGTGATCATGGTGCTGGGCCTGGGGCTGCTGATGGCGCAGGTGCTGACCCCCGAACAGGCCATGGCCCTGGGGGGCGAAGCCGCCGAAACCGGTTGGATGTCGGCGACGCCCGCGGCCGAGATCATCGGGGCGCTGCGCGCCATCTTGCCGCTGGTGGCTTTTCTGGCCCTGGTCGCCCGTTTCGCCCGCGCCGCCATCGCCGACCGTCCGGTGCTGGTCTTCGGCATCGTGCTGGCGGTTCTGGGCATGGCCCTGTTCAACATCGGCCTGACCTATGGGCTGTCGTCCCTGGGCGGGCAGACCGGTTCGGTGGTGCCCGGTGCCTTCGCCCGCCTGCCCGGCCTGCATGAAAGCCCCATGTACGATTACGCCGTCGGCGTGGTGGTGGCGGTGCTGTTCGCCTGGGCCTTGGGGTTCGGCGCCACCATCGCCGAGCCGGCCTTGAACGCCATGGGGGCGACGGTGGAAACCCTGTCCAACGGCGCTTTCGGCAAGCGCATGCTGATCTGGGCGGTGTCGGCCGGGGTGGCCTGCGGTCTGGGGGCCGGGGTGGTCAAGCTGGTTCTGGACCTGCCGCTGTGGTGGTTCCTGCTGCCCGGCTATTCCATCGCCTTGGCTTTGACCTGGGTGTCCAGCGAAACCTTCGTCAACGTGGGCTGGGACAGCGCCGGGGTCACCACCGGGCCGGTGACCGTTCCCCTGGTCCTGGCCATGGGCTTGGGCTTCGGCGGCGCCGTCGGCGCGGTGGATGGTTTCGGCATGCTGGCCCTGGCGTCGCTGGGGCCCATCCTGACCGTTTTGGGCCTGGGCCTGTTCATCCGGGTGCGCCTGAAGCTGTTGTCCTGGCGCAGCCGTTCCTTCGACCCGCAGGAGGCGGGCTTATGACCCTGACCATTCCCGTACTGACCGACGTTCATCTGATCACCTGCATTGTTCAGCGCGGCCGTGCCGACGCCGTGGTCAAGGCCGCCATCGAGGCCGGCGCCGAAGGGGCCACCATCCACTTCGCCCGCGGCACCGGCCTGCGCGAGAAGCTGGGGCTGCTGGCGGTGGCGGTGAACGCCGAAAAGGAAGTGATTTCCATCGCCGTGTCGCGCGAACAGTTGAATTACGTGTTCGAGCGTATGTTCCTGGCCGGCAAGCTGGACACGCCGGGCATGGGCTTCATGTATGTCACCCCGGTGGAGCGCGCCGCCACCCATATCCCCCAAGAAATCCTGGAGAAGCTGACCGGTGAGCGCTGATCCCGCCCAATGGCTGATCCGCTGCGTCGTCTCGGGCGGCGCCACCCGGCCGTTCTTGTCCAAGCTGGCGCGCGAGATGGGGGTTTGGGATTTCTTCTTCACCGGTTCGCGCTCGGCGGTGGCCGATCATTCGCGCACCCGGGCCCGTGTCGTCCAGTTCATCGAGAACGAGGAATTCTTCATCGTCGTCCCCGACCGCCGTCTGGCCGAGGTCATGGAGTTCTGCTACGTGCAGCTGAAGATCGGCTCGCCCGGGCGCGGCAGCCTGTACGTCACCCCGGTGGAACGGCTGTCGCCCTTCATCCCGCCGCTGGACCATCAGGACTGAACGGGGTTCCCCGCCTGGGGGCGGCGTGCTAATGTCCCGGCGCCATACCGCCGCACATGGGCAACCAATTGAGCAAACACAAGATTTCACTGGACCTGTCGTCCCGTTCGCTGATGCGCCGTCTGATCAAGGAAGGCATGCGTCCCTATTTGGGCAAGGTCTTGCTGGCGGCGGCCTGCATGGCGGTTTCAGCCGGCGCCACCGCTGGCTACGCCCTGTTGATGGACCCGGTCATCAACTACATCTTCGTCAACAAGCAGGCCGACCTGCTGTGGCCGCTGGCTTTGGCGGTCCTGGCGACCTTCATCGCCAAGTCCTTCGCCGGCTACGGCGAAGCGGTGCTGTTGTCAAAAGTGGGCCTGCAGGTCATCGCCGACATGCAGAACCGCTTGTTCCGGCATCTGATGAAACTGGACGTCCAGTTCTTCCACGAAATGCAGACCGGGCGCTTGCTGTCGCGGTTGACCAACGACGTCGCCGCCATGCGCTTCGCCGTGTCCAACGCGCTGACCGGATTGTGCAAGGATTCCGCCGAAGCGTTGTTCCTGATCGCCGCCATGTTCTACAAGGACTGGCAGCTGGCGACCTTCAGCTTTCTGTTCTTTCCCATCGCCGTGCTGCCCATCGCGCGATTGGGCAAGCGCATGCGCAAGGTCAGCGCCAACACCCAGGAACAGCAGGCCCAACTGACCATCTATCTGGAACAGGCGATCCAGGGCATCCGGGTGGTCAAGGCCTATGGCATGGAAGATTACGAGAACCGCAAGGTCGGCGGTCTGGTGGGCACGCTTCGTGATCTGACCTTCAAGGCGGCGCGGGTGCGCTCGGCCTCGAGTCCGGTGATGGAGTTCCTGGGCGGTTTCGCCATCACCGTGGTCATCGTCTATGGCGGTTCGCGGGTGATCGAGGGGCCGACCACGCCGGGCGCCTTTTTGTCCTTCATCACCGCCTTGATGCTGGCCTATCGGCCGCTGAAGAACCTGGCCAACCTGAACACCAACCTGCAGGAAGGTCTGGCCGCCGCCTCGCGCTGCTTCGCCGTGCTGGACACCGACAGCACCATCAAGGACCGCCCCGGCGCCCAGGACCTGGTGCTGCGCGAAGGCAACGTGCGCTTCGAAGGGGTGTTCTTCACCTATGACGGCGCCAAGGCGGCGCTGGACGGGGTGGACATGAACATCCCCGGCGGCAAGACGGTGGCCTTGGTTGGCGCCTCGGGGGCGGGCAAAAGCACGGTGCTGAACCTGCTGCCGCGTTTCTACGACGTCACCGACGGCCATGTCAGCATCGACGGCACCGACATCCGCGACGTCACCTTGGACTCCTTGCGGTCGCGCATTTCCCTGGTCAGCCAGGAAATCGTGCTGTTCGACGACACCATCCGCGCCAACATCGCCTATGGCCGCTTCGGCGCCACCGACGAAGAAATCGAGGCTGCCGCCAAGGCCGCCGCCGCCCACGACTTCATCCTGTCCTTGCCCGACGGCTACGACACCATGGTGGGCGAGCGCGGCCTGAACCTGTCGGGCGGTCAGCGCCAGCGTCTGGCCATCGCCCGCGCCATGTTGAAGAACGCCCCCATCCTGCTGCTGGACGAAGCCACCAGCGCGCTCGACACCGAATCCGAACGTCAGGTGCAGGTGGCCTTGGAACATCTGATGAAGGGGCGCACCACCATCGTCATCGCCCACCGCCTGTCCACCGTGGTCGGCGCCGACATCATCCATGTGCTGGATCGCGGCCGGGTGGTGGAATCGGGCGACCACAACGCATTGTTGGCGCTGGGCGGCCAGTATGCCCGGCTTTACGCCATGCAGTTCCACGAGGAAGCCGCCGCCGGGCGGAATCTGTAGCGGCGGAGGCGGCGGGTGAGCCTGGCCAAGCAACTCGGGAAGAACGAAGCCATTCGCGGCTTTTTGTGCTGGCTGGCGTCGCTGTACATCCGGCTTGTTTGGGGTTCCGGGCGCTGGCAGGTGGTCAACGCCCATGTGCCGGAACCGTTTTGGGACCAGGGTAAGCCGTTCATCCTGGCCTTCTGGCATGGCCGGTTGATCATGATGATGAAGTGCTGGCGGCGCGGCATGCCCATCCACATGCTGATCAGCCATCATCGTGACGGGCTGTTGATCGCCCGGACCTCGGCCCATTTCGGTATCAGCACCATCGCCGGTTCCACCACGCGGGGCGGGGCCGGGGCCTTGCGGGCACTGCTGAAGATGCTGAAATCGGGCGGTTGCGTCGGCATCACCCCGGATGGGCCAAAGGGGCCGCGCATGCGCGCCACCGATGGAATCGTCGCCCTGGCCAAGCTGTCGGGTTGCCCGATCATTCCCGCCACCTATTCGGCCTCGCCGCGTCGTCTGCTGAATTCCTGGGATCGTTTCCTGGTCCCCAAACCCTTTGGCAAGGGGGTGTTCATCTGGGGTGAACCCATCACCATTCCCCGTGACGCCTCGGACGAGGATTTGGAAGGCTGGCGGCTGCACCTGGAAACGGTGATGAACGATCTGTGCGACCAAGCCGACCGCATGGTGGGCGAACCGCCGGTCCCGCCGGCATGATCCACGGCTTGTACCGTGCCGCCTCGCATGTGCTGGGGCCGCTGATCTCGGTCTATTTGAACCGGCGCATGGCCAGGGGCAAGGAAGACCCCGCCCGTTTCCCCGAACGCATGGGCATCGCCGGCGCGGCGCGGCCCGACGGCGCCCTGGTCTGGCTGCACGGCGCCAGTGTCGGCGAATGCCTGTCGCTGCTGCCGCTGATTGAAAGACTGCTGGCCCGTGGGCTGAAGGTGCTGCTGACCAGCGGCACCGTGACCTCGGCGCAGATGATGGCCGAACGGCTGCCGCCGGGGGCCATCCACCAGTTCGTCCCCGTGGACCGTCCGGCCTGGGTGCGGCGTTTCCTGGATCATTGGCGTCCCGATCTGGTGCTGTGGGCGGAATCCGATTTCTGGCCCAACATCCTGGCCGAGATCAGCCGCCGCAAGGTGCCGCTGATCCTGATCCAGGGCCGGGTGTCGCCGCGTTCCCTGGACGGCTGGAAAAAGGCGCCGGGCTTCATCGCCACCATGTTGGGGCGTTTCGATCTGTGCCTGGGACAGACGCCGGGTGACGCCGACCGCCTGCGCCAGTTGGGGGGGCGTGACTGCCGCTCGGTCGGCAACCTGAAACAGGCGGTGCCGCCCTTGCCCTGCGACATCGACGAACTGGAACGTCTGCGCCGGATCATCGGTTCCCGCCCGCTGTGGCTGGCCGCCAGTACCCATGCGGGCGAGGAAGCCTTGGTGGCCCGTGTCCACCAGGCCCTGTTGGGGCGTTTCCCCGATCTGCTGACGGTCATCGTCCCCCGTCATCCCCATCGTGGCGCCGAAATCCAAAACGACCTGCCCGATTGCCGTTTGCGCTCGGCCGGGGACGACCCGCTGGGCGGGCTTTACGTGGCTGACACCATGGGTGAACTGGGCTTGTTCTTCCGCCTGTGCCCGATTGTCTTCATGGGCAAAAGCCTGGGGGCGGAAGGCGGCCAGAACCCGTTCGAGCCGGCGCGGCTGGGGGCGGCGGTGCTGTTCGGCCCGCGCATGAGCAACTTCCCCGACATGGTGCCGTCCATGCTGGCGGCGGGGGCCGCAATCCAGGTGGCGGACGAAGTGGAACTGGCCGGCGCGGTCGGCGGGCTGCTGTCCGATCCCCACGCTTTGGCCTGGCAACGTGGCGCGGCCCAGATCTGGAGCGATTCCGAGGCCGACGCCCTGGATGCGGTGATGCGGACCTTGTCTCCGTGGCTGGAGGCGCTTGATGCAAGCCCCTGATTTCTGGCGCCACGATGGTTTGGTTCCCCGCCTGTTGTCGCCGCTGGCGGGGCTTTACGCCTGGGGCGGGCGGAAAAAGCGCCTGGGAGGCGAGGGCTTTCGCGCCGCCATGCCGGTGATCTGCGTTGGCAACATCGTCGCCGGCGGTGCCGGCAAGACCCCGGTCTGCCTGTCCCTGGGGGCCAAGCTGGCGGAAATGGGTCGCAATCCGCATTTCCTGACCCGGGGATATGGCGGCACCGAAGCCGGGCCGCGTTTGGTCGACCCCATCCGCCATAACGCTGGCCGGGTCGGTGACGAGGCTCTGCTGCTGGCCGCTCAAGGCCCGACCTGGGTGGCGCGGCATCGCCCTGACGGGGCTGTCGCCGCTGCCGAGATGGGGGCCGACGTGCTGGTGATGGATGACGGTTTCCAGAATGGGTCGTTACGCCACGATCTGGGGCTGGTGGTGGTGGATGGCGCCTATGGATTCGGCAATGGCCGGGTTATCCCCGCCGGCCCCTGCCGTGAACCGGTGGCCGATGGTCTGGCCCGTGCCCAGGCGGTGGTGCTGATGGGGGGCGACATCGTGGGGGTGCGTCGGCACCTGAAGGGCAAGCGGGTCCTGCAGGCCCGGCTGGTGCCGGGGGTGGAAGCCACCCAATTGCAAGGCGCCAAGGTGGCGGCCTTCGCCGGTATCGGTCGGCCGGCCAAGTTTTTCGACACCCTGCGCCAATGCGGCGCCCAGGTGGTGACGCAAAAGTCCTTTCCCGACCACCACGCCTATGGCAAATCCGAGATCGCCGAGATCTTGGATCAGGGTCTGGAGGTCTGGACCACGGCCAAGGATGCGGTTAGGGTGCCGGCCGAACTGCGTGCGCAGGTGCGGGTGCTGACCGTCACCCTGGCCTGGGACGACGACGCGGCGGTGGATGAATTGCTGGCGGGATTGGCATGGCGTTGATCGGGCGTGACCTTCGCTATCGTGTGGAAGCTTTGGCCGCTTATGCGGTCATCGGCCTGTTCGCACTTTTGCCGGTGGACTGGGCCTCGGGTCTGGGGGGATGGCTGGCCCGTTCCATCGGGCCGTGGCTGAAGGTGTCGGACATGGCGCGGCGCAACTTGCGGCGCACCTTCCCCGACAAATCCAAGGCCGAGATCGACGCCATCGTCGTGGAAGTCTGGGACAACCTGGGGCGCACCGCCGCCGAGTTTCCTCATATCGACTGGCTGATGAAGAACCGGGTCGAACTGGTGGGGCGCGAAAACCTGCATCTGTTGCGCGACGACGGCCTGCCGGGACTGTTCGTCGCCGGTCATCTGGGCAATTGGGAAATGGCGGCGACCACGGCGGTGATGGAAGGCATCCCCATCACCTTGGTCTACCGCGAGGCCAACAATCCCTTCGTGGAAAAGATCTATCGCCGGTATCGGGCCCATACGGCGCCGGGTGGGCAGATCGCCAAGGGGCCGGAAGGGGCGCGCGAGATCATGGGCGTGCTGAAGGCTGGCGGCCATCTGGGCATGCTGGTGGACCAGAAGATGAATGACGGCATCAAGGTGCCGTTCCTGGGCCGCGACGCCATGACGGCGCCCGCCGTCGGGCGTTTCGCCGCCCGCTTCAAATGCCCGGTGGTTCCGGCCCGGGTCGAGCGGCTGAAGGGCGCCCATTTCCGCATCACCATCATGAAGCCCATGGACGTTCAGTTGTCCGGCGACACCCATGACGACACCTTGGTGCTGATGACCGCCATCAACGACCAATTGGGCCAGTGGGTGCGCGAACGCCCCGGCCAGTGGCTGTGGCTGCACAAACGCTGGCTGGAAAACTGACCCTCGGCTTGGTTCGCTTATCCTTCAAACCATGGGTCGGGCGGCTTCGGCCCCTTTTTGGTCGGGGGTGGCGGGTCGGGTTTGGGGGGCTCTATCTTATGGTCGATCATTGCGGTCTCCACCAATCCTTGTAGGGGATACGTTTCTTGATCGCGGCCTGGATTTCCCGTTGTTTTTCTTCCCCGAGGACGGGGGAGGGAATGGTCGAAATCAAGGCTTGTTCTTCCCGTAGTTTCTGGAAGATTTTTTCAAATTTCTCGCTGTATTGTTCGACGTAATTGATGTCCTCAATCAGCATTTGATACTTGCCGGACAATGTGCCGTATTTTTCTGTCATCTCGGCGGCCATCTTCATTTTTCCGGGCCAGTCATAGGACGATTTGGCAACGGTGAGGATGATCGAGAGTGTGGTGATCACCGCGCAAAGCCAGGCGAAACTGGGGTGGGCAAGGATACCCAGGCCGGATCCGCCGCTAATCGCCGCACCCAGGCCAATGGCGAAGTCGAAAAACCTGCCGTAGGTCATGGTGGCGCGATGCACTTCGCTGAAATAATCCGTGGCGTATACCGCATCCAGATAGGTCGTGTAGATTTGCTCGACACGTTTCCTGTCTTTGCCTTGGATGCCAATTCCGTTTTGGTCTGGTGTGTGGATCAAAGCTGCTTCGGCGTTTCGGTCGTCATCGGCCATGCGCTTTCCTCTCCGCGATCTGCCATAAGACTGCGGCAACCATTGCATTATATCGCAGTGGTTTTGTTTTCGCAAAAGATGTGCAATGTCGTGGTGACGATCGCCCGATGACGGGTCAGCGGACCTTGAACACCGGCTCCACCGCCGGGCAGGGCAGGCGGGCTTCCAGTTGGCCGGTGGCCAGTTCGGCGGCGACCGTGCTCAAAGCCTTGTCCCAGGCGGTCAGCACCACGTTCACGTCGTCGTCGTCATGGGCGTAACACACATTGTGGCTGGCCAGGAACAGCACGCCTGACCGCAGCATGTGGTGGGCGAACAGGGTCTTGATGGCTTCCTTGCGGGCGGTGGGGTGGTCCACCACCGAGATGATCTTCCAAGGCGCCCGTCCCACCAGGGTGATGATGTCGGAAAGCCCGTGCTTTTGGGTCAGTTGCGCCACGCCGTCGGCCAGACGGGTGCCCAGCGACCATAGTTTCTCGATCACCGGTTCGCGTTCCATCTTGTCGATGGTGGCGATGGCGGCGGCCAGGGACAAAGCTTCGCCGCCGAAGGTGCCGGATATGAACACGTCCTCCATTTCCCGCATCACGTCGGCGCGGCCGACGATGGCGGAAATGGGCATGCCGTTGCCCATGGCCTTGCCGAACGACGCCAGATCGGGCGTCACCCCGAACAGCGACTGCGCGCCGCCGACGGCATAGCGGAAGCCGGTGATGACTTCGTCGAAAACCAAAAGCGCGCCATGGGAATGCACCAGATCCTTCAAGTCCTGCAGATAGCCGGGCTTGGGATCGGTGGCGTTCATGGGTTCCATGATCAGGGCGGCGAATTGGTCCTTGTGGGCTGAAAACAGTCGGTCCACCGCTTCCAGGTCGTTATAGGGCACGGTGTGGGTCAGTTCGCGCACCGCCTGGGGGATGCCCTTGTGGCGGGTGGTGGCGCCGATATACCAATCCTGCCAGCCGTGATAGCCGCAGGTGGCGATATGGTCGCGGCCGGTGAAGGCGCGGGCCAGACGGATGGCGGCGCTGGTGGCGTCGGTGCCGTTCTTGCCGTAGCGCACGCTTTCGGCGCAGGGGATCAGCCGGGTCAGCCGTTCCGCCAGTTCGGTTTCCAAGGATGTGGGCAGGCTGAAGGAAATGCCGCGCCCCAGCTGGTCGCGGATGGCCTGGTCCACGTCGGCGTCCTGATACCCCAACACCACTGGCAGCAATCCGCACACCATGTCCACATAGCGGTTGCCGTCCACGTCCCATACCCGCCCGCCCTGGCCGTGGGTCAGGAACAGCGGTGCGCCTTCCGGGTATTGGATGCGGCTTTTGGAAAAGGTCTGGCTGGCCAGCGGGATGACCTTTTCCGCCCGCTTCAACCACGATTTGGTCCGTTCGGTGCCCAAAAAGGTGGGCAGCGGCGCTTCACGCCACGATTTTGCCCCCCCCTCGTTGCGGGGGATCTGGGCATTGATGGCGCGCAGGCCGGGCTCGGCGTCCAGCACCGCCAGAACCTCGAGATAGGACGGCGGCCGCGTCGGATCGGGCAGCTTGGCCACCACTTGGCCCAGGAAATCAAGGTCGCGTTGTTCGTCCAGGGTCCAGCGTTCGGCGTCCAGGCCGGGCAGCGGGCAGGGAATGCCGCCCACCTTGAAACGGTCGCGGCGTTCGCGGATGAACGGGGTGACGTGTTCGCGTTCCGGGCCGGGGGGCGCTTCGGCATTGGCCGCGTCCAGGGTGGCACGGGTGAACACTTCGCAGTCCAGGCCGTCGGGCCAGGTCTGCGGGCTGACGTTGCTGGCGTAATCCAGCCCCTGACGCTTCAACAGGGCCAGAACCTGTCCGCACACTTGCGGGTCCAGCAGGGGGCAATCGCCGGTCAGCCGCATGACGATATGGGCGTCTTCGGCCCGTGCCGCCAGGGCGAAGCGGGCCAGAACGTCGTCCAGCGGGCCGCGATGGCAGGTGATGCCCACACTTTCCGCCCAGGCGGCGACGGCGTCGTCGTCGGGTTGGTCCGAGGTGGCGATCACCGCCTTGTCCACACCGGGTATGGCTTGGGCCGCGCGGGTCGTCCAGGCCAAGGCCGGGATGCCGCCCAGGGGCAACAGCACCTTGCCGGGCAGGCGGGTCGAGGACAAGCGGGCCTGGATGATGGCGATGGTCTTCATGACGGCAATCCGGCAAGGGTGCGGGCGGAAATCAGGGTCTCAAGAACGTGCAAAGCCTGGACGCCGGAACAGGGCGGGGGGATGTCGCCGTCGATGGCGGCCACGAAGGCGGCCATCTCGGCCACATAGTCGTCGGCGTAGGAACCGGGATAGGTGGTGTCTTCGACCACTTGGCCTTGGGTGTCGCGCCACAGCAGGCGGCGGCCATCCAGGTCGATGCGCAGAGCCCCCAAGGTGCCGGCGATCTCAGCATATCGATGGCGCGGGCGGGTGACGTAGTCCACGTGGATGGACGAACGGGGGCCATCATGGTCCAAGATGACGTCGGCCATGTCCTCGGCGGTCAGGCCAATGCTGCCGGTATGGGTGGCGACGCAGGACAAAGCCGTCGCCGGGCCCAGCAGATGGCAGGCCAGATCGATTTCGTGGACATAGTCGAACAGGGCGCCGCCGGTCTTGGGATCGTTGGCGTAACCTTGGGTCCAGTCCTGGCCCGGCCGCCATTCGGGCAGATACAGCGCCGCCAGGAAACGGCCCCACAAAGGCTTTCCCAGGTGACCCGCGTTCAGGATTTCAGCGGCACGGCGCACGGCGGGGTGCAGGCGCAGCATCATCGCCACCGCCACCACCAGCCCGGCCTGTTCGGCCCGGGCCATCAGCGCGGCCAGGCCATCGGCACGGTGGGCCAGGGGTTTTTCCACCAGCACGTGGCGGCCGGCATCCAGGCAGGCCCGCAAATCGTCCAGGTGGTGTTCCGAAGGCGACGCCACCACCACCGCTGTCGCTTGGGCGATGGCGTCCAGGCGGTCGGCGGTGACCATGCCGCCCTTTTCCGCCAACAGGGCGCGGCGTTCCGGGCCGGGGTCGAAGCCGATGACCTTTCGCCCTTGGGCCAGGGCGTTCACGGCATGACGCAGGCCGATGCTGCCCAGGCCCAGCACGGCGATCATCGCCGGCTCTCCTTACAGCAGCGAGCGGCTGATCATGCTCAGCAACTCGGCGTCGCTGAGCCACCAGTCGTTGTTGTCGCTGGAATAACGGAATTCCTCGGGCACCGGTTTGGCGTTGGCCGGCAGGTCGGACTTGGTCCAAAACGACAGCGCCGGATAAATCAAATAGCGGTCGTCCAGTTCGTGAGTGGTCCGCGATTCTTCTTCCGCCACCATCACTTCGTGCAGCTTCTCGCCCGGGCGGATGCCGATGACCTTTTGCGGCAGATGCGGCGCCATGGCCTTGGCCAGTTCGGTGATGCGCATCGAGGGAATCTTCGGAATGAAGATCTCGCCGCCCTTCATCATGGCCAAAGACGACAGCACGAAGTCGACGCCTTGTTGCAGGGTGATCCAGAACCGGGTCATGCGGTCGTCGGTGATGGGCAGATGGTCGGCGCCCTGGGCCACCAATTGCTGGTAGAACGGCACCACCGATCCCTTGGACCCCACCACGTTGCCGTAACGGACCACGCAAAAGCGGGTATGGGCCCGACCGGCGATGTTGTTGGCGGCGACGAAGACCTTTTCGGCGGCCAATTTGCTGGCGCCGTACAGGTTGACCGGGTTGACGGCCTTGTCGGTGGACAGCGCCACCACCGCCGACACGTTGTTGTCGATGGCGGCGCGGACCACGTTCTCGGCGCCCCAGACATTGGTGTGCAAGCATTCGGTGGGGTTGTATTCGGCCAGCGGCACATGCTTTTGCGCGGCGGCGTGAATGACCACGTCGACCCCCTTGAAGGCCCGGTTCAGGCGGTCGAGGTCGCGCACGTCACCCAGGAAATAGCGAATGGCCGGGTACTTGTCCTCGGGGAATTCGCGCTGCATCTCGAAATGCTTTTGTTCGTCGCGCGAAAAGACGATCAGGCGCCCGACCTTGTAATGCGCCAGCACGGTGCGGATGAATTCACGGCCGAACGAGCCGGTGCCGCCGGTGACCAAAACGGATTTGCCGTCCAGGTGGTCGCCGATGTCGTGGCGAAAGGTATTGAGAATGGTCAAGGCTAACCTCGCAGCTGGATTCGGATGTTCTATCCGGTCCTTAGAATGCGTGGTTAATGGTTAAGAATTCCTGGCCAGTCCCTCAGCCGCTGATGATTTCGAACAGACTTTTCTGCTCGGCGAAGGGCGAGGACATGAACATCTGCTGGATGAAGTTGGACGCCTGTCCGTTGGTCAGGCTAAGGGTGTTCACCGACAGTTCATAGCGGGTCTTGGCCGCACGCAGTTCGGCGTTCTTGGCGTCCAGGATTTCGTTGGACTTGGTCTCGAACTCGTCCTTGGCCTGGTCCTGCTTCAGGCCCAGGGTCTTGTAGGCGCCGGACAATTGCGCCTCTGCGATGCCCCATTGGGTTTCCGCCATGCGCACCCGTTCCAGGGCGGCGTCGATGGCGGCCATGGCATTGTCCTGGTCGGTCGAGGACGCCAGGTTGTTGTATCCCCAGGCATTCAGCACGCCGCCGCCGCCGGTCTTCAAGGTGCCGGTATAGGTGGTGCCATTGGCGTCGAAGGTGATCTGGTCGCCGGTGACGGTGACGTTGGTCAGGCTGGCGAAATCAACCCCCGACAGCGACCCGCCGCTCAGCTTGCTGGTGGACGGGTCCGGGCGGGTGGTGCCGCTGCCGTCGTTCAACTCGATGGCGTAGTCGTTGCCCAGGAAATAATGGCTCATCTGGATTTGGTAGTTGCCGGCATTGAGCAACTGGGTCTTGTCCGGCCACGTCCCCGCCAGGGTGCGGTTGTTGGACATCAGCGAATCGGCATCCAGCCACGACGAGCCCACCATGGAGGTCAGCGTCGAATAGGCATAGTCGAACGCCTCGGCCGAGCCGGTGGAGGCGGCGGTGCGCATTTCCAGCAACTTGTTGCGGATGTCGTCGATCTTGTCCAGCGCGGTCTGGACGTTTTGATAGGGGGCGGCGATTTCCGCCTTGGCGTCGGCGGCGGCTTGCAGGCGGGCTTCGTATTCAGCCTGGACCGAGCCGTCGTACTTGTCCTGGATGGCGGCGCTTTCTTTTTTCCAACGTTCCGCCTGCGCCAGTTTGATGCGCAACATGGCGTTGTCGGAACTGTACTGGTACAGGCTGTGCTGCGTTTGCAACAGCGCGGAAATGTCGGTCGCCATGATCACCTGCCTTGGGTCGACGTTCTATCGACTGGTCCGGTTCCGGACGGGTCCCGCCGGTCTTCGTCCGGCGTGCGGGTCACTATAGTCCAAGGGGAAATATAGCACCGGTTGCTTTCCAAGTCGTTATCATTTTCGCTTGCGTTGTCCCGGCGGGGGCAATGTGCTAGGATAATGGCGCAGAATGGCACAGGGCTGCGGGTTTGGCGGCCATCGTGACGGAAAGCGCACGGTCATGGAAGCGGTAAGCAAAACAATCGGTCGGCAAGACGACCTGTACGCGCTGACGCAGGTCACTGGCGCGGCTTTCCGTCGTTTCGGCCAGATCGTCGCCGATTCCTCGGTCGCGTCCGCCGCGTCCGCCCGGACTTATTCCCTGGGCGAAGGGCGTCTGGCGACCCAGGCGGCCAGTTTGGCCGCCAACGACATCCTGAACCAGCTTTATGTCATCCGTGACAAAATCGGCATCGCCGACGGGCTGGGCGTTCCCAGCGAACGCTCCGACGCCAGCCGCACGTCCTTGCAGACCGACATCACCCTGGCGCTGGGGGGGATCGACAAGACCGTGGCCCAGGCCACGGTCGCGGGCGTCAACCTGGTGTCGCAGCCGGTTTCGGCCGTGCGTATCCAGACCACCAACCTGGGCGGCGTCACCACGGTGACCAGCCAGCCGCTGGACAGCGCCAGCCTGGGGCTTAGCGGCTTAAGCGTCATCGACCAATCTTCCACCGAGGCGGCGAGATCCGCCGTCGAGCGCGCCATCCAGCAGGTGTCCATCCGCTATGACGCCCTGTCCACCTCGGTGCGGGGGCTCAGCTACGACGACGGCATCACCTCGACCCTGGTGCGGTCGCTGACCGGCCTGGGGGCTTCCGGTGCGTCGTCGGGCTATTCGTCTTCCGCCGCATCCGCCGTATCCTCGGCGTCCTTGTCGCGCGGTTCTTTGGTCAACATCCGGGCATGACCCTTGTCCTGAAGCCGGCGGCGATGGCGGATGCCGCGGACCTGTTCGCGTGGCGCAACGACCCGCTGACCCGCGCGCAATCGCGCAACCACGACGCCATCGCCTGGGACGACCATTGCCGATGGCTGGGGCGCGTGCTGGACGACGCCGGCTGCCTGTTCCTGGTGGCTTGGCAAGACGGTGCCCGAGTGGGCATGGTTCGTTTCAACCACCGCCCTGACAAAGGCGTGTGGGAGGTCAGCATCGGGATCGCGCCCGCGGCTCAGGGACAGGGGCTGGGGCGTCTTGTCCTGGGGGCGGGGGTCGGCCGCCTGCGCGGCGAAAATCCCGGCGCGGTGGTGCTGGCGGCGGTGCTGCCCGGCAACCGGGCCAGCGAGCGGCTGTTCCTGGGGGCGGGGTTCGTCCCCGTCGTTTCCGACGAGGATTGTCGCCATTTTTTGCTTGGGGCGTGACAGCGCGGGGCGGCTTTGGCTATAAGCCCCTGCGCAGTCCCCAGGAGGTGGCAATGGAAAACCGCGAAATGTATGACGAGATCAACGCCCTGGTCGGTGCGGTGGCCAAGGCCTTCGACACCAGCGAGACCGAGGTGATCACCGCCATCGAGCAAGGCCGCCTGGGCATGGAGATGCTGGTGGACGACGAAGGCCGCAATTATATCCAGGCCCAATTCGACGAACGCTCGGCGCGGATCTATCCCGGCGCCATCTTCCGCGAGGACGACGACGGCTCGGATGTCGAGGCCGAAGACGACGGCTCGTGCGGGGGCGGATGCAGTTGCGGGCATTGATGCCCCTTTAACTCCGCTTTGGCGGTTCCCATGTGCATGCCCTGAGGTGTTGTTTCACCGCGGGAGGACAGGACATGCGAACCGTCACCCATTCCGGCGCCGAAAACGCGGCGCACGTTCGTGAAATCACTTTGAACCATCCCTGGGATTGGCTGTCCGCCGGCTGGCAGGACATGTGCGCCAATCCCGGCATCAGCTATTTCTATGGCGGCCTGTTCACCGCCATCGGCCTGGGCCTGTTCTATGGCCTGGACGCCATCGACATGGGCTATCTGATCCTGCCTTTGGCCTTCGGCTTCGCCCTGGTCGGCCCGGTGGCCGCCGTCGGGCTTTATGAAACCAGCCGCCGTCAGGCTGACGGCATCAACGCCAGTTTCGGCGACGCCTTCACCGCCATCCGCCGCAACCCCACCCAGATCGCCCTGGTTGGCGCCTTTCTGCTGATCGCCTTTCTGGCCTGGGTGCGTCTGGCCATGCTGGAATTCATGCTGTTCTTCGGATCGGCGCCGCCGTCCCTGGATCATCTGATCGACACCATGCTGTTGTCCCCGCAAAGCCTGTCCTTCCTGCTGGTGGGCATGATCAGCGGGGGCGCCTTGGCCGCCGGCGTCTTCGCCATGACCGCCATCGCCGTCCCCATGCTGCTGGACCGCAAGGATTGCGACGCCATGACCGCCATGCTGACCAGCGTGGAAGCGGTGCGGAAGAATTGGCGGGCCATGGCGCTGTGGGGCGGGCTGATCAGCTTTTTCACCTTGTTCGGCATGGCGCTGTTCTTCGTCGGCTTGTTGGTGACGCTGCCGCTGATCGGTCATGCCAGCTGGCATGCCTATCGCGATCTGGTCGAGTGACTTTTTTCCCAGGCGGGCGCATTCTGTCGGCGGGATCTGGGTGAACGCTGGCAAGGGGGAGCTTGTCCATGGAAAACGGTCTGTTGGTGAAGGTCGAGGGCGCGGTGGCGACCCTGACGCTGACGCGCCCCGAAGTGCACAACGCCTTGGACGAGGCGTTGGTGGTCAACCTGACCCAGGCTTTCCAGAAACTGAGCGTGGCCGAAGCCGTTCGCGTGGTGGTTCTGGAAGCCCAGGGCAAGACTTTCTGTGCCGGTTTGGATGTGGGATGGGTGCGCCGTTCCATCGCCGCCTCTCGTGAAGACAACCAGCGCGACGCCATGATGGTGGCGGTGCTGATGGAGGCCGTCGACCGCTGCCCCAAGCCGGTCGTCGCCTGTGTGTCCGGCGCCGCCCTGGGGGGCGGCGTCGGTTTGTTGGCGGCGGCGGATATCGTGCTGGCTTCGGAAGAAGCCAGTTTTGCTTTGACCGAGGTGCGGCTGGGGCTGGAACCCACCATCATCGGCCCGCAAGTGGTGGCGGCCATGGGGGCGCGGGCCAGCCGGCGTTATTGGCTGTCAGGGGAACGTTTCGACGCCCGCGAGGCGTTTCGCCTGGGGCTGGTCCACGCCGTGGTCGCCGCCGACAAGCTGGCGGAAGCCCGCGACCGCATGGTGGAAAATTGCCTGAAGGGGGCGCCCAAGGCGCAGGCCGGGGCGAAGGAAGCCATCCGGCTGGTGTCCGAAGCCGAACACGGCCCCGATCTGATGCGGCTGATCGCCCACCGCTTTTCTGAACAGCGGGTTGGCGACGAATGTGCCGAGGGCATCGCCGCTTTCCTGGAAAAGCGCAAACCGGGCTGGAGCATCTGACAGACTTGACCGCCCCTGGCCGGCCTGCTTCCCTGGAGCCTCCAGACGGAGGTCTTTCATGCTTGCCCAATGCCTTGCCGGTATCCGTGTCCTTGATCTCAGCCAGTACATCCCTGGTCCCTTCGCCACCCAGTGGCTGTCCGACATGGGCGCCGAGGTGGTCAAGGTCGAGCCGCCGGTGGGCGATCCCATGCGGACCATGGGACAGGCCGACGCCGACGGCACCACCTATTTCTACAAACTGGCCAACCGCAACAAAAGCGTGGTCCGGCTGGATCTGAAAAGCCCCGAGGGCAAGGCGGCGCTGGCGGCGCTGCTGGCCAAGGCGGACGTGTTGGTGGAAGCCTATCGCCCCGGTGTGCTGGATCGTCTGGGCTTTGGTGACGGCGAACTGAACCGCCTGAACCCGCGCCTGATCCATTGCTCGGTGTCGGGGTACGGCCAGACCGGTCCCCACGCCCCGGTGGCCGGTCACGACCTGACCTATGTGGCATTGACCGGCGGTCTGGCGGCCAGCGGCATCGAGGCGCGGCCGGTGATGACCTTCCCGCCCTTGGCCGACCATGCCGGGGCCATGCTGGCGGTCCAGGCGGTGCTGGCCGCCTTGCTGCGGCGTGAACGCACCGGCCAGGGCGCCCGCCTGGACGTCAGCCTGTCGGAAGCGGCTTTGTCGTGGATGGGCGGCATCTTGACTTCGGCCCATCGCGGCGAGTCCTTGCGGCGCGAGCATGACATCATCAATGGCGGTGCCGCCTTTTACCGTCTGTATCGCACCCGCGATTGCCGCTTCGTCGCCCTGGGCGCCATCGAGGACAAGTTCTGGCGCGCCTTCTGCAACGCGGTGGGACGCGAAGACTGGATCCATCGGCAGGGCGAGCCCATACCGCAAAATGATTTGATCGCGGAACTGGAAGCCCTGTTCCTGACCAAGGACCGCGACCAATGGGCGGCGCATCTGTGCCCGGTGGATTGCTGTTTCGAACCGGTATTGGAACCGGCCGAGGCGCCAAACCATCCGCAATGGCAGGCCCGTGGCGTGGTCCAGGCGGGCAGCGACGCCGACGACGTGGTCGAAGTGCTGTTGCCCATCTTCGTGGACGGGGCCGGCCCCGCGGCGCGGGTGCCGCTGGTGGAAATGGACGCCCAGGCGGTTCTGGACAAATGGCGATGACCGCTTTGCCGCTGCATGGCGGCGACCTGGCCGCCGCCGAGGCCCGCTGGGGCAAGCCGGCCCAGGGCTGGCTGGACCTGTCCACCGGCATCAACCCTTGGCCTTATGCGGTGGGGCATCTGTCCGCCGACGCCTGGCACCGTCTGCCGGGGGCGGCGGAACAGGACGGATTGCGCCGTGCCGCCGCCGCCGCTTATGGCTGTGGCATGGAAAACGTCTTCGCCGGGCCGGGATCGTCCTGCCTGATCACCGCCTTGGCCCGCTGCTTTGGTCCGCGCCGGGTGGCGGTGGTGTCGCCCACCTATGGCGAACATGCGGTTGCCTGGAAAGCGGCCGGCCATGCGGTCAGCGAGGTGGGCATCGCCGCCGACGCGGCCGGGGCCGATGTGCTGGTGGTGGTCAACCCCAACAATCCCGACGGCCGTCTGCTGGACCCGGCGGACATTTTGGCCCTGTGCGAGCGTTTTCCCCTGGTGGTGGTGGACGAAGCCTTTTCCGAGGTCTCGCCCGGCCGCTCGGTGGCCGGCAGCCTGCGCCCCGGCCTGGTGGTGCTGCGCTCGTTCGGTAAGTTCTATGGGCTGGCCGGGCTGCGTTTGGGATTTTGTCTGGCCCAACCCGACGTGGTGGCGCGAATGGCGGCGCAGTTGGGGCCGTGGCCGGTTTCGGGGCCGGCCTTGGCGGTGGGGTGCGCCGCCCTGGCCGACCGGGTGTGGGCCGACGCCACCCGCGCCCATCTGGCCAATGCCGCCCAGCGTCTGGACGCGGTGCTGACCGCGGCGGGATTGCATGGGGTTGGCGGCACCGACCTGTTCCGGCTGGTGGAACATCCCGACGCGGCGGCGATCTATGATCGTCTGGGCCGTGCCGGCATCCTGGTCCGCGCTTTCGTCCAGCGCCCCGACTGGCTGCGTTTCGGTCTGCCCGGCGGCGAGACCGCCTTGCATCGCTTGCGGGATGCGCTGTCATGAGTCTGGTGGCCTTCGACGGCGACGACACGCTGTGGCACAACGAGCCCCTGTTCTGGGCGACCCAGGACCGTTTCAAGCAATTGCTGGAACCCTATTGTCCGCCCGGCCATCTGGCTGAACGGCTGTACCGGACGGAAGTCGCCAACCTGTCGCTGTTCGGCTATGGCATCAAGGGGTTCGCCCTGTCGATGATCGAGACCGCCATTGACGTGTCGGACGGTCAGGTTCCCACTGCGGTGATCGCTGAATTGATCGAACGGGCCAAGCACATGCTGGCCCATCCGGTGCACCTGCTGGACGGTGTCGCCGAGGCGGTGCGGGCGGTCAAGGATGCCGGGCACAAGATCATGGTCATCACCAAGGGCGACCTGCTGGATCAGGAAGCCAAGCTGGCGCGATCCGGGCTGGCCGATCTGTTCGACGCGGTGGAAGTGGTCAGCGAAAAGGACGACGCCCTGTATCGGCGGCTGTTCGCCCAGCATGGTGTGGGCGAGGGCGCCTGCGTCATGGTGGGCAATTCGGTGCGGTCCGACATCCTGCCGGTGCTGGCGGCCGGGGGCTGGGCGGCGCACATCCCCTATGCCGGGCCGGTCTGGGCCCACGAAGCGGCCGAGCCGCCGGTGGACCACCCGCGATATGTGCGGCTGGACAGCATGGCGTCGCTGCCGGATTGGTTGGCCAAAATGTAAGAAGGGGGGATGGGGCGAGTGATCGGATTCGAACCGACGACATCCAGGACCACAACCTGGCGCTCTAACCAACTGAGCTACACCCGCCACCGGGAAGGCCGCATGTGTACCCAATGCCGGGGGGCGCCGTCAAGGGGCGAAAATGGGTTTTCTTCGCCGTGCCGCTTTCACCCCCTGTCTTGGGAAGCCGACGGCGCCGAAAAGGATGGCGGGGGGATCGGCGGCTGGGCATGATGGGGAAAAATTCTTGGGGTTCGACCGGTGACGTTGGAAGTGTTGCATATGCCGGGCAAGGGGGGCGCCAAGCGGCCGCCTTTGCTGTTCGTCCATGGTTCCTACAGCGCCGCCTGGATCTGGACCAAGACCTTCATGCCGTTCTTCGCTGGGGTCGGTTGGGATTGCCACGCGCTGTCCCTGCGGGGCCATGGCGGTTCGGACGGCACGGTGGAATGGGCGTCGCTGGCCGATTACGTGGCCGACGTGGCCTGGGCGGTGGAGCAGTTGGACGCGCCGCCGGTTCTGGTCGGCCATTCCATGGGGGGATTGGTGGCCCAGCACGTGGTGGCCGCCGGCCACGCGGCGGCGGGCATGGTGCTGTTGGCCTCGACCCCGCCTTCGGGATTGGGCTCATCGTCTCTGCACATGATGGCCCACGCCTCGGACGTGCTGTTCCAGTTGGGGCTGCTGCAAAGCCTGGGGCCGGGGGCGGTGTCGCCCCAGGTCATGCACCGGGCGTTGTTTTCCGACCACACCGATCCCGCCCATGTGGCGTGGATGATGGATCATCTGCAAAAGGAATCGTCACGGGTGGCGGCGGAACTGCTGATGCCGCCCAAGCCGTGGCCGCCGGCCCAGCGAGTGCCGGTCCTGGTTCTGGGCGGCGACAAGGATTTGTTCCTGCCGGTGTCGGCGTTTCAGGAAACCGCCAGGCATTGGGACGCCGAGCTGCAGGTCATCGCCGGCGCCCCGCACGGCCTGATGGCCGACAGCCGTTATTGGCGCCCCTGCGCCGATGTGATGGTGGAATGGCTCACCCGACAAAATGGCGGCGCAGCCTGATCAGGGCTTCATCGATGGCGGCATCGGTCTTGGCGAAGCAGAAGCGGGCGTAGGTGGCGGGGGCGTCGGCCTCGAAGAAGGCGCTGACCGGAATGGCGGCGACCCCGGCCTTTTCGGTGATGTGGGTACAAAACTCCCGATCGCTGCCGGAAAAGCCCAAGGACCGGAAGTCGGTGGACAGGAAATAGGATCCACCGCAGTCCAAGGTGGTGAAGCCGATCTCTCGCAGCCCCTGGGCCAGACGGTCGCGCCGCGCCGACAGGATGACCGGCAGCTCGGCCATGTAGTCGGTGCAGTTCTCCAAGCCCCAGGCCACCGCAGCCTGCAGGCTGGGGGCGGTGGTGAAGGTCAGGAACTGGTGGGCCTTGGCGATGGGGGCCAAAAGTGCCGGCGCCGCCACCACCCAGCCCACCTTCCAGCCGGTCAGCGAGAAGATCTTGCCGGCCGACCCCACCTTGGCGCAGCGGTCGCGCATGCCGGGCAGGCTCATCAGTGGGATGTGGCTCCGGCCGTCATAGGTCAGATGTTCATAGACTTCGTCGCAGATGGCGAAGCAGTCGTGACGGATCAGCAGATCGGCGATGAAGGCCAGTTCGTCGGCGTCGAACACCTTGCCGCAGGGATTGGCGGGGCTGTTCAGCACCATCAGCTTGGTCTTGGGGCCGAAGGCGTCGGCCAGTTGCTGGCGCGGCAGCGACCATTCGGGGGCTTCCAGGCGCACGATGCGCGGCACGCCGCCGGCCCGGCGGATGATCGGCAGATAGGAATCATAAAGCGGTTCCAGCACCACCACCTCGTCGCCCGGCTCGATCAGGGCGAACAGACAGGCCGCCAGCGCCTCGGTGGCGCCCGAGGTCACCATCACCTCGGTCTCGTCCACGCCGGTGTTCCAGAATCGGCACTCATGGGCGGCCACCGCCTGACGCAGAGCCGCGATCCCCATCATCGACGGATACTGATGCGGCCCGGCCTGAACCGCCGCCGCCGCCTGGGCGATCACCGCCTGGGGTTCCAGCCCTTCGGGGAAGCCCTGGCCCAGGTTGATGGCGCCATGGGTTTGGGCCAGTCGCGACATGGTTTCGAAGATGGTGGTGCCACAGGCGGCGAAGACGGAATTGGCGGCGGGCATGAGGCTGCTTTCGGGCGGTTGGGGGTGGGCATCCTAGCATCGGCGGGGGGCGGGCGGCGAGCCCATCCCGCAGGTGCGGCCGACCTGCCTATTATCTGGGCTTAAGTGCCCGAAAAAACAGCAGATTGGATGGCGGTTTTCCGACAAATCCCGCATTTTTCCTGATGGCGGAAATGGCATGATGCGTGCTAAATGATGACCCGCGCTTTGCCGCTGGTTCCACGCTTTTCGAGAGACGCGGTTTCATGAAAAAGATCGAAGCGATCATCAAGCCCTTCAAGCTGGATGAGGTTAAGGAAGCTCTGCACGAAGTGGGGCTTCAGGGTCTGACCGTGACCGAAGCCAAGGGTTTCGGCCGCCAGAAGGGGCATACTGAATTGTACCGCGGCGCCGAGTACGTGGTGGACTTCCTGCCCAAGGTGAAGATCGAGTTGGTCATCGACGATGGCCTGGTCGAACGTGCCGTCGAGGCCATCCAGCAGGCAGCCCACACCGGCCGCATCGGCGACGGCAAGATTTTCATTTCCCCGGTCGAGGAAGCCATCCGCATCCGCACCGGCGAAAAGGGCAACGACGCTATCTGATCCCGGTCTTGGGAAGCGTCAGCATTCGTAACTCAGTTTCCACATCAAACAGGAATTGTGACCATGGCCGATAACGTCAAGAAGGTCCTCGAGATGATCAAGGAAAACGACGTCAAGTACGTCGATTTCCGCTTTACCGATCCGCGCGGCAAGTGGCAGCACACTGCCCAGCACGTCAGCACCGTTGACGAGGACATGCTGACCGAAGGTCTGATGTTCGACGGCTCGTCCATCGCCGGCTGGAAGTCTATCGACCAGTCCGACATGATCCTGATGCCCGACTGCTCGACCGCCGTCATGGACCCCTTCGCGGCCCAGGCCCAGATGATCATCTTCTGCGATATCGTCGAGCCGGCCACCGGCCAGCTGTATGACCGCGATCCCCGCGCCATCGCCAAGCGCGCCGAGCGCTACGTGTCCGAATCGGGCACCGGCGACACCGCCTTCTTCGGCCCGGAAGCCGAATTCTTCGTGTTCGACGACGTCAAGTTCAAGACCGGCATGAACGTCGGTTACTACGAACTGTCGTCGGAAGACGGCGCCGAAGCCTCGGCCAAGGACTACTCGGAAGGCAACCTGGGCCACCGTCCGGGCGTCAAGGGCGGCTACTTCCCGGTTCCGCCGGTGGACGGCTCGGTCGACATGCGCGCCGAAATGCTGACCATCATGGGCGAAATGGGCCTGCCGATCGAAAAGCATCACCACGAAGTGGCGTCCTCGCAGCACGAACTGGGCTGCAAGTTCGGCACCATGGTGCAGGCCGCCGACTGGATGCAGATCTACAAGTACGTCGTGCACAACGTCGCCGCTTCCTATGGCAAGACCGCGACCTTCATGCCGAAGCCGATCTATGGCGACAACGGCTCGGGCATGCACGTGCACCAGTCCATCTGGAAGGACGGCAAGCCGCTGTTCGCCGGTTCGGGCTATGCCGACCTGTCGGACACCGCGCTGTACTACATCGGCGGCATCATCAAGCACGCCAAGGCTCTGAACGGTTTCACCAATCCGTCGACCAACTCGTACAAGCGTCTGATCCCCGGCTTCGAAGCCCCGGTGCTGCTGGCCTATTCGGCCCGCAACCGTTCGGCTTCCTGCCGTATCCCCTACGCCACCAGCCCGAAGGCCAAGCGCGTCGAAATCCGCTTCCCGGATCCGTCGGCCAATCCGTACCTGGCTTTCGCCGCCATGCTGATGGCCGGCCTGGACGGTATCGCCAACAAGATCCATCCCGGCGAAGCCATGGACAAGAACCTGTATGACCTTCCCCCGGAAGAACTCAAGCAGGTCCCGACCGTTTGCGGTTCCTTGCGCGAAGCTCTGGAATGCCTGCGCGCCGACCACGACTTCCTGTGCAAGGGCGACGTGTTCTCGAAGGACTTCATCGAAGCTTACATCGAGCTCAAGTACGAAGAAGTCTACAAGTTCGAACACACCCCGCATCCGGTGGAATTCTCCCTGTACTACTCGGTCTAATCCGAGCCGTCAGGACGAATTGTCCGAACGACCCCGCCGGCGCAAGCCGGCGGGGTTTTTTCGTCTCGGTTTCGGATTTTTTTACCCATAGGGTTTAGCCTGCCGGATCGACTTCGGAGAGGCGCCATGGTTTGTTCGCAGCCTTGGATGGAGATGGTCTTATCTCCCCCAGACAACCGTGTGACCTGTTGCTGTGACTATCACGGCGATGGCGCGACGTTGCTGGACGCTTCTCAGGACTTGCGACACATCGCGGAATTATGGAATGCGCCCGAGGCCAGGTTGGTGCGGCGTCTTCAATCGGAAGCAAGACCGGATGCGCATGGATGTGCTGGATGCCCCCGGTTCCAGGATTCCCTCAGGGTTTCTGAGCTGTCGGTGTTCGATGAATACGCGCTTGATGCCATAACCGAATCCCAACGCCATAACTTGGCCCTGGCCAAGCAGGATTACGCCGAGAAACGGGAATATGCCCGCGCCCGTCCCGTCAAATACAAATTGTTTTTTGGCTGGGGCTGCAACATCACGTGTCGAACCTGCAACCAGGTGCCCTTTCGTAACCAGATGAAGACAAAACTGGCGCCCAAGGCCTATGAGGCCATGCGTGATCAGCTGGCCGATGCCGTGGTGGTTGAATGCCTGGGGGGAGAGCCGTTCGCCCTGCCCACGGGTTTGGAGTTCATGCGAGATTTCGCCGCCGACCAAGACATGGCGCATGTCCGGCTGATGATCACCACCAACGCGACTTTGCTGCATAAACACATAGGCTGGTTGATGGACAAGGAGCGGATAACATTCAACGTCAGCATCGATTCTGTCGGTGAAGGCTATGAAAGCATCCGTGTTGGTGGCTCGTGGCAGGTCGTCGAGGCCAATTTGCGGACAATTCAGGGCTTGGTGCGTGGCGAGCGACCCAATTGGCGGCTGAATGTCAACGCTGTGATGACCCTGACCGGTATCCGTCATCTGCCGGCTTATGCCCGTTTCATGGCCGAGACCGGGATTTCATCGCGTTTTGAGCCGCTTAAGATCATCCGCGGGATTGAGGAAACGGTTTATCAGGAAGACGTTTTAGAGCACCCGTATCTTCTGGATACTCTGCCCGATTGGCAGACGAGGATGGCCGAAGCCATCGACATCCTGACCCAAGCGGGGATGCAGCAGGATGCCAACACCTTGACCCGCTATTTCACCCAATTGCGGGGCGCCAACGTCCCGGCTGCTTCCGGGACTGAACCGCGCGTTTTGGCATCCGTTGCCGGTCCTGACGTTCTGCGCATGGTGATCGGTCAGGTCGGGGGCGGCGTGGTCCTGGATGGAAGCGCTTTCAACGCGGCGACCATCAATGATGGTGCAGTCATCGGGATTAATTTCTTCGGGACACTGCCGGCGGATGGTCGGGTGCTGTTGCGTCTGAGTTGGGAAAAGGCACGGTTGTCGCGCCGCCATTTGGCCTGTCACGCCGTGTTGGTGCCCCAGCCCGATTTCTTTTTGTCCGATTGGCGTGAAGGCGGTGACGATCTGACCCTGGTCAAGGATGTCGAGGCCACGGTCATCGGCGACCCGATGGCGCCGCGCCGATTGCTGCTGTCGCTGATGGCGGCGAAGGTTGGGTATGTCGCCTTGTTGCCGGACCGTATCGAGGTCATGAGCCGCGCAGCCTAGCGAAGATGGCGCCGGGCTTGCTTCTGCTGCGGTGCGCTGCTACTTTCCCCGTCTCCTTTGGGGAGTAGCCGCCTTCGCTGCAGAAGGGGGCGCGTCAACAGACTTGATCCTGCGGGATCGTGGCGCGTCCGGCCGGTTCGGCTTGGCAAGACCTTGGGATACGGGTTCCGTCCGGCCGGGCGGGGGCTCGTGTCCTGACGCGTCTGCCCGGCTTGGAACAGATCCCGTGGAATCCTTTCTCGTCTCGACCGGTATCGTCGCCATCGCTGAAATCGGCGACAAGACCCAATTGCTGGCCCTGTTGCTGGCCGCCAAGTTCCGCAAGCCGTTGCCCATCATCGCCGGCATCTTCATCGCCACCGTCGCCAACCATGCCGGGGCCGCCGTCATCGGGTCGTGGATCGCCGCCCTGATCGGCCCCGACACCATGCGCTGGGTGCTGGCCGCCGGTTTCGTCGCCATGGGCATCTGGGTTCTGATCCCCGACAAGGTGGACGACGACGAAGCCGACAAAGCCCCGCGTTTCGGCGTGCTGCTGACCACCATCATCGCCTTTTTCCTGCTGGAAATGGGCGACAAGACGCAAATCGCCACCATTGCCCTGGCGGCGCGTTACCCCGAATGGTGGCTGGTCACCCTGGGGACCACGTTCGGCATGATGATCGCCAACGTCCCCGCCGTGCTGGTCGGACAAGCCGCCACCCAGGTGTTGCCGCTGCGGGTTGTCCACATCGTCGCCGCTTTGGCCTTCTTCGTTTTGGGGGCGCTTTTGGCGTTGGACGGCGTTCCCCATCTGTTGGGCTGAAAAACCTGTTTTTTCGGGCAAAAATCCGTTTGCAGGGCGGGGGCCGAAGCGCTATAAGAACGGCCTCGCAGGCGACCGGAGTGTAGCTCAGCCTGGTAGAGCACTGTCTTCGGGAGGCAGGGGCCGGAGGTTCGAATCCTCTCACTCCGACCAATAAAACCCCAGTTGGCGCAAGCCGACTGGGGTTTTCTTATTTGGCGGTCGTGAAATCGGCGGCTAGAGTACATGGTCATACCATGGGAGGCTCTATGCAGCGCGTCGACGACAAGAATCTGCGGTCTCGGGTCAAGCTGTTCGGCAATTTGCTGGGCACCGTCTTGGCGGAACAGGAACGCCCGCAGGTGCTGGAAACCGTCGAGGCCCTGCGCAAGGGCTTCATCCAACTGCGTCAGGCCGAGGACCCGGCCAAGCGCAAGGCGTTGATGCGGTTGATCGGGCGGCTGGATGCCCACACCCTGTCCCATGTGGTGCGCGCCTTCGCCACCTATTTCCTGTTGGCCAACATCGCCGAGGAAGACTTCGCCAACCAGCAGCGCCGCCGCCATGTGCTGTCGGGGGAACGGCTGTGGTACGGCTCGTTCGACGACACTTTGCGGGAACTGAAAGCCCAGGGCATGAGCGTCCAGCAATTGCAGGTGCTGCTGGATGCCCTTCGCTTCCAGCCGGTGTTCACCGCCCACCCCACCGAGGCCAAGCGCCGCGCCGTCCTTGAGGCCCAGCGCCGGCTTTATGTGCAGGCTAGGCGCCTGAACGACCCCAATCTGGCCGAGCACCAACGCGCCGACGTCACCCGCCAGATCCTGAACCAAATCCAGGTGCTGTGGAAAACCGACGAGGTGCGCATCCAAAAGCCGGTGGTGGAAGACGAGATCAAGAACGGCCTGTTCTATTTCCGCGAGACCCTGTTCGACACCGTGCCCAGGGTCTATCGCAACCTGGAACGCGCCCTTGATAACGTCTATGGCGAGGAAGGCGGCGCCAAGGCGTTCCGGGTGCCGGCCTTCATCCGCTTTGGCTCGTGGATCGGCGGCGACCGCGACGGCAATCCCTTCGTCACCTCGGACGTCACCAAGATGGCGGTGCGCATGCAATCGCGCGAGGTGTTGTGGCATTACCGCCGTCGTCTGGACGAATTGCACCTGCAACTGACCCATTCGGCGTCCCTGGTGCGGCCCTCCGCCGCCTTCGAGGCGCGGATGGAGGAAGACGCCGCCATCCTGGCCGAGGCGTTCGGGGCCAAGCCAGAGAAATACGCCTACGAACCTTATCGCCGCAAACTGCATCTGATGGATTACCGCCTGGGGGGGCAAATCGCCCGCTTGGACGCGCTGCTGGACGGCTTGCCCGATCCGGGGCGTGGCGCCGGCTATGCTTCCGAAAATGATTTCATGGCCGATTTGCAGGCGATCCGCGATTCGCTGATCAGCCATGGCGACGCCAATATCGCCGAAGCGGAATTGCAGGATTTGATCGTCCTGGTCAAAAGCTTCGGCTTCTTTCTGGCCGAATTGGACATCCGCCAGGAATCCACCCGTCACACCAAGGCGGTGGCCGAATTGTTCGCCAAGGCGTCCAACCTGCCCGATTACAACGAGTTGAACGAAAGTGCGCGCATCGGTGTTTTGGCCGACCTGCTGTCCCATCCCGGCACGCCGTTGCTGTATGCCCAGGATCTGTCCGACGACACCCGCGAGATCCTGCGGGTGATGCGCACCATGGCCGAGATGCGGCGCGAGATCAGCCCCCAGGCCTTCGGCGCCTATGTGATTTCCATGACCCATCAGGCCAGCCACGTGCTGGAAGTGCTGTTCCTGGCCAGCTTCGCCGGTCTGTGCGGCCGTCACCAGGACGGGTCGTGGCATTGCGACATCCGGGTGGCGCCTTTGTTCGAAACCATCGAGGACTTGGCCGCCATCGAGCCCACCCTGGTCCGTCTGCTGGACGTGCCGGCCTATCGGGCGCTGTTGAAGGAATCGGGCAACGTCCAGGAAGTGATGCTGGGCTATTCGGATTCGTGCAAGGACGGCGGCATCCTGGCGTCCAGCTGGGGGCTTTACCAGGCCCAGCGCCTGATCAGCCGCACCGCCGAAAGCCGCGGTATCGCCTGCCGGGTGTTCCATGGCCGCGGCGGCTCGGTGGGGCGCGGCGGTGGTCCCACCCACGACGCCATCCTGGCCCAGCCGCCCGGCACCCTGGCCGGCGACATCAAGTTCACCGAACAGGGTGAGGTGCTGTCGGCCAAGTATTCCAATGCCGACACCGCCACCTATGAATTGACCATGGGGGTGTCGGGCCTGATGAAGGGCAGCCGCTGCCTGTCGGTGGTGTGCGAGCCCGACCGCCCGGACTTCATGGCGGTGATGGACGAACTGGCCAAGGCGGGCGAGGCCGCCTATCGCGACCTGACCGACAACACCCCGGGCTTCATCGACTATTTCTACGAAGGCACGCCGGTGGGCGAGATCGGCCTGTTGAACATCGGGTCACGGCCGTCGCACCGGTCCAAGGGCGACCGCTCGAAATATTCGGTGCGCGCCATCCCCTGGGTGTTCGCCTGGGCGCAGTCGCGCCAGACCATTCCCGCCTGGTTCGGTTTCGGTTCGGCCCTGGCGGCATGGCGCGGCGACGATCCGGCCAAGCTGCAGCAACTGCGCGAAATGGTGGCCGAATGGCCGTTCTTCCGGGCGCTGTTGTCCAACAGCGCCATGTCGCTGTCGAAATCGGAACTGTCCATCGCCCGCGAATATGCCGATTTGTGCGGCGATACGGGCTTGGCGGAAACCATCTTCGGCCGTATCACCGCCGAATACGAAACCAGCCAAGCCCAGATGCTGGCGGTGTTCGACCGTGACGACCTTTTGGGCGACAACCCGCAACTGGCCAAGTCGCTGGCTCGACGCAATCCCTATCTGGACCCCTTGAACCACATCCAGATCATCGCGCTTCGCCGCTGCCGCGAGGCCCCGGAAGACGACCCGGCCGAACGTCAGCGTTGGCAGATTCCGTTGTTGCGCTCGATCAACGCCCTGGCGACGGGCATGCGCAATACCGGGTAAAACTAAAACCGCATGAACGGCTGGGCGCCGTCGGGGCCGAACAGGTAGACCACGAAGGGTTCCTTTTCCCCCGACATGCCGGGCGAGCCCTGGGGCATGCCCGGGGCGGCCAGGCCAGTGGCCTTGGGGCGGTCCTTCAGCAGCTTTTCCACTGCCGCCAGCGGCACGTGGCCTTCCACCACATAGCCGTCGATGATGGCGGTGTGGCACGATTCCATGCGGGCGGGGACGCCGAACTGGCGTTTGATCTTGTCGATGTCCTCGGTGGCGACCACCTTGGTTTGCCAGCCGGCATCCTTCATGTAGTCGGCCCAACCCTGGCAACAGCCGCAATTGGGGTCCTTGAACATGGTCAGTTCGGCGGCCCAGGCGGGCAGGGCCATCAACGAAACGGTGGCGGCAAGGATCAGGCGGCGCATTTCAGGCTCCTGGAAAGCGGGGGGCTGGGGTCAGCCTGGCCGATCCCACCCCCCTTTCCCATGATCCATATCAAGCCGAGGCCAAAGAGCGCCCCAGCTCGTTCAACAGTTCCAAAACCTCGTGCGAGGCCTGGTTCATCAGTGCGACCTCGGTGTTGGCGCCGTCCTGGTCGCCCTGGGCATGCAGTTCCAGCGCCCGCTTGCCGTGGTCGTGGACGCGTCGATGCGGGTCGGCCAGACGGGCGAAGGCCGGGTGCTGCTTGATCGCCGGGTCCTCGACATTGTCGTACCACTTGCCCAGGCGGCAGGAATGGTGGCTGGCCAGACGATCGGCGGTCAGGTCGGATCGTTCCAGCAACCGGTCCACCACCGAACGCTTGAAGCGGACATGGTCGTTCTTGGCGATCTGGATGATGCTTTCCGCCGAGGTGTCTTTCGAGAAATCCTCGACCCGTTTGTCCAGCACGGCGGCGGCGGCTTCCATGGCTTCCAGCACGTCGGAAATTTCATCCAAGTTGCGGTTGGACAATTCGGCGATGCGCAGCGACCCGCCGGAAATTTCCGAGGCGGCGGCCGTCTGCTGGGTCAGGATGCCGGCGATGTCGCGCATGTGGCCGGTGACGCCGTCCACCCGTTCGGCGATGGCGCCCAGACGGCCGGTGACCTGATCGACCGCTTGCTGGCCCTGGGCGGCGGCGGAGCTGCTTTCATGCATGGATTTCAGCGCCGCGGCCATTTCCTGGGTCAGGGTGGCGATGCGGTTGCGGATGTCCTCGGTGGCGCGGCCGGTCTGGTTGGCCAGTCCCTTGACCTCGGCGGCGACCACGGCAAAGCCCTTGCCGGCCTCGCCGGCGCGGGCCGCCTCGATGGTGGCGTTCAGCGCCAGCAGGTTGGTCTGGCTGGCGATGGCCTCGATCTGGTCGACCATGGCGCCGATCTGCTGGGACGCGTTGGCCAGGTTCTGGATCTTCAAGCCGACATCGTCCACCGCGCCGGTCAGGGTTTCGGTGGCAGCGCGCGCCGTGGCGGCGTCGGTGACGCCGTCGCGGGCAGCGGTTTCGGCGTCGCCGGCTTCGGTGGCGGCCACTTCCGAGTTCTGGGCGATGGTGTTGACGGACGCCACCATTTCCTCGATGGCGGCGGCGATGGCCTGGCTTTCCTGGGCGGCCTTGCGCACGTCGCCCATCATCTTGGACAGCACCACCCCGGCTTCGTTGCTTTGGATGGCGGCTTCCACCACCCCGGCCAATTGCAGGCGCATGCCCTGGTGCAGGGCGTTCTGGCTTTCCTGCATTTCGGCGACCAGGCGCTTTTGTTCGGCTTCCATGACGGCCAGCTTCTTGGCTTCGTCGCGGACCACCAGCAAGGCGCGGGCCATGCGGCCGATCTCGTCCTGACGGCGGGCGCCCTTCATCTCGATATTGAAGTCGTGCTGGCTGATGCGGTCCATGGCTCGGGTCATGTCCAGGATCGGACCGGTGATGCCGCGGGCCAACAAGGCGCTGATCACCACGGTCACCGCCAAGGTGGCGGTCACCAGCCAGAAGATGGTGCGGTGGACTTCCGACAGTTGGTCGGCATAGGCCTGACCGTCCATGACGATCTCGATCACGCCGAAAGGCTTGCCCGAGAAGTCGGCGATGGCGTGCCCCATCACCGCCAGACGCTTGCCGTTTTGGGTGATGGTGCGGATGACCGGGGTGCCGGACAACGCGGTCTTGAAGTCGTCGGCATTCAGGTGGGGCTCGGCAAAGCTGGCGGCGAACAGCTTGAATCCCTTTTCGTCGGGAACCAGCAGACCGGATTCCACCTTGTGGGTGCCCTTGAAGTCGTCGAAGAACGGCTTGCCGAAGGACAGGCCGAATTCCACCGAGCCGATATGGCGGGTCTGCGCCATCACCGGCACCACACCACGCACGCCCAGGCCGGCGCGGCCGATTTCCAGGCCTCGGGTGGGCTGTTTGGTGTTGTTGGTCCGCACCACCGTGTCGCGGATCTTCGACAAGTCGTCGCCGAACTTGGCCGGTTGGTGCACCCGCAGGAACGACGTGGCGGGCGGCAGGTGGAACTGGAACTGTTCGATGGCGTAAGGCTGGGCCAGGGCCTTGAACACCGGCACCATCTGGGCGGACAGGCGGTCGCGTTCGCCGGTTTCCACCATTTCGGGGATTCCGGGCAGGGCGGCGACCAGCGACGCCATGGCCACGGCTTGGTCGGACTTGGCCGCCACCGCTTGGTTCAGCTGGTCGAAATGGCCTTGCAACTCGACCTTTTCCGCTTGCGCGATCATTGTGGTGAAATAGCTGTTGACGGCGAAGCCGATCACCAACGCCGACGCCAATGAGACGCCCACCAAAGCCAAGCCGAACCGAAGCGCGATTCCCATGCGCATTTTCCTGCCATCCCCTACAATGATAATGCGATAAACATTTGCGTTTAATGGTTCACTCTAATGTGCATAGATATCAAGAATATCCTAACATTCAAATATCTTAAAACGGGCATCTGTTCTGTCTGTATCCTCTGTCTTGCCGAAGTCTTGACCATGGGGCCGGTCTTTGCTTTTCCCGGGCTGCTGCCAGATTTTATTATTACTTTCGATCTAAGCTCTTCGCAGGCGGGTTGGTTGGGCGGCATCACCTTCGCCGGCTATGCGGTGGCGGTGCCGTTCCTCAGCGCCTTGACCGACCGGGTTGACGCGCGGCGGGTCTATGTGGCCGGGGCGGTGGTCGCCGCCGTGGCGTCGGTGCTGTTCGCCCTGTTCGCCCAAGGCTTTTGGACGGCGTTGGTGTTCCGGGCCCTGGCCGGGATCGGCTTGGCCGGCACCTACATGCCGGGGCTGAAGGCCCTGGTGGATCGCACCGACGGCCCCCAGCAACCGAAATGGATGAGCTGGTACACCGCCAGTTTTTCGCTGGGCACCGGCATCTCGTTTCTGGCTGCCGGCATCCTTGCCGCTTGGCTGGGCTGGCGCGGTTGCTTCGCGCTTTTGGGGGGCGGGGCGTTGCTTGCCGCCGTCCTGGCGTTGTTGCTGCGGCCGGTGGCGCCGCCGCCGGCCAAGCCGGGCAAGCTGCTGGACCTGCGCCCGGTGCTGACCAATCGCCGGGTCATGGCCTATGTGTTGGGCTATTTCGCCCATATGTGGGAATTGTTCGGCCTGCGGGCGTGGATGGTGGCCTTCATGGCCTTCGCCACCGCCGGTCAGGTGGTGATGGCGCCGTCGGTGGTGGCGGCGCTGTCCTCGGTGGTGGCCATGGCGGCCAGCATCGGCGGCGCCGCGCTGGCGCTGCGTTTCGACCGCGCCAAGGCCTGTTCCGTCTTTGCCCTGGCGTCGGCCGCTTGTGCGCTGTTGGTCGGGCAAAGTGTCGGCTGGGGCTGGGCGGCGGTGGCGCTGATGCTGGTCTACAACGCGCTTGTCCAACTGGATTCGGCGGCCTTGACCACCGGGGCGGTGCTGGCGGCCGAGCCGGCGCGGCGCGGCGCCTCCATCGCGGTCCATTCGCTGATCGGCTTCGTTGCCGGCTTTCTGGGGCCTTTGGCGTTTGGTTGGATTTTGGACCTGACCGGCGGGCCGGGCAGCGCCGCCGCCTGGGGCTGGTCCTTCGCCGTCCTGGCGGCGGTGGCGGCCTTGGGGCCGCTGGCCTTGCTGCGGTTGAATCGGGCATCCCTGAACTAATGTTTGCTTTATTAGGTCGTTCTTAATTACTGTGGTCCCGACGAATAAGGCCAAAAGGCCAGCGGACAGGGAACACGGACAGGAGAGCATGCTTGCCCACGATAACGTGGGGAAGCCTGGGTTCGTTTGCTTGCCCGTTGGGACAAAACAGGCCGATCCCAGGGAGCGAATGCATGCGAGACCCCGTGATTTCTTGCGATTCGGACCAAGGCCGGGCCGAGGTCAAGACCACCACCTGCTATATGTGCGCCTGCCGCTGCGGTATCCGCGTCCATCTGCGCGACGGCGAGGTGCGCTATATCGAAGGCAATCCCGAACATCCGCTGAACAAGGGGGTGATCTGCGCCAAGGGCGCGTCGGGCATCATGAAGCAATATTCGCCGGCGCGTCTGACCAAGCCGTTGAAGCGCAAGGAAGGCACCGAACGCGGGGCCAACCAGTTCGAGGCCATCGAATGGGAAGAGGCGCTGTCCACCCTGGCCGGGCGCCTGGACCACATCAGGAAGACCGATCCGAAGCGGCTGGCGCTGTTCACCGGCCGCGACCAGATGCAGGCCTTGACCGGCATGTTCGCCAAGCAGTTCGGCACCCCCAACTACGCTGCCCATGGTGGCTTTTGCTCGGTCAACATGGCCGCCGGCATGATCTACACCATCGGCGGCTCGTTCTGGGAATTCGGCGGCCCCGACCTGGAACGGGCCAAGCTGTTCGTGATGATCGGCACCGCCGAGGACCATCATTCGAACCCCATGAAGATCGAACTGTCCAAGTTCAAGCGGGCCGGCGGGCGGTTCATCGCCATCAATCCGGTGCGCACCGGCTATGCCGCCATCGCCGACGAATGGGTGCCCATCCGTCCCGGCACCGACGGTGCCCTGTTGCTGGCGCTGATCCGCGAACTGATCGAAACCGGCCTGTTCGACCGCGACTTCCTGCTGCAATACTCGAACTCCGCCGAACTGGTCATTCAGGACCCCGCGCGGGACAATCATGGTCTGTTCGTCCGTGATCCCGATGTGGCGGTGCGGCCCGACACCTTCGACACGCCCGACCGTTATTGGTGGGACAAGGAAAGCGACAAGCCGGTGCTGTCGCGCACCAAGGGCACCGAGGGCCGCCTGTTCGGCGACTTCACCATGCCCGACGGCACCCCGGTCAAGCCGGCCTTCCAATTGCTGAAGGATCGCGTCGCCGACTACACCCCGGAATGGGCCGAGGGCGTCACCGGCATCCCGGCCGCCACCATCCGCCGTCTGGCCCATGAAATGGGCATCACCGCCCGCGACCAGAAGATCGAGCTGCCCATCGCCTGGACCGACGCCTGGGGCAACGAACATCAGACGGTGACCGGCAACCCGGTGGCCTTCCATTCCATGCGCGGGCTGGCGGCGCATTCCAACGGCTTCCACACTATCCGGTCCTTGGCCATTTTGATGAGCCTGCTGGGCACCATCGACCGTCCCGGCGGTTTCCGTCACCGGGCGCCGTTCCCGCGTCCCATTCCGCCGTGCCCCAAGCCGCCGAAAGGCCCGCACGCGGTCAAGCCGTCGACGCCGCTGGACGGCATGCCGCTGGGCTGGCCGTCGGAACCCGACGACCTGTCGGTGGACGAAAACGGCGAACCCATGCGTCTGGACAAGGGGTTTTCGTGGGAATACCCGCTGTCGGTGCACGGCCTGATGCACAACGTCATCACCAATGCGTGGCGCGGCGACCCCTATCCCGTCGACACGCTGTTCCTGTTCATGGCCAACATGGCGTGGAATTCCACCATGAACACGTCCGAGGTCAGGAAGATGCTGACCGACAAGGACGAGAGCGGCGACTACAAGATCCCCTTCGTGGTGGTGGCCGACGCCTTCCAGTCGGAAACCGTGGCTTTCGCCGATCTGGTGCTGCCCGACACCACCTATCTGGAACGCCACGACGTCATGTCGATGCTGGACCGTCCCATCTCGGAATTCGAAGGGCCGGTGGATTCGGTGCGCGTTCCCATCATGCCGCCCCTGGGCGACTCGCGGCCGTTCCAGGACGTGGTCATCGAGCTGGGCACGCGCCTGAAGCTGCCCGCCTTCATGACCAAGGAGGGGACGCGCAAATATCGCGACTATCCCGACTTCATCACCAATTTCGAGACCGAGCCGGGCTCGGGCATCGGCTTTTTGTCCGGCTGGCGCGGCAAGTCGGGCGAAAAGTCCATGGTGGGCGAACCCAATCCCAACCAGTGGGACATGTATGCCCGCAACAACAACCACTATCACCATCATTTGCCGAAAAGCTTCCAGTACATGCGCAACTGGAACAAAGGCTATCTGGCCTGGGCCCAGACCAACCGGCTGGTGCGCTATCACGATCCCATCAACATCCATATCTATTCGGAAGTGCTGCAGAAGTTCCGCTTGGCGGCGCAAGGCAAGTGGAAGGGCAAGCAACCCCCCGATTATCTGCGCCCGCGTGTCGAACGCTTCTTCGACCCGCTGCCCTTCCATTACGCGCCGTTGGAATGGTCCAAGACCGATACCGGCAAGTTCCCGCTGTCGGCGCTGACCCAGCGGCCCATGGCCATGTACCACTCGTGGGATTCGCAAAACGCCTGGCTGCGGCAGATCCACACCGAGAACTTCCTGATGATGCATCCGAGCGTCGGCCAAGCCGGCGGCTTCGACGACGGCGCCTGGGTGTGGGTGGAAAGCCCGTGGGGCAAGGTGCGCTGCCAGGCCCGCTTCACCGAGGCGGTGGAGCCGGGCACGGTGTGGACCTGGAACGCCATCGGCAAGGCGTCGGGTGCTTGGGGACTGGCCGGCGACGCCAACGAAGCGAAAAAGGGCTTCTTGCTGAACCACCTGATTTCCGAGGAGCTGCCCGACATGGTGGGCGGCCGTCACGTGTCCAATTCCGACCCGGTGACCGGTCAGGCGGCGTGGTACGACGTGCGCGTGCGCGTCACCCCGGCCAAGGCTGACGAGGACCAGGAAAGCTGGCCGCAATTCCCCACCCTTGGGCAACTGCCCGGGCAAACCGGTTGGGGGCCGCGTCTGCGCGCCTTCTTTGCCGGCAAGAAGCGTTGATCGGGGGATTGGAAGAATGGCGAACGAAAAACAACTGGCCCTGGTCATCGACCTGAACGTCTGTGTTGGCTGTCATGCTTGCGTGACCAGCTGCAAGGAATGGAACACCTCGGGGTGGGCCGGGCCGCTGCCCGACCAGGATGCCTATGGCAAGGACCCCGACGGGGTGTTCTTCAACCGGGTGCAGACCTTCGAATGCGGCACCTTCCCCAATACGGAAACCGTGCATTTCCCCAAGTCCTGCTTGCATTGCGAGGACCCGCCCTGTGTCCCGGTCTGTCCGACGGGCGCGTCCTACAAGCGGGAATCCGACGGCATCGTGCTGGTCGATTACGACAAGTGCATCGGCTGCAAATATTGTTCGTGGAACTGCCCCTATGGCGCCCGCGAATTCGACGAGGTCAGCGGCGTGATGAAGAAATGCACGCTGTGCGTCGACCGCATCACCGACGAAACCTTGCCGCCGGATCGCCGCAAGCCGGCTTGCGTGCTGGCCTGCCCGCCCGGTGCCCGCCTGTTCGGCGACATCAAGGACCCGGAATCCGAGGTGTCGCGGGCCATCCGCGACAATGGCGGCTATCAGTTGATGCCGGAAGCCGGCACCAACCCGGCCAATCATTATTTGCCGCGTCGCAAGACCCAGTCGGTGGTCCACGAAGACCAGCTGCAACGGGCCGACAACCCGCTGTCGCGGGAAGCCGAGCCGCCCAAGTTCGGTGGCCCGACCATCGACGACGCGTCCCAGTGGTAAGGGGGAGACAAGATCATGCGTCCCGCTTTTTCCGTTCTCTTCCTCACCACCCTGATCGGCGCCGGCCAAGGCCTGCTGATCGCTTTGGTCTGCGGCCAATTGTTCCTGGTGGTCGGCACCGGCGACGCCAGCCTGTCCGGCGGCTTCTATGCCATGGGCAGCCTGTTGGCCCTGGTGCTGCTGGCCTTGGGGCTGTTGGCGTCGTTCTTCCATCTGGCCAACCCGACCCGCGCTTGGCGCGCCGCCACCCAGTGGCGGACGTCGTGGCTGTCGCGTGAAGTCATCGCTTTGCCGGCGGTGATGGGCATGGCGGTGCTGTATGGCGGCCTGCATGCGCTGGGCTGGGATGCGTCCTTGATGCATTTCGCCAATGGCAAAAGCCTGGACCTGACCATGGCGGTGGGCTTCGTCACCGTGCTGGCCTGTCTGGCGCTGTTCCTGTGCACCGGCATGATCTATGCCTGCGTCAAGTTCATCCGCGAATGGCACAGCGTGTGGACGGTGATCAACTACACCCTGATGGGGCTGGCCTCGGGCTTCGTGCTGGCCGCCGCCTATGCCGCCAGCTTGGGGGCGGTGGTCACCGGTCTTTATGCAGGCACGGGCTTGGTGCTGATCGTGCTGGCCCTGGCCGGCCGCGCCGTCAGCCTGTGGCGCAATGCGCGGCTCAAGCCCTTGGCGACTTTGCGCGGCGCCATCGGCGCGCCGCATCAAAACATCCGCCAGGTGACCCAGGGATTCAACGGCAAGTCGTTCAACACCAAGGAATTCTTCCACGGCAAAAGCCCGGAAACGGTGAAGTTCCTCACCACCTTCTTCCTGGCCGTGGGCTTTGCCGCCCCCTTCGCCCTGGTGGCGCTGGGCATGGGCTCGGCGGCGGTGCTGTGGCTGGCGGTGATGGTCCAATATGTGGGGCTGCTGGCCGAACGCTGGGTGTTCTTCGCCCAAGGCAACCACGTCCAAAACCTTTATTACCAACGCAAGGCCTGAACTTTCCCTGTTCGCCGCTTGCGTGCAATCGGGTTAGAATGCGGACGCCCCCGGCAAAGGGGCGTCCGTTTTCGTTGGGGGGCATTTCATGTGTCGTTTGTGTCGTCGTGGCTTCTTGACCGGTGCCGCCGCCCTGGCCGCCCATACCGCCCTTCCGGCCTTCGCCCAGTTCCCCGGCGCCATCAAGCCGCAAAACGATCCCTATGCCCAGGTTGACCCCTATGCCGATCCGCGCAACGGGTTTCCCAGCACACCTCAATCGGCGGTGCCCAGTCAGGGGCGGAAATCACCGTTCCAAGGGGCGCCCTTGACCGACGAGGACAAGGCGGAAATTGAAGTTGGGCGCGCAGCGTTGCGTTATTGGGTCAAACAGGGAGGCGGGCCATATCCTGATGAACGGCTGCAAAAGGCCCTGCGCGATTACTGTGCGCCGTTATTTGCTGTCGCCGAGCGGTCGAACCTTCCTTGGGCAGTGGTTCTGTTGAACGACCCCAGTGTCAATGCAAGCGCCGGTCCCGGGGGGCAGGTGATGGTCAATATCGGCCTGATTCACATGTGTGATCATCCTGCTGAGTTGGCGTCGGTTTTGGCCCATGAAATCGGCCATGTGGATTTTCGCCACTCGGTGAATGACGGGCCAGTGAGCGAGCTGATCAAGTTGGCTCGGGAAAAGGGCATGGGCCGTTATACTCCCGAACTGATCGAGAAATTGATCCCCGAGGCCGCGATGGAAAATGTTTCTCGGGCTGCTGATGAAAAACCGAAACTGGATATCTTTGATCTGGCGGAGAACGGCTTCACGCGCCAGGACGAGGTCCAGGCAGACGAACATGTGGCGATGATCTTTTCACGCCTGGGAATCGACATGCGTTACGCTGTCAGCATGCACAAGAAATTGATGAAATTGAATGACGACAGTGGCGGTGAACCACCTGTCTTTTTGAACAATCATCCTGCATCGGCGGATCGCGTCGATGCCACCGCCATGTTGGCTGCGACGTCGCCCAAGCCCCGGACGGAATTCGTTTATGTCGGGTGGGATGTATTGAAGGCGGCTTTCCCGACCACCCCCAAGTTCAAGGGCATATTTTAAAACCAAAAGGCCCGGTTCGACCGGGCCTTTTCTCATTCCTCGCCGTTCAGCTTGGATGCCAGTGACTTGGTCAGGTCATAGACGCTGCGGCGGATGGCTTCGTCGGTGATGCGGTGGTAGTTGCGCATCATTTCCAACCCCTCGCGGCCCGAGGAATCGGGGGCGGCGAAGCCGGTCTGGTCTTCCGACAGGCCCATGGCCAGGGCGCTGCCGCCACCGCGCGGGATGTCGTCGAAGAAAAAGCTGACGGGGACGTCCAGCGCCTCGGCGATGTGGTAAAGCCGGCTGGCGCTGATGCGGTTGGCGCCGCTTTCGTATTTCTGCACCTGCTGGAAGGTCAATCCCACGGCACGGGCCAGTTCGGTCTGGCTGAGGCCCATCAAGGTGCGGCGCAGGCGCAGGCGCGCCCCCACATGGGTGTCCACCGGATCCGGCTCGCCGCTTTCGGTGCGGGCGCGGTAAATTCTCTTGCTGTTTGTTTCGGCGGTCATCGTGGGGTGTCGTCAAATTGATAGGGTTGCATACAATACCCGCAGAGGTAATTGCATGCAACCAGACCATCCGGCTTAAGTTAGTCCTGGCCGGGCCACCCGCACTGGCGCAGCAACGCCGTCATGTGTGCTGGCACCGGGGCGGTGGCGGTGATGGCGGGCTTTTTCGGATTGAACGGCAGGATGATCGAACGGGCGTGCAGGTGCAGGTCGGGTGCCACCAGATCGGCGGTGCCGCGCCCATAGACCGCGTCGCCGACGATGGGGCAGCCAATCGAGGCCAGATGCACCCGGATCTGGTGGGTGCGGCCGGTGCGCGGCTTGGCTTCGATCCAAGAGAGCCGGCCGTCGGTGCCCAGCACCCGGTAGTCGGTGACGGCGTCTTGGCCCTTGGCGTCGACGACCATGCGCCAGCCGTGGCGGCGTTCCAGCTTTTTCAGGCGTTTGTCGATGGTCCCGCTTTCAGCCGGCGGCTTGCCCACCACCACCGCCCAATAGGTCTTTTCCGCCAGCCCTTCGGCGAAGATTTCGCCCAGACGGGCCAGGGCCTTGCGGTGACGGCCCAGCACCAGACACCCCGACGTGTCGCGGTCCAGACGGTGCGCCAGTTCCGGGTTGCGCGGCAGGCCGAAACGCAAGGGTTCCAGCATGTTCATCAGATGGCGGCTGGCATCGCGCGCCCCGGCATGGACCGCCAAGCCGGCGGGCTTGGCGATGATCAGCACCATGGCGTCGCGATAGAGCAGACGGCCGATCAGTTCTTCCGGGGTCATGGCGGGAAGGGGGTGGGGGTGCAGGCCTGGCCCTTGGGCTTCAGCGCCGCGCACAACTCGGCGGCGTTGGCCGGGCTCAGCGGTCCGGCGATCAGCCGATGGGTGACCCCCAACTCGCCCAGATCGGCGCGCACCACCTTATAGGTCAGGGCCGCCAGTTCGGGATATTGGGTGGAAAGCGCCTTCCAGGCTTGCTCGCCATGGGTGGCGCTGCCCATGGACAGCAAGTGGATGCCGGCCTGACCGGTGAAGCCGGCGGGGATGGCGGGGGCGTTCACCTCGGCCGGCGAGGGGATGACCTTCAATTCGCCGCTGACCCCGCCTTGCAGGCGTTCCATGGGGCGCCCCGATCCACTGCCGCTGGACGATCCGCCGGTCTTGCCGGTTTTCTTGGGCTTGGCCGGCTGCACCGGTTCGGGGGGCGGGGCCAGGGCGGCCAGGGATTCCGGCAGCGTGCCGCCATCCATCAAAGCCTGCAGGGCCTGTTCCTCGGCCTGCTTCTGGTCGGCGCTGATCAGGCCGGCCTGGTTCAGCCGGTCCAGGCGGGCCATGGTCTGGCGTGCCGCCTGTTTGTCGGGGATGGTCATGGCTTCGCGCTTGGCGGGGGTCTTGGGCAGCACGCTGTCGACCATGAAGTCGCGCTGGCTGGCGCCGCCGGGGCTGTTCCAGGTGGCGGCCACGGCCTTTTCGATGTCGGCCGAAGGGGGGGCGGGCAGGAACAGCCCGGCGGCCGGCGGCTGCGGGTCGGTCAGCGGCAACAGCGCCCCCATGTTGGTGCCGACACGGGCGGCGGCGTCTTCGGGGCTGATCTGGCCGGTCTCGGCCAGACGGCGAATGGTCAGGAAACGCAGCGCCGCCGGGTCGCCGGCCAGCAAGGACTCGGCCTCGGCATGGCCGATCAGGCGCGGCGGGAACGGAATGTCTTCGGCGTCGGGCTGGGGCAGGGGCGAAGCGCTGGGACGGACGGGGGCGCGGACGGTTTCCTGGTCCGGGCTGCGGTACAGGGGCTCCAAGCCGGGGCGCGGCGGGGCGCTGGAATTGGTGGCGTGCTCCAGCTTGGCGGCGGTGGATTGCACATAGGAATCCACCGTGCTGCAGGCATTCAGCAGCACGGGCAGGGTCAGGAAGGTCAGAATGCGCCGCATCGGGCTCTCGTAAGCACTTGTGTCGGCTGCCATTTTGTCCGGTTGTCGGGGCTTTGCAACCCTTAACCTTGCCTTTGCGCCTAGGCTTTGGCACAAGTTCGCCATGAATTCCCGCCAAAAAGCCGCCGCCTTGGCCGAAATCGGCCGTTTCGACGCCATCTTGCGCCTGATGGCGGCCGATCCCGGCGACGAACCGGCGGCCCGGGAATTCGGCCGTGGGGCGCGGGCCTTGAAAGCCAACGACGCTTTCGCCGCCGTCGCCGCCTTTGAAGCGGTGGCGCGCCTGGATGCCGATTTTCCCGCCTTGCGCGATGCCCTGGTCAGCGCCTATCGCCGTGACGCCCGCTATCAGGACGCGGTCACCCTGGCGCGATCCGGTCCGTGGACCCGCCAGATCGGCTATGAACAGGGGTTGGCCCATCTGGCCCTGGGGCAGGCGCGGGCGGCTTTGGACTGTTTCGACGCCAACCTGGCCGCCGATCCCGACCATGCGGTGTCGTGGCTGGCCAGCCACGCCCCGGCCTTGGAATTGTTCGGCCTGGACGAAGCCTTGCGGCGTCTGGGCCGGGCCTGTGGCTGTGCCGGGGCCAATGGCCGGTATTGGGCTTTTCCGGTGACCTATGGCCTGTTGGCCGGCCATGACGTGGCCGACCTGGAATCGCGTGAAGTGGCGCCGTTTCCCGCCCGCCGCGCCCTGGTGGACAGTGTCCGCGCCCTGGCGCCCTTCCTCCCCCGGCCACCGCGCCTGTTCGGATTGTCGGCCAGCACCTTGGATTTCGCCGTGGATCAGGCCCGGGAAAGCGGGCTGGTGCTGGAATTCGGCGTCAGGCGCGGCACATCCGTCAACCGTCTGGCGGCACGGGCCGGACAACCGGTGCATGGCTTCGATTCCTTCGAAGGCCTGCCGCAATCCTGGGGCGCCGAACCGGCCGGGGTGCTGACCACCGGGGCCCAGTTGCCGCCCGTCGCTGACAACGTCACTTTGCATGCCGGCTGGTTCAGCGACACTTTGGTGCCGTTTCTGGCCGATCACCCCGGGCCGGTGCGGCTGGTCAACATCGACAGCGACATCTATGCCTCGGCGCGCGAGGTGCTGTTCGCCCTGGCGCCGCGCTTGGTGCCGGGGTCGATCGTGGTGTTCGACGAACTGATCGGCAACCGCACCTGGGCCGAGGACGAATACAAGGCCCTGGCCGAATTCGTTCAAGCCTTTGACGCCAAATTGGAAATCCTGGCGGTGACGCCTTTTACCAAGCAGGTGGTCATGCGAGTCTTGACTCTGACCGCCTGATGGTCAGAGTCGGGCGCTTGTTGCCAAGGAGAGTTTCATGACCGTAGCCATCGAGATGGGAACGACGCAGGGCGGCCAGCCCGCGACGCTCGATCTCGAGGAATTGCTGGCCACCCGCTTGCTGGTGCAGGGCAATTCCGGCTCGGGCAAGTCGCATCTGCTGCGCCGGCTGGTGGAACAAAGCGCGCCTTGGGTGCAGCAGGCGCTGGTCGATCCGGAAGGCGACTTCGTCACCCTGGCCGATCAGTTCGGCCATCAGGTGGTCGATGCCGCCGCCCATACCGAGGCGGCGCTGCAACAGATCGCCGCCCGCGTGCGCATGCACCGGGTGTCGGTGGTGCTGAACCTGGAAAACCTGGAAACCGAACGCCAGATGCGCCATGCCGCCGCCTTCCTGGGCGGGCTGTTCGACGTGGATCGCGATTACTGGTTCCCCATGCTGGTGGTGGTGGACGAAGCGCAATTGTTCGCCCCGGCGGCGGCCGGCGAGGTGTCCGACGAAGCGCGCAAGGCGTCGCTGGGGGCCATGACCAACCTGATGTGCCGCGGCCGCAAGCGCGGGCTGGCCGGCATCATCGCCACCCAGCGTCTGGCCAAACTGGCGAAGAACGTCGCCGCCGAGGCGTCGAACTTCCTGATGGGGCGCACCTTCCTGGACATCGACATGAGCCGCGCCGCCGACCTGTTGGGCATGGAACGGCGCCAGGCGGAAATGTTCCGCGACCTCAATCGCGGCCAGTTCGTCGCCCTGGGGCCGGCGTTGTCGCGCCGGCCGCTGCCGATCCGCATCGGCGAGGTGGAAACCTCGGGCCGGGCCGGCAACGCCCGCCTGCTGCCGCTGCCGGAAAAGCCCCCGGAAGACGCCCATGATTTGATCTTCAAGCCCGGCGAGAACGAGGTCTTGCGCCCGGCCAGCCGTCCGGTGCCCATGGACACCGCCCAGTTGCTGGCCCAACTGGCCGCCGCCAAGCCGCCGCCGCCGCCCGGCGAGGTCCTGGTGCGCGAAGTGGCCCCCAGCCCGCGCCTGCCCGAAGGCCCCAAGACCACCATCGACGAAGTGGTGCGTCAGGTGCTGGCCGACCCGGAAGCCATCTATCGCTCGCCGGCCCAGGTTTATCAGGACTTTCTGGTGCGCTGCCGGCAATACGGCCTGCACGGCCGCTCGTTGGATCTGACCGCGTTCAAGCGCAAGCTGGCCTCGGTGCGTGCCGGTGTCGACGCCGAAACCGCCGACACCCCGGAATGGGATCAGGCGTTGACCGTGGCCGCCGCTTTGTCCGACGACCTGCAGCCGGTCTTCCTGTTGCTGGCGCGTGCCGCCCACGACAAGATTCCGTGCCCATCCAACGCCCAGATCGCCCGGGCGCGGGGCTCGCGGTCTCCGCGCCGCGCCTTGGGCCTGTTGGAGCACATGGAAAGCCAGGGGCTGATCACCAGCGACGTGGACGCCTATGGCAACCGCACCATCGCGGTGCCGGCGCTGGGCTGGCAAACCCAGCCCGGCAACCCCGACGCCGAAGACGCCGAAGACGTGGCCTAGAATCTCTCTGACCTTGGTAGAAGCGTCTTATCTTTCCGTCATGGCCGGGCTTGACCCGGCCATCCATGGACCCTCGGGTCAAGCCCGAGGGTGACGAGGAAGAAAAGCGATTCCACTTAACTCGGACAGACTCTAATTCCCGAAACCGGCGATACGTTCGGCCAGACGCCGGGCCAGAAATGGCGAGGCGGCACCCAGGCGATCCAGGATTTGTTGGGCCTCGGCGCGGTAGGCGGCGATCTTCTCGGGCGTCCAATGGCCGGGCGGCGGACCCAGGTTGACGCTGCGGTCAGCCAGCTTGACCATGGCGACCTCGGGCGGTTGTTCCAGGATCCGGCACAGACTGTCGGCCATGCTGTCCTGTTTGGGCAGGTCGGGGTTTTTGGTCAGTGCCAGTACGGCGGCCAGGACGCGGGGGCCGAAATGGCTTTCCACCTCGGCCGCCGGTGTCGGGGTGTCCTCGATGACATCGTGCAGCAGGGCGGCCGTCACCGCCAGTGAGCCGTCGCGGCCCGGCTCTGCCGCCAAGGCGGCCATGACTTCCTGAGCCACCGACGCCAAGTGGGTGACATAGGGGAAGCCGGTGCCGGGGACCGCTTGGGCCCCGTGGCGCCGGGCGGCGAAGGCCAGGGCCTGCAGGTAAAGGTCTTGGGACCAGGGGGCTTGCGGCAGCGTCATTTGACTTTCTCGTCGGTGGCGATGGGGGTGGCGACGGCGCCGCAGGCCGCCATCAAGTCGGCGGCCGCCGCTTTGATCTGCAAGCCGCGCTGGCCGCCATTGACGACGATGAAGTCGAAGCCCAGGGCGCTGTCGTCCAGGAAGGTGCGCAGACGCTTTTTCTGGCCCAAGGGGCTGATGCCGCCGATCTTGTAGCCGGTGACCCGCTCGGCGTCGGGGCCTTTCATCATCGCCGCCGACTTCTTGCCGGCGGCTTGCGCCAGGGCTTTCAGATTCAGCTCGCGGTCCGAGGGCACGATGGCCACCACCGCTTCGTCGCCGGCCAGGGTCATCAGTGTCTTGAACACCTGGGACGCCGGCAGGCCCAGGGCCGCGGCCGCCTGCAATCCGATGGACTGGGCGTCGGGGTCGTAATCGTATTCCAGCAGTTCGAAGGGCTTGCCGGATTTTTCCATGGCCGTGGTGGCCGGAGTTTTCTTCGCCATGACCCGATCATAGCCAAGGGCGAAAAAATGGGGAAGACGGCAAGCCGTCTTCCCCCAGGGAGGACATCGGGGATTATTGGGGCTGGTTGCAGGCAACCTGCTTGACCGGGGCCGAGGCGATCTTGGTCCAGTCGGCGGTCAGGCCGCTGCGGTACTGGTATTGGGCGTCGCCGCCTTTCCAGTCCTTGGTCAGCACCATGATCATGTCCAGGTTGGCGGGGATCACCGGGCCGACGCCACCATTCGGCGGCCAGTTGACCGGCGGATAGCCGGTCAGGCGCACCTGGATGTGGGTATTGTTGGGCATCACCGTCATCACCGAGTAATTGCCGGAAACGTTGGTGGATTCGTGCAGCGGCGGATTGGTGGCCTGGGTGATCATGCCGGCGCCGTTGACCGACTGCGCCGGGGTGTTGACCGCCAGATGCAGGTTGACCGCCGGGGCGCCGGGCATGTTGCCGCCGACCATGTAGCAGACCTGGAACAGGCCGACGGCATTGTCGGCGGCATGGGCGGCCGAAACGGCCAGGGCGGCGGCGATGGAGCCGGCGGCCAGGATGGTTTTCAAGGACATGGTGTCTCCCTCCGTTATTTAATGTGCTGCAATAATTGCGCAATCAAATTGTATTCACAATTATAAGTCGTAAATCCGCACATATGTCAGACGTATTGTGGTTCTTGTCGGCAGGACCGGTATGACCAGACTTGCACCAAAGGCGTGGCCTCAGCAGAATGCGCCCCCCCTGACACAAGGAAGGTTTTCATGGCTGACGCCCCCGAACCCGCCATCCGCCATCGCCTTTACGAAGACGTTCTGGCCATGTTGAAGGCAACCCTGATGGTGGCTCTGGGGGTGACCATCTATGCCAAGACCATGCTACTGACCGGCGGTACCGCTGGGTTGGCGCTGTTGCTGTCTTATCTTAGCCACCAGGAATTCGGCGTGGTGTTCTTCGTGGTCAACCTGCCGTTCTATGTACTGGCTTGGATGCGCATGGGTTGGGGCTTCACCCTTAGAACCTTCATCGCCGTGGGGCTGGTCACGGTGTTTTCACGCCTGACCGGGCAATGGATCAGCATCGAGCACATCAACCCGTTTTATGCGTCGATCATTGCCGGCATCTTGTCGGGGACCGGCCTGTTGATGCTGTTCCGCCATCGCACCGGCTTGGGCGGGCTGAACATCCTGGCGCTTTACATCCAGGAACGCACCGGTCTGCGCGCCGGCTATTTCCAGTTGGGCGTCGATCTGGCCATCCTGGCCGGGGCGGTCTTCGTGCTGGATGTCCGCCAGATGGCGCTTTCGGTGCTCAGCGCCGTGGTGTTGAACATGGTCCTGGCCATCAATCACCGTTCCGACCGCTATCGCGGCGTCAGCTGATCTTACTCTGGCCGCAGGTTGCGCAGTTTCTTCACCGCGCCGCGCTTGGCCTTGCTGTCCATGCGCCGCTGCTGGCTGCCCTTGGTCGGCTTGGTGGGCTTGCGCTTGGGCGGCGGCGGCTTGGCCGCCTCGCGGATCAATTCCACCAGCTTGTTCATCGCTTCGGCGCGGTTGCGGTCCTGAGAGCGGTGTTCCTGGGCGGTGACGATCAGCACACCGTCCAAGGTCATGCGCCGCCCGGCCAGCTTGGTCAGCCGGGCTTTCACGTCATCGGGCAGATTGGGGGAATTGGCGACGTCGAATCGCAGTTCGACGGCGGTTTCCACCTTGTTGACGTTCTGGCCGCCCGGCCCGGAAGACCGGGTGAAGCTTTCGGTCAGTTCGGAATCGTCAAGCGCGATGCGGCGGGTGATGGGGATCATGAGCGGATTCATAGCACGGCAGTGACCGAATGGCGTCACCTTTGGTGCGATGGCGGGCCCCCGCAGGGGAGCCCGCCGTTTCAACCGGTCAGTAGCTTTTGTCCTGCCACATGGCCGGATCGAAGCGCACCACCTTGTTACGGCCGGTTTCCTTGGCCTGATAAAGGGCGACGTCGGCGAACTTGACCGCCTGCCAGAAGGTGTCGCTGTCGCTGGGGAAGTCCGACACACCGATGGAGATGGTCTTGCGCAGCACGGTGGTGCCGGCCTGGATGTCCAGGGCCTCGACGGTGGAGCGAATCTTCTCGGCGATGGTGTCGGCTTGTTCCGGGGTGGCGTCCAGCAGCACGATCAGGAATTCCTCGCCGCCATAGCGGATCACCATGTCGGACGCGCGGACCGCTTGGCGCAACACCTTGGCCAGTGCCTTGATGACGGCGTCGCCGGCATCGTGCCCATAGGTGTCGTTGACCATCTTGAAGAAGTCCAGGTCCAGCATCATGATGCCGACCTGCGACTGGCGGCGCTGGACGTTGGCCACCAGGGTGTCCACGTATTCTTCCAGGAAGCGGCGGTTGTTCAGCCCGGTCATCGGGTCGCGCAGCGCCGATTCGCGCAGCGTCTCCATCAGCTTCTTGGTTTCCAGCACCGGCGCCGCCTCGCGCAGGTAGACGCTGACATAGGGCAGCAGTTCCTGCAGGCGGGTTTCTTCCTCGGCCGGGACCACCATCTGCAACACGTTGCCCACGGCGCCGGACTGGATGATGGGCAGGCAGATATGCTTGCGGTTGGGGGCCTCTTCCGGCGGCTGGAAGGCATAGCAGATGCCGGGGTTCAGCACCCCGTCCACCACATGGCCGGTGCGCTTGGCGCGGCAGCCTTCGGAACGGACCAGGATCTGCGGGTCGCACCAGCGGCACGATGCTTCCGGCAGGCCGTCGACGAAAAGCGGCGTCATGTGGTTCTTGTTGGCCTGCATCTCGTAGAGGGAATATTCGCGGATGCCGAATTCGCCCTCCAAGGCCTTGGCCAGACGCAGGTGGATTTCCGCCTTGGTTTCGTCTTCCTCGATGGCCTGCTTGAAATGGGCGGCCCGGGTCAGGCCTTCCACCATGTCGATGGTGGCGGTCAGCTGGTTCTCGTCGGCGGTGGGCGTGCGGCTGGTCAGCCGCGCCACGTTGGCGCCGATGCGGGTCAGGCCTTCGTCCAAAAAGCTCAGCAGACGGTTCATGTCGGTGGCGATCTGGCCGATCTCGTCATTGGTGACTTGCTCGACCTTGGCCTTGAAGTCGCCGCGCAGCGCCCGCTGCACCGCTTCTTCCACGTCGACGGCGGTGGCCGAAACCGGGTTGACCATGCGCCGGATCAGCACGAAGCCGATGCCCATGAAGATGCTGACCGCCACCACCAGGGCGCCCACCGTCAGCATGGCCTTGGTCTTCAGGTTGCCGATGGACACTTTCATGGTCACGGCGCCCAGCACCTGGCCTTCCTGCACCTCGTGGCACTGCAGGCAATTGGGCGAGCCGCGATTGGTGGCGATGAAGGGAATGGTGCCGCGGATCAGGGTGTCGCTGTCGGTTTCCAAAATCTCGTAATCGGGCTTGCCCTCGCGCAGGACCTTGTTCTCGATCTCGTCGGACGGGCTTTCTTCGTGCAGGCCGGAACCGAATTGCTGGACCACGGCGGGCGAGCGCACCACCCGGGCCGAGGCCAGGCCTTGGACCTCCATCAGGCGCTTCAGAAAGCTCTCGCGTTTGTCGATGACGCCGTTGATCATGGATTCGGTCAGATGCACCCGCACGATTTCGGCGGCGGTGCGGATGTGTTCCGACGACGACGCGATGGAAAAGCTGCGGAACGCGTAAAGGCTGATGGCCATCAGTAGCGCGATCAGCAAAGCGGCGATGGCAGCGAAAAGCACGCTGATCTTGACGTTCAGATTCATGACCCCCAGGTCCCCCCAAAACACGGATCCGTCAGGCGATCCGCAAAAAATGGCCGAAAGGATAATCTCCATGGGATAGGGGGGCAATGCGTGATTGCTGAATTTATGCATTAAGTAAAGTACGGCGGGGCTGTGGCCGGATGTGCGTAATACTTAGGGTTAGATGTCCGCTGGTTTAAGCCGGCATGATTTGTTATGTAGAGTTGGTCGAAATGTCAGGGGGCGGAAATGGTCGGTTCGCATCATTTGAGGTTGCGTTTCCACGTCAGTATTTCCAGCGCCATCCTGGCGGTGATCGTCGCGGTCACCTTGGCCGCCATCGCCAACGTCTATTATTCCAGCACGCGAGCCGCCAAGGACGCGGCGGCCACCCTGTTCGCCGAAGTTTCCGCCCGGGTGGTGGATCAGATCGACCGTCAGATGGCCGACACCTTGACCTTGGCCGGCATGGGCGGGCGTCTGCCGGCGGCCTTGGCCGTGGTGGAAGGCGACGGCGTCACCCATCCGGTGGTGCCTTACCTGATCGACACCCTGGCCAACGACCGCTCGCTTTATTCGCTTTATTACGGCTACGACAACGGCGACTTCCTGCAGGTGATCGCGGCGCGCCAGGACGGCCGCATCGTCGAGGCCCACAAGGCGCCGCCCAGCACCTGGATGATCGTGCGCGCCATTTCCGGCCAAGGTTCGGCCAGGGTGCAAAGCTGGACCTACCTTGATCCGTCGGGGTCGGTGGTGGGCACCGCCAGCGATCCGCAGCCCACCTACGACCCGCGCCAGCGCGGCTGGTACAAGCCGGCCATGGAGGCCGAGGACAAGCCGGTCCTCAGCTCGCCCTATCTGTTCAATTCCCTGCAGCAGCCGGGCATCACCGCGTCGCGGCGCCTGCCCCGTCAGGCCGGGGTGTTCGGCGTCGACATCACGCTGTCCGACCTGAACGGTTTCGTCGGCGGCCAACACGTGTCGACCAACGGCGCCATCGTCATGGTGGACGACAAGATGCGGGTTCTGGCGGCGGGGAATGACATTCTGGGCACCGACATCGCCCCCTTGTCGCCCCTGGATCAGGTCAAAACCCCGCTGGCCCAGCAGGTGATGGCGTTGCTGTCAAAGGACATGAACGAAACCAGCTTCGCCGAACTGGCCGACATCGGCATGCTGATGGTGCGAATCTCGAAATGGCAGGTGCCCGGCAGCCCGGCGCTGGGGGTGGCGGTGCTGGCCCCCTTCGACGACTTCACCGGCCATATTCGCGACATGCAGCGCCAGATGGTCCTGATGGCCGGTGCGGTGGCGTTGGTCATCCTGCCCCTGGTCCTGGTCATGTCGCGGCGCATGGGCTCCACCGTCCGCGAACTGGCGGACGAAGCCCAGCGCGTCCAGCATTTCGACTTCTCGGGGCGCGGTCCCACCGATTCCTTCATCCTGGAATTCTACGCCCTGGCCGACGCTTTCGCTTCGATGAAGGAATCCTTGGCCAGCAAGGCCCAGGCCCTGGAAGTGGCCCAAGGCAAGCTGGAAAAGCTGGTGGGGCTGGGTATCGCGCTTTCCGCCGAACGCGATTCCAACAAGCTGATGGAAATGATCCTGATGGGGGCCAAGGATCTGACCAACGCCGACGGTGGCACCCTTTACATCCGCACCGAAGACGAAACCCTGCGTTTTCAGATTCTGCGCAACGACACCCTGGGGGTGGCGCTGGGCGGCGCCTCGGGCGAGTTGCCCAACATACCCGAGGTGGCCCTGAAGGACGCCGAGGGCCACCCCAACCACCGCAACGTGGTCAGCCATTGTGTGCACGAACAGGTCACCGTCAACATCGTCGACGCCTATGATTCGACCCAGTTCGACTTCTCGGGCACCAAGATTTTCGACGAACGCAACGGCTATCGCTCGCAATCGTTCCTGACCGTGCCGTTGAAGCCGCGCGGCGGCGACATCATCGGCGCGCTGCAGCTGATCAACGCCCGGGTGCCGGGCACCAACGACATCATCCCCTTCGATCCGGCCATCCAAAGCTTTGTCGAGGCCCTGTCGGCCCAGGCGGCCACGGCGCTTTACAACAGGCAATTGCTGGACGCCCAGGAACTGTTGATGGACTCGATGATCCAGATCATCGCCGGCGCCATCGACGCCAAAAGCCCCTATACCGGCGGCCATTGCGAGCGCGTGCCCGAACTGGCGCTGATGCTGGCGGAAGAAGCCGGCAAGGTGGACAGCGGTCCCTTGGCCGATTTCAGCTTCAAGAGCGAGGAAGAATGGCGCGAGTTCCGCATCGGCGCCTGGCTGCACGATTGCGGCAAGGTGGTGACGCCGGAATACGTGGTCGACAAGGCCACCAAGCTGGAAACCATCTACAACCGCATTCACGAGGTGCGCACCCGCTTCGAGGTGCTGCTGCGCGACGCGGTGATCGAGTACATGCAAGGGGTGATCTCTGGGCAAGAGGACGAGCCGGTCCTGCGCGCCCGCATGGAGGAACGCCGGGCGCAATTGCTGGCTGATTTCGAATTCGTTGCCGAATGCAACGTGGGCGGCGAGTTCATGGCGCCCGACAAGGTGGAGCGCCTGAAACAGGTGGCAGAGCAGACCTGGGTGCGCACCTTCAACGACCGCCTGGGTCTGTCGCACGAGGAACTGAAGCGCTTCCCGGCGGAAGAGCCCCAATTGCCGGTGGTGGAAAAGCTGCTGGACGACAAGCCCTGGCACGTCATCCCGCGCCCCGGCGGCAAAGAGCGCTATGCCGGCTTCGGCTTCAACGTCAACATTCCCGACAACCTCTATAATTTCGGCGAGGTCTACAATCTGGCGGTCAGCCGCGGCACGTTGTCGGAAGAAGAACGCTTCAAGATCAACGAACACATCATGCAGACCATCGCCATGCTGGAGAAGCTGCCCTTCCCCAAGCATATGAAGCGTGTCCCCGAATATGCCGGCACCCACCACGAAACCATGATCGGCACCGGTTATCCGCGCAAGCTGAACGCCGACCATCTGTCGGTGCCGTCGCGCATCATGGCCATCGCCGACATCTTCGAGGCGCTGACCGCGTCCGACCGTCCCTACAAGAAGGCCAAGACCCTGTCCGAATCGGTGAAGATCTTGTCCTTCTTCAAGAAGGACAAACATATCGACGCCGATTTGTTCGATCTGTTCCTGACGTCCGGGGTTTATCGGGAATACGCCCAGCGCTTCTTGCTGCCCGAGCAGATGGACGAGGTCGACATCGACCAATATCTGACCAAGGCGGCGGAATAGGCGCCAGTCCGGTTCTTTTGTCGTCTGGCTTGATCTTTGTTGTCTTCAGGGCGTGGTGCCGACGGTGCCACGCCCTTTTTTGCATTATGAAAATGGCACTATTCCGCTGTTGGCGAAGTTATTTTTGATGATAATCAAGTCCGCTAAAAGTAAAAAAAATTGATAAATGTCATATTTTTCGAATAGGCATATAATATTTATTGAAATTGATTTGGGTTATGTGCGCGCCCCATGTGTTTGTGTTGTCTTCCTGCCAGACGAATTGTCGTCCACGGAGGAAAACATGTTCAAAGCCCCACTTGTCGTCGGCAGCGCCATCCTGTCCCTGGCTGCCGGTTTTGCCGTCGCCGCCGAAAAGCACCCGACTGAAGGTCAGCAGTATCAGCCTTCCCATGAAGTGGTCGGCACCGCGCCGATGGAACAGCCCGGCACCAAGCCCGGCGTGCCGGTGTTGAGCGCCGCCGAGTTCGAGGAAGCCAAGTCCATCTATTTCCAGCGCTGCGCCGGCTGCCACGGTGTGCTGCGCAAGGGGGCGACCGGCAAGCCGCTGACCACCGACAAGACGCGCGAGATCGGCTTTGACGGGCTTAAGGACATCATCACCTACGGCACCGCCGGCGGCATGCCCAACTGGGGCACTTCGGGCCAGTTGACCGAGCCCCAGGTCGAGCTGATGGCCAAATACGTGCTGAACGAACCGCCGCAGCCGCCGGAATGGGGGATGAAAGAGGCCAAGGACACCTGGAAGGTGGTGGTGCCGCCGGAACAGCGGCCGCGCAAGAAGATGAACGCCTACAACATCGACAACATCTTCTCGGTGACATTGCGCGACGCCGGCGAGATCGCCCTGATCGACGGCGACAGCAAGCAGATCGTCAACATCATCAAGACCGGCTATGCCGTGCATATCTCGCGCATGTCGGCGTCGGGCCGCTATCTTTATGTCATCGGCCGCGACGCCCGCGTCAACCTGATCGATCTGTGGATGGAAAAGCCCGACACCGTGGCCGAAATCAAGATCGGCCTGGAGGCCCGTTCGGTCGAGACTTCGAAGTTCAAGGGCTACGAAGACAAGCTGGCCATCGCCGGCGCCTATTGGCCGCCGCAATACGTGATCATGAAGGGTGACACGCTGGAGCCGCTGAAGATCACCTCGACCCGCGGCATGACCGTCGACACCCAGGAATACCACCCCGAGCCGCGTGTCGCCTCGATCCTGGCCTCGCACTTCAAGCCGGAATTCGTCGTCAACGTCAAGGAAACCGGCAAGATCCTGACGGTGAACTACGAAGACCTCGAGAACCTGAAGACCACCGAAATCAATGCCGTGCGCTATCTGCATGACGGCGGCCTTGACCGCAGCGGCCGCTACTTCCTGGTCGCCGCCAACGCTTCCGACAAGGTGGCGGTGGTCGACACCAAGGAAGGCAAGCTGGTCAAGCTGGTGGACACCGGGTCCAAGCCGCATCCGGGGCGCGGCGCCAACTTCGACCATCCCAAATACGGCCCGGTCTGGGCCACCGGCCATCTGGGCGACGACAGCATCGTGATGATCGGCACCGATCCCAAGAAGCACCCGCAAAACGCCTGGAAGGTCGTGGACAAGATCAGCGGCCAGGGTGGCGGCTCGCTGTTCCTCAAGACCCATCCGGCGTCGAAGAACCTGTATGTGGACACCACCTTGAACAATGATCCGGCAGTGGCCGGATCGGTGGCGGTGTTCGACATCGCCCATCTGGACAAGCCCTATCAGGTGCTGCCCATCGCCAAATGGGCGGGCATCGCCGACGACAGCGCCCGGGTGGTTCAGCCCGAGTACAACAAGGCCGGCACCGAAGTCTGGTTCTCGGTGTGGAACGCCAAGAACAAGGAATCGGCCATCGTCGTCGTCGACGACAAGACCCGGTCGTTGAAGACGGTCATCAAGGACCCCCGGCTGGTGACCCCCACCGGCAAGTTCAACGTCCACAATACCCAGCACGATATCTATTGATGGGCGGGGACGGGGCGGCGACGCCCCGTCCTTATCCCAGTTCGGTGACGTCCACGGCGACGTGGACCACGTGTTCGCCGCCGCCTAAGACCACGCCCTTGATCGGGCTGACGTCGTCGTAATCGCGGCCCCAGGCCACCACCACATGGTCCTCGCCGGCGGTGGTGTTGTTGGTGGGGTCCAGATCCAGCCAGCCCCAGCCGGGGATGAACACCGACAGCCAGGCGTGGCTGGCGTCGGCCCCCACCAGCTTTTCCTTGCCCGGCGGCGCGATGGTGCGGATATAGCCGCTGACATAGCGGGCCGCCAACCCCATGGCGCGCAGGCAGGCGATGCCCGCATGGGCGAAATCCTGGCAGACGCCACGCTTTTCGGCGAAGACGGTGGCCAAGGGGGTGCCGACGCTGGTGGCCACCGGGTCGAAGGCGAAATCGTTGAAGATGCGGGAATTCAGTTCCAGCACCGCCTGGGCCAGCGGCCGGCCGGGGCTGAAGCTGGGGGCGGCATAGTCGCGGGCCTGGGCCAGCAGCGGCACCTGGGGCGATGGGAACAGGAAGTCCATGGCCTGTTCCAGGTTGGGCTGGGTGCCGCGCGCCAGCTCGTCGCGCACGCTTTCCCACGGCGGGCCGTCCAGATTGGCCAAGCCGAACGACGCGCTGGTCTCGACCTCGAAGCTGGCTTCGATTTCCAGCTTGGAATGCGAGTCCTGAATGGTGAAGAAGGTGGTGGGGTTGCCGAAGTAATCCAGCTGTCCGTCGCGCAGCACGGCGGGCAGCGGCCGGATGGACAGCCGAACCTTGTCGTAGGTCTGGTTGTGGACCTGACGCGGCCGCATGTGGGCGGCATGGTGCGACAGCATCACCGGCTCGCCGTATTCGTAGGTGGTCAAATGGCGGACGCGGTATCTCATGCCAGCAACTCCGGCGGACGCACCGGCAGGCGCCATTGCGCGTGACTGAAATATTCCCGCGACAGCAGGTCGGTGACTTCCCACAGCCGCGAGCGGAAGTTTTCCAGCAGGCGTTCGGCGTCCATGTAACCGGCGTCGCGGTCGTAACGGGCCAGCACCACCGCGTCGGTGGTGCGCACGGTGCCGCACAGCACCGTCATCAGCCGTTGTTCCGGCCGCAGGAAGCCATTTTCGCCGGCGATGCGGGCCAGGTTGTCCATGTGGTCTTCCAGCGCCGCCAATTGGAAGCCCAAGCTGCGTGGGTTGCTTTCGTCGCACAGCAGCAGGTCGAGGACGGCGGCCAGACGCGGGCTGGACAGATAGCGCGACCGATAGGTCATGGCGCTGTCCCACAATTCCAGCAGCAGGTCCATGGGCACCGCATCTTCGGAATCGGCGTCGGTCAATGCGCCGGCCAAGGTATCGACGATGGTGATGGCGCGTTCCACCCGGCGTCCCGAATCCATGAACAGCCACAGCGGACCCCGGGTCATGTTTTCCATGGATAGCCCGCTTAAGGACTCCACCGTCAGGATCAGGTCGTGCAGCCGCGTCTGGGTGTCGCCGCGCAGATTGGTCTGGTGCAGGCGGCGCACGTCGTCGCGCAGGCGCTGCAGCGCCCGCCAGGTGTCCACCGACAACCGGTCGCGCAGGTTAAGGGCTGCGCGCAGCAAGCGTTCCACCTGTTGGGCCAGGCCGTCCTCGCCACCGCCCAGATGATGGGCGGCCAGGGCGCCGGGCAGGGTTTCCGGGGCTTCCAGCGCGGTACGCGGGATGTGCAGGCCCAGTCGCGCCATGATGCGGGCGGTGAAGACGGCGCGGGCCGGGTCGTTCTGGTCCAGCGCTTCCTCGATGCGGGCGATGGCGGCGCGCAACAGGCGGGTCTGATTCTCGCAGCGCTCGATATAGCGGCCCAGCCAGAAGATGTTGTCGGCGACCCGGCTCGGCAGGTCGCGGTTGCCGCGCACCAGCTTGACCGGGGCGGCGCGGCCCCGGGTCTGCAGGGCTTGCGGCGACGTGTTGTCGGCCAGGATCCACAAATCCTTGCTGCCGCCGCCGCCGGTCTGCAAACGGGCGGTCAGCAGGTCGGTGCGGCTGGACACCCGGGCCAGGCCGCCGGGCATCACCTGCCAGCCGTTTTCGGTGGAAACGGCGAAGACGCGCAGCACCATGGACCGGGGTTCGAAGCGTCCGTCGTTCCACACCGGAACGGTGGACAGGCTGTCCACTTGCTGGGCCACCCAATCGGTGGGGCGCTGGGCGATGTCGTCGAGCGCGGCCTGGCGCTCGGTGTCGTCGAGCAGCGATCCCAGGCGTGGCCGCACCCGGTTGTGGAAGGCCGGGCGCAGCACCAGCTGGTCCAGATTGGCGGTGACGAAGGCGCGGTCCTGGTCGTTGCCGCACCACCAACTGGGCACCGACGGAATCATCAGGCTTTCGCCCAACAGATGCCGGGCGATGCCGGGCAAAAAGCTTTGGATGGCGCCGCCATCCAGCAGGCCCGAGCCCAGCGCGTTGACCACGGCGACGTTGCCGGCGCGGGCCGACTGCACCAGTCCGGCGACACCCAAGGTGGAATCGCCCCTGAGTTCCAGCGGGTCGCACCATTCGCCGTTGGTGCGGCGCACCACCACGTCCACCTGCTGCAAGCCGGTCAAGGTCTTCATGTAGACGTTGCCGTCGCGCACGGTCAGATCCTCGCCCTGGGCCAGGGTCAGGCCCAGATGGCGGGCCAGGAAGGCGTGTTCGAAAAAGGTCTCGTTGTAGGGACCGGGCGTCAGCAGCACCACCGTCGGCGTGTCGGTGCGACGCGGCGACAGGGCGTTCAGCGACCGCCGCATGGCTTCGAAAAACGGCGCCAGACGTTCCACATGGGTGGATCGGAACTGTTCGGGCAGGATGCGGTTGACGATGGTGCGGTTTTCCAGGGCGTAACCGGCCCCGGCCGGGCTTTCGGTGCGGTCGGCCAGCACCCGCCATTGGCCGTCGGTGCCGCGCACCAGATCGGCGGCATAGATGTGCAGATGATGGCCGCCGGCCGGCATCCAGCCGTGACAGGGACGCAGGAACGCCGGGTTGGCGTGCAGCAGGGCGGGCGGGATCAGCCCCAGGCCGATCAGCGTCCGGCTGCCGTAAAGGTCGGCCAGGACGTCGTTCAGCAGGCCGGCGCGTTGGGCGATGCCGCGGGCGATCCCATCCCATTCGGGGGCCGGCAGCAGCAGGGGCAGGGGGTCCAGCGTCCACGGCCGGTCCAGTCCTTCCGGGTCGCCATGGACGTTGTAGGTGACGCCGTTGTCGCGTAGCAGGTTCTGACCCAGTTCCCAGCGCTGCACCAGATCTTCCGGCGACAGACGGGCGAAGCTGTCCAGGAAGGCACGCCAGTGCGGGCGGACCTGGCCGTTGGCGGCCAGCATTTCGTCATGCGCGTCGACGGGCGGCGCGTACATGTGCTCGACTTGGATCGGCTGGGCATTCTGCCAGTCGCTGTGCCGACGCTTGATCTTCGCCTCCCCTATTGCAGCCGCAGGTCCAAAGTGCCTGGGTAATCGGGGTGGATGCGCCCCGGACCCACCCGCACACTGCCATGGGAATGACCAAAGGGGAAGAAGCGGGCGCGCCGTCTGGCCTCGGCTTCATAGGAATTGACCGGGAAGGTGGAATAATTGCGTCCGCCCGCATGCGCCACGTGGTGGGTGCAGCCGGCCACCGACTGGCCGGTCCAGGTGTCGACGATGTCGAAGACCAGGGGCGAATGCACGCCGATGGTGGGATGCAGGCACGATGCCGGCCACCAGGCGCGATAGCGGACGCCAGCCACTCCTTCGCCGTTGACGCCGGTGGCGGCCAGGGGCACCCGCACCCCGTTGCAGGTGATCTGGTAACGCTCGCCCAGCAGGTTGGACACCTTGACCTGCACCCGTTCGACCGACGAATCCACATAGCGCACGGTGCCGCCGGCGCCCGGTTCCTCGCCCATGACGTGCCAGGGTTCCAGGGCGTTGCGGATTTCCAGGCGGATGCCCTGGTGGTTGATCTGGCCGATCAGCGGGAAGCGGAATTCCAGATGGGGGGCGAACCATTCCTTGTCGAAGGCGATGCCCTGGCTGGCCAGGTAATCGACCACGTCGCCGATGTCCTTTTCGATCCAGTGTCCCAGCATGAAACGGTCGCGCAGTGCCGACCCCCAGCGCACCAGCGGCGCGGTGTAGGGGCGGTCCCAGAAGGCGGCGATCAAGGACCGCAGCAGCAATTGCTGAACCAGGCTCATGCGGGCATGGGGCGGCATCTCGAAGGCGCGGAATTCCACCAAGCCCAGACGCCCGGTGGGGCCGTCGGGGGAATAAAGCTTGTCGATGCAGATTTCCGAACGGTGGGTGTTGCCGGTCACGTCGATCAAAACGTTGCGCAAGATGCGGTCCACCAGCCAAGGCGGGCACGACGTGCCGGCCGCTGGCAGTTGCGACAGGGCGATTTCCAGTTCGTACAGGCTGTCGTCGCGGGCTTCGTCGATGCGCGGATGCTGGCTGGTCGGGCCGATGAACAGGCCCGAGAACAGATAGGACAGGCTGGGATGGTTCTGCCAGAAGCGGACCAGACTGCCCAGCAGGTCGGGGCGGCGCAGGAACGGCGAATCGGCCGGCGTGCGGCCGCCAAGGACCATATGGTTGCCGCCGCCGGTGCCGACGTGGCGGCCATCGATCATGAACTTCTCGGTGCCCAGACGGGTGTAATGGGCTTCCTCGTACAGGGTTTCGGTGTCGTGGACTAATTCCCGCCAGCTGGTGACCGGGCTGACGTTGACCTCGATGACGCCGGGATCGGGGGTGACCTTGATGGTCTTCAGGCGGGGATCGTTGGGCGGCGGATAGCCTTCGATGCGCACCGGTTGGGCCAGTTGGGCGGCGGTGTCCTCGATGGCCTCGATCAGGTCCAGGAACTGCTCGGCGGTTTCGACGGGTGGCAGGAACACGCAAAGCTGGCCGTCGCGGGGCTGCACGCACAAAGCGGTGCGCACGGTGTCCGACACCAGGCCCTTCATTGTCTTGCGCAATGCTTGCGGCTTGCCCGCCACCTGCTGGACGATGGCGGCGGTGGACGGCTCGTAAGCGGTGCGCGTGGTCATCATGCGCTGGCGTCGGGGCAAGGGCGGGCGCGGCTCGAACGGGTCGCGTTCGCTATGGAAGGGATAGTCGGCGGCCGGGATGTGGGGCAGCGAGCCCAAGGGCAGGCGGAAGCCCAGGGGCGAATCGCCGGGGATGGTGACGATGCGGCCGTCCCGCGTCGGCCACGGGCCGGTGATCCAGCGGTGGCCGTCCCGGGCCTGCCAGGGCTGCAGCGGCAGCACGTAGCCGGTGGGCTTGCCCAGGCCCCGGCGGAAGACGCGGGCCAGCCGGGCCCGTTCCTCGGGGTCTTCCAGCTTGGAATCCTCGGGGGTGACGTTGGGGGGAAGCGCCCCTTCCTTCAACAGGTAATGGCTGGCGTCTTCAAAGGCGGCTTGGGCGTATCGGGTGTCCACGCCCAGCTTTTCCGCCAGGGTGACGCTAAAGGCTTGGGCGGTTTCCACCGGCGGATCAGCGAAATCGCCTTCGACGCCGATCAGGCTGGGATCACGCCACACCGCCTCGCCGTCATCACGCCAAGTCAGCGCAAAAGCCCAGCGCGGCAGGCTTTCGCCCGGATACCACTTGCCCTGGCCATGGGTGATCATGGCGCCCGGCGCGAAACGGTCGCGCAGGCGGCGGATCAAGGTGTCGGCATAGGCCCGCTTGGTGGGGCCGACCGCCGAGGTGTTCCATTCCTCGCCCTCCATGTCCAGCGCCGACACGAAGGTGGGCTCGCCGCCCTGGGTCAGGCGCACGTCGCCGTCAGCCAGCCGCTGGTCCACCTGGTCGCCCAATTCCAGCACCGCCGCCCATTGCTGGTCGGAATAGGGCTTGGTGACGCGTGGCGTCTCCAGGACGCGGGTGACTTCCATGTGGTGGCCGAAGCTGACCTCGCACTTTTCCACCGCACCGGTGATGGGGGCGGCGGAAGTGGGATCGGGTGAAGCCGCCAGCGGGATGTGGCCTTCGCCGGTCAGCAGGCCAGAAGTGGGGTCCAGGCCGATCCAGCCGGCGCCGGGCAGGTAAACCTCGGTCCAGGCATGCAGGTCGGTGAAGTCGGCGGCGGCGCCCACCGGGCCGTCGATGGCCTTGACGTCGGGAACCAGCTGGATCAGGTAGCCCGAGACGAAACGCGCCGCCAAGCCCAGGTGACGCAGGATCTGCACCAGCAGCCAGGCGGAATCGCGGCACGACCCGGTGCGCTTGGTCAGCGTTTCCTCGGGCGTCTGCACGCCGGGTTCCATGCGGATGGTGTAGCCGATGTCGTTTTGCAGCTTTTGATTCAGCGCCACCAGGAAATTGGTGGTCTGCATCTTGTCGCGCGGGATGGCGTCCACGTATTGGCGCAGCAGGGGGGCGGCCTCTTCCTTCAGCAGGAAGGGGCGCAATTCATGGTCCAGGCCGGGGTCATAGGAAAACGGGAAGTTTTCCGCCGCCTCTTCCAGGAAAAAGTCGAACGGGTTGACGATGGACATGTCGGCGACAAGGTCGACGTCGACGACGAATTCGGTGACCTTTTCGGGGAACACCAGACGGGCCAGCCAATTGCCCTGGGGGTCTTGCTGCCAGTTGATGAAATGGTCTTTTGGGGTGATGTCCAGGGAATAGGACAGGACCGGCGTGCGGGAATGGGGCGCAGGACGCAAACGAACGATCTGGGGGGACAAGCTGACCGGGCGGTCATAGGTGTAACGGGTGGTGTGACGCAGCTTGACGTGAATACCCATGATCCCTCGAAATCGGCAGCCGAAACCGGAAACGTATCCGGCACCCTAGCACAGCATAGCCGGTTTTGGCCTAAAATTTGGGCGCCTGACATTGTGCTTAAACCGTGGGCAAAAGTGCCGTAGGCTTGCCGCTTGTCGGAGCTGTTTCTTTGCGGCACCATGATCCAATGGTTGTCCAGTTGAAGCGCAGGGGTTGCGGTCTGTTCGTGGCTTGCCGGGCGCTGGCGGCGGCGATGGGGCTGTTGATTGCCGCCCTGGTTCCGGCGGCGGCGCAACAACCCGGTCAGCCGGACCTGCTGACCGTCGCCATCGACGACAACTACCCGCCTTATATTTTCCGCGACGACGCCGGCAAGGTGCAGGGAATCCTGCCCGACCTGTGGACCCTGTGGTCGGAACGCACCGGCATTCCGGTGGACATCCAGGCCATGGACTGGTCGGCGGCGCAGCGCCTGATGGCCGACGGCAAGGCCGACGTCATCGACACCGTCTTCCGCACCGAGGCCCGCGAAAAGCTTTATTCGTTCTCGGCGCCTTATACCACCATCGACGTGCCCTTGTTCTTCCACAAGGACCTGTCGGGGATCGTCGACGCCAAGTCGGCCAAGGGCTTCACCATCGGCGTCAAGGATGGCGACGCCTGCATCGACTGGCTGCATCGTCAGGGCATCGACACCGTCCGCGCCTATCCCAGCTACGAGGCGGTGGTCGCCGCCACTGCCACCAAGGATGTGCTGGTGTCGTGCGTCGACATGCCGCCGGCCCTTTACCTGATGTACAAAAGCGGCGTCCAGGACCAGTTGCGCTATACCAAACCGCTTTATTCCGGCCAGTTCCACTGGGCGGTGTCCAACATGCGGCCCGACCTGATGCGTCTGGTTCAGGACGGTTTCGACCAGATTTCGCCGCGTGAACGCCAGGTGATCGAAGAACGTTGGTTCGGGTTTTCCCTGAACGACCGGGTTCAGGCGGAAATGCTGCGCGAAGCGCTGAAATACGTGGCGTTGGCGGTGGGGCTGGCGGGGCTGTTGCTGGTGTGGAACGGGATGCTGCGCCGTCAGGTGGGGCGCAAGACCGCCAGTCTGCGCCGTGCCATGGACGAGTTGGCGGAAAGCGAAGAACGCTTCCGCACCATCTTTGAAAACGTCAACGACGCCATCTTCATTCATGAAAAGGGGTCGGGCCGGCTGCTGATGGTCAACCGGCGCATGCGTGAAATGTATCGCATTCCCCATGACCTGCCCCTGGACGCCATTCCGTTCGAGCGTATCTGCGAAGGCAATCCGCCTTATTCCTGGGTCGAGGCGACACAATGGATGCGGGCCGCTGTCAGCCAGCCCCAGCAGTTCGAATGGCTGGCGCGAACCTGGGATGGCGAACTGTTCTGGGTCGAGGTCTCGATCCGTGGGGCCAGCCTGTCGGAAGGCCAGCATCGTCTGCTGGTGGTGGTGCGCGACATTTCCGATCGCAAGCTGGCGCAGGCGCGGCTGGAATTCATGGCCCATCACGACCCGCTGACCGAGTTGCCCAACCGGGTGCTGCTGCGCGACCGCGTGGCCCAATCCATCACCTTGGCCGAACGTGACAAGCGTCGGGTTGCCCTGATCTTTTTGGACTTGGACCATTTCAAGACGGTCAACGATTCCCTGGGGCACGTGGCCGGCGACCGGCTGCTGAAGGACGTGGCCGGCCGTCTGCGCGGCGCCATGCGCGAAAGCGACACGGTGGCGCGCCTGGGCGGCGACGAATTTGTGGTGGTGCTGAACCTGGTGCGCGACGGCGATTCGGTGGCCGACGTGGCGGAAAAGATCATGAAGACCATGTCGTCGCCGCTTTACGTGGACGACCAGGAAATCGCCACCTCGGTGTCCATGGGCATCGCCCTTTATCCCGATGACGGCGAAGATTTCGACACGTTGCTGAAAAAGGCCGATTCCGCCATGTACCACGCCAAGCAGGGCGGTCGGTCGGGATACCGGTTCTTCGCGGCGCGCATGAACGCCGACGCCATGGCGCATCTGAACCTGCGCAGTGGTCTGCACCGGGCGCTGGAACGCGGCGAGTTCGAGCTTTACTACCAGCCGCAGGTGGATTTGCGCGACGGCCGGCTGTTGGGGGCCGAGGCGCTGATCCGCTGGAACCACCCCGAACGCGGGCTGGTGTCGCCGGCCGAGTTCATCCCGGTGGCCGAGGACAGCGGCCTGATCGTGCCCATGGGCGACTGGGTCCTGCACGAGGCCTGCCGTCAGGCGGCGCTGTGGCAGGCGCAGGGACAGCGCGTCAACGTGGCGGTGAACCTGTCCCCCTTGCAGTTCCGGCGTGGCGACCTGGAAGGCGGCGTGCGCTCGGCGCTGTCGGAAAGCGGGCTTGACCCCACGCTTTTGGAACTGGAACTGACCGAATCCATCCTGATCCAGGACCATCAGACGGTGATGGCTTTGGCCCGTCGCCTGGGGGACATGGGCGTGCAGTTGTCCATCGACGATTTCGGCACCGGCTATTCCAGTCTGGCCTATCTGAAGCGGTTCCAGGTGGACAAGCTGAAGATCGACCAATCCTTCGTGCGCGGCGTGCAAAGCGACAGCGAGAACGCCGCCATCACCCAGGCCATCATCCAGATGGCGCACAGCCTGGGGCTGGTGGTGATCGCCGAAGGGGTGGAAGAAGACGAGGCGGCGCAGTTGCTGCGCGGCCAGGGGTGCGACCAGGCCCAGGGGTACCTGTTCGGCCGTCCGATGACCGCGCAGCGTTTTGAAAAACGGCTGCTTGAGCCTTTTATTTCTTCCTGAGGCGGCCCAATTCCGACTTCGAGTAATTGCTGAAATGGCCTTCGCGGGCGGCTTGGGCGCGTCCGGCCGACAGCAGCCCGTCGATCTTGCCCGCCGGCGCCAGACCGCCGATCTGGCGTTCCAGCTTTTCGCTGCCGCATTCAGGGCAGGCGGGGGTGTCCGACGAACGCACCAGCATCTCGAATTCGGCCTTGCAGGAAGTGCACTGATAGGAATACAGCGGCATGGGTCCTCGGCTTGGCAAAAGTGACGATGGCGGTAAGTCCAGTATAAGCGATTGTGCGCCTGCGAAGGCAAGGGGTTTAGGCGGTTTTGGGCGGATCCTGGCGGCATTCGGCCCGCACCCGGGTCAGATAGTCCGCCAATGTCTGGCCGGCCGTTTCCGGGAAACATGTCCCGGTGGAACGGGGCTCACGCATGCGGTCCAGACGGAACGACCGGAAGTCGTGGCGCAACTGGCACCACGCCACCAGGGTCCACACCGGCCCCCAGAAGAACAGGCCCAATGGCCTGACCTCGCGCGTGCTGGCCTCGCCGTCCTCGCGCACATAGTCGAAGCGCAGGGTGTGGCGGTTCTCGATGGCTTCGTTGACCCGGTCCAGGTCATGGCGTACTTGTGGCGGCGACCGGAAATCCGGGGCGAACAGGCGTGAAGCCTCGATGCGGGGCCGCAGGTGGTCGGGGATCACCGCTTCGATCTTGTCCAGGGCGCGGCCCGCCGCCTGGGCCATGCGGGTGCCGGCCCAGGCCCGCGCCAGGCGCACCCCCAGAACCAGGGCCTCGATCTCGCCGGAATCGAACATCAGGGGGGGGATGTCGAAGCCGTCGCGTAGGATGTAGCCGGCGCCGGCGGCGCCGTCGACGGGCACCCCCGAGGCCGCCAGATGGGCAACGTCGCGATAGATGGTGCGTTCCGACACTTCCAGCTTTTCCGCCAGTTGGCGGGCGGTGGTCAGCCGCCCGCCGCGCAAGGCTTGCACGATTTGGAACAGGCGTTCGGCCCGGCGCATGGGATGGCTCCGCTAGGGGATCAGGACAGCGAGTGTAGGCCGACCAGATTGCCTTCGCTATCGACGATGTGGGCCATGAAGCCCCAGGATTCGGGAAGCGCGGTCTTGGGCAGGAGCACTTTGCCACCGGCCGCCTCGACCCGCGACAGCGGCACCGCCAGGTCGGCGCCGCCATTCAGGTAGACGATGGCGCCGCTGCCGGGTTGGTGGGTGCCTTGCGCCTTGACAATGCCGCCCTTGACCGCTTCGGCGGGGGCGTCGAACACCACCATCTCGCCGGCGACGTCACAGGTCATGCGGCTGAGGGCGCCGGGGAACAAGGCTTCATAGAATTTTTGGGCACGGTCCAGGTCCTGCGCGGCAAGCTCGAACCAGGTGCAGACATGCGGGGTTTTATCCATGGTGTTTTCCTTGTGTGTAAAGTGAAACGGCGCGCCATGGGGAAGCTAGCAAAACCCTGCTGACAGCGTTGTGTCAGCAAGATCACCTGCGGCCAACCTTTATCATCCGACGCCCCTTGCCACTTTCCCCGCGTATCGCTTCGCGCTAAGGTCATCGCCAAGCGGGGCGGGTGAGCCGCCCCGGACAAGGGAGGCTGGTCATCCCCAAGATGGCCGCCTGATAACGGGCAAAGGACAACATGCGCAAAGTCTATACCGACGCTACGAGCGCCCTTGCCGGGCTGTTGCACGACGGCATGACCATCATGGCCGGCGGTTTCGGCCTGTGCGGCATTCCCGAAAACCTGATCGAAGCCATCAAGATCACCGGGGTGAAGAACCTGACGGTGATCTCGAACAATTGCGGCGTCGACGGCTGGGGCCTGGGCCGCCTTTTGGATAACGGCCAGATCAAGAAGATGATCTCGTCCTATGTGGGCGAGAACAAGCTGTTCGCCCAGCAATACCTGTCGGGCCAGCTGGAACTGGAATTCAACCCGCAAGGCACCCTGGCCGAGCGTATCCGCGCCGGCGGCGCCGGCATTCCCGCCTTCTTCACCAAGACCGGCGTCGGCACCGTGGTCGCCGACGGCAAGGAAGTGCGTGAATTCAACGGCGAGAAGTACGTCATGGAAACCGGCCTGGTGGCCGACCTTTCCATCGTCAAGGCTTGGACCGGCGACACCGAGGGCAACCTCGTCTATCGCAAGACCGCGCGCAACTTCAACCCGATGATGGCCACCGCCGGCAAGATCACCGTCGCCGAAGTGGAACATCTGGTGAAGCCGGGCGAGATCGACCCCGACCACATCCACACGCCCGGCATCTATGTGAAGCGCATCATCCTGGGCAAGGATTACGAAAAGCGCATCGAACAGCGCACCACCCGCAAGCGGGTCTGAAGGGAAAACGACGATGGCTTGGACTCGTGAAGAAATGGCGGCCCGCGCCGCCCGCGAATTGCAGGATGGCTTTTACGTCAACCTGGGCATCGGCATCCCCACCTTGGTTGCCAATTACATCCCCGACGGCATGCAAGTGACCCTGCAGTCGGAAAACGGCATGCTGGGCATGGGCCCGTTCCCGTTCGAAGGCGAAGAAGACGCCGATCTGATCAATGCCGGCAAGCAGACCATCACTGAATTGCCGACCTCGTCCTTCTTCTCGTCGGCGGATTCCTTCGCCATGATCCGGGGCGGCCATATCGACCTGTCGATCTTGGGAGCCATGCAGGTGGCGTCCAATGGCGATCTGGCCAACTGGATGATCCCCGGCAAGATGGTCAAGGGCATGGGCGGCGCCATGGATCTGGTGGCCGGCGTGAAAAAGGTCGTCGTTGTGATGGAACACAACGCCAAGGACGGCGAAAAGAAGCTGTTGAACGCCTGCAACCTGCCGCTGACCGGCGCCGGTGTGGTCGATCTGGTGATCACCGATCTGGCGGTGTTTTCCATCGACAAGCACGGCAAGGGCGGCATGACCCTGTTGGAAATGGCCCCCGGCGTCACCGTCGAGGAATTGCGTTCCAAGACCGAGGCCGACTTCGCCGTCGCCTGAGGTTTTGTGTCGAGACGAAAAGCCGGGCAGCGATGCCCGGCTTTTTTATTTGCCGCCCATAAGGTTATTTTCCAATCGTCACCGCCACGTCCTTGGGCGGCGCCCAATAGGGGGCCGAGGTCACCAGCACCCGCGCCCCGGCGCGGACATAGTCGCCAGCGTTGGCCGCGTTGACGCCGCCGGCCACCGCCACGGTGCCGTCCCAGTCGGCGAGTGCGTGCACCAGTTCAGACACCTTGTCGGGACTGAACTTTTCCAGTTGCAGCACGTGCACTCCGGCCTGGGCGGCATCCAATGCCGTGTCGATGTTGGATACCTCCATCACCACCTTCTTTTCCGGCGCCTTGCGCTTTAGATCGCCGACCAAGGCCTTCAGTGGTCGTGCCCCGGTAAAGGCCAGATGCTCGGCGAAGACCAGCAGGGTTTCCGACAATCCCAGACGATGCGGCACGGCGCCGCCGGCCAGGATGGCTTTGACCGCCACCGCCCGGGTGCCGGGAAACGCCTTGCGGGTGCAGGCCACCGTCACCGACGAATCCACCGCATGGGCGCTCGCGACGATGGATGCGGCGGCGCTGGCGATGCCGCCGGCCATTTCCAACAGGGTCTGCGCCACCTTCCAGCCGGCCAACAGGGACGCGGCCGGACCTTTGGCGGTCAGGATGGTGTCGCCGGCCGCCAGATGCGAGCCGTCTTGGGCTTCCAGTCTGACGCTGGCGCCGGCCAGTTCCAGAATGCGGGCGGCTTCCGGGGCCAGGGCGAGGACCATGGAATTGCGGGCGGCAAAGCGCATGTGGCCGGGTTCGTCGCCGATGCCCAGGGATTGGGTGGTCAAGTCGCCGAAGGGCACGTCCTCGGACAGCCAGGCTTGCAAGGTGGAATCGGGCAGGCGCATGGGAAGACCTTGGGTGAAGGGGGCGTTCAGTAGAGCGTGACGCGCCGCGCCTGTCCAGAGGGCGGGGTGGCGGCATATCAGTGTCTAGGAATATGAACCTATTTAAAAACGAAACGTTTCGTTTTATAACTCACTCCATCGAACGAACATTCTTCCTCCCTTTCAAGGACTTACGATCATGAACGCTTTTTCCCGCAAGACCGCTTTGTTGACCATCCTGGCTTCGCTGGCCGCCGCTCCGGCTTTCGCCGCCGAGGTCGTGCTGGTGACCCATGACGAAGGCAATACCGGGCCGTTCTTCGCCCAGACGGAAACCCGTTCCGCCCCCGAAGCCTATGTCAACCAGATCGGTCTGGTGCTGCATGACGACAGCAATTCCGGCCCGGAACTGAACGCGGCCCATCCGGCCTCTCATCCGGCCCATGCCGCTGCGCAGGGCAAGGTCCAGGTTGTCGCCCGTGACGACGGCCAGACCGCCCCGCAGGTGATCATCCGCTGACCCTGGAAGGGGCCGCCCGTCATCGATGGGTGGCCCCTTGGGCGTCCGGGGTAGCGGGAAAGCCTGGGCTGTCGTATGATCGACCATCAGCCAAGGATTGCTCGCCGTGAACGGAAACGAACCGATCCGCCATCCGGGACGGCCCCGTTGCGAAGCCACCCGCAAGGCCATTTTGTCCGCTGCCCGGCGGATGTTCGAGTCTTCGAACCTGCGCGATCTGACCATCGACGCCATCGCCAAGCAGGCCGGTGTGTCCAAGGCGACCATCTATCGCTGGTGGAACAACAAGGCCGACCTTGTCATGGACGCCTGTCTGGAGGAATTGCGCGAATACGCCACCTTCAACTGCAAGGAAGGTTCCGCCGTCGAGGTGATCACCGGACAGATGCGCCGGCTGATCCAGGTTTATCGCGGCCCCACCGGACGCATCGTCGCCCAGTTGATGGCCGAAGGTCAGTACCAGCCGGAAATCTGTTCGCGCTTCCTGGCGTCCCACGGCGAGATCCGCTGTCGCGAATTACAGGAAATCCTGGGCGGTGAACGCGAACAGGTGATCTTTCTGGCCGACCTGCTGTATGGCCCCATCTATTTCCGTCTGATCCGCCATTCCTGTCCGCTGGACGACAGTTTCGCCGACATGCTGTGCGCGCACGCCGCCATCTGGATCAAGCAATGGCTGGACGGGACCTTCTTCCCGCCCGCCTGATCCCTAGGCGACAGCCGCCTTTTCGTGTTCCCCCAGCAAGCCTTTCAATTCGGCGACGCACGACCCGCAACCGGTGCCGGCTTTCAGGGCGGCGCCGATTTCGGCGACCGTGCCGGCCTGACCACTGCTGATCAGCTTTTGGATGGTGTGCAGTCCCACCGAGAAACAGGCGCAGACGATGGGGCCTTGGTCCACATGGCCGGCAGGCGCTTGGCCCGCCAGGATGGCGGCGCGGTCGGCGCCGTTTTCCAAGGGCTTGCCGATCAGTCCCGACACCCAGGCTTGGGCCATGTCGGGGCGGCCGGGGGCGATGAACAGGGCTGCCCGCAACTGACCATTTTGGGTCCAGGCATAGCGGGCGATGCCGCGGGCCTGATCCTGGATTTCCAGGCGGTGGCTGCCGTAACGCCGATCCAGGGCGGACACCAGAATTTCCTGCTGTTCGGGGGTGTCGCCGGCTAGTTCGGTGACCTGTGACGCCCCCAGACGGTGGCGGTTCCACCACGGTGTCGTCACCGGTGGCGCGTCGGCGGAAATCAGGGCGCCGGCCCAGGCCGCCGCGAAGGCTGTCACCTTGACGGCGGCATGCTTGGATTCCGGTTGGCCCGACAGCAGATCGGTATGGGCGGGCAGAATTCGGCCGACCACGCCCTCGGCGCTGTAGCAATCGTTCCAGTGCATGGGCAGGAAGACCTGACCGGGGCTTTGTTCGGTGGTCACCCGGGCGCGGGCCACCATGCGGCCCAGACGCGAACGGATGGACGCCAATTGACCATCGACGACGCCGGCCTTGGCGGCGTCGTCGGGATGGATGTCCAAAAGCGGTTCGGATCGATGGCCCGACAGGCGAGGGGCCAGCCCGGTGCGGGTCATGGTGTGCCAGTGATCGCGATAGCGCCCGGTGTTCAGGCGCAGAGGGTATTGCTGGTTGGGGGCTTCCTTGGGGGCGCGATAGGTGACGGCCAGCAGATTGGCGCGGCCGTCGGGGGTATAGAAACGGCCATCGCCGAAGAAGCGCTTGGCCCCCCATTGGAAGGGGCGGAAGCCATCGTAATCCAGCTTCAGCGCCTCGGTCAGGTCCAGGTCGCGGCTGCCCTTGTTCTCGAACCCGGTCATCCGGGCGTATTCAGCGAACACATCGCCCGGCTTTTGCCAGCCGAAAGCGTGGCCGAAGCCCAGTTCCTGGGCCACTTGCGCCACCGCCCACCAATCGGGTTTGGCCTCGCCGGCCGGCGCCAAGAAGGGTAATTGGCGTGAAATCGTGCGGTCGGAATTGGTCACCGTGCCGCTTTTCTCGCCCCAGGCATGGGCCGGCAGCCTGATATGGGCGTAACGAAGCGTGTCGGTGTCGGTGACGCAATCGGAGACCACCACCACCGGGCATTTGGCCAAAGCGCGGCGCACCAGATCGGATTCGGGCAGGCTGACCGCCGGGTTGGTGGCCATGATCCACAATGCCTTGACCTTGCCGGCATCGATGGCGCGGAACAGGTCGACGGCCTTCAGCCCTTCCTTGGTTGCTATGCGCGGCGCGTCCCAGAAGCGGCGGACCCGGTCGACGCTGATGGCGTCGAACCCCATATGGGCGGCCAGTTGGTTGGCCAACCCGCCCACTTCGCGGCCGCCCATGGCGTTGGGCTGGCCGGTGACCGAGAACGGCCCCATGCCGGGGTGGCCGATGCGCCCCGTCGCCAGATGCACGTTGATGATGGCATTGACCTTGTCGGTACCGGCCGAGGATTGGTTGACGCCCTGCGAGAAGATGGTCACCACCTTCTGGTTGGTGGCGAACAGGTCGAAGAAATGGGCGATCTTGGCCGGGTCCAGGCCGGTGACGGCGACGTCGTCGGCGCGTGCCGCCGCCAGCGCTTCGGTGAAGCCGTTGGTGTGGTCGTCGATGAAGGCGAAATCCAGTACCCCGGCGGCCTCGCAATGGGCCAACAGCGCGTTGAACAAGGCGACGTCGGAACCGGGCGCAAGCGGCAGATGCAGGTCGGCGATGTCGCAGCAATCGGTGCGTCGGGGATCGACGACCACCACGGTGGTGCCGCGATCCTCGCGGGCTTTTTTCAGCCGCTGGAACAGCACCGGGTGGCACCAAGCCAGGTTGGACCCCACCAACACCACCAGATCGGCCAGTTCGATGTCTTCATAGCAGCCGGGCACGGTGTCGGCGCCGAAAGCGCGGCGGTGGCCGGCCACGGTCGACGCCATGCACAGCCGCGAATTGGTGTCGACGTTGGCGGTGCCCAGGAAGCCCTTGGCCAGCTTGTTGGCGGCGTAATAATCCTCGGTCAGCAACTGGCCGGACAGGTAGAAGGCGAATGAATCAGGTCCGTGCAGGCCGATGACCGAGCGGATGCGGCCGGCCGTCTCGACGATGGCGGTGCGCCAGTCGGTCTTGCGGCCGTCCACCACCGGTTCCAGCAGCCGGGTTTCCAGCCCCAAGGTGTCGGCCAGCGCCGTGCCCTTGGAACACAGCCGGCCGTAATTGGCCGGGTGTTCGGGATCACCCCGCACCACCCAGCCATCGCTTCCCTTCTCGGCGATGACGCCGCAGCCGGTGCCGCAATAAGGACAGGTGGTGCGGATGCGGTCAGCCATGGGCCACCTTCTTGGTGCTGACAACCAACCCCAGAAGCAGGCGGTCGCCGTCCTGCTTCAAGGGAAGCGTGGTGGTGCAGCCCTCGTCGGGGGCCTGGGCTTCGCCGCTGTTCAGGTCGATGACCCAATTGTGCAGCGGGCAGGCGACCTTGCGGCCCATGACGATGCCTTCCGACAACGGCCCGTTCTTGTGCGGGCATTTGTTGATCAGGGCGAAGACGTCGTCGTCGCCGGTGCGGAACACCGCCACTTCGCCCAGGGGGGTGTCAAGGGTGCGGGCGCCCAGGCGGGGAATGTCGGCCAGGGTGCCGATGTCGATCCAGTCGTTCATGTCAGTTCACCACGGCCAGGGGTTGGAATTCATGGGAATCGACGCCGCCGCTGGCGCGTTCGGCCCACGGGTCGTTCTGGGCATAGGATTGCGAGAACAGGAAACGGGCGTACAACGCCTTGCGGCCCGCATCGTCTTCCAGGATGCGCTTCTTGATATAGGCCAGACCCACACGCTCCACATAAGGGGCGGTGCGTTCCAGATAGCGGCCTTCTTCGCGGTACAACTGCATGAAGGCGGCGGAATATTCCAGCACCTCGTCTTCGGTGGACAGCCGCACCAGCGGGTCGGTGACCCGCACCTCGATGCCGCCATTGCCGCCGATCACCATGTCGTAACCGGCTTCGACGCAGATGATGCCGATATCCTTGATGGTGGCCTCGGCGCAGTTGCGCGGACAGCCCGACACCGCCAGCTTGACCTTGTGCGGCGTCCACGACCCCCACATCAGCTTTTCCAGCTTGACCCCCAGACCGGTGGAATCCTGGGTGCCGAAGCGGCACCATTCCGACCCCACGCAGGTCTTTACCGTGCGCAGGCCCTTGGAATAAGCGTGGCCGGAAACCAGACCCGCCTTGTTCAGGTCCGCCCACACGGCGGGCAGGTCCTGCTTTTTGACGCCCAGCAGGTCGATGCGCTGGCCGCCGGTCACCTTGACGGTGGGGATCTGGAACTTGTCGGCGACGTCGGCGATGGCGCGCAATTCGTCGGGCGTGGTCAGGCCGCCCCACATGCGCGGCACCACCGAATAGGTGCCGTCCTTCTGGATGTTGGCGTGGACGCGTTCGTTGATGAAGCGCGACCGGTAATCGTCCACATATTCGCCCGGCCAGGCGCACAGCAGGTAGTAGTTCAGGGCCGGACGGCACTTGGCGCAGCCGTCCTCGGTCTTCCAGCCCAGCACTTTACGCACCGCGTCCTGGGTCTTCAGATGCTGGTCGATGATGGCATGACGCACGAAGTCGTGACCGTGATCGGTGCATTTGCACATGGCTTCGGGGGCGGCTGCGTCGGCGCCGGTGACGAAGGACAAAATGGCCTGGACTTGCGGCGTACACATGCCGCACGACGCCGAGGCCTTGGTGTGGGCGCGTACCTCGTCCAGCGTGGTCAGGCCCTTTTCGGTGATGGCGGAAACGATGGCGCCCTTGGAGACACCGTTGCAGCCGCAGACCTGGGTGTCGTCGGCCATGGCGGCCACGTCGATGCTGCCCTTGGCGCCGCCACAGCAGCCGGCATCGGCGAAGCTCTGACCGAAGATCAGGCGGTCGCGCAATTCGGTGACGTCGGTGTCGCCCTTGATCAGGTCGAAATACCAGCCGCCATCGGCGACGTCGCCATACATGACGGCGCCCACCAGCTTGTTGTCACGCACCACCAGCTTGCGATAGACGCCCTTGGTGGCGTCGCGGAACACCACTTCCTCGTCGCCGTCGTCCTCGGCGGCCAGCTTGCCGGCCGAGAACACGTCGATGCCGGTGATCTTCAGGCGGGTGGACAAAGCCGGGGTGGCGTAGGTAGCGACAGTGTCGCCGGCCAGACGGGCGGCGCAGACCTTGGCCTGTTCCCACAACGGCGCCACCAGACCGAAAACCTGGCCGCGATGTTCGACGCATTCGCCGACCGCATAGATGTCGGGGTCGCTGGTGGCCATGTCGTCGCCGACGACGATGCCGCGGTTGATATCCAGGCCAGCCGCCTTGCCCATGTCCACATTGGGGCGGATGCCGATGGCGACCACCACCAGATCGGCGGGGATGGACCGGCCGTCGGCCAGCACCACGCCTTCGGCCTTGGCTTCGCCCAGCACCCGTTCGGTCTGGCCCGAGGTGAAGAAATGCAGGCCGCGTTCGGTCAGGTCCTTTTGCAGCATGCCGCCGGCTTCCACGTCCAACTGGCGTTCCATCAGGGTCGGCATCAGATGCACCAGGGCGACCGGCATGCCGCGGCGCTTCAGGCCCCAGGCGGCTTCCAGGCCCAGCAGGCCGCCGCCGATGACCACGGCGCGTTGCTTGGCCTCGGCCGCCTTCAGCATGGCGTCGGTGTCGGCGATGTCGCGGAAGGCGACGACGCCGGGCAGCTCCAGGCCGGGCAGCGGCGGCATCAACGGCTTGGAACCGGTGGCCAGCAGCAGCTTGTCATAGGGCACCGCTTTGCCGGAAGCCGAGGTGACGATCTTGGCCTTGGCGTCGATGGCCACCACCGGGTCGCCGGTGTGAAGCGTGATGCCGGCCTCGGCGTACCAGGACAGCGGATTGATGACGATGTCGTCGATCTGCTTTTCGCCGGCCAGCACGCTGGACAGCATGATGCGGTTGTAATTGGGGTGCGGTTCGGCACCGAAGACGGTGATGTCGTAACGCACGGGGGCGCGGCGCAGCAGTTCTTCCACGGTGCGCATGCCGGCCATGCCGTTACCGATGACGACCAAACGTTGGCGGGGGACAGAGTTCATGGCGTCGATCCTTGAGTCTGATGGCGTTGTGGGTTCAGCCGGCTTTGGCATGGGCGCCGTGTTCGTATTCGTCGAGGAAGTTCAGGACCTCCTCGCGGTAGTGGTAGTAGCGGGAGTGTTCCAGCAGGGCGCGACGGGTGCGTGGGCGCTCGATGTCCACGTCGACGATCTTGCCGATGCGGGCATTGGGGCCGTTGGTCATCATCACCACCCGGTCGGCCATCAAGATGGCTTCGTCCACGTCGTGGGTGACGCAGATGGCGGTGACCTTGGTGCGCGCCCACACCTCCATCAGCACTTCCTGCAATTCCCAGCGGGTCAGGCTGTCCAGCATGCCGAAGGGTTCATCCAGCAGCAGCAGCTTGGGCGACAGGGCGAAGGCGCGGGCGATGCCGACCCGCTGCTTCATGCCGTTGGACATGTCGGCGGCCGGGCGGTTCATGGCGTCGGCCAGACCGACGCGTTCCAGGTAATAGGTGACGATGTCGCGGCGTTCGGCGGGGGACGCGTGGGGATAGACCCGGTCGACGCCCAAAGCGACGTTTTCCAGGGCGGTCAGCCAGGGGAACAGGCTGGGGGCCTGGAACACCACGGCGCGGTCGGGGCCGGCTTCGGTGACTTCGCGGCCGTCCAGGATGATGCCGCCTTCCGAGACGCCGGTCAGGCCGGCGGTCATGGTCAAGACGGTGGACTTGCCGCAGCCGGAATGGCCGATCAGCGAAATGAATTCACCCTGCTTCATCTTCAAATCGAAGCCATCCACCACGGTCAGCGGACCCTTGGGGGTGGGATAGATCTTCTTCAACTGGGTGAATTCCAGAAAGCGGTCGGGGTTGTTGACGCGGGCCGCTTCGGCATAGGCCTTGGGCGGCTGGCTGGCGGTGATGGGGGTGACGTTGGGCAGAATGGTCTTGGCGTCACCGGTCTGCGCCTTGCTTTCGATGCCGGCGGCCATCAGGTATTCGGTGATCTGGGCGCGCAGACGCTTGAAGTCCTCGTCGTGGTTGACGGCGGCGCGGTCGCGCGGGCGGGGAAGATCGACCTTGAAGGCGGGGCCGAAGGTGGCACCGGGGCCAGGGTTCAGCGGGATGACCCGGTCGGCCAGCAACAGGGCTTCGTCCACGTCGTTGGTGATCAGCACCACCGTCTTCTTGTCGCCGGACCAGATGGCTTCGATCTCGTCCTGCAGCTTGGCCCGCGTCAGGGCGTCCAGGGCCGACAGGGGTTCGTCCAGCAGCAGGATTTCCGGGCGCATGGCCAAAGCGCGGGCCACGGCGACGCGCTGGCGCATGCCGCCCGACAATTCCGCCGGGCGGCGGTCGGTGGCGTGACCCAGGCCGACCATCTTGATGTACTTGGCGACCAGTTCGGCCTTTTCCGCCTTGGACGCGTCGGGCGCGGTGGCGTCCACCGCCAGGGCCACGTTTCCTTCCACCGTCAGCCACGGCATCAGGGAATAGGACTGGAACACCACGCCGCGATCCGCGCCCGGCCCGGTGACCGGCTGGCCGTGCAGCAGCACCTGACCCTGGTCGGGCATGGAAAGGCCGGCCATCAACGACACCAAGGTGGTCTTGCCCGATCCCGAGAAGCCCAGGATGGCGACGAACTCGCCATCCTCGATGGACAGGTTGATGTCGTTGAGCACGTTGGTGGCGCCGAAACTTTTGGCGACGTTGTTCAGTTCCAGGATAGCCATGGCGGGGGCTCCTAGCGGGTGGCCGAGAAGGTGAACATGGACTGCAGCGCGTACATCAGGCGGTCCAGCAGGAAGCCGATCAGGCCGATGGTGAAGACCGCGACCATGATCTTGGCCAGCGAGTTGGACGAACCGTTCTGGAACTCGTCCCAGACGAACTTGCCGAGGCCCGGGTTCTGGGCCAGCATTTCGGCGGCGATCAGCACCATCCAGCCCACGCCCAAGGACAGGCGCAAACCGGTGAAGATGTAAGGCAGCGACGACGGCAGCACCAATTTGCGCACCGTGGTGAACCAGGACAGGTTCAAGACGCGGCCGACGTTCATCAGGTCCTTGTCGATGGAGGCGACGCCGACGGCGGTGTTGATGAGCGTCGCCCACAGCGAGCACAGCGTCACGGTGATGGCCGAGTTCAGGAAGCTTTTCTCGAACCACGGGTCGTCGCTGACATAAAGGGCGCTGACCACCATGGTGACGATGGGCAGCCAGGCCAAGGGCGACACCGGCTTGAATATCTGGATCAGCGGGTTAAGCGCGGCGGACGCCGCCTTGGACAGGCCCGAGACCACGCCCAACGGCACGGCGACCACGGTGGCCAGGACGAAGCCCATGAACACGGTCTTCAGGCTGGTCCAGATCTGGTCCACATAGGTGGGCTTGCCGGTGTACTTGCGCACCTTGGTTTCGGCCTTGGGGTCTTCGGCCAGCAGTTCAGCGTTGCGCTTGTCCTGGCGGGCGTAGAACGCGGCTTCCTTGGCGCGCTCGGAATTGTGGTCGGCGACCAGCACCACCACCTGTTCCCACACCTGGACCGGACCGGGAATGGCCCCCAGCGAGGTGTGGACCTTGGGGGCCAAAGCCGCCCAGGCCAGCAGGAATAAGCCGATGGACAGCAGCGGGATACCCAACTGGCGCCACAGTTCCTGCGCTTGCTGGCGGGGGCTGTCGCCGGCGATCAGGTGGATCAGCGGCGACACCCAGCCCAGGCCGACGATGGACAGGCCGGCGGCCACTTTCAAAGCCAGGGGCAGCAGTCCGGAAGGGGAACGCTTGGTCATGGGGGCCTTTCCGGCGGTTTGCGAAATGCTGGTCATGATCTGGGGTCCTTTGCCAAAGGGCGGGGCGGGCGGCGGCCCGCCCCGTCTTGTGCTTAGTTGCCGACGACCTTGTTGCCGCTGACGGTCTGGCCACCCTTCAGGCCGATGGTCAGGCTTTTCAGGTAGTCGTTGGGCTTACGGCCGTCATAGGCGACGCCATCGATGAAGTCCGAGGTGGGGGCGCGATAGCCGTCGGTGCCGAAGGGGAAGTCGGCTTGCTTGGCCTTGCCTTCGTCGATCAGCATCTTGGCGGCCGACAGGTAGATGTCGGGGCGATAGACGCTTTTGGCGGTGTCGGCGTACCAGGCGTCGGGCTTGGCTTCGGTGATCTGGCCCCAGCGGCGCATCTGCGACAGGTACCACACGGCATCCGAATAGAACGGATAGGTGGCGTAGTGGCGGAAGAACACGTTGAAGTCGGGGACGTCGCGCTTGTCGCCCTTTTCGTATTCGAAGGTGCCGGTCATGGAATTGGCGATGACCTTGGCGTCGGCGCCCACATATTCGGGCTTGGCCAAAATCTTCACCGCTTCGGCGCGGTTGGCGTTGTTGTTTTCATCCAGCCACTGGCCGGCGCGGATCAGCGCCTTGACCAGGGCCAGGTGGGTGTTGGGGTTCTTGTCGGCCCAGTCCTTGGTGACGCCGAACACCTTTTCCGGGTTGTTCTTCCAGATTTCGGTGTCGGTGATAACGGGGACGCCGATGCCCTTGAACACGGCGGCCTGGTTCCAGGGTTCGCCCACGCAATAACCGTTGATGGTGCCGGCTTCCATGGTGGCGGGCATCTGGGGCGGCGGCGTCACCGACAGCAAAGCGTCGGCACCGATCTGGCCGGTGATGTTGTCGGCGCTGTAGAAGCCGGGATTGACGCCGCCGGCGGCCAGCCAATAGCGCAGTTCGTAATTGTGGGTGGAGACCGGGAACACCATCCCCATGTTGAAGGGCTTGCCGGCGGCCTTGTACTGGTCGATCACCTTCTTCAGGGCGTCGGCCTTGATCGGGTGGACGATCTTGCCGTCCTTGTCCTTGGGCAGATGCGGCTTCATGGCTTCCCACACGTCGTTGGAGACGGTGATGCCGTTGCCGTTCAGGTCCATGGAGAAAGCGGTGACGACGTGGGCCTTGGTGCCGTAACCGATGGTGGCGCCCAAGGGCTGGCCGGCCAGCATGTGGGCGCCGTCCAACTCGCCCGAGATGACGCGGTCCAGCAGGACTTTCCAGTTGGCCTGGGGTTCCAGGGTGACGTACAGGCCCTCGTCCTCGAAGAAGCCCTTTTCCTTGGCGATGGCCAAGGGCGCCATGTCGGTCAGCTTGATGAAGCCCAGCTTCAGTTCGTCCTTTTCCACCTTCAGCCCCTTGGCCTGGGCGGACAGCGGCAAGGCGGCGCACAGTGAGGCGGCGACGGCCAACCCCAGGGTGGCGCGGCGGGTCAGGGATTTACGAAACACCGTCTTGCTCATCATCTCAGGTCCCTCGTCAGCAAGTGGAAAAACAAAAACGGCGTCCCACGGGGCTGCGTGACCTCTGACTTCAGAGACGCAATCCGTGGAACGCCGTTGTTCCAATTTCCCGCCAAGCGGCGTCGCCGGTGGGAAGTCCTATTTCGTCGCGACCCGCTCGCCGTTGAGCGTTTCGCTTGTGGCCTGCTTATACGCAAGCCGCGTGCCAAACAGGATGCGGGGAAAACCGCGATTTCTTGTGTGCGAGTGCGAAGGTGATTGTGCAAAAAATGAACAGCGAATTTCCGATTGCCTAAAAAATAGACATTATCGGATGTGGCGAATGATCACTAATAGATGTATAAAATTCATGAAAACATCCATTGAGGTTGATATGCGCCCTATCTTTCTGTTGGTTCTGCCCCTGGCCGCGTGTGCCGGGACGATGGACACATCGCGGCCTGCGATCCCTGGTCAAATTTCGGGCAAGGCCGAAATCGTCGCCGCCTCGGACCCCGCATGGGGGCAGGCCAATGTGGCCGCCGCTGAAAAGCCGCCGGGTTTGGGCGGCGTCAGCCAAGCGGTGGTGATCCGTCTGAACCAGGATGTCGCCGTCTATCGCATGTGGAACGGTCCGCAGCAGGGGGCGCGATCCAACCGCATGGGCGGCTGGTGGGCCTTTGACAAGCCGAAGGGAACGCGGGAAGGCTATCGCCGCGCTTACGAGATTTGCGGGACGTGGAACGATCTGAAGCGGGTCGCCGTCTGCACGCTGAAAAAGGGGGCGGTTGTCGCCATCGGTCCCGGCCAGTCGGTGTCGGCCGAGACGTGCAAGGACGAATCCGGCCATGAAACCTATGGGGCCAATCCCCAGGATTGGCAGGTCTATGTGGATCAGGCGTGGAACCGTCCCGAAACCCTGGCCTGTCCGCCGGAAGACTTGGATTACGAAGCCGATCCGGCGGACGTGTCGACGCCCAAGGCGAAAAGCTGATCTGGTCCGGGCTAGTCGCGGAAGTTGACGTATTGCAGCGGCTGTTCGGCGTCGAAGTCGCGGATCAGCGCGATGGCTTCTTGCAGGTCGTCGCGCTTCTTTCCGGTGATGCGCAATTCGTCACCCTGGATGGCGGCCTGGACTTTCATCTTGCTGTCCTTGATCAGCTTGACGATCTTCTTGGCCACGTCCTGGCCGATGCCCTGCTTGATGGTGACTTCATGGCGCAGCGTGTTGCCGCTGGCCTTTTCCGGCGTCTTGCTGAAGTCCAAGGCCTTGGGATCGACCTTGCGACGGGTGAAGTAGACCTTCAGGAAGTCGTGCATCTGCGACAGCTTGGTGTTGTCGTCGGCAAGGATGGTGATGACCTGATCCTTGCGTTCCAGGCTGCACTTGGCGCCCTTGAAATCGAATCGGGTGGTGATTTCGCGTTCGATTCCGGCAATGGCGTTGTCCACTTCGGCCATGTCGGTCTTGGAGACGATGTCGAAGGAAGGCATGGCAAAGTCCAGTTCGTTGATAGTCCTGGTTCATGGTTTAGCGCATGGCGGAGGGGATGGCTAGGGAGGGAAAATCATTTTGGAATCCCGCTACCATATACTATAGTTTGTATACCTGTTGGTAGGGGAGGAGATGATGATGAACGTCGCCAGACATTCCAATCCCTCGTGCCTGGTGTTCCAATTTTCTGGGCGTTTGACCTTTCGCGATTCAGGGGCCTTCGAATCGATCATCGCTGATATTGGGGGCACCACCCTGCCGTGGGTCCGCTTTGATTTTTCGGGGCTGGAATACCTTGATTCCTATGGCATCGGGCTGATCGCCCTGGCGCGTGACGCCGCCGAAACGGCCGGAGCCCACCTGGAACTAAGCTGTCCGCACGGGGCCGTGGCTGACGTGCTGTCGCGCATCGCCTTTGATTTCTTCCACCAGGGTGATGACAGTCTGCGGATCAGTGCCGTACACAATGACGGCGAGGAAGCCCGCATCGCCTTGGCCGGTGATTTCCGCGTCCGCGACCAGGATTTGTTTTTGCCGGTGATCCAATCCGCCATGGACGGCAGCTATCGCCGTCTGGTGCTGGATCTGGGGCAATTGCGCTTCATCGATTCCATCGGGGTTTCGCTGATCATGACCGCGGCGGACGAAATCCGCAAAGCCGACAAGGAGTTGGTGCTAAGCCGGCCTGTCGGTGCCGTGCGCGAATTGCTGCGGCTGACCGCCATCGACACAGTGGTCCAGGTGGTCGAGGCCGTTTGACCCCGGCGGCAAGCCGGGTCAGTTGGCGACCCGGCCCAACTGGTTGAGGATCTTGCGGAACTCGCCGATATCCAGCGGCTTGCGCAGATAGCGCACGAAGCCGGCCTTCATGCCGCTGCGGATGGTGTCGGGCATGACGTCGGCGGACAGCGCGATCACCGGGATCGAACGCAGTTCAGGGTCGGCCTTCATTTGCGCCACCGCTTCGATACCGTTCATGCCCGGAAGATTGATATCCATGATGACCAGACCGGGCTGGCGTTCGCGGGCCATGCTCAGCCCTTCCTCGGCGGTGGTGGCGACCAGCAGCGTGCAGTGGCAATGGGGGTCCTGGTCGATGATTTCCTGCATCAGTTCGACGTTGGACGGGTTGTCCTCGACATAAAGCAGGGTCATCCGGCACAGGCAGGAATCGGTTTCCGGGCTGGGGGCCTCGCGGATGGTGGTGACCTGGTTCTGTTGGGCGGCGCGGGGAATTTCTAGCCAGAAGGTGGTGCCCAGGTTTTCCTGGCTGAAAAAGCCGATCTGGCCGCCCATGGATTCGATCAGCATCTTCGAAATGGTCAGGCCGATGCCGGTGCCTTCCACCGACGACGCTTCGGCGCCCAGGCGGGCGAAGGGCAGGAAGACCTCGGCCTTGCGCTTTTCCGGGATGCCGATGCCGGTGTCGCTGACCGAAATGCGAACCGGCCCGCTGTCGCCGTGGCTGACGGAAAGACGGACGCTGCCGCCCGAACGGTTGTACTTGATGGCGTTGCTGGTCAGGTTGATCAGCACCTGCTTCAGTCGGGTGAAGTCCGCTTCCAGAACCGGCGGTGTCTTGCCTGATATCTCGTCCACCACGGTGACCTTGCGACGTTCGGCCATGGGGACGATCATCGGCTTGATGTCGTTCAAGATCCGCTCCAGCGTCACCGGCTCGAAGGACAGGGACAGGCGTCCGGCCTCGATGCGGGCCATGTCCAGGATGTCGTTGACCAGGCTGATCAGGTGGTTGCCGCTTTTCAGGATGCTGTCGGCATAGAAACGCTGGCGTTCCCCCAACTCGCCGTCTTCGGCGGAAGCCAGCAACTGGGCGAAGCCCAGGATGGCGTTCATGGGGGTGCGCAGTTCGTGGCTCATGGACGACAGGAATTCTGACTTGGCCAGACTGGCGGCCTCGGCCGCCTGCTTGGCCTGCATCAGTTCCTCTTCGCCGACGCGGCGGCTGGTGGCGTCCTCTTCGACCGCCACATAATGGGTGGTCAGGCCGGATGAGTCGGCCACCGGGGAAATGGTCGCCGACACCCAAAGCGGCGAACCATCCTTGCGGCGGTTGCAGAACATGCCGGTCCAGGTGCGGCCGTCGCGGATGGTCGGCCAAAGCGTGCTGGCCGGCGGCGACAGTTCACGATGACGCAGCATGGCGGGCTTTTGCCCGACGATGTCGGCGGGGTGATAGCCGGTGGCCTTGTAGAACGATGGGTTGGCGTACTCGATCACTCCGTCCATGTCGGTGATCAGCACCATGGTCCCGGAATATTCCAAGGCGTTGCGCAGCATGCGGGCCAGACGTTCCTGGCCCAGGCGTTCGCGGATTTCCGATTCCAGAACCGCGCTTTGCTTTTCCATCTCATGGCGCAGCTTGGTGTTGACGGTTTCAAGCCGTTCCTGCAGTCGGGCCTGACGCAGCGCGGTGACCGCCGAGGTCGCCACCATCACCAGCATCAGAACGGCCATGATGCCGGCTTCGCGCCACCAATCCACCAGGAACATGTCGTCGCGGGTGGCAACCACCAGACGCAGCGGATGCTCGGGAATGGCGGCGGTCACCGCCAGATAGGTGGAGCCGTTCAGATGGGTGCTGATGACGCGTTCGACGCTGCCCCGGTTCATCAGGCCGGGGGCGGCGCTTTCCAGGTTCTGGCCGATCAGTTCGGCCCGCCAGGGGGCGGTGGCCAGAATGGTGCCGTCGTCGCGGGCCAGCCAGATCAGGCCGTCGGGTTTGATGCGGACGCTTTCCAGCGGCTTCAACACCTGATCGACCGAAAGCTTGGCGACCAGGCCCAATTGCCCCGATTGGGCGTCGGTCCGCAACGACACGGTCCACCACATGGACGAATCCACCGGGTCGGCCATGGGCAGGCCGGCAAATGTTTCGCCGTCCTCCATCCGTGACAAGGCGCGGGCGTAATCGCGTCCGCCCACGTCGATGACGGCACCGTCATGGGTCGAATGCTGATGCAGCGAGGTGTCGATGAAGGCGGTGGCCGTCAGCGCGATCTTGCCGTCGGCCGAGGCTTTGCGGCGCAATTGGTCTTCGTCGCGCAGCAGGTTCTGCTGGGTCTGGCTGAACAGTTGCGACACCGACAGCAAGGTGGCCCGGGTCAGCGAGCTTAACGTGGCCTGGGCGGAATTGGTCTGGTGGCTGTATTCGCCGGCCAACCACAGAATCGATCCCAACAGGATCGAGACGTTGACGACGATCAGCGGGATGAAAGCTTGAAATCTGGTCTTGCTGGAAGACAAGGTCATGGAGCTGCCCATCCGTCCCGGTCCGCATTCCGCCCAAAGGAGGATGCGCTATACTCTTAGTGATTAACCGGACCAGTAAATCTTTACAATGGCTGATTTTTGGTACCGACTATGAATGTTGGAATTCCGGAAGTCCGTTGTCGCCGCCATGCCTTCCTCTTTACCAGTTCAGGCGCCACAAGCCGTTCGGGTGATTTCAGCCCGGGCGTGGGCATTGCTCGTCACCATGGCGCTGTTGCTGGCGGCGGCGGCGGCGGCCGTCTACATCTCGGTTTCCGTGCTGAACGAAGAAGCCGAGGCCCTGGAAAAGGTCGGCGCCCAGCGCATGATGGCCCAGCGGGCGGTGGTTCTAGCCGGGCAAATGGTGCAGCCCAACATGTCTGCGCAGCAACGCCAGCGCGTCCAGGCTGAAATGGAAGCCCTGGTCAGCCGCATGCGTGGCGACGCGCAATGGCTGATCGACCATGACGACGTTCCCCCTGAAATCGCCAGCCTTTACGCCACCGCCTGGATGGACGAGGCGGGGGTGATGGCCCGATTCCATCAGAACCTGCGTCAGATTCTGGATGGACGCGGCGACGTGCAGGCGCTTAACCACCGCGAGGCCATGCTGTTCAACGAAGAGGCGGCGAAGCGTTATAAACGTCACGCCACCGAAGAGTTCCAGCACCTGCGTCTGGTTTCGGTCCTGTCCTTCCTGACGCTGATGGGGGCTTTGGTCGGGCTGTTCCTGTCGGTCTTGCGGCCCGGGATCAAGATTTTGCAACAGCAGATCATGCAGCAGACGGCTTTGGGCGACGCCATCGCCCAAAGCGGCCATGGCGTGTTGCTGGTGGACTCTCTCGGCAAGATCCGCTTCGCCAATACCGCCGCCGAGGCTTTGACCGGCTACGATTCAGACCAGTTGCTGAACCAGGAACTGAATGGTCTGATCTTTTCCGGCTATGGCGGGGCCGGCGGCAATGGTGCCGACGTCATTCTGGATCGGGCTTTCAAAAGTTCGTGGCGGGGCGACGTCCGGTTGATCCGCAAGGGCGGGATCATGGGCTGGGCCGAAATGGTGGTGTCGGCGTCGCCCATCGAAGGCAAGTATCTGGTCATGCTGTTCGACGCCAGCGAACGGCGCGAAGCGCAAATCAAGCTGCGTCAGGCCCGTGAACGGTTGTTTTCGGCCATCGAGGCGGTGGATGACGGCTTTGCCCTGTTCGACGCGGAAGAACGCCTGCTGACCTGCAACCGCCGTTTCGTCGCCTTGTTCCCGCCATTGGAACCGTGGCTGGTCGCCGGGACCACCTATCCGGAAATCATCCTGCGCATGGCCAAGCTGGGGTTGGTGGAAACCGAACTGGACGAAGACAGGTTCCTGGCGACCCGACTGGCGCTTTTCCGGGCCGCCCAGGGTGAAAACGAAATGCGGCTGACCGACGGCCGCATCCTGCGCTGCACCGACCGTCGGACCCCGGAAGGCGGGCGGGTGTCGCTGATGACCGACGTCACCGACAGCATCCAGACCCGCGACCATCTGCGGCTGGCTTTGGATCAGGCGCAAGCGTCGCTGCGCAGCAAGGCGGCGTTCCTGTCGGCCATGAGTCACGAATTGCGCACGCCCCTGAACGCCATCGTCGGCTTTTCGCAATTGCTGGAAGCCATTCCCGACGGCCAGTTCGGCCCCAAGCAGCGCCGTTCGGTGTCACATATCCTGAACGCCGGACGCCGCTTGACCGACATGGTGGACCAGGTTCTGGAACTGGCGGAACTGCAGGACGGCGACGTCAACCTGACCATCGCCGCCTTCGACGTGACGGAAGTGGTGCAGGAATGTGTCGAGTCCTCGGCCCCCCTGATCGCGGATACGGAACAGGCCCTGGTGGTGACCGGGTGCGAGGTGCCGGTGCTGGCCCTGGGCGACGCCGCCCGTGTCGGCGAGGTGCTGCGGCATCTGTTGGTCAACGCCGCCAAGTACGGGCAAGCCGGGGGACGGGTCGAAGTGGCGGTGCGCGGCGCCGACAATACCACGGTGCGGCTGACGGTCAGTGACCAAGGGCCGGGATTGCCCCCCGAATTGCAGGAACAATTGTTCCGTCCCTTCGGCCGGGTGGGCGGCGATTCCGGCATCGGCATCGGGCTTGCCATCTCGCGGATTTTGGTGGAACGCATGTCCGGCCGCATCGGGGTGACCAGCTTCCCCGGACAGGGATGCACCTTCTGGGTCGAACTGCCGGCCCACAGGGACAGCGGCGCCGGCGGCCCGCAGGCGATGGAACCGTTCGGACAACCCGCCCGCCAAATGGAATAACGCTATTTGGGCATCAGGCAGATCATGGTGGCCAGCATGGAGGCGATCATGGTCCAACGCCCGGTTTCGTCCTCGGCCCACACGTCCGAACGGACCACGGTCAGGGTGCGGCCGGGCTTCAGCACCTCGGCGCGGGCGCTGAAGCGCTTTCCTTCCGCCGGGTTCAGCAGGTTGATCTTGAATTCGGTGGACAGCACCTCGGCGCCTTTTGGCATCAGCGAAAAGGCGGCATAGCCGGCGGCGGTGTCGGCCAAGGTGGTGGTGATGCCGGCATGCAGGAACCCGTGCTGCTGGCACAGGTCGTCACGCTTGGCCATGACGATCTCGGCGCGGCCCGGTTCGATCAGCGCCAATTCGGCGCCGATGGTGTTCATCAGGTTCTGCTTGGCGAAATCTTCGACGACCCGCGAACGGTAATCCGGGTCCTTGGGGGTGAAGTCGATCATGCGCTAAGTCCTAAAACGACCCGAGGCACGCGGGGCTGGCGGGGCGGCCGCGTGTCTTGGGGAACATCAAAACGACCAAGGGGGCGCGGGGTTGGCGGGGCGGCCGCGCCCCCTTGGGAAATCAGTGACTCATCAGCACCGGCAGGGTCATGTGCTTCAGCACGTAGCGGGTACCGGAACCGCGCAGGCGTGACAGACCGTATTGGCCGTGCGCCCCCATGACCAGCAAATCGGCGCCCAGATCGAAGCTGCGCGACAGCAGCATGTCCATCTTGCCGATTTCCTCGTCGGGCAGGAACTCGCCCTCGGTGGGGATGCCCAGCTTTTCCAGGTGGTCGACGATGTTGACCGGCGGCATGGTGTTGACGGTGCCGTTGTCGTCATGGGCACGCATGGACAGCACCGAGACGGCCTTGGCCTGCTTCAGCAGGGCCAGGGAGTCATGGACGGCACGGGTGGCTTCGCGGCCGGCGTTCCAGGCGACGACGGCGCGGTTGGCCACCGAGGTGAAGGTCCCCAGATAGGGGATGACCAGCACCGGACGGCCGCAGTTCAGAATGGTTTGCTCGACCATGTCGTCGGGAGTGGACGCATCCTTGGGGTCGTTCTGTCCCAGCACCACCAGATCGAAATAGCGCGAACAGAACATCACCTCGGCGGCGACAAAACCCGGTTCGCCGTGGGGCAGAACCCACCAGCGGGTTTCGATGCCCTTGGTCGCCGAATTGAACAGGATTTCACCGGCAGCCTGGGCCGCCTTCAATCCGTCGCTGGCCTTGCGGGCCACGGCGGCGGGGCGGTGGCTGTCGGTCTGGGCGAAAAGCCCGGTCAGGCGTGCCCCGAACCGCTTGGCCAGGTCGACCGCCACCTCGATGCGCATGGCGGCGCGTTCGCTGCCGTCAACGTGAACCAGGATGTCCTTCATTCTCTTTCTCCCTCAGCCGGCCGCCAGGGCCCTGGCGATGACCAGGCGCTGGATGTCGCTGGTCCCTTCGTAAATTTGACAAACCCGGACGTCGCGGTAAATGCGTTCCACCGGGAAATCGGCCAGATAGCCGTAACCGCCGTGAATTTGGATGGCGTCGGAACAGACGCGCTCGGCGGTTTCCGAGGCCAGCAGTTTGGCCATGGAGGCTTCCTTCAGGCAAGGCTGGCCGGCATCGCGCAGGGTTGCCACATGCAGAACCATCTGCCGCGCCGCCTCGACCCGGGTCGCCATGTCGGCCAGACGGAAGGCCACCGCCTGATGGTCGATGATCGGCTTGCCGAACTGCTTGCGGTCCTTGGCATAGGCGACAGCATGATCCAAGGCGGCCTGGGCCATGCCCACCGACTGGGCGGCGATGCCCAGGCGGCCGCCTTCCAGATTGGCCAAAGCGATCTTCAGTCCTTCGCCTTCGGCGCCCAGCAGGTTGGCGGCGGGGATGCGCAAGTCTTCCAGGATGATCTGGCAGGTGTCCGACGCGTGCTGGCCCAGCTTGTCCTCGACGCGGGCGACATTCCAGCCCGCAGTGTCGGTGGGGACGACGAAGGCCGACAGGCCTTTCTTGCCCGCCGCCGGGTCGGTGACGGCGAAGACGATGGCCACCTTGGCGTTTTTGCCGGATGTGATGAACTGCTTGGCGCCGTTCAGCACATAAAAGTCGCCATCCTTGACCGCGCGGGTCTTGATGGAAGCGGCATCCGAGCCGGCTTCCGGTTCGGTCAGGCAGAAACAGCCGATGGCCTCGCCACGGGCCATGGGGCGCAGATAGGTCTGCTTCTGCGCCTCGGTGCCGAAGTTCAGGATGGGCATGCAGCCCACCGAGTTGTGCACGCTCATGATGGTGGACGTCGCGCCCTCGGCCCAGGCGATTTCCATCAAGGCCAGGGCATAGGACACGTAATCGGTGCCGGCGCCGTCATATTCGGGCGGCACCACCATGCCCAAAAAGCCCAATTCCCCCATCTCGGCCAGTTCAGTGGCCGGGAAGGCGTGTTCGCGGTCGCGCTTTTCCGCGCCGGGCGCCAAACGGTCGCGGGCGAAGGCCCGCGCCGTGTCTTGGATCAGGACCTGTTCCTCGGTCAGGATCATGCCAAACGCTCCACCGCCAGCGCCGTGGCTTCGCCGCCGCCGATGCACAGACTGGCGACGCCGCGCTTCAGGTCATAGCGTTCCAGCGCCGACAGAAGCGTACACAGGATGCGGGCGCCGGACGCGCCGATGGGGTGACCCAGGGCGCAGGCGCCGCCATGGACGTTGACCTTGTCGTGGGGCAGGTCCAAATCGCGCATGGCCGCCATGGTGACCACGGCGAAGGCTTCGTTGATTTCGTAAAGGTCCACATCCTTGGCCTGCCAGTTCAGCTTTTCCAGCAGGTTCTTCATGGCGAAGACCGGGGCGGTGGTGAACCAGTTGGGCGCGTGGGCGAAGGTGGAATGACCGCGCACGGCGGCCAGCGGCTTCAAACCACGCTTTTCCGCTTCGGAAAGCCGCATCATCACCAGGGCGGCGCCGCCATCGGAAATGGACGACGAATTGGCCGCGGTCACCGTGCCGCCGTCGCGGAAGGCCGGCTTCAGCGTCGGGATCTTGTCGGGTTGCGCGTTCTTGGGCTGTTCGTCGGTGTCGATGACGCTTTCGCCCTTGCGGGTTTTCACGGTCAAGGGCGCGATTTCAGCGGCCAGGTTTTCCGACCGACGGGCGCGTTCCAGGCTGGTCAGCGCGAAATTGTCCTGGGCTTCGCGGGTGAATTGATAATGTTGGGCGCAATCCTCGGCGAAGGTGCCCATCAGGCGGCCCTTGTCATAGGCGTCTTCCAGGCCGTCCAGGAACATGTGGTCCATGACCTTGCCATGGCCCATGCGATAGCCGCCGCGTGCCTTGTCCAGCAGATAGGGGGCGTTGGTCATGCTTTCCATGCCGCCGGCCACCATCACCTTGTTGGTGCCGGCCAGCAGCAAATCGTTGGCGAACATGGCGGCCTTCATGCCCGAACCGCACATCTTGTTGATGGTGGTGGCGCCGGCGCCGTCCGGGATGCCGGCGCCACGCGATGCCTGCCGGGCCGGAGCCTGGCCCTGACCGGCGGGCAGCACGCAGCCCATGATCACTTCTTCCACCTGATCGGCGGCGACACCGGCCCGTGACAACGCCGCCTTGATGGCGTGCGCCCCCAACTGGCTGGCGGTGAAGGACGACAGCTCCCCCTGGAAACCGCCCATGGGGGTGCGGGCGGCGCCGACGATGACGATAGGATCGGTGGTCATGGACAATTCCCTTTTGCCGAGGTTTGCCCGCCGTCCCAGGACGGCGGGCAGGCCCGTTACTGCATGTTGATGATGATGGTCTTCTTGTGGGTGAAGTGTTCCAGCATGGATTCCAGCGACGCTTCCTTGCCCAGACCCGACGCCTTGACGCCGCCATAGGACAGATTGGGCTGCACCACCAGATTCTGGTTCACCTGGACGAAGCCGGCTTCCAGGCGCCGGGTGGCGTCCATGGCCATCTTCAGGTTGGTGGTCCAGATGGTGGCCGCCAGACCGTAATCGCTGTCATTGGCGGCTTCGATGACGCTATCGAAGTCGCTCCACTTGATGACGCAGCACACAGGCCCGAAGATTTCTTCGCGGGCGATGCGGTCGTTGTTGGTGATGCCGGCGAAAATGCGCGGCTGGACGAACTTGCCCTTGGCCAGCTTGGGATCGGTGGGCATGGCGGACAGCACGATCTCGGTGGCGCCCTTGGTCTCGCGGCCCAGCTTGATATAGCTGTGCACGCGTTCGAACTGGCCGTCGGAAATGATGGTGCCGATATCGGTCTTTTCGTCCAAGGGGTCGCCCATCACCATGGCGTTCACTTTCTCTTGAACGCGGGCGATGAATTCGTCGTGGATGCTTTCATGGACGAAAATGCGCGAGCTGGCGGTGCAGCTTTGGCCCTGGCGGGTGAAGCGCATGCCGGCGATGGCCCCCGCTACCGCCTTGTCCATGTCGGCATCGGCGCAGATGATCATCGGGCTTTTGCCGCCCAGTTCCAAGGTGACGGGGATCAGCTTCTCGGCGGCGGCCTTGTAGACGATCTTGCCGGTTTCCACCGAGCCGGTGAAGGTGACCTTCTTGACCTCGGGGTGTTCGACCAGCGGCGCGCCGCATTCCGGGCCGAAACCGGCCAGGATGCTGAAAATGCCGGCGGGCAGCACGGTGTTCATGATTTGGGTGACGCGCAGCACGGTCAGCGGCGCTTCTTCCGCCGACTTGACCACCACGGCGTTGCCGGCGACCAGGGCGGCGGCGGCCTTCATGGCCATCAGCAGCAAAGGCACGTTCCACGGGATGATGGCACCGACGACGCCGACGGGCTCGCGCACGGTCATGGTCATCATGTCGGGGTGGAAGGGCACGGTCTCGCCCTTCAGTTCCGACGCCAGACCGCCGAAGAACACGAACATGTCGGCCAAGACGCTGGCTTCGACGCGGCTTTCGGTGCGCAGTGCCTTGCCGGTTTCCAAGGCGATCAGGCGGCCCAGTTCTTCCACGTGGTCGGCCAGGACGCGGCCGCATTCGGCCACCAGCTTGCCGCGATTGCGGGCCGGCAGCTTGGCCCATTCCTTCTGCGCCTTCTTGGCCGCCTGCACCGCCAGATCGACGTCGGCGGCTTCCGAGAACGGCGCCTGGGCCACTTCCTGGCCGGTGGCCGGGTTGACCACCGGGAAGGTCTTGCCCGAAGCGGCGGGGCGGAACTCGCCCGCCACGAAATTCAGGCCCGACAGGGACTTGGCCAGCTTGAAGGGATCAAGTTCGATGCTGGTGGAGACGGTCATGGGATGTCCTTTTCTTTTCGTTTGGCGTCATGCCCGGACTCGATCCGGGCATCCACGCTTGCGGCAACCATGGATCGCCGGGTCAAGCCCGGCGATGACGAGAAAACTCAACGCTTGTCTTCGATGACCTTGCCATCGTTAGGCAAGCTTCCGGGGGCGTGGAACTCGACCTCGCCCTTCAGCTTGCAGACCGATTGCAGGGCGTCCTTCAAGGACGTGGCCATGGCGTCGTTCGACTGCTCGCTTTCCACCTGCAAGATCATGCGGTCGTTGTCGCCCAGCTTGTCCACCACCAGCTTGGCCCGGGTGATGCCAGGGAAACGCTTGGCGACGTCGTTGATCTGGCGGGGATGCACGAACATGCCCTTGATCTTGGTGGTCTGGTCGGCGCGGCCCATCCAGCCTTTCAGGCGCATATTGGTGCGTCCGCAGGGGCTTTGGCCTTCCATCACCGCCGACAAATCGCCGGTGCCGAAACGGATCAGCGGGTAGTCGGGATTGAAGCTGGTGACCACCACCTCGCCCACTTCGCCAGGGGCGACGGGATCGTTGGTGCCGGGGCGGACGATTTCGACGATGATGTCCTCGTCCACCACCAAGCCTTGCTTGGCCTGTGTTTCATAAGCGATCAGGCCAAGGTCGGCGGTGGCGTAGGCCTGCACCACGTCGCAGCCCAGATCGGCCAAGGCCTGACGCAGCGGCGGCAGCAACGCTTCGCCCGACACGCAGGCCTTGGTCAGCGACGAATGGTCCAGGCCCATTTCGCGGGCCTTTTCCAGGATGATCTTCAGGAAGGACGGCGTGCCGGAATAACCCGCCGGCTTCAAATCGGCCACCGCACGGGCCTGCTGTTCGGTGTTGCCGACGCCGGCCGGGAAGACCGGGCAGCCCAAGGCATGGGCGCCGGTTTCGAACATGATGCCGCCCGGGGTGAAGTGATAGGCGAAGCAATTGTGCAGCAAATCACCTTCGCGGAAACCGGCGGCGTAAAGGGCGCGGCCGATACGCCACCAATCGCGGCCCTTGCCTTCCGGGTCGTAGATGGGGCCGGGCGAGGCGAAGACGCGGAACAGCTTGCCGTTGGCGGTGGCGTTCAGCCCACCGAACGGGGTGTTTTCCTGCTGGATGTCGATCAGGTCGGACTTGCGGGTCACCGGCAACTGCGCCAGGGCGGCCCGGCTGTTGATGGCGGCAGCGTCGAATCCGGCCAGCAGCTTGCCGAAATAAGGGGCGTTCGCCTTGGCATGCCCCACCTGACCGGGCAGCGCCGCCATCAGCGCCGCTTCGCGTTCGTCGGCCGACCGGGTTTCCTTGGCATCGTAGAATTCGCTCATGGTCGGCGCCTCACAGCCAGCGCTTGCGGCGCTTGTAGGACTTCAGGTTCTTGAACGACTTACGTTCCTTGTCGCCGCCCAGATAGAACTCTTTGACGTCTTCGTTGTTGATCAGGTCTTCTTTGGCGCCGTCCAGCATGATCTTGCCGGATTCCATGATGTAGCCGAAATCGGCCACCTTCAGCGCCATGCGGGCGTTTTGTTCCACCAGCAAGATGGTAATGCCCAGATCGGCGCAGATGTGTTCGATGATGCCGAACACTTCCTTGACCAACAAAGGCGACAGGCCCATGGACGGTTCGTCCAGCAAGATCATCTTGGGGCGCGCCATCAAGGCGCGGCCGATGGCCAGCATCTGCTGTTCGCCGCCCGACAGGTAGCCGGCCATGCCGGTGCGTTCCTTCAGGCGGGGGAAATAGTTGTAGACCATGTCGATGTCGTCGCGGATGGCGCGCGCCCCGTCACGACGGGTGAAGGCGCCCAGGCGCAGGTTTTCCAGACAGGTCATGTCTTCGACGATGCGGCGGCCTTCCATCACCTGGAAGATGCCGCGACGGACGATTTCTTCCGGGCTTTTGTTGGCGATTTCCTCGCCCTCGAAGGTGATCGAGCCGCGGGTGACTTCGCCGTCCTCGGTGGCCAAGAGGCCGGAAATGGCTTTCAGCGTGGTGGACTTGCCGGCGCCGTTGGGGCCCAGCAGGGTCACCACCTTGCCCTTGGGCACGTCCAGGCTGACGCCGCGCAGGACCAAGATGACGTCGTCATAGACGACTTCGATGTTGTTGACCGACAGCAAGGGCTGTTCGGGGGTAATCTTCAGGGCGGGTTCAGCCATGTCAGCACCTGCGCGCAAGGGAAAAGGGGGAGGCCGGCGGCACCGGCCTCCCGGTTTCAGGCGTGCTTACCAGCCCAGCCATTCCGGACGGCGGGGCAACTCGACGCTGTGGACCTTGTGCATGGTGAACTTGTCACCCTTCACGTCGGCCTGATAGACCAGAACCTGGGTCGAACCGCGATGGTCGTCGGCCTTCCAAGTGGACGGCAGGCAGACGCCTTCCAGGCCGGCCGGGACCCAGTTGGCCTTCTTGTACATGGCGGCCTTGATGTTGGGGCCGGTGACGCCGCCGGGCATGGTGGCGGCCATGTCCATGGCTTCCTTCATGTAATAGGCCGAGCAGATGCCACGGGTATAGTGGACCGGACGCTCTTCCTTGCCTTCGGGATCGGCGGCCTTCGAGATTTCACGCACCAGCTTCATGCCGGGCACGTCGTCGTTCCAAGTGGCGGCGCCCACCACCCAGACGATGCCGTTGGCGGCTTCGCCGGAAGCCTTCAGGCCCGATTCGTCCATGCCCCAGATGTTGGCCATGAACTGGGCCTTGGTGCCCACGGTTTCGCAGCTCTTCAACAGCGAGATGGTCGAGCCGGCGGTGTTGGCCAGATAGGCGTAATCGGCGGCCGATTCCTTCAGGCTCAGGCACTGGGCCTTGAAGTCGCCGGGCTTCAGCGAGTACTGGATCGGGTTCAGGATCTCGAAGCCCTTTTCCTTGGCATAGGCGCCACAGGCGTCCTTGGGGGCGTTGGGATAGGGGTGGTTGTCGCCCATGTGGACGAACTTGGGCGCACCCTTGCCGCCCTTCTTCTTCCAGTCGGCGGCGGCCCAATCCACCAGACCACGGCAGCCGTCGGTGTAGCTGGGACCATAGAAGAAGTTGTAGGGCGCGGCCTTGGCCGAGGTCTTGCCCATGGGATCGGTCAGGTGACCGGAATAAGAGGCCGAGAAATAGGGGATCTCGTCCTTGGCGACCGTGGCCGACAGGGCTTCGGTGTCACCGGTGCCCCAGCCCTGGATGGCGGCCAGCTTGTGTTCGGACGTCCACTTCTTGTACTGCGCCATGGCGCGCGGCACTTGGTAGGAATAGTCCACGGTCTCGAAGTCGATCTTGGTGCCACCGACGCCGCCATGGGCGTTGATGTAGTTCATGGCGTCGGCGACACCGGCGGCGAACGGCTTGGACACCGAGGCGGTGGCGCCGGTCAGGTCGGCCAGGTGGCCGACATAGATTTCAGCGGCCGAGGCGGCGGCGGACAAGCCCAGGGTCATGGCCGCGCTGGCCAAAAGCAAATTACGCATTCGTTTTCCTCCCAATGTGTTTATCGGTTTGGTTGGGCCGTTTTGGCCTCGTTGTTGGGTAAGCTTAGTAAGAGAACGGATAGAACTTCCAGTAGGACCGGATCAGGCGCCAGCGATGGACCAGGCCATCGGGCTCGAAGATCAGGAACAAGATGATGGCAAGACCGATCGAGGCCTGCTTGATCGAGGCCAAGCCTTCGGCCAGCCAGCCGACATTGCCGCCGACCAGCGTCTTGGCGATGCCGACGCCGCCTTCCATGACTTCCGGCAGCAGCACCATGAAGGTGGTGCCCATCAGCGTGCCGGCAACCGAGCCCAGGCCGCCGATGATGATCATGCCCAGGAATTCGATGGACATCAGGATGGTGAAGCCCTCGGCCGAGACGAAGCCCAGATAGTGACCGTATAGCGCCCCGCCCAGGCCGGCGTAGAAAGACGACAGGCCGAAGGACAGGATACGGTACTTGGTCAGGTTGATGCCCATGACCTCGGCCGACAGGTAGTGGTCGCGCACGGCGATGAAAGCGCGGCCGTCACGGGACCTCAGCAGGTTGGTGCCGATCAGGAACATGACCACCACCCAGAACAGCACCACGTAGAAGAAGCCCTTGTCGCCCGACAGGTCGTAACCGAACAGGTTGACCGGATTGGCCGCGGCACCCGACGACCCGCCCGAGAACCAGTCGGCGCGGGCGAAGAAGTCTTCCAGGATGAACTGGGACGCGAAGGTGGCGATGGCCAGGTACAGGCCCTTCAGGCGGCCGGCGGGAATGCCGAACAGCAGCCCCAAAAAGGTGGTCATCACCGCCGCCAGCGGCATGGCCAACACCACGGGCACGCCGAACGAATTGTTGAGCCAAGCGGAAGCGAAGGCGCCGAAGCCGAAGAAACCGGCATGGCCCAGGGAAATCTGCCCGGTATAGCCGACCAGGATGTTCAACCCCAAGGCAGCGATGCCCATGAAGCCGATCTGGATCAACAGCGACAGGTAGTAGTTGTTGAGGATCATGGGGGCGGCGATCAGCGCCAGGACGCCCACCACCGCCCAGGCCCGCATGACGGGCGTGTCGAAGATGGTGGTGTCCTTGGCGTAGCTGGTCTTGAACTGGCCGCAGGGGATCAGGCTGGAAGTGATCATCGCCTTACACTCGCTCGATCTTGTGGGTGCCGAACAGGCCGTAGGGCTTGATCATCAAGATGATGATCAGCACGTAGAACGGCGCCACGGTATAAAGGTTGCCCAGGTGCAGCCATTGGCCGTCCACGTATTCGGCGAAGTTTTCCAGCAATCCGATGATCAGGCCGCCGACGATGGCGCCGATGATGGAATCAAGCCCGCCGACGATCACCGCCGGGAACACCTTGATGCCGAAGAACGACAGCGCGCCTGACACGCCGTTGACCATGCCGACCACCACACCGGCCAAAGCCGACACCATGGCGGAAATGGCCCAGGCCATGGCGAAGACGTTCTTCACCGAAATCCCTAGGCTTTGCGCCACCTGCTGGTTGAAGGCGGTGGCCCGCATGGCCAGACCCATGCGCGAATACTTGAAGAACCAGGCGAAGCCGCCCATCACCAGGATGGAGACCACCAGGCTCATCAGATAGGCCGGCTGAACCGACAGGCCGAACACGTCCACCGATTTGACCGGGAAGATTTCCGGGAAGGGCTGCACGTCGGCACCGAAGATCCACTTGGTGATGGCCTGGAAGAAGATGGACAGGCCGATGGTGACCATGATCACCGAGATGATCGGCTCGCCGATCAAGGGCCGCAGCACCACCATTTGCAGGGCGATGCCGAACACCATCATGAACAGGAAGGTCAGCGGGAACGAGAACCAGAACGGCAGGCCGGCGTCGACCACCAGCCACCAGCAGGTCCAGGCACCGATCAGCAGGAACTCGCCCTGGGCGAAGTTCACCACCTGCGTCGACTTGTAGATCAGCACGAAGCACATGGCCACCACGCCGTACAGCGTGCCGACGATGAGACCGTTCAAAAGCAATTGGAAAAGCAGATTGCCGGACATGAGGGGTCTCCCTATTCGGCGGCCATGGCGGCGGCGGGGGCGGGCAGCAGGGTGATCACCTTCAGCTCGGTCTTGACCCGGGTGGTCGAGCCATCCTGGAAGGTGATGACCGCGTCCACCGGCACCATCTCGCGGTCGGCGTACATGGAATCGATGATGTCACCGTATTTCTCGTTGATGACGCCGCGACGGACCTTGCGGGTGCGGGTCAACTCGCCGTCATCGGCGTCCAGTTCCTTGTACAGCAACAGGAACTTACGGATGCGCTGGGGTTCGGGCAGGGTGGCGTTGACCTTTTCCACCTCGGCCTTCAACAGGGCATAGACCTGTTCCTGGGCCGACAGGTTGGTGTAGTTGGTAAACGCGATGCCCTTCTGCTCGGCCCATTTGGACACGATGGAATAGCGGATGCAGACGATGGCCGACAGGTACGGCTTGTCGGCGCCCAGGATCACCGCTTCGGCGATGAAGGGCGAGAACTTCAGCTTGTTCTCGATGAACTGGGGCGAGAAACGCACGCCGCCCGAGGTGGTGGCCAGATCCTTGATGCGGTCGATGACCACCAGATGGCCGTTTTCCTTTTTCACATAGCCGGCGTCGCCGGTCTTCAGCCAATTGCCGTCGACGATGTCGGCCTTGGACGCTTCCGGGTTCTTGTAATAGCCGGTGAACATGCCGTCGGTGCGGGCGACGATTTCGCCGACGCCGTTATGGTCGGGGTTGTCGATGCGGAATTCGGCGTCGTCGAAGGGAATGCCGACGCTGTCGAAATCGATGTCGTTGCCCCGATGCACCGTGTAGGCGCCGGCCAGTTCGGTCTGACCATAGATCTGGCGCAGCGGCACGCCCATGGCCAGGAAGAAGCGGAAGGTATCGGGCCCCAGGGCGGCGCCGCCGGTGGCGGCCGACTTCAGATAGCTGAACCCGATCCGGTCCCTGAGCGCCTTGAACAGGATCTGGTCGGCCAGCCACGACCGCTTGCCCTGGTCCAGGGCGGCCATGCCCAGCTTCATGCCCAGGTCGAACATCCAACGCTTGAACGGCGTCGAATCCATCATGCGCGAGCGGACTTCGGCGGCGATGGCTTCCCAGGTCCGGGGCGCCAGCAGCACGAAATGCGGGCCGATTTCCCGCATGTCGGGCATCTGGGTTTCCGGTTCCTCGACGAAGTTGACGACGTTGCGGCAGACCAGCGGCTGACCGACGGCGTAGATCTGTTCCATGATCCACGGCAGCGGCAGCACCGAGACGTAATTGTCGCCGGCGGCCTTTTCGTCGGCCCGCAAGTAGGCGGTGCAGTGACGCAGGAACGGCCCCGACTGCAGCTGGGCCAGCTTGGGGTTGGACGTGGTGCCCGAGGTGGTTACCAGCACCGAGATGTCGTCGCCCAGGCCGGCATCGACTTCGGCGTCGTAACGGTTCGGTTCGCGGGCCGCCAACTCGTCGCCCATGCGGCGCAAATCGAGGGCGTTGACCAGCTTGTCGTCCTTGTACTTGCGCATGCCGCGCGGGTCGAAATAGACGATGTGCTTCAGGCTGGGCACTTCCGGGGCGATTTCCAGAAGCTTGTCCACCTGCTCCTCGTCTTCTGCCATCACCACCGAGGCGGCGGTGTAATTCAGCAGATAGGCGACTTCGGCGTTCATGCTGTCCTGGTAGACGCCCATGGACAGGGCGCCTACGGCATGCGCCGCCAGCTCGCTCCAGATCCATTCCGGACGGTTCTTGCCCAAGATGGCGACCACGTCACCGCGCTTGACCCCCATTGCGGCCAGGCCCAGGGCCAGACGGCGCACTTCGTTGTGGACATCGGACCAGGTGAACAGGTTCCAGATGCCGAATTCCTTTTCCCGCATGGCGGTGTCTTTGGGCCAGCGTCGGGCGTTTTCCCGCAACAGCTTGGGGAAGGTGTCGAACTTGCTGACGTCGTTGTAGTCGTGGCTCATTTTGGCTCCCCTGCTCAGGCCACGGCACCGGCGGCCGGCTCTTCGTCGTCCTCGACGCCGAGATAGGCCACTTTCACGCGTTCGTTGCTCATGATTTCGTCGGGCAGGCCGTCGGCGATCTTGCGGCCGAATTCCAGCACGATGACCCGGTGCGAGATGTCCATCACCACGCCCATGTCGTGTTCGATCATCACCACCGTCATGCCCCATTCCTCGTTCAGGTCGACGATGTAGCGGGCCATGTCTTCCTTCTCTTCCAGGTTCATGCCGGCCATGGGCTCGTCGAGAAGGATGATTTTCGGTTCCACCGCCATGGCGCGGGCCAGTTCGACCCGCTTACGAAGGCCGTAAGACAGGGTGCCGGCGGTGGACTTGCGGATATGGGCGATTTCCAGGAAGTCGATGATGTCTTCCACCTTGCGGCGGTGCGCCAGTTCTTCCTTCTGGGCGCCGGCCCAATAAAGGCCACCGGTGGCGAAGTTGTTCTTCAACAGGTGATGGCGGCCGACCATGATGTTGTCGAGCACGCTCATATGGCCGAACAGCGCCAGGTTCTGGAAGGTGCGGCCGATGCCGATGGTGGCGCGCTGGTTGGGCGTCATGCCGGTGACGTCGCGGCCTTCGAAGAACACACGGCCGGCGGTGGGCTTGTAGCGGCCCGACACGCAGTTCAGCATGGACGTCTTGCCGGCGCCGTTGGGGCCGATGATCGAGAACAGCTCGCCCTTGTTGACGTGGAAGTTGACCTCGGTCAGCGCACGCACGCCGCCGAAGCCCAACGACACGTCGCGGACTTCCAAAAGCGGTGACGCGGTGCTGGTCATTTCGCCCCCCGCAGCATGTTGATGATGCCCGAAAAGTCGGTTCCGGCATGGCCGGAATTGGCATAAAGGGCGTAAAGCTGGCTGGCTTCGGCGCCCAGCGGCACGCTGGCCCCGGCCTTGCCGGCGGCTTCGACGGCCAGCTTCAGGTCCTTCAGCATCATGGCGGCGGCGAAGCCGGGGGCGTAGTCGCGGTTGGCCGGGCTGGTGGGCACCGGGCCGGGGACCGGGCAATAGCTGGTCATCGACCAGTTCTGGCCCGACGACTTGGACGAGATGTCGAACAGCTTCTGCGCGTCCAGGCCCAGCTTTTCCGCCAGCGCGAAGGCCTCGCAGGTGCCGATCATGGAAATGCCCAGCAGCATGTTGTTGCAGATCTTGGCGGCCTGGCCGTTGCCGGCGCCGCCGGCATGGACGATGGTCTTGCCCATGGCTTCCAGGATCGGCAGCGCCTTGGCGAAGGCCGCGTCCGTGCCGCCGACCATGAAGGTGAGCGTCCCGGCCTCGGCGCCGCCGACACCGCCGGAAACCGGGGCATCGACCATCAGTTGGCCATTGGCTTCGGCGGCGGCGGCCACTTCGCGGGCGCTGGCCACGTCGATGGTCGAGCTGTCGATGAACAGACAACCCTTGGGCGCCTTGGACATGACGCCCCCTTCGCCCATGTAGACGGCCTTGACGTGCTCGCCCGCCGGCAGCATGGACACCACCACGTCAGCCCCTTGGGCCGTGTCGGCGGCGGCGGACACCACGGTGGCGCCCGCGTCCTGGGCGGCTTTCTTCGCCGTCTCCGACAAGTCGAAGGCGCGGACGGAATGTCCAGCCTTCACAAGGTTGCGCATCATGGGGCCACCCATGTTGCCCAGGCCGATGAAGCCAATGCTTGCCATATCCTCGTCTCCTTCCCTGTTCGCGTCGTTTTGTTTTTAGACCTGGGTCAAAGACCGGCCGATGATGACGCGCATGATTTCGTTGGACCCTTCCAGGATGCGGTGCACGCGCAGGTCACGCAGGTACCGCTCGATGGGGTATTCCTTGATGTAGCCGTAACCGCCGAACAGCTGCAGCGCCCGGTCCACCACCGAGAACCCGGTGTCGGTGGCCAATCTTTTCGCCATGGCGCAAAGGGTGGTGGCGGCTTGTTCCTTGGCGTCCAGGGCGCTTGCCGCGCGGTGCAGCAGCAGGCGGGCGGCTTCCAGTTCAGTGGCCATGTCGGCCAGTTGGAACTGGGTGTTCTGGAAGCTTTGGATGGTCTGGCCGAACTGTTGGCGTTGGCCGGTGTAGTCGGTGGCCAGTTTCAGGCATTCGCGCGCTCCGCCCAGGGAACAGGCGCCGATGTTCAGGCGGCCGCCGTCCAGGCCCTTCATGGCGATCTTGAAGCCTTCGCCTTCGGCGCCGATGCGGTTGGCGACGGGAACCCGGCAGTCTTCGAAGATCACGGCGCTGGTGGGCTGGCTTTTCCAGCCCAGCTTCTTTTCTTGCTTACCGAACGACAGGCCGGGCGTGCCCTTTTCCACCACCAGGCAGGAAATGCCCTTGGGGCCGGGGCCGCCGGTGCGCACCATCACCACATAGACGTCGGACGAACCGCCGCCCGAGATGAAGGCCTTGGATCCGTTCAGCACATAATGATCGCCGTCGCGTTCGGCCCGGGTGCGCAACGACGCGGCGTCCGATCCGGCGCCCGGTTCGGTCAGGCAATAGCTGGCGAACTTGGCCATGCTGGTCAAATCGGGCAGCCAGCGACGGCGCTGGTCGTCGTTGCCGAAGCTGTCGATCATCCACGCCGCCATGTTGTGGATGGAAATATAGGCGGCGGTGGACGGGCAGGCGGCGGCCAGTTCCTCGAAGATCAGCGCCGCATCCAGACGGCCGAGCGCCGAGCCGCCGACGTCGTCCTTCACATAGATACCGGCGAAACCCAATTCGGCGGCCTTGCGCAAGCATTCCACCGGGAAGATTTCCTCTTCGTCCCAATGCGCGGCATGGGGCGCCATTTCGCCCAGCGCGAAATCGCGGGCGGCGTTCTGGAAGGCTTCCTGATCTTCGCTCAGGCCGAACTGCATCGTGGTTTCATCCCTGCTGCTCAAAAACGAACATACGTTTTTTTAATGCCGACGCAAGAGGGATGTGATCCTCTCTCCCGTCCGTGGCCTCCCCATGCCGGAAACTCTGTCGGTTTCCTGTGCGATGGTGCTCAAGGCGTATCACAACGGATGGGGTGCGTCCAGCATCTGTATACGGAAAGGTATTTTTTTGTGTGCGAACAATGCGCGACTTGGGTACCTTGTGTGACGGGTATATAAAGACCCTCCGAAACGCGGGGGCAGGGAGGACACATGGCCGCCAAGAAGTCCGACAAGTCGGCGACGCGCGCAGACGAAATACGCCAGGTCATCGAGGCTGAAATCTTTTCCGGGGCGCTGCGCCCCGGCACCCGCCTGGACGAGGAAAGCTTGGCGGCCCGCTTCAATCTTTCCCGCACCCCGGTGCGCGAAGCCATCCTGCAGCTGGTCTATTCCGGACTGGTGGTCAAGCAGCCGCGCCAGGGCGCGGTGGTGGCGCCCTTGGACCTGCACCGCATGGTGCAGATGTTCGAAGTGATGAGCGATATCGAGGGTTTGTGCGCCCGTTACGCCGCCCGGCGCATGTCGGCGGATGAAAAGACCGCGCTGGAGCGCCTGCATGCGCGGTCCTGCCAATTGTGCGAAGCCCGTCAGCTGGACGAATATTACGCGGTCAACCATTCCTTCCACGAAGCGGTCTATCAGGGCAGCCACAACGTGGTGCTGCAGGACATGGCGCGGGGACTGTTCGCCCGTCTGGCGCCTTATCGCCGTTACCAGTTGAACCACCCCAAGCGGGTCGACGAATCCTTCGCCGAGCACGGCGAGGTCCTGGCCGCCATCCTGGCCGCCGATCCCGACCGCGCCCAGGCGGCCATGCGCAAGCATGTGACCATCCAGGCCGATATTTTTTCGGAATTCGTGTCCATCATGCGTTAGCTTGTATCCAGAAAAACGGTTTTTTGGATACAAGACTCTGGCTCTTCGAACATTGCTGTGCTAGTCCTTGGGCGCTGAATTTCGAGCCGGCCGCCAAGCCGGCCGCTCAAGGGAGGTTTTCAATCCATGCCCGGCAATCTGTTCGCGCTGTTCCAGTCGCGCTTTCCCGCCGACCGTTCCAAGCCCTTCATCGTCGTCCCCGGTGGCCCGACCCTGTCTTATGCCGACCTGGAGGCGCGTTCCGCCCAGTTCGCGCATGTGCTGGTGGGGGTGGGGGTCAAGCCCGGCGACCGGGTGGCGGTGCAGGTGGACAAGTCGCCTGAAGCCATCTTCGTCTATCTGGCTTGTCTGCGCGCCGGCGCCGTGCTGTTGCCGCTGAACACCGCCTATCAGCCGGAAGAGCTGGAATTCTTCCTGTCCGACGCGGCGCCCGCCGCCGTGGTCTGTCAGCCGGCGCGGGAAACGCAATTGGCCGGCATCGTCGCCAAGACCGGCATCGGCGCGGCGTTGCTGACCCTGGGCGCCGACGGCAGCGGCTCTTTGACGGAAAAGGCCAAGGGCCAGTCCACCGACTTCGCCACCATCGATCGCGTCGGCACCGAAGTGGCGTCCATCCTTTATTCGTCGGGCACCACCGGGCGGCCCAAGGGCGCCATGATGAGCCACGACAACCTGGCCGCCAACGCCCAGACCCTGCACAAGCTGTGGGGCTGGCAGCCCGATGATGTGTTGCTGCACGCTTTGCCGATCTTCCATACCCACGGCTTGTTCGTGGCCACCAATTGCGTGCTGCTGAACGGCAGCGCCATGATTTTCTGCGCCAAGTTCGACGCCGAGCAGGTGTTGGACCTGCTGCCCCAGGCCAGCGTCTTCATGGGGGTGCCCACCTTCTACACCCGCCTGCTGGCCAGTCCGCGTCTGAACCCGGAAACCTGCCGCAATATGCGGCTGTTCATTTCCGGCTCGGCGCCGTTGCTGTCGGAAACCTTCAACGACTTCGCCAGCCGCACCGGCCACACCATTCTGGAACGCTATGGCATGACCGAAGGCGGCATGTTCACGTCCAATCCGCTGAAGGGCGCCCGCAAGGCCGGTACCGTCGGCCCGGCTTTGCCCGACATGCAGGTTCGCATCGCCGACGACAACGGCCGCGTGCTGCCCCAGGGTGAAGTGGGCGGCATCGAGGTCAAGGGCCCCAACGTCTTCATCGGCTATTGGAACATGCCGGAAAAGACCAAGGCCGAGTTCACCGCTGACGGCTTCTTCAAGACCGGCGATGTCGGCGTCATCGATGCCGACGGCTATGTCAGCATCGTCGGCCGGGCCAAGGATTTGATCATCTCGGGCGGTTACAACGTCTATCCCAAGGAAGTGGAAGACGCCATTGACCGAATGGACGGCGTGGTGGAATCGGCGGTGGTCGGCATGCCGCATCCCGATTTCGGCGAGGCCGGCCTGGCCATCATCGTCCCCGAAAAGGGCCGGGAATTGTCGGCCGCCGCCATGTTGGCCGACCTGAAGGGCCGCTTGGCCAACTACAAGGTGCCCAAGCAGATGGTCTTCGTGCCCGAATTGCCGCGCAACGCCATGGGCAAGGTGCAGAAGAACGTGCTGCGCGACACCTATGCCGAGATGTGGAAGGCGACTTTGTGATGGAAGTCGAGATCATCTTCGCCCGCCAGGGCGACATCGGGCTGGCGGTGCTGAACCGTCCCAAGGCGCTGAACGCCCTGACGCTCGATCAGGTCCACGCCCTGCACACTCGCCTGGACGCCTGGGCCAAGGATGACGCGGTGAAAGCGGTGGTCATCGAAGGGACGGGGGACAAGGCGTTCTGTGCCGGCGGCGACATCCGTGCGCTGTACGATGCCTGCAAGGCCGGCGAGATGGATTACGTGGCGTCGTTCTATCGCGACGAATACCGCCTGAACCGCAAGATCAAGACCTATGCCAAGCCCTATGTGGCGCTGATCGACGGCATCGTCATGGGCGGCGGCGTGGGGGTCTCGGTGCATGGCCGCTATCGTGTCGCCACCGAACGCACGCTGTTCGCCATGCCGGAAACCGGCATCGGCTTTTTCCCCGACGTCGGCGGCGCCTATTTCTTGCCGCGCTGTCCGGGGCAGGTCGGCCTGTATCTGGGGCTGACCGGGGCGCGGCTGAAGGCCGCCGATTGCCTTTATGCCGGTATCGCCACCCATTACGTGCCGTCGGCCCGGATGGACGAGCTGAAGGCGGCCTTGGCGACGGGCGGCGACGATGTGGAAGCGGTGCTGTCGCGTTTCCACGTCGATCCCGGCACCGCCCCCTTGGCCGAGCACCGCGACCTGATCGACCGCTGCTTCTCGGCCGCCAGCTATGACGGCGTGCTGGCCGCCCTGGCCGCCGAGGGCGAGGGCTTCGCCAGCGCCACCCTGGCCGCCATCCAGGCCAAGTCGCCGACCGCCAACAAGGTGGCGTTCGAGCAGATCCGCCGTGGGGCAAAGCTGGATTTCGACGCCGGCATGAAGATGGAGTTCCGCCTGTCCCAGGTGTGGGCGCCCGGCGCCGACTTCATCGAAGGCATCCGCGCCGTCATCGTCGACAAGGACGGCAAGCCGCGCTGGTCCCCAGCCGCCACCGACGAAGCGGTGCGGGCCAGCTTCGACAAGGTCCCGGCCTGCGGCGACCTGACGTTTTAACAATCAAAAGGCACGTCATGGCCGGGCTTGACCCGGCCATCTGCGTGGATGCCCGGATCAAGTCCGGGCATGACGAAAAATAGGGAGGGACTTCATGAACATCCGTGATTGCGCCGCCATCGTCACCGGCGGCGGCTCGGGCTTGGGCGCCGAAACCGCCCGGGCGCTGGCCAAGCAGGGCGCCAAGGTCGCCGTGCTGGATTTGAACGAAGCCGCCGTGCAGGCGGTGGCCGCCGAAATCGGCGGCATCGGTCTGGTCTGCGACGTCACCAGCGCCGAATCGGTGGAAAACGCCATCGCCGCCGCCCGGGCCAAGCATGGTGCGGCGCGCATTTGCGTCAACTGCGCTGGTGTGGCGACGCCAGGCAAGGTTGTCGGACGCAAGGGACCGATGGCGCTGGAATCCTTCGCCAAGGTCATCCAGATCAATTTGATCGGTACCTTCAACGTCATGCGTCTGGCTGCCGCCGACATGCTGACCCTTGATCCCCAGGACAACGGCGAACGCGGCGCCATCGTCAACACGGCCTCGATTGCCGCCTTCGACGGCCAGATCGGCCAGGTCGCCTATGCCGCGTCCAAGGGCGGCGTCGCCAGCCTGTCGCTGCCGGCTGCCCGCGAATTCGCCCCTGCAGGCATCCGCGTCATGGCCATCGCTCCGGGCTATTTCGGCACCCCCATGGTCAGCGGCATGCCGCAGGAAGTGCTGGATTCCCTGGTCGCCTCGACCCTGTTCCCGCACCGCCTGGGCCTGCCGGAAGAATACGCCCGCATGGTGCTGTCCATCGTCGACAACCCCATGCTGAACGGCAGCACCATCCGCCTGGACGGCGCCGTGCGCATGCCGCCGATGTAAGGAAAGGTGACCCCATGACCGCTTACGAAAACATCCTGGTGGAAACCCACGGAAGCGTGGGGCTGATCCGCTTGAACCGTCCGCAAGCCCTGAATGCTCTGTCATCGCCGCTTTTCGTCGATCTGGCCCAGGCCCTGGACGCCTTCCAGGCCGATGACGCCATCGGCTGCATCGTGCTGACCGGCTCGCAAAAGGCATTTGCCGCCGGGGCTGACATCAAGGAAATGAAGGATTTGTCCTTCATGGATGTCTATTTTCAGGATTACTGCAACACCGGCTGGACCCATGTGACCACCATCCGTAAGCCGGTGATCGCCGCCGTGGCTGGTTACGCCCTGGGCGGCGGCTGCGAACTGGCGATGATGTGCGATTTCATCATCTGTGCCGACAACGCCAAGTTCGGCCAGCCGGAAATCAACCTGGGCACCATGCCGGGTGCCGGTGGGTCGCAGCGCCTGACCCGTGCGGTGGGCAAGGCGAAGGCCATGGAAATGTGCCTGACCGGCCGTCAGATGGATGCGCTCGAAGCGGAACGCGCTGGTCTGGTCAGCCGGGTGGTGCCGCTGGCCGAGTTGGAGGGCGAAGCCCTGAAGGCGGCCGAAAAGATCGCGTCGCTGTCGCTGCCGGTGGTGATGATGGTGAAAGAAGCGGTCAACGCCGCCTTCGAAACCACCTTGGATCAGGGCATCAAGTTCGAGCGTCGGCTGTTCCATTCCACCTTCGCCACCGAGGACCGGCGCGAAGGCATGGCGGCTTTCGCCGAAAAGCGTGCCGCCAACTTCGTCAACCGCTAATCGGTTTACTTGCCGTCGCGGTGCAACAGGTGGGTCTTGAAGCCAAGGTCGTGCCGGATCAGGTGTTCCACCAATCCGGTACGCGCTTGCACCAAGCTGTGGGCGAAGATGTCGTCGTCTGGCGCGGTGACCAGCGGCGTGCACAACCAGCGGATATGGTCGTGTTCCCGACGGTGTTGAATGCTGTCGGGATAGTCCAGTTGGTCGAACAGATGTTCTTCGTCGGCGAAATGCTTGGCCAGCAAGCCGATGATGTCGAAATCGGCCACCGCCTGGCGCCCCCGTGACGGACATTGGGCCGTTTCCAGGCAGGCGTGGTTGAAGGCTTCAATCAGCCATTTGTGTTCGACGTCCAGGACGTTGCCGTCGATGTCGAACGATTCGAGCCATGGTATCGGCCGCAGCAGGCTGTCGCGATAATTCGCAGCCACTTCCTTCCCCTTCCCCACCGCACCCCAATGCGAATAAGAAATTTTAAAAGAAGCGGTGCGCTATCGCAACGTAAAATGTGCACGTGCAATATTTGCTGCAGGTTGTGTGCGTTGATGGCTAGTCGCGCCAGAACGGCTTGTCGCATTCGGCGGCCACATCAGCGCGGTTGCGGCCGATATCGGCCAACAGGTGGTCGTCCAGCCGGGCCAAGGCCCGCCGTTGTTGCTGGCGTTCAATGCCGGCGACGATCGCATCGAAAAGCTGAACGGCGGAGAAGTTGAACCGAAGCCGCGGTGCAATTGAATCGATCCAATTTAGCAATATCATGGTTATTACTCCCCAATATCATGACATTGAATCAATGATTGACAGGGCGTCAGAGTCAATTGCAGTATTGCCACCATGTCAAATTGGCTTCCCGACCTGTCGGTTCATTCCGGCCCCAAATACCGCGCCATCGTCGAGGCGATCTCGGGCGACATGGCCGCGGGCGTGCTGGTGCCCGGCACCCGCATGCCCACCCACCGCGATCTGGCCTGGCGCCTGAAGGTCACCGTGGGCACCGTCGCCCGCGCCTATGCCGAGGCCGAGCACCTGGGCCTGTTGTCCGGTGAAGTGGGGCGCGGCACCTTCGTCACCGACCCGGCCAAACGTGAATCGGGGTTGGGGCAATATCTGGCGGTGGCCTGGGCGCCGCATCCCGGCATCATCAACATGGCGGTCAACCGTCCGTCGGGCGACCAGGGGGCCTGGGCGGTGGGGCCGGCCTTGGCGCAATTGGCCAAGCGCCCCGACCTGTCGCAATTGCTGTCCTACAACCTGGAAGTGGTGGCCCAGCGCCATCGCGCCGCCGGCTGCAAATGGCTGGCCCGGGAAGGGGCGGCGGTGCCCGAGGAACAGGTCACCGTCACCGCAGGCAGCCAGCAGGCGCTGGTTGCCGCCATCGCCACCCTGACCCGGCCCGGCGACACCATCCTGGCCGAGGAATACACCTATCCCGGCTTCAAGTCGGCGGTGCAGTTGCTGGGGCGCTCGCTGGTGGGCGTGATGATGGACGACGAAGGGCTGATCCCCGACGAGGTCGAACGCGGCTTCGCCAAGGGGGCGCGCCTGCTGTACACCACCGCGACGGTGCAGAACCCGACCACCTCGACCCTGTCGGAAGACCGCCGCCGCGCCATTGCCCGGGCGGCGCGGCGTTACGACGCCTATATCGTCGAAGACGGGGTGCATCGCTTCCTGGAGCCGAACGCCCCCGAATCCATCCTGGTGCACGCCCCCGAACGCACTTTGTACCTGACCACGCTGTCCAAAAGCGTCACGCCCGGTTTGCGTTGCTCGTTCTCGGCCCTGCCACCCGCCATCAAGCCGCGCTACGACCAGTCGGTGGGGGCGTTGTCCTTGGCTTTGCCTGTGCCGCTGCTGGAAGTGGCGTGCATGCTGATCAACGACGGCACCGCCCAGGAAGCCGCCGAGCGCCAGCGCCGCGACGCGGTGGCCCGCATCGCCCTGGCCGGTGAAATCCTAGGCATCGAAAATTTGCGCCCGGCTTTCAATGTCTGGCTGCCCATGACCTTGCCGTGGACGTCGTCCGCCTTCATCGCCGAGGCGGCGCGGCGCGCCGTCAGCCTGCCGCCCACCGATTCCTTCGCCGTCAGCCGGCCACATCTGGATGGCGTGCGGGCCTCGGTCACCGCGCCACCCGACATGGAGACCCTGGCCCAGGCGCTGCGGGTTCTGGCTGAACTGCGCGACTGCCCGATCTCGCCGGTGGCGATGACGGTCTGACGCGCCCCTTTGACCATATAATGTCACTGGATTGACATCGGCCGGCCTGTCACCGTGCGGTCATGAACCCAAGTTTTCCCCAGGCGCTTGCCGCCTTCGCCCGCATCGGTCTGCTGTCCTTTGGTGGACCGGCCGGCCAGATCGCCACCATGCACCGGGTGCTGGTGGACGAAAAACGCTGGCTGGACGAGCCGCGCTTCCTGCACGCGCTGAACTTCTGCATGTTGCTGCCGGGGCCGGAAGCCCAGCAATTGGCCACTTATGCCGGCTGGCTGCTGCACGGGGTCAAAGGCGGGCTGGCGGCAGGCATCCTGTTCGTGCTGCCGGGGTTTTTGGTCATGCTGGGTCTGGCGGCGCTGTATGCCGGCTTTTCCGACCTGACTTACGTCCAGGGTCTGTTCCTGGGCATCAAGCCGGCGGTGCTGGCGGTGGTGGTGCAGGCGGGATTACGCATCGGTGGGCGGGCGCTCAAGGACAATTTCGCCAAAACGGTGGCGGCGGCTTCCTTTCTGGCGCTGTTCGCCCTGGACCTGCCGTTTCCGTTGGTGGTCCTGGGGGCCGGACTGGTGGGCTGGTGGCGCGGTCGGGGCGGCGAAACGCCGACAGCCGTCGTCGCCGCCCGTTCCAATACGGGGCGAGCGGTTCTGCTGTGGCTGGTGCTGTGGCTGGCGCCGGTGGGTTTGGCCCTGCTGTGGGGGCAGGGCGCCTTCGCCGCCATCGGTTTGTTCTTCGCCAAGCTGGCGGTGGTGACCTTCGGCGGCGCCTATGCGGCCTTGTCCTATGTGGCCCAGCAGGCGGTGGAAAATTACGGCTGGTTGTCGGCGGGTGAGATGCTGGACGGACTGGGGCTGGCCGAGACCACGCCCGGCCCGCTGGTGCTGGTCAACCAATATGTGGGCTTCATCGCCGGCTTTCGCCATCCCGGACCCCTGGACCCGTGGCTGGGCGGCGTGCTGGGGGCGGGCCTGACCGTGTGGGTGACCTTCGTCCCCAGTTTCCTGTGGATTTTCGCCCTGGCGCCCCATGTGGAACGGCTGCGCGGCCATGCCGCCTTGTCGGCGGCCCTGTCGGCCATCACCGCCGCCGTGGTCGGCGTGATCTTCAATCTGTCCCTGTGGTTCGCCCTGCATGTGCTGTTCGCCCGCTTCGACGGCGCCTGGCCCCGGCCTGACAGCGTTCAGCCGCTGTCCCTGGCTTTGGCGGTTTTCGCCCTGGTCGCCCTGGTGCGGCTGAAATGGGGAATGGCGCCGGTTCTGGCCCTATGCGGGCTGGTCGGCGTGGGGTTGGCTTAGGATCGCTTCGCCGCCCCAGCGCCGGGCCAGGACCAGGGCCAAAGCGGTGCCGGCCATCGACAGGGCGACCATGACGAAAAAGGAATTGCCGCCCAATCCTTCGTAAAGACGGCCGGCCAGCGGGCTCATCAGACCGGGTGCAGCCCCCATGGCCACCGCCGACAGCATGCCCTGGGCGCGGGCCGACAGGGAATGGGGGATGGCGCGGCTGATGAAATGCATGGCCCCCAGATGGGCGCAGCCGAAGGTGGCGGCGTGCAGCAATTGGGCGGCGCCCAGGACCGGAATGGCGGTGCTGCTCCCCAGGGCCAGCCAGCGAAGGACGCCGGCGCCGGTGGCCAGCAGCAACAGGCGGCCCGGCCCGATCTTGGCCACCACCCGGCCGGAAAAGGCGAACAGCACCACTTCCGCCAGCACGCCTTCGGCCCACAGCAAGCCGATGGTGTCGCCGTCCAGCCCCGCCGCCTGCCAGTGGATGGTGGCGAAGGCGTAATAGACCGTGTGCGACGCGGTGTTCAGGCTGGTCACCGCCAGGAACACCAGGAACAGCGGGTGCTTCAGCAACGGTCCCAGCGGCAGGCGGGCGCGGCCGCGTCCCGAGACCGTGGTGGACGGCAGCGTCCAGCAGGCGCAGGCGGTCAAGGCCAGGGCGGCGGCCACCATCCACGACAAGATGGTCGGTGGCTGGTGGGTCAGCAAGTTGCCGGTGGCGATGGCGGCGCCGATGAAGGTCAACGACCCCCACAGCCGCACCCGGCCGTAATCCAGTTTCTGACGCTGGGTTTCCATCATGGACAGGCTTTCGCCCAAGGGGAAAATGCCGGTCCACAAACCCACCGCCAGCACGGTGACGACCAAAATGGGCCAGAAGCCGTCCACCAGCGGAAAGCCCAGCCAGACCATGGCGGCCAGGGACGACAGCACCAGCATGGGGCGGCGGCGGTCGCCGTGACGGTCGACCACATGGCCGATGCCTGGACCCACCAGGATCTTGGTCAGGTAGGTGACCGCCATGATCATGCCGATGTCGCTGGCGCTTAACCCCTTGTCCTGCAGCCACAGCGGCCAGAACGGCATGTGGATGCCGACGGCGGTGAACAGGGCGGCGTAATAGAACGACAGACGTGACGCGGTGGCCAGTGGGCTCATAGCGGCTTGGGGAACAAACGGGACAGCGCGATGCCGCGTTCAGCCAGCCCCAGCACGCAGGCTTCGGAGGCCAGGAAGCGGTATTCCACCTCGCGCTGGCCGGTCAGGCCGTCGGCGGCGCGCAATTCGTCGTCCACTTGGCCGGGATGGACCATCATCAGGCAATCGGGGCCGGGATTGTCGGTGAAACGGCGGAACAACAGGTCGAACGGCACCTTGCCGGAAAAGTCGTAGACGCCCCGGAACGAGCGGTTGTGGGGCACGCCAGCCTGTTCCAGGCGGCGGCGGAAGGCGCGGCCCAGATTGGAAATCACCAAGGCGCGCAAGGGTGACACCCGCCGGGTCAGGATGCCCAGGGATGGTTCCAGGCACGACCGCACCCAAGCCCGGCCGCCCAGCCGGGTCTTCCAGGCGGCGATCACCGCCTCGCCGATGCCCGGCAGTTGGTGGACGTGGTGGTGGCCGTCCAGGAAATCGGGCAGACGGCCGAAGGCGGCTTGGAAGGCGTCGATCTGACGGTCGATCTCGGCGGCGATTTCGGCGCTGTCGATCTTGCCGCTGAGCGACAGCTTCAGCAGCTTGCCCAAGGACGGCAACGTGCCGTCGGGCGCCAGCTTGGGCATGGGGCCGACCGGCTTTTGGTCGGTGAGCGTGATGTGCAGGCCGATATCGGCCATGCCGTCCAGGGGCTTCAGCGTGTTCGCCGCTTCCGGCCAATGGGGGCTGCCGGTCATGCAGCCGGTGGCCTGCAGGCGGCCCAGCGCGATCAGATGACGGATGGCGGCGCTGACCCCGGGGGCCAGTCCGTAATCGTCGGCGCACAGGGTGATCTTGGGGCGGTGATTGACCGCTTGATCTGTTTTCTCCACACTGCCGCTCATCATCCGTCCTTTGTGGTGCCCCATGACCCAGACCGCCGAGACCGTCGTGCCGCCCGTGCTTTCGTTGGTCGTTCCTATGTTCAACGAATCCGGCAATTTGGACAAGCTGTTCGCCCGTCTGTCCCAGGTGATGGCGGAAATCGACGTCAGCTACGAAATCGTCTGCGTCGACGACGGCAGCCGCGACGATTCGGTGGCCTTGGCCTTGGCCCATCGGGACCGCGATCCCCGCATCAAGGTGGTCGAGCTGTCGCGCAATTTCGGCAAGGAACTGGCGCTGACCGCCGGGTTGCGTCACACCGCCGGCCAGGCAGTGGTGATGATCGACGCCGACCTGCAGCACCCCCCCGAAGTGATCAAGGACATGCTGGACAAGTGGCGCGAAGGCTTCGAGATGGTCATCGCCGTGCGCCGTGACCGCGAACAGGAAAGCGCCGTGAAGCGCATGGCCGCCAAGCTGTTCTACGACCTGTTCGGCCGGGTGTCGGAAGTGCGTCTGCCGCAAGGGGCCGGCGACTTCCGCCTGCTGGACCGCAAGGTGGTCAACGTTTTGAACAACATGCCCGAACATGCGCGCTTCATGAAGGGGTTGTACGCCTGGGTCGGCTTCCGCCAGATTTCCATCCCCTTCGACGTGGCCGAGCGCGCCCATGGCGAAACCAAGTTCAACCTGTTCCGCTTGTACCGCCTGGCCATCGACGGCATCACCTCGTTCACCTCGCTGCCTTTGAAGGTGTGGACCTTCATGGGCATGCTGGTGGCCAGCTTCGCCCTGCTTTACGGCTTCGTCTTCATCGTGAAAACGCTGATCCTGGGCATCGACGTGCCGGGCTATCCGTCGTTGATCGTCGCCATCACCTTCTTTTCCGGGGTGCAACTGATCAGCCTGGGGGTCATCGGCGAATATCTGGGCCGGGTGTTCTCGGAAGTGAAGAACCGACCGCTTTACGTGGTCCGCGAAGCCCATGGCTGCGCCGAGGACGTTGACAAACGACGGGGTTGAATCCCATATCCCTAGTCAGCTGATGAAGAAGGTGGGGAAATGCTGTCCAGCAAGGCCAAGTACGGTTTGAAGGCCATGGTCTATCTGGCCCGCCACGGCGCCGATGGTTCGGTGCTGATCGCCGACATCGCCGAAGCCGAAAGCATTCCCAAGAAGTTCCTGGACGCCATTTTGCTGGAACTGAAGAACCGCGGTCTGTTGTCGTCGAAAAAGGGCAAGGGCGGCGGCTATACCCTGGCCAAGCCGGCCAATTCCATCATGGTCGGCGACATCGTGCGCGTGCTGGACGGCCCGCTGGCCCCGGTGCAATGCGTGTCGCGCACCGCCTATCGCCGCTGCGACGACTGCCGTGACGAAACCGCCTGCGCCGTGCGCGCGGTGATGGGCGAGGTGCGCGACGCCATCGCCGCCATCCTGGACAACACCACCTTGGCCGACATGGCGCAGATGAAGGCGCCCGAGCCGGTGCTGATGTACGACATCTGACCGGTTTCCCGGTTCGGCGCGAAGAACGCCCGAGCGGGGAAAGCTCGGGCGTTTCATGCGTGAAGGCGGCATTATCGAGCGGGAACGGCTTCGTTCAGGAAGCTGGTGACGGCTCGGCTGAGGTCTTGCGACGATCGCGACAATTGATCCGACAACGAGAACAAAGACCCCGCCGAAGCCCCGGCCTGCTCGGCGCTTCGGGACAGTTCCTCCATGCGCTGCGAGGCCGAGGTCGCACCGATGGCGGCTTCTTGGATGGTGGTGGCGATGTCGCGGGTGGCGAGGTCCTGGTCCAGCATGGAGCGGGCGACCGAGCGCGAGATGGAATCCAGCTCGCCGACCGTCCGGACGAAACTGTTGATCTGCTGTACGCTGAGATCGGTTTCTTCCTGGATGGCCCGCACCTGATTGGCGATTTCCTCGGTGGCGCGGGTCGTCTGGTTGGCCAGGGCCTTGACCTCGCCGGCGACCACGGCGAAGCCCTTGCCGGCCTCGCCGGCCCGTGCCGCCTCGATGGTGGCGTTCAGCGCCAACAGGTTGGTCTGGCTGGCGATGTCGTTGATCAACTGGACCACGTCGCCGATGCGGGTGGCGGCCTGCGACAAGGTTTCGATGCGGTTGGCGGTGGTTTCCGCGTCTTGGCGGGCCCGGTCGGTGGCGTTCACCGACAATTCCACCTGACGCGACACCTCGTTGATGGAACTGGCCAGTTCAGAAGCGGCGCGGGCGACGGTTTCGACGCTGGCGCTGGCGGTGCGGGCGGATTGTTCGGCCTCGGCGGCCATGCTTTGCGTTGAACGGGTGATCTCGGCCAACGTGCCCGCTCCGCCCAGGACGGACGAGGCGATTCCCCCCAGGGTGTCGACCACGCCGCTGACCGTCCCCTCGAAGCGCTCGCCCACACTGCGCAGTTCCTGGCGGCGCAATTCGGCGTTGCGTGTTTCCGTCTGCTCGCGTTCCTGGGTGCTTTGGGCCAGGGCTTGAGCGTTTTCGCGGAACACCGTCAGCGCCTTGGCCATGGATGCCATTTCGTGGCGACCTTGGGTAAAGGGGATGTCGGCGTCCAAATCGCCTTCGGCCAAGCTGAGCATCCGGCCCGACAGCTGACCGATCTGGCGGTTCAGAGTGCGGGACAAGGTCATGGCCATGGCAACCACCAAGGCCAGGGTCAGGGCCGACACGCCGGTCATGGCCAGGGCGCCCAGGCGGCGGGCTTGCTGGAATTCCCGCTCGGCGCGCATCTGGCCTTCGGTGGTGGCGGCAACGATGCGGTCCAGGGCCTGCTTGGCGGGGGCGTAACGCAGTTTGAACTCCCCAGAGCGCTTGGCAAGGTCCAAGGAAAGCGCCGTGGCTTGCTGCAAGGTTTGGGTGAACGGGGTCGCGACGGCCCCCAGGCGGTGCCGTTCCTCTTCGTTCAAATGCGGCGAATCGACGATGCTGCGATTGAGCATCCCGGTCGCTTCGATCAGCGCCTCGGCAGCGGCTTTGTTCGGATCAAGGCGGAACTCGGCGTCAAGGCGCAGGATTTCCAGGCTTGCCTTTTCAACCGCCTCGTCCTCGGACTGAGGACGGGTCTGATTCAGGGTGGATATGGTTGCGGCCACGGCCTGCGCGCCGTCCACCGCCTGACGACGCAATCCCTGTTGGTCGGTCAGGCCCAGTTTGCGCCAGTCCTGGACGAACGCATCCCAATGGCGGGCATAGGCCGAAATGGCGGTGGCGACCTGTTCGACGTCAGCCAACTGGTCGGCTTCGTCGGCATTGGCTTTGCTGCGTTCCAAAAGTTGCGAGATTTCGGCCTGGTTGGCGGCCATCTCGGCCACATATTTCTCGTCCGGCTGGATCAGGAATTCCTTTTCGTAATAGCGCGCCTGGAGCAGCAGGAAATCCAAGCGGACCGCGTGGCGAAGACTGTCCATCTCGGCCAGTTGTTCCTCGAAGGCGCTGTTTTGGATGGCCCGCACTTCCAGCCACAAGCCGATTACCAGGGCAAAGCCCAGGACAACCGTGGCCGTCAACGTGTTCAGACGTCCAGCGATGCTCATATCTCGGGTGAAATTCAACATGGCGTCCCCACCTTTGCCATTTTACCGAACTGGGATGTGTCGCTTTTCAGCGATGTGCACAGTGCGGGGGTGGGGCTGAACTCAAGCTGAATCGGGCATTCATCCGCGGTTCAGGAAAGTAGTGCGTTTAGGCGGCGGGAAGGGTCAGCCGCAGGCAGGCGCCGCCTTCGGGGCGGTTAAGGGCGATCAGTTCACCGCCATGGTCGCGAACGATGCCATAGCTGATCCACAAGCCCAGGCCGGTGCCCTGGCCCACCGGCTTGGTGGTGAAGAACGGCTCGAACACCTTGCCCAGGTTTTCCGGGGCGATGCCCGGGCCCTGGTCGCAGACGTCCAGGGTCACCCGGTTGCCTTCGACGCGGCCCCGCAGCGACACCGCCCGGGCGTCGCCGTCGACGGCGTCCAGCGCGTTTTCCACCAGATTGACCACCACCTGGTGCAATTGTCCGGTCTGGCCGGCGGCCAGCAGGGTGGCGGGCAGGTCCATGTGCGGCAGGCCGGGCAGGTTGCGGCCCTTGATCACCCAATGGACGGCGTTTTCGGCGATGTCGGCCAGGTTCACCGCCTCGGCGGCGGCGCCTTGGCTGAAGGACAGGCGTTTTAAGGACTTGACGATGTCGGCGACACGCTGGGCGCCTTCCTGGGTGCCGGCGATCAGCGCCGGCAGGTCGCCCATCAGCGCGTCGATGCGCAAGCTCCGGCGCAGGACGTCGCGTTCGGTTTCGCTGACGCCCTGGTGGATGGCCCCCAGATAGGCTTCCAGGCGTTCACGGTACTTGGTCAGCACATGGATGTTGCCGACGATGAAGCTGATGGGGTTGTTCAGTTCGTGGGCGACGCCGGCGATCAGGCGGCCCAGCGACGCCATCTTTTCCTGCTGCACCAACTGCGCCTGGGCTTGCTTCAGGGCTTCGTAGGCGCGGCGCAACTCGCCCACCGGGCGGCCGGTCAGCACGGTGCCGGCGGGCAGGCCGCGATGGTCCAAAAGCGTGGCGCAGGTCAGCGCCACCGGGTCGGTGGCGCCCTGGCCACCGTGCACGAAGCGGACTTCGCGGTCGCCGCCATGGCCGGCTTCCAGCCAATGGCTGAGCTGCTGGACGTCGTCGGCCAGCATGTGGTCCAAGGGCATGCCGATCAGGTCGGTCTCGGCCATGTCGGTCAGGTGCAGGAAGGCCAGGTTGACCTGCTGGATGCGGCCCTTGGAATCGCAGACCACCAGGATGTCGGACACCGAGGACAGCACCGAGGTGATGAAGCGCTGGGCTTCTTCCAGGGCGGTGTTCTTTTCCTCGAGCTCGATTTCATACTGGATCAGGTCGGAATAGACCTCTTCCATCTTGCGGATGACTTCGATCCACGCGGTTTCCTGGGCGTGGGCGATGTCGCCCTCGCTAAGGTTGGTCTCGGGAATGGAGGGCGGCTGGCGGGCCATCAGTCGGGACGCTCCAGACCGTGGCGGGTCAGCTTGGCGCGCAGGCCGACGCGGGACAGGCCCAGTTCCTCGGCCACGTGGCTGATGTTCCAGCGGTGGCGTTGCAGACATTCCGACAGGATGCGGGCTTCCAGGGCGTCCACCTGGTCGCGCAGGCTGCCGCCGGTGATGGCATGGGGCTGCGGCGCGCGATGGCGCAGGCGCGGGCTCATCAGTTCCGGGCCGATCACCGGGCCTTCGGCCAGGGCGACCATGCGCTGCATCTCGTTCATCAGTTCGCGCACGTTGCCCGGCCAGTCATAGCTGGTCAACCGGTTCAGGGCGGCCGGCGCGAAGCCGTCCACCACCTTGCCGAAAGCCCGCGCCGTGTCGGCCAAAAGACGGTTGGCCAGCACGGTGATGTCGCTGGGGCGTTCGCGCAGGGGCGGGATGTGGATGGGAAAGGCCGCCAGTCGGTAATAAAGATCGCGGCGGAAATGCTTGTCCTGGACTTCTTGTTCCAGGTTGCGGTTGGTGGCGGCGATGACGCGCACGTCCACCTTGCGGGTCAGCCGTGCCCCCAGCGGCCGGATCTCGCCTTCCTGCAGCACGCGCAGCAGCTTGACCTGGAAGGCGGGCGAGGTCTCGCCGATTTCGTCCAGGAAGATGGTGCCGCCATCGGCCTGCTCGAACAGACCGATGCGGTCTTCGTAGGCGCCGGTGAAGGCGCCCTTCTTGTGGCCGAACAATTCCGATTCCAGCAATTGGTCGGGCAGCGCCCCGCAGTTTTCCACCACGAAGGGCTTGTCGCCGCGCGGCGAATTGTAATGGATGGCGCGGGCCAGCAATTCCTTGCCGGTGCCCGATTCGCCGGTCAGCAGCACCGAGATGTCATAGGCCGCCACCCGGCCGGCCAGGTCGATGACCTCGGTCAGCGGCGAATCGGGGGCGTGGGCGATGCGGTCGAAATGATGGGCCCGCTTCAGCTTGGCGGTTTTCTTCGCCACCTGGTTTTCCAGCACCGCCGGGGCCACCTTCAGGTCCATGGTCGCCTGGGCCGAGGCATTCTGCAACTGGCGCAGCCGCAGTCCCTCGCGGATGGTGGCGATCAGTTCGTCGGGTTCCCAGGGTTTGGTGATGTATTGGAAGATGCCGGCTTCGTTGATGCCGGCGATGATGTCTTCCGACGCGGTGTAGCCCGAGATGATCATGCGCACCGGATCGGGCCAGCGTTCGCGCACGGTGCGCAGGAAGTCGACGCCTTGCATGCCGGGCATCCGCTGGTCGCACAGGATGGCGTGGACCATTTCCTGGTCCAGCAGGGTCTCGGCTTCTTGGGCCGAGGACGCGGTCAGCACCTGGAATTCGTCCCCCAGCACGCGACGCAGGGCTTCTTGTGATTGGCGTTCGTCATCGACGACCAGAATGATCGGAAGCTTGGTCACGGATGCGCCTTGGCGTTTGGGAACCGGCTGGCATTGTGAAAGGGAAAAGCTTACGGAATCAAGGGGTGTTCCCATCCGAACAGAGGATGTTCATCGACCGTTCAAGCTTGGCCATAAAACCCGTCACAAAACTTTGGTATGGTAAAGTGGGTTTTGGTTAAGGTGTCCATATGGCGACATGGCGGCATTTCTCTTCCAAAGACGATCATGGTTCCGGTTTCGAACGGCGGCGACACGTCCGTTACGCCGGTGACGGTCTGATGGTGATGATCGACGGCCGCCTGTATCCGGCCGCCGACATCTCGCTGGGCGGCATGCGGGTCGCCGGTTCGGCGGTTCATCAATGCGGCACGGTGCTGGCCGTCAGGGTGATCCCGGTCATCGAAGAGGCCATGATGCTGGGGCAAGGGGCCCGCGCCGAAGCCCAGGTGGTGGGGCAAGGACGCGACGGTCTGCGCATGGTGTTCCTGCGCCTGCGTCCCTCCATGGCCCGGCTGGTCAAGGGGCATGCGCGACGGCAATGGACGAACAGCCCGTTTTCCCAGGGGACTACGCCGGCAGGGTAAAGTGCACTGCCGTGCCGCCCGTCGCCGGATTGGTCACCCAGATCGAGCCTCGATGACGTTCGACGATCCGCTTTGAAATCGCCAGTCCCAAGCCGCTGCCCGGATAGCGATCGGGGCCGTGCAGGCGCCGGAACAGGTCGAACACCGAATCGTGGAATTGCGGATCGATGCCGATGCCGTTGTCGGCGACCACCACTTCCCAGGTCTGGTCGGCCCGCAAGGTGGCGCCCAAAGTCACTTCGGCCTTTTGTCCGGCGGGCTGGAACTTCAAGGCGTTGCCGATCAGATTGGCCAGCAACTGGCGCATCTGGACGGGATTGGCGTTGACCACCGGCAGGTTTTGGACGGTGACCGTGGCCCGGTGCTCGGCGATGGCGGCCTGCAATTCCTGGATGATCCAATGGGCCGTCTGGTTCAGGTCGACCTTGACGAAGGCGGTGGGCGAGCTGTCCACCTGCGACAGGTCCAGCAATCCCTTGACCTGTTCACGCATGCGGATGGCGCCGGTGCTGAGGAAATTCAGGTATTCGCGTCCCTGTGGCGACAGGTTTTCGCCGTCGCTGCGTTCCAGCAATTGGGCGAAGCTGCAGATGGTGCGGCAGGGCTCTTGCAGGTCATGGGCGGCCACGTGGGCGAAGCGGTCCAACTCGCGGTTTGACCGTTCCATTTCGGCCAGGGACCGGCGCAGCAACTCTTCTTGCTGCTTTAGCGGCGTGATGTCGCGCGCCACCATGATGATGCAGGCCTTGCCGTCCAGTTCGAACAATTCCGCCGAGACCAGTCCGTCGAACAGCTCGCCGTTCTTGCGGCGTCCCTTGGACTGGTAATTGTTCAGCCGTCCGTCGCGCATCAGGGCGCTGACCAGATTGCTGCGTTCTTCCGGGGTCGCCCAGATGCCCAATTCGATCGAGGTGCGGCCAATGGTTTCCTGGCGGGTATGGCCCAGGATTTTCTCGAAACCGCCGTTCACGTCCAGGAAACGCCCGCTTTCGCATTCGCTGAGGGTGACGATGTCGGGGCTGGATTCGAAGATGGTGGCGAACTTGATCTGTGACCGGCGCTTTTCCCAGGCATCTTGTTTCAGCTGTTCCAGGGCTTGGGCGATTTCGCCGATCTCGTCGCCGCGGTCGGTGAAGGGGACGGTGGTTGCGGGGTCGCCTTCGTTGACGTCCAGCATGGCGCTGCGCAGCCGTGCCAGGGGGGTGACGATGGTCAGGGTCAAGGTGGCGGACAACACGATCCCCAGAACCAGCGCCGCCGCCACCGTGGCCAGCACCGTCCGGCGCAGTTCACCCCGCAGTTCTTCCACCTGGCCGACATTCTCGCTGGCCTGGGCGTTGGCGGCGATCATGGAATCGGCCAGGGAATCGACGGCTCGGTCGAACAGCAGCCGGCCGGCGTCGTGGAACCGGCGATGACCCTGCTCGTAATTGTCGCCGCGGATGTCGGCCACGTTGGCGTCGACGAAGTCGCGCAGTTCGTGCCATGTCTTGGTGATGGCGTGGATCGCCGGGTCGGTGGGCGACATCTTGGCGGCGACCAGGCTTAGGTTCTGTTCGACCACCCATTGATGACGGCGGATGTCTTGCAGCCACACTTCGTCGGATGGGTCGCGAAAGGCCAGGTGATGGGCCAGGATGGACTTGATCTCGAACAGGCGGTTGCGCATCTCGCCCAGGGACCGGCTGACCGAATAGGCGTGGGTATATAACTCGGCGGTGCCCATGGCGGCACGGTCGACGAAAACGACACTGGCGATTCCCAAACCGGCCAGAACCAGCTGCAGGATGACGAATCCCAAAGCGATCCGGTACTTCAGGCGAATAAACCGCAAGAAAACGATCCCCAGACGACCCCCGTTTGTCAGCATAGGCGTTTGCGAGAGGCGACTCCAGCAACCCAGAGTATAAAAACTAATACGTCAGTATGGCGTTTTGCGCCGGTGTCGCGCCAGATAAAGTGGAGTCCGCGACTTGGCGACGCGGCGGATGAAGTTCCAGCGCGCCACGTGGTAGCTGGGGTCGAAGCCATAAAAGTTCAGCTTCATGCGGGCCAGTTCCTCGGCCCGGTAGGCGGAAAGCGGTTTTTCCGCTTCGTCGGCCAGGCGGGCCAGGTTCTTGGCGGTCAGTTTGGCCTCGACGTCGGGGGCGGTGGCCAGCTTTTCCGCTTCGGCCACCACCAGGGCGCGGAATTGGGGCACCGACGTGCCAAAGGCGCCGTCGATCAGCCCCAGTTCCAGCGCTTCCGCCGTTCCCATAGGCAGGCGCGCCTGCACCACGCGGGCGGCGTTGTCGGCGCCGCAGCGCTTGGGGAGCAGATAGGTCCAGTATTCCGATCCGTACAGGTTGCCCATGCCCTTGTAATGGGGGTTCAGGATCACCCCTTCACGGGCCAGCACCATGTCGGCGGCCAGAGCCATGAACACGCCGCCGGCCCCGGCGTTGCCGGCCATGGCGGCCACGGTCAGATGGCTGGAACAGGTGATGACGGCTTCGCACAGATCGTTCATGGCGTTGATGTTGCGCCAGGATTCGTCGGCCGGGCTGGCGGCGGCCTCGATGGTGGAAAGATGGATGCCGTTGGACCAGAAGTCAGGCCCGCCCATCAGGCAGATGACCTTGGTGGGGCGTTTGGTGGCGGCGACAAAGGCGTCCTTCAGGCGGATGCATTGCTCGGTGCTCATGGCGCCGTTGTGGAAGGGGAAGTGCAGATAGCCCACCCCGTGCTTTTCGTCGTACCAGATGTCGTGATGGCCGGGGACGACCGGCAATGCGTCCGCGTCGGGCAGAACCTGATCCGCCGGCAGCTTCAACGAGCCCTTTTCGGCGGTGCGCATGCGGCCGATCCACACGGCGCCATCGGTGGTGGCCCGCGCCAGCCGGCCGTCCTGGCGGCCGATCCATTGGCCGGGCTGACCGTCCAGGCCGTCGGCGGCGTGACCGTCGAACAGGAAATAGTCGCCGTCACGCACGCCGGGGCTGCCATCCGACGCCCGCAACTTGCGCAAAACTGTGGCGGTGTCGTCGGCTGTCCAGTCGATGGCGCGGACATCCTGGCCCATGGCCGGGCGCCAGACATGGTTTTCCACCCGGCGGGGGGCCGGGGTCTCCAGGGCTTCGAACACGGCCTGGACGGCGGCTTCGGTGACTTCGTTGCGGTACAGGCTGGATTTGGTGGCGCTGCGCATGGGAAAGGTTCGGCTGGCCCAGATGGGGCCGCCATCCATTTCGGCTTCCGCCTGCAGAACCGTCACCCCCCAGCTTTCGGCGCCGGTCAGGATGGCCCAGTCCAAGGCGGCGGGACCACGGTCGCCTTCCGGGCCGGGATGCACCACCAGGGTCTTGGTGGTCTTCCACACCTGTTCGGGGATGGCGCGCTTCAAGAAGGGGGCGATGATCAGATCGGGTTTCGCCAGTTCCACCGCTTCGATGGTGACCGCGTCGTTGACGTCCAGTTCCAGGCTGACGTCATGACCGGCGCGGCCCAGTTCCACCCACAGGCGTTGCGTGAGGCTGTTGAAGGAATGCGCCAGCAGAAGGATTTTCATCAGCAAATCCTCGGCAATTGCTCGCCGGCCAGCCAGTCGACCACCCGGGTGCCGCCGATGGCGGTTTTCATGCGGACGAAATGATGCGGGTCTTCGTCGCAGACACCGATCACCTTGGCGTCCACCCCCAGGGGATGGGCCTGCATGGCGGCCAGCACGGATTGCGCGTCATCGGGGCCGCAGATACAGATCAGCTTGCCTTCGTTGGCGACGTAAAGCGGGTCCAGGCCCAGCAATTCGCAGGCGCCCATGACCTGGGGCTTGATGGGGACGTCGCGTTCGCGGATTTCCATGCCCACCCCCGATTGCGCGGCGATTTCGTTCAAGGTCGCCGCCAAGCCGCCGCGGGTCGGGTCGCGCAGCACCCGGATGCCGGGCGCAGCCTTGATCATGGCGGCGACCAGGGTGTGCAAAGCCGCCGAATCGGACAGGATCTCGGTTTCGAACCCCAAGCTTTCGCGCTGGCTCATCACCGCGACGCCATGGTCGCCCATGGTGCCCGACACCATGATGACGTCGCCGGGCCGCGCCTTGTCGCCGGAAATGTCGATGCCGGGCGGCACCATGCCGATGCCGGCGGTGGTGATGAACAGCCCGTCGCCCTTGCCCTTTTCCACCACCTTGGTGTCGCCGGTCATCACCGGCACACCGGCGGCCTTGCTGGCGGCGGCCATGGATTTGACCACCCGTTCCAGATCGGAAAGCGGGAAGCCTTCTTCGATGATGAAACCGGCCGACAGGCCGATGGGCACGGCGCCGGCCATGGCCACGTCGTTGACGGTGCCGTGCACCGCCAACGATCCGATGTCGCCGCCGGGGAAGAACATGGGCGAGATGACATAGCCGTCGGTGCTCATCACCATGCGGCCGCCGGGGACGCTAAAGGCGCCCTGGTCGTTGCCCTGGGACAAGACCTCGTTGTCGAAGGCGGCGACGAACAATTCGTCCACCAACTGGGCCATGGCGCGGCCGCCGCCGCCATGGGTCAGGTCGACGCGGCCGTTCTTGATGTCCAGCGGACGGGGATGGGTGCGGCGGGACAGGGTCATGCGTCTTGGGCTTTCGTGTCGCGGAAACGTCCATAGGTCCAGTGGGCGGCGCAGGCGCCCTCGGCCGATACCATGCACGAACCCATGGGGTTTTCAGGCGTGCACACGGTGCCGAACAGCTTGCAATCGGTGGGTTTTTTCACGCCGCGCAGGATGGCGCCGCATTCGCAGGCCTTGTTGTCGGGCGGGCTGTCCTTGGGCACGTCCCACTGGCGTTCGGCGTCGAAGGCGGCATAGGCTTCCTTGATGCGCAGCGCCGAATAGGGCACCAGCCCCAAACCGCGCCATTCGAAGGCTTTACGCAGTTCGAACATCTCGGCCACCAGCGCCTTGGCCTTGGTGTTGCCGTCCCGCGTCACCGCCCGGGAAAACTCGTTTTCCACTTCGAAGCGGTTTTCGTTGATCTGGCGCACCAGCATGCGCACCGCCTGCAACACGTCCAAGGGCTCGAAGCCGGCGATGACCACCGGGCGCTGGTATTCCTCGGCGAAGTATTCGTAAGGCTGCGAGCCGATGATGGTGGAGACATGGGCCGGGCCGATGAAGCCGTCCAGCTTGACGGTGCCCAACTCGCGCACTTCCGGGCTGTCCAGGATCTGGGCGATGGCCGATGGTGTCAGCACGTGGTTGCAGAAAACGAAGAAATTGGTCAGCCCCAAGGCCTGCGCCTGCTTGATGGCGACCGCGGTGGGCGGCGTCGTCGTTTCGAAACCGATGGCGAAGAACACCACTTTACGGTCGGGATTGACCTGCGCCAGCTTCACCGCGTCCAAAGACGAATAGACCATGCGGATGTCGCGGCCCTCGGCCTTGGCCTTCAGCAGCGACAGGCGTTTGGAGCCGGGAACCCGCAGCATGTCGCCATAGGTGCAAAGAATGACGTCGGGCTGGCCGGCCAGCCAGATGGCGGCGTCGATGCGGCCCACCGGCAGCACGCAGACCGGACAGCCCGGCCCATGCACCATGTGGACATTGGCCGGCAGGATGTCTTCCAGGCCGTAACGGGAAATGGCGTGGGTGTGGCCGCCGCAGAATTCCATCAGGTGATAGGTGCGCGCTGTGTCGGCCTCGGCGGCGATGGATTTCGCCAGTTGCTGGGCCAGTTCGCCGTCGCGATATTCGTCGATGTATTTCATGCGCTTTGCCCGGCCGCCTGCATTTCGGCGAACAGCGCCAGGGTCTTTTGGGCTTCCGCCGGGTCCACCTTGGTCAGCGCATAGCCCACATGGACGATGACGTAGTCGCCCACTTGGACGCCCTCCACCAGGGACAGCGACACTGATTTGGTGACGCCGCCCAGGTCGACCTTGGCCTGGTCGTCGTCCAGCAATGCGACGACGCGGGAAGGCAGGGCAAGACACATGGCTAAACCTCCGTCAGGGCGGCGACCCACGCCTGGCCCAAAGACAAGCCGGGATCGCCCGGCGACACCTTGATGGCGGTCAGGGGGCGCAGGCCCCGGGCCGTCAACGCCTTCACCAGACCATCTTTCAGCACTTTATTGAAGAAACAGCCGCCGCCCAAGGCCACATCGCCACATCCCGCCTGTTCGGCGCCCCAGGCCGCCCATTCGGCCATGCCGGCGACCAAGGTGCCGTGGAACAGGTTGGCGCCGTGCTTGGCGTCGCCGCAATCGGCCAGATGGGTCAAAAGCGGGATGAAATCCAAGATGCCGTCGTGCAGTCGCCATCCATCGGCCAGGATTTGCGGGTCGTCCACCAAGGCCTCCAGGGCCATGGGGGCTTGCCCTTCGAAATCTGCCACCGGGTGGATATCCAACAGCCCACAGGCGGCATCGAACAGCCGCCCGGCGGACGAGGTCTCGGGGCTGTTCAGCCCCTTGTCCAGGATGGTGGCCAGCATGGGCGCCGGCTTGTAGGCGGGCCAACGGCTGGCGATCTCGCCGCCGCGCCCCAACTTGTGCAGGGCGCTGGCGGCCATGCGCCAGGGTTCGCGGGCCGCCACGTCGCCGCCCGGCTGGCGCAAATGGGCAAGGTGTCCCAGGCGTTGGTAACGGGGGCCGGCATGAAGCAGCAATTCGCCGCCCCAGGCCTGGTTGCCCGGTCCCAGGCCGAAGCCGTCCAGGGACAGGCTGACCCCCTGATTACAAATAAGGTGCTCGACCGCCACTGCCGCCGCGTGGGCGTGGTGGTGCTGCACGGCCACGGTCGGCAGGTCCAGGGATTGGGCGAAACGGGTGCAATGGAAATCCGGGTGCAGGTCGTGGGCGACGCGGGTCGGGCGCACGTCTAGCTCGGCCAGCAGGTTTTGCACCGAGTTTTCAAAGGCGGCGATGGCTTCGGGCGTGCCCAGGTCGCCATGGACGACGGACAAATAAGCCATGTCGTCCTTGGTGACGCAGATGGTGTTCTTCAAAAACGCCCCGACCGCCAGGGTGCAGGGCACCGCATGGGGCAGGGGAATGGCCTGGGCGATGGCGGTCACTTACTTGCTCAGCGCCGCTTCCGCCGCCACCAGCTTGGCCTTTAGGCCTGCCACCTTGGCGGCGATGGCCTGACGACGGCCTTCGGCCACCCAGGCCAGCCATTCGTCCATGCCCTGGCCGGTTTTCGCCGAGACCTGCAACACCACGATCTCGGGGTTCACCCGCCGCGCATAGTCGATGCATTTGGCGACGTCGAAATCCAGATGCGGCAGCAAATCCACCTTGGTCAGGATCATCATCGACGCTGCGGCGAACATGTCGGGATATTTCAGCGGCTTGTCCTCGCCTTCGGTCACCGACAGGATGGCGACCTTGTAGGCCTCGCCCAAATCGAAGGCGGCGGGGCACACCAGGTTGCCGACATTTTCGATGAACAGCACCGAATCCTCGGCCGGCTTCAGCGTGCCAAACGCGGTGGCCACCATGTGGGCGTCCAGGTGGCAACCCTTGCCGGTGTTGACCTGCACGGCCGGTGCCCCCGTCGCACGGATACGGTCGGCGTCGTTGCTGGTCTGCTGGTCGCCTTCGATCACCGAAACCGGGAAGCGGCCGGCCAGGTCCTCGACGGTCTTGCACAACAGCGTGGTCTTGCCCGAACCGGGGCTGGACACCAGGTTCAGGGCGAAGATGCCGCGTTCGGCCAGCCAAGCGCGGTTGACCTCGGCCAGCGACTTGTTGTGGCCCAGGATGTCCTGTTCGATCTGGATGATGCGGCTTTGCGACAGGCCGGGCACGTGGACCCCGGCGATGCCCTGGCCGAAATGCAGGTCGTCGCCATGGTGATGATGATGGTGGCCATGGCCATGGCCATGGTCGTGATCGTGATGGTGGTCATGATCATGGGGATGGTGGTGATCGTGGTCGTGGGAGTGTTCCACTTTGGCGTCGCCGCAGCCGCATACCGTGCACATCTACTCGACCTCCAATTCCTTGATCCGCATGTCGCCGCCGGCGGTCACCTGCAGCGCCCACCCACCGCATTTGGGGCAGGCGTCGCCACGCTTGGCCAGGGCGACGGTGTCGGCGCAATCCAGGCAATAAGCTTGGCCGGGAACGGCGACGATTTCCAGCTTGGCGCCGGCCGCCACCGCCGAGCCCCGGGTGACGGCGTCGAAACAGAAAATCATCGATTCCGGGTCCACCTGCGATAGTTCGCCGATTTCCAGCCACACCGTCTTGACCTTGGCAAAGCCATGGGTGGCGGCCTGTTCTTCCAGGATGCGGACCACGCCTTCGGTCAGGGACATTTCGTGCATTCTTTACTCCACCGCCACCGTGCAGCTGACGCACGGGTCCAAGGCGTGAACCAACAGCCGGGCTCGCAATTCCAAATCCTGGTCGGCCGGCGCGCCGGTCAGCATGCGGACCAGGGCGCCCTCGGGATGGAAGTTCCATTCGGTGGGCGCCAAAATCTGGTACTGCCCGACCAGACCTTCCTTCAACACCACGCGATGGGCCAGAAGTCCCCGGGCCGCTTCGGTCAAAGCCAGTCCTTGGCCGTCCAGGCGAGGCAGCGGCGCCGCCGGCTCGCCCCGTAAATCATGCCTGTGTTCGTCCATTTCCCGCAAGGATTCCGCCAGCAGCACCAGACGGGCGGCCAGACGGGTCAACAGGCCGGTGCCGAAGCGGTCGGTCAGGTCGGTCAGCAGCGGGTGCCAATGCCAATGGGCCAGGGGGCCGGTTTCAAACACCCGGCCGGCGCAATCGGGGCGGGCCAGATAGATGCCTTCGCGGTCGGTCTGCAAGCGGGCCGACAGATCGGGCGGGCCCAGTTCCGGCATGGGCAGGAAGGCGGCGCCGGCCCCCAGACCCTGCCAGCAGCGGTTGGTGACCAGGGCCAGCAGCGGATTGCTTTCCCGTTGCAGCCAGGCCATGAAGGCGATGGGCTGCATCAATTCGTCCAGGTCGTGGCCGATCAACTGGGTCAGGGTGTCGCGGCACTGGCCGACGATGGTGTTGATCCTGGCCGTGTCGGGACGCAGCTGTCCGCCGCCCAGATGCAGCCAGTCGCCATCGGGGTAAAGGGCGGCGCGCAGCCCGGCCAAGGCGTGGCGCAGGCGCTTGGCATGATCCAAGGACGGGGCGGCACCGGCCAGCAGCGGCCAGTCCCGTGCGACGGTCAGTCCGTGTTCGGAAACGCTTTCCCCCAACAACAGCAGGGAACGGGCGGCCTTTTGCGCCGGGCTGGCGGCGATGGCCGCGGCCTTTTCCATGGCCGCCAGACCGGTCAACGCCTGGGCGGTGCCACACAGCGAAAACACCGCCGGCAGCAATTGCAGCACCTCGGCCGGCTGCTTGCCGGCGAACAGCCGCGCCGCCTGAACCATGCGGGTGGACCGCACCAGCACGGTGCGCACCGACGGGCCGTCGACGCGCATGGTCACATGCAGGCTTGCCTCGGTGAACATCAGGCCAAGCCGTCGGCCAGAACCTGGGACAAATAGTCGATGGCGGCCAGGGCGGTTTCCTCGGACACCTTTTCAGCGGCGAAAGTGCCGCCTGCCCCCAGCACCAGATAATCGCCGACGCGGACGTCTTCCTCGATCATCAGCAGGCTGGTCTGGCGGGTCTGGCCGAAGGCCTCGACCGTCGCCATCTGGCCGTCAACGGCCACCACCTTGGACGGAACCGCCATGCACATGTCTAGGCCGCCTTGGGCAGGGCCTGGACACCCATTTCGGCGATTTCGGCCACCAGGCGGGCGACCACCTGATCCAGCACGGCGGCGACGGCGGGGGTCAGTTCCATGGAGGTTTCGAACGAAGCCGGCTGCACGCCGACCAGCACCACCTTCTTGGGCGACATGCCATGGAAGCAACAGGCGGCCAGCACGTCGGACAGGCCGACCTGATGGGGGGAAATCTTGGTCTTGAACCAGGCGTTGATCTCGTCGTCGGCGATGCGGGTGATGTCGCCGGGGGCTTTGCCCGCCTTGCGCATGCAATCGGCGATCAGCAGCAAATCGGCGTCGGCGATGCGGTCCAGGCAATCCATGCCGGACGTGCCGCCGTCGATGATTTCCACGCATTCGGGAAAGTCGTAACGATCGGCCAGGGCGGTGACGGCGTGGACGCCCACCCCCTCGTCGGACATCAGGATATTGCCAACCCCCAGGACGACGACGCGCATTTCAGTTCCTTCGGAAAAATTCCGCCGTCCCGGTCAGGGGACGGCGGTAATGATACATGACTAAGGCAGGATTGTCACAGGGCCTTGACCTGCACCACTTCGTGGCCGTCTTCGTCCTGGACGTGCACGGCGCAGGCCAGGCACGGGTCGAACGAGTGGACGGTGCGCAGCACTTCCAGGGGCTGTTCGGGATCGGCGATGGGGTTGTCCATCAGCGAGGCTTCGTACGGGCCGATCTCGTCGTTTTCGTCACGCGGGCCGGCGTTCCAGGTGCTGGGCACCACGCACTGGTAGTTGGCGATCTTGCCGTCCTTGATGACGGTCCAGTGCGACAACAGACCGCGCGGCGCTTCGTGCATGCCGAAGCCCATGACCTCGCCCTTGGGGAAGACCGGCTTGTTGAAGGTGGTGGTGTCGCCCTTCGAGATGTTCTCGATCAGCATGGACCAGTTCTGGCCCAGCACTTCCGCCATGACGCCGGCACGGATGGCACGCGCCGCGTGGCGGCCGACGGTGGAATGCAGGATTTCCGGCCCCACCTTGCTGCCCAGCAGGGTGGAAACGGTGTTCAGCATCTGGTTGGCGTAGGTGGCGGTGGGCTGGTGGCCGGCGGCCAGGCCGCACAGCACGTTGGCCAGCGGGCCGACCTGGGCGCGCTTGCCATAGAAGGTGGGCGCCTTCAGCCACGAATACTTCCCGTCGTCCTGGAAGTCGGTGTAATGCGGCGTGGTTTCACCCTTGTAGGGGTGCAGCGCGCCCGGCTTGGAATAGGTGTACCAGGAATGCTTGACCGATTCCTCGACGCCGTCGCGCAGGTACTGGTCGCCGAACTGGGTGAACGGCTTGTACTTGGCGAGGTCGCCATCGGGGATGTGACCGCCGGGGACCATGAACTGGGTGCCCTTGGAATCGGTGGGGAAATCCGGGGTCGAGATGTAGTTGGTGATGCCCTTGCCGTACTTGGTCCAGTCGGCGTAGAAGGCGCCGATGGCGGCGACGTCGGGCAGATAGACCTTGCGGGTGAATTCCGCCAGGGCGTCGATGTGTTCCTTGACCGCCAGCAGACGTTCCACCGTCAGCACCGACTGGGAATCGGTGGCGATGGGGTTGGACACGCCGCCGACCGCCAGGTTCTGGATGTGCGGCGACTTGGAGCCCAGGATGGTGACGATCTTGCTGGCGTGGCGCTGGGCTTCCAGGGCCTGCAAGTAGTGGGTGACGGCCAGCAGGTTGACCTCGGGGGTCAGCTTCATGGCCGGGTGGCCCCAATAGCCGTTGGCGAACGGGCCCAACTGACCCGACCCCACGAAGGTGGCCAGCTTTTCCTTGGTCTGGGCCATCACGTGCTTGGAATTCATGCCCCAGTCGGACAGGGATTCCGCCAGCTTCGAGGTGGCTTCCGGATCGGCCTTCAAGGCCGAGACCACGTCGACGAAGTCCAAGGCCGACAGGTGGTAGAAGTGGACGATATGGTCGTGCAGCGCGTGGGCGGCGGCGATCATGTTGCGGATGAACTGGGCGTTCACCGGCACTTCCAGGTTCAGCGCGTTTTCGACGGCGCGGACCGAGGTGATGGCGTGCACAGTGGTGCAGACGCCGCAGATGCGCTGGGTGATGGCCCAGGCGTCACGCGGGTCGCGACCCAACAGGATCAGTTCGACGCCGCGCCACATCTGGCCGGACGACCAAGCCTTGGACACCTTGCCGTTATCGACTTCGACGTCGATGCGCAGATGGCCTTCGATCCGGGTGATGGGGTCGATGGTGATACGCTTAGACACGGGCGTGGCTCCTTACTTGGTATGCGCGGCGGCCAGTTCGGCCTGCGTCAGCTTGTGGGTGTAGAAGACCGGGAACTTCCGGACGAAGACGATGTAGAGCAGGATCTCGGCGGCGATGATGCCGATGGTGACCATCAGTTCCTGCACGCTGGGGAAGTAGCTCCAGCCCGGGCCGGTCTGATAGGCGACCAGGAAGGCATCCAGACGGTAAAGGGCGCCGGCCAGCAGCAGCGCGCAGGCGCCGATCCACAGGGCCTTCTTGCTGTTGCGCTTTTCCTTGCTGGAAAACAGCACCACCGGGGTGGCGAACAGCGCGATTTCGATCACGAACATCACGCTTTTGATGCCCGAGCTGAAGATGGCGCCAAAGGCACCGCGCACGATCAGGTCGCCGAAACGGATGACCAGATAGGCGATCATCATGGCCCGGATGATGCCGGCCAGCTTTGCCAGCTGCGGGATTTCGTGCTTGACCGAACGCTGGAAGCCGGCCGAACCCAACAGGGCTTCGAACACCACGATGGAAAAGCCCATGGTGACGGCGCTCATCAGGAACAACAGCGGCAGGATGGGCGTCTGCCACAATTCGTGGATCTGATAGCCCATGACCACCAGCAGGGTGCCCAAGGACGATTGGTGCATGGAGGGCAGCAGCACGCCCAGACCGATGAAGATGAACAGTACCTTGTCCAGCTTCTTCTTCAGATGGGTCAGGCCCAGCTTGGTCAGGATGGCGGGGGCGAATTCGATCCACAGCACCAGGATGTAGGCCATGACGCACAGCGCCACTTCGAACATCACCGAATTGGGCTGCATGTAGCCGGGCACCAGGATGTGCCAGGCGTTCCACCAGCGGCCCAGGTCGAAGACGATGGAGATACCGCCCAGCGTGTAGCCGAAGCATGACGCCAGCAGCGCCGGACGCACCAGCGGGTGGTATTCGCCCTTGTTCAGGATGTAGGTCAGGAAGGCCATGGCATAGCCGCCGCAGGCGAAGGCGGTGCCGATGACCACGTCGTAGACGATCCAGATACCCCAGGGATAACCGTTGTTCAGGTTGGTCACCGAGCCCAGGCCCAGCACCATTCGCTTGGCCAGCAACACCACGGCGATGAAGGCCAGGATGGCGCAGATGATGGTGGTCTTGGACAGGATGGAACCGCCCAAGGGTTCGTGTTCGTTATGGATTCCAGCCATTGCCGCTCACTCCTCGGGGTGTTCGTCGTCGATGTGGGACGCCCGCTTGGCGGCGAAGACCAGACCGGCCAAAGCCAGGGCCGGGGCGATCATGCCCTTGTACAGCGTGTGCTGGATGCCTTCGGATTCGGACGCGAACGACTTTTGGCGCAGATCGGGATAGCCCAGCTTCTCGAAGGGGACGCCGGCCATGTGGCGGAACTGGGTGCCGCCCACCTCGGTCTCGCCGTAGACATGGTCCACATAAGTGGCGGCGGGACGTTCGTGGGTGTCGCCCGATCCGATGGTACGCCGTTCGAAGACGTTGGCCTCGCCGGGCTTCATGGCGCGGCGGCGGGCGATTTCTTCATTGATGGCGGTCAGCGGCCCGAAGATGGTGGCGCCCGTCGGGCACACTTCGGCGCAGGCCGGAATCTTGCCCTCGGCCTGACGATGGCGGCACATCTCGCACTTCTTGATCTTCGGCGTCGGCGTGTCGAATTCCGACTGCGGCACGCCGAAGGGGCAGGACGCGACGCAGTAACGGCAGCCGATGCAGATGTCGGGGTTGTAGGCGACGATGCCGGTCTGGCCGTCCTTGGTCATGGCCGAAACCGGGCAGACCGAGACGCAAGACGGATCGACGCAGTGCATGCACGACTTCTTGATGAAGGCGAAGCCGTTCTGCTCCTGGTCCTTGTGATCGGCGGTGCCGTTGGCATACAGCTTGATCACGTTGTAGGTCTTGGGGCCGATGTCCAGCGGCGTGTCCCACAGCGCGTCGGCGGTGTTGACGTCGACGGGCAGGCCGTTGGCTTCCTTGCAGCCGGCGACGCAGGCCTTGCAGCCCACGCACAGGGTGGAATCGAACAACAGGCCCACCGCGTGGGGCGGCATTTCCTTGTTGGGACGGGCCTGGGCGGGTGCGGGCGCGGACACCACCGCCGCTGTCGCCAGCGCGGCGCCGCCGCCGGCAGCCCCTTTGATGAAGTTGCGACGATTGACGGTCATGGGATTACTCGCCGTCCTTGGTTTCGCTCTTGCCCAGGTTGCCGGCGATCTTCATGCCGGCCCCCACGGCCAGACCGGCGACGCCGGCCACCAAAGCGGCCGAGGCGACGGAAGCCCCCGTACCCTGTTCCTCGACGATGCGCGGATAGCTGGTCGGCGGGTTGGTCTTCAGCGTGGCCAAAGCATGGATCGGCTTTTCAAAGCCGATATGCTTCTCGGTGCAGCCGATGCAGGGATGGCCGGTGCCGACGGGCCAGGAACCGGTGCCGACGTCGTTGAACAGGATCGACGGGCAGTTGGCGTAGGTTTCCGGCCCCTTGCAGCCCAGCTTGTACAGGCAATAGCCCTTGCGGTGGCCGGCATCGCCGAATTCCAGGGCGAAACGGCCGGCGTCGAAATGGCTGCGGCGTTCGCAGTTGTCGTGGATCAGACGGCCATAGGCGAAGGTCGGGCGACCCAGTTCGTCCACCTTGGGCAGGCTGCCGAAGGTCAGGAAATGGACGATGGTGGCCAGGATGTTATAGGGGTTGGGCGGGCAACCGGGGATGGTGACCACGTCCTTGCGGCCCAAAGCTTCACCCACGCCGGTGGAGCCGGTGGGGTTGGGGGGCGTGGACGGCATGCCGCCCCAGGATGCGCAGGAGCCCACGGCGACGATGGCGGCGGCGTGTTCGGCCACTTCCTTGGTCAGCTCGTACGAGGTCTGGCCGCCGATCTTGCAGTAGACGCCGCCATCCTTCATGGGGATGGCGCCTTCGACGACCAGGATGTACTTGCCCTTGTTCTTTTCCATGGCTGCCTTGCGGGCGGCCTCGGCCTGGTGGCCGGCGGCGGCGAACAAGGTCTCGTGGTAATCCAGCGAGATGATGTCGAGGATCAGCTTTTCCAGCGTCGGGTGTTCGGATCGCAGCAGCGATTCCGAACAGCCGGTGCATTCCTGGTGGTGCAGCCAGATCACCGAAGGACGTTCCTTCTTGGTGATGGCCTCGGCGATCTGCGCATCGGCGCCCTTGGGCAGGCCCATGGTCGCGGCCATGGCGGCGCAGAACTTCATGAAATCGCGGCGCGAGAAGCCGAAACGGGTCTCGACATCGGTTTCGAATTTAACGGCGCTGTCGTCCAACATTCTGATCCCCACCTTTCCAAAGGCTCGTCTGTCACGAAGGGCGAAAGGATCAGGTGGTCGCCCTTCCAAGGGTCGGACCAAGCCGTTTGCCTCCCGCCATTCTTGTTCTCAATTATCTGAACGATCTTTCCGCAAGGAGCGTGCCAACTCTATCGGGTAGGAAATGCTGCATTGCACAGGTGGCTTTACGGGGCGGAATTCCGGGATCAAAGGCATCGTTCGGCGGATTTGGCGGGGGTGGGGTGTGCAAAGCAGCATGGAAAGTAAGTTTCCATAAATGGTTAAAATAATTTCACCGCAGGAGCCTTCGTGCCGCCACGTTTAATGCTTAGGGTCGGGATGTTCCCCCCCATTCCGGGGGATGATGCAGGTGTACGATGAAGACGTGGATGATCGCCGCGACGGCGGCAGTTTCCTTGATTTTGCAGATATCTCCCGCGTTGGCCGATCCTTATGGTCCGCGTCACCAGCCTTATTCCCCGGGCTGGGACGCCCCCTGGCCGCACCACCACCACCGGCCGCCCCCGCGTGAGGTGTTCGTGGTCTATCCTTCGCCCCCACCGCCCAATACCCGGGTGGTTTACGTGGAAAGCGCGCCGCTTCAGGTCGCTCCGGCCTCGGACCCCTACCTGGATGGACGGGGGCGCACCTGCCGGGAATATCAGACCAACGTGGTGGTGGGCGGCGTTTCGCAGCCGGCCTATGGCACCGCCTGCCTGATGCCGGACGGCGCGTGGCGCATCGTCCGCTGACCAGTCACGGTTGATTCCTGGATTTAAGGGGCGGTCCGGGTTAGCCTTCTTTCCCGTGAACAGGGCAGGGAGTATGACCGTGACCGCACCCGTTTCGTCTCATGTCTGGAAGTTCTTCCGCGCCGGCGGTTTCGATCAGGTCCGCATCGAGACCGGCAGTGACCTGTTGGCGCTGGACCAGTTGGATCAGAAATTGTGGGTGGCCCTGGCCTGCCCGGCCAAGGACATCGAGTTCGACCCGCGCGCCCTGGAACTGCTGGACGCCGACAAGGACGGCCGCATCCGTGCCGCCGAGATTCTGGATGCGGTGCGCTGGCTGCGGTCGGTGCTGAAGAACGGCGACGAATTGGTGGTGCCGGGCACGTCGGTCAGCCTGGACAGCATCGACGACAGCCAGGCCGAAGGCGCCCGGGTGCTGGCGTCTGCCCGGCAGATCCTGGCCAATCTGGGCAAGGGCAATGCTGCGTCCATCGATCTGGAAGACACCCGCGACACCGGGCGCATCTTCGCCCAGACCCGTTTCAACGGTGACGGCGTCGTCACCGCCGACGCCGCCGAGGACGAAGCCCTGGCCTCGGTGATCACCGACATCATGGCGACCATGGGGGAAGAGGCCGACCGTTCCGGCAAGCCGGGAATCAGCCAGGAAAAGATCGATGGCTTCTTCGCCCAGATCGAGGCCTATGGCGACTGGCTGGGCCAAGGCGGCGAGGTTGCCGTCTCGGCCGAGGCCGGCGCCGCCCTGGAAGCCTTGCGCGACAAGATCGACGGTTTCTTCCTGCGTTGCCGCATGGCGTTCTATTCCGACGTCGCTGCCCAGAACGTCAATCCGGGGGCGGAAACCTTCCTGCCGCTGACCGGCGCCAGCACCGCCGAGGCGCTGGACGCCCTGCGTCCGCTTCCCTTGGCGTCGGTCTATCCCCAGGCCGATCTGCCGCTGCTGCGCGGCGTCAACCCGGCCTGGGACAAGGAAATGGAAGCCTTCCGCCGTCTGGTGGCCAATGACCGGCTGTCGCTGTCGGAAACCGAATGGTTGGACCTGAAGGCGCGCTTCGCCGCCCATGCCGACTGGCAGGCCAAGAAGCCCCAGACCCAGATCGAATCCTTGGGCGTCGAGCGCATCCGCGCCATCCGCTTTTCCGACGCCAAGGCCCGCCTGGACGCCCTGGTGGCCGAGGACAAGGCCCTGGAAGCCCAGGCCGACGCCATCGACGCGGTGGAAAAGCTGGTGGTGTTGCGCACCCACCTGTTCCATCTGGTCAACAATTTCGTCAGCTTCCGCGAATTCTATGCCCGCCAGGGCCGCGCGGTGTTCCAGGCCGGCACCCTTTATCTGGATGGCCGCAGCGCCGATCTGTGCCTGACCGTCACCGACGCCGCCAAACATGCCGCCCTGGCGACTTTGTCGCGCATCTACCTGGTTTATTGCGATTGCGTACGGCGCGGTTCGGACGAGAAGATGATCGTCATGGCCGGATTCACCTCGGGTGATTCCGACCAGTTGATGGTGGGCCGCAACGGCGTGTTCTATGACCGTCAGGGGCGTGATTGGGACGCCACCATCGTCAAGATCGTCGAACACCCCATCAGCATGCGCCAAGCCTTCTGGTCGCCTTACAAGCAACTGGGGCGTTTCGTCGGCGCCCAGGTGGAAAAGATGGCGGCCGCCAAGGCCAAGGCAGTGGAAACCGACCTGCAGGCCAAGGCGGCCGGCAAGATCGTCGCCCCGGCTCCGGCGGCGGCGCCCAAGGAGAATTTCGACGCCGGCAAGTTCGCCGGCATCTTCGCTGCCCTGGGGCTGGCGGTGGGGGCCATCGGCACCGCCATCGCCTCGGTGGTCACCGGCTTCCTGTCCTTGACCTGGTGGCAGATGCCGCTGGCCATGGCTGGTCTGGTGCTGGTGGTTTCCGGTCCCAGCATGATCATCGCCTACATGAAGTTGCGGCAGCGCAACCTGGCACCTATCTTGGACGCGACGGGATGGGCGGTGAACGCCCGGGCCAGCATCAACATCCCGTTCGGCGGTTCGCTGACCGCGGTGGCGCAGTTGCCGGCGGGGGCGGAACGATCACTGGCCGATCCCTTCGCGGAAAAGAAGGCGCCGGTGGGGTCGTGGCTGGTGCTGGCGGCGCTGATCGCCATTGGTGCCGTCGCCGCTTGGCGCTTTGGTTTGTTCAACCACTTCCTGGGGTAAAATGTCCTTAGCCTTCGAAATCGCCGTCATCGCCTTTCTGGTTCTGCTGAACGGCGCTTTCGCCCTGTCCGAGATGGCCATCGTGTCGTCGCGCAAGGCCCGGTTGTCGGCACGCGCCGCCGAAGGCAGCAAGGGCGCCCGGATGGCGCTGGAACTGGCGGAAAATCCCGGCCGCTTCCTGTCGTCGGTGCAGATCGGCATCACCTTGGTGGGCATCCTGGCCGGCGCCTATTCGGGTGCCACCCTGGCGGGGCATTTCGAAGCGTGGCTGAACCGTTTCCCGCTGCTGGACCCGGTGGCGGAGGTGCTGTCCATGGCGGTGGTGGTCGGTTCGATCACCTATGCCTCGCTGATCGTCGGTGAACTGGTCCCCAAACAGATCGCCCTGTCCCGGCCGGAAAACGTGGCCATCCTGGTGGCCCGGCCCATGGCTCTGGTGGCGCGGTTCGCTTCGCCGCTGGTCTGGCTGCTGGAACATTCCAGCCGGTTGACCCTGGCGGTGTTGCGCATCAAGCCGGCGGCCGACCAAAGCGTCACCGAGGAAGAGGTCAAGGCGATGATCGCCGAAGGCACCCAAAGCGGCGTTTTCGAGCCCCAGGAACAGGAACTGTTGTCCGGCGTCATGCGTTTCGGCGACCGTCGGGTGCGTGGAATCATGACGCCCCGCAACGAAATGGTGTCCATCGACCTGGATTGGGACCAGGACCGCATCATCCAGGTGATGAAGGACAGCCCGCATTCGCGGCTGCCGGTCTATCGCGGCAATTCCGACAACATCCTGGGGGTGGTCCAGGCCAAGGACCTGCTGAACATTTTCCTGTCGGGCCAGGAATTGCGGCTCGACGACGCGGTTAAGCCAGTCCAGGTGGTGCACGACAACTCGCCGGCGCTGATGGTGCTGGACACCTTGAAGGATTCCTCGATCCACATGGCGTTGGTGGTGGACGAATACGGCAGCGTCGAAGGCATCGTCACCGCCGCCGACATCCTGTCGGCCATCCTGGGCGGGTTGTCCGAACATGGCGTGGATTACGAAGGCTCCATCGTCGCCCGTCAGGACGGGTCGTGGCTGGTGGACGGCTCGGTGGCGGTGGACGTGGCCCGCGACCGGCTGAATTGCCGGGTGCTGGTGGACGAGGATTCGGACTACGACACCATGGCCGGCTTCATCCTGTCCAAGTCCCGCGCCATTCCCAGCGCCGGCGACCACTTCACCTGGCAGGGCTGGCGTTTCGAGGTGGTCGACATGGACGGGCGGCGCATCGACAAGGTGCTGGTCAGCCGACAGGACGAAGAGGGCGGCTGATACGACCCGACCTCACCACATACTTTACGGCAAGGCACCCCCGGCGGGTGCCTTTCTTTTTGTCATGGGCGCATGCGCAATCGACACATCTGCAATCGTGATCGGTTGATTACTGTCACATTAATTCAATGTCCGCACCTGCCGGGAAGGAATCTTGCCCATGTATCGTGATCGTATCGGCTTGAAATCGCTGTGGGCCAAGGTTGTGTCGCCCGAACAGGCGGCCATGCACATCAAGGACGGCATGGTGGTGGGCATGAGCGGCTTCACCCGCGCCGGCGACGCCAAGGTGGTGCCGCTGGCCCTGGCCGAGCGGGCCAAGCGCGACGGTCTGAAGATCACCCTGATGACCGGCGCCTCGTTGGGTTCGGACGTGGACAAGACCCTGGCCCAGGCCCATGCGCTGTCGCGCCGCCTGCCGTTCCAGGCCGACCCGGTGCTGCGCGCGTCCATTAATGCCGGCGAGGTGATGTTCGTCGACCAGCATCTGTCGGAAACCGTGGAAATGCTGCGTTCCGGCCAGCTTGGTCCGGTGGACGTGGCGGTGATCGAAGCGGTGGCCATCGACGAGAACGGCGCGCTGATCCCCACCACTTCGGTGGGCAACTCGGCGACCTTCGCCCTGTTGGCGGAAAAAATCATCGTCGAGCTGAACCTGACCCAAAGCCTGGAACTGGTCGGTTTGCACGACATCTACATCCCCAGCCGGCGCCCGCACCGTGAACCCATCCCGGTGCTTAAGCCCGACGACCGGGTGGGCATGAACGTCATCCCCATCGACCCGTCGCGCATCGCCGCCATCGTGGTGACCGAAAAGCTGGATTCGTCCGCCAACGTCCAGCCGCCCGACTTGGAAACCAAGCAGATCGCCGGCCATCTGATCGACTTCATGAAGCACGAACGCGATCTGGGCCGTCTGGGGTCCAATCTGGCACCGCTGCAGGCCGGTATTGGTTCCATCGCCAACGCGGTGCTGCATGGCTTCATCGACTCTGACTTCCATGACCTGACCATGTATTCGGAAGTTCTGCAGGACAGCACCTTCGATCTGATGGATGCCGGCAAGCTGTTGTTCGCCTCGGGCTCGTCCATCACGCTGAGCCCAGCCAAGCACCGCTATGTCCTGGAGAACATCGCCAAGTACAAGGATCGCCTGATCCTGCGGCCGCAGGAAATCTCGAACCACCCGGAAGTCATCCGCCGCCTGGGGCTGATCGCCATCAACACCGCCCTGGAAGTGGACATCTATGGCAACGTCAACTCGACCCACGTGCTGGGGTCGAAGATGATGAACGGCATCGGCGGATCGGGCGATTTCGCCCGCAATTCGTACCTGTCGGTGTTCGTCACCAAGTCGCTGGCCAAGGGCGGCGACATTTCCTCCATCGTTCCCATGGTCAGCCATGTGGACCATTGCGAACACGACGTCGACATCATCGTCACCGAGCAGGGCTTGGCCGATCTGCGCGGTCTGGCCCCGCGCGAACGCTCGCGCCTGGTCATCGACAATTGCGCCCACCCGATCTATCGCGACGCGCTTCGCGATTACGTGCGCGAAGCGGAAAAGAAGGGCGGCCACACCCCGCACGTGCTGACCAAGGCCCTGTCCTGGCACGTGGCGGTGGAAGAACGGGGCTCGATGCGGCCGCTGTTGGACCAGGCGGCGCAATAACCGTCGGTCAGTGCACCGTGCACGCCATGCAGGGGTCGAAGCTGCGGACGATGTGCTGAACCGCGATGGGCGTGGTTTCGCCGTCCCGCACCGGGGCGCCCTGCAGGGCCTGTTCCAGCGGGCCGGGATTTCCTTGGGCGTCGCGCGGGCTGAAGTTCCAGGTGGTGGGCGCGATGATGGCGTAGTCGCGGATGCGGCCGCCATCCACGTCCAGGCGGTGCGACAGCGACCCGCGGGCGGCTTCCACCAGGCCCAGGCCATGGCCGTGCAGGGGCAGGGGGGATTCGACACAGATGGCTTCGCCAGGGCGGATCCGTCTGGCCCAGTCTTCCATGGCGATGACCAGCTTGGCCAATTCCACCAGTCGCATCACCACCCGGGCTTCCACCGAACCGCCGTCCGGGCCGCACAGGTCGCCGGCCAGCGGATCGGCGGCGACCATGGCGCGGGCCAGGGCGCCGGTCTCGAAGCTAAGGCCATCCAGGCGGGGCGCCTTGCACCAGGAATAGGCGCCGTCCTTGTCGGCGTTGGGGCGCGTCGGGCCGTCCATCCAGGCGCGGGTCAAATCCTCGCTGACCCGGGCGTGATCCAGCGGGGTGATCTTTCCCGTCACCGAAACCCCCGCTGGAAATAATCCGAACGACCCGTGGGATAGGAAACGGGCTGGGCCGCGTCCCGATCGGTCCAGCCGCAAATCGCGGGCGACGTGCAGGAACAGGCGGAAGTCGCCCCGATCCAGCGGCGCCTTGTCGGCCCACTGATCCAGGGCGGCGCGGCTGTCGAGCGCGGCGATCTCCTCCAGGCTGCCGGCATACAGGACCTGTTCCAGTTGATGGCGGAAATCGGCCAGGATGCCCAGCAGGCGGATGCGCTCGCCGCTATCCGCCGCCTTGGTGACGCCGCCGGGCTGGATGGCCAGGGAATGCGGCCATTTGCCGGCCAACAGCCCCATCAGATGCAGGAAACGGGCGCGTGCCGGCACCAGGGATCGCGCCGCTTCTCCGGTCATGGCGGTGAAACGGCGCTGGGCGGCGGCGAACCATGGCCGCCCGGCATAAGCCGGATGGACGAAATCGGGCATGAAGAACAGCACGAAATGGGTCAGGTGGTCGGCGGCGTTCTCGCAGGCCAGCATCAGATCGGTCAGCAGCCGGCCGTTCTCGGGCATGTCCACTTGGGCGACCGAAGCCAGGGCGCGGGCGGCGGCCACCGATTGCGACACCGAGCAGATGCCGCAGATGCGCGGCGCCACCACCAGCGCGTCCTCGGGCGGGCGGCCTGCCAGGATGCGTTCGAAGCCCCGGTACATGGGCGCGGTGACGCGGGCGCTTTGCACCTGGCCGGCGGACATGTCCAGGGTCACTTCCAGGTCGCCCTCGACCCGGTTGAACGGGCCGACGATCAGTCGCGATGGGGTGGTCATGGCTGTTTGGGGGGCAGTCGGGCAGGGGGGACGATGACGTGGTCGGCGTGGGAATTGGCCCGCACCCGTTTGGGTGTGGCCGATTTCGACAGCGCCGCCAGGGCGACGAACCAGGCCTTCGGCATGTCCACCGGCAGGCCGACGGGAATGCCGGCGATCTTGGCGGTTTCTCCGAACGGTGCCTCGGGGTCCTGGAAATCGGGCGAGGTGCAGTTGATGCAGGCATAGCCGGCATCGGTGCAGGACCCATAGCCGTTCCAGCGGCGGATGTTGCAGTCGCCCGGCGCCTGGGTCGCCTTGCAGCCCAAATTTTCCATCAGGCAACCGCGATCGGACGGCCGCGCCGCCGAGGCCTTGAACTCATAGAATTCGTTGCGCCCACAGCCGTGATGGGCCAGATGGTCGGCGAAGGCGCGCGGCCGGCCCAGGGAATCCAGGGCGCAGGTGCCCGACAGCGCCAGTTCGGCCAGGCTTTCCACCAGCCAGCCGGGATGGGGGGCGCAGCCGGCGACGTTGATCACCGGCAGACCGCCTTGGGCGCGGAAGTCCTGTCCCAACAGGTGATGCAGGGATACCGCGTCGGTGGGGTTGTCCTCGGCCGCCGGGAACCCGCCGAAAGCGGCGCAGGACCCCACGGCGACCACGTGGCGGGCATGGGCGGCGATGGCCTTGATCCAGTGAATCATCGGCCTGCCGGAACCGGACAGGATTTGAAAGCGCCCCGATCCGTCGGGACCGGTCAGCGCCGCGCCTTCGACGCACAGCGCGTCCACGCGGACGCGACCCGCCGCCGCGTCTTCCAGAATGGCCAGGGCTTCGGCGCCACACTGGGCCGACAAAGACGGGTGCCACAGCAGGTGAATGCCGAACCGGCCCAGGGAATGGACCAGCCCCACATCATCGGCGGCCAGCATGGACATGGTGCAGCCGCCGCAGGACCCGGCCTGAAGCCAAAGGATGGAAAAGGGTTTGCTCATGGCGGCCAGCTTAGGCTGGCCGCCATGGCGCATGCAAGGTCACTATTCGGCCGCTTCCGGGGTGGGGCCGCTGGGGGCCTTTTCTTCCGGGGCCGGGCGCGACGGCAGGGTCGAGATGATGGACGCCACCAAGGCGGCCAGGAAGGGCATGGACTGCACCACCAGCACCACCGACCACAGGCGGATTTCCGGGTCGTAGTAATTGTGGCCGGGGATCAGAACGGCGATGGCCGCCAGCCAGTGGGCCAGCATCAGGCTGGTTTCTTCCAAGGTCATCTTGACCGCGTCCTTCAGGCCGACCTTTTCCGCCATCTTGGGCGTGCGCATGAAGGGGGTGTGCTTGGTGAAGATGCCCTGCCACATGGCCCAGGCGATGGCGTAGGTCAGGCCCATCCCGGCCACCGCCGACAACAGGCGCTGTTTCCAGCCGCATTTCACCCGGGTGGTGTAGAGGAAGATGTGGTGGACGATCTTGGCGACGAACACGCCCACCGTGGGCAGGATGAAGAAGGCCAAGGGCGTGTCGAAATACCTGGGCGCCAACACCATGCCAGCGGTCCAGAACAGGCTGGTCAGGCAGAACATCAGATAGAAGCCGTCGGCGAACCACGGCAGCCAGCCGGAAACGAAATGGTATTTCTGACCCGCGGTCAGGCCGGTTTCCTTGAAGGGAACCAGGGCGCGCCAATGGGCCTTCAGGATTTGCACGGCGCCATAGGCCCAGCGGAAGCGCTGTTTCTTGTAAGCCATGAAGCTGTCGGGAACCAGACCGTGGCCCATGCGTTCCTGGATATAGACCGATTCGTAGCCCAACTGCATCATGCGCAGGCCCAGCTCGGCGTCTTCGACGATGCACCACTCGGCCCATTGGCCGGCGTCGGCCATGGCCTTCTTGCGTACCAGGGTCATGGTGCCGTGCTGGATGATGGCGTTGGCTTCGTTCCTGAACACCATGCCGATGTCGAAGAACCCGGCATATTCCCAGTTGATCATTTCCTTGAACAGGTCACGTTCCCAGTCGCGATGGTCCTGGGGCGCCTGGACGTGGCCGACCTTGGGGTCCTCGAAATAAGGCACCAGGGACGACAGCCAATCCTTGCGCACTTGATAATCGGAATCGACCACGCCGATGATCTCGGCTTCCGGGTCGGTGACCGACAGGCCGAAATTCAACGCGCCGGCCTTGGCGCCGGGCCACGGCGCCAGATGGTAGAACTTCACCTTGTCGGGGAACTGGGCGCAATAGGCCTCGACCGGGCGCCACACTTCTTCCTTCTTGGTGTTGTTGTCGAGCACGATGATTTCGAAGTTGGGATAATCCAGCGCCAACAGCGAATCGATGGTCAGCTTCACCATTTCCGGCGGCTCGTTATAGCACGGCAGGTGCAGCGAAACCTTGGGGAAGCGTTTGATGACGTCCGGCGCGTGCGGCTTGAAGCCGCGTTTCAGACGTCCCGACCAGGTCAGCTCGGTGACCTCGATGCCGTTGATCAGCACGACGACCAACAGCAATAGCTGCGCTGGCAGCAGGACGAAGACCATCAACTCGGTGGCCGGCGCCAGGTCGCGCACCACCGGCGTCGACATGGTCCAGATCACCAAGGTGGCGGCGAACTGCACCAGCATGGCGAAGAACACCTTGCCGGCCAGACGCAGGTCCTTCCATCGCATCAGGAACCACGCCACCGGCAAGAAGGCGATCAGGGTGGCGGCGGCGGCCTGGAACGGCCATTCCTGGAATTCGATGACCGGGCCGATCCAGTCGAATTTCGGCGTGCGTTCGACGGTGAAGATACCCCAGTGCTTTTCCGAGGCGGTGCCGTCCAGGTTCACCTTCCACGGCTGGTCGAAGGCCTCGACCACGTTGTAATCCAGGCCTTCTTCGTTGGCCCAGTTCAGGAAGCGGCGCAAGAACAGCGCCTGGTTGACCAGACTGGGTTCCGCCCGTCCATAGGACCGACCGGCCGACGGCCAGCCCACTTCACCGATATAGACCTGCTTGTCGGGGAAGGCGTTCCTGACCTCGCGCACCATGCGCTGGGTGAAGGGAAGCGCTTCCTCGATGTCGACGCGTTCCCAGAACGGCAGGGTGTGGATGGTGATGAAATCCACTTCCTGGACCAGTTCAGGGTGTTCCAGCCAGATGGACCACGCTTCCGCCGTGCTGATCTTGATGCGCTCGGGGATTTCGGCACGGACCCGGCGGATGTAGCGGATCATCTGTTCCGGGGTCAGACGATGCAGCGTCAGGTTTTCGTTGCCGATGATGATACGGTCGACATTGGGGTTGTCGCGCGCGATGCGGATGATGTTGGCGATCTCGCGTTCGTTGCGGCCCAGACGTTCGTCCAGCCAGGCGCCCGGCAGCGCCTTCAGGCCGTGCTTGGCGGCCAGTTCCGGCACCTGATCCAGGCCTTCCAGGGTGGAATAGGTGCGGACCTGGTCGACCTTGCCGGCCAGCATGGCCAGGTCTTCGTCCATTTCCTCACGCGTGGCCAGCATGGTGTCTTCGTATTGCGGGAACTGGCGCACGATGGTGGGGTCGTCGTCGGCACGCGACGGCGAGAACGACACCGAATGGATGGTTCCTGCCCACGGCAACCCGGACTTGGGCTGGTTCAGAGCGGCCCAAAACCCAAGGTTGGCCAGGATGATGAAGATCAGGACCAGAAAGCCGGACAGGCGCATGGAAGTGGGATTCCCCCAAAATAGATAGTTTTCTGGACAGTATTCCCTCCCGAATCGGCTGTCCAGAGACGTCGATGGCAGCACAGTCATGCGGCGGAAATAGGGCGGGGTTTTACGCTTCCCAGCAGACGCGGCACAGGCTAAACAGCAAGGCTTGGGTTGAACCGTAAAGGAACGTTGATGACCGCCCTGCCTCCTATCGCTACCCGCATCGCCCAGGAACTGGGGGTGCGCGACGCCCAGGTGATCGCCACCATCGCTTTGCTGGACGAAGGCGCCACCGTGCCCTTCGTCGCCCGTTACCGCAAGGAAGCGACCGGCGGCCTGGACGACACCCAGTTGCGCACCTTGGAGGAACGGCTGATCTATCTGCGCGAGCTGGAGGACCGCCGCGCGGCCATCGTCAAATCCATCGACGAACAGGGTAAGATGACGCCGGAACTGGCGGCCCAGATCGCCGGCGCCGACAGCAAGGCGCGTCTGGAAGACTTGTATCTGCCCTATAAGCAAAAGCGGCGCACCAAGGCCCAGATCGCCCGCGAGAACGGCCTGGAACCGCTGGCCGACGCGCTTTTGTCCGACCCCACCCTGTCGCCCGAGGCCGAGGCCGCCAAGTTCGTCACCGAGGCGGTGCCCGACGTCAAGGCGGCGCTGGACGGCGCCCGCCAAATCCTGATGGAACGCATGGCCGAGGACGCCGACCTGCTGGCGGGCCTGCGCGAATTGTTGTGGTCCGACGGTGTGCTGGTTTCGACCCTGGCCGAGGGCATGGCGGAAAAGGGCGCCAAGTTCAGCGACTATTTCGATTTCCGCCAGACCATCAAGGACATCCCGTCCCACCGCGCCTTGGCATTGTTCCGCAGTCGAAACGAAAACGTTCTGACCCTGAAACTGTTGACCGGGGACGAGGCGGCAGTTCCCGAAGGCCAGGTTTTCAAAGGCCCCGGCGCCGCCGAGATGAAGATCGCGCGGGCCTTCAACATCGCCGATCGCGGCCGCGCCGCCGATTCCTGGCTGGTGGAAACCGTGCGCTGGGCCTGGCGCGTCAAAATTCATCTGCATTTGGAGTTGGAGCTTACGGGGCGTCTGCGCGACGCGGCGGAAGAAGAGGCGATCACCGTCTTCGCCCGCAACCTGCGCGCCCTGTTGTTGCAGGCCCCGGCCGGCCTGCGCCCGACCTTGGGTCTGGACCCGGGCATCCGTACCGGCGTCAAGGTGGCGGTGGTGGACCAGACCGGCAAGGTGGTCGACACCAACACCGTCTATCCGTTCCCGCCCAAGCAGGACGTCATGGGCAGCCTGATGACCCTGGCCGGTCTGTGCCGCAAGCATAAGATCGAGCTGGTGGCCATCGGCAACGGCACCGCCAGCCGTGAAACCGAACGTCTGGTGGCAGAACTGATGAAGCGCCACCCCGAACTGAACCTGCAGAAGCTGGTGGTGTCGGAAGCCGGCGCCTCGGTCTATTCGGCGTCGGAACTGGCGGCCAAGGAATTCCCCAATCTGGACGTCAGCTTGCGCGGTGCCGTCTCCATCGCCCGGCGTCTGCAGGACCCGTTGGCCGAACTGGTGAAGATCGACCCCAAGTCCATCGGCGTCGGCCAGTACCAGCACGACGTCAACCAGTCGCGCCTGGGCCGTCAGTTGGACGCGGTGGTGGAAGACTGCGTGAACGCCGTCGGCGTCGAGGTCAACACCGCTTCGGCGCCGCTGCTGGCCCGTGTCGCCGGCCTGAGCCCGGCGGTGGCCGCCAACATCGTGGCGCACCGCGACCAGCATGGCCCGTTCGCCAGCCGTGACGCCCTGAAGCAGGTGGACCGCCTGGGACCAAAGGCCTTCGAGCAGGCAGCCGGCTTCCTGCGCGTCGCCAACGGCAACAACCCGCTGGATGCTTCCGCCGTTCACCCGGAAGCCTATGACGTGGTCAAGCGCATGGCCCAGGCGACGGGACGCGACCTGGCCGCCATGATCGGCGACGTCGCCTTCCTGCGCGGACTGAAGGCGGCCAACTTCACCGACGACCGTTTCGGTGAACCCACCGTCAAGGACATCATCCGCGAACTGGAAAAGCCCGGCCGCGACCCGCGTCCCGAGTTCAAGACCGCCGAGTTCAAGGAAGGCGTCGAGACCATGCAGGATCTGCAGCCCGGCATGATCCTGGAAGGGGTGGTCACCAACGTCACCAATTTCGGCGCCTTCGTCGACATCGGCGTGCACCAGGACGGTCTGGTCCACGTGTCGGCCCTGGCCGACCGCTTCGTCAAGGACCCGCACGAAGTGGTCAAGCCCGGCGACGTGGTCAGCGTCAAGGTTCTGGAAGTGGACTTGAAGCGCAAGCGCATCGCGCTGACCATGAGGAAAGGCGATGCCCCGGCCCCGGCGGCACGCCAGGACCGTGACCCGCGCCCGGCTCCCAAGGCGCGGATGGAGGTCAAGCCGGCCGGCGGCGGCATGGCGGGCGGCGCTTTCGCCGAAGCTTTCGCCCGGGCCAAGAAGAAGGGTTAGGACCATGCGGCGGCGTCACTTCATGACCGGTCTGGCGGCTTTGGCTTCGGTGCCCGTGGTGGCGCGGGCGGCCGGCCTGTCGGGCGCCGCCGACCCGTCCATCGTCATCGGTTTCGTCGCCACCCGCACCGGTGCGGGGGCCATCGCCAGCCAGGACGCGGTGGACGGGTTCAGCCTGGGCTTGAAACAATTGGGCGGGCGCTTCAGCAACCAGGAAATCCGCGTGGTGGCGGTGGACGACAGGGGCCGGGCCGACGTGGCCGGCAAAGCCCTGGAACGGGCCATCCGCAGCGAACGCCTGGATGTGGTGGTCACCGCCGTGTCACAGCCGTCCATGGCGGCGATGATGAAGTCCTTGGACAAGACCCGGCTGTTCGTCCTGACCCTGGAAGAGCCGCCGGCCGCCCTGGCCGGAGCGGACTGCCAGCCCAATCTGTTTTCCCTGGCGCCGCCGTCCTCGGCCCCGCACCATTTGCTGGGCAGCCATCTGGTGGCCGAAGGGGTGCGCAAGGTGGTGGTCCTCGCTCCGCAAACCGGGTTGGCCACGCAGTCGGTGGCCGCGTTCCGCCAGACCTTTCCCTTCGACGTCACCGTGCTGAGCCCGAAATTGGGGGCGGCGACCTATGACCGTGAATTGCGCCGCATCGGCGAGATCAAGCCCGAGGTGGTCTATTCGTTGCTGACCGGCGGTATGGGCGGCGCCTTCATCCGGGCTTATGACGAAGCCGGGGGCAAGGATCTGGCCGTGCTTTACGTGGATTCCGACGCCATCGCAAGGCCGGCCTTGCCGGCCTTGGGCGACGCCGCCATCGACGTGCGCGCCGTGGTCAATTGGGTGGCCGACCAGGATGTGCCGGGAAACAAGCGTTTCATCAGCGATTACGAAGTGGAATTCGGCCGCTCGCCGTCGGAACACTCGGCGCGGGGGTATGACGCGGTGATGCTGCTGGAGAGCGTCATCAAGGCCACCGGCGGCAAGACCGGGGATGGCGAAGCCCTGCGGGCGGCGTTCCGCCGGGCCGAGTTCACCTCGGTGCGCGGTCCCTTCCACTTCAACCACAACCACCAGCCCATCATGGGCTACAGCCTGGTGCAGGTGGAACGTGACCAGCGTGGCCGCTTGGGCCATGAAACCATCGCTTCCTTGGCCAAGGAATGGCGCGACGGCGCCGCCGTCGCCTGTTCCATGCATTGGCCGGAAGAATATGTTCCGGTGACGCCCAAACCGGCCAAGCGGGGTTAGGGCGCTTCCGCCGCCGCCTTGGACAGGGCGATGCCGACGCTTTGGTCGTCGGCCATGGCGGCGATCATCTTGGCCAGCACGGCTTCCAACTGCACCTTGCTTTCGTCCTGGTTGCCCATGAAGACCTCGTTCCAGCGTTCCTCGCCGTCGACGAAATCCTTTTTCAGATAGGTCTGGCCGCTGGGTCCCTCAACTGTGACCGTCAGCATGGCCGAGCCATAGACCTGGGTCCGGAACATGTGCCAGACAGCCCGGCTGTCCACGTCGCGGACGTCCACCTGCAAGCGTGCCGGCCCCCCGTTGGCCGGGACGCCGCGGGCTTGGAATTCGGCGACGATGCCGTCGCGGATGGTGTCGGCGACCGGGCGGGTGGGGGTGACGATCCAGGTGCTTTTGGTGTCGGTGACCGCCCAGTTGGTGCCGATCACGTCTTTCTTGGCGCGTCTGTCGGTAACCGATACGGCCATCCCCTTGATCGCCGGGCCGTTATAAGCTTGTCGATGGCTGGGGGGCGCCAACTGCAGCTCGGCGTTGTGGGTGCGCACGCAGGCGGACAAGGTCGCCAGACAAAGACACAGAACGGCAAGGCCACGAACGCGCATGACGACAACTCTCCTGTCAGGGGAGCGCCATTGTTGATGCGTGTAACGTAATAGACAATACAGTCATTGGTAAAAGGGGGAAGGCTTGGCCTTCCCTCTTTTCCGTCATTGGCTGATCAGCCGCGCTTGCTGTGGCCGTGACCACCGGGGCCGGCGCCATGGCGGCGCTGGCCGCCATTGCCGCCGCCACCGTTGCCGGCGGCAGCGCTGCGTTGCAGGCCGCCACCGCCCGCGCCCTTGGGACGGTTGCCGCCGGCACCCGCCGCGCCTTGCGGACGGGCGGCGCCGTTACCGGCACCTTGCGGACGGCTGCCGCCGACGAAGGGACGGCCGCCGCTGGGCTTGCGCTTGGGCGGGCTGCCCTTGCCCGACGCGAACAGCCTGGCCACCGGCTCGGCGTGATAGCCGTGTTCAATATCCTGCGGCACCGGCTGCTGGATGGTCTTTTCGATCTGACGCAGATAGGCCACTTCCTCGGCGTCGCAGAACGACACGGCGATGCCCTCGGCGCCGGCCCGCGCGGTGCGGCCGATGCGGTGGACATAGCTTTCCGGTTCGTTGGGCAGCTCGAAGTTCACCACGTGGGTGACGTTGTCGATGTCGATGCCGCGTGCCGCGATGTCGGTGGCGACCAGGGCGCGGACTTCGCCGGACCGGAAGGCGTCCAGCGCCCGCTGGCGGGCGTTCTGGCTTTTGTTGCCGTGGATGGCGTCGGCGGGGATGCCGTCCTTGGCCAGCTGCTCGGCGACGCGGTTGGCGCCGTGCTTGGTCCGGGTGAAGACGATGGCGCGTTCCACGTCCTTGCCGCGCAGCAGGTCGCGCAGCAGGTTGCGCTTATCCTCGCGGCTGACGAACAGCACCTTTTGTGCGATGCGTTCGGCGGTGGACGACACCGGGGTGACTTCGACACGCACCGGGTCACGCAGCAGGAACGAGGCCAGATCGGCCACCGCCTTGGGCATGGTGGCCGAGAACAGCAGGGTCTGGCGGCCGCTGGGCAGCAGGGCGGCGATCTTGCGCACCGGATGGATGAAGCCCATGTCCAGCATGCGGTCGGCTTCGTCCAGCACCAGGCTTTCCACCGCCGACAGGTTGACGAAGCCCTGGTCCATCAGGTCGATCAGGCGGCCGGGGGTGGCGACCATGACGTCGACGCCGCCGTTGAGCGCCCGGACCTGCGGGCCCTGGCCGACGCCGCCGAACACGCAGGCGCGGCGGAAACGCAGGTTGCGGCCATAGGTGGCGAAGCCGTCATTGATCTGCACCGCCAGCTCGCGCGTCGGGGTCAGGATCAGATGGCGCACGGTACGCGGCGCGGCGCGGCGCTTGTCGCCGGCGATGCGGTGCAGGATGGGCAGGGCGAAGGCGGCGGTCTTGCCGGTGCCGGTCTGGGCGATGCCCAGCACGTCGTGACCTTCCAGCAATTGCGGGATGGCCTGTTCCTGAATGGGGGTCGGATTGGTGTAACCCTCGGCTTCGAGGGCGAAAATCAACGGTTCGGCCAGGCCGAGGTCTTTGAACGAAGTCATAAAGATCTTTCACAATGCATCACGCGCCACCGGCAGGTCCGGTGACGGGATAAGGGCGCCCGAAGGGTGCGCAACCAGCGGGGAGGGGCCTTGTCGCAACGGCGTCCAGATCACAAAGGACCGGCGCCTGCGCACATGGGGGCGATCAAGGCTTGGGTGCTTATAGCAGGCTTTGTTGTCGCATTGCAACATGTGCTTTCCCGCTGACGCTGGCCCTGGCGTTCTATGACCTAGGTTCTGTAGTATTATGCTGTGTGGTCGAAGTGGGAGCGCCTCTTGCCATTTGATTCAAAGACCTTGTGGCTGGCCTTGACCGCAAGCAACCTGGTGTTCGGCTTGATCATGCTGGTTTATTCCGGAGCCCTGGCCGAACGCCGGATATTGCGGATTTGGGCCGTTGGCCAAGTGGTCAAGGGACTGGGGATCCTGATGATCCTGCTGAAGCCGGCGCTGCCCCCTTGGTTGTCCCCGGTGGCCAATTCCATTCTCTACATGGGGCATGGTTTGGAACTTCTGGCTTTCAGCCTGTATTCCGGCCATGTTCGGATGTGGCGGGGCGTTCTGGCCCTGACCGCCTTGGCCGTGATTGCCCAAACCACAGCTCATCAGTATCTGGGCGCCGGCGTCACCCCCGTTCACATGGCGGTTCTGTTTTCCCTGATCGTGGTGCTGTATACGGGCGGCAACGCCTGGGTGATCGCCACTGCCCGACGGCGGATGTCGCCGATCCAGACCGTCCTGGTGTTCAGCAACACCATCATCGCTGTCGCCGCCCTGGTTCGGGCCTGGGCTGCGGCCAACAGCACCCAATGGGCCCCCGGGGCCAACCTGCCGCTGAATCAGGCTTTGTTCGCCGTCGCCTTCGTCAGTTCGCTGGCCGACGGTTTTTCGTTTCTGTTGCTGGTCAAGGAAGACGCCGACCGAGACCTGCTGCGGTTGGCCACAACCGATTCGCTGACCGGTTTGGCCAATCGCCGGTTCTTCCTGGACCGGACCGAGGCGGTTTGGCGTCTGCACGTCCGTCTGGGAAAGCCCATGTCGCTGATGATGCTGGACATCGACCATTTCAAATCCCTGAACGACCGATACGGCCATGCGGTGGGGGACCAGGCGTTGCGTTGTTTGGGCGCGGTGCTGCCGGGCTGCCTGCGCGAAGTTGACATTTGCGGGCGGTTGGGGGGCGAGGAATTCGCCGTGGCCTTGCCCGGGTCGAATTTGGCGGAGGCCCGGGCCGTCGCCGAACGCATCCGTCTTGCCTTGGAAGCTATCCGTCTGGACACGGCACACGGTGACGTGGGCTTCACCGCCAGTTTCGGCATCGCCCTGATCGAGCCCGAACAGGGGATCGAACCGGCCTTGTCGCAGGCCGACCATCAACTTTATCTGGCCAAGGAAAGCGGCCGCAACCGCGTCGCCTGATCCGGGGTCAACGCCAGTCGGGGTCGATGACGGCGCGGCCCTTGCGTTCCTCGGCCAGTTTGCGCACATGGGCCAGATTGCGGGCGGCGACCTGGGCCGGGCCTTTGGCCCCATGGGCGGTGAACACTTCGGCGGCGTCCTCGAACACCCGTGCGGCCTCGGCCAGGTGGGTGGTGCCGCCGCCGTGACGGTCCAGCAGGAACAGCGCCGAGCCCAAAGTGTTCAGCGTCGCCGCCCAGGCCAGGGGGGCGCGGTCGCGACTGCGCACTTCCAGCACCAGGTTGCAGGCGTCGACGGCGCGCTGCAGCACTTCCGGGTTCTTCAACTGGTCGCCATAGACTTCCAGCACCTGGGCGATGGAGTTCATGATGTCGGCCCAGCGGCCGGGGGCCTCGGCTTTGGTGTGGACCTGCAACGCCGCCTGCAGGCAGCCCAGGGCCTCGCGCAAAAGCTCGGAATCGCCGGTGATCAGGTCCAGACGGTGCAGCGCCACGCCTAGGCGGGTCTGTGCCGCCGCCCATTCCAGCGGCAGGGTGGCCCGGGTCAGGTGCGACGCGGCCTCGCGCCAGTATTTGACCGCCTGTTCCAGATGAGTTTGGGCTTTGTCCTTGACCCGTTCGGCCCGCGCCGTCAGCGACGCGGCCAGGTGTTTGTGGATCAACGCCACTTCGTGCGCCGCCTCGTTGCGGCCCAAACGCTTTTCCGCCCCCAGATAGGCGTTGGCCGCCTTGTCGAACCAGGCATCCGACTGCGACGGCGGCACCAGCAGGGCGGTGGCGGTGCAGACCTGGGCGAAGGTCAGCAAGATGGACCGCTGCTGGCCCATGGACAACGACACCGGCGGCTTGGCGGCCAGCAGTTCCAGGGGCTCGACCGCCTGGGGCAGCAGACGGCGCAGCGCGGCGCGTTGCATTTCGTTGGCGGGTTCGGCGGCGGCCAGGGTGGCGGCATACAGCATGTGCAACTGCGCCTCGCCCAGGTTCAGCGGCAGTTCGACCTTGAAATGGGGGCCGAACTGGGCCGGCTTTTCCTCGTCCGGGATATTGGCGGTGGCGAAGCGCAGGACGTAACCATCCTTGGACACGTCCCCCCACACCAGCAAATCGGCGTTTTCGTCGGCGACCATGTGGCGGGTGTTGGTGACCAAAGCCGCCACCTGGGCGGGGTCCAAGGGGTTTTCCAGCACGAAGGGCCGGGGCAGCGGCTTGACCTTCAGGGTCTGGCGCAGGTCCAGGGCTTTGTAAATCTGCTGCGAGGCGGCGCCGTCGGCGTTGTCGCCGTTCATGGCCGCCACCACCACGCTGAGCACCGCCGGTTCGGAACGTGGCGCCGGCTGTGCCTCGGCCGCTTCCTTGTTGGCGGGTTTGGGCTGCAACATCTTGGCCACCGCTTCCAGCAGCCGGGCCAGGCCACCGGCTTGTACGTGCGGGGCTTCCTCGGGCGCCGCCGCCGGCTGGTGTTCCAAGACGGCGGGCAGGTTGGGGCGGCCGGGACGCGGGGACAAGGCAGGACGCGCCGCGCCGTCGGCGCCGGGGCGCTGCAACGGCCGGGTGAACTTGGCGCGGGGGTCCTCGGGCGGCGTGCTCATCGGGTCGTGGTCATGAAGGGGAAGCGGGGCCCTTCTGGCTCCAATGTGTCAGATTGCCCGCTTAGGGTTACCAAGCGGTGAAGATATGGTTCATCCGCCGATCAGGTCCAGCCATTGCTGTTCGGTCAACACGGTCAGGCCCAGGCTTTCCGCTTGGGTCAGCTTGGACCCGGCGCCGGGGCCGGCGACCACGTAATCGGTCTTCTTCGACACGGATCCCACCACCTTGGCGCCCAGCATTTCTGCCCGCGCCTTGGCCTCGGCCCGGGTCATCGCCACCAATTCGCCGGTGAACACCACCGACTTGCCCGATACCGGCGAATTGCCGGCTTCGATCACTTGGGCGTCTTCGATGGTGATCTGGGCGGCCAGATCGTCCAAGGCCTGAAGGTTATGGTCCTCGGCGAAAAAAGCCAGGATGTCGCCGGCCACCGACGGGCCGATATCCTCGATGGAGATCAGGTCGTGGAAGGCGTCGTTTTCACGCGGAATGGCCGCCAGCATGGCGTCGCGCCAGGCGGCGAAGCTGCCGTAATGCCGGGCCAGCCGCTTGGCGGTGGCTTCGCCCACCTGACGGATCCCCAGCGCGAAGATGAAGCGTTCCAGGGCGACGCTCCGCCGCGCCGTGATGGCGGTGAACAGCTTGCCCACCTTCTTTTCGCCCCAGCCCTTGAAGTTCTGCAGGCGTTGCAGGCCTTGGCTGTTTTTGGCTTCCAGGCGGAAGATGTCGGCTGGGGACTTGATCCAGCCGCCGTCGACCAGGAATTCGATGTTCTCGTCGCCCAGGCCTTCGATGTCCAACGCGTTGCGGCTGACGAAATGGCGCAGGCGTTCCTTGACCTGGGCGCCACAGGACAGGCCGCCGGAACAGCGCCGCGCCACTTCGCCTTCGGCCTGGATGACATGGCTGCCGCAGACCGGGCAGGTTTCGGGGAAGACGAATTCCGTCTCGCCGCGCTTCTGGTCGGCGACCACGCCCACCACTTGCGGGATGACGTCGCCGGCGCGCTGGATGATCACCGTGTCGCCGACGCGCACGCCCTTGCGTTCGATCTCGTCGGCATTGTGCAGGGTGGCGCGGCTGACCACCACGCCGCCGACATTGACCGGCTTCAGAGTGGCCACCGGGGTCAACGCCCCGGTGCGGCCGACCTGGATGTCGATCTTTTCCAGGATGGTGGTGGCCTGTTCGGCGGGAAACTTGTGGGCGATGGCCCAGCGGGGCGAGCGGCTGACGAAGCCCAGACGCTGCTGCCAGTCGAAGCGGTCCACCTTGTAGACGACGCCGTCGATGTCGTAATCCAGCCCGGCACGCTCGGCGCCGATGGTGGTGTAATGCTCCAGCAATTCGTCGCCGCCCAGGCATTGGCGGATGCGGTCGTTGACCGGAAAGCCCCAGGTGCGCAGACGGTCCAGGAACTGGCTGTGACTGGCGCCGACGTCGCCGGTCAGCTCCCCCATGGCATAGGCGAACAGCGACAGCGGGCGGCTGGCGGTGATGGTGCTGTCCAATTGCCGCAACGATCCGGCGGCGGCATTGCGGGGATTGGCGAAGACCTTGTCGCCGGCGGCTTCCTGGGCCTGGTTCAGCGCCAGGAAGTCGGCCTTGGTCATGTAGATTTCGCCACGGATTTCGATGGTGTCCGGGGCGCCCTCGAAACTTTCGGGGATCTTTCCCTTGGCGATCAGGGTGCGGATGTTGGCGGTGACGTCCTCGCCCTCGGCGCCGTCGCCGCGGGTGGCGGCGCGGACGAAGCGGCCTTGTTCATAGCGCAGGGATATGGACAGGCCGTCGATCTTGGGCTCGGCGACGAAGGCGATCACCTGATCGGGGGGCAGGGCCAGGAAACGGCGGATGCGGTTTTCGAACTCGCGCACGTCGTCTTCGGAAAAGGCGTTGTCCAAGGACAGCATGGGCACGCCGTGACGCACCTTGCCGAAGCCTTCCGCCACCGGGGCGCCGATCTTGGCGGTGGGGCTGCCCTTCGCCAGTTCGGGGAAGCGTTCCTCGATGGCCAACAGGCGCCGCCGCGCCGCGTCATAGGTGGCGTCGTCCACTTCCGGGGAATCGCCCTGGTGATAGGCCAAGTCCCAGCGGGTCAGCGTCTCGCGCAGGGCCGAGGCCTCGGCGCGGGCTTCGAACGGGGTCAGGGATGAAACGTCGATCTGGCTCATGATGGCCAGCTTATAGCCTGCGCTTATGACCCTGTCATCAGGCCCGGCTCGGCGGTGCCGGCCTGCTTGATGTGTTCGGTGAAGTAAACGATGCGCTTGGCGGCGTCGGCGGCCGGCTTGCCGAAATAATAGCCCTGGGCGTAGTCGATGCCGATGGTGGACAGGTTGGCCAGGGTGGCGGCGTCTTCCACGCATTCGCCGACGGTGACGATGCCCAGGTCGTGACACAGGCTGGTCATGGCCTTCAGCACCGAACGGCCCTTGGGGTCGGCGGCATCCATGATGATGTCGCGGTCGAACTTGGCGAAATCCACCGGCAGGTTGCGCAGCAGTTCGAAGGCGGCGCCGCCCGAACCGAAATCATCCAGCGAGATGCGGGCGCCCAGGCGGCGGATGCGGGCCAAAAGGCGCTTGGCTTCGTTCAGGTTGAAGATCTGCGCCGCGTCGGTGATTTCCAGCACCAGACGCCCCAGAACCTTGCGGTTTTCCTCCAGCATCTTCAACAGCGTCTGATAGAAAGCCGGGTTGCCCAGCGAATGGCCGGAAACGTTGACCGAGATGTGGGCCAGGGTCGACACCGTGCCGGTTTCGCGCAGCAGCGTCAGCGCCTTCTTGATGGTGATCAGGTCGAATTCGCCGATCAGCCCCACGTCGGTGGCGAAGGGGATGATCTGGTTGGGGGTGAACAGCGTGCCGTTGTTGTCGATGCGCGAAAAGGCTTCGTATTTCAACACGGCGCCGGTGCGCACGTTGACGATGGGCTGGAACAGGAAGACGAGGCGTTCCTCGTGGCGGATCATCTTGCGGAAATTGCGCACGCGGGTCAGCGTGTCGGCCATGGCCAATTGCGCCCCTTCCACCAGCGACTTCATGTTGAAGGTGCCGCTGTCCCGGACGAAATTGTTGATGATGTAGCCCAGCGCCTTGCCGATGTCTTCGTCGGACAGCGACGAATCTTCCATGTCCAGGGTCGCCGAACGCATCTTGATGTTGGCGCCCTTGGTCTTGTCGGCGAAGCGTTCGGCCACCAGCGACACCCTTTTATGGATTTCCGCCAACGGGACCTTGTCGTCATGGACCAGTCCGAAGGACGCGCCGCCCAAGCTGCCCGCGGAATCGCCGCGGACCGAACATTCTTCCATGGCGGTGTGCATGGTCGACAGGAAGGTCTGCGCCGCCTTGGGGTCCAGGCTGGTCAGGTTGCTGCCCGACAGGTCGAACAGGGTCAGGGTGTAGTCGGTGCCGATGCGGTTGGCTTCGTTCAGGCGGTGGCGCACCATGTCGATGAACTGGCCCTTGTGGTCCACGTCGCCGTTGATGCGCTCGACCTCGATGGACGCCATGGGCGGGATGCGCGACATCACCACGTGGAAGGTGTTCTTCAGGTGCGGCAGGTGGATGCCCGACAGGCGCATGCGGGTGACCGCGCCGCCCGATCCCATCAGGGTGAAGGGGGTGTGGTCCAGCCGCGAGGTGTTGCGAAGCCGCAAGATACAGTCTTCGAAGCGTTTGCGGTCGCGGGGAAAGACGAATTCGGACAGCGGGCGGCCGATCATGTCGTCGTCGGTCAGGCCGTAAAGGGCCTCGCCGGCACCGGTGGAAAACCCGATGATGCCGTTTTGGTCCACTTCCATCAGAACGTCGGCGCCGGCAAAAGCGAAGGCGATGAAACGATCGCGCTGCGCCTTCAGCTTGTCGACAAGCGAAGCATCAGCCCCCATCAACGCCCTCCCATCCCCATGGTCACGGCAAACTCACCCCACCTGTGACGGAAATTTAAATGAATTTTAACGTGTGCGCAAGAAGTGCGCATCGGGTGTTGACCCGGTTCGTCCAAATTTGCGGCGAACACGTTCAACCCGCCGGCACATTCAGGCCGGCGGGTTGAAAAGGGTAGGGCGGGGATAGGGAAGGATCAGGCGGTGCGGATACGCGCCATGAAGTCGCCGAACTGGCGGCGCAGATCCTCGGCCTGATGCTGCAGGTCGTCGACGGCGCCCAGCACCTGGGCGGCGGCGGCGTCTGCCTCGGCGGCGGCTTCGGCCACCCGGGCGACGTTGTCGGCCACCGCGGCGGAACCGGCCGCGGCTTCCTGCAGGTTGCCGGCGATGCGGCGGGTGGCGCCGTCCTGCTGGGTCATGGCGGCGCTGACCGCCAGACTGATTTCCTCGATCTGGTTGACGATGGCGCCTACCTGATGCAGCGAATTCACCGAATCCTTGGTCGCCTGTTGGATGGTGCCGATTTGGCGGGTGATTTCCTCGGTGGCCTTGCCGGTCTGGGTCGCCAGGGTCTTGACCTCGCCGGCGACCACGGCGAAGCCTTTTCCGGCCTCGCCGGCGCGGGCCGCCTCGATGGTGGCGTTCAGCGCCAAAAGGTTGGTCTGGCCGGCGATCTCGCTGATCATGTTGACGATGGCGCCGATCTGCGACACCGCCTGCACCAATCCTTGCACCTGCTGGTCGGTTTGCTGGACCACCCCCACCGCTTGTTCGGTGATGCGGCTGGTCTGGCCGGCCCGTTCACGGATGTCGGAAATGGACGACGACAGTTCCTCGCCGGCCTGGGCCGCTTGCTGGACATTGGTGGACGAGGTGTCGGTGGCCAGGGCGACGCCGCCGACCTGATCCGATGTCTGGCGCGAAATGCGCATCATCGCCTCGGCGGTGCCGCGCAATGTGGTGGTGGCTTGGCTCAGGCGTTCCAGCACGTTGACCACGTGGCCGTCCAGGCCAGCCAGCAATTCCTCGACCACTTCCTGGCGGCGGGCGCGCTCGGAAGCGGTGCGCTCGCGGTCGGCCTGCAGTTCGGCGTTGGCCTGGCCGTTTTCGCGGAACACCACCACGGCACGGGCCATGTGGCCGATCTCGTCGCCGTGGTCCACGTGGGGGACGTCGGTGTGCCACAGGCCCTTGGCCAGGGACGCCATGGCCTCGGTCAGGCGACGGGCCGGCTGGGCGATGCCGTCGCCCAGGCGCCAGGCCAGCACGCCGCCAGCGGCCAGACACAGCAGGCCGATGCTCAGGCTCCAGCGGGTCAGGTGGTCGACGTCGGCCAGGATCGAGGCTTCCGGCACCGCCACCAGAAAGGCCCAATGCTGGTCGGCGGCGGCGAAGCTGACGGGGATCATGTGCAGGTAATAGCTTCGCCCGTCCATCCGGGTCATGCCGTCGAAAGCCTTGCCGGCGGCGATGGCGTCGCGGGCGGCCGGGGGTAGGTCGTCGGCGGGCTTGGATGTCTTGGAATCGTCGGGATGGGCGATATAGGTGCCTTGCGGCGACAAGATGGCGGCGAAGCCGTCGCCATAGGGCTTGATGCCGCGCACCAGGGCCGACAACCGGTCCAGGGTCAGGTCGATGCCGGTGACGCCGATGACGGTGCCGTCCCTGATGATGGGGAAGGCGGCTGAGGTCATGGTCTTGTTGGTGTACTTGTCCAGATACGGTTCGACCACCGCTTCCTTCTTGGCCTGGGCGGCGACCCGGTAATAATCGTTTTCGGCGATGGCGCTGAAATCCTCGCCGTCGTCCAGGTTGGCCTCGATCCCCTTGTCGCCGCGCACCCACAACAGGCTCAAGCGGCCGGTGGCGGGCAGTCCCAAACGTTCGGCCTGTTCGCCGGCATAACGGGAATCGGCGCCGTCAAAGGCGTTGTCGGCCATGTCCACCCAGGCAGTGGCGTACAGGTCGTTATGGGCGACCACCTGGGCCAGATAGCGGTTGACCACCTTGCGGTCCAGGCTGCCCGCCTGTTGCTCGGCACGGATCAGGCTGGCGGTCCCCCGCGCGCTTTCGATGGCGGCGGTGATCGAGGCGGCGATGTCGGCGCCATGGCGGCTGGCGATCTCGCTGGTCAGCGCGATGGCGCCTTCATAGGCGGTCTGACGGCTGAGCCACAGGCTGCTGGCGATGATGGCGGCGGCGCTGAACACCAAGATTCCCAGCGTGCTGGCGATGATCTTGCCCTTCAGGCTGCGCGTGATCTTAACCATCCCCCGGACCCCCGATATCCTTTATGCAATCGACTAAGCTAAAAGCTGTGCGTGGGCGCCGCTACCATACGGAGGTCCTGTTTTGCGCTGCGGCAATAATTTTGTTGATTCTAAAAAAGAGCGCTAAGTCCGGGCTTGAAATGAATTTTATTTTTCATGTCGCCATCCGGGGGGGTGAAATAAACGCTGATAAGCCGACTGGGCATTGCCCTTGTGCCATTTAAGCTTTTAAATCGCCCGACGGCAGACAATAAGCCGCGGAAGAACTGGGAGGAGACTTGACAATGCGCGACCTCATGCGTTGGGGTGCGGCGGCCTTTGCCGCCTTTGGTTTCGCCAGCTTGGCGAGTGGGCATGCGGCGGCCGCCGATCCGGTGCGGATCGGCGCCTTCCTGTCGGTGACGGGGCCGGCGTCGTTCCTGGGCGAGCCGGAAAAGAAGACCCTGGAAATGTATGTGGACCGCCTGAACAAGCAGGGCG
>MKVK01000044.1 GCA_001898825.1 Magnetospirillum sp. 64-120
GCGGTACTGCCCGGCCGGCGTCTACGAAATCGTCGACGGCCCGGCGCTCAGGATCAACGCCCAGAACTGCGTCCACTGCAAGACCTGCGACATCAAGGACCCCACCCAGAACATCAACTGGACGGTGCCCGAGGGGGGTGGCGGACCCAATTATCCGAACATGTAAGGACGGCAATACCGCCCGCAAGCCAAGCTTGCGGGCGGCTTTTCTTTGGTCGTGGCGTCTGGCCGGGAAATCGCTATTATGGGTGCCTGCTCTTGGGTGCGGCGCAGCATCCGGTTTAAGGCAAGGTGACGATGACGCGGTGGTGGAATTTGGTGCCGTTGCGCTTGGCGACGGTTGCCGTGGTAAGTGGTTTGGCATGGTCGTGCTCGCCCCAGGGCGAGGGCCCCAAGGACAGCCAAAAAGGCCGGCCGGCGGGGCTTGCTGCGGGCTATAGCGGCCTGGGCGCCTATTTGGCCGGCCGCATGGCGCAAGGCCAAGGCGACACCGCCGCCGCCGCCGACTTCCTGGCCGCCGCCCTGGCCCGCGATCCCGACAATGTGGACCTGCTGCAGCGCACCTTCACCTTGATGATCGCCGAAGGCCGGGTCGACGCCGCCATCCCGCTGGCACTGCGTCTGCAGGATCTGGATTCCGACGCCGCCATGCCGGTCTTGGTCGCCGGCCTGGACGACGTGCGCAAGGGATTGATGGCAAAGGCCGAAAGCCGTTTTGCCGCCCTGCCGCAGCGCGGACTGAATTCCTTGGTCGCCCCGCTGATGACCGCGTGGTCGCTGGTCGGCCAGGGCCGTTACGACCAAGCCTTGACCGCCCTGGAACCGCTGAACAACACCAAGGGCTTCGCCGGGGTCAAGATTTACCACACCGCCCTGATCCAGGAACTGGCCGGCCGCATCGCCGAGGCGGAAGCCAGCTATGCCCAGGGTCTGGCCGGGCAATTGTCCATCCGTGGCATCGAAGCCACGGGCAGCCTGCTGCAGCGACAGGGCCGATTGGACGATGCCAAGGCGCTTTATCAGCGCTACCACCAAGAACATCCCGACACCTTGCTGTTCGACGGCGACAAGCTGGCCCGCCAGGGCAGCAACGTCGCTCCGCTGGTTCCCGACGCCCAGTCGGGCATGGCCGAAGCCATGTTCGACATCGCCACCCTGATGCGCCAGGGCAACGGTCAGGATGCCGCCATCATCTTCACCCAGCTGGCCCTGAGCCTGCGTTCGGATTTCCCGCTGGCCCGCGCCGTCCTGGGCGACATGCTGTCGGCACAGGACCATTTCGAGGTCGCCAATCAGGTTTACGGCGGCATCGCCCCCTCGTCCCCGGCCCATGCCTATGCCCAGATGCGGCTGGCCATGAACGAGGAAGAGATGAACCTGACCGAGCAGGCCCTGTCCCGCTTGAATAAGCTGGCCGCCGACAAGCCGGAAAGCCTGGACCCGCTGGTCACCAAGGGTGACATCCTGCGCCGCAAGAAGCGTTTCTCGGAAGCCGCCCAGGCTTATGGCGAGGCGGTGGCCCGGGCCGGCAAGGATCTGTCGACCCAGCATTGGCCGCTGCTTTACAGCCAGGGCATCTGCCTGGAACGCACCAAGCAGTGGGCCAAGGCCGAAGCCGCCTTCAAGAAGGCGCTGGAGCTGAAGCCCGACCAGCCCGACGTGCTGAATTACCTGGGCTACACCTGGGTGGACGCCGGCACCAACCTGCAAGAAGGCCGCGCCATGTTGGAGAAAGCCGCGTCGCTGCGGCCGCGCGACGGCGCCATCATCGATTCCCTGGGCTGGGCGCTGTATCGCCTGGGTGAATACCAGGACGCCGTCAAGGTGTTGGAACGCGCCGTCGAGCTGAAGGCCGAGGACCCCACCATCAACGACCATCTGGGCGACGCTTATTGGCAGGTGGGCCGTGTGACCGAAGCCATGTTCCAATGGAAGCGCGCCATGGGACTGGACCCCGAACCGGAACAGATCGAACCGCTGAAGGAAAAAATCCGCAGCGGTCAGCCTCCCGCACTGCCGCTGGCCAAGTGATGCCGCCCGTCAGTGTTGACGCCTGGGCCAAGGTCAACCTGTTCCTGCACGTCACCGGCAAACGCGACGACGGCTATCACCTGTTGGATTCCCTGGTGGTGTTCGCCGGTATCGGCGACACCGTCGCGGTGGCCCCCGCCGAATCCCTGGGCCTGACGGTAACCGGCCCCACCGCGCCGTTGCTGGACGATCTGGACGGCGACAACATCGTGCTGACCGCGGCGCGCAAGTTGGCCACCCTGTGTGGCGTCCAGGCCAATGCCCACATCACCCTGACCAAACGCCTGCCGGTGGCCGCCGGTATCGGCGGCGGGTCGGCCGACGCCGCCGCCGCCCTGCGGGCGCTGATGACTTTGTGGCAGGTCAGCCCCAACACCACGCGACTACACGACCTGGCCCTGTCATTGGGTGCCGACGTGCCGGTCTGCCTGCGCGGCACCCCCACCCGCATGTTCGGTATCGGCGAGAAACTGGAAGCGGCCCCCACTCTGCCACCTGCTTGGCTGGTGCTGGTCAATCCCCGTATCGGCCTTTCCACCCCGGCGGTGTTCAAGGCCCGCCAGGGATGTTTCCGCGACGCCCTGCCGTTGACCAACGCCCCCCGCGATGCCGCGGATCTGGCCGTCCAATTGCGTTACCGCGCCAACGATTTGGCCGCTGCCGCCCAATCCCTGGTCCCGGAAATCACCCAGGCGCTGGATTTGCTGAACAACACCCCGAATTGCCTGTTGGCCCGCATGTCGGGCAGCGGCGCCACCTGCTTCGGCCTTTATGCCGACCCCGCTTCGGCCCAAGCCGCAGCCAGCCAAATCCTGTCCCACCGCCCCGGTTGGTGGTGCCATGCGGCACCGATGCTTTCCACCCCTTGAAACCGGCTGCGGTTCCGATTATGGTGCGCCTCCCAGTTGGGGCGTCGCCAAGCGGTAAGGCACCGGTTTTTGGTACCGGCATTCCCAGGTTCGAATCCTGGCGCCCCAGCCACCTTTCCCATCCCAGGAAATCCGCGGCTTTCACCGTCCCGAATCGGGCGTGTGGAGCAGTCCCGTGTAGCAACACGGAAACGCCGATGTCTGTTGCCCAGCACACGAATTGCTGCATAGCAAAAAATATTGGGACAGAGTTCCGGCTGTCGATTAGCCTGAATGGCGCGGGCTATTGAATAGCCGAATCCGGGTGCGGACCGACAATGCCTATTTTCTATTTACGTCGCCTGACCGGCAAGCATCGGTCAGCCCAAGCCAACCGGCACCTTGGCAGGGTTCTCGCCTTCGTTGCCGGAGCCACCAACGCGGGTGGATTTTTGGCGGTCCATCAATACACCTCTCATATGACCGGCATTTTATCGGGAATGGCCGACAATTTAGCCATCAACAACCTCGGCTTGGCGATGATTGGGGGGGCCGCCCTGGTATCCTTTGTCGCCGGTTCGGCATACTCGGCGATTCTGATTAACTGGGGGCGGCATCATCGCACCCAGAGCGAGTTCGCCTATCCGCTGTTATGGGAAGCTCTGCTCTTGCTGTGCTTCGGGTTGATGGGCGGCTACCTGGATGGACGTCAGACGGGATTGGGCGTGCCGATTACGGTGATGCTTCTCTGCTTCATAATGGGGCTGCAGAACGCAATCATCACCAAGATTTCCCACGCGGAAATCAGGACCACCCACATGACGGGCATCATTACCGACATCGGCATCGAGATCGGCAAGATCGTTTACATCAACTCATCGACCGAAACCGAACGCTACAAGCCGGTCCGCGCTAATTGGCGGAAAATCCGGCTCATGGGCTCGCTGTTGGCCTCGTTCACCGTTGGCGGTCTGCTTGGAGCCCTGGGCTTTAAGCACATCGGCTATGCCTCCACCCTCCCATTGGCCCTGTTTCTGGTCTTGTTGGCGAGCGTTCCCCTGGTTGACGATATCCGGTTGCGCAGCCGGCTGACCCTGGGCCGGTTCCGCACCCGACGCCGGGAAACCGACCACCCCGGTAAACCGGATTCGCAAACAGGCGACGATCCACCGCCGTGATGAGGCGGTGACCGACAGGCCTGGGTCCGGAACGGTGGACGTCCCAGCCAATTTTCCGCAGATCAAATGGGAGCCGGGGGCTTTCGCCCCCGCCCCGCCATGCCTTAGCGGTGGTAGAAACCGGCGCCGATGACGTAGTCGCCGACCTGGACCACATAGGACGTCTTGTTTTCCAGCTTGCCGGTGGCCGGATTTTTCCACAGATAGTCCACCAGGCCCGAGCCGTTGCGCTTGGCCTTCTTGATGATTTCCTGGACGACCTTCAGGCCGGCGGCGTCGGTCATTTCCCACGAATCGCTGCCGGTACGTTCCGGACGGTAGCCGGTGGCCATGTAGACGCCCTTGGCGTCGAAGGCGAAAATGTAAAGGTCACCCTTGATCCACTTGCCCTTGGGATCGTTGAAGGCGGCAAAGGCCTTTTCCGGCCCCACCTTCTTCATGAAGGCCACGGCATCGTCCACCATGGCCTGGACTTCTTCGAAGCCATGACGGGTCGCTTGCGGCTGCTCCTTGGTCTCGGCCGCCAGGGCCGGGCTGCTCAACAGAAAAACGCCCAACAGGGCGGCGCCCACGCGGGTGCAAAACATGGTCAACCTCCCTGAATTATGTTTTCCCATACTCTAATATAGGTTTTGTCCGGGAACAAATATCGCGTGCGCCCTGGGCAGTGCTATAAGCGCCCGACCATGCATGAACAGACGCACACCTGGAAGACCGAGATCGGGGCCATGCTGGCCTTGGGCTGGCCCATCGTCATGACCAACCTGGCCCAGATCGCCATCGGTGCCACCGACACCCTGATGATGGGCTGGCTGGGCGCCACCGATCTGGCCGCCGGCACCTTGGGGACCAACCTTTATTTCTGCTTCTTCGTCGCCGGCATCGGCCTGGTGATGGCCACCTCGCCCATGCTGGCGCAAACCTTGGGCCGGCAGCGTCATGCCGTCCGCGAATGCCGCCGCATCGTCCGCCAGGGCTTGTGGCTGGCCGCTTTTTACAGCCTGCCGGTCTGGTTGGTGTTATGGAACGCCGACACCGTGCTGCGCCTGCTGGGCCAGGAACCCGACCTGATCGAAACCGCTGTCGGCTATGCCCGTTCGGTGTGCTGGGGCATCTTGCCGGCCCTGGGCGTGGTGGCCTTGCGGTCGTTCATCGCCGCCCAGGAACGGCCCCGCGCCGCCATGGTGGTGACGGTCCTGGCGGTAGGGCTGAACGCTTTCGCCAATTGGCTGCTGATTTTCGGCCATTGGGGCTTTCCGGCCATGGGCGTTGCGGGTGCCGGCTGGGCCTCGACCGCCTCCAACCTGTTCATGTTCACGACGCTGCTGGGCTTCATCCTGCGGGACCGGCGCTTCCGCCGCTTTCACATCCTGGGTCATTTCTGGCGTCCCGACTGGCCGAAACTCAAGGAATTGCTGCGCATCGGCCTGCCCATGGGGCTGGCCATGGGCTTCGAGGTCTCGGGCTTCAACGCCGCCGCCTTCTTGATGGGGCTGATCGATTCCGCGTCCCTGGCCGCTTACGCCATCGCTTTGCAGATCGCGTCGGTGACCTTCATGGTGCCCATGGGCATCGCCCAGGCCGCCACCGTGCGGGTGGGACTGGCGGCGGGGGCCGGTGACGGCGACGGCGTGCGCAAGGCCGGCTGGACAGCCTTGATCCTGGGAACCGGCTTCATGGCGATGATGGCGGTGATCTTGTGGAGCTGGCCGCACGCTTTCGTCGGGCTGTTCCTGGACTTGTCGCACCCCGACAGCGCCGCCGTGCTGGCCCATGGCGCCGCTTTCCTGGTGGTCGCCGCCCTGTTCCAGGTGGTGGACGGCGCCCAGGTGGTGGGGGCCGGCGCGCTGCGCGGCCTGAAGGACACGCGGGTGCCCATGCTGTTCGCTGGCCTGGGCTATTGGGGACTGGGCATTCCGGTGGGCGCGCTTTTGGCCTTCCGCACCCCCATGGCGGGGGTGGGAATCTGGGTCGGGCTGGCCTTGGGCCTGGCGGTGGTGGCGGCGCTGGTGGTCACCCGCTGGAGCCTGCGCCGCCGCCTCGGCTTGGTCATCAGCCCAAATTAGCTTTCAGCCAGTCGACCATGCGGACCCATCCCGCCTGGGCCGGCATGGCGCGATAGCTGGCCCGGTAATCGGCGTTGAAGGCGTGGGGCGCGTCGGTGTAGACGACGATTTCGGACTTCACCTTGGCCGCCTTCAAGGCGCCTCGCATGCGTTCGATCGTATCTTGGGGGATACCCTGGTCGGCGCCGCCGTAAAGGCCCAGCACCGGGGCCTTCAATTGGGCGGCCACGTCCACCGGATGCTTGGGATTGTTGGCCGAGGCCTCGCCCACCAGACGGCCGTACCAGGCGATGCCGGCCTTCAGCTTGGGATTGTGGGCGGCATAAAGCCAGGTGATGCGCCCGCCCCAGCAAAAACCGGTGATCGCCAGCTTGTTGGCGTCGCCGCCATTGGCCGTCGCCCAGGCGGCGCAGGCGTCCAAGTCGGCCAGAACCTGGGCATCGGGAACCTTGGACACCAGGTCTTTGAGCAACGCCTGCACGTCTTTATAGGCGGTGGGGTCGCCCTGGCGGAAATACAGTTCCGGGGCGATGGCCAGATAACCCAGCTTGGCCAAACGGCGGCAGATGTCACGGATATGTTCGTGGACGCCGAAGATTTCCTGGACCACCAGAACGGTGGGCAGATTGCCGCCCATGGCCGGGCGGGCGACGTAGACCGGCAGATCGCCGATCTTCAGCGGCCCGGCGTTCAGCCCCACCTCGTCGGTGGTGATCACCTGGGCGGCGACAGGCTCGGCGGCCAGGGCGAAGCCGGTGGCAGCCAGGGCGGTGCCCATGAAGCCACGGCGGCTGAAATCGGGGTTCAGGCTTTTCGCATCCTCGGTCATGGACATCTCTCCTCCCACGGTTCTGCCCACAGTGTGGGGAGACCGGCCGCGATTTAAAAGGGGGACTTGACCATTGTCAGGGAGGATGGCCGCCCAAACGCCTAGGTTGGCGGCGTCCATTGTGGGGGGAAATCCATGAAGCGCCTTGTCCTTGCCCTGCTGCTTGCCGCAACCCCGGCCCTGGCCGAGGAAGTCGGCTGCCCCGACCTGTCGCAAGCCGTCCAGGTGGGCGACTGTCCGTCTGAAGCCCAGTTGAAATATTCCTATGCCGGATATTGCAGCGACGACGCCCGCATGAACGACAAGGGCAGCGACACGTCCTGCACCAGCCTGGACGAGTTCAAGAAGCTGAAGAACCACGCACTTTGGGAAGCCGGCGACTTCCAGGGCTATCTGCAGTGCAGCCGCGCCCCCCAGGAAACCAAGGCGCTGAAATTGCTGAACCTGTCGGTGGCCCCGGCCGGCAAGCTGACCCGGGTGGTGTGCAGCTACGAAGGCGGCGCGTTGATGGTCATGCGGACGCGGCGCAATTGCCAGCAGCAGGGCGACAAGGCCGTTTGTGATTAATCCAACCGGGCCAGCAGTTCCAACAGCGGCGCCCATTCGGCGGCGTAATCCCGCGCCCGCCGATCCTTGGCTTCCAGCACCGACGAACCCAAGGCGGCGACGGCGGGATAGATCTGGCTGTCGCGCAGCCGGGCGACCACCGGAAAGCCCAGGGACGAAAAGAACACGTCCAACTGGTCGGTGGCCTTGGCGCCCAGACGCAGACGGTTGCCGATGATGGCGACGCTGCGCTTGTTCTTGCGCACCGCCTTGACCCCGGAAAGTTTTTTCAGGAAATGGGCGGTGGCATCCTGGTCGAAAGCGCCGGGCAGCACCGGGACCACCACCGCGTCGGCGATATTGATCAAATCTTCCACGTCCTTGTGGTGCATGGCCGCCGGAGCGTCGATGATCAGCCGGTCCAAACCTTTCGGCGCATCGCCCAGATCCTTGGACCAATCCAGCCCGGAAATGGCGGGGGCGCTGTCGGCCCGGCGCTTCAGCCAGTTCAGCGACGAACGCTGACGGTCGCAATCGGCGATGGCGGTCTTCAGCCCCATGGCGGCGAAGGACGAGGCCAGATGGGTGGCGATGGTGGTCTTGCCGCAACCGCCCTTGATGTTGCCAACCAGAACCGAAAGCATCGCGCCCCCCTTTTCTTGCGTGTTGCCAACAGCGTAACACAAGCACTGGGGCGCGAAACGTGAAGATCGCGCCCCGACCTTGTTCAGGGTCACTGCCGTCATGCCCGCGCAGGCGGGCATCCAGGAGTCGCGGCAAAACAGCGAAGTCCCCCCCTGGATTCCCGCTTTCGCGAGAATGACGGATTTCAGAACCTCATTCCCCGTAGATGCGGCGGAAGCCGGCCGAAACCTTGTCGATGAAGGCAGGGTCGCGCTGCTTCCAGTACCGCGGGTCCTGCAACATCTTCTTCAGGTCGTCTTCGCTGGCTTCGTCGGTGCGGGCGCCCGGCATGCGGCCCATGTTGGGTTCGCTGCCGGCCATCATGGCGCGCATGGCGATGATGCCGTCGGGGCTGGCGGCCAGTGCCTGATAGACGTCGGGCGACAGATTGGCCTGGCCCCAGGCCGAAACCTGACGGGCGGTTTCCGACCATTTGGCGTCACCGCCGAAATGGTCGCGCAGGCGGTCCAGGCCACGCTGGCTTTCGTATTCGCCCTTCATCGCCTCGATGGTGGGGATGACCCGGCTATGAGCCAAATCATAAACCAGCTGGGCCTGTTTGGGGGTGAAGCCGGCTTGGTGCAACAGGGCGTTGACCTGGGGATCGGACGACAGCATGGGGTGACGCTGTTCGATGGCGTATTGGTCGGGGGTTTCGGGAACCCCCAGCGCCCGATGAAAGGCGCAGCGCTGTTCGTCACTGCAATCGTCGTCGGGAATCTCGACCATGCGGTGCATGCGCTTTTCCAAGTCCAGATAGGCGCGCAGCAAGGCGTCACCGCGCAGGCTTCCGCTGGCCGGGTCGCGGAACTTTTCCGGGATGGCCGCCTGGGGGGCCGCTTCGTCTTGGGAATCTTCGTAAAACATCAGGGATGCTCCTTTACATATGCAAGGTGGGATCGCGGCCTTGCTCGACCAACGACAGGATGTGGGCGGCCAGCAGGCGCTGGCCTTCCAGGCAGCGCAGCGCCTGGTCGGTGGCGTCGGGTCCCAGACAGCGGTCAAGGGTCAGGGCCCTGAGATGCGACAGCGCCAGCTCGCCATCGGCGCCGGAAAACGCCCGGGCGAAGGCGCGGGCCAGCACCAGGCGCTGGCTGTTGTCGGGCGGCGGGGCGGGGTCGAACCAGCCCCAGCCGGGGTCAGACTTGGACATTGGGATTGATCTCCGTTGCGGGTTGGGCCGGCCGGGCCACCATCAGCTCGGCCGGAATGTTGAAGGCGCGGCCCAGCCATTGGGCGGCGCCGGCGGCGTCCACCACCGCCATGCCGTCCGGCCCCAACTGCGCCAGCGAGCCCAGCCAGGTCAGCACGTTCTTGGCGTCGCGCTGGGCCTGGGTCTGGGCCAAGGGCGAGCGGTACTGCAGGTCGACGATGTGACCGTCCACCAGCAGCGGCGGAATTTCGCCACGACGGCGCAACACCGATACCGCCCGCAGAATCAACGGCGTCAGCAGTTCCGATTGCAGACGGCCGAAGGTTGCCCCCAGCAGACGGGCCATGTCGGCGGCCCGTTCCAGCACCTCGGTGGCGGTCATCTGCGGATTGTCGGGCTGGCCCAGTTTGTCGGCCAGCAAAGCGTGACGGATACGGCCGCGCAGGTCGTCCAACACCAGTTGCGAGATGTCGAAGCGGCCGGGGCTTTCCAACGGCTGCAGGCCAGCCGAGCCCACCGCCTTGGGGATGATGGTGCCGGGCACCAGCTTGATGTTGGCCGGGTTCAGCACACCGTCGTCGTCGGCCTGCCAGATGCCGGTCACCGCGATGGTGGCGTTCTTCAGCACCAGTTCCACCACCTTGTTGGCGGTCTTGATGTCGGGAAGCGCCTTCATCACCGGCGACCGGCCATAGGTTTCCCCGGGCGCTTTCAACCAGCGGAAATTGATGAAGGGCGAGGTCTCGAAACGCCCCCGGGCCAGCAAAGCCTCGTCGTCGGCTTCGTCTTCCAGCACGGCGGCGTAATCGTAATGGCCGCGATCATTGGGGATGACCGCCTCGATCACGCCGAAGCGGGCCTGGGGGTCGTCCTCGCCCTGCTTGACCAGGGTGTCAGACAGCGGCGCTCCCGGATAGCGCAGGCGCAGCGCCGCCAGGGTCAGTTCGGAATGGCGGAAGGTGGTGTCCAGACGACCGTCGGGACCTTCTTCCAGCACCGCCTGGGCCAAAGGCACGGCGGAAAAGCGGAAGGCCGAGGGCTCGCCCGGCTGGGCTTCCTCGAACAACAGACAGGCGGTGCCGCCGGTGATCAGGTCCAGATAGCATTGATGCATCTCGACGGCGAAGTTCGAGCGGTCGAAATGGCCCTGCAACACGGTGCCGATCTTGTCCAAAAGCGGCGCCGCCTGATGGCGTTCGTCTTCGTCCAGGTCGGAACCGGCGGTCAGGCCGAACCATTGCGCCCAAGGCGGCGTCAGTTCCGACAGCAGGCTGGCGGCCAGTTGGTCCACCGCGTCGGCGGCGGTGCCGTCGAACAGGCGGTCGCCCTTTTTTTCGCCGGGATTGGGGCGGTGCAGCACCGCGTCGCGCAACGGCAGGGCATAGTCATAGCATTCCTGCCAATGGGCTTCCCAGGTGGAACGCCGTTCCTTGGCCTTGCGGAACCGCTTCAGCAGATGTTCGGGGCTGTTGTCCGGCCCCAGCGGTTGGGTTGCGGCGCTCATCTCATTCTCCCAACAGGTTCTTGCTGCCGCCGCCCACCGGGGACAGCACGCCGCGTTCGCCGGTGGCCACCATGCCCAGCCGGCCGCGCCGGTTGCGCGCCATGGTTTCCAGGCGCTGCTTGCGCGCTTCGTCTTCGGGGTCAGTGCTGACGATGGCGACGGGCGCCGGTTCCGGGGCCGAGGGAGTACTGAAAAATCCGCCCATGACAGGTCTCCGTTCTTGATATGTTCTTTTTACGGGGTAAAAATTTGCGCCAGCGGGAAGCGGCGCCTTATGGGTGATCACACGCCTGAAAAGGACTAACTAAAAGTAGGCGCCCTGTCAAGGTATATTTTCCTTTGACTGCAGGTGGCAATACAGCTGCCACGGAGTTAATACCCATGGCGCCCGCACCCCCAGGATGCGCTTCACCGCCTCGACACAGGTGTAGGGCCGCCACGGCACCGGGCGCCTCGGCGGATCGTTCAGGCGCGTGGCGACCACCAGCAGCTGGTGTCGCCGGTAAAAGCCGGCCAAGTCGTCGGCGGCTTCAATCCATACCGCCGTACGGTGCGACAGCGGATCGGTGACCACCCAGAACGGCCCCTGGCGGACAGCGACGAAGCAATGGCGGAAACCGGGGCGCAACAGGCGCAGCCACCACAACGAAGCGGCACCGGAAAAGCACACCAGGGCCTTGGGCTGCGGCATGCTCACGCCACGATCCCCTTGGCCCGCAAAGCCGGCTCGAGTCGTTGCAAAGCCTCGGTCCACACTTGGTTTTGCACATAGGACAGCGACACGCTGGACGCCGATCCGGCCAGCAGGGCGCCGATTTCGGCCAGCGCCCGCACATGGGGCGGCAACAGGATTTGCCGCCGCGCCAAAGTCATGGTGATGCGATGGATGTCGTCGGGATCGCAGGGGCGGGCCACCGCCCCCATGTCGGCCCGCGGCCGACACCCGGCCAGACGCGCCAGTTGGCAATAGCTGTACCACATCCACGCCTCTTCGGCGTCGGCGAAGGGTTCGGTTTCCAGACTTTGCAGGGGGCGGGGCTGGAAGGGTGGACGGCCCATGGTGTTCTCCCTGTAGTGAACATTACAGGAACACATGAATGCAGGAGTTGCACCCCGAAGTCAAGAAGCTGTAGGTAATTATTCCTGGTGTGTTTGGCCGCCGATTGCGGGATCATCTTCCCATGCTGACGCATGGTGAAATCTGGGCCGCCATCGACGCGCTCGCCCGTGAAAACGGGATGACGGCGTCGGCCCTTGCCCGCCGCGCCGGGCTGGACCCCACCACCTTCAACAAAAGCAAGCGCGTCACCCGCGAAGGCAAGCTGCGCTGGCCGTCCACCGAAAGCGTCGCCAAGGTTCTGGAAGCCACCGGGGCCAGCCTGGCCCAGTTGCTGGGCCATATCGAACCGGCGCTGCGGCCGGTGGCCACCGTCAAGACCGGCGCCACCACCATTCCGCTGATCGGTTCGGCCCAGGCCGGCGACAGCGGCTATTTCGACGATGCCGGCTATCCGTGCGGCGGGTCGTGGGACGAAATCCCGTTTCCCGGCACCGGCGACCCCCATGCCTATGCCCTGGAGGTGTCGGGCGACAGCATGGAGCCTTTGTACCGCGACGGCGACACGGTCATCGTCTCGCCGGCGGCGTCGGTGCGACGCGGCGACCGGGTGGTGGTCAAGACCGTCGAGGGCGAGGTGATGGTCAAGCAATTGCTGCGGCAAACCGCCAAACGCATCGATCTGGCGTCGCTGAACCCCGACCATCCCGGTCGTTCCTTCACCACCGAAGAGGTGGCGTGGATCGCCCGCATCCTGTGGGCCAGCCAATAGCGTCTTGCCTTTTTGTTCCATTTATGTTCTAGTTGGGCATGAGCCTCGCCCTGTCCACCCCTCTGCCCGGCGCCTTGGAACGCCGCTATGACGGCCCGGTGCCGCCCCATGCGCCGCCGCCCTTTGGCGCCTCTGGCCTGATCCAGCGGCTGGCCGCCCAATCGCGGGAACAGGGGGCCAAACGGCGGCGTCAGCTCCTGGCCACCCAGGCAAAGTCCGACAGCTGGCTGCGCCGCCACAACGCCGCCTTGGCCGACTATCGCGAGATGGCGGTGTCCACCGAACTTTGCGGCGGCAGAATTCCATAAAGGAAAATCCGCACCGCCAGCCGGACATGGTCGTCAATGCCGCAGACCAGCGGCGCTTGGCGCAGCCCCAGAAGGTGACGCGGATGGAACGAGCCGATCATCGCCCCCAGGAACACTTGGACCAGTTGTTCAGCCCCGGCATCGACCCGCAGCTGGGGCAGGGCGCGGCGGAAACGTTCGGCCAGTTGCCGTTCGATGGCGCGCGGCCCGCTTTCGAAGAAGGCGGCGGCGATGTCGGGCAGACGCTCGCCTTCGGTGGCCAGGATGCGGAACACCGCCACCGCCCGCGGCGCCAGGATGGCGCGGACGAAGCGCCCGGCCAGTTCCACCAGGCCGTCCTCGCTGAATTCCAGCGCCAGCTCGGCCGGACCGATGGTGGCGCGGATGGCCAGGGTTTCTTCTTCCACCATGGCCCGCAGCAGACCTTCCTTGTTGCCGAACAATTCGTAAAGGGTCGAGCGCGAGCCCCCGGCCAAGCCGACGATGTCCGCCACCGACGTGCGCTCGAACCCCTTGTCCAGGAACAAGGTGGTGGCCGCTTCCAACAGCGACTGACGGCGTTTTTCAGCCCGGCAGCCATGGGGCATGGGGTCGTTCACCCGTACCTACCTTTCGCATTGTCACTTGGTGTTACCAAAATCAGCTTGCCGTGATGATAACTGAACTGTACCGTACAGTACAGAACGTTGACACCATCCGGCCCAAGCCATCGCTTCGGGCATTCGTACAGGAAAATTCCATGCGCCCGATCACCCGCGCCGCCTCGTTGCTTTTTGTCCTGGCCACCGCCGGGATGGTTTCCGCTTGCGACGACAACAAGCAGGCCCAGGCTCCCGCCGGCCCGCCACCGGTCGAGGTGAACGTGCTGACCCTGGTGCCCAAGACGGTGCCGCTCTCCACCGAACTGCCAGGCCGCACTTCGGCTTATCGCGTGGCCGAGGTCCGCCCCCAGGTCAGCGGCATCGTGCAAAAGCGCCTGTTCGAGGAAGGCAGCCAGGTCAAGGCCGGACAGCAGCTGTACCAGATCGAGCCCGCCACCTATCAGGCGGCGCTGCAAAGCGCCCAGGCCGATCTGGTCAAGGCCCGCGCCAGCCTGAAGTCGGTGGAAGCCAAGGCCGAACGCTATGCCGACCTGGTCAAGATCAACGCCGTGTCGAAACAGGAATACGACGACATCGTCGCCAGCCTGGATCAGGCCAAGGCCGCCATCCTGGTGGCCCAGGCCCAGGTGGACACGGCGCGCATCAATGTGGGCTACACCAAGGTCTACGCCCCCATCGACGGCATCATCGGCAAGTCTTCGGTAACCGAGGGCGCGCTGGTGACCGCCAACCAGACCACCCAGCTTGCCACCATCACCCAGCTTGATCCCATCTATGTGGATGTCAGCCAGTCCAGTTCCGACCTGATGCGCCTGCGTCAGGCCATGGCCGCCGGACAGGTGCAGAAGGGTTCGGCCGACCAGGCGCCGGTGACCCTGACCCTGGACGGTTCAACCCAGGCCTATCCCCATGCCGGACAGCTGAAATTCTCGGACGTCACCGTCGACCCCAGCACCGGCGCGGTGCAGGTCCGCGCCGTGTTCCCCAACCCGGACAAGCTGCTGTATCCCGGCCTGTTCGTGCGCGCCCGCGTCGAACAAGGGGCGCGGGACGGCGCCGTCCTGGTGCCGCAGCGCGCCCTGGTGCGCAATGCCGACGGCTCGGCCTCGGTCTGGGTGGTGGGCGACGACAACAAGGTGACGCCGCGCCCGGTCGTCACCAAGCAGGTGGTGGGCGATTCCTGGCTGATCGACCAGGGCGTGTCCGGCGGCGAGCGCATCGTCGTCGAAGGCCTGCAGAAGATCCGCCCCGGCGCCGAAGTGCGACCCGTCGAAGCGGGCGCGGCGCCCGCCGCCGCCGCTCCGGCCGCAGCCCCCAAGCCCTGATCGGAGCAGACATCCATGTCGCGTTTCTTCATTGATCGCCCGGTCTTCGCCTGGGTCATCGCCATCGTCATCATGCTGGCGGGCGGCCTGTCCATCCTGGGTCTGCCCATCGAGCAGTATCCGCGCATCGCGCCGCCGTCGGTGGCCATTTCCACCACCTATCCCGGCGCTTCGGCGCAGACCCTGGAAAATGCCGTCACCCAGGTCATCGAGCAGAAGATGAACGGCATCGACTATCTGCGCTACATGACCTCGACCTCGGATTCCGCCGGCAACGTCACCATCACGCTGACTTTCGAATCCAAGGCCAATCCCGACATCGCCCAGGTGCAGGTGCAAAACAAGCTGCAGCTGGCGCTTCCCCTGTTGCCCCAGGAAGTGCAGCAACAGGGCGTCAAGGTGGCCAAGGCGACCAAGAATTTCCTGATGGTGGTGGGTCTGGTCTCCACCGACGGCAAGTACAGCGGCCCGGCCATGGCCGACTACCTGATCTCCAATGTCCAAGACGACGTGTCGCGCCTGAACGGCGTCGGCGAAGTCACCGTGTTCGGCGCCCAGAACGCCATGCGCATCTGGCTGAACCCGGACAAGCTGGTCAGCTACAAGCTGGCGGTCACCGACATCACGGCGGCCATCAAGGCCCAGAACGCCGAGGTCTCGGCCGGCCAGATCGGCGGGGCGCCTGCGGTGCCGGGCCAGCAGTTGCAAGCCACCATCACCGCCCAAAGCCGTCTGCAGACCCCCGAGCAGTTCGGCGCCATCCTGCTGCGCGTCAACGCCGACGGCAGCCAGGTGCGCCTGCGCGACGTGGCCCGCATCGAGATCGGTTCCGAAAACTACCAGACCCTGGCGCGATACAACGGCAAGCCCGCCGCCGCCCTGGCCATCAAGCTGGCCACCGGCGCCAACGCCCTGGAAACCGCCGACCGGGTGCGTGCCCGTTTCGCCGAATTGAGCAAGTTCTTCCCCCAGGGCGTCGAAGCGGTGTTCCCCTATGACACCACCCCCTTCGTGCGCCTGTCCATCGAGGAAGTGGTCAAGACCCTGGTGGAAGCCATCGTCCTGGTCTTCCTGGTCATGTACCTGTTCTTGCAGAACTTCCGCGCCACCTTGATCCCCACCATCGCCGTCCCCGTGGTGTTGCTGGGCACTTTCGGGGTGCTGGCGGCGTTCGGCTTCACCATCAACACGCTGACCATGTTCGCCATGGTGCTGGCCATCGGCCTGTTGGTGGACGACGCCATCGTGGTGGTGGAAAACGTCGAACGCGTCATGAGCGACGAAGGACTGCCGCCAAGGGAAGCCACCCGCAAATCCATGGGCCAGATCACCGGCGCGCTGATCGGCATCGCCCTGGTGCTGTCGGCGGTGTTCGTGCCCATGGCGTTCTTCCAGGGCTCGACCGGGGCCATCTATCGCCAGTTCTCGCTGACCCTGGTTTCCGCCATGGTGCTGTCGGTGGTGGTCGCCCTGGTGCTGACGCCGGCTTTGTGCGCCACCATCTTAAAGCCGGTGGAACGCGGCCATGCCTGGGAAACCAAGGGCTTCTTCGGCTGGTTCAACCGCAGCTTCGACAAAAGCCGCCGGCTTTACCGCTGGTCGCTGCGCGGCGTGCTGAACCGTTGGGGCCGCATGCTGGTGGTCTATGCGCTGTTCCTGGGGGCCTTGGCCTTCCTGTTCACCCGCCTGCCCACGTCGTTCCTGCCCGACGAAGACCAGGGCATCATGTTCGTCCAGGTGGCGACGCCGGCCGGCGCCACCCAGGAACGCACCATCGAGGCGCTGAAGAAGGCCGAGGACTATTTCCTGAATGCCGAAAAGGACAACGTGTCGTCCATCTTCACCGTCGCCGGCTTCAACTTTTCGGGTCGCGGGCAGAATTCCGGCATGGCCTTTGTCCGCATGAAGGATTGGAGCGAACGCACCAAGCCCGAGCAAAAGGTGTCCATGGTGGCACGACGCGCCATGGGGGCGCTGTCCAAGGTCAAGGACGCCATGGTCTTCGCCTTCACCCCCCCTGCGGTGCTGGAACTGGGCAACGCCACCGGCTTCGACCTGCAGCTGCAGGACCGGGCCGGCCTGGGCCACGAAAAGCTGATGGCGGCCCGCAACCAGTTGCTGGGCATGGCCGCCAAGAACCCGTCCCTGATGGCGGTCCGTCCCAACGGCCTGGAAGACACCCCGGATTTCCGCATCAACATCGACCGCGAGAAGGCCACCGCCCTGGGGCTGTCGCTGGCGGACATCAACACCACGCTGTCCGCCGCCTGGGGCTCGTCCTATGTGAACGACTTCATGGATGGCGGCCGGGTGAAGAAGGTCTATCTGCAGGCCGACGCCCCCTATCGCATGCAGCCTGAAGACCTGTACCGTTGGGAAATACGCAACAAAAGCGGCGAAATGGTGCCGTTCTCCACCTTCATTTCCACCAAATGGGGTTATTCCTCGCCCCAGCTTGAACGCTATAACGGCCTGTCGTCGCGCCAGATCCTGGGCGCCCCGGCACCGGGGCATTCCTCGGGCGAGGCCATGAAGATCATGGAAGGCCTGGCCAGCCAGCTGCCCACCGGCATCGGCTATACCTGGTCGGGACTGTCTTACGAGGAACGGGCCGCAGGGTCCCAGGCCCCCGCCCTTTACGCCCTGTCGGTGCTGGTGGTGTTCCTGTGTCTGGCTGCCCTTTACGAAAGCTGGTCCATCCCGTTCTCGGTGATGCTGGTGGTGCCCTTGGGCGTCTTGGGCGCGGTGGCCGCCGTCTACCTGCGCGGCCTGTCCAACGACGTCTATTTCCAGGTCGGCCTGCTGACCACCATCGGTCTGGCCGCCAAGAACGCCATCCTGATCGTCGAATTCGCCAAGGAACTGCACGAACGCGGCCGGTCCTACGCAGGGGCGGTGATCGAGGCGGCGCATCAGCGCCTGCGGCCCATCCTGATGACGTCCCTGGCCTTCGTGCTGGGCGTGCTGCCGCTGGCCATGGCCAAGGGCGCCGGTTCGGGGGCGCAGAACGCCATCGGCATCGGCGTCATGGGCGGCATGATCAGCGCCACCGTGCTGGCGGTGTTCTTCGTGCCCGTCTTCTACGTGGTGGTCATGCGCCGCTTCGGCCGCCCGCCCAAGCGTCCGTCGCTTCACGACGAATCCTCGCGTCCGGCTCATTAAGGGAACGCCGATTATGAACAAGATCATCCTGATGACCTGCGCGGCGGCCCTGTTGTCCGGCTGCACCCTGATCCCCGACCTGGACCTGCCCGCCATGCCGGTGACCAAGGACTGGGCCACCGGTGCGGCCAGCGGCAAGGTGGCCGAGGCCAAGGACGGACAGGTGCTGTGGGGCGACACCCAATGGCAGCAGTTCTTCCCCGACACGACACTGCAATCGATGATCGGGGCCGCGCTGGACAACAACCGCGATCTTAGGGTGGCGGCGCTCAACATCGAGGTGGCGCGGGCCAGCTATCGCATCAGCGAGGCCGACCTGTTCCCCACCTTGGACGCCAACGCAGCGGAAACGGTCAAGCGCACCTCGCGCAATGCGTCCACCTCGACCCCGAAGGCGGCGTCGACGGCACGCACCACCTCGGCCAACCTGTCCACGTCGTTTGAAATCGACCTGTTCGGCCGTCTGCGCAGCCTGGAAGCCCAGGCGCTGGAAAAGTACCTGGCCACCGAACAGGCCCGCGACACCACCCGCATCGCGCTGATCGCCGAAGTGGCCAACGCCTATCTGACGCTGTTGGGCGACCGCAAGCTGATGGCGCTGACCGAGGAAACCCTGGCCACCCGCGTCAAGTCGCTGGAACTGATCCAGGCCAGCTTCGACCGCGGCATCTCGTCGGAACTGGACTTGGCCCAAGCCCGGTCGGCGGTGGAAACCGCCCGCGTCAACCGCGCCAAGTACCTGCGTCAGGTGGATCAGGACAAGAACGCCCTGACCTTGCTGGTGGGCGCGCCCTTGACCGAAGAACAGCTGGCCGGCGACCTGGACAAGATGGTCCTGGTGGCCGACCTGCCGGTGGGGATGCCGTCGGACGTGCTGTTGCGCCGCCCCGACATCGCCAACGCCGAACACAGCTTGCGCGCCGCCAACGCCAATATCGGCGCCGCCCGGGCCGCGTTCTTCCCGTCCATCTCGCTGACCGGGTCGTTGGGCTACGCCAGCACCAACCTGTCCAGCCTGTTCGGCCCCGGCTCGGGGGCGTGGTCGTTCGGCCCCAGCATTTCCATGCCCATCTTCGACATGGGCGCCAACCAGGCTGGCCTGGACAGCGCCAAGGCCAGCCGCGACATCGCCGTCGCCCAATACGAAAAGGCCATCCAGACCGCCTTCCGCGAGGTGTCCGACGCCCTGGCGGCCAAGGGCACGCTGACCGACCAGATGAACGCCCAGCAATCATTGGTCAACGCCAGCGCCACCAGCACGCGCCTGTCCCAGGCTCGTTACGACCGCGGCATCGATTCCTATCTGAACGTGTTGGATTCCCAGCGTTCGCTGTATTCCGCACAACAGGATCTGGTCAGCGTACGGGTGTCGCGTCTTTCCAATCTGGTGACGCTTTACAAGGTTCTGGGCGGCGGGCGCAGCTAGGCGGTCCATGCGGGGGCTTAGAATCTGTCTGACCTTGGTAGAAGCATCTTATCTTTCCGTCATGGCCGGGCTTGACCCGGCCATCCATGGACCCTCGGGTCAAGCCCGAGGGTGACGAGGAAGAAAAGCGATTCCACTTAACTCGGACAGACTCTAATTGACCACCGCCAGGATGAATCCGTCCCAGCCCTTTTCCCCCACCGTCTGCACGGCGGTGGCGGAAACCCGGGGCTCGGTGGCCAGGATTTCGGTCAGGCGGCGCACCGCCACCACCTTTTCCTCGGCATCGGGGTCCAGGACTTGGCCATTGCGAACCACGTTGTCGAAAACGATGGTGGTGCCAGGGCGCGACAGGGTCAGCGCCCATTGCAGATAGGCCGGGTTGTTGGTCTTGTCGGCGTCGATGAAGACGAAGTCGAAGGGGCCGCTAAGGGTCGGCAAAGTGTCCAGCGCCTTGCCTTCGCGCAGGTCCACCACGTCCTGCAAACCGGCCATGGCGATGTTGGCACGCGCCACCGCCGCATGGGCGGCGTCGGCTTCCAGGGTCACCAGCGAACCACCGGCCGGCAGGGCGCGGGCCAGCCAGATGGTGGAATAAGCCGCCAGGGTGCCGATTTCCAAGATACGCCGCGCCCCGGCCATCCGCGCCATCAGGTGCAGCAGCTTGCCCTGGTTGGGGGCGACGTTGATGGCGGGCAGACCGGCGTCCTGGCTGGCCTGCAACGCGGCCTGCAGCACCGGGTCCTCGGGCATCAGGGATTGGGCGAAGAAGCTGTCGACCCGGGTCCACAAATCCTTGCTCATGGCTTTGTCCTTACCAAAGGCCGACCATCACCCGATCGGAAATGTTTTCCAGCAGCAACGCCAGCAGAACATCCATGAAGGTGATGCCGATGGCGGTGCCCAGGCCCACTTCCAGCGCCACATGGGCCATATAGGCGCGATAGACCAGCAACAGCACGGTCAACGCCTGGACCACCAGCATCAGAATGGGCGAGGCGGTCAGCACGGTCATGGAGACCAAGGGCAACAACAGGCCGACCTGAACCACCGAGGCCCAGTTGTAAAGCGCCCCATAGCGCCAGAAGCGATGAAAACGCCCCAGCGATTCGGCCACGAACACCATCAGCAGCGGATAGGCGGTCCAGTCGATGACGTAAGAGATCAGCTTGACCAGCACGGCGCGCGGGCCGGGGTTTTCACCGAAGCCGCCGCTGAGGATTTCCAGCGCCATGACGCCGGGAAACACCAAGGCCGCCGCCCAGAAGGAACGCCAGAAACCTTGGGGGGAATCGTTGATCCACACCATGCCGCCGGGATCGCGCCGGGCAATGCGCCAGGCGCCGAAGACGCCGGCGTGGATTTCCACCCAGGAAATCACGCCCGCCCCACCAGACGTTCCAGGACACCTTGATAGATTTGGGTCAGCGCCTCGAGGTCGGCCACCAGCACGTTTTCGTCCACCTTGTGCATGGTCTGGCTGACCAGGCCGAATTCCAGCACCGGGCAGTGGTTCTTGATGAAACGGGCATCCGAAGTGCCGCCGGTGGTGGATTCCTCGGGCCGCAGACCGGTGACGGCGTGGGTGCAGTCGGCAACGGCTTGCGACAGGAAACCCGGCTGAGTCAGGAAGCTTTCGCCCGACACCTCGACCTGCAACTCGTAATCGCCGCCCACCGTGTCCAACTGGTGGCGAATCCACTTTTCCAGGGACGCGCCACTGTGCAGGTCGTTGAAGCGGATGTTGAAACCCGCCTTGGCCTGGGCCGGGATGACGTTGGTGGCGGCGTTGCCCACGTCCACCGTGGTCAGCGTCAGGGTGGACGCCTGGAAATGCGGCGAGCCGTGATCCAGCGGCTCGGCGGTCAGGGCGTTCAGCATCTTCAACAGACGCGGAATGGGATTGTCGGCCAGATGCGGATAGGCGGCGTGTCCCTGGGTGCCGAACACCGTCAACTTGCCGTTCAGCGAGCCGCGGCGGCCGATCTTCATCATCTCGCCCAGGCGGTTCGGATTGGTCGGTTCGCCGACGATGCAGGCGTCCAGGGTTTCCCCCCGCGCCACCAGCCAGTCCAGCACCTTGACCGTGCCGTCCACCGCCGGACCTTCCTCGTCGCCGGTGATCAGCAGGCTGATGGAACCGGCAGCCGGCCCCTTGTCCAGAAAGCGGGCCACGGCGGCGACGAAACAGGCGATGGCGCCCTTCATGTCGGTGGCGCCACGACCGTAAAGCCGGTCGTTCAGGATTTCACCGCCAAAGGGATCGACGCTCCAACCGCTGGAGCCGACTGGAACCACGTCGGTATGGCCGGCGAAACAGAAATTGATCCCGTCCTGGCCATGGCGGGCATACAGGTTGCGGATCAACGGTCCGCCGGTGGACGAATCCACCGGGTGACAGTCAAACCCCAAATCCTTCAGCCAACCGGCCAACAGGTCGCGGGCACCAGCGTCGTCCGGGGTGACGCTGGCGCATTTGATCAGTTCGGCCGTCAGGCCGACGGGGTCTTTCAGGTCGGTCAATCGCGCAGCAGCTCGTTGATCGAGACCTTGGAGCGGGTCTTTTCGTCGACGCGCTTGACGATGACGGCGCAGTACAGGTTGGGGCCCGGCTCGCCGTTGGGCAGCGGCTTGCCCGGCATGGTGCCCGACACCACCACCGAATAGGCCGGCACGCGGCCATAGAACACTTCGCCGGTGGCGCGGTCGACGATCTTGGTGGACTTGCCCAGATAGACGCCCATGGACAGCACGGCGCCTTCCTCGACGATGACGCCTTCGGCCACTTCGGCACGGGCACCGACGAAGACGTTGTCTTCGATGATCACCGGGCCGGCCTGCAGGGGTTCCAGCACGCCGCCGATGCCGGCGCCGCCCGAGATGTGCACGTTACGGCCGATCTGGGCGCAGGAACCGACGGTGGCCCAGGTGTCGATCATGGTGCCGCTGTCCACGTAGGCGCCGACATTGACGAAGCTGGGCATCAGCACCACGCCCGGGGCGATATAGGCGGGGCGGCGCACCACGGCGCCGGGGACGGCACGGAAGCCGTGGGCCTGGAACATGCCTTCGTCCCAGCCTTCGAACTTGGTGGCCACCTTGTCGTACCAATGCGAGCCGCCGGGGGCACCCGAGACCGGCTTGGAATCGTTCAGGCGGAAGGACAGCAGCACCGCCTTCTTCAGCCACTGGTTCACCACCCATTCGCCGTCCAGCTTTTCGGCCACGCGGAAATGACCGGTGTCCAGCATGCCCAAAGCCATCTCGACCGCGTCGCGGACCTTGGAATCGGTCTTGGAGTTGATGGTGTCGCGGACTTCCCAGGCGTCCTCGATGGCTTTTTGCAGGTCGGCGAAGCTCATGGCCGTCATCCTTATATCGGCTTAGAAAGGGTTGGCGGAAACATAGCGCGTCAGGCGCTTAAGTCAACGCGCCGAGGGGGTGGCAACCACCTGCCCGAGCCAGTGGGGCAGGTCCTCGACGATATGGTGCACGTGGGACAGATCGTCGGAATCCTGGCTCACCACCTTGAAGTCGGGATGGTTGTCCTGACGCACCCAAACCGTGGTCATGCCCAAGGCGGCAGCGGGGCCAAGGTTGCGGTGGATGTCTTCCACCATGGCCGCCCCACGCGGGTCGAAACCGAAGCGGCGCACCATCAGGTCATAACAATAGGGCTGAGGCTTGGGGACGAAATCGGCGGCGACGATGTCGAAGATGCCGTCGAAATGACGCTCGACACCCAAACGCGCCAGCACCTTCTCCGCATGTTTGTGCGAACCGTTGGTGAAGATCAGCTTGCGGCCGGGAAGCCCTGCCAGGGCCTGATCCAACAGCGGCGCCACGTCCAGCACGGTGTGGTCGATGTCGTGCACATAGGCCAGGAAGTCGCTGGGCTCCATGCCGTGCACGGTCATCAGGCCGCGCAGCGTGGTGCCGAATTCGCGGTAGTAACGCTTTTGCAAGACGAAGGCGTCGTCCAGGCTCAGCTTCAAGCGATCGGCGATGAACTGGCGCATGCGCACGTCGATCTGGGGGAACAGGCTGGACGAGGCCGGATACAGGGTGTTGTCCAGGTCGAACACCCAGGTTTCCAACTCGGCCAAGTGCGGGCGGGCGCTAGCGCGGTTTTTCTCCATGGCCCCTGTGCTACGCCGGGCCGCGACAAAACGCAACCGTTCCAGCTTTGCATGTCGTTAAAACCCTGTCTTTATGCTAAATCCGGCAACAGTGGGATATGGGCCGAGTGGGAATGACCTCTGCGCTTGATCAACAGAACCGGCAGCCAACCGCATCCAAGGTGGTGCTTGGTCTCAGCCGTGACGGGCTCGAGGCTTATCCCGGCGCCGCCCTGGTGCTGAACGGCGACGGCGCCGTCATCCATGCCAACGACCGCGCCGAATTGCTGCTGGAAGCCATGCGCAACGGCCAGCTCGGCGACCTTGCGGCCTTGACCCGGGCCACCCGCCCCACCATCGTCAGCCTGCGCTCGGGCGCCAACACCGTGGTGCTGGAACTGGCGGCGTTGCCCGCCGATGGCGGTCATTTCCTGGTTTTGGCCCGCGACGTCACCTTGGAACGCAACTTGCGGTCGGCCCTGGTGGAATCGCGCCAGCGCTATAAGGATCTGGTCGACATCTCGTCCGACTTCGCCTGGGAAGTCGGCGCCGACGGCCGCTTCGTCTTCGTCAGCCCGAAAGGCGCCCTGGGGTTTTCCGCCGACGAACTGGTGGGCCGCGACCCTGGGGAATTCGTCGTCGAAACCCCGGCCGACACCGAATCCGCCCCCTTCGCCAGCGCGCTTGCCCTGGAAGACGTGGAAGTGTGGATGAACCAGGCCGACGGCAGCCAGGCCTGCGTGCTGGCCTCCAGCACGCCCATCCGCAGCGAATCGGGGGAATGGCTGGGCGCACGCGGCATCTGCCGCGACATCACCCAGGAACGGCTGCGTGACGCGGCGCTGTCGCGGGCCAACAACCGCGAACGGCTGCTGTCCTATATCGTGCGCACCATCCGTGACGAGGTCGACCCCGTCGACATGCTGCGCGCCGCCGCCGAAGCCACCGCCCGTGCGCTGGGCGCCACCGGCTGCCAGATTTTTCGTCTGCTGCCCGACGCCTCGGACTTCGCGCTGGCGGCGCAATTCGGCGAAGGCGGCGACGAAAAGCGGGCGCTTGATTCCTTCATCGAAACCGACCATTTCGAGGAACGGGACGGCCCCTGGCACGTGCTGTCCACCGTCAGCCGCTATCGCCATTCCATCAACGGCGCCATCCTGCTGTGGCGCGACGACCAGCGCCAAGGCTGGAGCGACGACGACCGCCTGTTGATCGACGACGTCGCCAACCAGGTGGGCCTGGCCAACGAACAGATCGCCAACCACGAACGGATCTTGCGCCTGTCGCGCACCGATTCGCTGACCGGGCTGTTCAACCGCCGCGCCTTCTTCGAAGAAATCGCCCGGCGCTTCCAGCGCTTGAGCCGCGAACACAAACCCGCCGCCCTGATCTATGTGGATCTGGACAACTTCAAGGCGGTCAACGACGTGCACGGACACCAGACCGGCGACCAAGCGCTGTTGGCGGTGCGCGACCTGTTGCTGCACCACACCCGCCCCACCGATCTGGTGGCGCGCCTGGGCGGCGACGAATTCGCCATCTGGCTGGAAGCGGCCGAGGAAAACATCGCCATCAAGCGCTGCGAGGGCATGCTGGAGGCCAGTTCCACCCTGGCGCATTTTTCCGGCAGCTCCGACAAGCCGCTGCACATGTCCCTGGGCGTCGCCGTCCATGCCGGCGCCAGCGGCGAATCCCTGGAAGATCTGATCGCCCGGGCCGACAAGGCCATGTACGAGGTCAAGCGCGACGGCAAGGGCCATTGGCGTCTGGCCCCTGCCCCCACAGCCGCGACGGGGGACTAGGCATGGTGGTCGGATTGCTGAAGAAGCTGTTTGGCGGCAACCGCAAGTTCACCTATGAGGAAGCGCGTGAACTGGCGGCGCACCAGGATTCCGACGTTCGCGCCACCTTGGCCGCCCATCCCGAGGTTCGCCCCGAGATCCTGTATTTCCTGTCCGAGGACAAAAGCCCGGAAGTCCGCCGCAAGGTCGCCGCCAACCCGGCGACGCCGCCCCAGGCCCACCCCACCCTGGCCGCCGACGCCGACGATCAGGTGCGCGCCAGCCTGGCCGCCAAGATCGCCCGTCTGGCCCCCGGCCTGACCGCCCACGAACAGGACCGCCTGCGCCGCGCCACCTATGACGCGCTGGAAACCCTGGCGCGGGACAACATCCCCAAGGTGCGTGAAATCCTGGCCGAAGCGCTGAAGGACGTGGCCAACGCGCCGCCCGACGTCATCCGCCGGCTGGCCCGCGACGCCGAGATCGCGGTGGCCGCGCCGGTGCTGCAGTTCTCGCCGGTGCTGACTGACGAGGATTTGCTGGAAGTCATCAACGGCAGCCCCATCCCCGGCGCCCTGTCCGCCATCTCCAAGCGCTCGTCGGTCAACGTGCGGGTGGCCGACGCCATCGCCGCCACCGACGATGTGGACGCCATCACCATCTTGCTGGGCAACCCGTCGGCCCAAATCCGCGAGGAAACCCTGGACCGTCTGGTGGACCGCGCCACCGACATCGAGGCCTGGCACCAGCCCTTGACCCAGCGCCCCAAGCTGCCGGCCAAGACGGCGGCCAAGCTGGCCCGCTTCGTCGCCGCCAACCTGCTGCAATCCCTGGCGGCCCGTCACGACCTGGACCGCGACGCGGCGGTGGCGGTGGCCGCCGTGGTGGCCAAGCGCCTGGACGAGATGGAGGCCAGCGGCCCCCAGCGCGCCGAAGCCCGCAAGGCCTCGGACGAAGCCGCCGCCCTGGTGCGCGCCCGCCAGCTGCGTGAAAAAGGCCAGCTGGACGAAAGCACGGTGGACACCGCGCTGGCCGGCAACGACACCACCTTCGTCATCTGCGCCCTGGCGGTACTGGCGGAAATGCCGGTCACCATGGTGCGCAAGACGGTGGTCACGCAAAGCGCCAAGGGCATGGTCGCCATCACCTGGAAGGCCGGGCTGTCGGTGGCGTTTGCCGAGCAGTTGCAGGCCAAGCTGCTGCGCCTGCCCCCCGGACGGCAAGTCCGCGGCCGCGACGGCACTTTCCCGCTGTCCGTCGATGAAATGAACTGGCAGCTGGAATTCCTGGGCGGCTGACCCCAACGAAAAACGCCCGGCAGGTTCCCCCGCCGGGCGTTCCTGGCTTCGTGCCGTCAGCCGACGATGTGGTAACCGCCGTCGATGAACAAGGTGGTGCCGGTCACCGACTTGGCCTGGTCGCTGACCAGATAGGCGGCGAAGGAACCGCAATCGTCGATGTCGGCCAGATGATGGGTCGGCGCCTTGGCGGCGGCGGCTTCCATCAATTCGTCAAAGCGGTCGATGCCGGAAGCGGCGCGGGTCTTCAGCGGACCGGGCGACAGGGCGACGACGCGGATACCCTTGGGCCCCAGTTCGGCGGCCATGTACTTGGTCGACGCTTCCAGGGCGGCCTTGACCGGACCCATGACGTTGTAATGCTCGACCACCTTGCGGCCACCATAGAACGACACGGTGATCAGGCAGCCGCCGTCGGTCATCAACGGCTCGGCCAGCTTGGCACAGCGCATGAAGGAATGGCACGACACGTCCATGGCCAGCATGAAGCCGTCACGCGAGCAATCGGTGACCCGGCCGTGCAGGTCTTCACGATTGGCGAAGGCGATGGAGTGGATAACGAAATCCAGCTTGCCCCACTGCTTTTCGATCTCGGCGAAGACCGCTTCCAGCTGACCTTCCTCGCGCACGTCGCAGGGCATGACGATGGACGCGTCCAGGCCTTCGGCCAGCGGGCGCACCCACTTGTCGGCCTTGTCGTTCAGATAGGTGATGGCCAGCTCGGCACCGTTGGCGCGGCAATGCAACGCGCAGCCATAGGCGATGCTCTGGTCGTTGGCGATGCCGATGACCAACCCCTTCTTGCCCTTCAGGGACAGGGTGGGAACGTTCAGATAGGGCTTCACGGTCGCGTCCATGTCGGATCGCCTCCTGGAGTTTCGCTGCATTGCAACGTAATGCGGGAAACCCTGCAACTCAAGGGGCTGACGGCGTATTTCCCGGAATCTTCACGGGGTTATTTACATTAGTACTTTGTTGTTCTGCCACGCTTGACCTTGAACCCGCCACCCGCTATGTATTTCGCCCCGTGGTGATTTGTCCGACCGGCTTGCGGCCACGATAAACAAGCGCTAAAGAGGCACGCAGCCAGGGCTTTCTTGGCCTTGCCACGGTCGGGTATCCTTATCGAAGGGGCCCCATATGACCACCACGACCACCCGATCCTTGCGTCCGCGTACCTTGTCGGTGCGTGCCGGAACCGCGCGCAGCGGATTTTCCGAGACCAGCGAAGCCATCTTCATGAATTCCGGCTTCGTCTATGGCAGCGCCCAGGAAGCCGAGCAAAGCTTCGACGGCACCTTGGACCGCATGGTTTATTCGCGTTTCAAGAATCCCACGGTGGCCATGTTCGAAGAACGCCTGGCCGCCATCGAGGGCGCCGAGGCCTGCCGCGCCACCGCGTCGGGCATGGCCGCCGTGCATGCCGCCCTGGTGTGCCAGTTGAAGGCCGGCGACCGGGTGGTGGCGCCGCGCGCCCTGTTCGGGTCGTGCACCTGGATCATCAACGACTTGCTGCCCCGCTTCGGGATTACCGCCGAATTCGTCGACGGCACCGACCTGGACCAGTGGAAGCGGGCGCTTTCCCTGCCCACCGCCGTGGTGTTCCTGGAGACGCCCTCCAACCCGACGCTGGAAGTCATCGACCTGCCGGCGGTGACGGAACTGGCCCACCGGGCCGGCGCCCGCGTGGTGGTGGACAACGTCTTCGCCACGCCGATCCTGCAAAGCCCGCTGGCCTTGGGTGCCGATGTGGTGGTCTATTCGGCGACCAAGCACATCGACGGCCAGGGCCGCTGCCTGGGCGGCGCCATCCTGGGCAGCCATGAATTCTGCAACGACGTGCTGGGGCCGTATCTGCGCCATACCGGCCCGGCTTTGTCGCCATTCAACGCCTGGGTGCTGCTGAAGGGTCTTGAGACCCTGGATTTGCGGGTCGAGCGTCATTGCGCCAACGCCCTGGCGGTGGCCCGTTTCCTGGAAAGCCGCCCCGAGATCGAGAAAGTCATCTATCCCGGGCTGGAAAGCCATCCCCAACACGAATTGGCCAAGGCGCAGATGCGCGGCTTCGGCGGCATCGTCGCCTTCAGCCTGAAGGGCGGCAAGGACGCCGCCTATTCGCTGCTGAACGGGCTGGAAGTGATCGACATTTCCAACAACCTGGGCGATTCCAAGTCGTTGGCCTGCCATCCGTGGACCACCACCCACCAGCGCCTGGCCCCGGAAGCCAAGCTGGCCCAGGGCATCAATGAAGGCCTGATCCGCCTGTCGGTGGGCCTGGAGGACGCCCTGGACCTGATCGACGATCTGGCCTTGGCCCTGGAAAAGGGAATATGATGACGCTTTAGGGAAGTCATCAGGGCGCGGAACAGCCGATCATGTATTCTGAAACCACCCACGGCATCCGCATCACCGTGCGGCCGAACTATCTGGACGACCAGTCTTCCCCAGACGAAAACCATTTCGTCTGGGCCTATCACGTGCGCATCGAAAACCAAGGCGCCACCACCGTCCAGTTGAAAAGCCGCCACTGGAAGATCACCGACGCCATGGGCCGCCTGCAGGAAGTGCAAGGCCCGGGCGTGGTAGGCGAACAACCGGTGCTGAAACCCGGCGAAAGCTTCGAATACACCAGTGGCACGCCGCTTTCGACGCCGTCGGGAATCATGGCCGGCAGCTACCAGATGCAAGGCCCCGATGGTCAGGTCTTCGACGTCACCATCCCGGCCTTTTCCCTGGACAGCCCCCATCAACCCATCCGGTTGAATTGAGCTTGGGGTCTTGCATATGGACCCTGGCAACGCCACATCCAGGGCCGTTGCCATGACCAAGGAGTCCGACGTGAAAAGCCAGAACCCGCCTTTGCCCAAGGATTCCGACACCTTGTCCACCGGCAAGCCCAGCCGCGAACAAGCCGAGGAAGCGGTGCGCACGCTGATCCGTTGGGCCGGCGACGACCCGGACCGCGAGGGCTTGGTGGGCACGCCCGACCGGGTGGTGCGCTCCTACGAGGAATTCTTCGCCGGCTACGACCTGGACCCGGGCGAAATGCTGGCCCGCACCTTCGAGGAAACCGACGGTTACGACGAGATGGTGATCCTGCGCGACATCCGCCTGGAAAGCCATTGCGAGCACCACATGGTGCCGATCATCGGCAAGTGTCACGTGGCCTATCTGCCCGACCGCCGGGTGGTGGGCATCAGCAAGCTGGCCCGCGTCGTCGAAGTATTCGCCAAGCGCCTGCAGATCCAGGAAAAGCTGACCGCCCAGATCGCCAACACCATCAACGAGGTGCTGCAGCCCAAGGGCGTGGCGGTGATCATCGAAGCCGCCCACCAATGCATGACCACACGCGGCATCCACAAGCCCGGCGTCACCATGGTGACCAGCCGCATGCTGGGCGTGTTCCGCGACAACCCGGCCACCCGCAAGGAATTCATGTCGCTGGTCCAGGGCCAGCACGGCAGCGGCCTGTCCAACGCGTGATGTCCACATAGCCGCCCAGCTGGGGCAAAGCCCCAGACCCCTTTTGTTTTTACCGACAAAACACAAGGAGGTTTGGAGGCGTAGCCTCCAAGCGGGGCCGGGGCGGCAGCCCCGCAATGGCACAATAAAAAAAGCCCGCCGTGATCGCTCGCGGCGGGCTTTTTCCTGGGCGACGGTGCTTAGACCATCTTGTCCAGTTCACGGATGATGGATTCGCCCATCACCGTGGTCGAGACCTTGGCCTTGCCCGGGGCCATGATGTCGGCGGTGCGCAGGCCGCCCTTCAGCACGGCCTTGACCGCGTTGTCGATCATGTCGGCTTCGGCATCCATGTTGAAGCTGTAACGCAGGCACATGGAGAACGACAGGATGGTGGCCAACGGATTGGCGATGTCCTTGCCTTGGATGTCCGGGGCGGAACCATGCACCGGCTCGTACAGCGCCTTGCGGTTACCGTTGGCGTCGGCGGCGCCCAAGGACGCCGACGGCAACATGCCGAGCGAACCGGTCAGCATGGCGGCGCAGTCGGACAGGATGTCGCCGAACATGTTCTCGGTGACCATGACGTCGAACTGCTTGGGGTTGCGCACCAGCTGCATGGCGGCGTTGTCCACGTACATATGGGACAATTCCACGTCCTGATACTCTTCCTTTTGCAGCTTGATCATCTCTTCGCGCCACAAAACGGTGCATTCCAGCACGTTGGCCTTGTCGACGCTGCACAGCTTCTTGTTGCGCTTGCGGGCCAGGTCGAAGGCGGCGCGGCCGATGCGCTGGATTTCGCTGGTGGTGTAGGTGAGCGTGTTGACACCCTTGCGCTCGCCGTTGGGCAAGGTCTCGATGCCGCGCGGCTGGCCGAAATACAGGCCACCGGTCAATTCGCGGACGATCATGATGTCCAGGCCCTTGACCACCTCTTCCTTCAGAGTCGAGGCTTCCACCAGGGCGTCGAACACAGTGGCTGGACGCAGATTGGCGAACAGGCCCATTTCCTTGCGGATCTTCAACAGGCCGCGTTCCGGCTTCACTTCGAACGGCAGGTCGTCCCACTTGGGGCCACCGACGGCGCCCAGCAGCACGGCGTCGGCGGCCATGGCGGCGGCCAGGGTCTCGTCGGACAGCGGCGTGCCGTGCACGTCATAAGCCGAGCCGCCGATCAGGCCCTCGGTGATGTCGAACGAAATGTTCCGCTTCTTGCCCATCCAGTCGATGATGCGGCGGACCTGAACCATCACTTCCTGGCCGATGCCGTCGCCCGGCAGGATAAGCAGCTTCTTGGCGGTCATGGGTATTCCTCTTTCCTTGTCGTCATGGCCGGACTTGACCGGCCATCCATGAAGACCCCCGGGTCAAGCCCGGGGGTGACGGTTGTCAGGGGTTACAGCCAGGGGCTGGACGTCTTGCGGGCGGCCTCGAAGGCGGCGATCTTGTCGTCCTTCATCAAGGTCAGGCCGATGTCGTCCAAACCGTTGAGCAGGCAATGCTTGCGGAAGGGATCGACGTCGAACTTGGTCTTGGACCCGTCCGGCGCGGTGATTTCCTGGGCCGCCAGATCGATGGTGAAGGTGGCGTTGGCGCCGTTTTCCGCCTGCTTCATCAGCGCGTCCACCTGTTCTTGCGGCAGCTTGATCGGCAGGATGCCGTTCTTGAAGCTGTTATTGAAGAAGATGTCGGCGAAGCTGGGCGCGATGATGCAGCGGATGCCGAAATCGGCGATGGCCCACGGCGCGTGTTCACGCGACGAGCCACAGCCGAAATTGTTGCCGGTGATCAACACCTGCGCCTTGCGATAGGCCGGCTGGTTCAGGACGAAATCGGCCACTTCGGCGCCGTCCTGGGTGTAACGCATTTCGTCGAACAGGTTCTTGCCCAGACCGGTACGCTTGATGGTCTTCAGGAACTGCTTGGGGATGATCATGTCGGTGTCGATGTTGATCATCGGCAGCGGCGCGGCGACGCCGGTCAGTACGGTGAACTTTTCCATGGATCGATCCTCCCCTTACAGCGAACGCACGTCGGTCAGCTTGCCGGTGACGGCAGCAGCGGCGGCCATGGCCGGGCTGACCAGATGGGTGCGACCGCCACGGCCCTGACGGCCTTCGAAATTGCGGTTCGAGGTGGACGCCGAACGCTGACCGGGCTTCAACTGGTCGGCGTTCATGGCCAAGCACATGGAACAACCGGGTTCGCGCCATTCGGCGCCGGCTTCGATGAAGATCTTGTCCAGGCCTTCGGCTTCCGCCTGTTCCTTGACCAGACCCGAGCCGGGGACGATCAGCGCCTGCACGCCGGCGGCCACCTTGCGGCCCTTGAAGATTTCGGCGGCGGCGCGGAAGTCCTCGATGCGGCCGTTGGTGCAGGACCCGATGAACACCACGTCGACGGCGATGTCGGTGGCCTTCTGGCCGGCGGTCAGGCCCATGTATTCCAGCGAACGGGCGACGGCCTTGCGCTTGCCTTCGTCGGCGATGTCGGCGGGATTGGGCACCGTTCCAGTGATCGGGATCACATCTTCGGGGCTGGTGCCCCAGGTGATTTGCGGCACCAGGGTGCTGGCGTCCAACTCGACTTCCGCGTCGAACTTGGCGCCTTCGTCGGTGAAGAGCGTCTTCCAATAGCTGACAGCGGCTTCGAAGGCGGCGCCCTTGGGGGCGCGGGGCTTGCCGGCGACGTAATCGAAGGTGGTCTGGTCAGGCGCGATCAGACCGGCACGGGCGCCGGCTTCGATGGTCATGTTGCAGACGGTCATGCGGCCTTCCATGGACAGGCTGCGAATGGCTTCGCCGGCGAATTCCACCACATAGCCGGTGCCGCCGGCGGTGCCGATCTTGCCGCAGATGGCCAGCACGATGTCCTTGGCGGTGACGCCAGCCGGCAGCGTGCCGTTGACGGTGATGCGCATGTTCTTGGCCGGCTTTTGCACCAGGGTCTGGGTGGCCAGCACGTGTTCGACCTCGGAGGTGCCGATGCCGAAGGCCAGGGCGCCGAAGGCGCCGTGGGTGGCGGTATGGCTGTCACCACAGACGATGGTGGCACCCGGCAGGGTGAAGCCCTGTTCCGGGCCGACGATGTGCACCACGCCCTGGCGGATGTCGTCCATGGCGTAATATTCGACGCCGAAATCGTGCGCATTCTTTTCCAGGGTTTCCACCTGGATGCGGCTTTCTTCGTTCTCGATGCCCTTGGAGCGGTCGGTGGTGGGCACGTTGTGGTCGGCCACCGCCAGCGTCGCCTCGGGATGGCGGACCTTGCGGCCGGCCATGCGCAGGCCTTCGAAGGCCTGGGGCGAAGTGACTTCGTGGACCATGTGACGGTCGATGTAGATCAGACAGGTGCCGTCGTCTTGAACGTCCACCAGATGGGCGTCCCAGATCTTGTCGAACAACGTGCGCGGCTTGGACATTGGGCTTCCTCGAACGAATTCAGGAGTTCATGGATGCTAATTCAGCGATCCGGGCGCCAGATATAGCAAAGTCCCGACCCTCCGCCACCCCAGGGGATTCCCAGGGTGACGGAGAACGGGACACATCAGCTTGGCTGCCGTCATTGCCGGGGGTGACCCGGCAATCCAGCCCCCCGGATCAAGTCCGAGGAGGACGGTTCCAAATCGACGCTTATTCCTCGGCGACGGCTTCGGCCGGAGCTTCGGCCTTGGCGGCAGCAGCGGCCTTCAGGGCTTCGGCCTTGGCGCTGGCGGCGGCTTCACGCTCGCCGGCGCTCACCTTGGCGGAATAGCCGGTGGTCTGCTCGGCGATACGAGCCGACTTGCCGCGACGGTCACGCAGGTAGTACAGCTTGGCCCGACGCACGTCGCCACGACGCAGCACTTCGATGGAAGCGATGTTGGGCGAGTACAGCGGGAAGATGCGCTCGACGCCTTCGCCGTAAGAAATCTTACGGACGATGAAGGACGAGTTCAGACCGTCGTTGCGCCGCGCGATGCACACGCCTTCATAGGCCTGCACGCGCTCGCGGTTGCCTTCGACCACCTTGACGTTCACCTTCAGGGTGTCGCCGGCGGCGAATTCCGGGATGGTCTTGCCTTCAACCAGCTTGGCGATCTGCTCTTTCTCGAGCTGTTCGATAATGTTCATCTCTTCACTTCCTTGTCCCTGTGCCACCCCGGGTGGCACATCGTTAGACGACGCACGGGAGGGAAACCCTAGGGCTTCTTGGTCCCGTGCCGGACAGAGGCATACCGGTCCCAGAGATCCGGTCGGCGTGTCCGCGTTGCTTCTTCGGACTGGCGAAGCCGCCAATCGCGAATTCTTCCATGGTGGCCCGAGATCAGAACCTCGGGCACCATCCGGCCCTGCCATTCGGCGGGGCGGGTATAATGGGGATATTCCAACAATCCCCACTCGAAACTTTCCTCGGCCAGGGTTTCCTGGTTGCCCAGGACACCGGGAAGCAGCCGCACCACCGCGTCCAGAAGCACCAGGGCCGGCAATTCGCCCCCTGACAGAACGAAATCGCCAAGGGAAACCTCGACCGCTTCGTTCGCTTCCAACACCCGCTGGTCGACGCCCTCGAAGCGGCCGCACAACACGGTCACCCCCGGCCCGTCCGCCAGTTCCCGCACCAGCGCCTGATCCAGCAGACGCCCGCGCGGGGTCATGTACACCAAGGGCCCTGCCCCCCGTTTGGCCTTGATGGCGGCGTCCAGCACATCGGGACGCATCACCATGCCGGCCCCGCCGCCGAAGGGAACGTCATCGACGGAACGATGCTTGTCGGTCGCGTAATCGCGAATGTTGACCGCATCCAACCGCCAAGTGCCCTTGGCCAACGCCCGCCCGGCCAGTGAAAGGCCCAGCGGTCCGGGAAACATCTCGGGGAAGATGGTCAGAACCGTGGCCAGCCACGGATCAGCCGGCATCTTGCCCGCCCTTATTCTTTTTCCGAGGACGCTGATCGCCGCTCTCGCGGGTCTCTTCGCCCTCTTCATCCTCGGCATAGGCCGGCGGATCAACCACCACCTGCCCCTTGCCCACATCCACCACCGGCACCGCCGCCTTGGTGAAGGGAACCAACAGGCTCCCCTGGCCGGGACGGGCGACATCCAACAGATCGCCGGCCCCGAAATTGGCCACACCCTTGACGGTGCCGATCACCGAACCATCGGTGCCCACGGCCTTCAGCCCCACCAGATCCGAATACAGGAACTCGTCCTCTTCGGTCGGGGGCAGCAGGTCACGGGACACATAAAGCCCCGTTCCCTTCAGCGCCTCGGCGGCATTGCGGTCGGTCACCCCTTCGATGCTGGCCAGGACGTGGTCCTTGACCTCGCCCATCACCTTCAGCTTGAAGCGGCGCTTTCCCGCCTCGTCCTCGGCCGGGCCATAGGCGGCCACGTCCAAGGGGTCGGCGGTGAAGCTTTTGACGCGGACCGCGCCCCGGATCCCGTGTGCGCCGACAATGGCGCCGATGCACACGCGGGCACCCACCGCCAATTACTCGGCGGCCGATTCGGCTTCGGCGGCGGCAGCGGCGGCGCGCTCGGCTTCTTCCTTGGCGCGCTGCTGGGCCTTGGCCTTGGGCTGGCTCTTCTTGGTCTGCTCGGCGCGGACCGGAGCGGCAACCAGACCCTTGTCGGCGAACACGCGGACCAGACGGTCGGTCGGCTGGGCGCCGACGGCCAGCCACTTCTGGATGGCTTCGGTGTTCAAGATGACGCGCTCGGCATGATCGGTCGGCAGCAGCGGGTTGTAGGTGCCCACCTTCTCGATGAAACGGCCGTCACGGGGCGAACGGGCGTCGGCCACCACGATGCGATAGAACGGACGCTTCTTGGCGCCACCACGGGCCAGACGAATCTTCAAAGCCATTTTCGATTTCCTTTGACTTAAAACCTAAAACCAACCGGCCTTAGCGGCCGAACCCACGCATGCCCGGCGGCAACAGACCGCCCAGGCCATGTCTCATCAAACCTTTTTGACCCATCTTGCCGACCTTCTTCATGACGTCGGCCATCTGCTGGTACTGCTTCAGCAACTTGTTGACGTCCTGGACCGACACGCCGGCACCGGCGGCGATGCGCTTCTTGCGCGACGCCTTGATCAAGTCGGGATTCTTGCGTTCAGACGGCGTCATGGACTGGATGACGGCCTTTTGGCGGCCCACCATCTTGTTGTCGATCTGAGCGTCCTTCAACTGGCCGGCCATCTTGCCCAGGCCCGGCAGCATGCCGATGATGCCCTTGAGGTCGCCCATCTTCTCGACCTGCTTGAACTGGGCCAGCATGTCGTTCAGGTCGAACTTGCCCTTCTCGATGCGCTTGGCAAGCTTCTCGGCCTCTTCCTGCTCGATGGTTTCCATGGCCTTTTCGACCAGGGACACCACGTCGCCCATGCCCAGGATACGGCCAGCCAGACGATCGGGATGGAAGGGTTCCAGGGCTTCCAGCTTTTCGCCCAGACCCAGGAACTTGATAGGCTTGCCGGTGACGGCCCGCATGGACAGGGCCGCGCCACCGCGCGCATCGCCGTCGACGCGGGTCAGCACCATGCCGGTGACGCCCACCTTTTCGTTGAATTCCTTGGCCAGGGTCACCGCGTCCTGGCCGATCATGGAATCGACCACCAGCAGGGTTTCCACCGGCTTGGCCACGTCGCGCACCTGGGCGACCTCGGCCATCAATTCTTCGTCGATGTGCAGGCGGCCGGCGGTGTCCAGGACGACGACGTCGTAACCTTCCTTGCGGCCCATCTCCAGGGCGCGCTTGGTGATGGCCACCGGCATCTCGCCCATGATGATGGGAAGACTGCCGACCTCGGCCTGTTTGGCCAGGATTTCCAATTGCTGTTGGGCGGCCGGACGATAGACGTCCAGCGAGGCGAGCAGGACCTTCTTCTTGTCCTTCTTGAGGCGAACCGCCAGCTTGCCCGAAGTGGTGGTCTTGCCCGAGCCCTGCAGGCCGACCATCAGGATGACGGCGGGCGGCACGGCGTTGAGGTTCAGTTCCGACCCCTGGCCGCCCAGGGTGGCAATCAGTTCGTCATGGACGATCTTGACCACCATCTGGCCCGGGGTCACCGACTTGACCACGTCCTGGCCGATGGCGCGAGCCTTGACCCGGCCGACGAAATCCTTGACCACCGGCAGGGCGACGTCGGCCTCCAGCAGCGCGACGCGGACTTCGCGCAGCGCTTCGGTGACGTCGGCTTCCGACAGCGCACCGCGACCGGTAAGCTTGTCGAACACACCTGACAGACGTTGGCTCAGACTTTCGAACATCGACCTTCCTAATGGATTCGCCCCAAACGAAAACGCGCCAGTGCGCGTAAATTCGCGGACTGACGGGTCACCGTGGTGACGGGCTTCCTCAGAGACTCTGAAGAGGCTGGGTTTTTACGCCTCATGACACAACGGAGTCAAGCGCCTCCTTGCCTTGCCCGCCAAACCGGCTTAAAGAACGCCTGTTAGCGAATGACGGGGCCTTATCATGAAGTATGCACGCAAGCGGGTGTTGGTGACGGGTGGCGCGGGCTTCTTGGGTTCGCATCTGTGCGAACGCCTGCTGGCCGACGGCCATGACGTGTTGTGCGTGGACAACTTCTACACCGGCAGCAAGGACAACATCGCCCACCTGCTGGGCAACCCGTATTTCGAGCTGATCCGCCACGACGTGACCTTCCCGCTTTATCTGGAAGTGGACGAGATCTTCAACCTGGCCTGCCCGGCCAGCCCCATCCACTATCAGCGCGACCCCGTCCAGACCACCAAGACATCGGTGCACGGCGCCATCAACATGCTGGGCCTGGCCAAGCGGGTGGGCGCCAAGATTTTCCAGGCCTCGACCTCGGAAGTCTATGGCGACCCGGAAGTGCATCCGCAGACCGAAGACTATCGCGGCTCGGTCAACCCCATCGGGCCGCGCGCCTGCTACGACGAAGGCAAGCGCTGCGCCGAGACCCTGTTCTTCGACTACCACCGCCAGCACAGCCTGCGCATCAAGGTGGCCCGCATCTTCAACACCTATGGTCCGCGCATGCATCCCGACGACGGCCGGGTGGTGTCCAACTTCATCGTCCAGGCCCTGGAAGGCCGCCCCATCACCATTTACGGCGACGGCAGCCAGACCCGGTCCTTCTGCTTCGTCAGCGACCTGATCGAAGGCTTCGTGCGGCTGATGAACAGCCCCGACGAGGTGACCGGTCCGGTCAACCTGGGCAACCCGCGGGAAATGACCATTCGCCAGCTGGCCGAAGCGGTGATCAAGCTGACCGGCGCCAAGTCGGAACTGATCGTCAAGCCGCTGCCGGCCGACGACCCCATGCAGCGTCAGCCCAACATCACCAAGGCGCGGCAATTGCTGGACTGGCAGCCCGTGGTGGAACTGGAAGACGGTTTGCAGCGCACCATCGATTATTTCCGCACACGGCTTGAGACTTAATCTTAGAGGGGCGTTGCCTTGACCTTGCTTCACCGATACCATCCTGGCGAAGTTCGCTCCACCGACAGGCGAACGCGTGGGGAGTAGCGGTTTGAGCGAGTCGAAGACGCACGCCGCCGAAGGCGAGGCATCCTCGCCTGACATCTTGGAAGCCCGGCTTGCCGGGCTGACCGCCTGTGTGCCCGGCTTCGCGTTCCTGCGCCGGCAACACCCAGATTCATCCCTGACCTATGACTGGTTCAGCGACAGCGTGCATCAGGTCCTGGGCTTCACCCCCGACGAGATGGGGGTCAACCAGGCCGGCTGCCTGCACGTGGTCCATTGGGCCGACCGCGATTCCCACCTGCAGGCGGTGCTGCGCTCGGCCGCCGACATGACGCCCTGCGAGGAAAATTTCCGCGCCATCACCAAGGATGGCGAGGTGCGCTGGCTGCAGGGACGCTCGATCCCCCGACGGCAGGGCAAGCAAGTGGTGTGGGACGGCGTTCTGGTGGACGTCACCCAAGGCCGCCGCGCCGAGTTCCGTCTGGACATGCTGATGGAGCACGCCGCCGATTCCATCTTGGTGCTGGACGAAGCCGGCGTCATCGACAGCGCCAACACGTCGGCCGAGCACCTGTTCGGCCAAAGCGCCCGCGACCTGACCGGCAAAAGCATCGCCGACCTGATCGAGCAAGACACCGAGGCGCAGATCTGTCTGGCTTCGGTCAGCGACGGCCAGCCCCACGAATTCGTCGGCATCCGCCAGAACGGCGAACGTTTCCCGCTGGAACTGTCCACCAACGAAGTGCGCATGGAAGGCCGCCGCCTGTTCGTCGGCATCGGCCGCGACATCACCGATCGCAAGGCCACCGAAAACGCGCTTTTGGAAAGCGAGCAACGCATGCGGGCCATCGCCGGCAACATGCCGGGCATGGTGTTCCAGCGCGTGTTGTCGCCCGACGGCGTCATGCGCTTTACCTATGTCAGCGAGGGCTGCCGCACCTTCCTGGGCGTCGACCCCGAAGAGTTGCTGGCCGAGCCGGAACTGTTCTTGCAATGCATGAGCGCCGACGAACAAAGCCTGTTCATGGCGGCGCTGACCCGTTCGGCCGAAACGCTGGAACCGCTGGACGAGGAAATGGCGGTGTTCGGCGGCGGCCGACGGCGGCGCTGGCTGCGCGGCCAGTCGCGCCCCGCCCGCCGCCCCAATGGCGACGTGGTGTGGGACGGCGTGATGATCGACGTCACCGAAAAGAAGACCGCCGAACAGCGCCTGTCCTTCCTGGCCTATTACGACCCGCTGACCCGCCTGCCCAACCGCGCCGCCTTCCTGGAACGCTTCACCGCGGCCCGCGAAAACGCGCTGCGCGCCCATCAATTGCTGGCCGTGCTGTCCCTGGGCATCGACCGCTTCGGCATCATCAACGCCACCATGGGCCATTCGGTGGGCGACCAGGTGCTGACCGCCGCCGCCGACATCGTCCAGGCCGGACTTAGCCGCAACGACGTCATGGCCCGGGCATCGGGCGACCGTTTCCTGATCCTGCTGGCCGGCCACACCTCGCGGCGCGAACTGACCGAGGCGGTGGAACGCATTCATGCCATGGCCCAATCGGCGGTGCATGTGGCCGGCGACGAATTCGAGGTCTCGACCTCGGTTGGCGTCGCGCTTTATCCCCGCGACGGCGAGGATGTGGAAACCCTGATCAAGAATGCCGAAGCCGCGTTGCAGCGTGCCAAAAGCCAGGGACCGGCCACCCTGCAATTCTTCACCAAGGAAATGTCGGCCAGGGCCAGCAAGACCCTGTCGCTGCAGAACAAGCTGCGCCGGGCTTTGGAACAGGGCGAGTTCGTTCCCTATTTCCAACCCCAGGTGGACCTGAACACCGGCATCATCGTCGGCATGGAAGCGCTGGTGCGCTGGAACAATCCCGAGATGGGCATGGTCAGCCCCGGCGAGTTCATCCCGGTGGCCGAGGAATCCGGCCTGATCGACGGCATCTGCGAATCCATGCTGAGCCAGTGCGCCCGGCAGAACAAAGCCTGGCAAGATGCCGGTTTCCTGCCCATCCCGGTGGCGGTCAACGTGTCCGGCCGACAGTTCCAATACGCACGGCGCCTGATCACCGCGCTGGAGACCACCCTGGCCGAAACCGGCCTGGACCCGCGCTACCTGGAAGTGGAACTGACCGAAAGCTCGGCCATGCGCGACGCCGACAACGCCATCGCCGTGGTCAAAACCCTGAAGGACATGGGCATTTCGTGTTCCATCGACGACTTCGGCACCGGCTACTCGTCGCTGTCGGTGTTGAAGCGGTTTCCCATCAGCAAGTTGAAGATCGACCGCAGCTTTGTCATGGACGTCATCACCGACCCCAATGACGCGGCCATCGTCGACGCCATCGTCGCCATGGCCAAGGCGCTGAACATGAAAGTGGTCGCCGAAGGCGTTGAGCACACTCAACATCTTGATTTTCTTCGCGATATTGGCTGCGACCAGATGCAGGGATACCTGTTTTCGCGCCCGCTTCCCGCCGAGGAAATGGGCCAAATGCTGGCCGAAGGACGGCGACTGCCCATCACCTCGGTCCAGCGCGGCAGCAAAATCCGCCACTGAAACTGCAATTGAAGTTGCGTTACAACATTTGCAGTTGACGCCAGCCCCAATCCCCGCCTATTCGTTTCGTCACAGAAAGGGAGCGAGGAAATTTCTCCGCCATGGACGGCACCAAACAAGAACAAAATTCCCCCCGCTCATCGCCCTCCCGCTTGGCGGGCATGGTCAAACATTCCTATACCATCCCCTGCGCCTCGACCTTCCGCGATGCCGTCGAGGCGTTGGCCACACGCCGTCATGTGAACGTGGGTGACATCGCTCGATCGGTCCTGCTGGTCATGCCGGCCGACACCATCGCCGCCTTCGCCGACCCCGGCGACCCCGGGGCCGACGACCGCGAAACGGTTATCTTGAAGTCCGGCCCATCCGCCGGACGTCCGTGGCGCCGCAAACCCCGCCTGCAGGTGCGCATGGTTCCCGGCTTCGACGTGTTGACCATCCGCCGGGCGCTGGGACTGGCCTTGGCCATGGATCGCGGCGAACTGGCCCTGAAGCTGGAAGACCCGCTGGCGCCCCCGCCCCCGCCCCCGCCTCCGCCCCCTCCGCCCCCGGAACAACCCGCGGAACATCAGGCTTTGGCGGCGGTGAACGAAGAATTGGAACGTCTGCAGGCCATCGTCAACGTGTTGTCGTTCGAACCGCTTTCCAGTGGCGTCAACACCCGGGCCGAGGCCCTGCACGTCCTTGGGTTTCCACCCGCTGCCCGGCCCGACCGCCGCATGGTGCGCGCCCGCTTCCGCATGCTGGCCACCATCCATCACCCGGACAGCAACTACGGCAGCCACGACCGCATGAGCCAATTGAACCAAGCCATGGAACTGCTGAAGGATTGATCCGTGACCAACCCGCGCCGCTTCGTGCTGATCGACCGCGATGGCACCATCAACGTGGAAAAGCATTACCTGTCCGACCCCGACCAGCTGCAGCTGATTCCGGGTGTGGGACCGGCGTTGCGCCGTCTGACCCAAGCCGGTTACGGCATCGCAATCATCACCAACCAATCGGGAATCGCCCGGGGCTATTTCAACCTGGAGAGGCTGGAGCAGATTCATGACCGCCTGAACGCCATGCTGGCCGCCGAAGGCGTCACGGTCGACGGCATCTATATCTGCCCGCACGGCCCCGACGACGACTGCGATTGCCGCAAACCGCTGCCCGGAATGGCCGAACAGGCCATGGCCGACCATGGTTTCGACCCCAAATTGTCCACGGTGATCGGCGACAAGGAAGTGGACGTGGAACTGGGCCAAGCCATCGGCGCCGCCACCTTCCTGGTCCGCACCGGCCATGGTGAGAAATATGCCGCCGCCAGCAAGGCCGACCACGTGGTCGCCGATTTGCCGGCCGCCGTCGCCATCATTTTGGGAGAGCTTTGATGCGGGCTTGCTTCTGGACCGCCCGGCCGGCCAAAGCCTGACCTATTCCGGCTGGAGCCCCGACCAGAGGTTCTTACTTACGGCCGCGGCGCCGGACACCGGCATCGTCGCCCATTTTTATTTCGATACAGAAATTAACTGCCTGGCTATTCCTGCAGCCCGTATCCAGGCGAGAACCGTACGCCTTGGCCCAACAGTGCCGCCAAGGCGGCAGGATCGTCGATCCGGATTTCCCCGCATTGATCCAGGCCGGAATCATCGATGACGACACCATCCGTCTCGATGCGGATACGCCGCCAGACCGGGGCGCCAAAGCCGTGATGGCGGCCGACGAAGCCCTGGTCGTCAAAGGCCAGCACCTCGGCCCGGGCGGTGTCGTCCAGACGGAACGGCCCCAGGTTCAGAGTGGCGGGTTCCACCTGACCCTGACGGGGGGCGAAATGGGCCAGCACCGAACGATAGGCATTGCGCGCCGCCAAATCGCCGGTATAGGCGAAGGTACCGGGATCGCGGACCCAATCCACACCATCGATCTGAATTTCGACAGCCAATTGATCGTTATGGGCATGGGCGCCGCGACCGTCCATCAGACGTCCACAGCGCACGGAAATGAAGGTCCTGTCGTTTCGCCAGCCGTACAAGCCGAATTGCGGCAGGGCGAAGGGCTGCAAGCCCTCCAAGGCCCGTGGGTCGCCCGGCACCAGACGCAGGCGCCGAAAGCTGGCGGGAAAGTCTTCCCCCCCCTTGACGGCCACCACCGGCACCGGCTGCGGAGCCAGCGGCAGGGCGCCCCCCGACAGCGCCGCCAGCACTTGGGCGGCGATGGGGCCAGCCCACAGATGCGACACGTCCAGCGGAGACCGATCCGCGTCCAAAACGAAAAATCGCCCGGAATCGTTATCGCCCACCTGCACGATGTCGCCACCGGGCTTGGTCACGGTTTGGGCGAAACCCAGGGCCAAAGCCAGACGGTCCAGGGTCTCGGGGGCGAAAGGCGGCCAAGCCATGGGGCCGGGCCGTAAGCCGGGGGTCAGGCCCCAGGGGCTGGCGTCGTAGTGGGCGAACACCGACTTGCGGTCGTCGTCCAGGCCCAGGATCAGGGCCACGGCGAACAGCGCCATTTCCAGCGACAGACGGTGATAGGCGGTGGAGGCCTCGAAATTGCCGCCGTCTTCCAGGAACTGGCGGCGGATTTCCACATCCAGTTGCTGCGCGGCGAAGACCAGCCACAGATCGGTTTCCTCGCCGCGCGGCAGCGCGCAGGCGACAAAGGCCAGCCCGGCGATGTCGGCCAGATAATGGTTGGCACGGTGATCAGGCGACCATTCCAGGTTCCGCGCCACATGGCGGCCATGAGCGACCAGGGCGGCGGCCAGTTCTTCCTCGAATTCCAGGCTGAAGGTGGCGCCATGGGCGACGAACAGCTCCCAGGCCAGCACCAAGTTGGCGGCACGGATGGAAACGTCCATGGCGCAGGCCCACTGCACCCCCCAACCCGGCGGGTTGGCCGCCAGGAAGTCCAAAACCTGATCATGGAACTCGGTGGCCAGATTCTGGTCGGGTGCCGCCGCGTAGGCCAAAGCCAGCTGCGGCAGATGCTGCAGGCGCCCCAGTTCCCACGGCACCTTGACATCGACACCGGGCTTGTGGCCATAGGCGGTGACCCCACCCCACACCTTGATCGGCCAGCGATAGCCGGAACGGAAGTCCACGTGCCAGTCCACCGGCACATAAGAGGCGGTGTCGATCATCGACAGCAGCGACGCGGCGCGCTTGCGGTTGCCGCGATGATGGCCCCCGGACACGCCCTCGCGCCATTGTGGATATTTCGCCAGCGGATGGACCACCCGCACCGGGCCCGAGCCCAGCAGATCGAAGCTGTGGGACGCCGCCGCCAAGGCCCGGCGCCGCAGGCCGCCATCGGCGTCGGCCAAGCTCAGCGCCGGCAAGCGGCGCGACAGCGGTACCATGCCGTAGGACGGCGGATAGGTGCAGTGGTTGCGCATCATGGCGCCGATCAGCCGGTTCTTGGCCTGACGGGCCAGCATTCGGATCAGCTTCGACGCCACCACGCCCACGGGCATGGCGCGGATGGTGTTCAGACGGTGCAGGATGGACATCAGTCGGCAGCCAGTTGGGCGACCAGGGCACGGGCCTCGGCCGAGGGAACGTATTCGGGAACCAGCCGGCCGATGACCGCCACCGCCCGATCGGCCCGGTGGCTGCGGCAGGCGATGTCCAGGTCGTCCAGGGTACCCGACAGTTCGGCATGGTCGACCCAGCGCGGCGACGCCACCAGGATGCCCTTGGCCTCGGTGGGGACCGGCGGCTCGGAACCGTGGAAGATTTCCTCGAACAGTTTCTCGCCCGGGCGCAGGCCGGTGAACGAAATCCCCACGTCCACATCGGGGCGCAGGCCGGCCAGACGGATCATCTGCCGGGCCAGATCGACAATGCGCACCGGCTCGCCCATATCCAGGACAAAAATCTTACCCCGGTAATCAGGGTGGGCCAGACCGAAATCGGATGCCTGCAGCACCAGTTCCACCGCTTCACGCACGGTCATGAAATAGCGCGTCATCTCGGGGTGGGTGACAGTCAACGGACCGCCTTCCGCCAGTTGCTTCTGAAACAAAGGCACCACCGAACCGGTGGATCCCAAGACGTTTCCAAAGCGAACGGTAACGAAACGAGTGCCGGACCCATTGCCGGACATGTCCAAGGCCTGGGCGTACATTTCGCCCAGCCGCTTGGACGCCCCCATGACATTGGTGGGGTTCACCGCCTTGTCGGTGGAAATCTGCACCATCACCCTGACCCCTGCCGTGACGCAGGCATCGGCGACGATACGGGTCCCGATGGCATTGGTCAGCAAGCCTTCGTCAGGATTACATTCCACCATGGGAACATGTTTCAGGGCGGCGGCATGGAACACCACGTCGGGCTTGATCTCGGCCAAGACGGCGGCGACCCGGTCGCGGTCGCGCACGTCGCCCAGCATGGGACGGCGCGGCACCTCGGGATGGGTTTTCGACAACTCCATGTCGATGACGTACAGGTTGAACTCGCCAGCATCGAACAGCGCCAGCATTTCCGGGCCATAGCCGGCAACCTGACGCACCAGTTCCGACCCGATGGAGCCGCCGGCGCCGGTGACCAGCACCCGCTTGCCCGCCAGCATGGCGGCGATGCCGTCATGGTTCAGCAGGTTCTGCGGACGGCCCAGCAAATCCTCGACGGCGATGGGGCGCAGCGTCAGCTTGTCCTCGACCCCGTCCTTCAGGTCGGTCAAGCGCGGAATGCGGGCCAGGGCCAAACCCAGCCGGTCGCATTCATCCAGCAGCATGCGCATCACCGCACCATCCAGACGATGGTCGGTGACGATCAGACGTTGCGGCGCATGGCCCTTGGCCTGCAATTGCTCGACAACCTGGGCGAAATCGGTCAGTTCGCCCAACACGTCGACGCCGTGGATATTGCGTCCCACCCGGCTGCCGCCTTCGCTGATCAGCCCCACCGCCCGGTATTCGGCGTCGGGTGCGGCCATGGCGCGCAAGAACAACTCGGCTTCGTCGCCGGCCCCGGCCAGCAAGACCGGGACACGCCCCTGGCCAACCCCTTGCTTGGCGGCGCGGCGGCGGTCCTTCCACGAACGATAGACGAAGCGCGGCCCGCCCAGCAGCGCCAGCAGCACCAGCCAGTTGATGATCAGGACCGAACGCGGCAGGTCCTGCAGACGGGTGACCAGGAACATCAGCAGATAAAAAGCGACCACGGTGATGGTGGCGCCCTTGGCGATGGTCAGCAGGTCGTTGACGCTGGCATAGCGCCAAACGCCCTTGTACATGCGAGAGGTCAGGAACGACACACAGGCCACGGCGGTGAACAGGCCGGTGGCCAGAACCAGCATGGCCGGATCCCAGCCCGGCACCCAGTTGGCGTCCATGCGCAGATAAATGGCCACCAGGAACGACAACGCCGCCATGACCAGATCATGGATCAGGGCGACATGTCCGCGGTGCAAGATGATTCGGGGCATCATGGCTGCAACTGTTATCCTAGCCTGACGTCACTGTCCAAGGGATTGCGTCAGCTGTCGATCTCGCCGGCCCGTGTCGGACCTTGACCGGAAACCACCAGATCCAGCACGTCCATATAACGCTTGGCCTGATATTCGCGCGAATGCCGGGGCGCCGCTTCCAGGCTGGCGGCGGCCAAGGCGGCGCGTGCCGTGTCGTCTTCAGCCAGCCTGCGGGCGGCGTCGGCCAGCGCCTGGGGCCGGGCGGCCGGCACCCACAGGCCGGCACGGTCGTCGGCCAGGATGCGACTGGCCTCGCCCTCGGGCGACACCAGCAACAGGGCCAAGCCCATGCCCATGGCCTCGAAGATTTTCGACGGGATGACCTCGGCGAAGGCCGGGTCGTCCTTCAGATGGACAAGCGCCACGTCGCACAGCGACCAGATGCGCGGCATCATCTCTTTCGGCTGCATGCCCAGGAACACCACGTTGGGCAGGTTGCGGCGCACCGCTTCGTCCATCAGCATCTGGCGTTCGGCGCCGGCGCCGACGAACAAAAAGCGGATGCGGTCGTCACCCCGCAAATGTTCGGCGGCGTCCAACACATTGATCAGGCCATGGGCCATGCCATGGGTGCCCACATAGCCCAGCACGAACTTGCCGGCCAAGCCCCACTGTTCGGCCAACTCCTGATCACGGGGACGCGGCGCATAGCGCGGCAGGTCGACGCCATTGATCACCACCGCCACCTTGCGCGGGTCGATGGCCCGACGCTTCAGGTCCTCCTTGAAGGCATGGGTCAGGACGATGACCGCCGCCGACCGGCGGTAAAGGAACAGTTCCAGCTTTTCCAGGGCGCGGATCACCGGGCTTTGCTTCATGGCGCCGACGGCGGTGATGGAGCGCGGCCACAGATCGCCCAATTCGAAGACGAAGGGGATGCGGCGGATGGCGCCCAAGGCCCAGCCACCGACCGCAGCGAAGAATTGCGGGCTGGTGGAGATCACCACGTCGGGCCGGTCCTCGAACAGACCGACGCCAAAGGCGGTCACCATGAAGCTGACGAAATCCAGCGTGCGCTTGGCGAAGCCTTCATTGGCCGAGATGTAGGTCTTGACGCGGACCACGCGCAGGCCATCCATCATCTGCACCTGACGCCAGGAATTTTTCCAGCCGTCGAACAGCTTGCCCTGGGGGAAGTTAGGGGCACAGGTCAGGATGGTGACCTGATGCCCCGCCTGGACCCAATAAAGCGCACGTTCATAGACCCGAGTGGCGGCCGCGTTGGTCTCGGGCGGGAAATTCTCGGTCAGGAACAGGATTTTCAAGGCGCTAAGCCCCTGCAGGAAAAGCTGGGCAGAAAATAACAGCGGCCTATGGCGGCGTCACCACCCGAATGGAGGCACTGGCTTGGCGTCCTTGGCCGTCCACCACGGTCAGACGTGAAAACCCCGGCCCGTCGGGATGCCAGAACTCCGCCCCCGGTGACAATGGCCGACCATTGGCCAACCATCGCAAGGGCGGTGTGCCGCCTTGCGCCATCAGGGCGATGCCGGCGCCGATGGGCTCGACCTCCGCCCCGTCCAGCGGAAACAACAAGCGTGGGCGCTCGCTGGTGTCGCGCCCCCCGGCGTCATCGTCGGGCGGGCGCAGACGGGCCAGGGCCAAGGGGGGCACGCCGTGATACAGCGCATGGTCGGGCTGGGACGAGGGCGGACGGCTGCCGGTTTCCGGTGGCAGTTGGTCGAAGATCTGGAACAGCATGGGGGCGGCGGTGGCCAGCCCGTACTCGCCGGGGCGCGGCACCCCGTCGGGACGCCCCACCCACACGCCGACGGTGTAATCCTTGGACACGCCGATGGCCCAGGCGTCGCGGAAACCATAAGACGTCCCGGTCTTGAAGGCGATGGCCCGGCCGCGCCGCGCCACGTTGGCCGAGACCATGCCGGGCGGCGCCGGCGCCGCTTCCAGGATGCGCAGCACGGCACGGGCGGCGGCTTGCCCGACCAGGACCGTCCCCGGATCGGCCGGCTGTCCGGCCTGATAGGCCAGCTTGCGCACCCTTCCGTCCTCGCCCAGTCCGGCATACAGCATGACCAGATCAGCCAGCTTCATCCCCACACCCCCCAGGGCCAGGGGCAGGCTGGGTTCGGCCAGGGGGGGAAAGGCCAACTCGGCGCCGCTTTGCCGCAGCAAGGTGGCCAGCCGCGCCGGCCCCACCAGTTCCAAGGCCTGGACGGCGGGCACGTTCAGGGATCGCTGCAAGGCCTCGCGCACCGGCATCTCGCCATGGCTGTCTTGGTCGAAATTGCGCGGCATCCAGGCGCCGAAACGGCGCGGCGCGTCCACCACCAAGGTCGCCGGATGCAGCGACAGGTCGTCGAAGGCCAGGGCATAGATGAACGGCTTCAAGGTCGATCCGGGCGAACGCACCGCCCGCGTCAGGTCGATCTGGCAGCGCCGCCATTGGGCAGACCCCACATGGGCCAGGACCCGGCGGCCGTCATTGGCCACCACCATCACCGCCATGTCGGCATTGTCGGGCCAAAAGCGCGATTGCGCTTCGACCAGGGTTTCCATGGTCCGTTGCAACGTGCCGTCAAGGGTGGTGCGCACCACTGCCCCCGTCGCCTGGGCGGCCAGCCGGGTCGACAGATGCGGCGCCGCCATGGGCATGTCCAGCATGGCGGTGGGCACGGGATCCTGTTTGGCGCTTGCCGCCACGTCGGCGGCGATGATCCCCGCCTTGGCCGCACGATCCAGCACCCGGTCCCGCGCCGCCTTGGCGGCAACCGGATTGCGGTCGGGGCGCAGCCGTTCCGGCGATTGCGGAAGCGCCACCAGCAGGGCGGCCTGGGCCGGGGCAAGATGGTCGGGCTCGCGGCCGAACCAGGCCAGGGACGCCGCCCGCACCCCTTCCAGGGCGCCACCGAACGGCGCCAAAGTCAGATAGCCGGCCAGTACGCCGTCGCGGCCCAGTCGCATCTGCAGCTGCACGGCACGGGCCATTTCCGTCAGCTTGGCGGCGATGGTGCGCGGCTTGGGCGTCAGCAGGCGGGCCAATTGCATGGTCAGCGTCGAGCCGCCCGACACCACCCGTCCGTGGCTGACCATCTGGGCGCTGGCGCGGATCATCGCCAAGGGATCAACGCCAGGATGCCAGCCGAAGCGTCGGTCTTCCATTTCCCGCAGCATGGACAGATACAAGGGCGAGACCTGGGACGGCTCCGCCCCCATCCTCCAGGTGCCGTCAGGGCTGGCGAAAGGACGCAACAAGCGGCCGACGCGGTCTTCGACCACCACCGAAACCGCCTGCAGGCGCCCCAGATCGGGCGGCAGCAAAAGATCGGCCAGACCGGCCGCGACAACCAGGGCCAAAGCCCCGATCGTCAGCCGCCGCTTCATTCGCCGATGACCAGACGGCCCTGGGCGGTGCGCCCGACCAAGCCGGGACTGTACATGTGCTCCACATTGGCACCGGGCAAGGCGAATTCGCCCAGACCGACAGCACGCACCACATAGGCCAAGGTCCCGGAATAGACCGGCTTACCCCGCTCCCATTCCGCCTGATTGGGCTCACGCACATAACGGGGAAAGCTTTGGATGGCCAGGAAACGATCGTCGCCCAGTTCCTGGGATTGCGTTTCCATCAGCTCGGCCAGTTTCGGCACCCCGGCCTGACCGGGCCGGATCATGCCTTCCGGCTCCAGCCCGGCGGGCAACAAGTCCAGGATGGCGTAATCGCCAGCCCGCCGCGACGGCACGTTGACATAAAGATGAACGACCAGCCGGTCGTTGCGCTTGACCCGGGCCAAATCCACCGGCTGACCGTTCAGGTCCAACAGCTCTTTGCCGACCACCACACCATGGTCTTCGGCTTGCTGCGGCTGGACCGGCACGCCGTCCACTGACAACGTGCGGAAGATGTCGCCGCCGCCGGCGTTTTCCACCGCCATGCCCTTGCCCAGACGGGTCAGCTCCACCGGCAGCGACAAGGGATCGCCCTTGCCTTGCAGCATCTGGCCGTCCACCGTGACCGCCACCTGACCGGCATTCTTGCCCAGGGCGGCAGCGGTCAGCAGCATCCAGGCCTTGTCCTGGGTGGTGGTCATCTCGGCCTGTGCGTTCATCTGGCCGGATACGGACAGGACGTCCGGCACCAGGGCGCCACGCCCCGTTTCGGCCAGGATGGCGGCGACGGCGAAGGCGTCGCGCAGATGGCTGCCATAGGGCAGCGTCTTGTAGGAGGCCGGCGCCACCGCCAACGCCTTGACCGCCCGATCGAAAGAACGCGCGGCCCGCTCGCGTTCGCCGATGGCGTCCAGCGCCGCCCCCAGATGGGCCAGGGCGACGGCATTCTGGGGTGGGTTGACGTCATGGAAATAACGCAGGTCGGACGCGTTGACCATGCCGGCGCGGGCCAGCAGAGTGGCGGCATAGGCCTTGACCGAGCTATCGGACGAAGTGAAGGCCGAAGACGCCAGCCACCGCCGTCCTAGGGACTGAGCCGCCTTGGAGACGTCGAAACCCTTGGCGGCGGCACGGTCCAGGAAATCCAGCGCATAGACCGACAGCCAGTCAGTGGCGTCGCTCCCCCACGGCCCCCACATGCGGAAATTGCCGTCCACGCCCTGCATGCTCAGCACCCGGTCGATGGCCTGTTGGACCCTGGCATCGGCGCCCTGGTCGCCGGCAGCGCCCATGGATTGGGCCAGATCGTTGAAATACAGCAGCGGCAAAGCGCGGCTGGCGGTCTGTTCCAGGCAGCCGAAGGGATAGCGGTCCATCCAGCGCAACAGGCCGGGCACGTCCAGCCCCTGCCAGCGCGACAGGCTGAGCGCGGCATGAACCGTTCCCGGCAGATAACCCTGCACCGCGGTGTCATCCAAGGTTTCCTTGGCTCCCGCCGCCAGGGTCACGGTCTGTTGCGCGGTCACCGGAACCCGTGCCGGGCGCACCTGGATGGGCCAGGACCGGCTGACGGAGAAATTGCCGGGGCCGGACACCTGCATGCCCAGGCTGGCGATGCCGTTCTGGCCGGCGACGATGGGCAGGGCGACGATGCGCCGTTCCCCCGCCGCCAGGGCTTCGGTGCGGGTTTCGGCCAAGGTCACCGGCCCTTGCGAGGTCAGGGTAACGCGGTAATCCCCGGCCTGCCCGGCGACGTTGTGCAGCAAAAGCGTCGCGGTGGCGCGGTCGTCGGGGGCCAAAAAGCGCGGCAGGATCATTTCCGCCACCACCGGGTCACGCACGGTCAGGCGGGCGTCGCCCGCCCCCACCTTGGCGCCGTCGAAGGCCACCGCCATCAACCGCAGCTCGCCCTGAAAATCGGGAATGTCCAGGGGAATGCGGGCCATGCCGTCGGTCACCGGAACCACCCCGGAAAACAGCGCCACCGTCTTGGTCGGCACCACGTCCAGGCCGCGCCCCATGGCGTCGCCACCCTGGTCGTCGCCCTGGCCGGGAAGCCCCCGGATCAGCCGGCCGTAATCGTCGCGCATGCCCACCCCCAGGCGGCGCTGCACCAGATAGTGCCCGGCCGGCGACGGCGACTTGAAGCGGGTCAGCTGCAAGATGCCCTGGTCCACCGCCGCCAAGGTGACGAAGGCCTTGTCGCCGCCCGACACCTTGACCGCCACCTCCAGCTTTTGCCGGGGCGTGATGGTTTCAGGGGCTTCGATGTGCACCGTCAACGTCCTCAGCCCGGGGTCCAGACCCAGCCAGGTGACCCCCACCGCCCGCACCGGGGCGTGGCTGGACGGCCCGACCAGCGGCCGGTACAAGGTGACCATGGCATAGGCGCCCGGCCCCCATTCGGGGCGCATCTCCACCTCGATCTCGGCATTGCCCGGTGCCAAAGTCAGGTTGCGGGTCTCGCGCACCTTTTCATTGGCCACCACCAGCAGGGCTTGGCCGCCCGAATCGCTTTGCACCCGGATACGGGCCTTGTCGCCGGGCTGATAGCCGGGCTTGTCGGCGCCCACCTGCAGGCGATCGGGGCGATCGGGACCGGCATTGCCGTACCAGCCCACATAGAAGAAGCGGCTGGTCACCGCCGTGCCCTTGCGCACCTCAAGCCGGTAACGGCCCCAGCTCAAATTGTGCCGCCATTGGGCCGGAGCAGCGGCGCCGATGTCGACGAAGCCGGTGGCCATCTGGGCTTCGTGGGCAATGCGCTGATAGCGCCAGCTGTCATCGGCCCGATACCATTGCCAGGTCGAGGTGTCCTTGAACAGGCGGAACTCGACCTTGTCGGCGGCCACCGCCTCGCCGGCGGCATTCACCGCCAACAGGTCGAACACCGCGTCCTGGCCGCTGCGCACCGCGCCTTCGAAGTGTGGGCGCAGGCCCAGAGACACATCGTGCCAGGCCACCGGCATGGTCAGACGGTCGGACGTGGTGCGCCCGCCCGGTTCACGCACGGCGATGTTGGCCACCGCCCTGAGCGGCATGGGGGAATCCAGAACCGGCGGCAACGTGCCGCTGACCCGGGTGCGGCCGGCGCCGTCGGTTTCGTCCATGGTCAACGTCAAGCGCTGACCGTCATAGGTCGCGCCTTCCACCCCCCACACGAACCCCTTGTGACGGGGAAACGGGTTAGGATCGGCTTCCAGAACCAGCTCGGCTTCGCCCCCCAAGGCGGAAGCCGGGGCGCCGTACAGGAAACGGGCGGCCAGGGGCAGGTCCAGGGCCTCGCCCGGCCGCAGCAGGGGCGGCGCGGTGGGCAGGTCCAGGGCCAGGCGCTGGGGGACGAAATCCTGCACGTCGAAGGTCAGGGTGCCCACCGGTTGCCCCTTGGGATCGATCAGGGCGTTGACGCGCCACACACCGCGATTGGCGGTCTTGGGCAAAGCGATGGTCAGGTGGTGGGCGCCGGCCTGTCCCTTGTCGGCGCTGGTGAAACGGCGGTATTCCCGGCCATCGGGGCGCAACAGCACGAAAATCGGGCTGGCCGCCACCACACGCACGTCAGGATCGCGCAACAAAGCGGTCAGCTCGACGCTTTCGCCGGGGCGATAGATGCCGCGATCGGCATACAGGAACGCGTCCACCGGACCGGACGGATCGCGTCCTTGCACGCCCCGATCGGACAGGTCGAAATCGGGGCGGCGCAAATCCAGGAAATTGAAGTCGTCGCCGTCATAGGCCATCACCATCACCGGGGCCATGCCGCCTTCGCCGCGCAGCAGGCCGGGGGCGAAATGGGCCATGCCCTGGGAATCGGTGGTGACTTGCGTCAATTCGTCGTTGTTACGGGCGATCAGGGTCAGCCGGACCCCGGGTTTGGGCTTGGCGTCGCCCAGACCGCGCACCGACAAGGTCAGGCCGTCGGCGCCACGGAACGAAGTCAGGCCCAGGTCGGAATGCACCACCCATTGGGCGGCACGCATGCGGTAATCATATTCGTCTTCGTCGTCGGCGTTCTGACCGCTGCGCGGCAATTGGGCGGTCAGCAGATAGGCGCCAGGTTCGGGCTTGCCCATGGCCTGGGCCAGGGGGAACAGGCTGGTCACCGTCTGGTTGCGGCTTTCCTTGATGGCCATCGGCCCCGACCACACCAGTCGGCCTTCATCCAGGGCGTAATCACTGGCCTGATAAGGATAGACGGTCTTTTCGTCCACCAGATCCCGGCGCATGCGGGCCAGCAGACGGTCCCCCACCCGATACAGCTTCATCTCCAGGCTGGGGACGTTGATGGTGGTCACCGGCAAGCCGTCGGCGGTTTGGCGCGGCAAAATGAAACCGGGGCCAAAGGACACTTGCGGCGGGCGGTCACCCATGGTGACGACGATCTTTTGCTCGGCCGCCAAGGTGGTGCCGTCACGGCCCGGCAGGCCGGCCTTCAAGGTGATGGTGGATTCGCGGCCCAAAGGCAGTCCCACAAGGCACAACCGCCCGCCTTCCACCCGCAGCATGGGCCGGCGTTGGTCGGCGACGGCGACGAAGTCGTGATAGGACAAGGCCGGATCCAACTCGGCCGAGAACACCAGGCAGACGTCGCCACCCCCGCTGGCCTCGTCCGGCTTGATCAGCCGCTGATAGGTCAGTCCTTGGGCGGCGGCGGGGGCTGGCGTCTCGGCCGCATTGCGTTCGGGCTCAGGCTGTGACGCCAAGGGCTGCAGCGGCCCGCTTTGCGGCAACGGCACCTCGGCGCGGGGGGCGGTCTCGACGGCGACAGACGGCGGCGGCGCCTTCGCCGGCATGGTGCCCCAAAAGCCCAGCCCCACGGCCCCGGCCATGATGGAAACGGCGATGAACGTCAGACCGCGCTGCATGATGATTCCCCCGGCCCATATGGCACAGCGGAACTATCAACCAGCACCCGGTCTTTGACAATACCACCCTTGGTGGATCAGGCGGCGGCGTCGGGCTGGGTCAGGCCGCCGAAACGGGCGAAGAAGGCGGCGTTGGCTTCCGGCAACGGACCTTCGGCGGTTTCCAGCACGCTCATCAGGTGGCGTTCGGCCGGGGCCTGGACCAGACGATAAAGGTTGCGGCACAACAGCCGCGCCGCCGCCCCCGGCCAGTCGGACGCCAGCAATTCGTCGGGCAGCATGGGATCGCGCAACAGCGCTCGGCGATAGCCGTGGATCAGCAGCGAACGCACCATGAAGCAGGTTTCCGGGTCGGGGTCGACCAAGCCGTCCAAGGCCCGCCACAGAGGGCGGAAAATATCCAGGAAACCCAAGTAATCCTGGGCCAGACGGTCCTGGTCCCAACAGGTGCGGATGACGTCGCGCAGCGCCTCGGGGGCGACCCAGGCCTCGGCCGAGGCGCGCATCACCACCGCCTGGTCGCCGGCTTCGGCGTCGATCAGCGCCTGTCGCACCGCCGCCTGGTCGGGATCGGGATGCAGCATGACGCCCGGCGACAACTGGCCGAAACCCAACCAGCCCAGGTCGCGGCGCAGCGCCTCGCGCCGTTCGCCCTCGGTGCCGGACAGGTTGGTGAAGACCATGGTCCATTGCTTGTCCCAAGGGCGCCGCGCATAGGAATAGATGCGACGATGCGCCGCCTCGAAACGACGCCGCCCGGTGTCGGTCAGGCTGTAATAGCTGCGCCGTCCCACATGGGACGAAGTCAGCCAATCTTCCTTGGACAGGCGGAACACCGAGGTGCGGACGATACGTTCGTTCAAACCGAAGGGCTCGACCAGACGGATCAGGCTGCCCAGCCAGGACGAACCGCCATGGGGCAGGATGGCGTCGCCATAGACGGTGACGATCAGCGACTTCGCCTTGGGGCGAAGTTGCTCAAGCGTGGCTTGGACCATGTCGTCCAGACGGGACTTGGCGGGCATGGGCGGTGTGAAACCCAGGTTGTCAGCAAACACGCCATCCTAACCAAGGCGATGACGGGCGCAACCCGCTTTTTTCCCCACCGCCCCGACAGCCCACACCGGTTGACAAGCGCCACCCCCTCTCGTTATTCCATATAACAGAATTAATTCTAGATATCGGAAGGATCCGAACCCCGTTGCGCCGTTGACAAGCCTAGAACCGATACAATATGCTTCGGAAATATTCTAAAAAATGCATCATTTCAGATGCACAAATAAAACAGGTAAGCCGCCTATCCCGCAGCGTTTCTATGGTTTTCGCTTTCGCACTTGCGTAACGAATAACCCAGCAATGCCGGGAATAATGGAAACATGATGGTCACAATGACCACAGGGAGGAGATACACGATGCGAGGATTTAAAACCATTGCCGGGCTGGCCGTCGCCGGCTGTGCCCTGGCCTTGTCCTGGAGCGCGCAAGCCGCCGATCCGGTGCGGATCGGCGCCTTCCTGTCGGTGACGGGGCCGGCGTCGTTCCTGGGCGAGCCGGAAAAGAAGACCCTGGAAATGTATGTGGACCGCCTGAACAAGCAGGGCG
>MKVK01000045.1 GCA_001898825.1 Magnetospirillum sp. 64-120
ACGCGATGATGGAAGCCACCACGCCGGCGCCGACGGTACGGCCACCTTCGCGGATAGCGAAGCGCAGGCCTTCGTCCATGGCGATCGGAGCGATCAGTTCCACGGTCATCGACACGTTGTCGCCCGGCATCACCATTTCGGTGCCTTCCGGCAGGTGAACCATGCCGGTGACGTCGGTGGTGCGGAAATAGAACTGCGGACGATAGTTGGTGAAGAACGGGGTGTGACGGCCGCCTTCTTCCTTGGTCAGGATGTAGGCTTCGGCCTTGAACTTGGTGTGCGGGGTGATGGTGCCCGGGGCAGCCAACACCTGACCACGTTCCACGTCTTCACGCTTGGTGCCGCGCAGCAGAGCGCCGATGTTGTCGCCGGCCTCACCCTGATCCAGCAGCTTGCGGAACATTTCCACGCCGGTACAGGTGGTCTTCACGGTGGCCTTGATGCCGACGATTTCGACTTCTTCGCCAACCTTGATCACGCCGCGTTCCACACGACCGGTCACCACGGTGCCACGGCCCGAGATCGAGAACACGTCTTCGATCGGCATCAGGAACGGCTTGTCCTTCGGACGTTCCGGCTGCGGGATGTAACGGTCCACTTCGGCCATCAGGGCCAGGACGGCGTCACGGCCGATTTCCGGCTGCTTGTCTTCCAGGGCGCACAGGGCCGAACCCTTGACGATCGGAATGTCGTCGCCAGGGAAGTCGTAGGACGACAGCAGTTCGCGAACTTCCAGTTCGACCAGATCCAGCAGTTCCGGATCGTCGACCATGTCGCACTTGTTCATGAACACCACCAGGGCCGGCACGCCGACCTGACGGGCCAGCAGGATGTGCTCGCGGGTCTGCGGCATCGGGCCGTCGGCGGCCGACACCACCAGGATGGCGCCGTCCATCTGCGCCGCGCCGGTGATCATGTTCTTCACATAGTCGGCGTGACCGGGGCAGTCCACGTGGGCGTAGTGGCGGTTCTGGGTCTCGTATTCCACGTGAGCGGTCGAGATGGTGATGCCACGGGCCTTTTCTTCCGGCGCCTTGTCGATCTGGTCGTAGGCGGTGAAGGTGGCGCCGCCCGATTCGGCCAGCACCTTGGTGATGGCAGCGGTCAGCGAGGTCTTGCCATGGTCAACGTGACCGATGGTGCCGATA
>MKVK01000046.1 GCA_001898825.1 Magnetospirillum sp. 64-120
CCGATGCCATAGGTCTGCGGGTCGCAATCCTTGCGCAGGTCGTACTTGGCCCACAATTCCTTGGTCAAGGACCCCCGGCAGCCCTCGGCGAAGATGGTCTGCCGCGCATGCAGTTCCATGCCCGGGGTGTAATTGGCGGTCGGCTGGCCGTCCTTGCCCAGCCCCATGTCGCCGGTGGCCACGCCCTTGACCGAACCGTCGTCGTGATACAGCACCTCGGCGGCGGCGAAGCCGGGATAGATTTCCACCCCCAGCTCCTCGGCCTGGCCGGCCAGCCAGCGGCACAGATTGCCCAAGCTGATGATGTAGTTGCCGTGGTTGTGCATCTGCGGCGGCGTCGGCAGCTTGAACGCTTTCTTTTCCGTCAGGAACAGGAAGGAATCGTCCTTGGCCGGGCAGTTCAGCGGCGCGTCGCGGTCGCGCCAGTCGGGGATCAGCTCGTCCAGGGCCCGGGTCTCGAACACCGCGCCCGACAGGATGTGGGCGCCCACTTCCGAACCCTTCTCCAGAACGCAAACCGTAAGCTCGGGGTTGATCTGCTTCAGACGGATCGACGCCGACAGACCCGAAGGCCCGCCACCAACGATCACAACGTCGAATTCCATCGCTTCCCGTTCCATGGTGTCCTATCCTTCACCGGCGCCGCCTGATGGCGCGAAGTTTCGCAAAATTCGGTCGCCTCTATAACACAGGATTTCGTAAAGATACGAATCCTACAATCGACCCCGGTGTTTGTGATATTTTATTAGCATCATGCCCCTGGACATCGCCCCCATCGACCTGCTGCGCTGGTACCTGGATGCCGGCGTCGACGAAGCCGTCGGCGAAATGCCGGTGGACCGTTTCGCCGCTTCGGCCAAGCCGGCGGCGCCGGTTCTGGTGGCGCCGCCGGCGCCCGACCGGCCGACAGTGGTGGCCGAGGCGCGGCCCATTGTCGCCGTGCCGGCTCAGGACGGGGTTACCGCCGCTCATCTGGCCGCCGGTTGCCAGGATCTGGCGCAACTGCGCCAGGCCATGGAAGGGTTCGACGGTTTGTCCTTGAAGCGCACCGCCATCAGCACGGTTTTCGCCGACGGCAACCCGGAAGCCGGCGTCATGTGCATCGGCGAGGCCCCCGGCCAGGAGGAGGACCGGCAGGGGCTGCCCTTCGTCGGCCGCTCGGGCAAGCTGCTGGACCGCATGCTGGGATCCATCGGCCTGGACCGCGACAGCGCCTATATAACGAATGTCGTCCCGTGGCGGCCGGTGGACAACCGCAAGCCCACTGCCGAGGAAGTGGCCACCTGCCTGCCTTTCGTCATCCGCCATGTGGAACTGGTGGACCCCAAGCTGCTGATCCTGTTCGGCGGCGCCGCCGCCTCGGCGCTGTTGGCCCGCCACGAAGGCATCAACCGGCTGCGCGGGCGGTGGTTCGACTTTTCCTCGCCCGGTCTGCCGCGACCGGTGCCGGCCATGGCCACTTTCCATCCCGCTTATCTGCTGCGCACGCCGGCGGCCAAGCGCGAGGCGTGGCGCGATTTGCTGGCCATCCGGGCGCGGCTGGACATGCATTCCTAGGCGGGGTGGCGTGACTCTGTGTAAGTCTTTGAAATAAAAGATTTATTTGCCGAAAGCCCATATTTTCCCAGCTTCCGTGCTTGCTTTCCGGTTCGCAGGTCATTTATAAAACCGCGCAGGATGTTCGATATTTTCGATAACAACACGAGAGGCGAGGCCTTGCGAAACAGGCTCCTCCCGGTGCTGACGGCAGTCATCCTTGGTGCGACCATGCCGGCCTTCGCGGCCGACCGGGCCAAGACCGACCTTGCGGATGCGTCCGCCGCCGAAGGCACCCGCACCGCTGCGGTGATGCCCGGCATCGGACGCGAGGCCCGTGTGGCCCCGCTGCCGCGTCCGCTGTCCGCCGATGACGCCGCGCTTTATTCCCGTATCTTCAAGATGCAGGCCGCTGGCCAATGGGCAGCCGCCGACCGCGAGATGGGCAAGCTGAAGGACGACCTGCTGAAGGGGCACCTGCTGGCCGCCCGTTACCTGAGCTCGGGCTATCGCCCCAAGTATCAGGAATTGCGCGCCTGGATGGCGGAAAACGCCGACCTGCCGCAATCGGAAGCCATCTACAAGCTGGCCACCGCCAAGGGCGTCAAGGGCTTCGGCGCCCTGAAGCCGCCGGTGCGCGGCGCCTTGAAGGGGACCGGCATCGACACGTCGGACGAAGGCGCCAACTGGGAAGGGGCGACCTACAGCGCCGATTCCGGTTCGCCCAAGGCCAAGGCGTTGAAGACCAAGTTCCGCCAACTGCTGCGCCAGGACAATGGCGCCGCCGCGCTGGCGCTGTTGACCGGCCGCGAGGCCGCCGCCTTGTCCAGCCTGGACGTGGACGAGATGAAGACCCTGATGGCCGCCGACCATTTCGCCGGTGGCCGCGACGCCGAAGCCGCCGTCTGGGCCGCCCAGGCGGCCGAACGTTCGGGGGTGGAGCTGCCGTCGGCCAATTGGATCGCCGGTCTGGCGCAATGGCGCATGGGCAAGCCGGAACTGGCCCGCAAGCATTTCGAAGCGGTGGCCAACGCCGATTCGGAATCGTCTTGGATGGTCTCGGCCGGGGCCTTCTGGGCAGCTCGCGCCAATCTGGTGTCGCGCCGTCCCGAAGTGGTCAACCACTGGCTGGAAATCGCCGCCACTTATCCGCGCACTTTTTATGGCATGCTGGCCCGCCAGACCCTGGGATACGAAACCCTGTTTTCGTGGGAAAGCCCGCCGTTCACCGAATCCGACGCCGATCTGCTGATGCGGGCGCCGGGGACCCGCCGGGCTTTGGCCCTGGTGCAGGTCGGCCAGACCGACCTGGCCGAGGAAGAGCTGCGCAAGACCTATCCGCGGGCCACCAAGGCGTTGCGCCAGTCCATGATGGTGATGGCCCATGCCGGCGACATGCCCAGCCTGGCGGTGCGCCTGGGCGGCATGACCCCGGGGCTTTTGAACGACGCCGCCGCCTATCCGCTGCCCGATTGGAGCCCCAAGGGCGGCTGGCAGGTGGACAAGGCCCTGGTCTACGCCTTCGTGCGCCAGGAATCGTCGTTCAACCCCAACGCCAAAAGCGGTGCCGGCGCTTCGGGGCTGATGCAGCTGATGCCGGCCACCGCGGTGGCCATCGGCGGCCGCGCCGCCCGCGACAACCTGCATGTTCCGGAAGCCAATCTGGCCTTGGGGCAGAAGTACCTGTCCAAGCTGATGAGCGAGGACCCGGTCAACGGCAACCTGCTGATGCTGGCCGCCGCCTACAACGCCGGTCCCGGCAAGCTGGGCCAGTGGCTGGCCGCCATCAAGCACAACGACGACCCGCTGCTGTTCATCGAGGCGTTGCCGTCGCGGGAAACCCGCACCTTCGTCGAACGGGTGATGACCAATTTCTGGATTTACCGTTCCCGCATGGGCCAGACCTCGCCGTCGCTTGACGCGGTGGCGACCGGGGCTTGGCCGCTTTACGAAGGAATGGATCCGAAACCGGCGCGCAGGGGCGCCAAAAGCTGAACCCCCCGACGTCCGGGCCGGACGGGTTCAGTATGACAGGGCAAAGGGGCTTCGGCCCCTTTGCTTTTTTGCCACTTTCCTTTTTCCTGGGGGCGTGCTTTTTCTTGCCCCCAGTCGCTGCTGTGGTATGAAGCCTCCCATGCATATCCTGGAATTCGAAAAGCCCATCGCCGAGCTTGAAGGCAAGATTGAAGAGTTGCGCCATCTGACAGATGGTGGCGACGTCAACATCGCCGACGAGGTTGGACGCCTTCAGACCAAGGTCGACAAGCTGCTGCGTTCGACCTACGCCAAGCTGACGCCCTGGCAGAAGACGCAGGTGGCCCGCCACCCCGACCGTCCGCATGCGCTGGATTACATCCGCACCCTGATCACCGATTTCACCCCCCTGGCCGGCGACCGCTGTTTTGGCGAGGACAACGCCATCGTCGGTGGGCTGGGACGTTTCCGGGGGCAGTCGGTGATGGTGCTGGGCCATGAAAAGGGCCACGACACCGAAACCCGCCTGAAGCACAATTTCGGCATGGCCAAGCCCGAAGGCTATCGCAAGGCGGTGCGCCTGATGGAAATGGCCGACCATTTCCAGGTGCCCGTCCTGACCTTGGTGGACACCGCCGGCGCCTATCCCGGCGTCGAGGCGGAAGCCCGTGGCCAGGCCGAGGCCATCGCGCGGTCCATCGAAACCTGCCTGGACGTCCGGGTGCCCTTCGTCACCGCCATCATCGGTGAAGGCGGTTCGGGCGGCGCCATCGCCCTGGCCACCGCCAACACGGTGCTGATGCTGGAACACGCCATCTATTCGGTGATCAGCCCGGAAGGCTGTGCTTCGATCCTGTGGCGTTCCGGCGAGAACGCCAAGGACGCCGCCGAGGCCCTGCGCCTGACCGCCCAGGACCTGCACAAATTGGGCGTCTGCGACGGCATCGTCGACGAACCCCTGGGTGGCGCCCACCGCAACCGCGAACTGATGATGCAGAACCTGTCGGCGGCGCTGGACAGCGCGTTGCGCGGCATGGGCGGCGTCGAAGGCGGGGTGCTGCGGGCGCGGCGGCGCGAGAAGTTCCTGGCCATGGGCCGTGGCGGCCTGGCTTGATCCCTGACTTCAAGGTGACGCCATGAATGCGGTGCCCGAACTGGCGGTGGTTGTTCCCGTCAAGAACGAAGCCGACAACATCGAGCCCTTGGTGCGCGAAATTTACGCGGCCTTGGACGGTGTCGCCGAGTTCGAGATCATCTATGTGGATGACGGTTCCACCGATGCCACCTTGGCCAAGCTGGCCGAGACGCGGGCCAAGTTCCCGCGTCTGCGCTTTGTGCGTCACAAGGTCAGTTGCGGTCAAAGCCAAGCCATCGCCACCGCCGTCAAGCACGCGGTGGCGCCGTTGATCATGATGCTGGACGGTGACGGCCAGAACGATCCGGCCGACATCCCCAACATGCTGGCCCGCTGGAAATCCGAACCGGAGGCCAGCCGCGAAAAGCTGCTGATCGCCGGCTGGCGCGCCAACCGCAAGGACACCTCGTCGCGGCGTTGGGCGTCGAAGGCGGCCAACGCCATCCGCGCCTGGGCGCTGAAGGACAACACCCCGGATACCGGTTGCGGGTCCAAGATGTTTTCCCGCGCCCTGTTCCTGGACCTGCCGCGCTTCGACCACATGCACCGTTACCTGCCGGCGCTGACCATCCGGGCCGGCGGCACGGTGGAATCGGTGGTGGTCAACCACCGCCCGCGTGGGGCCGGCGCCTCCAATTACAGCAATTTCCGTCGTGCCCTGGTGGGGGTTCCCGATCTGCTGGGGGTGATGTGGCTGATGCGCCGCTCACGCAACCCGTCGGTCGAAATCCCCCCGCAATGAGCGATACCGCCATGGCCGCCAAGCGCCATCCGCTGTTGGATCCCAAGGTGCTGCTGCGCGGTCTGGTGATGATCGTCACCCTGGCCGGGGTGGGCTATCTGCTGGAAGGCGTCGGCCTGCGCTCAATGTTCGATTCCGCCTGGGTGGACCATGAAATCCGTGGCCAGGGCCTGTTGGGCGAAGCCTTGTTCCTGCTGGTCGGCGCCGGCGTCGTCGCCCTGGGGCTGCCGCGTCAGGCGGTGTGCTTTTTGGGTGGCTATGCCTTCGGCTTCGTCTTCGGGACCGTGCTGGCCTTGGCGGCGACGCTGCTGGGGTCGCTTTCGGTGTTCTATTACGCCCGTTTCATGGGGCGCGACTTCCTGCTGCGCCGCTTTCCCGGCCAGACCAAGCGGCTGGACGAGATGCTGGCCGGCAACCCGTTGGTCGCCGCCCTGATTTTGCGCCTGTTCCCGCTGTCCAACGGTCTGGCGGTCAATATCGGCGCCGGGGTGTCCGGGGTGAAGGCCATCCCGTTCTTCGTCGGATCGCTGCTGGGCTATTTGCCGCAGACCTTGATCTTCACCGTGCTGGGCGGCGGCATGGAACTGGCCCCGGTGGCCAACACCATTTTGTCGGCGGCTTTGTTCGTGGTGTCATCCATCCTGGGTTTCTGGCTGTGGCGGCGTTATCGTGTCCGCCACGGACTGTCCGTGGACGAAAACGAGGAAAGCTGATGAAGCGGATCGCGGCGTTGATGTTGACTGGTTTGGCCCTGGCGGCTTGCCAGACCAATGCCGATCCGGAAACGGCCCCCACCGTCGCCGCAAGCCCCCGGGCTGCGGTCCACGCGCCACTGCCCATGGTCGAACGCTCGCGCCAGGACGCCAACCGTGACGACGTGATCCAGTCCATGGTCCAACGCAAGATCCGTGCGCTGGACCCGTCATCCTATCGCGCCGTCACCGTCGAGGTGTGGAACGGCTCGGTGCTGTTGATGGGGGCGGTGATCAAGCCCGAACAGCGGCGCCGCGCCGAACAGAACGCCGTCAGCGTTTCTGGTGCCAAGATCGTCATCAACGAATTGGTGCTGGCCGAGGACCGGGCCTTGGACCTGTTCCTGCCCAACACCGCCATGGAAGCCAAAGTTCGCCAGTCGCTGGGGATCGAAGGCAAGTCGGGTGTGATCGTGCGTGTGCTGAACAACGTGGCCTTCCTGCTGGGCGGCGCCACCGACAAAGCCCAGGCGCAGACCTTGCGTGAAGATGCCGGCGAGGTGGAGGGCATCAAATGGGTGGTCGCCCATCTGGCCCCCACGCCATGAAAAAAGCCCGGGGCTAACCCGGGCTTTTTCGTTTTCGTATCCCTGACGGCGGTCAGACGAACTTCACGTCCACCACTTCGTAGGACTTCGACCCGCCCGGCGTGGTGACTTCCACCGTGTCGCCGATATGCTTGCCGATGAGCGCCCGGGCCAGCGGCGAATGCACGCTCATGCGGCCCGACTTGATGTCGGCTTCGTGGGCGCCGACGATGGTGTAGACCACCTCGTCGTCGGAATCCTCGTCGGCCAGGGTGACGGTGGCGCCGAAGCGCACCTGGTCGCCCGACATCTGGGTCACGTCGATGACCTGGGCGCGGCTGATGATGTCTTCCAGCTCGGCCACCCGGCCTTCGATGAAGCTCTGGCGCTCGCGGGCGGCATGGTATTCGGCGTTTTCCGACAGATCGCCATGCTCACGCGCTTCGGCGATGGCCTTGATCACCGCCGGGCGTTCAACCGCCTTCAGATTGCGCAATTCGTCCTCCAGCGCGGTCAAACCGGCCGGAGTCATCGGGATTTTTTCCATTCCTTCAGAGCCCCCGCATCAGAACGAGTTCTTAAAGTACGATTGCAGCGGCGCAACATCAAGCGCCCCGCGCTTCAGCGCCGCGATGGCGTCCACGGCGGCCTTGGCGCCGGCCACGGTGGTGAAGTGCGGGATGGTGTATTGCAGGGCCGAGCGACGGATCGAGAACGAATCCTTCACCGCCTGGCTGCCTTCGGTGGTGTTGACCACCATCTGGATCTGGCCGTTGGTCATGGCGTCGACGCAATGCGGCCGGCCTTCCAGCACCTTGTTGACCTGCTCGACGGTGCAGCCGGCCTCGCGCAGGGTCTTGGCGGTGCCTTCGGTGGCCATCAGCTTGAAGCCCATGGCCTGCAGCTTCTTGCCCACTTCGACCATTTCCGGCTTGTCGCCTTCGCGCACCGAGATGAACACGGTGCCTTGGGTCGGCAGAACGGTGCCGGCGCCCAACTGGGCCTTGGCGAAGGCCAGCGGGAAGTCGCGGTCGATGCCCATGACTTCGCCGGTAGACTTCATTTCCGGGCCCAACAAGATGTCGACACCGGGGAAGCGGGCAAACGGGAACACCGCTTCCTTGACCGCCACGTGGTCCAGCTTTTCCTTCTTGATGTTGAAGCTGGCCAGCGTCTCGCCGGCCATGACGCGTGCCGCGATCTTGGCGATCGGGATGCCGGTGGCCTTGGCGACGAAGGGCACGGTACGGCTGGCGCGCGGGTTGACTTCCAGGATGTAGATCACCCCGTCTTGGACCGCGTATTGCACGTTCATCAGGCCGCGCACGTTCAGCGCCTTGGCCAGCAGGATGGTCTGGCGCTCCAGCTCGGCGATGGTGCTGTCGTCCAGCGAATAGGGCGGCAGCGAGCAGGCCGAGTCGCCGGAATGGATGCCGGCTTCCTCGATGTGCTGCATGATGCCGGCGACGAACACGTCGGTGCCGTCGGCCAGGGCGTCCACGTCCACTTCGATGGCGTTCTTCAGGTAGAAGTCGATCAGCACCGGGTCGTCGCCCGACACCACCACGGCTTCCTTCATGTAGCGTTCCAGCGCTTCGTGATCATAGACGATCTGCATGGCGCGGCCGCCCAGCACGAAGCTGGGGCGGATGACCACCGGATAGCCGATGCGCTCGGCCACCGCCTTGGCTTCGTCCAGCGAGCGGGCGGTGCCGTTGGGCGGCTGCTTCAGGCCCAGGTCCTGCAACAGACGCTGGAAGCGCTCGCGGTCCTCGGCCAGGTCGATGCTGTCGGGGCTGGTGCCCAGAATGGGGATGCCGGCGTTTTCCAGGGCATGGGCCAGCTTCAACGGCGTCTGGCCGCCGAACTGGACGATGCAGCCGAGAACCTTGCCCTTGGCCTGTTCCTTGCGCACCAGTTCGATGACGGTCTCGGCGGTCAGCGGTTCGAAATACAGCCGGTCCGAGGTGTCGTAGTCGGTGGAGACGGTTTCCGGGTTGCAGTTGACCATGATGGTCTCTTTGCCGGCGTCATCCAGGGCGTAAGCCGCGTGCACGCAGCAATAGTCGAATTCGATGCCCTGGCCGATGCGGTTGGGACCGCCGCCCAGGATGACCACCTTGTCGCGGTCGGACACGTCGGATTCGCATTCCGCCGGGTTGATGCCGTCGCCTTCGTAGCACGAATACATGTAGGCGGTGGAAGACGGGAACTCGGCGGCGCAGGTGTCGATGCGCTTGAACACCGGCTTGACGTTCAGCACTTCGCGGCGGAACGACGTCTCGGTCAGGGTCTTGCCCGACAGTTCCGACAGGCGCTGGTCCGAGAAGCCCATCTTCTTGACCCGCAGCATGCCGGGCGCATCGATGGGCAGGCCCTTGGCGCGGATTTCTTCTTCGGTGTCGACGATGGCCTTGATCTGCTCCAGGAACCATTTGTCGAAGAAGCAGGCGTTGTGGATTTCGTCCACGGTCAGGCCCAGGCGGAAGGCTTGCGCCACCACCAGCAGGCGGTCATGGCGCGGAATGGCCAACTGCTTCTTCACCGCGTCCTTGCGGTCGGCGGCGGAAGCGCCGGGGATTTCCACTTCGTTCAGGCCGGTCAGGCCGGTCTCCATGGACCGCAGACCCTTTTGCAGGGATTCCTGGAAGGTGCGGCCGATGGCCATGGCCTCGCCCACCGACTTCATCGACGTGGTCAGGTTCGGGTCGGCGCCGGGGAACTTCTCGAAGGTGAAGCGCGGAATCTTGGTGACCACGTAATCGATGGTCGGCTCGAACGACGCCGGCGTCACGCCGGTGATGTCGTTGGCCAGCTCGTCCAGCGTATAGCCCACCGCCAGCTTGGCGGCGACCTTGGCGATGGGGAAGCCGGTGGCCTTGGACGCCAGCGCCGAGGAGCGCGACACGCGGGGGTTCATCTCGATGACCGTCATGCGGCCGTTCTTCGGGTTGACGGCGAACTGGACGTTGGAACCGCCGGTGTCGACGCCGATCTCGCGCAGCACCGCCAAGGATGCGTTGCGCATGATCTGGTATTCCTTGTCGGTCAGCGTCAGGGCCGGGGCGACGGTGATCGAGTCACCGGTGTGCACGCCCATGGGATCGACGTTCTCGATGGAACAGATGATGATGCAGTTGTCCTTCTTGTCGCGGACAACCTCCATCTCGTATTCCTTCCAGCCCAGCACCGATTCTTCCACCAGCACTTCATGCACCGGGGAAGCGGCCAGACCGCCGGAAACGATGTTCTCGTATTCCTCGACATTATAGGCGATGCCGCCGCCGGTGCCCGCCAAGGTGAAGCTGGGGCGGATGATGGCGGGCAGGCCAACGAAATCCAGCGACTCACGCGCTTCTTGCAGGGTGCGGACAACGCGGGACTTGGGGCTGTCCAGGCCGATCTTGTCCATGGCGTCGCGGAACAGCAGACGGTCTTCCGCCTTGGCGATGACGTCGCGCTTGGCGGCGATCATTTCCACCCCGAACTTGTCCAAGATGCCGTCGTCGGACAGCTTCATGGCGGTGTTCAGCGCCGTCTGGCCGCCCATGGTGGGCAGCAACGCGTCGGGGCGTTCCTTTTCGATGATCTTGGCCACCACGTCGGGGGTGATGGGCTCGATATAGGTGGCGTCGGCCAGACCGGGGTCGGTCATGATGGTGGCCGGGTTCGAGTTCACCAGGATGACCCGATAGCCTTCTTCCTTCAGCGCCTTGCACGCCTGCACGCCCGAGTAGTCGAACTCGCACGCCTGACCGATGACGATGGGACCGGCACCGATGATCAGGATGGATTTGATGTCTGTACGTTTGGGCATGGCGGAACGCTTCCAGATAAGGTTTGGGGTGCGATCGGCGCACCCCTGTCAAAACGGGCTTACTTACTTCGACTTGGCGATCAAGTCGACGAAGCGGTCGAACAAATAATGGCTGTCCATCGGCCCGGGGCTGGCTTCCGGGTGGTACTGGACGGAAAACACCGGCTTGTCCTTGGCCTTGATGCCTTCCACCGACTTGTCGAACAAGGACCGGTGGGTCACTTCCACGTTGGCGGGCAGCGAAGCCTCGTCCACCACGAAACCGTGGTTCTGGCTGGTGATTTCCACCTTGCCGGTTTCCAGGTCCTTGACCGGATGGTTGGCGCCGCGATGGCCGGTGTCCATCTTGAAGGTCTTGGCGCCCAATGCCAGGGACAGCATCTGGTGGCCCAGGCAAATGCCGAAGATCGGCTTGCCGGCGTCGATGACGCCCTTGATCATCGGCACGGCGTATTCGCCGGTGGCCGCCGGGTCGCCGGGGCCGTTGGACAGGAAGACGCCGTCGGGCTGATGACGCAGCACGTCCTCGGCGGTGGACTTGGCCGGCAGCACGGTGACCTTGCAGCCAGCGCTGGCCAGGCAGCGCAGGATGTTGCGCTTGGCCCCAAAATCGATGGCCACCACGTGGAACTTGGGATCGGCTTGCTTGCCATAGCCTTCGGTCAGCGACCATTCGGTCTCGTCCCAGGCGTAGCCTTGGGTGCAGGAAACGTCCTGCGCCAGGTCCATGCCTTCCAGGCCGGGCCAAGCCTGGGCCTTTTCCCAGGCGGCTTGCAGATCGACATTGCCGTCGGGGGCGTGGACGACGACGCCGTTGGGGGCGCCCACGTCGCGGATGCGACGGGTCAGCGCCCGGGTGTCGATTCCGGCCAGGCCGATCATGTTGAACGACTTCAGCCAGGCGTCCAGATGCTTGGCGGCGCGCCAGTTGGCCGGCTCGGTGATGTCGGCGCGTATGATCAGGCCACGGGCGGCGGGCGTCACCGTCTCGATGTCTTCGGCGTTGGTGCCGACATTGCCGATATGGGGGAAGGTGAAGGTGATGATCTGGCCGGCATAGCTGGGATCGGTCAGGGTTTCCTGATAGCCGGTCATGGCGGTGTTGAACACCACTTCACCCACCGACATGCCGGCCGCGCCCAAGCCCTTGCCCCACAGCACGGTGCCGTCGGCCAGGACCAGGGCGGCGGTGGCGCCGGGGGGGCGCGGGATGTCGAAGTTGGGCATGGCGGTCCTTTTTCGTGGCGTGTCGTCCCGGCGGGGCCAGGACGAGGGTGTCTATAATATGCGTTAGGCCGCACAAGAACGCGAGGACCTGCCCGTATTTTCTCAGGCTCAGTCCTGCGGAAGGGACCCGTCGTGGTCCGAGATGCGGCAGGTAAACGGCCGCTTCTTATAGAAATCCGCCGCTCCCGTCAAGGATTCCAAAACCAAAGGAATTCAACCCCATAATGCGCGACAGAGTCGTTGCTATGGGCGGCGATTCCGGCTAGCGTTATCGCTTTCTTTCGTCCGGGGGGACGGGATTTTCCGGGGAGGCCCCATGCTGCGTCCGCAGCTCAACGATGCTTTGAAAGCCGCCATGCTGTCCAAGGACAGCCGGGTCGTGTCCACCATTCGTCTGATCCTTGCGGCCCTGAAGGACCGCGACATCGCGGCGCGTTCGCGCGGCGTGATGGACGGCATCGGCGACGACGAAATCCTGTCCATGCTGCAATCCATGATCAAGCAGCGCCGCGAAAGCATTTCGCTTTACGAACAAGGCGGCCGCTTGGAACTGGCGCAGCAGGAGCAGGACGAAATCGCCATCATCGAGCGGTTCCTGCCCCGCCAGCTGAACGAGGAAGAGATGAATGCGGCGGTTTCCGCCGTCATCGCTGAATTGGGCGCTGTCGGCATCAAGGACATGGGCCGGGTGATGGCCGCCTTGAAGGAACGTCACGCCGGCACCATGGATTTCACCAAGGCCAGCGCGACGACCAAAAAGCTGCTGGGCGCCTGATCCATCGGTTGAAAGGGTAGGGCAAATGGCCTTCCCGCCCCAATTCCTGGATGAACTTCGCACCCGCGCCAACCTGGTTGGCGTGGTGTCGCGTCGGGTCAAGCTGGTGAAGAAAGGGCGGGAATTTCACGGCCTGTGCCCTTTCCACAACGAAAAAAGCCCCAGCTTCACCGTCAACGAGGAAAAGGGCTTTTTCCACTGCTTCGGCTGTGGGGCGCATGGCGACGCCATCGGCTTCGAAATGCGCGCCCATCACATGTCGTTCACCGAGGCGGTGGAGCGGCTGGCGGCCGAGTGCGGGCTGGAAGTCCCCAAGGCGACCCCCGAGGAACGCCGGGTCGAGGCCCGGCGCGCCTCGCTGCACGACGCCATGGAGGCGGCTTGTCAGTTCTTTGAACGGCAATTACGCGGCCCTGGCGGCAAGGAAGGCTTGGCCTATCTGCGGGGGCGCGGTCTGTCCGACGACACCATCGCCCGCTTTCGCCTGGGCTGGTCGCCCGATTCCCGCGAGGCGTTGAAAACCACCCTGATGAGCGATGCCTGCCCGGAAGCGCAGCTGATCGAGGTCGGTTTGCTGAAAAAGCCGGATAATGGCGGCGCCAGCTTCGATTTCTTCCGTGGCCGCGTCATGTTCCCGGTCACCGACCGCCGGGGCCGGGTGGTGGCTTTCGGCGCCCGCACCCTGGGTGACGGCCAGCCGAAATACCTGAACTCGCCCGACACGCCTTTGTTCCACAAGGGAAGCATGCTGTACGGCCAGGCCATGGCCCGCGAAACGGCGCGCGAACGCAATGTGGTGATGGCGGCCGAGGGGTATATGGACGTCATCGCCCTGCATCAGGCCGGCTTCACCTTTGCGGTGGCGCCGTTGGGCACGGCGATGACCGAGGCGCAGATCGAGGAAATGTGGCGTCTGGCCGACGAACCCATCCTGTGCTTCGATGGCGACAATGCCGGCCAGCGCGCCATGGGCCGCGCCGCCGAGCGCGGACTGCCCATCCTGAAGCCGGGCAAGTCCCTGCGTTTCGCCGTGCTGCCCGCCCCCGAAGACCCCGATTCACTGATCAAGGCCAAGGGCGCGGCGGCCATGCAGGCGGTGCTGGACGCGGCGCAACCGTTGTTCGACGTGGTGTGGCGGCTAGCCACCGACAACCGGCCGCTGGACACGCCCGAGCGTCGCGCCGCGCTGGAAAAAGAGCTGAAGGACAAGGCGTTCTCGATCGCTGACGAAACCGTCCGCTACCAGTACCTGCAGGCCTTCCGCGACAAGATGCGGGCGCTGAACCGGCCGGCCTGGACGCCCAGGCCGCAGGGCGGTGGCTATGGCGGCGGCAAGCGGGCCGAATTCAAGCGCCGTCCCGGCGATCCGCCGCTGCGCGGTCCCGACGGCCGTCTGCCGGGGGTCGGGCGGCCGCCGCCACCAGCCGCCGCCGACGATGCCACCTGGCTGAAAAAGGCCGAGGCCAAGCTGCTGTCGCTGTTGCTGTGGCATCCGCCGCTGTTGGAACAGGTCTTCGAAGCCCTGGGCGAGACCGGCTTTTCCGACAATAACCTTGACAATCTTCGTCAGGGGATTCTAAAGCACCTGCACATTGTTCACGACCTTGACTCGGACCAGCTCTGCGCCCATCTACGGGCGGATGGGTTGGGCGCCGGGCTGGACGCGTTGATGGACAGCGATGAATTCAGGATCGGACGGGTCGACGCGATCACCGAAGCCAGGCAGCACTGGGATCGTCATTTCAAGCGCTACGCCTGGAAGAAGGGTTTGTCCGGCGATATCGGCCACGCCGCCCGTCAATTGGCGGAACATATGTCGGCGGACGTTTTCGACCGCTTCGCCGCCTTGAAGGAAGTGGGCCGCGCCGTCGCCCAGGACGACGACGACAACGGTTCAGGGTTCTGATATCTTCTCGCCCCGGCCCAACCCAAGGGGGGGATCGGGCAGGGGCTTTTTGCGCATTAGGAGCACCGGTTTTATGGCGACCAAACCTCAGAATACGGCGGAAGTCAACGAGAGCCAGGACGAGAACCTGGACGGTCCGCTGCTCGACGCGCTGGGCGTCGCCGTCAAGAAAATGGTCACCCGCGGCCGCGAGCGCGGATACGTGACCTATGACGAACTGAACGCTGCCCTGCCGCCCGACGAAGTGTCGTCGGAACAGATCGAAGACACCATGGCCATGCTGTCCGAAATGGGCATCAACGTGGTGGAAAGCGAAGAAACCGACGAAGCCGCCTCGCCGGAAGCCGAGGAAGAGGAAACCGAATCCAGTTCCGGCGCCGGCAACGTCGACGAAGAGGATTTGGGCCGCACCGACGACCCCGTGCGCATGTATCTGCGCGAAATGGGCTCGGTGGAACTGCTGAGCCGCGAAGGCGAAATCGCCATCGCCAAGCGCATCGAAGCCGGCCGCGAGATGATGATCGGCGGCATCTGCGAAAGCCCGCTGACCATCCGCGCCGTCATCGAATGGCACGACGCCCTGCAGCAGGGCCGCATGCTGCTGCGCGACATCATCGACCTGGACGCCACCTATGGCGCCGGCCTCAGCGAAGAGGAAATGGAAGCCGAAGTCGCCGAGGACGCGGAAGAGGCTGAGGCCAAAACCGAGGACGAAGCCGCCGAAGGCGAGGAAGGCGAGCGCGAAGGCGAAGCCGGCGAGAACGGCGAAGGTGGCGAGGGCGAAGGCGAGGGGGAAGAGAACTCCATCTCGCTGGCCGCCATGGAAGCCGCGCTGATGCCGCAGGTTCTGGAAACCTTCGAAGCCATCGCCGCCACCTTCCTGAAGATGGAAAAGGCCCAAAAGGACCGCATGGCGGCGTTGTCCAAGGGCGAGAACGTGTCGGCGGCGCTTGAGAAGAAGTACGACAAGCTGAAGGCGGAAATGGTCCGCCTGATGGAAGACGTGCATCTGAACAACGCCCGCATCGAGCAGCTGGTCGAACAGATGAACGGCCTCAACAAGCGGCTGATGGGCATGGAAGGCCGTCTGCTGCGTCTGGCCGAATCGTGCAAGGTCAAGCGCCAGGACTTCCTGGACAGCTATTTCGGCTCGGAACTGGACCCCAACTGGCTGGAAACCGTGGGTGTCAAGTCCAAGCAGTGGAAGGACTTCTCGGAAAAGCACAAGCGCGACGTCACCGACCTGCGCACCCAGATCGGCGTGGTCTCGGCCGAAGCCGGCCTGCCCATCACCGAATTCCGCCGCATCATCCAGACCGTGCAGCGCGGCGAGCGCGAGGCCAGCAAGGCCAAGAAGGAAATGATCGAGGCCAACCTGCGCCTGGTCATCTCGATCGCCAAGAAGTACACCAATCGCGGCCTGCAGTTCCTGGACCTGATCCAGGAAGGCAACATCGGCCTGATGAAGGCGGTGGACAAGTTCGAATACCGTCGCGGCTACAAGTTCTCGACCTACGCCACCTGGTGGATCCGTCAGGCCATCACCCGGTCCATCGCCGACCAGGCGCGCACCATCCGTATCCCGGTGCACATGATCGAGACCATCAACAAGCTGGTCCGCACCTCGCGCCAGATGCTGCACGAGATCGGCCGCGAGCCGACCCCGGAAGAACTGGCGGAAAAGCTCAGCATGCCCCTGGAAAAGGTGCGCAAGGTGCTGAAGATCGCCAAGGAACCCATTTCCTTGGAAACCCCCATCGGCGACGAGGAAGACAGCCATCTGGGCGACTTCATCGAGGACAAGAACGCCGTCCTGCCGCTGGATGCCGCGATCCAGGCGAACTTGCGCGAAACCACCACCCGGGTGCTGTCCAGCCTGACGCCGCGTGAAGAACGTGTGCTGCGCATGCGCTTCGGCATCGGCATGAACACCGACCACACCCTGGAAGAAGTGGGGCAGCAGTTCAGCGTCACCCGCGAACGTATCCGTCAGATCGAAGCCAAGGCGCTCCGGAAGCTCAAGCACCCGTCGCGAAGCCGCAAGCTGCGCAGCTTCCTCGACACCTAGGGTCTTTTCGGTTATTGAAAAAGCCCCCCACCCGTCCTGCGGGTGGGGGGCTTTTCTTCGGTGGGGCCTGTAGCTCAATGGTTAGAGCCGGCCGCTCATAACGGTCTGGTTGCAGGTTCGAGTCCTGCCGGGCCCACCACTCTTTTCAATGGCTTAGCGTACGACTTCCCGCCAGCGCCTCGTTCCGTAAGTGCTCTGTAAGTGCAGAGCACTTGGGCGAACCCACGCGACGCGGCACGAATTCCTGCGGACAGTCTTGGCCCTTCCATTGCCTCAAAGCGCGGTCATACTATCGGTCGATCCAGTGTTCTGAAGGCCAGAACGCAGAAAAATGGGAAGCCGAAGCCATGGCAACGAAGATAGCTGTCATCGGATCACGCCGGTTTAGCCGTCCCGATCTGGTCGAGGATTTCATTGCCGGGCGAAGCAGCGACGATACCGTGATTTCCGGCGGGGCTCCGGGGGTCGATACCATGGCTGCGGAAGCCGCCCACCGGCAAAACCTCCGCTCCATTGTCTTTACCGCCGACTGGGACAGCCATGGTCGCTCCGCAGGTCCGATGCGCAATCTTCAGATCGTCGAGGCAGCTGATGAGGTGGTGGCGTTCTGGAATGGGACGAGCCGCGGCACGCTGAACACGGCGATACAAGCTCTGGCCGCAGGAAAATCGGCTACCGTGATCACCGAGGATGGGACGGCGCTAAAACTGTCCGCTGTCTTGAAGGCGGCGAAAGAACGCGGTGTGATCGCTTCCATTCGGGCGGCAGCCCCAGATAGCAATCCTGAAGAAGCGATTATCTTGGCCTCGCTGGCGCAGGCACAGGCGCCAAAGTGGCGAGGAGCCATCGGCGAAATCCGTGCCGTTTATGGCGCCGCACAACTTCTGGATGGCGTGCACCTGCTGGACACCCGGCCGCATGCTGACGGTTGGGGACGTTTCTTGCCTCGTCCTGAACGGGGAGACTTCGCCGAGTGGGTTCGCTGCAACGCAGTTGCCCAAGTGACTGGATCATCCGGAACCGGCGAGGCATTGGTTCATGTGAAAGCCCGTGAAGCCTATTCCTTCGCATGCCGGCCGTCCTTTGCCGGAGCGTCACTGGTCCGCATTGCGGACTACAATGGCCGCCTCCTGCTCAACGGCTTCCTTGGGGGGCGTTCCACAGAGCCACGCGTGGGAAGTCTGTTCCATGAGATTAGTCCCGACGAATGGGCGCAATTGCGTGAGCAGGTCACCAAGATGGGCCTATGGGAACAGGACAAAGCTGAAGCCCACCAGGGATTGGATGGTGAGGTTTGGACCTTTGAAGGCCTGGTGAATGGCCAACACCATTGCGTCACGCATTGGAATCCACAGCTTCCTGCCATCCGGAAACTAGGCCAAATGTTCGTCAACCTCGCCAATGGTGGCAATGACGCCTCTTCCTCGGGCAATGCTCAGTAAGGGGAGCCGAACTCGGGTTTTGTCACCACCGACGGCAGAAAATTTAAGAAAGGCCCCCCCCAATGAGCATCGACCTGAGTTTTCGTGAAGAGGGTCCCGCCTATGAACGGGCAAAGGCGGTGGCGGATGCCATGGGCCTCTCCATGCAAGACTATCTGCTGGCTTGCATTGCCGAAGGGCACAAATTGCTGCGAGCGCAATACAGGCCGTCCAACGCTGATTTTGACATCCCTACCTTTGAGCGTTGGGGAATCCCCCTTGGATGAAGGATGGGCGGCCACCCCCACCACTCGACGGGACGTGACCTGGTCTTACTGCGCCGCTCTGGTGGCACGCTTGGCACTTTTAACGGCACGCGGGGTCGCACGTGAGAGGGAACGCATGGCACGTAGACGGCACGCGCGGCACTCTGATGGCACACAAGGCGGCACGTTGGGCACACGAGGTCGCACGCGGGGTGGCACGTGGAACTGTGACGTAACAAAATCGATCACACCTGTGCATTGAAATGCTAAGAATCTTAGCACTCCTCTCAATCCGTTTCCTGCCGCCCCTTTCAAACCCACGAATCCGTAGCAAGTGAGGGTGTGTATGGTTGGTTTTGCAGATCGCCGAGGCTTCTCCCCGCCCAAGGAGGAGTATCCGAAGGCAGATCACCGGCCAGCCGTTGCGGTAATGGCAATCGGCGTATACGGTGGCCTGGAATTGAACGCGTCAGCGCGGATCTTTGCTTGCGGGGTAACGGGAAAAGGATAGAGCTGTTTACGGTTGACCGAGAGTCGTCGTCTATGGGCTTTTAATGGTCACTCCTCTGCGTCGCATGTGACTTGACCAAATCCGCTCTCCCAAATCGACACACATAGGCAATGAATATTTCCATGACAATGAATACAGCCGAGCGTGATCTTGAAGAGGAATTGATCGCAAAGCTGCGAGACCTCAAGTACGACTATCGTCCAGATATCCGCGACCGGGCCACGTTAGAAGAAAATTTCAGAAAGAAGTTTGAGCAACTGAATGGCGTCACTCTCACCGACGGCGAATTTAAACGCCTTCTGGCTGAAATCGTCACGTCGGATGTATTTTCCGCCGCGCGCATCTTGCGCGAACGCAATGACTTCATCCGCGACGATGGGACGCCGCTGAATTATACGCTGGTCAATATCCGGGACTGGTGCAAGAACTCCTTCGAGGTGGTCAACCAGCTCCGCATCAACACGGCCAACAGCCACCATCGCTATGACGTCATTTTGCTGATCAACGGCGTGCCGGTCGTTCAGATTGAACTGAAGACCCTGGGCATAAGCCCGCGTCGTGCTATGGAGCAGATCGTCGAATATAAAAACGACCCTGGGAACGGCTACACGGAAACGATCCTGTGCTTTCTCCAGCTCTTCATCGTCAGCAACCGTGATCGGACGTTTTATTTCGCGAACAATAATGCGCGCCATTTCGCCTTCAATGCCGAGGAGCGCTTTCTGCCGGTCTACGAGTTTGCCGATGTAAACAACAAAAAGATTGTTCACCTCACCAGCTTCGCCGAGATGTTCCTCGTCAAATGCACCCTCGGTCAGACGATCAGCCGCTACATGGTTCTGGTGGCAAGCGAGCAGAAGCTTTTGATGATGCGGCCGTATCAGGTCTACGCGGTGAAGGCGATTGTCGATTCCATCGCCCAGGATTGCGGCAACGGCTATATCTGGCACACAACGGGCAGCGGCAAGACGCTCACCTCTTTCAAGGCGTCAACGCTGCTCAAGGACAATCCCAGCATCGAAAAATGCCTCTTCGTCGTGGATCGCAAGGACCTTGATCGGCAGACACGTGAGGAGTTCAACAAGTTCCAAGAAGGTTGTGTCGAGGAAAACACCAACACCGCCTCCCTCGTCCGGCGCCTTGTCTCCGACGACCATGCCGACAAGGTCATCGTCTGCACGATCCAGAAACTTGGCCTGGCGCTGGATGAAAACAGCAAGCGCAACAAGCAGCGCAAGAAGGACGGCAAGAAGAGCTTCAAGGAGCTGCTGGAACCCCTGCGTGACAAGCGCATCGCCTTTATCTTCGACGAATGCCATCGGTCGCAATTCGGCGAGAATCATAAGGCCATCAAGGAGTTTTTTCCGCGCGCCCAGCTTTTCGGCTTCACCGGCACGCCCATCTTCGATCAGAACGCCGCTCAGCAGAAAATCGAAGACACACAGGCCAGTATGAAGACGACGGAAGACCTCTTCCAGAAGCGCCTTCACACCTACACGATCACGCACGCCATCGAGGACGGAAACGTCCTTCGCTTCCATGTCGATTACTTCAAACCGCAAGGCAAGACCCTGCCCAAGCCGGGCGAGCCGCTGGCGAAGCGGGCGGTCATCGAGGCGATCCTGTCCAAGCATGATGCGGCCACCGGTCAGCGCCGGTTCAATGCCCTGCTTGCCACGTCGTCGATCAATGACGCCATCGAATATCACGCCCTGTTCAAGACCATGCAGGCCGAGAAGCAGGCCGCCGACCCCAGCTTCCAGCCGCTGAACATCGCCTGCGTTTTCTCTCCGCCTGCCGAGGGCGATCCTGACGTGAAGCAGATTCAGGAAGATCTGCCGCAGGAGAAGGAGGACAATGCGGTCGAGCCGGAAAAGAAAAAGGAGGCCCTGAAGGCCATCCTGGCGGACTATAACGCCCACTACGGAACAAACCACAAGATCGGCGAATTCGACCTGTATTATCAGGACGTGCAGAAGCGCATCAAAGACCAGCAATGGCCAGAAGCTGACCTGCGGAAAGCCTATCCCAATCAACCGCACCACAAGATCGACATCACCATCGTCGTCGACATGCTGCTGACGGGTTTTGACTCCAAATTCCTGAACACCCTGTATGTCGATAAGAACCTCAAGCATCACGGCCTGATCCAGGCCTTCTCGCGCACCAACCGCGTGCTGAACGCCACTAAGCCCTATGGCAACATCCTTGATTTCCGCCAGCAGCAAGGTGCGGTCGATGCTGCCATCGCCCTTTTCTCCGGCGAGGCAGCCGCCGAAAAGGCTCGCGAAATTTGGCTGGTGGACAAGGCACCCGTGGTGATTCAGAAGCTGGAAACCGCCGTCCAGAAACTGGATGCCTTCATGACGTCGCAGGGCCTCGACTGCGCCCCCGGCGCTGTGCCTAATCTTAAGGGTGATGCCGCCCGCGCGGCTTTCATCGAGCATTTCAAGGAGGTCCAGCGGCTCAAGACCCAGTTGGACCAATACACCGATTTGACGCCTGAAAACGCCGCCACCATCGAACAAATCCTGCCGCGCGACAACCTTCTGGGCTTTCGCGGCGCCTATCTGGAAACCGCCCAGCGCCTGCGGGCGCAAGCTGGTAAGGGGGCGGACAAGCCGACGCCCGAAGCCGACCAGTTGGACTTCGAGTTCGTCCTCTTCGCCTCGGCCGTCATCGATTATGACTACATCATGGGTTTGATCGCCCGCTATTCCGAGGCAGGTCCCGGCAAGCAGAAGATGAGCCGCGAGGAACTGATCGGCCTGATCCAGTCCGATGCCAAGTTCATGGACGAGCGTGAGGATATCGCGGCCTATATCGCCACCCTGAAGGCGGGCGAGGGCCTCAGCGAAAAGGTCATCCGCGACGGTTACAGCCGCTTCAAGGCGGAAAAGAACGCGGCGGAACTGGCCGACATCGCAGGGAGGCACGGGCTGCCCACCGAGGCGCTGCAAGGCTTTGTCGACACCATCCTGCAACGCATGATCTTTGACGGCGAAGCGCTGACCGACCTGATGGAACCCCTTGGCCTGAACTGGAAGGCGCGACGGGTGAAAGAATTGGATTTGATGGCCGATTTGGTGCCGGTGCTGTTGAAGCGGGCCGGTGGGCGCGAGATTTCGGGGCTGAGCGCTTATGAGCAGTAAGGGGACATCGCCCACCGCGACGAGCGGCGGGGCGGCATTAGAGCCCGAGCGCCGCTTTGTCGAGTTTCAGGATGAGGGTCCATGGGCAACTGTGCCTCTGGCCTCGGTGGCGAAAATCAGTACTGAGAAAGTGCGAGATAACACTTGCATACCGATGAGCATCACATCCGGCGTCGGCTTGGTGAGCCAGATGGAAAAATTCGGACGTGTAATTGCCGGTGACTCGTACAAGAATTACCTACTACTCAAGAAGCATGACTTCGCCTACAACAAGAGCGCGACGAAGGAATATCCAGAAGGCTTTATTGCTCTCTACGCGGGTGAGAAGCTTGCCGCCGTACCGAACAGCATCTTCACTTGTTTTCGCATCAAGGGCGAATCTCCTTCCCCCCAATACCTCAATTATCTGTTTCTAGGCAATTTGCACGGTCGGTGGCTGCGCAAGTTCATAGAAGTTGGTGCCCGTGCCCATGGATCACTAAGCATCAACGACAGCGATCTTATGGCATTGCCAGTGCCGGTCCCAGCCGGATCAAACTCGCTCAAGGAACAGCAAAAGATCGCCGACTGCCTGGACTCGGTGGACGCACTGATTACCGCGCAGGGGCGGAAGGTCGAGGCGCTGAGGGGCCACAAGAAGGGCCTGATGCAGCAGCTTTTCCCCCAGGAAGGCGAAACCCAACCCCGCCTCCGCTTCCCTGAGTTTGAGCGGGCGGGGGAGTGGGAGGGAGTCCCGCTCTCTAAAATGGTGAACGGGTTGGATGCTGGGGTCAGTGTGAATTCTGGCGACCGACCTGCCATGAATAATGAAATTGGTGTGCTAAAGACGAGCGCCGTGACAAGTGGAATATTTGAACCACTTGAGAACAAGGTTGTTTTTGATGATGAAGAAATCAGCCGCGTAAAGGAGCCGGTTCACGCAGACACAATCATCATTAGCCGAATGAACACACCGGCGCTCGTTGGAGCTAGCGCATATGTAAGGAACAGCCTTCCAAACATCTTTCTTCCCGATCGCCTCTGGGCCGCCAAGCCAAGACGCGGAACGTCTATGCGCTTTTTGGCATTCATTTTGGGCTCCGATAGGGGGCGAGCAGCGCTATCGAGTTTGGCGGGGGGGAGTTCTGGCTCCATGAAGAACATCGCCAAATCAGATATTTTGGCAATCTTGCTTACGGTGCCCTCACCTCCCGAACAACAGCGCATCGCCGATTGCCTCACCTCCCTCGACGACCTCATCGCCGCCGAGATGCGAAAGCTCGACACGCTCAGAACCCACAAGAAGGGGCTGATGCAACAGCTTTTCCCTCGGGTCGGGGAGGCTGACGCATGAGCACCTACAAGAATTTGAAGACTCTGGTGGGCAGGCTTCGTGACGATCTGAACAACCCCACAAAGCCGATCTCACTGCTCTTGATCTACGCTTACAACCGCACCGGCAAGACCCGCCTGTCGATGGCGTTCAAGGACGAGGGCAAGCGCACGACCAAGAAAAACCCGACCGGCACGCCCGACACGCTTTATTTCAATGCCTTCACCGAGGATCTGTTCGTCTGGGAAAACGACCTGGACGGCGACAGCATGCGCCGCCTGCAACTGAACGAAAAGTCAACCTTCTTCAACGCCATGACGGAACTGGCGCTGGACGAAACCATTGCGGGTTATCTTTCCCGGTACGCCGATTTCGATTTCGACTTCACCTACAAGGATGTTCAGCAGGGCGAAGAGACCATCTCCAAGCCGGATTTCGTGAGCTTCCGCAAGGGAGATCAACCCAACATCAAGGTGTCGCGGGGCGAACAGAACATCTTCATCTGGTGCGTCTTCATGGCCATCTGCGAACGGATGCTGGATGGGCATGAATCCTATCAGGGCAAGAAGTACCTCTACATCGATGACCCCATTTCGTCGCTGGACGACAACAATGCCATTTCCGTGGCCTGCGACCTGGCCAAGCTTTTGCGCCGGGCCGCCACGCGGAAGGATGCTGCCGGTGGGCCCGCCCCGATCAAGGTGATTTTTTCGTCCCACCACGCGCTGTTCTTCAACGTCATGTGCAATGAAGTGAGTGGGCGGATCGACGGCACGCAGAAGGTCACCAGCAAGCGCTATTTCCTGCACCGCCCGAATGGCGACGGCGCCTACACGCTTCAGGCAACCGATGATACGCCCTTCTTTCACCACGTCGCCACCTTGGCCGAGTTGCAGCGTGCCGCCGATCCCGACAAGGGGAAGCTCTACACCTTCCATTTCAACGCCTTGCGCAGCGTCATGGAAAAGACAGCCTCTTTCTTCGGTCATCCAAACATCGCCTTCTGCCTGAAGGCGCTGAACAACGAGGAAGACCGGGCGCTGTTCAACCGGGCCCTGAACTTGCTGAGCCACGGCGCCTATGCCATCCATGAACCCACCGAGATGGGCGAGGACAACAAGGACCTGTTCCGCCGCATCCTGCGCGACTTCATCACCCGGTTCGAGTTCGCCTTGCCGGGAATTGTCCCGGCCCAGCCCGCAGCCCCGGCGCCCGCCCCCCAGGAAGCACCAGCACAATGAACGAGCAAATCCAAAAGCAACTGGGCAAGACGCTCTGGAACATCGCCGATGCGCTTCGCGGATCGATGAATGCGGACGATTTCCGCGATTACATGCTGTCCTTCCTGTTCCTGCGTTACCTCTCGGGCAATTACGAGGCGGCGGCGAAGCGGGAACTGGGACCGGATTACCCTGATTTGTCGGAAGATTCAGGTGCCGGCACGCCCCTTCAGGTTTGGTACGACGCGAACCCGGACGACGTGGCCGAGTTCGAAAAACAGATGCGCCGCAAGGTGCATTATGTGATCCAGCCGCCCTATCTGTGGAACAACATCGCCAATTTGGCCCGCACGCAGAGCGATGAGTTGCTGCTGACGCTTTACGATGGCTTCAAGTACATCGAGAACGAATCTTTCCAGAGCACGTTCGGCGGGCTGTTCTCGGAGATCAATCTTTATTCGGAAAAGCTGGGCAAGACTCAGGCGGACAAGAATAAGAAGCTTTGCGCGATTATCGCCGAGATCGCCCGAGGCCTGACCGAGTTCTCGTCCGAGCTCGATCATCTGGGCGATGCCTATGAATACCTGATCGGCCAATTCGCCGCCGGTTCCGGTAAAAAAGCGGGGGAGTTTTATACACCGCAGCAAATTTCCGACATCCTGTCGGCGATCGTGACCCTGGACAGCCAGGAACCCGCCACGGGCCAGAAACAGCGTTTGGCCAGTGTCCTCGATTTCGCCTGCGGATCGGGGTCGCTTCTGCTCAACGTTCGCAAGCGGATGGGATCACACGGCATCGGGAAGATTTTCGGTCAGGAAAGCAATATCACGACCTACAACCTCGCCCGCATGAACATGCTGCTGCATGGGGTGAAGGACAGCGAGTTCGAAATCTACCACGGCGATACCCTGGCCAATGACTGGGACATCCTGCGCGAGCTGAACCCGGCGAAAAAGCCTGCCTTCGATGCCATCGTGGCCAATCCGCCCTTCAGCTTGCGGTGGGAACCGACCGAAGCCATGGGCGACGATGTGCGGTTCAAGAATTATGGATTGGCGCCAAAATCGGCCGCAGACTTCGCCTTCCTGTTGCACGGTTTCCACTACCTGAAGGATGAAGGCGTGATGGCCATCATCCTGCCCCACGGTGTGCTGTTCAGAGGCGGGGCCGAAGAACGCATCCGCACCAAGCTGTTGAAGGATGGTCACATCGACACGGTCATCGGCTTGCCCGCGAACCTGTTCTATTCCACCGGCATTCCGGTCTGCATCCTGGTGCTGAAGAAGTGCAAAAAGCCCGATGACGTGCTGTTCATCAATGCGGCCGAGCACTTTGACAAGGGCAAGCGCCAGAACCAACTGACGGACAAGCATATCGGCAAGATCATCGAGACATACCAGTTCCGCAAGGAAGAAGAGCGCTATTCCAAGCGCGTCAGCATGGAGCGCATCGCCGAGGAGGGCTACAACCTCAACATCTCTCGCTATGTCAGCACGGCCGTGGGCGAGAAAGAAATTGATCTGGCGGCCACTCACAAGGATCTGATCGATATCGAGCGGGATATCCAGGATGCGACGGCGAAGCACAATGCATTTTTAAGAGAGCTCGGCCTCGCCCCGTTGCCGGGAGGTGATTGAACTGAACCGGCACAGCCTTCAAAGGTGCCACGCCTTCATGAGGCATGCAGATAGCGGTTATTAGGCTTTTCCCCGTGATTGGGCCCAGATTTCCAGGCGGCCAAGCAATTGGGCGATTTCAGCCTTGTTTCCCGCTCGATGTGCCCGGAGCAAGGACACCCCGAAATCGTTCCAGCCGCTTAACCCCTCATTCGCCTTGTCCAACTGTTTCTGCAATTCGGACTTGCCCATGAAATAGCGGACCTCGCCATAGGCTTGGGTCTCTGACGTGGCCTTGTCGGCTCGGGCTTTTTCCTCGACCAGTTGTCGTTGCAAATCGACAATTTTCTGGTTCAGGGAGTGGATGTTCGCACGGGCTTCTTGGTCGCGGCTATTGGCTTCCGTGGCTTTTTGCTGCCAAGTGTTGGCTTGCTTGGTAATGTCGCGGATCTGTTGGCGGAAACGCTCCGCATCGGCGACTGCGGCACGGTCCCGTAGGTGCGCCTCCTCGCGCAACCTGTTGCACTCGGCCTGCTGGATTTGATGCTGCTGCTGCAACTCCAGCAGGGACTGCTTTTGTAGCTCCCAATCCTGCGCCTGTTGGTGCAATGTCTCGATCTCTGCCTCGGCGCCTTCCGCTCGCCTCCTCCATTCTCTTAGTTCCTCATCGCGCTGCGACACTCGCCAATAGAATAGGTATTCCTCTGGGGTCCGTCCCTCGGACAGTCGCGGCCAATATGAGCGGATTTCATCTGTGCCGGCCAGGATGTCTTCTTCTCCCAGTTTAACGGCGATCTGCGCCCAGGTCAGACCATCGACACGCCACTGGGCGATGTCATCGGCGAAACAGCGGATATCGTTGATTTTGGACAACATCCCTCCGTAGCAAATCGCACCGTAGCGCATACAATCATTACAAAATAAAGGTGTTGCGATAGTCTCGTAGCAATCATTTAGCATTTCAATGCACAGGTGTGACGAAAATTGACACTACAGACCGAAGCACGCGCGAATGAGCCCCATTACAGCGCGACCGCCATCCGTCTCGTGCTTTACGCTTCGAGCAAAACAGGCTCCGCCCCAAAAGGCCGATTAATGATCGCAAGCGCCTCCTTCGCGACGAACACCCGATTGCGAGCATATCCTGTTCGTTCAGTCACCACGTTGGCGGCGGCTAACTGCTCCATCGCCTGACTAGCCCCTTTGAACGAAACATCCAGTAACTCCGACAGGCGTCGGGTGGTCATTACCGGGTAATGCGGTAATAGGGCCAGTGCCCTAAGTGCTGCGGAGCCTGTGCGATAGCTCCGGCGTTGACGCCAGATCTCCTGCAAGGTCCTTAGGGCGGCACGGGTCGACATCAGCTCATTGACTGTGCCAGTGATGGCGTCAGCGATGTATCCGACGATGATTGGCCACTCCAGGCGCTGCTGAGCGGCTTTGAGGGCGTCGTAATAGGCCGACTTGTGGGCCTCAATATAGGGAGACAGATACAGAGGCACTCTATCGTCAGCTGCCATCATGAGTGGCAGAAGGAGGCGGCCGACGCGGCCATTGCCATCGCGATAAGGGTGGACTGCCTCGAAATGCGCATGAGCCACAGCCATTCGCGTCACCAAGCCTTGGGTCATCACCTGCATGCCGTCAGCACGCATATACTCCATGGTTTGGGCGAGGCAAGCTGGCACCTCGGCCGGTGGCGGCGGGTTGTATGTGGAGTAAGCGATATCCTTGCCACCGCCGATCCAGACGACTCGTTGACGGAGCTCTCCTGGCGTATCCGGATAGTCTTTGGCATCGCGCATGACGTGCTGATGTAGCTGGCAAACCAGTTCCGAATCGAAGATCCCGGGGCCTCTGCGCTGCGCCTCGGGCATCAGGGTGTCGAGGGCTAGTGCGTAATCGCGAACCTGTTTCGCTTCAGCTGTCGGAGTGCCGTCTTCAGTCTCTTCTGCGGATAGGAGCTCATCGAGCGTCGAGTTTGTGCCCTCGATGGACGACGAAGCCACAGCCTCTCGTCGCACCAGGACACGGCTGATCAGGTAGGGGTCATGTATCTCGGCGGCCAGTGCCTCGACCTTCGCCATTGCTGCTGTCGCGGCTTCATATCGGGCAGCCACCAACGAGACATCGATGGCATGTTCAGGCGGTGGCGGTGGTACGACGCCATAGTGATTGGCATACGGATATGGCAACCGGACCAGTTGTTCTCGTACAGCATGGCAGAGATCGTGGCGGTGCATTTAACCCTCAACACAGGAGCCACTCAATGACCAATATTTACCTTTTTGTGTAAATAGGTCAACATGATCTGGAGGGGGAGGCTCTTATTAACCTCTTTGGGCTGATCTCCTCGAGGAGGACTTCTCTTTCAAAATCTGACGGGACGCGAGTCGCATTTCCATGTTGTGGATTTTCGCTTGTGCCGTAGTGCGGATTTCAAGGAGATCTGCCACGGAGTTGGTGAAGTCCGAAGGCTCGGGCAAGCGTCGGTACGCGAAATCGGTCCAGAGGCGCTGACAAGCCAGATTGAATAGGTCAGCGGGCAGCTTGGACGAAATAGCCAGAGCATCAGCAGCCAAATCGGGGGCAGGCGGTAGATCAATGTTTCGACGGGTTGCCAGCCTGGCCATAAACTCCACCACCTCCTTGGGATCTGTTGGCCGGAACAGCTCCACAAGGTCTTGCTGAGCTATTGCGATGCTGGCCTTAATTTTGGCGGCCTGATCATCGCTCATGGTGAAAAGGGGCTGACTATGCCAGGCCGTTGCATAGTTTGCGGCGGTGCGGACTGATGCAGGGAGGGCAAGAGCAATCCGCTGTGGCAGCAGGGCGGGATTATCTGCCATGACATTGCTCCACCACGATCTCGATAGCGTCGGATCTTAGCCCCGTACCTCCGCGTAAGAGGTCCTGGGTTTGCAGGAGAATCGCCGTGTTTCTCTCGGTGATCGTGTCTTGATATTCGCTGACTGGTGACTTGGTTGCTGGGCGAACTCGCTTTTGCCGGCGGCTGCGTAGTAAGGAGGGGGCTTGGCGGCGGCGTGGAGTGGTCTCAGTGGCAAGCCACTGGCGCCATTTGACCCAAATTGGGCCGGGAGTGCCGCCTACAGCGTTCAGTTTGGCAATGAATTTCGCGGTGAATTGCGACAGGTCATCGATGTCGGGGCGGGTCTGGGTGGCCCAGGTGAGGTCGTCGTGGCCCGGTTGCCAGTCCTCGGGGATCAAGCGGCAGTCGAGGGAGGTGCTGCTCTGCTCGGGCTGCTGTTGCTGAGCGGCTGAGGTCTGCTTCCTCCCCTTGCAAGGCGTTTCGAAAACAGCCCTCTCGGCCCCAGAGAGAGAGGGATTCTTTTCAAGGTCAGAATCAGTACGGTTCGTGTCAGCCTCATGACAGGGGGTGTCATCGTCGAGACAGGGGCTGTCGTCCTGGGAACACCGGGCAACACGCGCAACTGAGACCATGGCGACGTCAGTGTCGAGGTGAGGCAGGTAATAAGCGTTACTGGTTTGGCCGCCCTTGGCTTGGAAGCGGTGTGTGGCCTCCAGGTAATCGCACTCGACCAAGCGTTTCACCCTGGCATTGACCCAGGTACGCGATTTGCCAAGCTTATGGGCCAGGGAGCCTTGTGCCGGGCGGCAGTGGGCGGAAGCGTCAGAGTGGCGTTGGATGGCCACATAGGTCGCGATCTCCTCGGCGCCAAGGCGCTCGTCGTCGAGCATCGTTTCTAAGGCCCTGGCGAGCAGGTACAGGCGGCTGGTGTGGACATTGCCGGCGGTGGTGCGCGTTCTATTGACATCACGCCACGCGGGATTGGAGGAGGAAGGCAGCGGCATGCCATGCATGCCACGGCTCGCGACTCTCGCGGTCGCCCGCTCGATCATCTGCATCTGGCGCAATCAGATGCAGATGATTAGCGGGAGCCGTCGGCGGATGCCGACGCGTCATCAAGGGTCGCCGCAGGAAGCCGCGCCAGGTATTCTTGGCACTCAGTGACAGGAATTAGGGTTTTAGCACCAGCTTTCCGCGCTTTGATGCGACCAGCCCGCAGCTCTTCATAAAAGAAAGTTTTCCCAATACCAACGGCGCGGCAAAACTGTGCCACAGTGCAGGTCAAAGCGGGAATGGTTTCGGTTTGAGTCGTCATGGCGCTCACTCAGGAGTTGGGTTGTCCTGACTCGCTATTATGCATATCCGTTCGGCGATGACCGCAAGAGTCCGTGGGTAAAAAACGCACGTATTTTAACCCACAAATTTTCCCCACGGAAAAATGTTGACCCACATGGCGCTCTCATATCGAGCCACGGAAACGTCAGTCACCTTCATGCGGCTGACGCACCAACTCGAGTACCCATAGGTCATTTTTTGCAATTTCCATATAGCTATCACCCCCCACCCCCTCCAAACTAGAGAGAACGTCACAGCCAACTGCATCATCGAAGTCGTCCCTGACCTCTAAATAGCGACAACCAAGCTTAAAAATAGCTCCTTCTAAATTCGCGCCGCCCCATTCACTTCCCGCACGATTTTTAGATCTTCTTCTAAATATCAAACGCTTAAGAGCATTATCAATTGCTGTTGGGGCAAGCAAAAAATCTCTATCAATTAGGCTTACAACAGGAACAAGCCACTCTTGTGGAGAGCAGCTTCCGCGCGCCAGATGATTTCCTGTGTGGCGAAAATAGGCGTCATCAATATGCGAAACTATAACATCCAATGCCGCATGATTTAGATTCTTCTGGGTGTCTTTATTTTTTCTATGTGCATCAACTGCACGTGTAGACACTCCAACCATTTCACTAACACTCGAGACGTATTCATTAATAATTTTTACATTAGCATCTGCGGGACAATCCCCAAAAAATGCCCTCCATGCGTCAAACCCTACATTTTCAAGGCATTCATTTAGAGACGACGACAGTCTTTTAATTTTTTCAAGTTCACTAAGTGTGCTCTTCCATTTATCACGAGATTCACCTGGCGTTGCGCGTTTACCACGGTAAAAGCACTGCACAACATCCTCTAGCAAGAACCTGAACCCTAGAGACACCTTTCCTCGTCCCCAATTTTCGATCTGCTTCCAGAGTTCATCACTAATTCGATTCATCACCTTACTCCGCAGAGCCGGCCACCAGTCGCGCCACCGCCGCCGCCTTGTGCTCGGGAGCCAAGTGAGCATAGCGAAGCGTCATTTGGTAATCGGAATGACCAAGCAACTCACGCACGGTATTGAGATCCACCCCTTTCATCACCAGTAGCGACGCAAAGGTGTGACGCAGATCGTGCCAGCGAAAGCCGGTGATTTCCGCGGCCTTCAACACCTCTTCCCACGAGCTCCGCACGTTATCGAATGGGCCGCCATCTCGGCTCGGGAATACCAGCGGACTATCGCCCGCCCTCTGCTTTTCCCATGATCGCAGCAAGGACAAGGCAGCACTATTCAGCGGAATGTGACGTGTCTTCTGGCTCTTGGCTTTAAACCCATGCACGGTCAAAATGGCTTGGTCGAGATGCAGGTCGCCCCACGTCAGATTCGCGAGCTCGCCATACCTTAACCCGGTGTGCAACGACAGCAACACCATGGGCTTAAGGTGGTCGGCGTAAGAGGCTTCGCGCAGATCCGGCAGCAATTGATATTTGCGTTCGGTGCGCCATCCGTTAGCCCGCTCACGGGCCGCGCGAAGACGCTCCTCGCGACCATCAAGCGCCGCGAATAGCCGCTTCAGCTCATCCTCGGTCAAGAAACGGACGGTCGCTCGATCATCCACCCGCGTGCGCTTCACCTTCTCTACCGGGTGCGCCTGGATAAAACCCCATTGCACGGCTTTCCCCAGAGAAGACTTGAGGTCATCAAGATCGCGATTGACGGTTGATGGCTTGGCCCCGGCATTGAGACGATCAGCCCGCCATCGTTCCACTAACAGGGGAGTGATCTCCGTCAGCTTCAAATCGCGGAACTCGGCGAAGCTGTGGTTCAAGCGGCGCAGAGTCCCACGATGGGTGCGAACATTCGCCTTCGCCCAGGCAGCATACTCACCATCAATGAAGCTGCCGAAGGAATGCTCCACCTTGGGCTTCGCATCCACACTGGGATCGTTTCCCTGGAATACATCCGCCAAGATTTCCTTGGCTTGATCCCTGGCCTGCTGAGGTGTGAGGACATCAGCCCGCCCCAGGCTGATGCGTTTTCCACGAGCGTACTGGACATAGTACGACATCGCCCCACTGGGCTGCACCCGCAAGAGCAGCCCTTTGAGGCGCGTATCCCACACCTCGAATGGCTTATCGGCCGGTTTGAGACTTTTGATCAGCGGCGCGCCCAGCAGACCCTGCATGGCAGATACCCCGGTTAAGTGCGACCGGCCAACCTTGCCGTAAGTGCATGGTAAGTGCAAGAAGCAGATTTATCGGGGTGGTTTGTAAAATTCCGCTCGCGTTCGCGGCGGCACATCGTTCCGCATAAATAACTGTTTTATATATATTATTTTATTACGCAGCCATTCGCCCTCGTTCGCTCGAGATCGTCACAAAAGCCGCTCATAACGGCTTGGTTGGGGGTTCGAGTCCCTCCGGGCCCACCAACTACCCCTGAGAACGGCTCAGGGCCTAGAACTCCAGCATTCCTGCGGCTTCCAGGTTCCGTGTGCACCACAAAAGTGCTACACACGGGGTATGGACGAAGTGGCAAAACTACCGGGATTGGTGCGGCGCGGAGCGGTGTTTTACTACCGCAGGAGGGTGCCGCTCGACGTGCGCGATGCCTTCGGGCGCGCCGAGCTTTTGGTCAGCCTCCACACCACGGATCGCAAGGCTGCCGCTGAGGCATGGTTCGACCAATCCGCCCGCTGGGATGACGAATTCAACCGCCTGCGATCCATCGGCACCGCCCAAGACCTGACGCCGGAACCGGTGCTGGCCGAAGAGGTTGTCGGGGGAGGCATCCGCCTGTATTCCCGCACTGAACGCCTCCAGGCAATTCGCCGCGCCAACCGGGGCGCCAATGCCCAACGCCCACTCGACGGCAACCGCGCCCTGCAACTGGCTCGCCTGTGGTTCGACCGAGAAAACGACAGAGCCACGTTCAGCCCCCTACCGGACAACCTGGACGACGCCATTGCCGAGCGGTCATTGGATGTGGCGCTGTTCACTCGACACCTTTCCGACCCTGAGGCAATTCGACGCACCCAGGCCGTGGCCGACGAATTGCTGCATGAGCACCATCTGAGTGGCGCCCCGTCCGAGGCGGCTTATGAGGGCCTGTGCGAATATCTGAGCCGGGCAATGCTGGAACTGGCCCGCCGGGACATTGACCGCTGGCGGCGCGAGTTCGACAAGGTCAGCTACGACCACCTTTTTCAGGGAGGCCCCCAGGTCGCTCCGCATGCGTCTCCAGCCGTGTTCGCGCAGGCAGGGGGGATTACGCTTGGGGAAGTGCGGAAGCGGTTCCAGGCGGCCCGGATCGATGATGAGAAGGGGTTAAAGGACCGCACCAAGGACAAGATGCGCACCGGGTTGGAATTGGTGGTCGAGTTCTTCGGCGCCGAAACCCCGCTTACAGCCATCGACGCTGAAGGGTGCGAGGAGTACCAGAGGTTCCTGCGCGCCTTGCCTCCAAACTTCACTAAAATCCGCGCTGGCCGCTCCCTTCGCCAGATTACCGAGACCGCCGCCGCTCGCGGATCGCCGGGGCTCATGCGGGCCACCCGCGAGAGCTATTTTTTGCCGCTCCGGCAAATGCTGGAATGGGCCAGAAGGAAAAAGTTGATCCCCGAAAATCCAGCCCAGGGCATAACCGAGGGACGCAAGGCCCCTGGCGACGCTAAAAGGCGCCATTCATTCACCCCGGACCAACTCCGAGCCATGTTTACCGCGCCGCTCTACACCGGTTGCGTCAACGACGAGCATGGCTTCAATACCCCTGGCCCCAACCGTCCCCGCCGGGGCCGGTTCTGGGTTCCTCTCCTCGGCCTGTTCACGGGCGCGCGGCTCGGCGAGCTTTGCCAGCTTCGGGTGGAGGACGTGATGCGTAGCGAGAAGGGAACGCCCTTCATCCGCATTCACGGTGAGGGTGAGGGAATGTCGGTTAAGAACGAGAACTCTTGGCGGTCTTTTCCCGTCCATCCGAAATTGGAACGTATCGGCTTCCTTGATTTCGTTGCCGAGCAAAAAGCTGCCGATGCTACCCATCTCTTCCCCGAGTTGCTGGTTGAGGGGCGCATGGCGGGTTATCGGGCCTCCAAACTGTTTTCCACCTTCCGCAAGGCGGTCGGCGTGACAACACCTGGGGTGTGCTTCCACAGTTTTCGGCACACTTACATAGACGCGCTTCGCGTGGCCGGGGTCGATAGGGAAGTTGCAGAGCGACTGTGTGGCTGGAGTAATGGAAACCGCACAAGCAGTCGGTATGGAGAGGGGCCTACGATGGACATGAAGCTCAAGGAGGTATCCAAAGCATATAGCGATCTTGACCTCTCACATCTATACAATCTCAGGTAACTGTTTTGTGACGGCGCCCGGGAAGGCTGGTATAATACAATAGTATTATACGGAGACTTGGGCATGCTGGTCGAAACCTTCTGGGACTTAGAACGGATCGGGCGTATCCGCCTATCCCGCAGCTTCTTCCTCCGGGACTTCCTGCACAGCGAGATTGCTTCCTTCTACCGTCTGCCGAATTGGCCCGAAAGCCTGGAAGCCGCCGTCATCGCTGGGCGGGAACTCTGCGGCAAGATACTGGAGCCGCTCCAGGAGACGTTCGGGCGCATCCACATTCGATCTGGCTACCGCTCCCCCGCGCTGAACACGTTCGGCAATAAGCGGGGCCTCAAGTGCGCCAGCACGTCCAAAAACCTGGGCTATCACTGCTGGGGCCTTGATGCCGAAGGCCGCATGGGAGCCGCCGCGTGCGTGGTGGTGCCGTGGGCCTTGGACAATTGCCGGGAGCCGGGCGGCTGGCAGCGCATGGCGTGGTTCATCCACGACCATCTGCCGTACCACCGGATGGCATTTTTTCAGCAGCAATGCGCAATGAACATTGGATGGTCCGAGCAACCCGAGCGGTCCATCTGGTCCACCGCAGCCCCGCGCGGCTGGCTGACCCGCCCGGACATGCTCAACAGCGTCGGCTCCCACGCCGACCGCTACCAGGGCTTCCCGCCCTTCCGCATGCCGCCGGACGAGCCGGTCTACTTCGACTTGCTTCCGCCGGTCTGAGCCATGCCCCGCGCCGCCGCCAATGCCTCGACCTGCTTCACGGCCACCTCCAGGTCATCGTCGCCGAGGGTCCGTGCCGCATCCGTCAGCGCCATCAGCAAGGCCGACCGGCGCCGCCCTTCGTTCAGATCGTCGAACTGGAAGAACTCGCGGAACGGAACCTGCAAGACCTTGGCGAGCCGTTCCAGCGTCTCGAAGCTCGGAAGGCTGATCCCGCGCTCCAGGTTGGAGATGGTATCGACGGACCGCTCCACCCGCTCCGCAAGCTGTTCCTGCGTGAGGCCGCGCCGCTGGCGGATGCTCTTGATGCGAAGGGCGACGTGATCCTTTAGCTCCATGATCCGGAGTTTCCTCCGGCAAAGCTCGCTTGAACACCGAGGCATCTCGGTGTAGTGAGGGTGGTCACGTATAGTTCTACGGATGCAAGCGAAGAACACGGATTTTGCAACTGGTTGCAAACCGCTGGGGAGGAGATGAGGGGATGAAGCGCATTGCCTGGGCCAGCTTGGTTGGTGTGTTCGCTGTCACCGGCTGCGCCGTACCGCAACAGGCCAATGTGCCAGTTGCATCGCTGACGGACACTCACTTCAAGAACACTGCAACCGTCAAGAACGATGACCTCGACAAGGTGGCGACGGTCACCACCGAGAAAGGCTACCTCGTCACGCGCGGCTTGTTGGGCGTGTTGTGGGATGATGTCTTCCTGCGCGGCTTCATCAACAAGGACACCAAGCAGACCGCTTTTCAAGTGTACCAGTTCATCGGCTATTCGGCGAACGACTGGAGCTACTATTCCCAGGCCAATTTTGACACACCAGATGGCCTCAAGAGCGTGGAGGTCACCCGGATCAACCGGGATGTCGATTGCTCGTACAAGCGCGAGATCGGCACCTGCAATTTCAAGGAACACATGGGCTGGGACATTGACGAGAAAGTCCTTCGGGCTGTCGCGTCCCGTTACGACCCCAGAGACCTAACTGCCGGGGGCCTCCGCTACAAGGTCATTCCGAGAGGCGGCAAGGAATACTTCGGCACCATTACCGCCGCCGAAGTGAAGGGCCTGCTGGATCGGGTCGATGAGGTGAAGGCGTCAATCAAATGACGAAGCCCTCCCGTCCAACCGATAAGGAAAGCGCACCCACCAGCCATAAGCTGATTTTGGGCATGGTGCAGTTGGGGGCCGTTACCGCCGTCCTGTTCACGATAAAGGCGTGTATGGACGAGAAGCCGGAGAAGGTCGCTACCGAGCGGGCCGCCGTGCCCCCGGCTCCAGCCATTGCCTGTCCGGAAGGGGTACCCGCCCCAGGACGATATTTCGTCACCGGCAAGGGCGTTCCCCTTCGTACCGGGCCGGGTGACGGCTTCCCGGCGGTCGTGAATGCGCGGATGGGCGACGCCCGTGTCCTGTCGCCCTCCTACGTCCTCGCGGGCCTGTGCGCCAGCGGCGAATGGCTGTATGCCGAAATCGTCGAGGTGGACCGCAGCCCGGTGCGCTGGGAGAAGGGGTGGGTTCGCCAAGCGCAGGTCAGCACCACGCCGACCGGGGATAGCACCTTGGGGCTGCTGTGGGACATCGACGCGGACATTGACATACCCGCAGCGGACAGGGTGGCGGTTCGCGCCGGGGCGCTCAAAGTCCTGCACGATGAGCGTAACTGCGCCGCAGTAACGACCGGAGTACGGAGTTCCTCGAAGCCAGGAACGTACTTCGTCACCTGCACCCCCAAGGGCGGGGGCGGTCCGTTCAATGTTTGGTTCACTCCCGCTCAGGCAAACGGCACTGCCCCATTGGCCGTGCCCACCGCCTATCCGGAGATTGCCTCGCGGGAAGCTTGCGAACGGGAGATCAGGGCGCGGGTCACCAATCCCTCGACGCTCGATCTGCACCGTGTCATCGGCTACGCCACCACCGTCCACAACAACGGCAACAGGACGGTGCTCCAAGACTTCGCGGCGAAGAATTCCCTTGGGCAGGAAGCCAAGTATCAGGCGCGTTGTCTCGTCCTGCCTACGGGGGCGGTCGAGGTGACGATCACTGATGCCCAATAACTACCAGGGGACACCACCATGAAACAGCTTGCAGCATCCGCCTGCATCGCCCTCCTGCTTGCAGCTTGCGCCCAGGATGCCCCTGGCGTGGAGACCCATCTGATCGATGACCCAAAAACGGGCAGCGTAAAAGTGGCGGTCTGGCCCCGTGAGCTTGGCGTATTCGATGTGGTGGTGTTTGAGCCTGGGTTCATCACCTTTCCGAGCCCGTACATCCTCGACACCAGAGCGGCCCGAACCGAAGTCGTGCGCAAGGTTCTCAGCGATGGCCGTTGCGGTGGCAAGGCCCCTGTACCCGTGGACACGCACTTTGAGAACAACATTCAAATGATGCGGTTCGAGTGCCGGTAGGCAAAAGAACGCGAACCGCCATTGGGGCGGAGTTCACTCCGGGTAACAGCCTGGAGTTCTTGTTGACAAAGGATCGGTCACCCGGCGATCAACACGAGGACAATTTCAATGAGCGACGCCGCCTACATCGCCTATTACCGGGTCTCCACAGAGCGCCAGGGCCGTAGCGGTCTCGGTCTGGAGGCACAGCGAGCCGCCGTGGCCCAATTCGTCACCGCGCGCGGCGGCAGCATCGTTGCCGAGTTCACCGAAGTAGAAAGCGGCAGAAAGTCTGACCGCCCGGAACTCGCCAAGGCGCTCGCAGATTGCCGCCGCCGGAAGGTGATCCTGGTCATCGCCAAGCTTGACCGCCTAGCCCGGAACGTGGCCTTCATTGCGCGGCTGATGGATACCGGCGTGCCGTTCCTGGCAGTGGACATGCCGACCGCCGACCGGTTCATGCTCCACGTGTACGCCGCCATGGCCGAGGAGGAAGCCCGGCGCACCAGCGCCCGCACCAAGGCCGCCCTTGCCGCCGCCAAAGCGCGGGGGGTGGTGCTGGGACAGAACATCGGGGAACTGGTGGCGCGTCAGATCGCCGATGCCGACGCCTTCGCCGTCACCATGGCGCCCGCCATTTGCGACCTACGCGCCGAAGGGTACACTACCATCCGTGCCCTGACCGGCGAATTGAACCGTCGCGGCGTATCGACTGCCAAAGGCGGGCGCTGGGATGTGCGCACGGTCCATCGCCTGCTCAAGCGCATCGAGATGACCGCCCAGGTGCAACCGGTCGCAGCGGAATAGGGGCTTGGGGGATTGATGACAGCGAGCTTGGCCGCTGCCGTGCTGGGCGGCACCCTCGCTCCGGGCAGCGAGCGCGACTATGACGTAGCCGTGCGGGATGGCGACCGGATCATCCGCTATCAGGTTAAGGCGCGCCGCCTCAATGCCGACAACCAGAGCCGCCAGCTTGGCGCCCTCCGTGGCATGGACCGGAAAGGCTTTGATTTCCTGGTGGGCATCCTGTTCGCCGAGGACTTCACCCCGATCCGGGGTGCGGTCATTCCCTGGGAGGTGGTGAAAGCCCGCTCCACCTACCGCCCGCACACCAACGCCTGGGTATTCCATCTCCGTGATGATATGTGGGGCGCGCTCGGCGTGACCGATTTGGCGCTGCCGCGTCCATGAGCGTACAATCCGTCCGCTCTTTGAAGACTTACCGGGTGCCGTATGCTGACGTTCAACACCCTCCTCCGCTGCGAAGGCATCGACCCGACCACGGTCCGCCTTGTCCGCCACCAGGACACCACCTACCCCGGACGCACCCCATATGACCTGTGGCGCGCCGCTGATGGCCGGTTCGAGCGGTACCAGTCTTTGCAGAACAGCGCCGTCAACTTCGGCGTCGGCCACTTGTTGGCATCGTTCGTCGCCACCCCCGCCAGCGAGACGCTGTTCGTCGGCCTCTTCGCCGTCGAGGGGCGGCAGGACGCCCCGGCAGGAACCATGTGCCCGATACGACAGACCGACGATGGGATGGAAGGGGCCGTCCTGTTCGACATCCGCGCCGACGAGCGCATGTCCTGCTATACCGGCCTGCTGGTGGTCGATTGGGGGCAGGGCTTCCGCAGTTGGGTGCAGCGCGCCGAGCGCCAGGACAAGCCCGTGTTCGAAATCCGCAAGGCGGTGACCGACCCGGCCTTTCCCGGCTTCCGTGATTTCCGCTGCGACGTGGCCGAGATCGAAACTATCCCCTTCGGGTGGCGAGAGGCCCTGCGTGCGGTCAACGGCATCTACCTGCTGGTATGCCAGGAAACGGGGAAGCAGTACGTCGGCTCGGCATACGGCCAAGACGGGCTGTGGGGTCGGTTGATCGAATATGCCCGCACCGGGCACGGCGGAAACGCCGAATTGCGGAGGCGCGGACCAACCCGGTATCAGGTGAGCGTGCTGGAGGTGGTGCCGCCGACTGTCGCCCCTGACGACGTGATCCGCATCGAAGGAGCTTGGAAGGACAAGCTGGGATCGCGGGTGCATGGCCTCAATGAAAACTGACCCCGCCACCACCCGGCCAGACCTCGACGGGGCAAGCGGTTTTGCATGCCGCCTGGGCATGGCCTGGGAACCGCTGGGGCGCGTCACGGCGGGCGACGATGGCCGTCTCGTCTTCCCCAAGGTGGCGAAGGCGCCCGCCCTCTATCGCCTCTGCATCCGCCAGGGTGGCAGGGATGCGGTCTACATCGGCGAGACCGAGAACCTCTCGCGCCGCTTCGGCAACTACCGGAACCCTGGTCCGACGCAACAGACCAGCAAGCGGATCAACGCCAAGCTGCGGGATGCCATCCAGGCCGGTGCAGACATCGCCGTTGCCGTCGTCCTCTCGGGTGCCTGGATCGACTGGGGAACCGGCCTCCAGGACGCCAACCTGTCCTCCAAGGTGATCCGCTGCCTGTTCGAGAATGCGGCCATATCGGCGGGCGGTGCGGAGGATGTCGAAATGCTGAACCGGACAACTGGCTGATAAGAGGAAACGCGATGGCAACACCTGCCCGAACCTTCGTCTGGCGCGCTGCTCCGGGAGAGCCGTACCACGCCTACAGCACGAACCAGTGGTTCGAGCCGTTCCCAGACGACCCCAATTGCTTCTGGCGGGGCACCGGCTACCCGGAAGCACTCAGGCAGGCCAAGGCGGCAAACCATGTTGCCCGCACCTCGCCGGAAGCGTTCCAGCGAAAGACTGTGGCCCAACCTTTGAAGCGCCCGAACCCGCACGAGCTTGCCGCACTCCATGCGCTTGCCGAAGCTGATCGTCAACCCGCGCACAAGGACACGCGAGACAATTTGGTCAAGTATGGATGGGCGTTCGCTTCTGCTGACCGGATTGCGCTGACGCGGGAGGGGCAGATGGTCGTCTGCCTGAGTTTGCTGGTATTGCCCGATGCCGTCCTGGCCGACGCCTTCCCGGAAGGTGTGCCGATGGGCAGGAAAGAGGCCGCGCTCCGCATGGCCGGAATGCTGGCGTCAGAAGGGGCTCTGTAGGTCTCGCAGGCATGCAGATCCTCAGAATAGCAGCGCAATCCACCTCCACGGATCGACTTTGCACCACGTCCATGGCAAATTTCTGGTCCGGGAGGGATGATGATTTTCAGCCAACGATATGTGCGCGCGATAGAGGATGGGCGGCTAACGGTCGGTCTTCCCGAGGCGGTTAGAAGCAAACTGTGGGCGGTGATGGCGCGCTACAACGCCGAGTTCTACGTTCAGCGTGACCCGAATGACCGGTGGACGGATCGCACATCTATTATCGAAGAAGTCGCTCACGACCTACAGTATGAACACGGTTGGTCGGCACTTCCCGGTACGTCAGCCGATGGAACGTATGAGGCCGTAGGGGAGTTCCTGCGAAAGGCTGATGGACCGTATGTTCTGGATGCCCTGGAACTTATGTACCGCATGGCTGAGGCGCCCCAGAACGAGGAATTTCGCCAGCGGCTGAACCAGATCATGGAACTACATGGGTGCCAATGGCGGCTCTCGGATGGCGAATTTTTCAAGCTCGATGCCGATTTCGTCGGCGAGCGCATCGCCGCGTCTGCACATGAGGCGCTCGCCGCCAACCAGTTTGCAGGCGCGGCTGACGAGTACGCTAAGGCGAGGCGTGAACAAGCGTCCGGAGACATCAAGGATGCCATCTTTCAGGCTGGAAAGAGCTTCGAGAGCGTGTTGAAGGTTTTGACCGGACTGGAGCACGTCAACGCGGATAAACTCACCCAAGAATTCCTGTCCCAGGGGTATCTGGAAGACCTGCCTGAAAGTGTCCGCCAGGGCTTTGTTAGCCAAGTTCTCAAGGCACTGCCCTTTCTTCGCAACAAGCTGGGCGGGCACGGTCAGGGGGCCGAAGTCTTGGAAGTACCGCAAGTGTATGGAGAGCTTGCCATTCAACTTGCCGGGGCTTTCCACAACTTCTTCGTTGCGAAGCACCTAGAGAAAAAGCCGGTCGAGCCCGAGCCCCCATCCCAAGCTCCTGTTCCAGAGCACGACGAACTACCTTTTTGACCACCCATTGGCGCGTGAGCAGCATGTCCTTCATCGTTAGCCAAGAACTGTTGAACGAATTTTGGGAGGCCATGAACGAACCGGCTTCGCCTCCCAAAATGGCGCGGGCGCATCTGAGCGCGGGACAGATCATCGCAAATGGATGGGCGGACCCCGACGAGATCGAAGACCTTGTTTGGGCGCTCGATTGGCGTCTGCGGCGTTTTGGGGCACGGCATCTGCTTGAACTCTTTCAAATCCCGAAACGCTTCGTTTTCCGCCAACCGGCGCGAAAGAGCGACGAAGTTTGGGGGACGGAACGTATCTCTGCCGCCGACGTAACCCAGTTGCTGATTATGCTGGAGCGCCTCGGCTTCCATGCTGATCCTTCCGTGATGGCTTGTATTCTCGGGCAAGCCGTCGCCAGCCTCCCAATGCTCACAGAGGCCGAATACGCCATCCACTGCTTCGAGAGGCTTCGACATAAGATGCCTCCCGTATTCTTGGCTGTTGAAAAGCCCCGACTTTGGGAGGCTCATGAGCAACGCCATCAAACCGTCACCGGGTACAAGGCCATTTTCTCTCTAGATAAGTCCGGGAACGCTTGCCTGTTGGAGGTGCGGGCGCCCAAGTTCCGAAAGCGGCCCGAACCTCAGTTAGAGACTTGTTCCATCTGTGGACTGAGCTACCTCCGAGGGAGCGCCGCTGATGAGGCGCTCCACAGAAAGGAGCATCGCCTCTGGATGTCCGTCTTGGAGCCAAAGCCTGATCGAATGTTCTTGCAGAGGCTGTCATCAAATGCCGATCCCGAGCATGTCACTGCACGCTCCGGGAAGTGGTTGCAGCAGCATATGTATCAGCGTGCCCGCCACTTCAAACGCGAGTTTCACTACGACTTCGTTCAATGGGCGCCAAGCGGCGAGGAGCCCCACGCGCACGGCTTCCTCTTCAACGACGACACGGGAACCTTCGGCAATGGCGCAATTGTTGGCGCCTGTGCGTTCCGATGGCGTGAGGACCATTGGGGACTGCAATTCATTTGGATAACGCCCAAAGCTAGGCGGAAAGGCATCCTGACCCGACGATGGCAACGTTTCCGGGAGCAGTTTGGAGAATTTGAGATTGAGCCCCCGCTTTCAGCCGCTATGAAGCGGTTTGCGGCTAGGAATGCTTCGCCCGCACAATTGCCATACGGCCCTTCCGATACCGATGGTCCAGACCAGGAGGCAGCTTCTGATGTCACACCAGAGCACCAATAGGGATTGGATGGAAGCCCTTCATTCCGAGCACAGACTTCTTGCGATCCTGCGCGCCTTGGTGCGATTGCCAGAATACACAGGGAACGCCGCATTAATGCGCGACCGTCTCAATGCAATTGGGCTTGTGGCATCATGGGAGACGGTTCGTGCGGACCTTTGCCGCATCAAAGAGATGGGGCTTGCCGAAGTGTATGAAAGCCCGGCCTCTGCTTGGCGAGTGACGTTGACGGAACGTGGGATCGACGTTGCCGAGGGCCGGTCTGTAACGGAAGGAATTCGGAGGCCAGAACCGGGTTGTCAGTATTGAACCGCTTCTGCGATTTTCTAGACGCACTTTGGCGGATAGGAGTATGGCATAGCGCGTCTAGAAAATGGTCCTTGTAGAATGCGACACCGTGACCGCCCGCCACCGCGCGCCCAGCACCTCATCGACGCTGACACGTTGACGGCTACTAATCTTCGAGAAAAGTATCCCGAGACCTACAGCAGTTGGAAAAACATGAAAACTCGCGCCAAGAAAGAGGGCTACCCCGTCGAGCGCGAGTTCACAGAGTTCCGCAGTTTTCTTCGCCATATGGGGCCTCGACCACCCGGAGATTTCTCAATTGACCGGGAAGATCGGGAGACTTATGGCCCGATGACCTGCATCTGGAAAGATCGAAGCGGCCAAGCGAACAATCGCCGCACTACGATCTTTCTTACCTGTGATGGGGTTCGTCAGCCGCTCGCCCTTTGGGCCAGACAGACCGGGCAGAAGCAAGGCACCCTGAGGGCTCGTCTCGACCGAGGCTGGCCCCACCGCGCGGTTATCTACGGGAAGGAGAAACCTGCTGCGGAAGGATTTGGACGAAACCCATACAGGTGGCTGCCGTGGCCCACGTTCTGGCCTGGAGATCGGCAAAAGCAGGAAGCATGGGAGCATGCCTACCAACGTCGCCAGGATCGTGAAGACGGGCTGTACCGCATTCGGTTTCTTATCCGCGAGGTCGCCCGGACTTACAGCGATGATGCCGATTTCCTGTCCCTCCATGAGGGGGATGTGCGCCCAGAAGTGCAGAAGGAAATCGCCTTGCGCCGCGACCGGCTGTCACGGGCCACGGAAATCTTGGATCGCGCATACCCCCTTCTCCGCGAATGGGAGGCAGCCGCCGAGGCGTGGACCAGAACACGGCAGAACAGAGACACCGATGGAGATGAATGGGAGGACGACATAGACGCTGCCCTGGAGTGACCAAAGCACATAGCAGCAATGGCCCTCCTGAACGGCTTGCAAGTGCTACACCTGACTGCTACACAATGGAGATGGTGCGGCGCCTGGAAGCCGCAGAAATGCTAGGGTTCGCCAGTCCGCGTAGGGCGTCCCTCCGGGCCCACCAAATTCTTGTTCGTCTATCTTGGTTACGCTTGGCGCATCGAATCCAGGAAGGATTCCACCCGGGCTTTCACCGCTTCGGTCTGTTGGGCCATGCCGTGGGCGTCGTTCAGCACGTTCTGGGCGGCTTGGCCGGTGACTTCCGAGGCATGGCGAACGTTCTGAATGGCTTCCGAGACGTGGCGGGTCAGCCGCGCGGCGTGATCGACGCTTTGGGCGATTTCGCCGGTGGCGGCGCGTTGTTCGCCTACCGCCTGCGATATCGAGGCGGAAAAGTCGTTGATGGTGGCGATGGTTCGGGCGATCTCGCCGATGGATTCGACGGCGGTGCGGGTGGCGGCCTGGATGGTGCCCACCTGGGTGGTGATTTCCAAGGTGGCTCGCGCTGTCTGGTTGGCCAGGTGCTTGACCTCGCCGGCGACCACGGCGAAGCCCTTGCCGGCCTCGCCGGCGCGCGCTGCCTCGACTGTGGCGTTCAGGGCCAAAAGGTTGGTTTGGCTGGCGATCTCGCCGATCAGGCTGACCACCTCGCCAATGCGTGAGGCGGCGTCAGCCAAGCCGCCGATATGGTCGTTGGTCAGCCGGGCCCTGGCGCTGGCGGTCTGGGCCATGTCCAGCGATTGGCTGACCTGACGCTGGATCTCGCCGATGGAGGCGCTCAGTTCCTCGGCGGCGGCGGCCACCTTGGTGACGTTGTCGGACGCGTCGTGAGAGGCACGGGCCACCGAATCGGACAAGGAATCGGTGTCCAGCGCCTGTTGGCTCATCTGATGGGCATTGCTCAACACGGTGTCGACCGCCTGGGCCACTTCCACCAGCGACCGGCTCATGGCGGTGTCGAATTCCTGGGACAACCGGGCTTGGGTGTCGGCGCGGTCGGCGATGGCCTGCTGGCTGTCGCGGTGGCGCCGTTCGGCTTCCTGGCGGGCCACCCCGTTGGTCTGGAACACCGCCATGGCACGGGCCATCTCGCCCAGTTCATCGGCGCGCAGGGCTTTGGGGATGGGGGCCGACAAGTCACCGGCAGCCAGGCGGGTCATCGCGGCGGTCATGTGGCGCACCGGATCGACGATGGCGCGGCTGGTCAGGCTGACCACCAGCGCCGACAGCCCCATGCTGACCAACAAAGCCGCCCATTCGGCCATTTGCAGGGCCGAGATGGACGAGGCGATTGTTGCCGCTTCGCGATCCAGAGTGCCGTGGTGGTCGTCCACCAGACCGCCGGAACGACTGCCGTCCGTTCCTTTGGGGCCAGCCAGGAAGGTCAGCAAATGGTCGGCGCGCGGCACGATTTCGGTGCGCTGCAGATACTGCGCCATGTTCCATTTTTCCGAATCGCGGATGGCGAACATGGTGCGCGATTCCTGGTCGAACTGGGCGGCGGTGTCGATCAAGGCGATCAAATTGCGCCGTTGCTCGGCGGTCAGGGCGGCGGATTGGCTGCGCAGCGACCGCATTTGGTCGTTGACCCACGGCCAAACCCCTTGGAACTGGTCGGAAAACTGTCGATCGCCGGCCAGCAGATAGGCCCGGACATTGGCCATGCTGACGGCGATGCCGGACCGGATGTCGCCCATGATGGCGAACAGGTGCTTGCGCTCGGAGGTGGCGGGCAAGTCCAGTTCGTCGGACAAGATGGCGGTGATCTGTTCCAGCATGGCGGTGGCCAGCGGACCACCGCGATCCACCAATAATTTGGTGGCCGGTTGTTCCTGGTCCGAACGGGCTACGGTTTGGACTTGTTCCTGGGCCAGGCGTAATTCGTCAAGAACGGTTTTGAAATCCTGCCAGCCTTGGCGATGCGCTGTGTTCTCCCAGGCTAGCGACAGGGTGTCCATCTGCGCGCGTGCGCCGTCGATGTCGCGCCATATGGCGGTGCGTTCTTGTTTGAAGGCGTCGTCGCCGGTGAGCATCCAACCGCTGAGCGCCGCCAAAGAGGCATTGATGTCACTGGCCAGCCGGGCGCTGACCGCCGCTGTCGGCACCCGTCGGCTGGCGATGGATTGGGTTAGGGCGGCGATGTCGGCGATTCGCAGCAAGGTCAGGCCGACCATGGCGATGACGATGACCACCAGGGCACCGAAGCCGGCGATCAGCCGCCCGCGGATTCGCAGATTGTCGAACAACGGGCGAAGGACAACGACCATGGCGCCGATTCCTGGTGAAGTGACGAAGACAATCCGTATTCGCCGGAATCGGTAAAAGGTTACGACGCCTGATTCAGGCGACCCTGACATAGCCCATCATGCCGGTTTCCTGGTGTTCGATGATGTGGCAATGCAGCATCCAATCTCCCGGTTCGCCGGCGACGAAGGCGATCTTGACCCGTTCGTCGGGGGCCACCAGGACGGTGTCGGCCCAATGGTTGCGGGTCGGCCCGCGGCTGGAGGCGATCACCTGGAAGGTGTGGCCGTGCAGGTGGATGGGATGCGGGTGCTGGGTGTGGTTGGCGATTTCCGCCACATAGGTGCGGCCCGGCTTCAGTTCGGCCAGCGGCGGCGGCCGCTTGTCCATGTCCATGGCTGGCCAAGCCTTGTTGTTGATGGCCCAGAACAGCTTGCCGGCCCGGCACAGCGCGTCGTCGCCGAAACGGTTTTCCTTGAGCCAGGCATCCAGCGTCGGGTCCGAGACGCCGGCCTGCAGGGACAAGGAGAAGGTCTCGGCCGATTTCAGGTCGGGAAGCGGCAGTTCGGCAGTGGGCAAGGCCAGGGGGCGGCGGTCGGCGGTCTTGGCGGCGCCTTGGGCCACCAGACGGGCCAGTAGGAAAGGTTCCTGGCCCCAGACGTCTTGGATTTCCACCCGTGCGCCGGGCTTGGACGGCATCACCAGGGCCAGGTCGACGCGCATGGCCGGCCCCAGGCGCCAGTCCTCGATGGCGAAGGGCGGACAGGCGTTGCCGTCGGTGGCGACGATGTTGACCTCGGCCCCCGTCGCCCCCAAGGTCATGATGCGGCTGACGTCCACGTTCAGCAGCCGCAGCCGTACCCGGGCGCCGGGTGGGGCGGCGATCACCGGGGCGGCGGCGCCGTTGATGCTGCGTCTGGTGCCGAAGGTGCCGGCCCGCGCCGCGCCGCGATCGGTCATGAAGCTGAGATAGGTCCCGTCGCCGGCGACGCGCCAGTCCTTGACCACCAGCGTCCGGTCCAGGTCGAACAGGCCTTCTTCCCGCGGGTCCTCGACGATGATGGCGCCGGCCAGGCCGCGTCCCAACGCCTCCACCGTGTTGCAATGGGGGTGGAAAAAGAAGGTGCCGGGATCGGGGGCGGCGAAGGTGTAAAGGAATTCCTCGCCCGTCTTCACCGGGGCTTGGGTGACATAGGGCACCCCGTCCATGGAATTGGGGATGCGCAGGCCGTGCCAGTGGATGGCGGTGTGGTCCTTCAGATGGTTGCGCAGCAGGAAGTTCACGGTCTCGCCGCGTTTGACGCGGATTTCGGCCGGCCAGGAATTGCCATAGGTCCAAAGTGTGGTGGGATTTTGGCAGCCGGGCAGAGTCAGGCTGGTTTCACCGGCATCCAGGACGAAGGTGTCGGTGGTCCCGGCCAGGACCGGTTTCGACTGCAACAGGTTGGGCGCCATGGCGGCGCCGGCCAGACCGGCCAAAAATTCCCGACGTGAAAACATGCGACCCTCCGCTCGGCAAGATGCGAATGGTACGCAAATGCATCTGATACATCAAGGTGAAGCGAGGGATTAATTCCCGCACCAGCCGTCTTTGTGGCCGCCGTCATAGGGGCGCGCCAGCCGGGCGGCGATCAGGGCGCGGCCCAAATCCTCGCCTTGGGCAGAGAGGATGCGGGCGACCACCCGCTTGCCGTACTTGTCGGCGATGACGTCATGAAGGAAAACCAGGCTGTCGGGGGCGGCGCGGGCGGCGGTGAAGGCTTCGGCCTGCAGGGCCGCCTGACGCTCGGCTTCGCATTTGCCGCGCTTTTCCGGGGTGTCGATGCCGGACAGCCGCACGCTGGTTTCCACGTCCTGGCCCAGCCAGATGCGGGCACGCACCGTCACGGTGTCGCCATCCACCACGCGGATGACCCGCGCCGGGATGGGGCCGGGCAGCTTTTCTTCCTCGGCCCAGGCCGAAGGTGCAATCATCATGCTTGCGCAGATTGCCATGATATGGCGTGCAAACATGTAAATAAAACCCCGTAAAGTTGTGCGCGTGCGCAGAAAAAAGGGAATTCACTGCGGATCGAGACAATCTCTACGGAAAAATTACGAACAATACAAGAACATTCTGTCAGAACACGGCTGCGCCTTTGCGGTGCAGGATGTGCCCGTCCAGGATCACGGTTTCTTCCGGGGTGTCGCCGACGATGGTGCACACCTTGACGTCCGGCAGCGACTGGGCCAGCAGGCAGGCGAAGTCGAAGCGTTCTTGCGGGGTAAGCTTTTGCAGGGGGGGATAGAGTTCGTCGTTGTTCAGTCGGATCGTTCCCATGGTTTCCGCCCATCTCTTTGTTGGCGCGAGTGCACCGATTCGTTCAGAAGGCACACCGAACATCTGAATGAATCGGTGCACGATTCTTTGATTTTGTGGGCCGATTCACCACAGAGACGGTTCACCTCAATGAACCTTTTCTGTGGATCGGACCACTAGAACAGCTCGACGTCGTCCTCGGCCAGGTCGTGTCCCTTGAACACCACCTCGTCGCCCTGTTGTCCCCCCAGCCGGGCGTGGACCTCGGCGTCGGGAATGGTGCGGGCGATGAAGGCGGCGAATTCGTACAGGTACTGGGGGCCGTCCACGGTCAGCGGGTGATATTTTTCATCGCGGCTGGTTTCCAGATTGACCATGAACATGACGGCCTCCTGTGCGTGAACTATAGCATAGCGCCGCGCAATGCGCAGAGGGCATGCGAATAACGCCGGCATCGGCATGCCGGCAACTCATGGGCAATTAGTTAAAATTATTGATAAATCAGCGCCCGGTCATGGCGGCGAACTGACGGGTGAAGTCGGCTCGCACCGCCTGTTCGATTTCAGGCCACAGATTGGGGGCGATGGTGCCGGCGCTTTGGCCGCCCATGCCGGTCAGTCCCTGGGCGCAGATCCAGTCGGGGCTGATGGTGTGGGCGAACAGGTCGGGCCGGGCCAGGGCGCGGGTCCCGGCCTGGCCGAACAGGTGGGGGTTCTGGTGGCCGTAGCGGGCGACCACCGCCGCTTGGCGGGCCAGGCCGGAAATGGCGCGCCGGGCCGACGAATCGCGGCAGCGCCCGGCGTCGTATTGGCCGCGCATCAGGGCGACGGCATACCATTCCAGCGCCTGTTCGCCCTGGCCGACGGCCAGCATCCGGCGCGACAATTCGAACAGATAGCCCGACGACAGCATGGCCTGGTGTTTTTCCCCCCAGGCGACCATCTCGGCGTCGCGGGCAGCGGGCAGGGTGGCGACGCGGCCGAACAGGTCGGCCTGGGCCAGCCAGTCGGCGGGCGGCGGCTCCGGCAGGGTGAAATCGGCGGCCAGAGCGGCGGTGGACCAGGACAAGGCAGCGGCCAAAGCCGCCGCGGCGAAAACGCGCAGCATAAGTTCCCTTTCACCTGTCCCGCAGACAGCTTATCGCCGCCTTAGCTTCCCATCAAGTGCAGCACGATCTGGCGGCGATGGGGGCTGGTGCGGTGTTCGAACACGTAAAGCCCCTGCCAGGTCCCCAAGGTCATGCGGCCGTCGGCCACCGGCACCGACAGCTGGGTGGCGGTCAGCGCCGCCCGGATATGGGCGGGCATGTCGTCGGGGCCTTCCTGGCTATGGCGGTAAAGCCGGGAATCGTCGGCCACCAGCCGGGTGAAGAAGGCGTCCAGGTCGGCCAGGACGTCGGCGTCGGCGTTTTCCTGGATGGTCAGGCTGGCCGAGGTGTGGCGGATGAACACGGTCAGCAGACCCTGCCGGATCGCCGTCTCGGTGACGAAGCGGGCCACCTGATGGGTGACGTCCACCAGGCCGCGCCCAGGGGTGGGCACGACCAGGGTGGCCTGATGCTGCCTCACCTTTGTTCTTCCAGGAAGCCGTGCACGGCTTGGAACAACTGGCGGCGGTTCTTTTCCAGCAGCAGCAGGTGCGTGCCTTCGCCGATCAGCACATAGCGGCGGGCCGAGGTGCCGGTCAGGCGGGCGAACACCGACAGCCCCATGGATGGCGGGTTGTCGGAATCCCATTCGCCTTGGACCACCATGGTGGGGGCGGAAATGCGTTCCGGCTGCCAGGCGGCGGTCCCCGCCCCCCAGGTCTTTAAGGCGTCGGCCACCGGGCCGTTCGGGACCTTCAGCACCTGTTCGCCGCTGGCGGTACCGGACAGTGCCGCCAGCCAGGCCTTCTTGGCCTCGTCGGTGACCAGTTCCTTGCGTTCCTTGTCGGGCAGGTTGTGGCCCCAGCGTTCGGCCACCAGGAACAGCGGCACCGATCGCCAGGCGCCCAAGGATTTCAGGGCTTCCGGGTCCGCCGGTTCGTCGCTGATCCACGGCGGCGAATACAGCACCAGCTTGTGGATCTTGTTGGACGCGTTGGCCGCATAGCTGCCGGCCAGGGTGGCGCCCCACGACCAGCCGACGATGGTCAGCTGTTCGATATTGCGCCGTGACAGGATGTATTCCACCGCCTTGGACACGTCGCGCATGGCCGATTCGTTGGTGACCAGCGGCGGCTTGCCTTCGGGCGGCTGGCCCATTTCCGGCGGTTTGGTGGATGCGCCATAGCCGCGGATGTCGAGCGCGTAGACGTCATAGCCGCGCCGCGCCAGATGATCCAGCCAGCTTTGCCCGGAAATCGGCAAGTCGAAGGTGGCGATGCCGGGGAAGGTGGCGCCGTGCAGGAACAGCACGGTGGTCTGCGGCTTGGGGCTGTAATATTCCTCGGGGTGCTTGTTGCGCAGGTGCAGGCGCAAGCCGTCGTCGCGGGCGTCGAATTCCAGGTTTTCAGTGACGATGGCCGATGGCGACAGGACCTTTTCCGCCCATGCCGGCATCGCCGACAACAGCACGACCAGAACCGCCAACAAACGCGTCATGAAGACCCCCTTTTCCGCAACGGACCGCCATGATGGGCGGAGGCGGCGGGCGAGTCAAACCTGGGGGGAGTATGGGGTCGGATCGGCTATGCCGGCATCGGCGAACCCCTTGCGGCGCAACTGGCAGGAATCGCAGCGGCCGCAAGCGCGGCCCTGGTCGTCCGGGTCGTAGCAGCTCGACGTCAGGGAGTAATCCACCCCGAGGCGGGTGCCTTCGGCGATGATCTGGCCCTTGCCCAGGCTCATCAGGGGGGCGTGGATGGTCAGCTTGTGCCCTTCGACCCCGGCCTTGGTGGCCAGGTTGGCCATGGCTTCGAAGGCCTTGACGTATTCAGGCCGGCAATCGGGATAGCCGGAATAGTCCACCGCGTTGACGCCGACGAAGATGTCGGCGGCGCCGATGACCTCGGCGAAGGCGAGCGCGAAGGACAGCATGATGGTGTTGCGCGCCGGCACGTAGGTGACGGGGATTTCGGCATCCATCTGGGCTTCGTCGCGGTCCTTGGGAACGGCGATGTCGGACGTCAGTGCCGAACCGCCGAAGCCGCGCAGGTCGATGTCGACGATGCGATGGTCGACGACGCCGGCCGCCTTGGCGACGCGGGCGGCGCAGTCCAGCTCCACGTGGTGGCGCTGGCCGTAACGGAAGGAAAGCGCCGCGCAGTCGTACCCCTGTTCCTGGGCCATGGCCAGGACGGTGGCGGAATCCAGCCCGCCGGACAGCAGGATGACGGCTTTCGGCTTCATGGTTTCTTACAGCGAGAAATGCGAGGCGACGAAGGCGTCCACCTCGGCGTCGCTCCAGCCCTTGGCCGAAAGGTCGGCGCGCACGGCGGCGACGTCGACGTTGGGCCAGGTGTGGCAGCTGTCCACCGTGTGCTTGTCGGCGTCCATGATGCGGAAATCATAGGGCCGCTTGTCGCTTTGGAAGACGTCGTAATAAAGCACCTGGTCCACCTGGTTGTCGGGCAGGAAGGTCAGGATGCGCGGCTTCAAGGTGTAAAGCTCTTCCGGGCCCTTGATGTAGTCGGCCGAGGCGATGATCACTTCGTCACCCACCTGGCAGGTGCGCGCGGCGGCGCCATTCAGGATGCAGCAGCGCGATCCCGGTTCGCCGAAGATCACATAGGTGGAAATGCGCGCCCCGGAATTCTTGTTCCAGATCTCGACGAATTCCATGGGATAGATGCCGGCCAGGGCGCATTGCTCGGGGTCGAGCGTGATCGATCCGTGATAGTTCAGATCGGCGCTGGTGACGCGAATGCCATGGAACTTGCCGCGGATGACCTTCATCATGGGGGGTACCGGTGGTTGGTTTGACGTGGGGCGGACATAGACCAGAAGAGCCGGTCGTGGCAATGGATTCTTAAGTCAAGGGGGCCGCTTTGATCGAATCGTTGGATCATCTGGTGCTGACGGTGGTGGATATCGAGAGGACGGTGTCGTTTTATTGCGGCGTTCTGGGCATGGAACGGGTCGCCTTCGCCGGCGGCCGCACCGCGCTTTGCTTTGGCCGGCAAAAGATCAACCTGCACCAAAGGGGCCACGAATTCGAGCCCAAGGCCCTGACGCCCATGCCGGGCTCGGCCGATTTGTGCTTCGTCACCCTGTGGACGCCCGATCAGGTGGTGGCTCGTCTGGCCGATGCCGGCGTCGCCATCGAGGAAGGCCCGGTGGCCCGCACCGGCGCCATGGGACCCATCATCTCGGTCTATGTGCGCGACCCCGACGGCAATCTGGTGGAAATCAGCCGCTACCGGACAGAAAGCGATTGATTTCAAGACTCGGGCGAATCAGTATTTGGTGGTTCTTCTGTCCCCTGTCACCGAGATGTCGCCCATGGATGCGCAAAAGCTGGCCAAGGTGCTGGCCATGGCCGCTTCGGACAACGAAACCGAGGCGTTGCACGCCTTGCGGACCGCCCGCCGCCTGCTGGACGGCCAAGGGCTGGATTTCGTCGCCCTGGCGGGCCGGCTGACCGATTCCGGCGGCGAGGCGCTGAAGGACGCCGTCTTCGACCTGCGCAACGAAGTCCGCCATCTGCGGGCCGAAAACGAAAAGCTGCGTCAGGGGCGTCCGTCCGGACCGGCGCCGACGGCCAGTCTGGCCGAATCCGCCCGCGACGCCGCCGAACTGATCCGCCTGCGCGCCGAGTTGGACCAGGCCCGGGCCGAGGTCCAGCGGGTGCACGACCATCAGGAAGGGCTGCAGGAACAGTTCCGTCAGGCCTTGGCCGAAGCCGGCCAACTGGGCCTGCGCCTGTCGGAAGCGGAAAGCCGCCGCATGCGTCTGGAAGCGGAAAACCGCCGTCTGACCCATGCCAACCACGCCCTGAAGGTGGATCTGGCCGCCGCCCAAGCACAGACCCCGGTGCCGGCGCCGGTGCTTTCGGGGTCCCCCATTCCCACGTCGCATGGCCCTGTTCCCCATGTGCGGCCACGCGGTCCCGAGATTGTCCCCTCGGAACAGAAACGGGGAAAAAATGTGGGAATATCCACCAAAGGTGTTGGTCAATACGTCCTATTTTAGGTCGAATTAAGTCTAAAGCGCATACTGAATCCCTATTCACATCTGCTATTTTCCTGTAGGGGAAACCCTCCCGGTTCGGGGAGATTTCGCAGGAGGATCTGAATGTCGGTGTTGCGCTGGAGTGACGAACTCAGCGTTGGTGTGTCGTTTCTGGATGCCGACCACCGCGCCCTTGTTGACCTGATCAACGAGATGGGGCAGGCCGTCGACGAACGGCGGGGCGGCTCCATCGTGACGTCGGTCCTGGGACGTCTGGGCACGCACATCACCGAACATTTCGCCCGCGAAGAAGACTTGCTCAATCGCTGCGGCTACCCCGAAGCCGAGGAACATGCGGCGCAGCACGGCGTCACCATCGGCCGCCTGCGCGAATTGAACGCCCTGGCCGCCGAGGACGACGAAGCCGCCGCCCATGCGGTGCTGGAGTTCCTGAAGGCGTGGTTCGTCAACCACGTGGTCGGAAACGACCTGAAGTTGCGCGATTTCTTCCGCGAAAAGGGTATGGCCGACCTGGAACGCGGAACGCCGCCCTCGCTGTTGGCGCGGCTGGCGGCGCGGACCGACTTCTTGTCGCTGAAGACCCGGGTGATCTTGTTGACCGCCGTGCCGCTGGCGGTCATCGTCGCCCTGGTGGCCGGCGACCTGTTCGGCGCCTTCGGCCGCATCGAACGTCAACGGGCGATCGTCAGGCTGGCCGAATTCAGCACGGTCAGCAGCGCGCTCATCCATGAAATGCAAAAGGAACGCGGTTCCTCGGCCCTGTTCCTGGGCAGCAAGGGCACGCAGTTCGGAAAAGAGCTGGCGGCCCAGCGCCAAGAGACCGACGGCCGTCTGGCCGCCTTCCGTCAGGCGGCCTCGGCCATCCAACTGACCCTGCCGGCGGAAGACGCCGAACGGGTCGGCAAGGCGGTCGCCGAACTGGAACAGTTGCCGGCGACCCGCAAGGCGGTGGACGACCAGTCTTTGCCGGTGCCCAAGGTCATCGGCTATTACACCCAGGCCATCGCCAACCAGATCGGCGTGGTGGAAGGCATGGGGCGGCTGGCCGACGACGTGGCGGTCACCCGGGTGATGACCGCCTACAACGCGGTGATCAACGCCAAGGAACGCGCCGGCCAGGAACGGGCCACCGGTTCCGCCGGCTTCGCCGCCGGCAAGTTCTCGCCGCAATTGCACCGTCGTCTGGTCGAGCTGATGGCCGAACAGAACGCCTTTTTCCACACCTTCCGCAAGATCGCCGGCCCGGCGTCGCTGAAGGCGCTGGAAGCCGCCCGCGCCGACGAAGCGGAAAAGATCGTCAGCGACTGGCGGGCGGTGGCCATGGATTCGCCATTCACCGATACCTTGAACGACATCAAGGCCCCCGCCTGGTTCAAGATCACCACCAAGCGCATCGACCTGATGAAGACGGTCGAGGACGAGGTGGCCAACGAATTGCAGTCCCTGGCCAAGTCCGAGTTGGACCATTTGGTTTCGTCCACCTGGACCCAGGCCGCACTATTGCTGACCATGGTGGTGGTGTCGGGTCTGATGGCCTTGGTCATCGTCGCCGGTCTGGTGCCGCCTTTGCTGGCGGCGCGCAACGCCACCAAGCGCATGGCCGAAGGCGACCGCACCGTCGAAATTCCCGGCCAGCAATCGCGCGACGAGTTGGGCGAACTGGCCCGCGCCATTCAATTCTTCAAGGAACGCCTGATCGCCGCCGAATTGCTGAGCGCTTCGACCAACGTGGACAGTCAGACCCGCATCGAAAGCATGCTGCGCAAGGAAAAGGCGGTGACCGAATTCGACGAGCGCATGGCGCGTTTCGTCGAGGAAGTGGGCGAAAACGCCCAGGCGCTGATGGTGTCGGCGGGCACCATGACCGAAGTGGCCGCTGAAACCGCGTCGCGCAGCGACGACGTCTCGCACGCGGCCAACGATACGTCGCAGCGCGTCCAGTCCACCGCCGCCGCCACCGAGGAACTGGCCGCGTCCATCCGCGAGATCGCCCGCCAGGTGCAGACCCAAGCCACCGCCACCCGCGAAGCGGTGGAGCAGGCGCAGAACACCAACGAGCAGGTGGACGGCCTGCGCCTGTCGGCCGAGCGCATCGGCGAGGTGGTCAAGCTGATCCAGGAAATCGCCAGCCAGACCAATCTTCTGGCGCTGAACGCCACCATCGAGGCGGCGCGCGCCGGCGACGCCGGCAAGGGCTTCGCGGTGGTCGCCAACGAGGTGAAGTCGCTGGCCACCCAAACCGGCAAGGCCACCCAGGAAATCATCGACCAGGTCGGCGCCATCCAGAACGCCACCCGCTCGTCGGTGGTGGCCATCCGCTCGATCACCGATTCCATCGCCGGCATCAACGAGATTTCGTCGGCGGTCGCCGCCGCGGTCGAGCAACAGGAAGCCGCCACCGCCGAAATCAGCCGCAACGTCGCCGAAACCTCGGCGTCCACCGATCAGGTCAGCGCCAATATCGGTGAAGTCCTGCACGCCACCCAACGGGCCGAACAGGCGGCGCGGGTGGTGTCGGGCGCCGCCGAGACCCTGGGCGGGCAGACGGAGTTGCTGCGCACCGAGGTCCGCAAGTTCCTGGCCGAAGTGCGGTCTTAACAGACTCTGGACTTCAAGGGCGGCGCCCCCATATAACCCAGTCATGACCGACCACGCCGCCCTTTCGTTCCGCAAGATGCATGGCCTGGGCAACGATTTCGTTGTCCTGGACGCCCGCGACCATCCGCTTGACCTGACCCCGGCCATGACCCGGGCCATCGCCGACCGCCGCACCGGCATCGGCTGTGACCAGTTGGTGGTGATCGAGGCGGCGCGCTCCACCCTGTCCGACGCCTGGATGAGCCTGTGGAACGCCGACGGTTCGCAGACTTCGGCCTGCGGCAACGCCACGCGCTGTGTCGCCTGGCTGCTGATGGAGCAAGGCGGCGGCGATCGGGTGGTCATCGAAACCAAGGCCGGTCTGCTGGATGCCGAACGGCGTGGGCCGAAGCTGATCGCCGTGGACATGGGACCGGCGCGTCTGGATTGGCGTGAAATCCCGGTGGCCAAGCCGGTGGACACCTTGAACATGGGCATCGGCGTCGGCGCGCTGCACAACCCGGTGGGGGTCAGCATGGGCAACCCCCATGCGGTGTTTTTCGTCGACGACGTCGCCGCCATCGACCTGGCGGCGCTGGGGCCGGTGCTGGAACATCACGATTTCTTCCCCGAGCGGGCCAACATCGAAGCAGCCCAGGTTCTGGGGCCGGATCGCATCCGCATGCGGGTGTGGGAACGCGGCACCGGCATCACCAGTGCCTGCGGCACCGGCGCCTGCGCCACTTTGGTGGCGGCCGCCCGTCGCGGCCTGACCGGGCGCAAGGCTGACGTTATTTTGGATGGCGGCACCCTGACCATCGAATGGCTGCCCGACGACCATGTGCTGATGACCGGCCCGGTGGCGCTGGTGGCGGAAGGAAAGCTGGATTCCAGCTTGTGGGAATGAGCGAAGACAAAACCAAGATCGTGACTTTTGGTTGTCGGCTCAACGCCTATGAATCCGAGGTCATGCGCGAACATGCGCAAGCCTTGGAATCGGGCGTCGAGACGGTGATCGTCAACACCTGCGCGGTGACGTCCGAAGCCGAACGTCAGGCCCGCCAGACCATCCGCAAACTGCGGCGCGACCATCCCAATGCCCGCATCGTCGTCACCGGCTGCGCCGCCCAGGTCAGCCCCGACAAGTTCGCCGCCATGGCCGAAGTGGACCAGGTGCTGGGCAACGCCGAAAAGATGCAGCCCACCATCTTCACCGCGCCCCCCGAAGACCGCATCGTCGTTTCCGACATCATGGGGGTGCGGGAAACCGCAGAACATCTGGTGTCCGGCTTCGAAGGCCGGGCGCGGGCCTTCGTCGAGGTGCAGACCGGCTGCGACCATCGCTGCACCTTCTGCATCATCCCCTTCGGGCGCGGCAACAACCGATCCGTCCCCATGGGCCGCATCGTCGACCAGGTCCGTGCCCTGGTGGCGCAAGGGTTCTCGGAAGTGGTGTTCACCGGCGTCGACATCACCGCCTATGGCGGCGACCTGCCGGGGCAACCGACTTTGGGGCAGATGGCCCGGCGGCTGCTGGCCCAGGTGCCGGAACTTCCCCGTCTGCGTTTGTCGTCGCTAGACCCGGTGGAAGTGGACGACGACCTGTTGCGGCTGGTGGCCGAGGAAGAACGTCTGATGCCGCATTTCCACCTGTCGGCCCAGGCCGGCGACGACATGGTGCTGAAACGCATGAAGCGTCGCCATCTGCGCGACGACGTCATCACCCTGGCGAAAAAGCTGCGTGACCTGCGTGGCGACGTCGCCCTGGGTGCCGACATCATCGCCGGCTTCCCCACCGAGGACGAGGCCATGTTCCAAAAGTCCTTGGATATGGTGGACGAAGCCGGTCTGACCCATCTGCACGTCTTCCCCTTCAGTTCGCGGCCCGGCACCCCCGCCGCCCGCATGCCGAAAGTGCCCGGCGACGTGGTGAAAGATCGCGCCGCCCGGCTGCGGGCCAAGGGGCAACTGGCCATGGATGCGTTCCTGGATTCGCGTCTGGGCAAGACCGTCCAGGTGCTGGTGGAAAAGGACGGCCAGGGCTTTTGCGCCCATTATCTTCCGGTGCGGGTGACAAGCGCGCCGGCCGAAGGCAGTATGGCCCGTGTCCGCATCAGCGGTCGCGACGGCGGCGTGCTGGTGGGTGAACCACTTTAAGCAAGGATCAGCGGTATGAGCGGCAAGGGATTGTTCGGCAGGTTGTTCGGGGGCAAGTCCGAGGAACCGGCACCGCCCGCTTTATCCGAAGCTGAATCCGATGCGGTCGCCGTTCCTCCGGTTCCCGAAATCGCCGAAGAAGAAACCGTCGTCGCCGACGACCCGCGCCCGGCCGAAATCGTCGCCGAGGCGCCGCAATCCTGGCTGACACGGCTGAAATCGGGTCTGACCAAGTCGTCGTCGAAGCTGACCCAGGGTTTGGGCGACCTGTTCACCAAGCGCAAGCTGGACGACGACGCCCTGGAAGACCTGGAAGATCTGCTGATCACCACCGATTTGGGCGTCGGCACCGCGGCGCGGGTCACCAAGCGGCTGGCCAAGACCCGCTTCGGCCAGGATGTTTCCGCCGACGAGATCAAGCAGGTCCTGGCGGAAGAAGTGGCGCAGATCCTGGCCCCCGTCGCCAAGCCGCTGCAGCCCGATTTCAGCCGCAAGCCCCATGTGGTGCTGGTGGTGGGCGTCAACGGATCGGGCAAGACCACCACCATCGGCAAGATGGCCAAGCTGTACAAGGACCAGGGTAGACAGGTTTCCCTGGCCGCCGGCGACACTTTCCGCGCCGCCGCCGTCGAGCAGTTGAAAGTCTGGGGGGAACGCACCCATTGCCCGGTCTTCGCTCGTGACACCGGCGCCGACGCCGCCGGGCTGGCTTTCGACGCCATGGCCGAGGCGCGCGCCCGCGGCGACGACCTGCTGTTCATCGACACCGCCGGCCGTCTGCAGAACAAGGCCGACCTGATGGAAGAACTGCGCAAGGTGGTGCGCGTCATCAAGAAACAGGACGAAACCGCGCCGCACGACGTGTTGCTGGTGCTGGACGCCACCGTCGGCCAGAACGCCCATTCCCAGGTGGAAGTGTTCAAGGACATCGTCGACGTCAGCGGCCTGATCCTGACCAAGCTGGACGGCACGGCGCGCGGTGGCGTGCTGGTGGCCTTGGCGGAAAAGTTCGCGCTGCCGGTCCATGCCATCGGTGTCGGCGAGAAGGCCGAGGACCTGCGTCCCTTCGACGCCCAAGCCTTTGCCCGATCGCTGGTTGGGTTGGACTGAACCCCGATTCGCTTGGCGCGGGTGGCGGAACTGGTCCGGTGATCACCGCCCCACCCGCCGCAATCCACCCCTAAGGGTAGGTAAAAACCTGTCCCGGGTAGGTTAATCTTAAACGAGTCCAAGGGTTTAGCTGGGAAACGGCACTTGCTGCGCTGCAACCCGCGAGAAAATCGGCAATATCAGAAACTTCTAATATCGCTTCTGACTCTGCCAACAGGCTTGCTCTTGGCGGCGAATCGGGTTACCTAAGCCCCCCAAGGCGCATGCTGCGATGCGTCGCGGCCCACCCGTTCGTCCAGAACCCGTTCGTTCAAATCATCGAACACGCTCGAGGGAACATTATCCATGGCACGCAAGAAGATCGCTCTCGTTGGCTCCGGTAACATCGGTGGCACGCTGGCCCACCTCATCGGCCTGAAGGAATTGGGCGATGTGGTGATGTTCGACATCGCCGAGGGCATCCCCCAGGGCAAGGGCCTGGACATCGCCGAATCGACCCCGGTCGAAGGCGTCAACGCCCGCTATTCCGGCGCCAACGACTACTCCGCCATCAAGGGCTCGGACGTGGTCATCGTCACCGCCGGCGTTCCGCGCAAGCCCGGCATGAGCCGCGACGACCTGATCGGCATCAACACCAAGGTGATGCAGTCGGTCGGCCAGGGCATCAAGGAAAACTGCCCCGACGCCTTCGTCATCGTCATCACCAACCCGCTGGACGTGATGGTCTGGGTGCTGCAGCAGGCTTCCGGCCTGCCGGCCAACAAGGTCGTCGGCATGGCCGGCGTGCTGGACTCGGCCCGCTTCCGTCACTTCCTGGCTGAAGAATTCAACGTTTCGCCGGAAGACGTCACCGCCTTCGTGCTGGGCGGCCACGGCGACACCATGGTGCCGTTGACCCGCTATTCCACCGTCGCCGGCATTCCGCTGCCGGATCTGGTGAAGATGGGCTGGACCACCCAGGAAAAGCTGGACCAGATCGTGCAGCGCACCCGTGACGGCGGCGCCGAGATCGTCGGTCTGCTGAAGACCGGTTCGGCCTTCTATGCTCCGGCCGCCTCGGGCATCGCCATGGCCGAAGCCTATCTGAAGGACAAGAAGCGCGTCCTGCCGGTCGCCGCTTTGGTCAAGGCCGGCCAGTTCGGCCAGAAGGACGACATCTATGTCGGCGTGCCGGTGGTGATCGGTGAAGGCGGCGTGGAACGTCTGGTGGAGATCGAGCTGACCGCTGAAGAGCAGGCCGCTTTCGACAAGTCCGCCGACGCCGTGCGCAGCCTGGTGACTGTCGCCAAGGGTCTGATGTAAGACGCTTCAGGGGAGCGAAAACCAATGAATATCCATGAGTATCAGGGCAAGCAGGTGCTGTCCAAGTACGGCGTCGCCGTGCTGAAGGGCGGCGTCGCTTACACCCCCGACGAAGCCATCCAGGTGGCCAAGGATTTGGGCGGCCCGGTGTGGGTCGTCAAGTCGCAGATCCACGCTGGTGGCCGCGGCAAGGGCAAGTTCAAGGGTGACGATTCGGGCAAGGGCGGCGTGCGCGTCGTCAAGACCGTCGAAGACGTCGCCGCCGCCGCCGAAGCCATGCTGGGCAAGGTGCTGGTGACCCAGCAGACCGGCGAGCAGGGCAAGGAAGTCAAGCGCGTCTACATCGAACAGGGCTGCGACATCCGTCGCGAACTGTACCTGGGCATGCTGATCGACCGCGGCACTTCGCGCGTCACCATCATGGCGTCCACCGAGGGCGGCATGGAGATCGAAGAGGTCGCCCACAAGTCCCCGGAAAAGATCCTGAAGGTCGCCATCGACCCGGTGCAGGGCTTCCAGCAGTACCACGGCCGCCAGCTGGCTTTCGGCCTGGGTCTGACCGGCAAGCAGGTCGGCGCCGCCGTCAAGTTCATGGCCGCCATGTACAAGGCGTTCATGGACCTGGACTGCTCGATCGTTGAAATCAACCCGCTGGTGGTCACCGGCGACGATCAGCTGATCGCGCTGGACGCCAAGGTGAACTTCGACGACAACGCGCTGTTCCGTCACAAGGACATCGAAGAGATGCGTGACGAGTCCGAAGAGGACCCGGCGGAACTGGAAGCCGCCCGTCACAGCCTGAACTACATCAAGCTGGACGGCTCCATCGGCTGCATGGTCAACGGCGCTGGTCTGGCCATGGCCACCATGGACATCATCAAGTTGTACGGCGCCGAGCCGGCCAACTTCCTGGACGTCGGCGGCGGCGCCACCAAGGAACGCGTGACCACCGCCTTCAAGCTGATCCTGTCCGATCCGAACGTCGAAGGCATCCTGGTCAACATCTTCGGCGGCATCATGCGCTGTGACGTCATCGCCGAAGGCGTTGTCGCCGCGGCCCGCGAAGTCAGCCTGAACGTCCCGCTGGTCGTCCGTCTGGAAGGCACCAACGTGGAACTGGGCAAGAAGATCATGGCGCAGTCGGGTCTGCCGATCATTGCCGCCGACAACCTCGCCGACGCCGCCGAAAAGGTGGTCAAGGCCGTCAAGGAGGCCGCATAACATGGCCGTTCTCGTTAATGCCAACACCAAGGTGATCTGCCAGGGTTTCACTGGCGCCCAGGGCACCTTCCACTCTGAACAGGCCATTGCCTACGGCACCAAGATGGTTGGTGGCGTGACCCCCGGCAAGGGCGGCTCCAAGCACCTGGACCTGCCGGTGTTCGACACCGTCGCCGAAGCCGTCGCCAAGACCGGCGCCAACGCCTCGGTGATCTACGTGCCCCCGCCGTTCGCGGCTGACGCCATCCTGGAAGCCATCGACGCCGAGATCGAGTTGGCCGTCTGCATCACCGAGGGTATCCCGGTGGCCGACATGCTGACCGTCAAGCGCGCGCTGCAGGGTTCCAAGACCCGCCTGATCGGCCCCAACTGCCCGGGTGTCATCACCCCCGGCGAATGCAAGATCGGCATCATGCCCGGTCACATTCACCAGCGCGGCAAGGTGGGCATCGTGTCGCGTTCCGGCACCCTGACCTACGAAGCCGTGGCGCAGACCACCGCGGCCGGCCTGGGCCAGACCACCTGCATCGGTATCGGCGGCGACCCGATCAACGGCACCAACTTCGTGGACAGCCTGGAAATGTTCCTGGCCGATCCGGAAACCGAAGCGATCATCATGATCGGTGAAATCGGCGGCGACGCCGAGGTCCAGGGCGCCGAGCTGCTGAAGTCGTCGAAGATCAAGAAGCCGACGGTGGGTTTCATCGCTGGCCGTACCGCCCCTCCGGGCCGCCGCATGGGCCATGCCGGCGCGGTGATCTCGGGCGGCAACGACACCGCCGACTTCAAGATCGAAGCCATGCGTTCCGCCGGCATCGCTGTCGCCGACAGCCCGGCCTCGCTGGGTTCGACCATGCTGCAGGTCCTCAAGGGCTAAGCTAAGGTCAAACGGCCCGACGCACCCGCCGGAGCGTCGGGCCGATCCTTGTAGAGAATTCAGCGCCGTGACGGATCGGCGCCCGGCGGCGCCGCCCCGTCCCGACTTGGCAGAAAGGGATGCGGTCTTCCCCGCGTCAGCCCAATATGACGAACCAGTTCGACGAAACGTCCTTCCTGACCGGCGGCAACGCCGTCTTCATCGCCGAGCTTTACGCCCGCTATGTCGAGGATCCCTCGTCGGTGGACGCCTCGTGGGTGGAATTCTTCACCGAATTGCGTGACGAAGGCGCGGCCATCGCCCAAGACTTCAAGGGCACGCCCGGCGCCAAGCGCGACATCCAGATCATCGGCGCCGTCGATCCGGAAGCCGCCGCCGCTGCCGCCGCTGCCGCCAAGAAGGGGGGCAAGGGTGCCGCTCCGGCTGTCGATCCGGCCGCCCAGCGCCAGGCGGTGGTCGATTCCATCCGTGCCCTGATGATGATCCGCACCTATCGCGTGCGCGGCCATCTGGAAGCGGATCTGGATCCCTTGGGCATGACCAAGCGCGAGCCCCATCCTGAGCTGGATTACCGCACCTACGGCTTCACCGAGGCCGATCTGGACCGCGAAATCTTCATCGACAACGTTCTGGGCCTGGAAAAGGCGACGCTGCGTCAGATCATCCAGATCCTGCGCGCCACCTATTGCGGCAAGATCGGCGTCGAGTTCATGCACATCCAGGACCCCGACGAAAAGGCCTGGATCCAAAAGCGCGTCGAAAGCGTGCGCAACCACACCGACTTCACGCCGCGCGGCAAGCGCGCCATCCTGGAACGTCTGGTGGAAGCCGAAGGCTTCGAGCGGTTCCTGCAGCTGAAGTACACCGGCACCAAGCGTTTCGGCCTGGAAGGCGGCGAATCGGCCATTCCGGCGCTGGAACAGATCGTCAAGCGCGGCGGTCAGCTGGGTGTCGAGGAAGTGGTGGTCGGCATGGCCCACCGCGGCCGTCTGAACGTTCTGGCCAATTTCATGAAGAAGCCCTATCAGGTCATCTTCTCGGAATTCCAGGGCGGCACCGCCAACCCGTCCGACGTCCAGGGGTCTGGCGACGTGAAGTACCATCTGGGCACTTCCGCCGACCGCGATTTCGACGGCAAGGTCGTCCACCTGACCCTGCAGCCCAACCCGTCGCACCTGGAAGTGGTCAACCCGGTCGTCGTCGGCCGCGTGCGCGCCAAGCAGCAGCAGAAGAACGACACCGAACGCAAGAAGGTGGTGGGCATCCTGCTGCACGGCGACGCCGCCTTCGCCGGTCAGGGCGTGGTCCCCGAAACCATGATGCTGAGCCAGTTGGTGGGCTACACCACCGGCGGCACCATCCACATCATCATCAACAACCAGATCGGTTTCACCACCGCCCCCGAATATTCCCGTTCCGGCCCCTATTCGTCGGACGTGGCCAAGGGCTTCCAGTGCCCGGTCTTCCACGTCAACGGCGATGATCCGGAAGCGGTGGTGCACGTGGCCCGCATCGCCACCGAATACCGTCAGGAATTCGGCGGTGACGTGGTCATCGACATGGTCTGCTATCGCCGTCACGGCCATAACGAATCGGACGAGCCGGCCTTCACCCAGCCCTTGATGTACCGCAAGATCGCCAGCCATCCCACCACCCGCACTGTGTACGCGCAGCAGCTGGTGGCCGAAGGCTCGATGACCCAGGAAGAGGCCGACGGCGTGGTCACCGCGTTCCAGGAAATGCTGGAACGTGAATTCGACGCCGCCAAGAGCTTCAAGCCCAACAAGGCCGACTGGCTGGAAGGCAAGTGGCAGGGCTTGGTGCAGTTGGCCGACGAAGAGGAATTCCGCGAGGAAAAGACCGGCGTCGATGTTGACGTGCTGAAGGAAGTGGGCATGAAGCTGGCCCAGGTTCCGGCCGACTTCAACGTCAACCGCAAGATTCTGCGCCAGTTGCAGGCCAAGGCGGAAATGATGCAGACCGGCCAGGGCATCGACTGGGCCACGGCGGAAGCCTTGGCTTTCGGCACCCTGCTGGTGGACGGCCATGGCGTGCGTCTGTCCGGCCAGGATTGCGGCCGCGGCACCTTCTCGCAGCGTCACTGCCGCCTGACCGACCAGGAAAACGAAAGCCGTTACGAGCCGCTGAACCATATCCGCGAAGGCAAGCAGGCCTATTTCGAGGTGATGGACAGTCCGCTGTCGGAAGAAGCGGTGCTGGGCTACGAATATGGTTATTCGCTGGCCGAACCGAACACGCTGACCCTGTGGGAAGGCCAGTTCGGCGATTTCGCCAACGGTGCGCAGGTCATCATCGACCAGTTCATCAATTCCGGCGAATCCAAGTGGCTGCGCATGTCCGGCCTGGTGATGCTGCTGCCCCACGGCTATGAAGGCCAGGGCCCCGAGCATTCCTCGGCCCGTTGGGAACGCTATCTGCAGCTGTCCGCCGAGGACAACTGGCAGGTCTGCAACCTGACCACGCCGGGTAACTATTTCCATGCCCTGCGTCGCCAGCTGCAGCGCAATTTCCGTAAGCCCTTGATCATCATGACCCCCAAGAGCCTGCTGCGTCACAAGCTGTGTGTCAGCAGCCTCGAGGACATGGCCCTGGGCTCGCGTTTCCGCCGCGTGCTGCCGGAAACCGAGAACCTGGTGGCCGACGCCAAGATCCGCCGCGTCGTCGTGTGTTCGGGCAAGGTCTATTACGACCTGCTGGAAGAACGCACCAAGCGCGACATCAAGGACGTCGCCATCATCCGTGTCGAGCAGTTGTATCCGTGGCCCAAGGACACCTTGAAGGCCCAGCTCGCCCGCTATCCCAACGCCGATCTGGTGTGGGCGCAGGAAGAGCCGGCCAACATGGGCCCCTGGACCTTCGTCGACCGTCGTCTGGAATTCATCTGCGACGAACTGCCCGACAACAAGGCCAAACAGGCCCATTACGTCGGCCGCAAGGCCGCCGCGTCGCCGGCCACCGGCCTCTACAAGACCCACAATGCCGAACAGGCGTGGATCTGCGAGACCGCGCTGACCGGCAAGCCCGAGGACATGCCGGTGCCGTTCCGTCGCGCCACCGCTCTTTCGCGTCTCAACGCCTAGGTTAATAAGGGAAACCACAAGATGACCACCCAGATCACGGTGCCCACCCTGGGCGAATCCGTCACCGAAGCCACCATCGCCAAGTGGTTCAAGAATGTCGGCGACGCCGTCAAGGTCGACGAGCCGATCGTCGAGTTGGAAACCGACAAGGTGACCGTTGAAGTGCCGGCCCCCGCCGCCGGCGTGCTGACCGAAATCGTCGCGGCTGCCGGCGCCACCGTCGAAGTCGGTGCGGTGCTGGGCTCCATCGGGGCTGGCAGCGGCGCCGCCGCCGCCCCGGCCGCCAAGCCCGCCGCTGCCGCTCCGGCCGCTGCTCCGGCTCCGGCTGCCGCTCCGGCTCCGGCCGCTGCTCCCACCGGCGCGTCGGCCTTCCCGGCCGCCGCCAAGCTGGCCGCCGACATCGGCGTCAACCCCGTCGCCATCGCCGGTTCCGGCAAGGGCGGTCGGGTGACCAAGGGTGACGTTCTGGCTGCTGCCGCCGCTCCGGCCGCCGCTGCTCCCAAGGCTCCGTCCGGCCCGCGCGCCAAGGCCGAGCTGGAAGACCGCGTCGCCATGACCCGTCTGCGTCGCACCATCGCCAACCGCCTGAAGGAAGCGCAGAACACCGCCGCCATGCTGACCACTTTCAACGAAGTGGACATGACCGCGCTGTTCGCCGTGCGCAACCAGTACAAGGACCAGTTCGAAAAGCGCCATGGCACCAAGCTGGGCTTCATGTCGTTCTTCGTCAAAGCCTGTATCTCGGCCTTGAAGGATTGGCCGGCGGTGAACGCCGAAATCGACGGCACCGATCTGGTCTACAAGAAGTACTACGACATCGGCGTCGCCGTCGGCACCCCCCAGGGCCTGGTGGTCCCGGTGGTGCGCGACGCCGACAAGCTCAGCTTCGCCGGTGTGGAACAGGCCATCGCCGGCCTGGGCAAGAAGGCCCGTGACGGCAAGCTTTCCATGGAAGACATGACCGGTGGCACCTTCACCATCTCGAACGGTGGCGTGTACGGCTCGCTGATGTCGACCCCGATCCTGAATGCCCCGCAATCGGGCATCTTGGGCATGCACAAGGTGCAGCAGCGTCCGATGGTCATGCCCGACGGCAAGATCGAAGCCCGTCCGATGATGTATCTGGCGCTCAGCTATGACCACCGCATCATCGACGGCCGCGAAGCGGTGTCGTTCCTGGTGCGCGTCAAGGAATGCATCGAAGACCCGCAGCGCATCCTGCTGGACATGTAATCGCAGGGGGCCTCGCGCAAGCGGGGCCCCTTTGTTCTGAATAGAAATCCGGGAAACTGATCCATGAGCGAAAACAGCTTCGACGTCGTCGTCATCGGTGGCGGCCCCGGCGGTTACGTTGCCGCCATCCGCGCCGCCCAGCTGGGTTTGAATACCGCCATCGTCGAAAAGCGCGGCGCTTTGGGCGGCACCTGCCTGAATGTCGGCTGCATCCCCTCCAAGGCACTGCTGGCCGCGTCGCACGCCTATGAAGCCGCCGGCCACGAATACGCCGCTTTCGGTGTCAAGGTCGGTAAGGTCGATTACGACCTGGGCGCCATGATGGGCCACAAGGACAAGGTGGTCACCGACAACACCAAGGGTATCGAGTTCTTGATGAAGAAGAACAAGGTGACCTATCTGGTGGGTACCGGTGAAATCACCGGCGCCGGCACCGTCAAGGTGTCGGGCAAGGACGGCGACAAGTCGCTGACCGCCAAGGCCATCATCATCGCCACCGGTTCCGACGTCGCCCCCCTGCCGGGTGTGGAAATCGACGAGGAAGTGATCGTGTCGTCCACCGGCGCCTTGAAGCTGGAAAAGACCCCCAAGTCCATGGTGGTCATCGGCGGCGGTGTCATCGGTCTGGAACTGGGCACCGTGTGGCGCCGTCTGGGCGCCAAGGTCACCGTGGTGGAATTCCTGGACAAGATCCTGCCGACCAATGACGGCGAAGTGTCCAAGACCATGCAGAAGATCCTGGCCAAGCAGGGCATGGACTTCAAGCTGGGCACCAAGGTGACCAAGGCCGAGAAGAAGGGCAAGGCGGTGACGCTGATCCTGGAACCCGCCGCCGGCGGTACGGCTGAAGAGATCAAGGCCGACGTGGTGCTGGTGGCCATCGGCCGCAAGCCCTACACCGACGGCCTGGGCCTGGAAAACGTTGGCGTCGAAAAGGACGCCCGCGGCTTCATCAAGGTCGACCATTACTTCCGCACCAACGTGCCGGGCGTCTTCGCCATCGGTGACGTGATCGGTGGCGCCATGCTGGCCCACAAGGCGGAAGAAGAAGGCGTCGCCCTGGCCGAGCTGCTGGCCGGCGAACACGGCCACGTCAACTATGACGCCATCCCCGGTGTCGTCTACACCTGGCCGGAAGTGGCCGCCGTCGGCAAGACCGAGGAACAGCTGAAGGCCGAAGGCATCGCCTACAACGCCGGCAAGTTCCCGTTCTCGGCCAATGGTCGCGCTCGCTCGATGAACGAGACCGAAGGCTTCGTCAAGGTGCTGGCCTGCGCCGCCACCGACCGCGTGCTGGGCGCCCACATCGTCGGCCCCAATGCCGGCGACCTGCTGGCCGAAATGGTGATGGCCATGGAATTCGGCGCTTCCGCCGAAGACGTGGCGCGCACCTGCCACTCGCATCCGGGTCTGGGCGAGGCGGTCAAGGAAGCCTGCTTGTCCGCCAACAAGCGCGCCATCCACATGTAATCAAGTTCAGGACCGTCCAAGAAAAACAAAAGCCGCCCGGTGGAAACGCCGGGCGGCATTGTTTTTTGAGGGGCGGTCAGCGAGGCAGCTGCGGATATTGTGCCCGCGCCTCGGCGGCTAGGGCGTCACTGGCGGTTTCGATGCGTGACTGCAGTTCGGCCATGAAGGCTTTGCGGTCCATGCCCGGGGCGATGGGCTCCAGGAATTGGATGGTGGCGACGCCGGATCGCTTGGCGAAGCTGCCACGACCCCAGAACAGGCCGGTGTTCAGGGCCACCGGCACGCAAGGAAGGCCGATCCCGGCATAAACCATGGCGATGCCGGTATGGTATTCAGGCGGCGCGCCCACCGGTTGGCGATGGCCTTCGGGGAAGATCAGCACCGGGCGGCCCTTGGCGGCCTCGGCTTCGGCACCCTTGACCATGTCCTTCAGCGCCTTGGTGCCGGCGGCGCGGTCGATGGCGATGACGCCGGTCTTGCCCAGATACCAGCCGAAAAATGGAATGCGCAGCAATTCCTGTTTCAGGATCACCGCCGGGTCGCCCAGGATCAGGCGGAAAGCGAAGGTTTCCAGGGTCGACTGGTGCTTGGACGCCACCAGGACGGCGCCTTGCGGCACCGTGCCACGGACCTGAAACGCCAATCCGCAGGTCAGCCGCAGGATGACGAAGACCCCTTTGATCCAGAAGGTGGCGGCCTTGCCGACCACGGCGGGCGAGGCGCCCAGCAACGGCAGATAAAGCGTGCCCAGGACCAAGGTCCACAGTTGGAACAGGGCGAAGAACAAGACAGAGCGAACAGCGGTCACGGTGCGGCCTTTCGCGGCAGGAACCAGTGGCGGGTGATGGCAGCCAAATACTTCGAATATTCGGTGGCAAGCAAGGTCGCAGTGCCCGGCCAGCGCCACCATTCACGACTTTTCACCTGATTGGGAAACACCGGATGGGCGACCAGCCTGACGCCGGGAAGCGCGTGGCGGAATTCCGCCAAGGCGCGTGGCATGTGATAGGCGCCGGTGACCAGACGCAAGGAACGCAGGTTCTGCTCGCGCGCCCAGTCGGCGGTCTCTACAGCGTTGCCCACGGTGTCGTCGGCGGCATAGCCCAACACCACCGCGTCCTTCAAGCCGGGATGGCCGCGCCCCAGATACAGGATTTCCGCCAGGTCGACGCCCTTGTAGACCCCGGAAATGAACAGGCGCTGCGACAGTCCGGCTTCCAGCAGGTCCAGCCCGGTGGTCAGGCGGTCGCGGCCGCCGGTCAACACCACGATGGCGTCGGTATGGGTGGTTTGATCTTCGTTGCTGCGCGGAACTTCGTCGACGAACCACAAAAAGCCGCCGCACCACAAGGCGGCCACGGCCACCAGGGCAGCGCCGATACGGTCCATGCGGCGGTTGCGGGAATGACGATGCTTCATGGCCGTCACGGCATCCGGGCCAAGGTGGCGTGCACCGCCACCCTGGCCGTCAGCATGGACAACGTGGCGGCGGCCACCGGCAGCAAGCCGATCATCACCCAGCCGCTGACCGGCAAGGACAGCGACGGCAGGAAGCCGCCCTCGATGCGCCGGGCCGCCCAGCCGATGGCGGTCAGCGACGGCACCGCCAGGGCCAGGCCCATCAAGCCGCCGGAAAAGCCCAGGGCGAAGGACCGGTCGGCGAACTGGCGGGCGATGTAGTCGTCATGGGCGCCGATCAGATGAAGCACCTCGATGACGCCGCGATGTACCGCCATGGAGGTGCGGGTGGCATAGATGACGGTGGCCGAGGTGACGCAGCCGATCAGCACCAGGATGGCGATGGCCACCCATTCGGTGGTGCGCGACAGGTTGATCAGGCGTGAGAGCCAGATGCGGTGGTCGTCCAGGGTGGCACCCTGCACCGACCGCGACAGGCGGTCGGCCAGAACCAGCAGGTCCAGGTTGGCATCGGCGTCGACGGTGACGTCGATCAGGCGGGGCAGCGGCAGGTCCTTGACCACGTCGGTGTTGCCCAGCCAGGGCTCCAGCAGCGACAGGATCTGTTTCTTGTCCAAGGGCCGCGCCGCCAGCACGCCCGGCGTGCGCCGCATCAGTTCCACCGCCTGACGGACCCGTTCGTCGGTCAGCGCTTCGCCGGCCTCGCCGGGGACCGGCTGCACCTGCACGGTCAGGGTGCCCGACACATCGTGGTCCCATGACCGCACCAGGCCGTTCAGCACGAAGACGCCGGCCAGCGACACCGCCGACAGATAAACCATCAACGCCACCAGCCAGGGCAGGAAGCGGCCGGTGGCGTCGCCTTTCAGCGGCAGGTCGGAATGGCGGCCCAGCTTCATACCGGCACCTCTTCCGGATTGAACACGGTGCCCCGTTCCAGATGCAGGCGGGGATGCTGGGGGAAGCGGTCGATCAGGCCCTGGTTGTGGGTGGCGATCAGCACCGTGGTGCCCAGGCGGTTCAGTTCCTCGAACAGATGCAAAAGCCGCATGGCGATATGGTCGTCCACATTGCCGGTGGGTTCGTCGGCCAGCAGCAAATCGGGGCGGCCGATGACGGCCCGGGCAATGGCGACGCGTTGCTTTTGCCCGCCCGAAAGCGTCGGCGGCTTGGCGTTGATCTGGTCGGCCAGTCCGACCCAGTTCAGCAATTCGGGCACATGCTTGCGGACTTCCGCTTCCTTGACGCCCCTGACCCGAAGCGGCAGGGCCACGTTGTCCATGGCCGACAGATGGTCGAGCAGGCGGAAATCCTGGAACACCACGCCGATGCGGCGGCGAAGCGCCGGCAGTTCGTAGCGGCGGGTCAGCGCGATGTCCTTGTCGAACAGCATGACCCGGCCACGGGTGGGACGCAGGCCCAGATACATCAGGCGCAGCAAGGACGACTTGCCGGCGCCCGAAGAACCGGTAAGAAAATGAAAGGAACCGGACGGCAGGGCGAAGCTGATATCCCGCAAAACTTCGGGCCCCAGGCCATAGCGCAGCCCGACGCTATCCAAGCGGATGATGTGTTCGCCTCGGCGATTATGACGCACTTTAGCCTTCTCCAGACGGGGCGAAGGATGACACGGCCTGTGCTTGTTCGTCCAGCGCACTTGTGTTGCCGCGGTCTTAGCAATATAACCGATTAACGCTTTGGAAGGCTTGCACATCAATGCTTATCGGCTGCCCCTCTTGCGCAACACATTTCTCGGTTCCCGACAAGGCTCTGCAGCCCAAGGGGCGGACGTTGAAGTGCGCCAAGTGTGGGCACAAGTGGTTCCAAGGCCCGGCCTTGCCCGAGATGGCGCCCGAAGACACCTTTTCCCTGGATCTGGATTCCACCCCCGAGCCGCGCCCCAGCTTCGACTTCAACCCGGTGCGCAACCCTGATCCGGACATGGAATTCGAAACCCCGACGCCGGTGGTGTCCGCTTCGGCGGCCCGGGCCCAGGCGGATTTCGACATCGACCTGGACGACAACCCGCCCGACGTGCCGGTGATGACCAGCGGCATGCGCACCAGCGAGCGTCCCATGGACGTCGATCTGGACGGCCTTGAGCCGCAACCCATCCCCGCCATGTTCGCCAGCAAGGACGGATCGAAGAAGGGCACCGGCGGCTTGTGGTTCCTGCTGCTGCTGTTGCTGCTGGGCGGATTGGGCGGCGCCGGCTATCTGTTCCAGGACAAGCTGGTGGGCTATGTGCCGCAAGCGGCCGAATTGCTGGACCAAGTGGGCCTGCGCCGTGAAAAGCCCGGCGCCGGTCTGGAATTGCGCAATGCCGGCACTCCGGAACGCTTCGTTCACAACGACACCGAAGTGCTGATCGTGCGCGGCATCATCGCCAACGTGTCCGACCGGGTGCGCCCGGTGCCGACCATGAAGCTGGTGTTGCTGGACAAGACCAAGAACCCGGTGCAGGAAAAGCTGTCGCAGCCGCGTGTGACCCAGCTTGATCCAGGCGGAACCTCCAGCTTCCAGATCATCCTGGAACGCCCCGACCCGACGGCGGTGGAAGTCAACGTGCTGTTCGTCGATGCGGCGGAAGCGGCGGGCAAGTAAGGTCACATCCAAACGGGATCGTCATGCCCGGACTTGATCCGGGCATCCACGTCCGTCCACCGAGCCCATGGTGGGAATACTGTATTTGCGGCTGCCGCGTGGATGGCCGGGTCAAGCCCGGCCATGACGGCTTGATGAAAAAAAGGGCGGGATGCCGAAGCATCCCGCCCTTTCCTTTTACTCCGCCGCCACCAGCTCGGCCTTGGTGGTGGGGTTGGCCAGACGACCGATCATTTCCTTGGGCACGATCTGGCGGAACTTGGGCAACTGGCGGTCCCAGTCGGCCAGGATGCTTTCGGCCCAGGCCGATTGGGTCTCGGCCACGTGTTCCTTGATCAGATCCTTCAGCACGCCTTGCCAATAATCGGTTTCCACCGCCTGGACCTGGATGCTTTCCGGGTTGACGTTGTGGGCGAAGGACTTGTCGGCGTCGAAGACGAAGGCCATGCCGCCGGTCATGCCAGCGCCGAAATTGGCGCCCACCGGACCCAGGATGGCGATGGTGCCGCCGGTCATGTATTCGCAGCCGTTGGAGCCGCAGCCTTCGATCACCGCCACGGCGCCGGAATTGCGCACGGCGAAGCGTTCACCGGCCTGACCGGCGGCGAACAGCTTGCCGCTGGTCGCACCGTACAGGACCGTGTTGCCGATGATGGTGTTGTCGTTGGACTTCAGCGGGCTGGAGACCGGCGGACGCACCACGATGGTGCCGCCCGACAGGCCCTTGCCCACATAGTCGTTGGAATCGCCGAACACTTCCAGCTTCAACCCCTGGACGGCGAAGGCGCCCAAGCTTTGGCCGCACGAGCCGCGCAGACGCACGGTGATGTGGCCGGGTTGCAGGCCGGTCATGCCGTACTTCTTGACGATCTTGTGGCTCAGCTTGGTGCCGATGGCGCGCTGGACATTGCGCACGTTGTAGGCCAGCTGCATCTTCTCGCCGTCTTCCAGGGCCGGCTTGGCGTCGCCGATGATCTGGGCGTCCAGGGTCTCGGGGACTTCGTTGCGTTCTTCTTGGGTACAGTAGCGGGCGTGACCGCCGGCATCGGCCTGGGCCAGCAGCGGGTTGAGGTCCAGGTCATCCAAGTGGGCGGCGCCACGGCTGACCTGGGACAAAAGATCGGTGCGACCGATGATTTCGTTCAAGCTGCGCACGCCCAAGCTGGCCAGGATTTCCCGGACCTCCTCGGCGATGAAGCTGAACAGGTTCACCACCTTTTCGGGGCTGCCGGTGAACTTGGCCCGCAGCGCCGGGTCCTGGGTGCACACACCCACCGGGCAGGTGTTGGAATGGCACTGGCGCACCATGATGCAGCCCATGGCGATCAGGGACGTGGTGCCGATGCCGAATTCCTCGGCGCCCAGCATGGCGGCGATGACGATGTCGCGGCCGGTCTTCAACCCGCCATCGGTGCGCAGCTTGACCCGGTGGCGCAGACGGTTGAGCGTCAGCACCTGATGGGCCTCGGACAGCCCCAGTTCCCACGGCAGGCCGGCGAACTTGATGCTGGTTTGCGGGCTGGCACCGGTGCCGCCCACATTGCCCGAGATCAGGATGATGTCGGCGCGGGCCTTGGCGACGCCGGCGGCGATGGTGCCGATGCCGGAGCGGCTGACCAGCTTCACCGTCACCTTGGCGGTGGGGTTGATCTGCTTCAGGTCATAGATCAGCTGGGCCAGATCCTCGATGGAATAGATATCGTGGTGCGGCGGCGGGCTGATCAGCATGACGCCGGGGGTCGAGTGGCGCAGCTTGGCGATTTCCACCGTCACCTTGAAGCCGGGCAACTGGCCGCCTTCGCCGGGCTTGGCGCCCTGGGCCACCTTGATCTCGATCTCGCGGCAATTGTTCAGGTATTCGGCGGTGACGCCGAAGCGGCCCGAGGCAATCTGCTTGATGGCCGAGTTGGCGTTGTCGCCGTTGGGGAACGGCTTATAGCGTTCCGGCACTTCGCCGCCTTCGCCCGACACCGACTTGGCGCCGATGCGGTTCATGGCGATGTTCAAGGTGCCGTGGGCTTCCGCCGACAGCGCGCCCAAGGACATGCCGGGGGTCAGGAAACGCTTCCTGATCTCGGTGATGCTTTCCACCTCGTCGACGCTGACTTCCGGACCGGCGGCCTTGAAATCCAGCAGGTCGCGGATGGAAATGGGGGCCAGACGGCGCAATCCGTCGGAATACTTCTTGTAGGTCGAGTACGAATCGGTGGCCACCGCGCTTTGCAGCAGGTGGATCAGGGTGCCGTCGAAGGAATGGGCTTCCTGGCCGCGACGGAAGCGGTAGAAACCGCCCACCGGCAGCACCGCGTTGGCGGCGGCGAAACCGGCGGCGTGCTGTTCGATGGTCTTCTTGGCGATACCGGTCAGGCCGATGCCGGAAATGCGGCTGGTCATGCCGGGGAAGAACTCGGCGACCAAAGCGCGCGACAGGCCGATGGCTTCGAAGTTGCAGCCGCCGCGATAGCTGCTGATGACCGAGATGCCCATCTTGGACATGATCTTCAACAGACCCTGGTCGATGGCCTTTTTATAATTGCGGACGCATTCCTCCAGCGTCATGCCGGGGAACAGGCCGCGCCGCCAGCGGTCGGCGATGGCTTCCTGGGCCAGATAGGCGTTGACGGTGGTGGCGCCGACGCCGACCAGGACGGCGAAGTAATGCACGTCCAGGGCCTCGGCCGAACGGATGTTCAAGCTGGTCCAGGTGCGCAAGCGTTCGCGCACCAGATGCGAATGCACACCGGCGGCGGCCAGGATCATCGGCACGGCGGCGCGGCATTCGTCCATGGACTTGTCGGACAGGATCAGATGGGTGCAGCCGGCGCGGACCGCTTCTTCCGCTTCGCGGCGGATGCGGGAAAGCGCATCGCGCAAGGCATTCTCGCCGGCGCTGGGGTCGAAGGTGCAATCCACCTCGGCCGCCGCGGCGCCCATGTAGCGGCGCATGGCCTCGAACTCGGCGGTGGACAGCACGGGGCTGTTCAAGGCCAGGACGTCGCACTGGCTTTCGTGTTCGTCCAAGATGTTGCCCAGGTTGCCCAGGCGGGTGCGCAAGCTCATCACCCGCGATTCACGCAACGAATCGATGGGCGGGTTGGTGACCTGGCTGAAATCCTGCTTAAAGAAGTGGTGCAGGCCGCGATAATGGTCGGACAGCACCGCCAGCGGCGCGTCGTCACCCATGGAGCCGATGGCTTCCTTGGCGTCTTCCACCATGGGCTGCAGGATCAGTTCCATGTCTTCCATGGAAATGCCCGAGGCCAGCTGGCGGCGCTTCAATTCGTCGGCGGACAGTTCGGCGGGTTCCGGGGCGCCGGTCTTGACCAGGCTGTCCAGCTCGGTGATGCGGCTGGTCCACTTGTCATAGGGGGCGCGGCCGGCCAGCATGTCCTTCAACTCGGTGTCGCGGTACAGCTTGCCGGTTTCCAGGTCGACGGCGATGGTCTGCCCCGGTCCGACACGGCTTTTTTCCACCACGTCGTTCTCGGCCACCTTCACCATGCCGGTTTCCGAACCGACGATCAGCAGGTCGTCCTTGGTGATGGTGACGCGCATGGGCCGCAGACCGTTGCGGTCCATGCCGGCGGTGACCCAGCGGCCGTCGGTGGCGCAGATGGCGGCGGGGCCGTCCCACGGCTCGATGACGGCGTTGCAGTACGAGAAGAAGGCGCGGTGCGAATCGGGCATCTGGCTGTTCGAACCGATGGATTCGGGCACCAGCATCTGCTTGACCATGGGGGCGGGGCGGCCGGCGCGGACCATCACCTCGAAGACGTTGTCGAGCGCCGCCGAATCCGAGCCGCCGGCCTGGATGATCGGCTTGACGTCCTCGATGGCGGTGCCGAAGGCGGCATGGGCCATGCGCGGTTCGTGCGCCTTCATCCAGTTGACGTTGCCGGCCAGGGTGTTGATCTCGCCGTTATGGGCCAGCATGCGGAAGGGCTGGGCCAGACGCCAGGTGGGGAAGGTGTTGGTGGAATAGCGCTGGTGATAGATGGCGAAGCGCGAGACGAACCGTTCGTCCAGCAGGTCGGGATAGAAGCTGGTCAGCTGCTCGGCCAGGAACATGCCCTTGTAGATGATGGAGCGGCACGACAGCGAGCAGATGTAGAAGTCGGTGATGTGTTCGCCCAAGACCTGCTTTTCGATGCGGCGGCGCAGGATGTAAAGGTCGGTCTCGAAGCGTTCCTCGGGCGTGCCCTGGGTGTTGGCCACCATGATCTGTTCGATCTCGGGACGCGTCGCGTTGGCTTTTTCGCCGATGATCGACACGTCGACGGGCACCTGACGCCAGCCATAGATGGAATAGCCCATGTTCAAGATGGCGGTCTCGACGATGGACCGGCAGCGTTCCTGGGCACCCAGGTCGGTCTTGGGCAGGAAGATCATGCCCACCGCCAGACGGCCCGGCACCGGTTCGTGGCCGGTGTGGCGGATGTGTTCCTTGAAGAAGTCCTGGGGCAGTTCCACATGGATGCCGGCGCCGTCGCCGGTCTTGCCGTCGGCGTCGACGGCGCCGCGGTGGAACAGCACGCGCAGCGCCTCGATGCCGGCGACCACCACGTCGCGGCGGGCGCGGCCGTCAAGGGACGCCACCAGACCGACACCGCAGGCGTCGTGGGGCTTGGTGTCGATGCCGGCGGCCTCAAGGATGCCAGCGTTCTCCAGATACTCGGCAACGAAGGTTTCGCCGTTGTTCCTGGACATGGTGTTCTCCATCGGTGGCGGGCATCGGCCCGAAATCAGTTGAAAGCAGCCTTTCCCAAGGGTCAGGCGGCGAAACCCCAATCGGGCGGGATATGGGCGGGCAGGGACTCGACACGGCGGCGCCACGCGACGAACGCCGGATAGGGGGCGGTGTCGATGCCGGCTTCCTCGACGACGCTGGAATAGGCATAAAGCACGATGTCGGCGACGGTGAAGCGGCCCAAGGCCGCCCAGTCATTGCCGGCGAAGTGGCGTTCCAAGGCCGACAGCGCGTCCTGTGCCGCCTCGACGCGCTGGGCGTAGACGTCGGGGCGTTGGGTGTCGCGGCCGGTGATCTTCAGCATGCGGGCGAGGCCGATATTGGGCAGAAGCTGGCTTTGTTCGAAGAACATCCAGCGCAGCACCTGGGCGCGTTCCAGCTTGGCGTCGGGCAGCAGGGCCGAACCTTCGGCCAGGAACAGCGCGATGGCGTTGGATTCCGGCAGGCAGGTGCCGTCTTCCAGTTCCAGCACCGGCACTTTGCCGGCGGCGTTCTTGGCCAGGAAATCCGCCTGACGGGATTCGCCCGCCATCAGGTCCGTGGTCACCACCTGCAGGGGCAATCCCAGATGGCTGGCCACCAGCCGCGCTTTATAGCCGTTGCGGGACCTGGGGTAGTCGTAAAGGATCGGCATGGGCCTTACTCCGCAGCCACACGGGTTTTGATCTTCAAATAGCGGTCCATGGATTCGGCGGCGTCGCGACCATCCTTGATCGCCCACACCACCAAGGACGCGCCCCTGACGATGTCGCCGGCGGCGAAGACGCCGTCCAGCGTGGTCATGTGGGTGCGCTCGTCCATCACCAGGGTGCCCCAGCGGGTGACATCCAGCCGCTTGTCGCCGAAGGCGGCGGGAATGTCCTCGGGATCGAAGCCCAGGGCCTTGATCACCATGTCGGCCTTGATGTCGAATTCCGACCCCTCGATGGGCTGCGGCGTCTGACGGCCGGAGGCGTCGGCCACGCCCAGATGCATGCGGATGGCGGAAACGCCGGTGGCCTTGTCCTTGCCCAGGATGGCGGTGGGCGCCGCCATCCAGACGAATTCGGCGCCTTCTTCCTCGGCGTGGGCGACTTCGCGCTGCGAACCGGGCATGTTGGCGCGGTCGCGGCGGTACAGGCACTTCACCGACTTGGCACCCTGGCGGATGGCGGTGCGCACGCAGTCCATGGCGGTGTCGCCGCCGCCGATGACCACCACGTCCTTGCCCTTGGCGTTCAAGGTGCCGTCGTCGAAAGCGGCGACCTTGTCGCCCAATCCCACCTTGTTCTGGGCGATCAGGTAATCGAGCGCGGCGTGGATGCCGGGCAGCTTGTCGCCCTTGACGCCCAGTTCCCGGCCCTTGTAGACGCCGGTGGCCACCAGGATGGCGTCGTGACGGTCGCGCAGTTCCTCGAAGCTGACGTCCTTGCCCACCTCGACACCGCATTCCAGCTTGATGCCGGCCTGGGCCAGCAATTGGGTGCGGCGCTCGACCACGCTTTTTTCCAGCTTGAAGCCGGGGATGCCATAGATCAGCAAGCCGCCCATGCGGTCGTGGCGGTCGTAGACGGTGACCTGATAGCCCTTCTTGCGCAAAGCTTCCGCCGCCGCCAAGCCGCCGGGACCGCCGCCGATGATGCCCACCGACTGCGCCAGTTCCTTATAAGGACGCGGCGGCGTCACCCAGCCCTGGGTGAAGGCGAATTCGGTGATGTGCTTTTCGATGGCGCCGATGGTCACCGCGTTGTGGGTGGATTGTTCCAGCACGCATTTCCCTTCGCACAGACGGTCCTGCGGGCAGATGCGGCCGCAGATTTCCGGGAAGGTGTTGGTGGCCGACGACATGGCATAGGCTTCTTCCATGCGCCCTTGCGCGTTCAGCATCAGCCAGTCGGGGATGTTGTTGCCCAAGGGGCAGCCGATGGAACAGAACGGAATGCCGCATTGCTCGCAGCGCGACGACTGCTCGCCGGCACGGTCGATGTCGAAGGCCAGGCTGATCTCGGCGAAATCGCTTTTGCGCAGGGGGGCGGGGCGCTTGTCGGGCTGCTTTTGATCAAGCCGGGTGAACTGAAGCATCTTGCGGGTCATAGCCAGGCCTTTTTTATGGGCAAGGGGCAGGGTGCCCAATTGGGCGGCAGGATTTATACGACGGCTGAAACACAAGATTCCACTAAAATCGAACAAATAGTTAACCTGTGCTGACCTAATTGCAGCCTGGTTTCGAATGTCGCATGGGCGCCATCGCCTCTCCCGATAGGTATGAATCTAAAATAGTATCAAAATGAGACTATCCTCTTGGTTCCTGTTTCGGGTTTGCCGGTGGTATATAAGCGCCAGGCGTAAGGGGTGTGGCGATGACCTATCTGGATATTGTCCTGATCGCGGTGATCCAGGCTGTGGCGGGGGTGCTCCCCTTGTCGGCCAGCGGGCATTTCGCGCTTTTTTCCGGTTTGGCCGGCGATCCCACGGCATTCGCCGCGGTGTCGGTGGCGGCCCATCTGGGGGGCGGCCTGGGCTTGGCGCTGTGGCTGTGGCGTGACGTGTTGGCCATGGCGGTGGGTGTCGGGCGTCTGCTCAAGGGCAAGGCTGATCCGGGCGGGCGGCTGTTCTTGTCCCTGCTGGTGGCGTCGTTGCCCGCCGGCTTGCTGGGCGGCTGGCTGCTGACCGTCGTCCACCCGCCCCAGGGCCAATTGCTGGCCGCCGCCTGTTTGTTGGGATTTGGTGTTCTGCTGGCTTTGGCGGACCGCTTCGGGGTGACGGTGCGTCGCATCGAACATCTGGGGTGGCTGGGGGCCGTGCTGTTCGGTCTGTTGCAGTTGGTGGCGTTGTTGCCCGGGGTGTCGCGTACCGGCGTCGTTGTCACCGCCGCCCGCATCGTCGGCTACGAGCGTCGCGACGCCGCCCGTCTGGCGCTGTTGCTGGGGATTCCCGCCTTGTTCGGCTTGGGCTTGTTCAAGCTGTGGGTGCTGTCCACCCAGGCGGTGCTGATTCTGTCTGGGGATCTGCTGCTGGCGACGGTGTTGGCCGCCTTCATGGCTTGGCTGGCGGCGGGGGGCATGCTCGGGTGGCTGGGACGACGGACGTTTCAGCCGTTTTATGTGTGGCGAATCATGCTGGGGGCTGGGGTTGTGGCGCTGAATTTCCTTTCAGCTTGAGAAAATCTTTGCAGGTCCATGAGAATGTTGATTTTTTGTCGCGTCGGCGGCTAGAATCCCCGGTCTGTGATCAAGGGGAGTTCCGCAATGCTGAAGCGAATCGTCCTGATGGTGGCTTTGTCCACCCTGGCCGCTTGCGCCCAGCCGCCGGCCCGCATCGTTCAGGCGCCGCCCCCGGTGCAATTGCAAGACCCCGACGCCGTCTGCCTGTCCGAATTGCAGGGCATGAGCATCCAATACCAGCCGGTCGCCACTTTCGGTGACCCGGATGTGGGCTGCGGCATCGACAATCCGGTGAAGGTCAGCGCCACCGGCAGCGCCTGGAACCGCCCCGGCGTAGTGTCGTGTCCCATGGCGCGGACCATCGGCCGTTTCGAGGCGGACGTGGTGCAGCCTGCGGCCTTGGCTAATTTCGGCCAGGGCGTGCGCCGCATCCATCATGCCGGCACCTATGATTGCCGGACCCGCCGCACCCAGACCCAGGTGGCGGCCAGTTTGGGCGGCAGCAAGGGTGGGCGCCTGTCGGAACATTCCAAGGGCCGGGCCATCGACATCATGGCCTTCGAACTGGATGACGGCACCATGGTGTCGGTGAAGAAGGATTGGCGCGGCAAGGGGACGAAGTCCGCCTTCCTGCAGCAGGTGGCGCGGGCTTCATGCTCGGTGTTCAACGTCACCCTGACGCCCAACCATGATCGGCTGCACCAGGACCACCTGCATTTGGACATAGGGCCTTACGGCCTGTGCGGCTATTAGCCATTTCTTGACAGCGGTCAAGTCCAGGGGGTGTGCACGGGCGTAGCCTGTCGGCATGCAACCTTGTTCTTGTCCGCCCTCCATGGCTGTGGCGGAGTTGTCTTCGCCACGTTGCCTTCATTGCCCGGTCATGAACCAGGGGATTTGGTCCGGCGCGCCCTCCGGGCTTGTGGACGCGTTCCAGGAAGCCCGGTCCAGCCTGCATGTGACCCGTGGCGGCGTTCTGTTCCGTGAAGGGGCCCAGGTGGACGCCCTTTATGTCCTGATGGCGGGGGCGGTGGTCTTGTACCGATCCATCGCGCCCGGGCGTCCGGTTGCCGTGCATCTGGTGGTGCCGGGGCGGACCCTGGGGTTCCGGGACTTGGCGGAAGGGCGTGGGCATCGCTCGACCGCCCGTTGCGTCACTGATTCCGTGTTGTGCCGCATTCCGGTCGCCATGGCGGAACAGGCCTTTGGTGGCCACCGCCCATTGGAGCGGGTTTTCCTGCGCGACATGACCCAGGAGCTTAGCGTCATGCGGGATCGGCTGCTGCAGATCATCAGCCTGGGGGTGCGCGACCGTCTGGTGCTGTTGTTGAACCAAATGGCGGACTCCTTCGGCGTGGCGAAAGGCGACGGCTGGCTGATCAGCAATCCGCTGAAGCGTCTGGACATGGCGGCCTTGGCCGGCATGGCGCCCGAGACGATTTCCAGGTGCATTCGTCATCTTGAAGCGGAAGGCGTTGCTTATTTTAACAGAAAAAACATCCTTCTTCCCTCAATGAAAGCCTTCCGATTGGAAGTGGATGGCATACTGCAAAGAGGGTGATTTTTGCTGTGGATGGGTGCTCGTAAGCGTGAGGCGAGAGGCCGGGTAATGAGTATTTGTTCTAATTCCATAACCATTGCCGATGTGATGCGGGATATGGTTGCCGGCGACGTGTTTTCTCTGGGTTGCGATAGTTGCGGGATTATCAGTCAGGCTGATCGAGGGGCGGTGCCCGTCAGCGCTTTGGCGGCACTGAACCAGCGCAAGAAGATCAAGCAAAAGGCGCGCGGTACCGTGTTGTTCCATCAAGGTGACGGCGTGTCGTCGCTCTATCGCCTGCTCAGCGGCGTGGTCTTGCTCAGTCAGGTCGACCGCAGCGGCGTTTCGGTGATTTCCCACATGGTCTGCCCGGGGCAGACCCTGGGCTTCCGCGCCTTCATTGACGGCGGACTGCACGGGGTGTCGGCGGTCTGCGCCACACAAGCTGTTCTGTGCTGCATACCAAGCGACGTGGTGTCGCAAGCCTTCCTTAGTATTCCGCCCTTGGAACGGGTCTTCGCCCGCCATGTGGCGGCGGAATTGAGCGCCACCGAGGACGCGGTGATGGCGTTGTCCTCGCGCTCTGTTCACGACCGCATGGTGCTGGTTCTGGCGCGGCTTTACCGTCAATTCGGGTCCGGGCAGGAAAATGGCGCGGCACGGCTGGTGCTGCCGCTGCTGCGCTCGGACATCGCCGCCTTGGCGGGGGCCGCGCGCGAGACTTTCTCGCGTTCCATGCATGCGCTGGAAAGCGAGGGGCTGGTCGTGCTGGATGGGGATGAAGCGGTGTTTCCCGATATGGCTCGTTTCCGGCGGGCGGCCCAGCTTATTCAGCCGGGTGTTTGGGCGGATTAGTCGGCGCGGGCGCGGTGGGCTTGTGGGGGCCGGCTTGCGGCGTCAGCATCAGGCTGCGCAGCATTTTGACCAGCAGGGCGTTGTCCAGGGATCGCCAGATCATCATGGTGCGGCCTCCGCTCAGCGGGTGCAGTCGCGGCAGCGCTTACGCTTGCCGTTGCCCACCGGTTCGGCGTCGCTGACATGCCGGCGTTCGCCGGCGCAGCCGTGGTCGCCGATCATGCTGCGCATGGTGGCGACGCAACGGCCGCAACGGACTTCCGCGTCGCAATGACGGAACACCTCGTCGGCACCGACAGCGCCGCCGGCCAGGGCGGCGTGGACTTCGCGGTCGGTGATGGCGTTGCAGACACAGACATACATGGGCAGCCTCGCGTCGGATAATGACTGGACGGTATCAGTTTCGCAATTAAGAGGCAATCGCAAAATGTGTGGCATTGCAAAGTTGCAGAATAAGTAAATTATGATTTAGTAGTTTTGAAAGTCTCAAAATTTTGTGGTTATTAATCTCTGGAATAAGTTGTCGTAAGTAACCACTTGCCCCATTATGCGCCGAAAGCCCAGTAATCGCAGGAGATGGACAATGCGTGGCAGTCAGAAAGTGATAAGCGTTCTCAATAAGCTGCTCACCGGCGAGTTGACCGCGGCCGATCAATATTTCGTCCATGCTCGCATGCTCGAGAACTGGGGGTTCAAAGTCCTTTACGAGCGGATCGAGCACGAACGCCATGACGAGCTGGATCATGCCGGTCTGCTGATCAACCGCATCTTGTTCCTGGAAGGCGTGCCCGACGTGGCCAGCCGTGCCGCCCTGCGCATCGGCAAGGACGTTCCCTCGATGTTGGCCAACGACCTGGCCTATGAATTGGAAGTCGTCGAGGAATTGAAGGCGGCCATCGCCCTGTGTGAATCCGAACGCGATTACGACACGCGGCGCATCCTGGTCCATCTGTTGGAAGAAACCGAACAGGACCATGTGCATTGGCTGGAGCAGCAGGTTGGCCTGCTGGATCGTCTGGGGCTGAAGAACTACCTGCAAAGCGCCGCCGGCGCCTTGTCGTCCTCGGGGTCGTAAGGAGAAGCCGTCATGAAGTCCAAGCGTCCCATCATCGCCGCCCTGAACGACGTGTTGCGCAACCAGCTGACCGCCATCAACCAGTATTTCCTGCATGCCCGCATGATGAAGAACTGGGGCTTCAATGCGCTCGGCAAGCACGAATACAAGGAATCCATCGAGGAAATGAAGGCCGCCGACGAACTGATCGAGCGCATCTTGTTTCTGGAAGGTCTGCCCAACCTGCAGGATCTGGGCAAGCTGCTGATCGGCGAGACCGTGCCGGAAATCCTGAAGAACGACTTCACCATGGAAAAGGCGGCGCACGAGACGTTGGTCAAGACCATCGCCCTTTGTGAAAAGGAAGCCGATTACGTCAGCCGCGACCTGCTGTCGGAGTTCCTGGAAGAATGCGAGGAACGGGTGGATTTCTATGAAACCCAGCTCGAACTGATCAAGAAGATGGGCGAACAGAACTACCTGCAATCGGCGGTGGGCGAACTGGCCGACTGACCGATCGTCAGGATTGGCGGACAAGGCCGGGGGAAACCCCGGCTTTTTTTCGTTCATACCAACCGGCCAATGAATTGATCGGTTGTATTGCCCCTCGGCGGGTGCGGCCATCCGGCCGCTTGGCCGCCGCCGCAATGGCGGCAAGATACTGACCGGCAGGTCAAATCAAAGGTCGGTCGGTATCAGGCGGCGCCGCCCAGCCGCAGCAGGTTCATGCGGATATGGTGGCGCATCTGGCCGACCAGCGCTTCCGCGTCGTTGCCGCCGGCCTGGGCCAGATTGGCGCGGCGTTCGGTGCCCATGGCCTTGGGGTCGCAATCGGCGTAAAGCGCTTCGAACATCAGCATCATGTGCCGCTCGGTGAACTTGGGGGTGTCGCGTTCTTCCGCCGATTTGGCCACGAAGGCGTTGGATGCCAACGACACGCTGCCCGGATTCTGGTTCATCACCAGCAGGAACCAATCCTTGCGGGCCTCGAAGCGCTTGAAGCTTTTCGCCAGCGCCAGACGAACCCGGTCCAGGATCAGCACGGCGCGGCGGTCGTTATGAAAACCGTCCCAGTGAATGGTGCCGTCCTCGCCGCGGTGGGTTTCGGCGATCAGTTTCGCCCGGGTGCGCAAATCGGCATACATCTCGTCGCCCAGGATCATCTTGACGGCGCCGAAAAACAGCGGCAGGTGGCGCCGCTCCAGCCCATTGCCCGCATGGTCGAACAAGGTGGCGAAGGGATGGGCGATCAGGCGGCCGAAATGGTCTTGCCGCTTGCGGGCCAGATCGGCCTCGGCAAAGGCTTGGCGGCACGAGTTTTCCGAGCGGGCGAACAATTCCGCCATGGGGCCTTGCGCCTTCAGGAAGGCTTGGGCCAGGCGGTGGACCTGTTCCATGGCGATGGCGCCGTTGCTGGAAGCGCGGTCCAGGACGGTGATGAAATTTCGCAGTGCCGGTTCCCAATTGGCCCGACATCGGTCCCCTGGTTTCGATGGGGCCGCCGGACCCGCCTGCGCAGCGCTTTTGAGATCGCTCATCCGCCCGTGCCCTTTGATGTCCCGCAGTTTCAGCTTGGCACAGTCGGGGGGGTGGAATCCTTATTCCCTAGGTATGGTTACGCACAGCATGCGGCCTGTAATCGGGCTTGATATGCGGCCCAAATTGGCGCACTATAATGCCCATATACAGGCCGCATAGATGGGGGCGGAATCATGCAGTTCCGCGAACGAGCCAAGGTCATCCAACTGATCCGCACCGTCTACGATCCCGCCATCAAGCGTGGTCGTGCCGAGGTGGTGGGCAAGCTGGACAAGGATTTCCCGGTTGTGGACGACGCCTTGCGCCGGGCCTGTTCGCCTGCGGAATTGACGGAAATCGAAACCTATCTGGCCCAGCGCCGTCAGGTGCTGACCCGGGAATCCATGGCCCAGGCCGCACGCGAGTTGCCGGCCATGATGCGGATGGCCGAACACTACTTCCGTGGCGGCGGCGATCCGCTGGCCGGAACCAACGCGGCGGAAATCTTCGCCGCTTGGGACGACTTGAAAAAAGCCCTGCACAAAAGCGGCTTCCGCAAGGAGAAGCGGGGCGACTGAACACAAGGGAGGACGCGATGACCAGCGAACAGCTTATGCGATCGGGCCGCTATCTCAGCCGTGCTTTCGACCTTCTGGACCGGGCCAACGAATGTGTCCTGCCCATCGAGGCGGCGCTGGTCACCAAGCGCGGCCTGCTGGACGAAGCCCGCCGCGCCGTGGAATGCGCCCGCCAGGAATTGCTGAACTAGGTTTCCTGCACGCCCTGGCGGGGCCTTCATCGCATCTCGACGCTTTTGGTTTCGGCCAGATAGGCCTCTTCCACTTCCGACAGCTCGACCTTGTCATAACCGGTGATCATGGTCCTGACGTAATGCAGGGGCGTCTTGCCGGTGGTGGTCATGTAGATGTGGATGATGACGAAGGTGCCCATGGCGAAAGCCGCCAGGGTGTGCAGAACCGCCACCCCCCACAGCGCGTCGCCCGACCACGGGGCGCCGGCCCATTCGTTGTAGAACAGATAGGCGATGCCGGTCACCCACAGGGCCGGACCGATGATCACCATGAAGGTCATGTAGGCCAGGGATTGCAGGGCGTTCTGCTTGCGCTGCAGGCTCTTCTTATAGGGATGCGGCTCGCCCACCAGGATGCCCCAGGCGTAGAAGCGGATCACCTTGATGATCCCCTTCTTGAACAGATACTGGCGCCATTGGCCGGTGGTGAAGTTCCAAAAGGTGGTGAACACCCACAGCGCCATCAGCGCATAGGCCGCGGTGGTGTGGATGGTCACCGCCTGGCCGAATTTCAACAACGAATGAGTGCCGTGGATACCCAGTCCGGTGAAGAACAGGGTGAAGATCAGCACCGCCTGCGACCAGTGCCAGAAGCGCTCGTAGCGCGTATAGATCATCACGTCGCGTTTAATCATGGCGGGTCTTCCTGTTCATGACGATGCGGGCCAGGCCGTGCAGCAGGACGCCGGCCAGGGCGCCGCCCAGGGCCAGATAGCCCAGGATGTCGAGCCAGCGGATGGAATCGCGGCCGGGCATGTAGAAACCGGGCAGTTGGGCCAGTCGGCCGTCCTCGCCCCTGGTGTGGCATTGACCGCATTTCAGCGCGTCTTCCTTGGGTGCCACCATGTGGGTGATGGGCCAGGTCATGCGGGTCTCGATGAAGCCGACCTTGCCGCTCCACGGCAGCCCGGCATAGTCCATGCCGAACTTGATGGACTTGGCGTAGTCGTAATTGCCCCAAAAGGCGCTGTCGTCCTGGCCGAAGACGTGGTTGACCACCAGGGTCTTCAGTTCCGGGTCATAGGGCTGCTTGCCGCGCATTTCCTTGAACGGCCAGATTCGCGCCTTGGGGTCCTTGGCGTCGCCGTGCAACGTGTTCAGGCGCAGGATGGTGCTGTCGTCGATCTTGTCGCCGATGTTCACCTGTTCGGTGACGCCGTTGTACCAGTAATAGGCGGGCCGCACGTTCTCGCCATATTGGAAGTCGCCCTTTTCCGCCGAATAGCTGAGATGGCCGTGGTCGTCCTTGATGAAGACGGCCTTGCCGTCGGCATCCTTGCGGCCGGCGGTGGACCAGTCCCACAGGGTCTTGGTGGCGACGCCGCCGCGGGCGAATTCGGGGATGTGGCAGGTCTGGCACGCTACCCGGTCGGTGTGGTCGTTCAGCTTGGCCTGCTGGTGCGGGGTGTCGCCGTGGCAGGATTCGCAGGTCGCCCGGTTGTGGTCGTCCTTGGGCAGGTCCAGGCCGTGGGGGTCCTTGGCGGTGGTGTCATAGCGCGACCCCGACGGGATGTGGTCGTTGAAGGTGTGGCAGGTGGCGCAGGTCATGTTGGCGCCGTCGGCGGCCATGTGCACGTCCAGCTTGCGGCTGGGCTTGACCAGCGAGGTGTCCAGGTCGCCATGCTTGACCCCGTCGCCGCCGCCGCCGTTGAAATGGCAGGCGCCGCAATTGTCGCGGCCGGGATCGGCCACACTTTGCGCCGCCTTGGCCAGATCGGGGGGCATGACGCTTTTGCCGCCCATCATGCGGGGTTCGTACAGCGGGTGGCCGGCATCGGTGGCCACCTTCTTATAGCCCCCGGAACGGTCGTGGCAGACCAGACAGTCGACGTTTTCCTGAACCGGTTCCGGTTGCTGACGCGCGTCGGTCCAGCCATAGCCGGCATGGCACGAGGTGCAGCGCGGCTCGTTGGACAAGGGCGAGCCGCAAAAGCTGTTCATGGTCCGCGGCTTGCCCAGGCGCTTGCCGGTGTCGGGGTTGGTGAAGTCCCAGGTCCAGTGGATGGACTTCATCACCTGATGCGACGCCTCGGTGTGGCAGGCCAGGCAGGCCTTGGTCACTTCGGGGGCGCTGGTGAACGGCCCTTTCAGCGATTCGAACTTGGAATGGTCGGCGGTCGAACTGGCCTGGGCCAGGCCGGGCAGCCAGATCGCCAGGGCCAAGGGCAGCAGCCATCGGCCCACAAGGGGAAAAAATCGTCTCATCGGTCGCGCTCCACCCCGCCGCCCCCACGGCGGCTGACATGCATTAGTCATGTCTAAAGGAGTGTGCGCTGCGTCCACATTGCGATTTGGCAATGGGGAATCGATTTTTTATGGGGCCATCAAAGCCGCGCCACCAGGAACAGCCGACGGAAGGGAAACAAGGTTTTGCCGTCGGCGCGGCGCGGATAGGCGCTGGCGATGCGGGCGCGGTATTCGTCCAGGAAGCCCTGGCGCCAATCGCCGTCCACCGCGTCCAGCAACGGACGCAGCGCCGTGCCCATGGTCCAGCGCACCACCGGGTCGTCGCCGTCCAGCACGTGCAGGTATTCGCTTTCCCAGATGTCCAGCTCTTGCGCCAGCGGCGCCAGCAGGTCGTAATAAAAGCCGGGGTCGCCCACCGGGAAGCGGCCGGCCAGCGGCACCAGCTTTTCCGCCCACGGGCCGGCGGCGGCGGCTTCGGCCATGATGGTGTGGGACGCGGCATAATGATTGTGCGGCATCTGCACCGCCAGCCAGCCGCCCGGCGCCACCAATCCGGCCAGGCGCGGGAACAGGCTGGCATGGTCGCCCAGCCAATGCAGGGCGGCGTTGGAAAACAGCACGTCCACCTTTTCCGGGGGCTGCCATTGTCCCATGTCGGCCTGGGTCCAGGTGATCGCGGCGCTTTCCTGGGCGGCGGCTTCCAGCATGTGGGGCGAGGAATCGACGCCGGTCACTTGGGCGCCGGGCCAGCGTTCGGCCAGGATGCGGGTGACGTTGCCGGTGCCGCAGCCCAGGTCGACCACGCGGGACGGGGCTTCGGCACCGATACGGGTCATCAGATCAAGGGCCGGGCGCAAGCGCGGCGCGGCGAAGGTGGAATAGAGTTTCGGGTCCCAAGCCATTCTGGTCCTCCCTTTATGGTTAAGCCGATGATAAGACGAGGCGAAGAATCAAACCGCCCGGGCAATTCCCAGGAAGAGTCCGTTGACTCGGGGGCGTGGTTGGGCTTATAAGCGCGGCTTCCTATTTCTTAGACCGATTGTTTTGGAGTTACCGACGTGAAGCGCACTTTCCAGCCGAGCAAGCTCGTCCGCGCCCGCCGCCACGGCTTCCGCGCGCGCATGGCCACCGTTGGCGGCCGCAAGGTCATCGCCAACCGCCGTCGCCAGGGCCGCAAGCGCCTGTCGGCCTAAGACCTTTTGGTCATGCCCGTTTCTCTGGCCCGTTTGAAAAAGCGGGCGGATTTTCTTCGCGTCGCCAGCCTTCGCAAGAAATGGGCAAGCCCTGGTCTGATCCTGCAAGTGGCCCCTCTTCCTGAAGGTGGGTCCGCACTGAAAGCCGATGCCATTCGCATCGGCTTTACGTGTTCCAAGAAGGTCGGCAATGCCGTGGCGCGCAATCGCGCCCGGCGCCGTCTGAAAGCCGCCGTGGACGCGGTTTTTCCTGCATCGGCCCGCCTTGGGCTGGATTATGTGGTCATCGGTAGACGCGAAACCGTGGACCGTGACTATTCTCTTCTCTTGCAGGATTTGCGAACCGCGTTAAAACGTGTCGGTGCGTTGGCGGCGACGGGCGAGCCCGAGCCGAAAGCGCCCAGCGGGGAAGGGCAACCCGCATGAGTCCTTTGGCCTTGGTGCTGAAGGTGCTGGTGCGAGCCTACCAGCTGCTGATCTCGCCGGTTCTGCCGCCGAGCTGCCGCTTCACCCCTTCGTGTTCGGCCTATGCCATCCAGGCGTTGACCAAGCACGGGGCGATCAAAGGCAGCTGGTTGGCGGTGACGCGGATCTGTCGCTGTCATCCCTGGAACGATGGGGGCTATGATCCGGTCCCCGAACCGAAGTGCAAGTCCTGTGGCGGCGACGTTCCGCCCCAGGCCCCGGATAGGACGTCATGAACGAACAGCGCAACCTGTTTATCGCCATCGCCCTCTCGGTCCTGATCCTGTTCGGGTTCCAGTGGTTGTATCCGTCCAAGCCCAAGCCGGTCGAGACACCCGCCGAGCAGACGGCCACCAGCACCCCGCCGGTTCCGGCCTCGGGCGATGTCGCCGCGCCGGGCGCGCCCGCCGTGGCCCAGGCCCCGGTGAAGGATCGCGACGCCGCGCTCGCCACCGCCAAGCGGGTCCGCATCAGCACGCCGACCCTGCATGGGTCGCTGTCGCTGACCGGCGCCAAGCTGGACGATTTGACCCTGGCCGGCTACCGCGAGACCACCGACCCGACATCGAAGGAAATCGAACTTCTGTCGCCCACCGGTTCGCCGCATCCCTATCACGCCGAATTCGGCTGGGTGCCCGCCGACGCCGGCACCAAGATCCCCGGTGCCGACACCCAGTGGAGCCTGGCGCAAGGCGCCGAGCTGACCCCCGGCGCCCCGGTGGTGCTGACCTGGGACAACGGTGAAGGCCTGCGTTTCGTCCGCACCGTCACCGTGGACGAGAACTACATGTTCCAAGTCGGCCAGCGGGTGGAAAACTACGGCACCAAGCCGGTGACGCTGCATGCCTATGCGCTGATCTCGCGCACTGGGACGCCGCACACCCAGGGCATGTACATCCTGCACGAAGGCCCCTTGGGCGTCTTCGACGGCAAGCTGGTCGAACACAAGTATGACGACCTGAAGAAGCTGTCCACCGAACGGGCCAAAAGCGTCGGCGGCTGGATCGGCTTTACCGACAAATACTGGCTGACCGCCCTGGTTCCCGACCAGAAGGCCGAGCTGACCAGCCGTTTCGTCCACCAGCGCGTCGACAACGACGACCGCTTCCAGGTGGACTTCACCGGTTCCGCCCAGGTGGTGCAGCCGGGGGCGTCCGCCGAAGCCAACTATCATCTGTTCGCCGGCGCCAAGGTGCTGTCGCTGCTGGACGGCTATGCCGAGAAGTTCGGCATCGAACGCTTCGACATGGCCATTGATTTCGGCTGGTTCTACTTCCTGACCAAGCCGTTCTTCTATCTGCTGAAGATGATCCACGAAGTTCTGGGCAACATGGGTCTGGCGATCCTGGCGCTGACCGTGCTGATCAAGGCCATCATGTTCCCGCTGGCCAACAAGTCGTATGCGTCCATGAGCAAGATGAAGCTGCTGCAGCCGCAGGTGAAGGCTTTGCAGGAACGCTTCGGCGAGGACAAAATGCGCCTGCAGCAGGAAATGATGGCCCTTTACAAGAAGGAAAAGGTCAACCCGGTTTCCGGTTGCCTGCCCATCATCATCCAGATTCCGGTGTTCTTCGCCCTTTACAAGGTGTTGTTCGTCACCATCGAAATGCGCCATGCGCCGTTCTATGGCTGGATCCATGACCTGTCGGCCCAGGACCCGACCACCGTCATGAACCTGTTCGGGCTGATCCCTTACGATCCCAGCCTGTATCTGCCGGCCTTCCTGCATATCGGCGTCTGGCCGCTGATCATGGGGGTGACCATGTGGTTGCAGCAAAAGCTGAACCCGCAGCCGGTGGACCCGGTTCAGGCCAAGATGATGATGTTCCTGCCGGTGGTCTTCACATTCATGCTGGGCCAGTTCGCCGCCGGTCTGGTGATCTATTGGGCCTGGTCCAACACGCTGTCCATCGCCCAGCAATGGGTGATCATGCGGAAATACGGGGTGAAGTCCTGAGCGCGCCCGACACCAACGACGCAGCGGCGGCCGGCCTGATCGAGGCCGGCCGTCTGCTGTTCGCCCGCGACATCACCTTCTTGCGCGGTGCCGTCGACCTGGTCACCCTGCCGCCCTTCGGCCTGCCGGAACTGGCCTTCGCCGGGCGGTCCAACGTCGGCAAAAGCTCGTTGATCAACGCGCTGTGCGGACGCTCCACGGTGGCGCGCACCTCCAACACGCCGGGCCGCACCCAGGAACTGAACTTCTTCGACGTCAACAGTCGGCTGATCCTGGTGGACATGCCGGGCTATGGCTTCGCCAGCGCGCCGAAGGACAAGGTCGACGCCTGGACCCGGCTGATCAAGGGCTACCTGCGCGGCCGTCCCACCCTGCGTCGCTGCGTGCTGCTGGTGGATTCGCGCCACGGCATCAAGGACAACGACCGCGAGATGATGGACATGCTGGACAAGGCGGCCGTCGTCTATCAGGTGGTGCTGACCAAGATCGACAAGCTGAACAAGACCGAAGCCGAAGCGGTGGAAAGCCGCACGCTGGAGGAAATCGCCAAGCGTGTCGCCGCCTTCCCGCGCATCGTCGTGACCAGTTCCGAAAAGGGAATCGGCATCCCCGAATTGCGTGCCGAAATCGTCCAATTGGCCAATCCGGAGAGTGTTCCATGAACAACGAGGACATCCTGCACGACCGCAAAGCCTGGTTGGAACGGGCCAAGACCCTGTCGGAATCGCTGCCCTTCATGCGGCAATATTCCGACGAGACGGTGGTCATCAAGTTCGGTGGCCATGCCATGGAATCCGACGATCTGGCGCGGCTGTTCGCCCGCGACATCGTGCTGTTGAAGCAGGTCGGCGTGAACCCGGTGGTGGTCCATGGCGGCGGCCCGCAGATCGACCAGATGCTGAAGCGCCTGGACATCCAGACCCCGCGTGTCGACGGCCTGCGCTTCACCGACGAAGCCACCGTCGAAGTGGTGGAAATGATCCTGTCGGGCAAGATCAACAAGCAGATCGTCTCGGCCATCAACGAAGCCGGCGGCTTCGCCGTCGGCCTGTCCGGCAAGGACGGCCACCTGATCCGCGCCCGCAAGCTGCGCCGCACCAAGAAGGACCCCGATTCCAACATCGAAAAGGTGCTGGATCTGGGCTTCGTCGGCGAACCGGCCGAAATCACCCCGCATATCCTGGACGTGTTCCAGGAAACCGACGTGATCCCGGTGATCGCCCCCGTCGGCATGGGCCCGGCGGGCGAAAGCTATAACATCAACGCCGACACCGCCGCCGGCGCCATCGCCGGCGCGACGGGTGCGCGCCGCATGATCATGCTGACCGACGTCGCCGGCGTGCTGGACAAGTCGGGCAACCTGATCCCGGAAATGACCGCCAGCCAGGTGGCCGGCTATATCGCCGACGGTACCATCTCGGGTGGCATGATCCCCAAGGTGGAAACCTGCCTGGACGCGGTCAAGCAGGGCGTGGAAGCCGCCGTCATCCTGGACGGTCGTGTGCCCCATGCGGTGCTGCTGGAACTCTTCACCCCCCACGGTGTCGGCACCTTGATCAAGGCCGACTGAACCGAAAAGGCGCCCCAACCGGGCGCCTTTTTAGTTTTCCACCGCTTCCAGGTGGAAGGCCGCCGCCATCAGCGCCTTGGTATAATCCCGTTGGGGGGCGTCGAAGATGGCGCCGGCCGGGCCGTGTTCCACCACGTGGCCGTCCTTCATCACCATCACCTGGTCGGCCAGGGCACGCACCACCCGCAAATCGTGGCTGATGAAGACATAGGCGATGCGGTGGCGGGTCTGGATGTCGCGCAGCAGGTCAACGATCTGCGCCTGGACCGAGACGTCCAGCGCGCTGGTGGGTTCGTCCAGGATGATGACTTTCGGCTTCAGCACCAGGGCGCGGGCGATGGCGATGCGCTGGCGCTGGCCGCCGGAAAATTCGTGCGGATAGCGGTCCTGGGTGTCGGGGTCCAGGCCGACCTCGGTCAGGGCCTGGGCGATCAGGGCGCGGCGTTCGGCAGCGTTGGCGCCGATCTGGTGAATGTCCAAGCCCTCGCCGATGATCTGGCCCACCGACAGGCGCGGGCTTAAGGACCCGAAGGGGTCCTGGAACACCATCTGCATGTGGCGCCGCAGCGGCCGCAACTGGCCGGGGCTCAGCGGTTGGATATCTTGCTCGCCGAACACGATGGCGCCCTGGCTGTCGGTCAGGCGCAGCAAAGCCAAGCCCAGGGTGGTCTTGCCCGATCCCGATTCGCCCACCACCCCCAGGGTCTGGCCCTGGCGCAACGTCAGGCTGATGCCATCCACCGCCTTGATGTGATCGATGGTGCGACGCCAGATGCCGCCCTTGATGGGGAACCACACCTTCAGGTCGCGGCATTCCATCACCTGGGGGGCGTCGGCGGCGGGACTGGCGGGCTTGCCCTGGGGTTCGGCGGCCAACAGGCGCTTGGTGTAGTCGTGGCTGGGATGGCCGAAGATGGCCTCGGTCACCCCTTCTTCCACCACCCGGCCCTTGTACATGACGCACACCCGGTCGGCCATCTTGCGCACGATGCCCAGGTCGTGGGTGATGAACAGCAGCGCCATGCCCAGGCGGTGCTGCAGATCCTTCAGCAGCTTCAGGATTTCGGCTTGGATGGTGACGTCCAGCGCCGTGGTCGGTTCGTCGGCGATCAGAATGTCGGGCTCGCCGGCCAGGGCCATGGCGATCATCACCCGCTGTCTTTGGCCGCCCGACAATTCATGGGGCAGGGCATCCAGGCGGCTTTCCGCCTTGGGGATGCCCACCAGCTTCAGCAATTCCAAAACACGGGCGCGCTTGTCCACCCCGCGCAGGCCTTGGTGGATTTCCAGCACCTCGCCCACCTGGGTGGCGATGGAATGCAGCGGGTTCAGGCTGGTCATCGGTTCCTGGAACACCATGGCGACGCGATGGCCGCGCACGGCGCGCAAGATGGGCTCGGGGGCGCCCAGCAATTCCTGGCCGTCCAACCGGATGGACCCCGACGGATGGTGGGCGCGGGGATAGGGCAGCAATTGCAGGATGGACAGCGCCGTCACCGACTTGCCCGACCCCGATTCGCCGACCAGGGCCAGGGTCTCGCCGCGATCCAGCGCGAAGGAGACGCTTTTCACCGCCTCGACCGCCTCGGCGCCGTGGCCGAAATGGACGGACAGGTTGTCGACGCGCAGCAGGGGATGGCTCATGAGGTTTTCCTGGGGTCGAAGGCATCGCGGACGGCTTCGCCCACGAAGATCAAAAGGGACAGGATGGCGGCGACCGAGACGAAGCCGGTGATCCCCAGCCACGGCGCCTGCAGGTTGGACTTGCCCTGGGACAGCAATTCGCCCAGCGACGCCGAGCCGGGCGGCAGGCCCAGGCCCAGGAAGTCGAGCGCGGTCAGGGAAACGATGGAGCCATTCAGGATGAAGGGCAGGAAGGTCAGGGTCGCCACCATGGCGTTGGGCAGCACATGGCGCGTCATCACCTGGAAATCGCCCATGCCCAGGGCCTTGGCGGCGCGGACATAGTCGAAGTTGCGGGCGCGCAGGAACTCGGCACGGACCACGCCCACCAGCGAGGTCCAGGAAAACAGCACCAGCACCCCCAGCAGCGTCCAAAAGCCCGGCGCGATCATCGAGGCGACGATGATCAGGATCAGCAATTGCGGCAGTCCGCCCCAGATTTCCAGGAAGCGCTGGCCCACCATGTCCACTTTGCCGCCGAAATAGCCCTGCACCGCGCCCATGGCGATGCCGATCACCGTGCTGACCAGGGAAAGCGCCAGCCCGAACAGCAACGACAGCCGCAGGCCATAGACCAAGCGCGCCAGCACGTCGCGGCCCTGGTCGTCGGTGCCCAGCCAGTTTTCCGCGTCGGGCGGCGCCGGATGCGGGCGCACCCGGTCGTAATTGATGGTGTCGGCGGCGAAGCGCACCATGGGCCACAGCGCCCAGCCCTTCTCGGCGATCTTTTGTTGCACGTAGGGGTCGCGGTATTCGGCCCAGGTCTTGAAGTCGCCGCCGAAGGTGGTTTCCGGGTAGTCGCGCAGGATGGGCACGTACCAGGACCCGTCATAGCGCACCAGGATGGGGCGGTCGTTGCAGATCAGCTCGGCCCCCAGCGTCAGCAGGAAGACACCCAGGAACAGCCAGGCCGAAACCCAGCCGCGGCGGTTGCGGCGAAAGGCGTCCAGTCGGCGGCGGGTCAGCGGGCTCATGATCAGGAATTCCGGGCCGAAAAGTCGATGCGCGGATCGACGAAATGATAGGTCAAATCGCTGATCAGGTTCAGCACCAGTCCCAGCAGGCTGAACATGTAAAGGGTGCCGAACATCACCGGATAGTCGCGGTTGGTCACCGCCTCGAAGCCCAACAGCCCGATGCCGTCCAGGGAAAAGATGATCTCCACCAGCACCGAGCCTGCGAACAAGATGCCCACCAGCGCCGACGGGAAGCCGGCGATGACCAGCAGCATGGCGTTGCGGAAGACGTGGCGGTACAGCACCTGATTCTCGCTTAATCCCTTGGCCCGGGCGGTGACCACGTATTGCTTGCCGATTTCTTCCAGGAACGAATTCTTGGTCAGCATCACCAGCCCGGCGAAGCCGCCGATGACCAAGGCGGTGACCGGCAGGGCCAGATGCCACAGGTAATCGACGGCCTGTCGCCAAAACGGCCAATCCTCGGCGCCGACGCTGGAAAGCCCGCGCAGGGGGAACCAGTTCAGGTAACGTCCGCCGGCGAAGACGATGATCAGCAGGATGGCGAACAGGAAGCCCGGCACCGCGTAGCCGATGATCACCGCCCACGAGGTGGCGATGTCGAAGCTTGACCCGTCGCGCCGCGCCTTGGCGATGCCCAACGGAATGGACACCAGATAGATGACCAAGGTGGACCACAGCCCCAGGGAAATGGAGACCGGCATCTTTTCCAGGATCAGGTCCACCACCGAGACGTCGCGGTAAAAGCTTTTGCCGAAATCGAAGCGCAGGTAATTGCCGATCATGGCGACGAAGCGTTCATGGGCCGGCTTGTCGAAGCCGAATTGCTTCTCGATCTCATTGATGAATTTGGGGTCCAGTCCTTGCGCCCCGCGATAGGCGCCGCTTTGCCCGGCTTGCGGCTTGGTGGCGGCGGTCACGTCGGCACCGCCGCCCGACAGACGTTGGGTGGTGTTGCCGGCGCTTCCTTCGATGCGGGCGATCATCTGTTCAACCGGACCGCCGGGCGCCAATTGGGCGACGACGAAGTTGACCAGCATGATGCCCAGCAGCGTCAACGGGATCAGCATCAGGCGGCGAGCCGCATAGGCCAGCATCACTTCGTCTCCGCGCTTTTGGCCCACAGGGCGAACAACTGCCAGCCCTGCAACGGCACCTGATCGGGCTGGCCGAACTTGTCCCACAGCGCGACGCGGGTGGTGGGCGAATGCCATTGCGGGATGACGTACCAATTCCACAACAACACCCGGTCCAGCGCCCGGCTGGCGGCCACCAGGCTGGCACGGTCAGGGGCGGCGATCAGCTGTTCCACCAGCCGGTCGACGGCGGGGTTCTTGATGCCGCCGAAGTTACGGCTGCCGCTTTGGTCCGCCGCCTCGCTGGTCCAGTAAAGGCTTTGTTCGTTGCCCGGCGACAGCGATTGCCCCCAGGACGCGACGATCATGTCGAAATCGAAGCCGCGCACCCGGTTGACGTATTGGGTGGGATCGACGGTGCGGACGCTGGCGTCGATGCCAAGGCGCGCCAGATTGTGGGCGAAGGGCAGACTGATGCGTTCGAAAGCCGGCGAGTTCAGCAGGATTTCAAAGCGGAAAGGCTGGCCCCGCTTGTCCACCAGCTTGCCGCCCACCACGTCCCAGCCGGCCTGTTCCAGCAAGCTCATGGCGCGACGCAGGTTGGGGCGGATGCCCAGGTCCGGGTCGGTGACCGGCGAGACGAATTCCTGGCTGAACACCTGGGGCGGGACCTGGGCGCGCAAGGGGTCCAGCAATTTCAGCTCGGCTTGGCCGGGCAATCCTTTGGCTGCCAGTTCCGAATGGTCGAAATAGGAATTGGTCCGCGCATATTGGCCATAGAACAAATTGCGGTTGGCCCATTCGAAGTCGAAGGCCAGGGCCAGGGCCTGACGCACCCGGATGTCAGCGAAAAGCGGTCGGCGCAGGTTGAAGGCGAAGCTTTGCATGCCCGACGGCATGCCGTCGCGGAACTCGTGCAAACTGGCCTTTCCCGTCTTCAATGCCGGCCAGTCGGCATAGGCGGTGGCCCATTTCTTCGATTCGTTCTCGATCCGCAAATCGTATTCGCCGGCCTTCAGCGCTTCCAGCGCCACGGTGGAATCGCGATAAACGTCGTAACGGATGGTGTCGAAATTATAGCGGCCCTTTTGGGTCGGCAGATCCTTGCCCCAGTAATCCTTGACCCGTTCGTACTGGATGTAGCGTCCGGCCTCGAACTTGCCGACGCGATAGGGGCCGCTGCCGAGCGGCGGCACCAGGGTGGTTTCGTCGAACGCCTTGTCTTGCCAGTAATGTTTGGGCAACACCGGCAACTGGCCCAGGATCAACGGCAGCTCGCGGTTGTCGCCGGGCTTGAAGGTGAATTTGACCCGGCGCTCGCCCAGCTTTTCGGCGCGTTCCACCCCGGCGTAATAAAAGCGGTAGTGGGGCGCGCCCTTGGTGCGCAGGATGTTGAGGGAAAAAATAACGTCGTCGGCGGTGATGGGTTTTCCGTCATGCCAGCGGGCCTGGGGCCGCAAGGAAAAGATCACCCACGAGCGGTCGGGCGGTGTTTCGACCGTTTCGGCGATCAGGCCGTATTCGGAAAACGGCTCGTCGGCCGCTGATTCCATCAAGGTTTCGAAGGGCAGCGACACGCCGTCGGGGCTTTGGCCCTTGGGGATGAACGGGTTCAGCGAATCGAACGGCCCCATGTCGGCCAGCCGCAATTCGCCGCCCTTGGGGGCCTTGGGGTTCACATAATCGAAATGGCTGAAGCCCGCCGGATATTTCAGGTCGCCATGCATGGCCAAGCCGTGCTGGGGCTGGGCGAGCGCGGGAAAGGCGCAAAGCAGCAACAGGGCGACAAGGGTTTTCCTCATCCCCGCAGCACTTCCAGGGCCAGGGCATGCAGGCGAGCGTCGCCGGCGGCGCAGATGGTGCCGGGGGACGCGATGGTGACCGCGTCGCCGTTCCAGTCGGTGACGGTGCCGCCGGCCCCTTCGATGACGGGGACCAGGGCACAGTAATCGTAAGGCTTCAGCCCCGCCTCGGCCACCAGATCGACGAAGCCGGTGGCCACCAGGGCATAGGCATAGCAATCGCAGCCATAACGCGGCAGCTTGACGCGGGCGGCGATGCGCTCCCATCCCGGCCGGGTGGTGTCGTCGAAATATTCCGGCCCGGTGGTGTAGGCATAGGCCTTTTCCAGCGCGTCGCAGGGGCGGGTGTGCACGGGTTGGCCATTCAGGGTGGTGGGCAGGCCGCGCCCGCCGATCCAGCGTTCCTGAATGATGGCCTGGTCGATCAACCCCAGGATGGGACGGCCGTATTCACAAAGCGCGATCAGGGTGCCGAAGCTGGGCTTGCCGGTGATGAACGCCTTGGTGCCGTCGATGGGGTCCAGAACCCAGACGTAACGGGCGTCGACGTTCTCGCGGCCGTGTTCTTCGCCGAAGATGCCGTGATCGGGGAAGCGCGCCTTGATCAAGGCCCGCATGGTGGCTTCCACCTCGCGGTCGGCGATGGTCACCGGGCTGGCGTCGTCCTTGTCGTCCACCGCCACCGGGGTGCGGAAATATTTGCGGATCACCGGGCGGGCGGCATCGGCCAGTTCGTGGGCCAGGGCGACGAATTCGGCAGGGCAGGCGGTCATGGTGTTTCCTGGTCTGGTGTCGGGGCGAAGTTTGGCCTGAAACGGCGCCCATTGCCAGACCCGTTAAGGTGGTTTCGCGCCTGTCCTGGCCGGTATATGGTGGTTTCCCCCCTTTCGCGGAGCCGGCCCATGTCCAGTCTGAACCCCGTCGTCGTCATTCCCGCCCGCCTGCCGGCGACGCGCTTGCCGAACAAGCCCCTGGCCGACATCCATGGCGAGCCGATGATCGTGCATGTGTGGCGCCGTGCGGTGGCCGCCGGCATCGGGCCGGTGGTGGTGGCCGCCGCCGACCGCGAAATCGCCGAGGCGATCATCGCCCATGGCGGCACCGCGGTGCTGACCGACCCTGACCATCCTTCGGGGTCGGACCGGGTGTGGGAAGCCTTGGAAAAGATCGACCCGGAACGTCAGTTCGGCGCCGTGGTCAACGTCCAGGGCGACCTGCCGACCATCGACCCCGCCATCATCCGCGCCGTGTTCGAACCCCTGGACCATGTGGGCGTCGACATTTCCACCCTGGTGGCGGAAATCAAGGTCGAGGAAGAACGCACCAATCCCAACGTGGTCAAGGCGGTGGTGGGGTTCGCGCCGGGGACCAATGTGGGCCGGGCGCTTTACTTCACCCGCGCCACCGCGCCGTGGGGGGACGGGCCGCATTACCACCATATCGGCCTTTACGCCTATCGCCGCGACGCGCTGCGCCGTTTCGTCGGGCTGAAGCAGGGCATCTTGGAACAACGGGAAAAGCTGGAACAGTTGCGCGCCCTGGAAAACGGCATGCGCATCGACTGCGCCTTGGTTGACACCGTTCCGCTGGGTGTCGATACTCCCGCCGATCTTGACCGTGCCCGCGACATGTTGAAGCCACGATGACCACGCAACCCGCCGATCCCAACAATTCCATCGCCTTCCAGGGGCTGCCCGGGGCCTATTCGCACAAGGCTTGCCGCGCCGCCTTTCCGGCCATGAGCCCGCTGCCCTCGGCCACCTTCGAGGACGCCTTCGCCGCCGTGCGCGAAGGGCGCGCCCGTTATGCGATGATTCCCATCGACAACACCCTGGCCGGCCGTGTCGCCGACGTCCACCACCTGCTGCCTTATTCGGGCCTGCATATCGTCGGCGAGCATTTCGAACGCATCAACCACCATCTTCTGGCCCCCCAGGGGGCGACGCTCGACACCATCAAGGTGGTGGAAAGCCATGTCCACGCCTTGGGCCAGTGCCGCAACCTGATCCGCCAGTTGGGGCTGACGGTGATCGTCGGCGCCGACACCGCCGGCGCCGCCGCCGATCTGGCCAAGTCGGGCGATGTCACCAAGGCGGCCATCGCCTCGGAACTGGCGGCCGAGATTTACGGCCTGCAATCGCTGAAATCCAATATCGAAGACGCCGAGCACAACACCACCCGTTTCGTGGTGCTGGCCCGCGACGCGGTGGACCCCAATCCCAACGGCAACAACGTCACCACCTTCGTCTTCCGGGTGCGCAACGTACCCGCCGCGCTGTACAAGGCATTGGGCGGCTTCGCCACCAACGGCGTCAACATCACCAAGCTGGAAAGCTATCTGGTGGGCGGCGGCTTCGTCGCCGCCCAGTTCTATGTGGACGTGGAAGGCCACCCGGCCCAGCGCAACCTGCGTCTGGCGTTGGAGGAACTGGAATTCTTCAGCCACGAAGTGCGCATCGTCGGCGTCTATCCGGCGCATCCGGCGCGGGCCAGCTTCAACGGGCCGGGGGAATAGGCTTTTTCCAAGGCTGTTCCGCCAGCCAGGTTGCTGCTGTACGGCGGCCCAGGTCGCGCAGATAGACCAGGAAGTCCCATTCGGTGTTGAACTTGGACGACGCGGTCAGGGCGCGGAATTCCGCGTCGGCGCCGATGACGTGCAGGTTTAGCCGCCGATAGGTGTCCTCGCCGATCTCGCCCTGGTCGATCAGGGCGTTGATGCGGGCCAGGCTTTCCAGCCCGTGGGTCAGGCTGGCGTTGAAGACGATCTCGTTCATGCGGTTCAGGATGTCGCGGGCGTTGCGGGGCGTCCCCTTGCGTTCCGGCGGGTTGACGGGCACCACCAGCAGATGCTTGGCTTCATTGCCGTGCAGCAGGGGCAGCAGCGGCGGGTTGCAGGCATAGCCGCCATCCCAATGGGGCACCTTGTCGATTTCCACCGCCTGGAACAAAAACGGCAGGCAGGCCGAGGCCAGCACCGAATCGGCGCTGATTTCGCGGGTGGAAAAGATGCGGGCCTGACCGGTTTCCACGTTGGTGGCGGCCACATGCACGGCGACGCGGCGCTGACGGCGCAAGGCGTCGAAGTCCACATGACGTTCCAACACCTCGCGCAGCGGGTTCAGTCCCAGGGGATTGGTCTGGTAAGGCGACAGGAACTGACGAGCCACGTCCATCAAGGCCAGCCAGGGCGAGCGGTCCAGGCTCCAGCCGCCGTCCAGGCGGTCCAGCCAGGACCGGCGGAACGGCGACAGCCGCCCGGCATCGGCGATGGCGCGCCAGAAGTCTTCCAGCAATTGCCGGGCCCGAGCGGGGCCGCCGCTGGTCAGCCCATGGGCCAGCAGCACCGCGTTCATCGCCCCGGCCGAGGTGCCGGAAACGGCGGCGACGCGGATGTCGGGCTGTTGCAGCAGGACATCCAGCACCCCCCAGGTGAAGGCGCCATGGGCGCCGCCGCCCTGCAGGGCCAGGGCGACCACGTGCTCACGCTCGGCTTCCGGTTCGGGCGACGCTGATTTCGCGACGTCGGCAAGCGGTTCCGGCATGGGGGACTGTTGGGGTGGTTCAGGGCGGCGCAGCCAGCGCGGCAACAAGGTTCTGGCATTGGGCAAAGGCATGGCGGCACCTCATGCTGCAATGCACAATATCGGATGTGCGAGGTGCCGGTTCAAGAGACGTTTTGACGTCAAACCTTGGGCGCGAAGGCTTTCAGCGCGAAATTCACCGCGGTTTCGATGGTTGCTTCGGTGCTGAAATGCGGGTTGGGCGGCAGGTTGATCATCACCCGGTGGAAGCATTCGCCGCGCAGCATGCTGACGAAGGCGTCCACGGCCCGGCGGGTGTCGTCGAAATCCAGCAGGCCGCGCCGCTTCAGGTCGTCGAAGACGTCGCACAGGCGTTGCTTGCCGCGCAATGGCCCGGCCTCGTACCAGGTCTTGGCCAGTTCGGGATGGCGTGCCGCCTCGGCGATGACGATGCGGTAGATGCCCATGACTTCGGGCGACAGGAACAGCGCCATCAGACGGTGGGCGATGGCGGTCAGGATGGTGCGCGCATCCGACGAAACCGGCAGGGACAAAGACGACAGGCCTTCCGCCTGATCGTCGCAACGGCGACAGATGATGGCGCCGAACAGATCGTCCTTGCTGGCGAAATGGGCGTAGATGGTGGCCTTGGACACGCCGGCGCGGGTGGCGACTTCATCGACGCTGGTGCTGGCGTAGCCGCTTTCCAAAAAGCAGCGTTGGGCGGCGTCCAGCATGGCGGTCCGTTTGGCGGCGGAACGGGGGCTAAGGGGCTTTTCCATACCCACAAACTAAACCAACCAGTTTAGTTTGTGAAGCGTTTCAGGCATTCCCTTTGTTCAACCCACCATCTCCATCAGCGCATCATCCAGCAAGGCGGGATCGATTTCGCGCAAAGCCGGGCCGTCCGTCCACACCAGGGCACAACGGATTTTATGGTGCGGATAGATGCAGGCCAGGGCCAGCCGATAGGCCGCCATCTGCCGCACATAGATGTCGGGAATGGGGTCGGTGGCGGCCGGCGGGTTGCGGTTGGTCTTGTAGTCCACCACCAGCACCTCGGTGTCGGTGACCACCAGACGGTCCACTTGGCCGGAAATGGCCCGGCCTTCGCCGATCAGCCCGACGATGGGCACTTCCGCCTGACTGGCCGGCGTGAACAGCGGCGCGAAGCCAGGGTGGTCCAGGATGTCGCTGACCTCGTTGGCCACCGCCAGGGACTGGGCGGTATCCAGCCCGCCGTTGGCCTTCAGGAAGCGGATGGCTGCCTGGGCGCGTTTGTCGCGGGGCAATGCGGGCAGGATCTGCAGCAATTTGTGGATCAGCTTACCACGCCGGAAGCGGGCCAGTCCGTCGCCGCCGCCCAGGGGCGAGCGCACGGTCGGCTCCTCGCCCTCGGGCCGCGACGGCGCCAGCGGGCGCGGTGGCGACGGCTCGTCGGGGGCGGGCTGCTTGGCCCACAGGGGCAAGGCGATGTGCGGGTGGCTTTCCGCCGCGAAGGTCTTTTCCTCGACGTCCCTTTGCTGCGGGCAGGACAGGCGCAGCACGGTCGTCTCTTCGGTTTCGGCCTGGCTTTCCAGGAAGGGATCGGACGTTTCGGCGGCGATTCCTTCCAGTCCGGCCTTGATCAGGTTGTACCAGCAGGCGGCAGGGGGCGCCTTCAGGGTCTCCCAGCCGCAGACGTAAAGCCGGTCCTCGGCCCGGGTCATGGCGACATACAGCAGGCGGCGATATTCCTGCTCGCGCCCGATCTTCTTGGCGTCGCGCGCGGCGACGGCGACGCTGTCGGCCATCTCGGCCTTGGGCGGCCACAACAGGATTTCGTCCTCGGGGGGGCCTGACCACAGCAGGCGCGGGCCTTGGGTCGGCATCTGCAACGTGTCGGGCATGAAGACGATGGGAGCCTGCAAGCCCTTGGACCCGTGCACGGTCATGATGCGCACCGCGTCGCCGCCACCTTGTTCCAGGTCGCGCTTGATCTCGGTGCCGCCGCTTTCCAGCCAGTGCAGGAAGCCCTGCAGCGACGGCGGATGGGCGCGTTCAAAGGCCATGGTCAGGTTGACGAACTCGTCCAGCGGGTCTTCGGCTTCCGGCCCCAGCCGGGCCAGAACGGCGCGCTTGCCGCCCATGGGGCCCAGAACCTGGGCGAACAGGGCGTAAGGGGGCAGGTGGTCGACGAGATTCAGCAGCCGGGACAGATAATCCTCGGCCCGGCCGAAGGCGGGTTCGGCCCCGGCCTGTCGTTTCAAGGTCTCCCACAAACTGGCGGTGCCGCGATTCCACGCCAGGCGGAACAGTTCGTCCTCGGTCAGGCCGACAAAGGGGCCCTTCAGCACAGTCGCCAGGGTCAAATCGTCCTCGGGCAGCAGCAGGAAACTGCCCAAGGCCATCAAATCCATCACCGCCATCTGTTCGGTCAGCACCATGCGGTCGGCGCCGGCGACGGGGACGCGCAATTCCTTCAGTTCGCGCACCAGATCCTCGACGAAGCCGCCGCGCCGGCGCAGCAGAACCAGCACGTCGCCGGCGCGGATGGGGCGGTTCTGGCTGTCCAGCCTTTCCGTGTCGATCAGGGCACGGATGCGCCGCGCCACCAGGCGGGCCAGACGGGCGCGCGGCGAATCGCCACGCAGCCGTTCCACCGGGGGCTTCCAGGCGGGGATTTCGTCGGCGGGGCGCGGCTTGACCGGCGGCCACAACTCGACCAGTCCGGCCTGGCCCATGCGGGCGGCCAGATGCTGGGGGGCGGGATCGTCATGGGTGACGCCGTCGCGGCCCGGCCCCGCCCCGGCGAACACCGCGTCCACCGCGTCCAGCACGGCGCGGGTGGATCGGAACGACAGGTTCAGCGGAATTTCCCGCCACAGGCGCTCGGCGTCGCGGGCGGCTTGGGCGAAGCGTTGCCGCATGTCCTTGAACGCTTCCGGGTCGGCACGCTGGAAGGAATAGATGCTTTGCTTGACGTCGCCGACGGCGAAAATGGTGCGCAGCACGTCGCGCGCCCCCAGGCCTGCGAAGAATTCCTCGCACAACGCCACCACCACTGCCCATTGGTCGGGATTGGTGTCCTGGGCTTCGTCGATCAACACATGGTCAATGCCGCCATCCAGCTTGTACAGCACCCAAGGGGCGACGCCGGGGCGGCCCAAAAGTTCGCGGGCCGCCAGGATCAGGTCGTCGTAATCCATCAGGGCGCGGGCCTGCTTGGCGCGGTCGTAAGTCGCCAGCAGCGCGTGGCCCAGGCGCAAAAGCGCCGCCGTGCACTCGGCCACTTGCGCTGCGCGCAGGCGGTCGGCCACCCGCATCAGCCGCTCGGCCTCGGTGGCCAGGGCGGCTTCCAGCCAGGGGTGGGCGTCGCGCAAGCCGTTGGTCACCAGTTTGGCCCGGGGCTCGCCCTTGGCGGTCAGCACCGACAGGCAATAGTCGTCGAAACCGGCGACGCGGTCCGTCGGCGCCGCCAGCCAGGCGGCCAGCCGTTCGCCGGCTTTCTGGTCGGTCTTGGCCCCATTCAGCAAGATGGGCACCGCTTGGCGCAAGGTGTCGGCGGCGAAGGATTGGTCCCGGCAGGCGTGTTCCAGGATGGTTTGCGGGCTGTCGTCGGGCGCCAGCTCCAGTCGGGCGCGGGCGGCGGCGATAGCGCCGTCGACACCGTCTTCGCGCTCGAGCAGACGTTTCAAGCGGCCGCGATCGCCGGCCAACTCGGCCATCAGATCGGGAAAGGCGGTTTCGTGGACCTGACGGGTGACGACGTCCAGGGCTTGACCCAGATGGGAATCGACGCCGTCACGGGCCGCGGACAGCACCTGTTCCTTGGCCGCGTCCAGCAATTCGCCGGCATCGCGGTCGTCCATCACCTGGAAGTGCGGCGCCAGCCCCGCTTCCAGCGGGAAGCGGCGCAGCAGCGATTGGCAAAAGGCATGGATGGTTTCGATGCGCATGCCGCCGGGGCTGTCCAGCACCAGGGCGAACAGGCGCCGGGCCCGCAATTCCTCGGGCGGTTTCGGCGGGCGGCCCAGCAACTCGTCCAAGGACGTGGCCAGGGCGACGTCGTCGGCAATGGCCCATTCGGCCAGCTTGGCGTTGATGCGGTTGCTCATCTCGGCCGCGGCGGCCTTGGTGAAAGTCAGGCACAGCAATTTGTGCGGCGCGTTGCCGGCCAGCAGCAGGTTCAGCACCCGGTCGGTCAGCACCTTGGTCTTGCCGGTCCCCGCCGACGCCGCCACCCAGACGGATGCGGCGGGATCGGCGGCCATTTGCTGACGATGGCTGGCTTCGGCGATCATTCCGCCTCCTCCTCGCCGGCCACCGCCCATTCCTTGACGCGGGCCAGGTGCAGGTAGTCGGAATATTTGGGGGCACGGTCGGGGTGCGGCCGGGCTTCATAGGGGGTGGCGGGGTCGTCGAAGGCGGCGATCAGTCCCTGGATGCCGTCCAAGGCTTCGTCGGTCAGGCGGTTGGGATCGGTGGTGGCGGATTTTTCCTCGCCGCCCTCGGTGCCGCCTTTCAGGCGCCAATACAGCATCTGCGACACCTCTGCCGGCTTGACCCCCTCGAATCCACCAAAACGGGCGATGGCGGCTTCCAGCGGCAATTGCGGGGCGTAGCCGGCGGCCACTTCCTTGGCGCTGGGCGGCATGCCGGTCTTGTAGTCGATCAGCGCCAGGGTCCCGTCCTTCATCTCGTCCACCCGGTCGGCGCGGGCGTGCAGCAGGAAGGGGCCGGCCGGGCCTTCCAGTTCCAGGGCGCCCTTGATCTCGGTGTGGATGCGGGCGACGTCGGGGCGGCGGCCGCGTTCGTGTTGGGCCAGCCAGCGGGCGACGGCGCGAAAGCGCGGCCACCAGAAGGCCCAGATGCCCGGCCGGGTCAAGGCGGGAGCGAAAATCTCGGCGCCGATGTCCAACAGCTTGGCCTCGGCGTCGTCGGGCAGGGATTGGGGATAAGCGTTCAGGAACTTTTCCACCGCTTCGTGGACCAAGGACCCGTAATCGGCGGCACCGGGATCGGCGTCGATGGGGTCCAGCGCCCGCAAGCCCAAGACCTTCTTGGCATAGATGCCATAGGGGTCGCGCATCCAGGTTTCCACCTCGGTCACCGACATCTTGCGCGGGCGGGCGTCGATGGGGGGGCGCGGCGCCGGGCGTTCCACCTTGATCCGGTCCTCGGCGCGGTCCAAGGCGGCGTGCCAGGCCAGCCATTCCCATTCCTGGTCATGGAATGTCAGGCCACGGGCCCGGATCACCGCATCCAGCCGCATCAGCCAACGCGACGGCACGGTGGGGGTGCCCTCGACCCGGGCGGAACGGCAAAGGACCACCTGGGGGGCGGCGAAGGCCTGGGCGAAATCATGGGCCGACTGGCCGATGCGCACTTCCGGGGCGGGCAGGCCGAAGGCCTTGCGCATGGGGCGGCTCATCCACGGGTCGGCCTGGGCCTCGCCCGGCCAGGTGCCTTCGTTCAGGCCGGCCAACACCATGATGTCGGCCTGTTGCAGCCGGGCCTCCATGGCGCCCCAGATGAACAGGCGGGGATGACGGCCCCAGATGGGGCGGACCACCCGGCCGGACAGCAATTCGTCGAACAGCGCCGCGTAATGGCGGGGGGGGATGGCGGGGAACATGTCGCCGACCACCGTCAAAGCCTCGGCCAGTTCGCCGATGGTGCGCGCCAAGGCCTCGCCCGCTTCGCCGCGCCACAGGCGCAGGGGGCCGGGGCCTTGGTGGTCGGCGGCCAGGGCCTCGGCGGCTTCCATGTGGGTGCGCAGCAGATCGGCCACGGACACGCTGTCTTGGGCCATCAGGGTCAAGAAGGGCGACAAGGCGGATTCCAGGGAATCCAGCCAGCGGATCAGCGCCGCGTCCTCGGCGCAGGCGGCGCGCAGCCCACCCAAGCCGGGGGCCGGGCGGGGACCGCGCAGGATTTCCTCGGTTTCCAGGCGCCGGGCCTGGGCACGGAAACGCGCGGGGTCCAGGCCGCCGGCGGAAAGCGGATGCTTGACCAGGGCCAGGGTGGGATGGGGGGCGAAGTCGTCGGTGACGGCGCGGGCCAGCAGACGCAGGAATGTCCCCGGTTCGGTCAGGGACAGCGGCCGGCCGGCGGAATCGTCGATGGCGATGTCCCAGCGTTCCAGTTCGGAAGCCACGCGGCGGGCCAGATCGCGGTCAGGGGTGACCAGGGCGGCGGTGCGGCCCGGGTCTTCCAGGGCTTGGCGCAGCATCAGGGCGATGGCCCCGGCTTCTTCACGCGGGCCGGGGGCCTTCAGCACCGAGACGCCGTCCAGGGCGCCGGGGAAGTCGCGGGGGTGGCGCCATTCCTCGCAGGTGCCGGCTGGTCGCAACGCCTCGGCCAACAGGGCGGAACGGGCGGCGCGGGGGTCGTGCTGCGGCGACAGCTCGCGCACGTGGCCGCGCGGCACCCCCAGGCGGGCCAGAACCTGCTTCAGCATGAATTGCGGGTGGGTCTCGTCCAGGCAATCCCACGAAGCGGCGTCCATGTGGGTGTCCAGACCGGGCAGCACCACCTGGCCCCGGTCCAGCCCGGCGATGGCCGCCATCAGCCGGGCGGTGGCCGGCCGCGAGCCGGTGGAGCCGGCGACGATGACCGGATGTTCGGGCGGATCGCGCCGCCATTGGGCGGCCTGGGCGTCCAACACCTTGTTGACCCAATCCTGATGGTCGATGCGGTCGCCCAAAAGCGCCGGCCAGTGCTGGGTGACGATCTTCAGGAAGTCGATGGTCACCTGCCAGTGGGCGGCGTAATCGTCGGGGACCAGCTTGTCCAGATGGTCGAAGCCGATTTCCTCGATCAGCACGCTGTCCAGCAGGGCGCCCAATTCGCGGGCCAGACGCGCCGCCTGATCGGGGCTGGGGGCGTGGCCGCCGCGTCCGGCACCCATCTGCAAGACCAGCCGGGTCAGGATCAGGTGGCGTTCGGCCGGCGGGATGGGGGCGGCCACGTCCAGGCCTTCGGGGGCCAGCAGATCCTGTTCCGCCAGGTCGTCGGCATCGGGTTCCAAGGGTTTCAGGCGCGGCAGCAGCAGCGGCTTGCCCTCGGAAAGGCGCAAAAAGGCGTCCTTCAACGCCCGGCAGGCGCGGCGATTGGGCAACAGCACCAGCATGCGGGCCAGACGCAGCGGGTCGCCGTCGGCCTGGCGCAGCAGATGGCCGGCCAGCACGTCGACGAAGGGCAGGCCGGCGGCGATGGTGAAGATCGATCCGGCCGGCGCCTGCGTCATGGGTTGTCCTGCTTTTCGGCCAATAGGGCCTGTTCCACCACGGGCAGGGCCTGGGGGGTGCCCACATGATACCAGCCGCCGTCATGGACCAGCCCGAACAGGCGGCCGGCTTCCAGGGCCTGATCATACAGCACGTTCAACGAGAATTTGCCTGAAGGCGCCTCGGCGAACAAGCGTGGCGACAGGATCTGCACCCCGGAAAACAGCAAGGGCGCCACTTGCCGGGCGCCGCGCCGGGTGGGGACGCCGTCGGCAGACAGGAAAAAGTCGCCGTCGCCGTCATAGCCCAGGGCGGTGGCAGTGCGTTGCATCAGCAAAAGCCCGTCCATGCGGGTGTCGTCCCAGGCTTGGGCCAGACGGGCAAGCGCGGTGTCGGCACCGCCATCGGTCCAGATGATGTCGGAATTGACCACATAGAAGGGACCGGCCCCCAACAGCGGCAAGGCCCGGGCGACGCCGCCGCCGGTTTCCAGCAACGCATCCTCGGGCGACAGGGTGATGTCGGCGCGGCCCGCCAGATGGTCCGCGATCTTTTCCCCCAGCCAATGGGTGTTGACCACCTTGTGGGCGACGCCGGCCTTGTCCAGGTGGTCAAGGGCGCGGTCCAGCATGGTGCGGCCGCCGACCTTGATCAGGGGTTTGGGCAGGGTTTCGGTGATGGGGCGCATGCGCAGGCCCAGGCCGGCGGCCAGGACCATGCCGTGGGTGGGTTTGCAGCTCATGGCTTGGGAACCGTGCGTTGTTCCTGGGGCATATGGGTATCCAGCCAAGTTTTGACAGCGGCCAGGACGGGATGGGAAAGCGATTGTTCCAGCAGGCGCCAGACCCGGGGGATATGGATCAGATAGCCGGATTTCCCATCACGTTTGCATAGACGGGTGAAGATGCCGATGACCTTGGCGTGGCGTTGGGCCGCCAGCACCGCCCAGGACGCGGCGAAGGCGTCGCGGTCGATGTGGGGCAGCTGATCCAGGTAGCGCTGCTTCATGCGGCGGATCAGAGCGGGATCGATGTCGCGCCGAGCGTCTTCCAGCAGGCTCATGGGGTCATAGGTGACCGGGCCGGACACCGCGTCCTGGAAGTCCAAAAGCCCGCAGGCGGTCAGACCCGGACGGTCCAGCAGCATCAGATTGTCCACGTGGAAGTCGCGCAGCACCAAAGTGTCGGGCACCGAACGGGCGACGGGGAACAGGTCGCGCCAGAGCGCACGGTACTGTTCGTGGTCTGCGGCCGTGATCTCGTGGCCCAGCACGGCGGGCATGTACCAGTCGGTCAGCAGGCAGGCCTCGGTCAGCAGGCGTTCGTCGTCATAGGCGGGGGTGCCGGGGGGAACGGCGTCCGTGCGGCCATGCAGGTCGGCCAGCACGTCCATGGCCAGGGCGTACAGGCTTTCCTCGTCGTCGCCTTCGGCCAAGCGGCGGGCATAGGTGGAATCGCCCAGGTCTTCCAACAGCAAGAAGCCGTGTTCCACGTCTTTCGCCAGGATGCGCGGCGCCGAATAGCCCAGGGCGCAAAGCTGGTCGCCGATGCGGATGAAGGGCCGCACGTCTTCCTGGGGCGGCGGCGCGTCCATCAGCACTGCGGCTTCGTTCCCGCGCTTCAGCCGATCATAGCGGCGGAAGCTGGCGTCACCGGCCAGCACGCCGCGATCGGCGTCGGCCCAGGCGCATTTTTGCAGGAAATCGCGCAGTAATTGATCGCGCTGGTTCATATGTTCATATCCTTAAGACGGTCGTCCCATTGCCCGTGCGAGATCAGCTCGGCCGTGCGGCTGGTGGTCTTGTGACCGGGATGCAGATGAATTTCCAGCCGTTCGCGCGGCATCAGCCGGCCCAGGCGGTCGGGCCATTCGATCAGGCTGATGCCGTCGGCAAAGGCGTCCTCGATGCCCAGTTCGAAAGCGTCCTCGGGCTTGTCCAGGCGATACAGGTCGAAGTGCCAAAGGTCGCCGCTTTTGCCTTCGTACATCTGCACCAGGGTGAAGGTGGGGCTGGGGACTTCCTCGGCCAGGTCGGTCAGGGCCCGGATGAAGGCCCGCGCCAAGGTGCTTTTGCCCATGCCGAGCGTGCCGTGGAGCGCGATGACGTCGCCAGGACGGGCCAAGGCGGCGAGTTGATGTCCCAAGGCGGTGGTGGCGGCCTCGTCGGCCAGATGAACGATATGCGTGGGCATGGTTCAGCCTTTCGCGCGGGGATGGGCGTCACGATAGACGCGGGTCAGGCGTTCGGCGTCGACTTGGGTGTAACGCTGGGTGGTGGACAGCGACGAATGACCCAGCAATTCCTGGATGGTGCGCAAATCGCCGCCACCGGCCAGCAGGTGGGTGGCGAAGGAATGGCGAAGCGCATGGGGCGTGGCGGTTTCCGGCAGGCCCAGTAACAGCCGCAGGCGGCGCATCTGCCGCTGCACCACGCCGGGGTTCAGCTTGGCGCCGCGCGCGCCGACGAACAGCGGCGATTGCGCCGCCAAGGGATAAGGACACAAGGCCACGTATTCGCCGATGGCTTGGCGGACGATGGGCAGGACCGGCACCACCCGCTGCTTGCGGCCCTTGCCGGTGATGGTCATGGCGTCGCCGGCGGGGATGTCGCGCTTTTCCAGGGACAAAGCCTCGCCCAGACGCAGGCCGCAGCCGTAAAGCAGGGTGAACAAAGCCACGTCGCGGGCCGCCAGCCACGGTTCGTCATGCAATTCGCCGGCGGTGTTCAGCGCTTCCAGCGCTTCCTCGGCGGCCAGCGGCTTGGGCAGGCTTTTCGGTGGACGCGGCGCCTTGACCGCCCCCAGGGCCGGGTTGTGCACCAGATCATGGCGGTCCAGATATTTGAAGAAGCCGCGCAGCGTGCTCATCAGCCGAGCCTGGGACGACTTGCCCAGGCCCTCGGCCTGACGGGCGGCCAGGAAGGCGCGGAAATCGGCAGGCTTCAACGCCGCCAGATCATCCAGCCCGGCCTCGGCCCCCAGATGGGACAGCAGGAAGGTGACGAAGGCCGACAGGTCGCGGGCGTAGCCGTCCAGGGTATGCGGGCTGGATCGTCTTTCGCCTTCCAGCCAGCCGCGCCAATCGGCGATCACCCGGGCCAGGTCGGGGCGGGCGGCGAAATGGATGGGGGCGGGCGGCATCAGATCAAGTTCTCGGCCAAGCCGGCCAAATCGGTTTCGGCCAGCCGCGCCACCAATTTGCGGTCGGCGGTCACCAGCTTGCTTCCCAGCGAGCGGGCCAGGGCCAGATAGACGCAGTCGTAGACCGGATGTTTGAGACGGCAGGCCAGGGCCAGGGCGTCCTCCATCAATGGTCCGGTCGGCACCACCCGGTCGAACAGGCATCCGATGGTGGTCAGTCCTTGGCGGGCCTGTTCGGCGCCCATCAAGCCGGCCCCGACATAGCGCCACAAAGCGTTGCCGCATTCCGGCCAGATCAGGTCGGGGGCCATCAGGGTGTCACGGCCGATCAGCTCGCCGGCCGCTTGCCAGCCCGGACTTTCGCTGACCCATTTGACGGCGACCGAGGCATCGACGACCAGGCTCATCGGGAAGCGCGGTCCTCGCGGATCAGCTCGACGCTGTCCGGGCTGCCCGGCGGCAGGATGACCCGGACCTTCTCGATCAGCGCCAATTTCTGTTCCGGGGTCAGCGGAGCCTGGGCGGCCAAGGCCTCGCGCAATTCCGCTTCCAGCGACCGGTTGTTCAACTCGGCCTTGGTGCGGAACTGGTTGATGATGGCATCGTCCAGGTTGCGGATGACGACGGATCCCATGGACCGATCTCCCGAATTGCTATCAAAAATGATAGCAATTCGGGGCTGATCGCTCAAGCGGTGACTGGTTCGGCGGCGGCTTCCTTGCCGGCAGGCGGGCCGAAACGATTGTCGGTGACGTCGCTTTTGGTGGCGAACCAGACGATCAACACGATCCAGCCAATCAGCGGGATCAGGTACAACAATTGCCACCAGCCCGAGCGGTCGATGTCATGCAGGCGGCGCGCGGCGACGGCAACCCCGGGAACCAAAAGAGCGATGGACCAGATGGTCTGCAGCGGCCCCAGGTCGTTGTGCAGGATCATCTCGTCGATGACCAGCAGCATCAAGGCCACTACGAAGTAGAACAGCTGGAAGAACCAGAATTCCGACCGTGTGGCGCGGCCGGCAAAAGTGGCGTATTTGCCCATCAGGCAGGTCTTGACCGCCGTGGCGAAGTCCATGATCCATCCCCCAATCAAAAGTTGATCGGGGCATGGTAGGCAGATTGCGCCGCGTGTCAATCAGCCGACGAAGCGGCGGACGCAGGTGTCGGTGACGCGGGCCAGGAAGGTGATCAGCTCGGTGCCCTGGCCGGAATGGAAGGTGCGGCCGTGGCGCGATCCCAGGGCCAGCAGTCCGGGCGGGCATTGACCGCCCGGGGCCAAGCGCACCAGGGCCGAGGACGACACCAGTCCGGCGCCGTCGCCGAACACCGCCGGGTCGCCGGGCATTTGTTCATTGAGCGCGCAATCGGAACCAGGGCCGCCCATGATGCGGTCGACGCTGCCCGGTACCAGACGCAGGATGCCGGGCGCGGTCAGCGGTTCCAGGGCTTGCGGGCATTCCTCGAAAGCCAGGGCGGCGACGTCCACGTCCAGCACCGGGGCCAGGTCGTCGGCCACCACCTGGGCCAGTGCCGCCATGTCGTTGGCCGACAGCAGGGCCAGGACCGCTTCGTGGGTGCGGTTCTGGGTGCTCATGTTGGAACGGCTGGTGTGGATCAGGCTTTCGGCGGCACCCTTGACCCGCTCCACCTCTTCCTTCAGGCGCTCGATCATGAAGCTTTGCATGTCGACGATGCCGTCCGACCCCGGCCAGCGCGACGGCGGCGACAGCGTTGTCACCAGTTCGGTGTGGCGCAGCAGGAAGTCGGGGTGCCGGCGCAGATAGGCGGCCACCTGCTTGTCGGTCAGCTCGGGCTCGCTGAACAGGGCATCGTCGCGCTTGCGCACCATGGACTTTCCTAACAGGGCGATTGCTTCTTGGTTCGTCGGCGCTAAGTTTAGACCATGCTTTCCGTCGCCGCCAACCCCGCCCGACAAATTTCTCCGCGATCGCTGGTCGGCGTGTTGCTGCCGCTGCCCTTGGCCGGCGTTTACGACTACCGGGTGGGCGACGAACCGCTGGCGGTGGGGGATTTCGTCGCCGTACCCCTGGGCCGGCGTGAAGTGGTCGGCGTGGTGTGGGGGGAAGGACGCGGCGGTGTCGATCCGGCCAAGCTGAAGACCATCCATCGTCGTCTTGATTGTCGAGCCTTGCCGGAGGCCAGCCGCAAATTCGTCGACTGGGTGGCCGGCTACACCTTGGCGCCGCCGGGCGCGGTGCTGCGCATGGCCATGAGCGTTCCCGCCGCCCTGGAACCCATCCGCGATCTGGTGGCCTGCCGGATGGCGGCCGTGATGCCCGACATCAAGCTGACCGAGGCGCGGCGCCGGGTGCTGAAGGCCGCCGCCGACCTGCCGCCGCTGCTGCCCGCCGACCTGGCCCGCGAGGCCGGGGTGGGGTCCTCGGTGGTCAAGGGGTTGATCGAAGCCGGCGCCCTGGAAACCACCCCCATGGCGCCGCCGCCGCCTTTCGCTGTTCCCGATCCCGACCATCCCGGGCCGACTTTGTCGGTGGCCCAGCGACAGGCGGCGAACCATCTCTGCGACGCGATGACCACGGGATTTTCGGTGTCGCTGATCGACGGCGTCACCGGATCGGGCAAGACCGAAGTGTATTTCGAGGCCATCGCGAGCGCCTTGGCCGCCGGCCGTCAGGCCCTGGTGCTGTTGCCGGAAATCGCGCTTTCGGCGCAGTGGCTGACCCGCTTCCGCGCCCGTTTCGGCGTCGAGCCGGCGTTGTGGCATTCGGAACTGACCGACGCGAAGCGCCGCGACACTTGGCGGGCGGTGGCGGCGGGCAGCGCCAAAGTGGTGGTCGGCGCCCGCTCGGCCCTGTTCCTGCCCTTCGCCGCCTTGGGGCTGATTATCGTCGACGAAGAACATGACGCCGGTTTCAAGCAGGAAGACGGCGTCGCCTATCACGCCCGCGACATGGCGGTGGTGCGCGGCCAGATCGGCGCCTGCCCGGTGGTGCTGGCCTCGGCGACGCCGTCCCTGGAAAGCCTGGCCAACGTCCAGGCCGGGCGTTACACCCGCCTGCATCTGCCCGACCGCCATGCCGGGGCCATCCTGCCCAGCATGACCTTAATAGACTTGCGCAAGGATCCGCCGCCGCGCGGTTTCTGGCTGTCGCCGGTGCTGGTCAAGGCCGTCGAGGAGACCCTGGAAGCCGGTGAACAGGCCATGCTGTTCCTGAACCGGCGCGGCTATGCGCCGCTGACCCTGTGCCGCAAATGCGGCCATCGCCTGCAATGCCCCCATTGCACCGCCTGGCTGGTGGAACATCGTCATGCCGGGCGCATGGTCTGCCACCATTGCGGCCATTATGTCCGCCCGCCGACCAAGTGCCCAGAGTGCGAGGCGGAAGACAGCTTCGCCGCCTGCGGTCCCGGTGTCGAACGCATCGCCGAGGAAGCGGCCCATCGTTTTCCGGGGGCGCGGCTGGCGATGATGGCATCGGACGCCATTGCCGGGCCCCAGGCGGCGGCGGAACTGGTCCGGCGGATCGCCGATCACGAAGTCGACCTTTTGGTGGGCACCCAGATCGTCGCCAAGGGCTATCACTTTCCCATGCTGACCCTGGTGGGCGTGGTCGATGCCGATCTGGGGTTGGACGGCGGCGACCTGCGGGCGGCGGAACGGACCCACCAATTGCTGTCGCAGGTGGCCGGCCGCGCCGGCCGTGCCGAACGTCCCGGCCGGGTGCTGCTGCAGACCTTCCAGCCCGACCATCCGGTGATGCGGGCCCTGGTCCAGGGCGAGCGTGATTCTTTTGTCGCCGCCGAGGCCCAGGCGCGGCGCGACGCCGGCATGCCGCCCTTCGGTCGCTTGGCGGCGCTGATCGTTTCCGGCCCCGATGGCGGGGCCTTGGACGAGTTCTGCCGAAAATTGAGTCGTTCAGCGCCAAATTTAGAAGGTCTCCAAGTTATCGGACCGGCCCCGGCCCCTCTTTCTTTATTAAGGGGGCGGCATCGCCGTCGATTCCTGGTCAAGGCACGGCGCGACGTGGCCTTTCATCAGCCGTTGCGAAAGTGGCTGGAAACCGTCGCTGCGCCGTCTGGCATAAGGATTCAGGTGGACGTGGACCCCTATGGATTCCTCTAGGGTAGGGGGTGGGGTGGAGTGCCCCCCGCCTGACCGGGTGGGGCCACTTTCGCGATGCGGCAGAGCACAAGGCCTGCGGAGTCGTCTTGCAACGCAATACCCAATGTGTTAGTTAACCTCCGCGCTCGTGGGAGGGGGAAACGTCTGCTGCGTCGCAAAATATTGAAAATCAATACGTTATTGGCTGCCGGCGAATTCGTTTTCGACCAGACCCGAAGGACTTGCCCAGGTGCCCTCACAAACTACTGGCGTGATCGCCGACCGCTACGCTACCGCACTCTTCGATCTGGCCGAAGGCCAGAACGCTCTCGATCAGGTGGCGGGCGACCTTAAGAGCCTGAAGGCGATGATCCGCGACAGCGCGGATTTGAATCGTCTTCTCGATAGTCCCGCGCTGAAGCGTTCGGAACAGGGTAAGGCCGTGGCCGCTCTGGCCGATGCCGCCCAGTTCCATGGACTGACCAAGAATTTTCTCGGGTTGGTGGCTTCCCACCGCCGTCTGCCTGCGCTTCCCGGCGTGATCGAGGCTTTCCTCGGCGCGTTGGCCAAGAAGCGCGGCGAAGTCTCCGCCAAGGTGACTTCGGCGGTGGCGTTGAGCCAGGGCCAACTCGATGCTCTGGTTTCCGCTTTGAAGGCCACGTATGGCGGCGCTGTTGCCGTTGACGTGGCTGTCGACCCCTCGCTGCTCGGCGGGATGGTTGTCAAGGTCGGTTCCCGTATGGTTGACAGCTCGCTGAAGACGAAGCTGCAGCACCTCAAGCTTGCCATGAAAGGGGTTGGATAATGGAAATCCGCGCGGCTGAGATCTCCGCGATCCTCAAGCAACAGATCGCCAATTTCGGCACCGAGGCGGAAGTCGCCGAGGTCGGCCAGGTGCTCTCGGTTGGTGACGGTATCGCCCGTGTGCATGGTCTGGACAAGGTCCAGGCCGGTGAAATGGTTGAATTCCCGGGCGGCATCAAGGGTATGGCGCTGAACCTCGAAACCGACAATGTCGGTATCGTGATCTTCGGCGACGACCGCGCCATCAAGGAAGGCGACACCGTCAAGCGCACCGGCGCCATCGTGGAAGTCCCCGTCGGCAAGGGTCTGCTGGGTCGCGTCGTCGACGCGCTGGGCAACCCCATCGACGGCAAGGGTCCGATCGAAGCCGCCGGCATGGCCCGCGTCGACGTCAAGGCCCCGGGCATCATTCCGCGTAAGTCGGTGCACGAGCCCATGTCCACCGGCATCAAGGCCGTGGACGCCCTGATCCCGATCGGACGCGGTCAGCGCGAACTGGTGATCGGTGACCGTCAGACCGGCAAGACCGCCATTCTGATCGACACCATCATCAACCAGAAGCGTTGGCACGACCAGTCGGACGAAAAGTCCAAGCTGTACTGCATCTACGTGGCCGTCGGCCAGAAGCGCTCGACCGTCGCTCAGATCGTCAAGACCCTGACCGATTACGGCGCGATGGAATACACCACCGTGGTCGCCGCCACCGCCTCTGAAGCTGCTCCGCTGCAGTTCATTGCGCCGTACACCGGCTGCACCATGGGTGAATACTTCCGCGACAACGGCATGCATGCCCTGATCATCTATGATGATCTGTCCAAGCAGGCCGTCGCCTATCGTCAGATGTCGCTGCTGCTGCGCCGTCCGCCGGGACGTGAAGCCTATCCGGGCGACGTGTTCTATCTGCACTCGCGTCTCTTGGAACGCGCCGCCAAGATGGGCGACGCCGCCGGTGCCGGCTCGCTGACCGCTCTGCCGGTCATCGAAACCCAGGCCAACGACGTGTCCGCGTACATCCCGACCAACGTGATCTCGATCACCGACGGTCAGATCTTCCTGGAAACCGAACTGTTCTATAAGGGCATCCGTCCCGCCGTGAACGTCGGTCTGTCGGTGTCGCGCGTCGGCTCCGCCGCCCAGATCAAGGCCATGAAGCAGGTTGCCGGCACCATCAAGATGGAACTGGCCCAGTATCGTGAAATGGCCGCTTTCGCCCAGTTCGCCTCGGATTTGGACCCCGCGACCCAGAAGTTGCTGGCTCGTGGCGCCCGTCTGACCGAACTCTTGAAGCAGCCCCAGTTCGCTCCGCTGTCGACCGAAGAGGAAGTGGTTTCCATCTTCGCCGGCGTGAAGGGCTACCTGGACAAGCTGGCCGTCAAGGACGTTGGTCGTTTCGAAAGCGGCCTGCTGTCCGAGATCAAGGCCAAGGCGCCGGAGATCCTGACCACCATCGCCACCGAAAAGGCGATCTCGGGTGAGACCGAAGGCAAGCTGAAGGCTTTCCTGGACGGTTACGCCAAGACCTTCGCGTAAGGGGTTTAGCACCCGATGCCGAGCCTTAAAGACCTACGGCTGAGGATCGTCAGCGTCAAATCGACGCGTAAGATCACCTCGGCCATGAAGATGGTCGCAGCTTCCAAACTCCGCCGCGCGCAAACCGCGGCGGAGGCGGCGCGGCCCTTCGCCGAACGCATGGAGCGGATGCTGGGAACCCTGGCGGGTTCTCTGGCCGGTCAGGCGGGTGCCCCCGCCATGCTGGCCGGTAACGGCAAGTCCGACGTGCACCTGATCGTCATGGTGACCGCCGACCGCGGTCTGTGTGGCGGTTTCAATTCGTCCATCGTCCGTGACGTCCGGCGTATGACCGCCGAACTGATCGGTCAGGGCAAGACGGTGAAGATCCTGCCCGTGGGCCGCAAGGGCCGCGAGCAGATCAAGCGCGATTTCGGTTCGAACCTGATCGAAGGCTTCGAAGGTCTGGGCCGCAAGGGCATCACCTTCCCCGAAGCCGACATGGTCGCCGCCAAGGTGGCGTCCATGTTCGAAGCGGGCGAATTCGACGTCTGCACCGTCGTCTACAACCGGTTCCAGTCGGCGATCTCGCAGATCGTGACCCGCCAGCAGCTGATCCCGTTCGCCGTTGCGGCGGGCGAGGAAAAGTCCGGCGAGCTCAAGGCGACCTACGAGTTCGAACCGAACGAAGAAGAGATCCTTGCCACCTTGGTGCCGCGCAACCTGGCCATCCAGGTTTTCCGCGCCACCCTGGAAAGCCAGGCGTCCGAACAGGGCGCGCGTATGACCGCCATGGACAACGCGACGCGCAACGCGGGCGACATGATCAACGGCCTGACCATCAAGTACAACCGTTCGCGTCAGGCTCAGATCACCAAGGAACTGATCGAAATCATCTCCGGCGCCGAAGCGCTGTAAGGAAGAGTAGGAGCTCACAATGGCTAACACTAACGTCGGCACGATCACCCAGGTTTTGGGCGCCGTCGTGGACGTGCGCTTCGAGGGCCAGTTGCCGGCCATCCTGAACGCGCTTCACACCACCAACAACGGCCAGCTGCTGGTCTTGGAAGTCGCCCAGCACCTGGGTGAGAACACTGTCCGCGCCATCGCCATGGACTCGACCGACGGCATGGTCCGCGGTCAGGAAGTGACCGATACCGGTTCGGCCATTCAGATGCCGGTGGGTCCCGAGACCCTGGGCCGCATCCTGAACGTCATCGGCCAGCCGATCGACGAACGCGGCCCCATCGGCAACACCAAGACCTTGCCGATCCATGCCGAAGCCCCGGCCTTCATCGAGCAGTCGACCGAAGCCGAGATCCTGGTGACCGGCATTAAGGTCATCGATCTGCTGGCCCCCTACCTGAAGGGCGGCAAGATCGGCCTGTTCGGCGGCGCCGGCGTCGGCAAGACCGTGACCATCATGGAACTGATCAACAACGTCGCCAAGGCGCACGGTGGTGTGTCGGTGTTCGCCGGCGTCGGCGAACGTACCCGTGAAGGTAACGACCTCTATCACGAAATGATGGAATCGGGCGTCATCAAGACCGACGGCCCGGGCTCGAAGGTGGCCCTGGTTTACGGTCAGATGAACGAACCCCCGGGTGCCCGTGCCCGTGTCGCCCTGTCGGGTCTGACCGTCGCCGAATACTTCCGCGACGAAGAAGGTCAGGACGTGCTGTTCTTCGTGGACAACATCTTCCGCTTCACCCAGGCCGGTTCGGAAGTGTCGGCTCTGCTGGGTCGTATTCCTTCGGCCGTGGGTTATCAGCCCACTCTGGCCACCGACATGGGTGCGCTGCAGGAACGCATCACCTCGACCAAGAAGGGCTCGATCACCTCGGTGCAGGCCATTTACGTGCCGGCCGACGATTTGACCGACCCTGCTCCCGCCACCTCGTTCGCCCACTTGGACGCCACCACCGTGTTGTCGCGTTCCATCGCCGAAATGGCCATTTTCCCGGCCGTTGACCCGCTGGACTCGACCTCGCGCGCGCTTGACCCCCGCATCGTCGGTGAAGAGCATTACGGTGTCGCCCGTGAAGTGCAGCGTATCTTGCAGACCTACAAGTCGCTGCAGGACATCATTGCCATTCTGGGCATGGACGAACTGTCGGAAGAAGACAAGCTGGTGGTGGCTCGCGCCCGTAAGATCCAGCGCTTCCTGTCGCAGCCCTTCCATGTGGCCGAAGTCTTCACCGGTTCGCCCGGTAAGCTGGTCGCCATCGAAGAGACCGTGAAGTCGTTCAAGGCCATCTGCGCCGGTGAATACGATCACCTGCCGGAAGCCGCCTTCTACATGGTCGGTGGCATCGACGAAGTGATCGAGAAGGCCAAGAAGCTGGCCGCCGACGCCGCGTAAGTTGGGATTGGACGGTCCCGGTTCGTCCGGGACCGTCTCCCGATCCCAAAAGGGTAAGGAACAAGGCGCATGGCCGAGAAGATCCAATTCGAACTGGTGTCCCCCGCCAAGCTGCTGGTCAGCGAGGCCGTGGACATGGTCGTGGTCCCCGGTTCCGAAGGTGACTTCGGTGCTTTGGCGATGCACGCCCCCATGATCACCACCGTCCGTCCCGGCGTCATCGACGTCCATGACGGCGGCAAGGTCGGCAAGCGCATCTTCGTCGCCGGCGGTTTCGCCGAAGTGAACGAAGAACGCGTGACCGTGCTGGCGGAAGAAGCCATTCCGGTGACCGAAATCACCGCTGATCTGGTTTCCAGCCGTCTGCAGGAAGCCCGCGAAGCGGTGGCCGACGCCAAGTCTGACGCCGAAAAGGCCGTTGCCGCCCAGCGTCTGCTGGTGGCGACCGCTTTGGAAGCCGCCGCTCGCTGATCCGGGCGAGCGTCAAGAATTGGGGCCGGCCTTGTCGCCGGCCCTTTTTCGTTTTGCACAGTGACGGCGCGTCTTGTAACAATTGAGGACGCTTAGCCAAGGAACGACAGGACGGGTCATATGACGCATTGGACGCCAGACGATATTCCGTGGTCAGATTTCGATGCTTCCAAGCTGTCAGATGATGTCCTGAAGGTGGTCAAGGCCGCCGCCATGGTCGAACGCAATGCCGGCGACTACACCGAATACCTGGGCAAGGTGTTCGCCGGTGACCCGGCGTTCAAGCAATTGGCGGTGCAGTGGCGCAAGGAAGAAGTCCAGCATGGCGACGTTCTGGGCCGTTACGCCGAGTTGGCCGACCCGGATTTCGTCTTCGCCGAGCGCTTCAAGCGTTTCACCGACGGCTACAAGGTCCCCACCGACCTGGACCAGTCGGTGCGCGGTTCGCAGACCGGCGAATTGTTGGCCCGCTGCATCGTCGAGACCGGCACCTCGTCGTTCTATAGCGCGTTGCGCGACGCCACCGACGAACCGGTGCTGAAAGCCATCTGCCATCGCATCGCCGGTGACGAGTTCCGTCACTACAAGTGGTTCTATGGCTATATGAAGCGCTACATGGACGCCGAAGGCGTGGGCATGTTCCGTCGCGCCCTGGTCGCCATCGGCCGCATCAAGGAAAGCGACGACGACGAATTGGCTTTCGCCTATCACGCCGCCAACGATGCCGCCGACCAGCCCTACAGCCGGGAACGCTGTAATCGCGAATACGCGGTGCGGGCCTATGGCTTCTATCAGCCCAAGCACACCGAACGAGCCGTCAACATGATCCTGAAGGTCATCGGACTGGACCCCCAGGGCTGGCTGGGGGAGGCGGCGAAGAAATTCGCCTGGAACAAGATGCGGTCCCGCGCCGAGGCGATGAAGCTGGCGGCGTAAGCCGCGCTCAAGTCTTGAATGGACAGCTGGCCGCAATCGAAAGGTTGCGGCCAGTTTTCTTGCGGGCTTTGGAGGGGTTAGCGCTGGAAGGCGGCCAGCGACCCGCGCACCTTGTCGAGCGCGTTGCGCATGTCCGTCTGGAAGCGCTGAGATACCTCTTGCGCGTATTGCGCCTGCTGGGCCGGCATGTTGCGCAGCAATTGTTCGGTGGCGCTTTGGGTGCCGGCGATGCCGGCTTCCACCGAATCCACCACTTCGTTGGCCTGCTTGATCTGGCTTTGCGCCTTGTTGGCCAGCCCTTGCGCGTCGACGGTGGCCAGCAGGTGACCCAAACCGGTGACGGCGTTTTTCAGCTGGTTTCCGGCTTCGGAAACCGAGATGGCGGCGCCTTGCTGGATGGCGTTTTCGTTCAATTGGCGCACGGCGGTGATCATGGTGGCCAGTTGCTGGGTGACGTCGGCGGATTGCTGGCTTTGGTCACGCTGACGGCGGTCGCTGGCGTCAGCGGCCCCTTCGGCTTGTCTTTGGCTTTCCGGCAGAGTCTCGTCCGCCGCGGCAACCGCTGATGCGGATTCCGACGCCGGAGACAAAGAACTCAGGAACGAGGCGATTCTGCCAATTCCCATGAGTGACACCCCAAATTGCCGCCCTTTGGGCGCGTTCAGGACCTACCCTGAATGGCCAGCATAGTCCAAATCCGCGCTCAACTTCAACGATTTGCGTCGCGTCGTTGCAGCAATATGGCGAATGGCGAGGTTGGATTTGCCTTGGTTTTAGGAGGCTTCCGAGATGTTGACTTGTTGCGGTCGGCCCGGCGCCATCCCTGGGGGGTGGTTTTCCAGCCCAGGCTGACCAACAGCTGTTCCAATTGGGCCGGTGGCAGGCCGAGCATGGACGCCAAATCGCTTTCCAAGGCGAAACCCTGCGGATGGGTGCGGGCCAAGTCGCGCAATCGGGCGGTCAGGCGTTCCTGGATATCCAGGCGCAGGGCGGTTTTTCCCAGGGGGCGGTAGCCCAAGGACCACCAGCCCCCCGCCGGCAGCAGATCGGCGTCCAGGCTGACCCGGCCAAAGGTCAGTTCGGGGATGGGGTGGCCGGCGTGGATGGCCCACAGCAGGCCGCGCAACTGTTGCGCGGCCGGTTTCAAAAGTGCGGGCATGAAGACCGCATCCATGCCCACACGGACACCGCGAGAGGCCAGGACGCGGCGGTCGCCATCGCTCAGGCCGGCGATCTGGGCCTGGGCCTGGGCTCGGGGAACCGATCCCAAGCCCTCGGCCAATTGGTGCAGCAAGCCACGCAAGGACCCTTGCACAGGGTCGGGAATGCGCAGGTGGCGGCACAACCCTTCCAACGCCCATGCGACAAAACGGGTCAGGCGTTTGTGGATGCGGTCGCGCTGGGCCGGTTCCAGCAGGTCGCTGCCGATCACCTCGACTTGGGGGGACAGCGGCGCATGGCCGGCAACCAACCTGCCCGCCACTTGCCCTTGCCACAGCAAGCGCCCTTGGCCGTCCAGGCGGAAATCGCCGTCGGGGGCCTGGCTGAGTTTTTCCACCCGGGCGGCGATTTCCGGTTTCAGCGACCGGCTGGCCGCCGCCAGCACCGCCTTGGCCGCCACCGCCCCTTCGGCGGCGTCGGCCAGGAAGGTGAAACCGTCCAGATGGCCGACGAACTGGCCTTCCACCATCACCTCGCCGGATCGCGCCACCGCCCCCAACAGGTCGTTTTCGTCGCGCATGGCGCGCACCAGCACCGAGGTGCGGCGGTCGATGAAGCGCTGGGTCAGGCTTTCATGCAGCGCGTCTGACAGTTTGTCCTCGATGGCGCGGCTGGCCGCCTGCCAATGGGCCGGGTCGGCCACCCAGTCGCCGCGATGGGACACATAGGTCCAGGTGCGCACATGGGCGATACGGGCCAGCAGGGTGTCCATCTCGCCGTCGGTGCGGTCCAGCCGGGCCAGATGGTTGGCCAGCCAGTCGGTGGGCAGTTTGCGACCCTTGCCGCACAGGTGTTGGTAGATCTGCGACAGCAGGCGGGTGTGGGTGTCGGCCATCACCTTGCGGAAATCGGGGATTTGGCAGACGTCCCACAACAGTTTGACCCGTTCGGGGTGGTTGGCCAGCCGGGCGATGGATTCGTCCTTGGCCAGGATGGCGAGCGCCATTTGGTCGTCGGCGTCCCGCGCCCGGATCAGGCCCTTGCGGTCGGGGCGGCGATCCAGGCTGGCCAGTAAGGCCTCGACGGTGGCGAAGCGCAGGTCGGAATTGCGCCACGACAAAGCCGTTAGCGGCTGGAAGACGTGGTTTTCCACCGCGTCCACCACATCGGCGTCGATGCCCGGCACGTCCGCCGTGGTGCCGAAGGTGCCGTCGTTCATGTGGCGGCCGGCACGGCCGGCGATTTGGGCGATTTCGGTGGATTCCAGCGACCGGGGGGCGCGGCCGTCGAACTTCCTGAGGCCCGCAAAGGCCACATGGTCCACATCCATGTTCAGCCCCATGCCGATGGCGTCGGTGGCGACGATGTAATCCACCTCGCCGGCCTGATAAAGCCCGACCTGGGCGTTGCGGGTGCGGGGGCTCAGCGCCCCCAGAACCACGGCGGCGCCGCCCCGTTGCCGGCGCACATATTCGGCCATGGCATAGACTTCCGACGCCGAGAACGCCACCACGGCGGAACGCGGCGGCAGGCGGTTCAGTTTCTTGGGGCCGGAATAGGTCAGTTGCGACAGGCGCGGCCGGGTCGAGAACTCGACCCCCGACACCAGGCTGCGCAACAGCGGCTTGATGGTCTCGGCACCCAGGAACACGGTTTCCTCGGTGCCGCGGGCGTGCAGCAATCTATCGGTGAAGATGTGGCCGCGTTCCGGGTCGGCGCAAAGCTGGATTTCGTCCACCGCCAGAAAGGCGACGCGGCGGTCCAGCGGCATGGATTCAACCGTGCAGACGAACCAGCGCGGGCTGGCGGGGATGATCTTTTCCTCGCCGGTGATCAGGGCGACCTGACCCGCGCCTTTCAGTTTGAGGATGCGGTCATAGTTTTCCCGGGCCAGCAGGCGCAGGGGAAAGCCGATCATGCCGCTGGCATGGCCCAGCATGCGGTCCAGGGCGAAATGGGTCTTGCCGGTATTGGTCGGCCCCAGCACGGCCAGGATCCGGCCGGCCATGATTTTATTCCCCGTATTCGGCGGCGCAGTTGGGGGTTTCGAACACGCGCACCTGCAGCAGACGGGCGGCGCCGCCCGACCGTTCGCGCACCGGCCCCGACAATTTCACGTACCAATGCCGGGCCAGACATTCGGCGGTGGGCTGGAAGGGCACCACGCACAGTTTGGTTTTCATGCGGGTGTCGGTGGTCACCGCTTCGCCGTTTTCGCGGACCTTGGTTTCCAGGGCGGCCAGCCATTCGGCGATTTCGCGGCCGGGCGGCGCGAACATGGTCAGCAGTTCCATGTCGGCCAGGGCGGCGATGAAACCATGGTCGCAGGGCTCGTCCACGGCGCGCAGCATTTCTTCCTTCAAGAAGCCGAAATCCAGAACCATGTCGGTCTGTTCGCCGTCATGGTGCAGGTCGCGGGCCTCGCACACCGCTTCGATGCCATAGCGATGGCCGTGGATATGACGGCACTTCGAGCCATGGGTCATGATGCGGTGGCCGGCATCGATGTCGATGCGGCGCGAAATACGGTAAGGGGCGGACATGGTGATTACGGGATTCCCAGCAACTTGTGTGTCTGCAAACTGAGCCGCCAGCGCGGATGGGTCAAGCAGAACGAGATGGCCGCCTGGATATGGGCCGCCTGATCGGGTCCGTCCATGGGCTGGATGAAATAATGGCGGAAGGGCAAGCGTTCCAGGACGCCCAGGTCGACGCCGTCCTGGGGCCACACCAGCTTGATTTCCTCGCCGGCCAGAACCTTCAGGGTGGTGCCGGCTTTCGGGCTGACGCAGACCCAGTCGATGCCGGCGGGCAATTCCACCGTGCCGTTGCTTTCCACCGCGATCTCGAATCCCTGCTGATGCAGGGCCAGGACCAGGGCATCGTCCAGTTGCAGGCCGGGCTCGCCGCCGGTGACCACCACCAGCGGATGGCCGCCGGCGCCCTTGGGCCAATGGCTGGCGACGGTTTGGGCCAGACTTTCGGCGTCAGCGAATTTGTCGCCGCCGACGAAATCGGTGTCGCAGAACCGGCATTGGGCGGTTTCGCGATCTTCCTCGCGCCCGCTCCACAGATTGCAGCCACTAAAGCGCAGGAACACGGCGGCGCGGCCGGCTTGGCCGCCCTCGCCCTGCAGGGTGTAGAAGATTTCCTTGACCGTGTAGGCCATGGCTGGGCCTCCGCCACGCTATCTTTTTTTAAGCCCGAGCGGCGACTGAGCCGCCCGGACCGGGCGCGCCACTGGCAAAAACTGACGTCGCATTTGCGACGTCAGTGATCACTTCCGTGCAAGATGGCGGCGGCCGGGCCGACGTCGTAATTCTGACCTTCGACGGTCAGGGTGACGGCGTGCGGGAAGACGGCGCGGATCAGGCCCTTGCGTTCCAGGGCCACCCACACCGACGGATTGGTCAGGCCCGAGGCGTCCTTGGTCATCGCCACCTTGTCGCCCACGTGGAAATGGTTGCCGTGGGGGCGCGGCAGGGTGGTCAGCAGCTTGTCGCCGTTGTCCTGGGTTTGGGCGGTCTCGGGGTGGCGGGCCAGTTCCTGGAACAGGACCAGGGTCTTCAGCTGCAAGGGGTTCAGCTTCAGCGGGTTTACTTTCGGCGGCATCAACGGCTCTCCGGGGAATAGGGGGCCGGCATTATGAAGCACGCGGGCCCAGCTTCCAATCCCCAACCAGCGCCTGGACCACCGACAGGGCGGCGATGGCGGCGGTTTCGGCGCGCAGGATGCGCGGCCCCAGGGAAATCGGCACGGCAAAGGGCAGGCGGGCCAAAAGCGCCCGTTCGGTGTTGTCGAAGCCGCCTTCCGGGCCGACCAGCACCGCCAGCTTGCCCGGGGCCATGCCGGCAAGGGCGGTGGCGATGGGTTGTCCTGCCCCGCTTTCATCCAGGAACAAGAGCGGCCGTTCGGCATCCCAGCCGGCCAATACTTTATCCAAGGCGGCGGGCTCGGCCATCTCGGGGATGGTCAGGCGTTCGCATTGCTCGGCCGCTTCCACCATGTTGGCGGCCAGCCGTTCGGTGTTGACCCGGCTCATCACCGTGCGGCGGGTGAACACCGGCCACAGGCGGCTGACACCCAGTTCGGCGGCCTTTTCCGCCACCAGATCGACCCGGTCCTTCTTGATGGGCGCCGCCAGCAGCCACAGATCGGGCTCGGGGGTCTGCGGGCGGGTCTGGCTATGGACATGGATGGCAACGCCGGATTTCGCCACTTTTTGCAAACTGGCCGTCCATTCGCCGTCGCGGCCGTTGAACAGGGCGATGGCTTCGCCCTCTTTCAGCCGCATGACATTGGCCAGATAATGGGACTGGTCCTTGTCCAGCACGATACCGGACTCGGCGGACAGGTCGTTGGGGACGAACAAGCGGATCACGACAGGGGTTCCACCTTCAACACGATGCCGTCGGCATCCACCACGCGGACCTTGGCCCCGGTGGGCAGGTCGGGGCCGGCCACCTTCCAGGTGGTGTCGCCCAGCTTCATGCGGCCATAGCCGTCCAGGATGGGGGTGTCCAGGGTGTGGACGCTGCCCACCAACTGGGCGGCGCGCTTGTTCAACAGCGGCGCTTGGCTTTGCGGTTCCTTCAGCTTGGCGTAAAGCCGCCGTCCGGCCACCGCCACCAGGACGGTGAGGACGGCGAAGATCACCGCGTGGATTTCCCAACCTAAGGACGGCGCCATATAGGCCACCATGCCGGTGACGAAGGCGGCGATGCCGGGCCACAGCAGATAGGTGCCGGGGACCACCGCCTCGGCGCCGATCAGCACCACCCCGGCGACCAGCCAGTGCCAGAACACCGGGGTCATCATTTATCCCCGGTGTTGGGCAAGGTGGTGCGGCGCGTCGGCGAGGAATTGGCGGCCAGGGCGTCCTTGGCGATCTCGGCGATGCCGGCCACCGCGCCGATGATGCCCGACGCCTCCAGCGGCATCATGATCAGTTTCTGGTTGGGGGCCGACGCCACTTTTTCCAGGGCCCCCACATAACGCTGGGCGATGAAGTAGTTTACCGCCACCGATTCGCCGCCGGCCACCGCTTGGGACACCACGTCCACCGCCTTGGCCTCGGCCTCGGCTTCGCGTTCGCGGGCCTCGGCATCGCGGAAGGCGGCTTCGCGCCGGCCTTCGGCGGCCAGGATCTGGGCCTGCTTCTGGCCTTCGGCTTTCAGAACTTCCGCCTGTTTCAGGCCCTCGGCCTCCAGGATCGCGGCGCGCTTGTCGCGCTCGGCCTTCATCTGTCGGGCCATGGCGTCCACCAGATCGCGCGGCGGCGCGATGTCCTTGATCTCGATGCGGGTGACCTTGACCCCCCAGGGCTGGGTGGCTTCGTCCACCACCGACAGCAGCTTGGTGTTGATCTGGTCGCGCTGGCTCAACAGTTCGTCCAGGTCCATGCCGCCCATCACGGTGCGGATGTTGGTCATGATCAGGTTCAGGATGGCGACCTGCAGATGCGCCACTTCGTAAGCCGCCCGCGCCGTGTCCAGCACCTGGAAGAACACCACCCCGTCCACGGTGACCATGGCGTTGTCGCGGGTGATGATTTCCTGGCTGGGGACGTCGAGGACCTGCTCCATGACGTTCAACTGACGGCCGATACGGTCCACCAGGGGGATGATCAGATGCAGGCCCGGCGACAGGGTCCGGGTATAGCGGCCGAAACGCTCGACGGTGAATTCAAAGCCCTGCGGCACCACCTTGATGCCCAGGAACACCAAAATCAGACCCAGCACCACCAAGGCCAGGGCGAAAACCGCCAGATCCATGGCATCCCCCTTTGGTTGCGTCGGAAACCAGCATAGCGCCGCCCGCCCCCGTTGTCGTTGACCAAGTGGTGGGGCCAGGGCATAACCCATGGACGATTGGCGACGGGAAGGCAGCATGCAGCGCATCGGCATCATCGGGGCTGGGGCATGGGGAACGGCACTGGCGGTGGCGGCGCGGCGCGCCGGCCGCGACGTGGTGATCTGGGCTCATGAACCCGATGTGGCGGCGACCATCAACGCCACCCGCCGCAACAGCACCTATCTGCCCGACGTGCACCTGGATTGCTGCATCCGCGCCACCACCGACCTGGCCGCGGTGACCGCCTGCGACGCCGTGCTGTTGGTGACCCCGGCGCAGCATTTGCGCCCGACTCTGAAGGCCGTCGCCCCCCTTTGGCGCCCCGGCGTGCCGGCGGTGCTGTGCTGCAAGGGCATCGAGCAGGGCACCGACTGCATGATGACCGAAGTGGCCGAGGCGGAACTGCCCGGCCAGCCCATCGCCGTGCTGTCGGGACCGACTTTTGCCATCGAAGTGGCACGCGGCCTGCCGACCGCCGTCACCTTGGCCTGTTCGGACAAGGCGTTGGGCGAGGCTTTGGTTCAGGCCCTGGGGGCTCAGACCTTCCGTCCTTATCTGTCGTCCGATCTGGTCGGCGCCGAAATCGGTGGTGCGGTCAAGAACGTGCTGGCCATCGCCTGCGGTATCGTCGAGGGCCGTGGCTACGGCGACAACGCGCGGGCCGCGCTGATTACCCGGGGGCTGGCGGAAATGACCCGTCTGGCGCTGGCCAAGGGGGGGCGGGCGGAAACCCTGATGGGGTTGTCGGGCATGGGCGACCTGATCCTGACCGCGTCATCGGTGCAGTCGCGCAATTATTCCCTGGGCCTGCACCTGGGGCAGGGCCGGGCCTTGGCCGACATCCTGGCCGAGCGCAAGGCGGTGACCGAAGGTGTGTGGTCGGCCGGCGCGGTGGTGGACATGGCAAGCCGTCTGGGGATCGAGATGCCCATCTCGGCCGCCGTGGACGCGGTGCTGAACCGGGGGCAACCCCTGGACGACGCCATCACCGACCTGTTGTCGCGCCCGTTCAAGCTGGAAACCCGCTAACCGGAGAGCCCGCACATGGCCCTTTACATCATCACCTGCGTCGACAAGCCCGATTCCCTGGATCTGCGCTTGGCCACCCGTCAGGCCCATCTGGACTACGCCAAGAACTGGGTCGACCGCATGCTGGTGGGCGGGCCGCTGCTGTCCGACGACGGCCAGACCATGCAAGGCTCGATGCTGATCCTGGATTTGGACGACCCGGCCCAGATCGACGATTATCTGGCCAATGACCCTTACAACCAGGCCGGCCTGTTCGAAAGCGTGACGGTTCGTCGCTACAAGAAGATGCTGCCTTAATCGGAGATCGAGGAATGACCCAATACGCCATCATCTGCATCGACAAGCCGGGCTCGGGCGACATCCGTCTGGCCAACCGCGCCGCCCATCTGGAATGCCTGAAGGCCTTGGGTGACCGTCTGGTGCTGGCCGGTCCCTTCCTGTCGGAAGACGGCGAAGCCATGCAGGGAAGCCTGCTGGTCATCGACTTCGACGACCGCGCTGGCGTCGACGCCTTTCTGGCGGCCGAGCCCTATGCCCTGGCCGGCCTGTTCGAAAGCGTTACCGTGCGCCGCTACAAGAAGGTCCTGCCGGTATGAAATATTGGCTGGTCAAGTCGGAACCCGGCGCCTGGTCGTGGGACGACCAGGTGCGCGAAGCCGTCACCGCCTGGACCGGGGTGCGCAATTACCAGGCCAGCAATTTCCTGAAGGCCATGAAGGTCGGCGACCGCTGCTTTTTCTATCACTCGGTGGATGAAAAGCGCATCGTCGGCATCGTCGAGGTGGTCAAGGAAGCTTATGTCGACCCCACCGCCGACGACCCGCGTTGGGTCTGTCCCGACCTGAAGGCGGTGTGCCCGGTGGTCACCCCGGTCACCCTGGCCCAGATCAAGGCCGAACCCCGCTTGGCCGAACTGCCGCTGATCCGCCAGTCGCGGCTGTCGGTGATGCCCATCGACGGCGAATCCTGGGCCATCATCTGCGCCATGGCCGGGGTGGCGCCGTGATCTTGTGTTCCTTTGACGACCTGGACGATCCGGGCGCCAAGGGGCCTTTCACCGTCGAACTTCCCGACGGCCCGCGCAAGATTTTCCTGGTCCGTTACGACGGACAGGTGCGGGCCTATCTGGATTCCTGCCCGCATCTGTTCGTGCCGCTGGAAATGGAAGACGACAAGTTCCTGGACATGACCGGAACCGAGATCATGTGCTCGGTTCACGCCGCCCGTTTCGACCCGTTGACCGGGGGCTGCGTGTGGGGGCCGTGCCTGGGCCGCCAGTTGACGCCGGTGGCGGTGGCGGTGGTCGATGGCCGGGTGGTCCTGGAAAACCCCCAATAATTTCATCACTGTGTCACATCGTTGCGCGATTGTGGCTTAAAAGAATCGGATCATTGCGCGGCGGGGGTTGAGTCGGCGCTTGAATCTGACCATAATTCGCCAGCATCGGGGAAACTGTGCCGCGCCGCCCTGCAATGGGGAAAGGCGTCAACCAAACGAAACATAATATTTGGGAGACAACCTGACATGACCGAACTTTTTCCCGTTCCCGCCGATTTCGCCAAGCAGGCCCTGATCGACGAGAAGACCTACCAGGAATGGTATGATCGCTCGGTGAACGATCCCGAAGGCTTCTGGGGCGAACACGGCAAGCGCTTGGATTGGATCAAGCCCTACACCAAGGTCAAGGAAGTCTCCTATTCGGGCGACGTCTCCATCAACTGGTTCGCCGACGGCACCTTGAACGTGGCCGCCAACTGCCTGGACCGTCATCTGGCCAAGCGCGGCGACCAGACCGCCATCATCTGGGAAGGCGACGACCCGAACGAATCCAAGCACGTCACCTATCGTGAACTGCACGAACAGGTGTGCCGCCTGGCCAACGTGATGACCGATCTGGGCGTGAAGAAGGGTGACCGCGTCACCATCTACTTGCCGATGATCGTCGAAGCCGCGGTGGCCATGCTGGCCTGCGCCCGTGTCGGCGCCATCCATTCCATCGTGTTCGGCGGCTTCTCGCCCGACGCTCTGGCCGGCCGTATCCAGGATTGCGACAGCTCGCTGGTGATCACCGCCGACGAAGGTCTGCGCGGTGGCCGCAAGGTGCCGTTGAAGGCCAATGTGGACAAGGCGCTGGAAACCTGCTGGTCGGTGAAGAACGTCCTGGTGGTCAAGCGCACCGGCGGCAACATCCACATGGTGACCGGCCGTGACCATTGGTACGAAGAACTGACCGCCAAGGCCGCCACCACCCACGCCCCGGTGGAAATGAACGCCGAAGACCCGCTGTTCATCCTTTACACCTCGGGATCGACCGGCAAGCCCAAGGGCGTGCTGCACACCACCGGCGGCTATCTGTGCTATGCCTCGATGACCCACCAGTACGTCTTCGACTATCACGAAGGCGACATCTATTGGTGCACCGCCGACGTGGGTTGGGTCACCGGCCACTCGTACATCGTCTATGGTCCGCTGGCCAACGGCGCCATCACCTTGATGTTCGAAGGCATCCCCACCTATCCGGACGCCTCGCGCTTCTGGCAGGTGGTCGACAAGCACAAGGTCAACATCTTCTACACCGCGCCGACCGCCATCCGTTCGCTGATGCGCGAAGGCGAGGAAATCGTCAAGAAGACCAGCCGCAAGTCCCTGCGCTTGCTGGGTTCGGTGGGCGAGCCCATCAACCCGGAAGCCTGGCTGTGGTACCACCGCGTGGTCGGCGACGAGCGTTGCCCCATCGTCGACACTTGGTGGCAGACCGAAACCGGCGGCATCCTGATCACCCCGCTGCCGGGTGCGACCGCGTTGAAGCCCGGTTCGGCCACCCGTCCGTTCTTCGGCGTCAAGCCGGTGATGGTGGACGCCGAAGGCAAGGTGCTGGAAGGCGCCGTCGAAGGCAACCTGTGCCTGGCCGAGCCCGGCTGGCCCGGTCAGATGCGCACCATCTTCGGTGACCACAAGCGTTTCGGCGAAACCTACTTCTCGACCTATCCCGGCTACTACTTCACCGGTGACGGCGCCCGTCGTGACACGGACGGCTATTACTGGATCACCGGCCGCGTGGACGACGTGATCAACGTGTCGGGTCACCGCATGGGCACCGCCGAGGTGGAATCCGCCCTGGTCGCCCACCCCAAGGTGGCCGAAGCCGCCGTGGTCGGTTACCCGCACGAGATCAAGGGCCAGGGCATCTATGCCTATGTCACCCTGATCCAGGGCGAAGAGCCGTCGGAAGATCTGCGCAAGGAACTGGTGGCTTGGGTCCGCAAGGAAATCGGCCCCATCGCCAGCCCGGATCTGATCCAGTGGTCGCCGGGCCTGCCCAAGACCCGTTCGGGCAAGATCATGCGCCGCATCCTGCGCAAGATCGCCGAGAATGAGTTCGGCAGCTTGGGCGACACCTCGACCCTGGCCGATCCGACCGTCGTCGACGATCTGATCGACAACCGTATGAACCGCGGCTAAACCCGCGGTTCGGGGAAGGCCCGCCGGTTTCGGCGGGCCTTTTTCTTTTGCCCTCTGGTGTTGGCGGGTCTTCATCCCTATCCTGATAAGGCACAGGAAGGAATACCCTGGTGATCGGAGAAATCGTGGCGGTGTTCGCGGGTGGTTTGGTGCTGGCCATGGGCGGTATGGCCTTTTTCCAGCGTGACATGATTTATCACCCCGGGCGCGAGAAGGTGGCCCCCGCCGATGCCGGGGTTCCCGAGATGGTGCCGGTGACCATCCGCAGCCATGACGGCTTCATGAATACCGGCTGGTACGGGGCGCCGCGCGACCGCTATCAGCCCACCATCGTCTATTTCCACGGCAATGCCGGCACGGTGGCGCACCGCGCCCACAAGGCCCGGCTGTTCCTGGATGAAGGCTTCGGCGTGCTGCTGGTGGGCTATCGCGGTTATGGCGGCAATCCTGGCTCGCCGTCGGAAGAAGGGCTTTATTCCGATTCCCGCGCCGCGCTCGGCTGGTTGATCAGCCGTGGCGTCCCCCAGGGGCAGATCGTGCTTTATGGCGAATCCCTTGGCACCGGTGTCGCCGTGCAGATGGCCACCGAACACGTCAACGTGGTGGGCGTGGTGCTGGAGGCACCCTATACCCGCCTGCCCGATCTGGCCCCGGTCTACGTGCTGCCCGGCTTCGCCGAGATGGTGATGCTGGATCGCTTCGACAACCGCGCCAAGATCGGCCATGTCCGTTCGCCCATGTTGATTCTGCACGGCCAGCAGGACGGGGTGGTGCCGGTGGACATGGGGCGCGAGTTGAAGGAACGGGCCCGCATGGGGGTGGAAGCCCATTTCATCGCCGCCGCCGGCCATAACGATCTCTACAGTCACGGTGCCGGCCAACTGGTGACCGACTTCATCCGCAAGCAGTTGGAGCCCTGATCATGTCGGCGCTGCTGGCCAGTTTCCTGCTGGTGTTCGGCTCGTTGTTTCCCATCGTCAACCCGCCGGGAAGCGCCTTCATGTTCCTGGCCCATACCCGCACGCTCAGTCGCGCCCAGCGGGCCGATCTGGCGGCGCGGGTGGCGGTCTACGCCTTCCTGATCGTCGTCGGCTCACTGTATGTGGGCTCGGCGGTGCTGGGGGTGTTCGGGGTGTCGTTGCCGGCGCTCCGGGTGGGCGGCGGCCTGGTCATCGCCGTGGCCGGCTGGCGTCTGCTGAACGCCAAGGAAGGCGCCACCGACGGCGACATCGAAATCGGCGGCGCCCCGGAACGTCTGCGCTCGGCCGCCTTTTACCCGCTGACCATGCCGCTGACCACCGGGCCGGGCACCATCGCGGTGACCATCGCGCTGGGCACCGGCCATCCCTTCGGCAGCGACATGCTGTCCCTGGCCACCTTGGGGGGCTTGCTGGCGGTGCTGTCCATCAGCGTCCTGATCTATGCCAGCTTCCGCTTCGCTGATCGCATGGAGGGCCTGTTGGGCCGGGCGCTGACCGACGCCATGATGCGGCTGTTCGCGCTTTTGCTGCTGTGCATCGGCGTGGAAATCGTCTGGCGCGGCATCGCCGAGATGGTGAAAAGCCTGGGATAGCGCCGCCGGCCCGGCACGGGCCGGGCTTCGCCCCTAAGTCCCGCTGACGGGCCGGAAGGCCAGGAAGGTCATGTCGTCGCGGCGGCGTTGGTCGCCGCGCCACTGGGAAAGCTTCAGGAACAATTCGTCCATCTGCTCGCTGACCGGACGGTCGGTGACCTCGGCCAACACTTCCTGCAGGCGGCGGCGGCCGAACAGGCGCCCCGAGGCGCCGCCCACCTGATCGGTGACGCCGTCGGTGTACATGTAAAAGGCGGCGCCGGGCTTGAAATCCAGGCGATGGGCCGAGAAACGGTAGTCTTCGGGGCTGTCCAGATAGCCCAGGCTCATGCGGTCGCCGCGCACCTGACGCAAAACGCCTTCTTCCGAGATCAGCAAGGGCAGGTTGGCGCCGGCGAAGGTCAAGGTGGAATGGGTGCGGTCGACGACGCAGATGGCGGCGTCCAGACCGTCGTTGCTGACGGCGCTGTCGCGGTCCTGGCGCAGGGCGGTCTTCACCAAGCGGTTCAACTGGGTCAGCATCTCGGCCGGGTCGTCATGGCCGTGATGGTGCAGGATGCGGCTGAAGCTGGAGGCCACCACGGCGGTCATGAAGGCGCCGGGCACGCCATGGCCGGTACAGTCCATCACCGCGATGACGCCCTTGGAACCGAACGAGCCGGCCCAGTAATAGTCGCCGCCCACCATGTCCAAGGGTTGCCAGCCCACCGCCAATTCATCCACCACGCCGGACAGGGCGCCCTGGTCGGGCAGCAGGGCGTTCTGGATGCGGCTGGCGTAACGGATGCCGTCGTTGATGTCGCGGTTGGCCTTTTCCAGTTCGGTGTTGGCCAGGTTCAGCTGGGCCAGGGCGCGTTCCACGCCTTCCTTCTCGCGGGCCAGTTCGTTGGTGCGTTCGGCCACCCGGCGTTCCAGGTCGCGGGCCAGGGCGGCCAGATCGTTCTGAGCCTTGTCGCGGTCGTCCAGGCCGGTCTGGCTTTCCGCCAGCATGCCGTTGACGGTGCCCACCAGCAGGCCCAATTCGTCCTTTTGGTGTCCGGCCGGCAGGTCGATCAGGAAGGCGCCGGGATGGGACGGATCGACGCGGCCGATGGCGGCGGTGATCCTTAACAGCGGCTTGGTGATCAGCAAATAGAAGACCGCCACCACCAGGGCGCACACCAGAACGGCGCGGGCCGCCCCCGACACCACGGCCGAGGTGGCGCGGCTCAGCCACGCGTTCAGCAGGCCGGCGTTGTCCAGGCGGACTTCCAGCGATCCGACGGCGGTGCTGCTGCCGTTGGGGTTGCGGGTTTCCAGGGACCGCGAATGCAGGACCACGTCGCCGAACAGATCGTCGGCCAGACCGGGAAAGGGGGTGGAGACCGCGGCGCGGATCTTCTTGCCCAATTCGCCGCCATAATTGTCGGTCAACGTCGCTTCCAGAACCAACGGGTTCTGATGCAGGCCGGCCACCACTTCGCCGGCCAGTTCGCCGGACAGCTGATAGGCGGCTTCCACTGCCAGTCCGCGCACCAAGTTCATGTCGGCGGCCATGTCGCGGCGCACCTGTTCATGCATGGACCGGTAATCGTTCAGCAATTCATAGGCGCTGGTGGCCAGTCCCACGGCCAGGGCGATCACCAAGGTGGCGAAGGCTTGCTTGAACGACAGTCCGTCCAGCATGCGCACCTGGGCGGCCTGGTCGGCGCGGGGGGCGGCGCCGGGGATACGGGACTGAAGCACGCGAGCAGCTTTCATGCCTAAAAACCTAGAGGCCCAACACTAGCCGGTTTTGCTGGAGGGGGAAACCTTCACAGTCCATGGGTACGAATATTGGCTGCAATTTGGGCGTCGTCCAATATAACCTTTCAACGGTAAGGCATTCCGGTGCTGATTGGTCGGCATTATTCCCTAAAGGTTGCCCATGGCTGAAGAAAAGGCACTTTTTGGTGGTGGACGACGCCGCCTGAACCTGAAAGACAGTCGCGCCGACGCCGTTGATCCCAATCCTTGGCTGGTCCTGGTGGTGGACGACGACCCCCAGGTGCATGGCATGACCCAGGTCCTGTTGCGCGATTTCCGTTTCCAGGGACGGGGCTTTTACCCGGTTTCCGCCTATTCGGCGGCCGAGGCCCGCGCAGTTCTGGAAAGTCGTGACGACATTCCGGTGATGCTGTTGGACGTGGTGATGGAAACCGACCATGCCGGGCTGTCGCTGGCGCGTTTCATCCGCCAGGAACTGGCCAACCATCGTCTGCGCATCATCCTGCGCACCGGCCAGCCGGGCGAGGCGCCCGAGCGCGAGGTGATGCTGGAATACGACATCAACGATTACCGCTCGAAGACCGAGTTGACGGCGCAAAAGCTGTTCACCGCGCTGGTCGGCGCGCTTCGGTCGTGGATCGACATCACCACCATCGAGAAGCTGAACGCCACCCTGGAAGCCCGGGTGGTCGAGCGAACCCGGGAACTGGCCGAGGCCCAGGCGTTTTCCGCCCGTCTGGTGGAATTGCTGCCCAACCCGGTGTGGGTCAAGGATCTGGCTGGCCATTACCGCCTTTACAACAAGTCGTTCCGCGAATTCTTCGGCATCGACGAAACCACTTGGTTGGGTCATTCGGCGGAAGAGGTGCTGGGGCCGCACCTGCCGCCCGAGGAACTGGACAGCGATTGCCGGGTTCTGGACGGGTCGTCGCGGCGCGAGGAATTCGAGACCCAAATCCCCGATTGCCACGGCCAGTCCCGCACGCTTCTGGTGACCAAGGCGGCGCTGCCGGCCGACGGCGTGGTGCCCAACGGCATCATCGGCTTGGCCGTGGACATCTCGGACCGCAAGGGGCTGGAACGCGAACTGCGTCGTCTGGCCACCACCGACCCGCTGACCGGCGCCCCCAACCGGCGGCACTTCAGCACTTTGGCGCACCAAGAGATGGAACGTTCGCTGCGCTATGACCTGCCCTTGGCGGCCATCATGCTGGATGTGGATCATTTCAAGACCGTCAACGACACCTGGGGCCATTCCATTGGGGACGAGGTGTTGCGGGCGGTGACCGAATCCATGGCGGCGCAATTGCGCGAAGTGGATGTCTTGGGCCGCATGGGCGGCGAGGAATTCGCCGTGCTGCTGCCGCAGACCGGATTGGACGGCGCCCGCCAGTTGGCGGAACGCCTGCGTCAGGCGGTGGCTTCCATCCGCCTGCCCCTGGTGGACGGCGTGCTGAAGACCTCGATCAGTCTGGGCGTGGCCTGCCGGGCGCCGGGCGACACCCATTTCGACCACGTGTTGGGCCGCGCTGACCGCGCCATGTACCGGGCCAAGGAAGGCGGGCGCGACCGCATCGAACTGGACGGCGACTGACCGCGTCACTTGTTGCCGTGGTCATGAATTCGCGCTGAAGACGACGTCCGGGGTGAATACAATGGACCCTTTGTTGCTTTTCCGTTGAAGCATTTTCACGAAAGGATTAAGCCCATTCATGGGGAATAAAGGGGACACATCCATGGAGCCGATCGCCACTATTATCGATTTGGCCATCGAACGGCGAAAGCGCGGTCCGCGATTTGACGGCGGCATGATGCAGATTCTCGAGGTCAGCCGTGACCTCATCTGCCTGTGCCGGGCGGGCGCCATCACCGCCATCAACGGCGCCGGGGTGCGCATGTTGGGCGGCAAGAGCACCGAAGAGATGATCGGCCGCCGGCTGGCCGAATTCCTGATCCCCGAATATGGTCAGGTGATGGATTTGTTCATGTCGGGCATGGCCAGCGAGGATCGCGCCATCCCCACCCGCATCATCGGCCTGGACCGCAAGACCCGCGACGTCGAACTGCAGGTGTTCCGGGCGCGTGAAATCGCCGCCGACGCCACCGTGGTCACCGGCCGCGACACTTCCCGTGAAGGCAAGCTGGCCGGCTCGGCCCATCAAAGCGACACCCGTTTCCACCTGTTGGTGGAAAACTCGGTCAACCTGGTCTGCCATGTGGTGGCCGGCACCATCCGCTATGTCAACAAGGCGGGGCTGGACCTGCTGGGCACGGCCGAGTTGGAACAGGTGGTCGGCCTGCGCCTGGAAGACATCGTCCATGCCGATTACGCCGCCCTGATCGACGAGATCGTGCGCGAGGACGCGGTGGTTCCCATGCGGCTGATGCACCGGGACGGCACCGCCTTTGACGCCCTGGTGCGGGCGACGCCGCTGCCCAGCAGCGCCATGGGTCAGGAACTGATGTTCGAGGCCCGCGACATCACCAGCCACAACCGGGCGGTGTCGGCCTTGCGCCGGGCCAACGAAACGCTGGAAATGCGGGTTGCCGCCCGCACCCGCGAACTGGCCGAACAGCGCCTGCGCGCCGAAGAGATGACCCTGGTCGCCGACGCGTCCCGCCGTTTCAGCGAGTCCCTGATCGACACCATTCCGTCGCCGGTATGGTTCAAGGATGCCCTGGGCCGTATCCAGACCCGCAACCGGGCTTTCCGCAATCTGTTCGGCGACGGTGACCCGGCCCCCGGACTGCTGCCCCTGGAAGACGCGGTGACCGACGCCGAGTTGCTGTCGGGCGCCTGTGCCGAAGCCTCGTACGAGGCGTCGATCCTGCCGCGTGGCGGCGGACGCCTGGACGTACTGGTGCTGAAATCCGCCTTTCTGGACGAAGAAAGCCGCCCGGTGGGGGTCATCGGCGTGCTGACCGACATCACCGACCGCAAGGCCATGGAGCGCGAACTGCGCCGTTTGGCCACCACCGATTCCCTGACCGGCGTCTTCAACCGTCGTCATTTCCTGGCCGCCGCCGCCACCGAGGTGGAACGCGCCCATCGTTATGGCAGCCCGTTGAGCGTGCTGATGCTGGACGTGGATTACTTCAAGAGGATCAACGACACCCACGGCCACGCCATCGGTGACGAGGCGTTGCGCCGTCTGGCCGAATGCATGCGTCAGACTTTGCGCGACATCGACATCGTCGGCCGGCTGGGCGGCGAGGAATTCGCCGTGCTGTTGCCTGAAACCAACCGGGACGGGGCGTTGATCACCGCGGAGCGGCTGCGGTTGCTGATCAACCAGACGCAAATCACCTTGCCGGACGGCCAAACCCTGGAGATGACCGTCAGCATCGGTGTCGCCGTGCCCAAGGGGGCCGAATCCTCGGTGGAGACCCTGCTGGCCCAGGCCGACCGGGCGCTTTACACGGCAAAGATGCAAGGACGGAACCAGGTTTTCGCCGAAGGGGTTGACGGGAACTAAGCCAAGAGTTTCCATAATCCCATGTCCAAGCCCGATAAACCCGTCCGGTTTCGTCGTCTGCGGCGGCTGGCCGTCATCGGCGTCGTTTTCGCCGCCCTGTTGTTTCCCGCCGCGTGGTTCCTGCCGGACCAGGGATTGCGCTGGGGGCTGCTGCGCGCCTTGGTGGACATGGGGTGGAACCAGGTCCAGATCGGTCAGGCCCGCCTGTCCTTGTGGCGCGGCCAGGTGGCGATCCGTGGTGTCGAGGCCATGTCTAGCCTGGGCGAAGCCCTGGGGGTGGACGGCGTCGACCTGACCTTCCGCTGGAAGCCGCTGTTGTCGCGTAGACTTTGGCTGGAACAGCTGGAACTGGACAAAGCCGAGGTGGTGCTGGCCCGTGACGGCGAAACCTGGCGGGTGAACGGCTTGGCCTTGCCGCAAACCGGGGGCGACGGCACGCCGTCGCTGTGGGGATATGGCGTCACCTCTTTGGTTCTGACCAATTCCGTGCTGCGGGTGGAAGACGGCGCCTTGAAGGTGCGGGTGGACGTGGACCGCCTGGAGATTCACGACCTGCAGTCCTGGGTGCCGGACGCCCCGGCCAGCCTGTCGCTGGTCGGCCGGATCAATGCCGCCCCGGTCAGCGTCACAGGGAAATTGGCGCCGTTCTCTCGGCATCTGGACTTCTCCGCCGCCTTGTCCGTCCAGGGATTGGACACCACGCCCTTCGCCCAATGGGGCGGCTTGCCCGGCTGGGGCGGCACATTGGATGCGTCGCTTGACGTGCTGGGCGTCGGAGACTTTTCAGCGCCGCTTCGTGCCGACGGCCGGCTGGCCTTGACCAATGGCGTGGTGCCGTTGGATGGCGGCAAGGTGGCGGCAGCGCATCTGGCCTGGCAGGGGCGGCTGGAATGGCGGGACGGTGTCAGCGCCACCGGCACGGTGGACGGGCGCGACCTGCTGTTCAACCAGGGGGCGGCGCGCATCGCTTCGGGCGCGGCGCGGATGCAACTGGAACAGGCCCGCCTGGACAAGACCTTCCAGTCCTTGGATTGGGCGGGGGGGTTGAACGCCCAGGACTGGGCCTTGGACATGGATGGCCTGTCCATCCGCCACAAATCGCTGGATTGGCAGGGTAAGACCCATCTGAACCTGTCGGCCAAGGCCAAGACGCTGTTCACCGCCCAGGGGCGGGTCGAAGCCGGAACCAGCGAAATCCGTTTTGACGATTGGCGGATCGGCACCGGCACGCTGTCGGCCGAGGGCAGCTTCGCCCACGAACGCCCGCGGGGCATGCTGCCGCCGGTGGCCGGGCAATTGTCGGCCGTTGTGGACGGTCTGGCCCTGCGCCAGGGCGACCGTGATTGGCTGCTGGCGGACCACGCCAAGCTGTCCGACTGGGTCTTGGACCCGCTTTCCCTGCGTTTGGGGCGGTTCGAGGCGAAGACCGTGTCGGCCCTGGGCCGTCCGGGCAAATACAATCCCCGCCTGCGGGCGCGGTCATTGGTGCTGGACAGGCTGGCGCTCAGCCCCGATGGCGACGTGTCGGTGGACACGGTGACCCTGGCGCAGCCGGTCATGCGGGTCAACCGCGACCATACCGGCATCGAAGGGCTGGCCGACTTGCCGAAAGGTGACGCCAAAACCCAAGCGAAGTCCCCGCGTCTGGTCTTTGGCAATGTGCGCGTCAGCGGCGGGCAAATCGAGTTCCGCGACCGCACCACCGCCGACATGGTGCGGCTGTCGGTGCGCGATCTCAACGCCACCGCTTCGGCCTTCGACAGCGCCAGACCCGATCAGGACAGCCCGTTCTCGGTCTCGGCCGCCATCGGCAACGCTGAGATCCGCGCCCAAGGGCAGGTGCGTCCTTTCCGTCCCATTCCCGGTCTGGCGGTGGACGGACAGGTGCGGGCCTTGGAACTGCCGCCGCTGTCGCCCTATGCCGCCGATGCCCTGGGGGTGAACCTGCATACCGGCCAGCTGGACGCCAAGCTGGGCATGTCGGTGGTGGACGGCAGCTTGGACGGCAAGATGGATCTGGTGCTGTCGCGGCTGCGTGTCGCCCAGCCCGATCCCAACGCGCCCTTGGCCAAGCAGGCCGACATGCCCATCGAGACGGTGCTGGACCTGCTGCGCGACGGCGACGACCGCATCACCTTGGCCATTCCGGTGCGCGGCGATCTGGACAATCCCAATTTCGACACTACCGACGCGGTGAACCAGGCCATCGGCGGCGCCCTTCGTTCCACCGTCTTCACCACCTTGAAGGTGGCGTTTCCCCTGGTGGGGCTGATCGGCATGGTCATCGACGAAGCGGAAAAGCCGGTCCTGGCCCTGCAGGCTTTGGACTTCCCCGCCGGCGGCGACGAACTGCTCCCCGAGCAGCAGGCGGCCTTGGGCAAGGTGGCGACGCTGATGAAGGCCCGTGACGGGCTGGGGCTGAACTTGTGCGGGGTGGCGGTACCCAAGGTGGACGGCCCGGTGCTGCGCCGCGAGGCCAGTCTGGTGGCGCGGCTGAAGGCGCTGATGGACGACAAGGACCGCGAGGAACTGGCGGAATTCGAACGCCAGCGTTTGGTCCGTCTGGCGGAAAGCCGTGCCGATTCGGTGAAAAACTGGCTGGTCGAGGAAGGCGGGGTGGACGCCGGACGCCTGTTCACCTGTCGGCCCCGCATGGATGACGTGGACAAGGCGCGGCCCCGCGTCGATCTGGTGTTGTAGGGCGTAAACTTATAAATCCCATAGCATTCTGTTCGCCTAAGAAGCCGTAATGCCAGGAAACGAGCGTGGGCTGTACCCTTGTACAGCCAAGCGACGGTGACGCCGCAGTACGGCTTCTTAGGCGAACCCGAAGGGCAGGCCCCGCAAGACCATCTAACCCTGCCGTCAAATTTGGCGATAGCCCCGCTATCGCCTGCATTTTCCGGCATCTTATATGATCTTGCGGGGCCTGCAGAACGCTATGGGATTTATAAGTTTACGCCCTAATCAATCCTTCCAGAAGCTGGGCACGCAGATCACCAGCAAGATGACCATTTCCAGGCGGCCGAACAGCATGCCGCCGGCCAGCAGCAGCTTGGCCAGGTCGGGCAACTCGGCGAAGGAGCCGCCGGGGCCGATGATGTCGCCCAGACCGGGGCCCACATTGGACAGGGCCGAGGCCGCCGCCGACAGGGCGGTGACGAAGTCCAGTCCCAGAAGCGCCAGCATCATGGACAGCACGGCGAAGGACAGGGCGTAGACGAAGATGAAGCCCATGACCGAGGTCAGCACGTCCTTGGGGATGGGTTTGGTGTTGAAGCTGGGAACCATGACCGCGTGCGGGCGCAGCAATTGCCGGATCTGCACCACGGCGTTGGCGAACAGCAATTGGAAGCGGAACACCTTGATGCCCGACGCGGTGGAGCCGGCGCAGCCGCCGACGAAGGTCAGCAGGAACAAGATGGCCAGCGGCATGCCGGCCCAGCCGTCGTAGTCGACGGTGGTCAGGCCGGTGCCGGTCATCACCGAGGCGACGGTGAACATGCCGTGGCGCAGGGCGGTCCACACCCCGTAATGATGCACGTCGATCAGCCACAGGGTGATGGCCAGGCCGGACAGCAGCAGCAGGCCCAGATACCAGCGCAATTGCTGGTCGGCGGTGACGCGGCGCCAGTCGCCCTGGGCCAGGGTGAAGAACGCCATGAAGGGCATGCCGCCCAGCACCATGCCGCAAAAGACGATGAAATCCATGGTGGCGCTGTCGAAGAACGCCATGGACGAATCGTGGTTGGAAAAGCCGCCGGTGGCGATGGTGCTCATGGCGTGGACCACGGCGTCCAACCGGTTCATCCCGGCCAGCCACAGGGCCAGGGCCATGACGGCGGTCAGCCCCACATAGGCGGCGATCAGGGTGGACCCGATGCGTGCCGCCCGCGGCGCGGCGCGGTCCCGCGCCGACAGCACTTCCACCCGGAACATCTGCATGCCGCCGACGTTCAGCACCGGCAGCACGGCGATGGCCATGATGACGATGCCGACGCCCCCCAGCCATTGCAGCAGGCCGCGCCACAGCAACAGGCCGGCGGGCATGTGGTCCAGACTGGTGATCACCGTCGACCCGGTGGTGGTCAGCCCCGAGGTGGCCTCGAAAAAGGCGTCCACTCCCGACAGCGCCGACGACCCCAGGGCAAACGGCAGGGCGGCGAACAGGCTGGGCGCCAGCCAGCCCAGTCCCGCCGCCAGATAGGCTTGGCGGATGGACAGGGGCCTGCGGCCGTCGCAACGGGTCCCCAGCACCAGGCCCAGGCCCGCCACCAAGGTGATGCCGCCCGAGGCGATGAAGACCGGCCATTGGCCGTTGCCGGCCAGGGAATCCACCGCGGCGGGAACCAGCATGGCGGCCGCCAGCAGGCACAAGATCACGCCGATGATATGAAGGACGGGGCGGAAGTCGATCATCGTCACCCCTTCCAGAACGAGCGCGAGAACAGCACCAGGACGGTGAACAGCTCAAGCCGGCCCAGCATCATCTCGAAGGACAAAAGCCAGATGGCGGTGTCGGGCAACGGCTGGAAGTTGCCGGCCGGTCCGATGATCTCGCCCAGGCCGGGGCCGACATTGCTGATGGCGGTGGCCGACCCGGTGATGGCGGTGACGAAGTCCAGGCCGGTCATGGTCAACGCCAGGGCGAACAGGGCGAAGATCAGGAAGTACATGACCACGAAGCCCAACACCGAATCCACCACCGCGTCGGAAATGCGCTGGCGGTTGAAGTCGATGACGAAGATGCCGTGGGGGTGCAAAAGCCGCTTCAGATGCACCCCGGCCATGGCGAACAGCACTTCCCAGCGGAAAATCTTGACGCCGCCGGCGGTCGATCCGGTGCAGCCGCCGATGAAGGTCAGATAGAAGAAGATCACCTGCGGCAGGCCGCCCCACAGGGAATAGTCGGTCGAGGCGAAGCCGGTGGTGGTGACCACCGAAATGACGTTGAAGGCCGAATGGCGCAGCGCGTCGCCCGGCGACCAGTCGTTCACCGCCCATTGCCAAAGGGTCAGGATGAAGGTGAAGAAGACGACGAAGTTGACGTACCAGCGGATCTGGGAATCGGTCAGGATCGCCCATTTGCCGCGTCGCCAGGGCGCGATGAAAAGCACGAAGGTGGCGCCGCCCAGCCCCATGAAGATGGTGATGATCCAGTGGATCCACGGATTGGACCAATGGCCGACCGAGGCGTCCGAGGTTGAAAAACCGCCGGTGGACAAGGTGGCCATGGAATGGCAGATGGCTTCGAAGGGCGTCATGCCGGCCAGCCACAGGCACAGGGCGCAGGCCGCGCTGAACACCACGTAGACCACCACCAGGCCGCTGGCCACCTGCGAGGTGCGCGGCTTGACCTTGTCGGTCTTGTCCGAACTTTCCATCTTGAACAGCTGCATGCCGCCGATGCGCAGGATGGGCAGGATGGCCACCGCCATGACGATGATGCCGATGCCGCCCAGCCAATGCAGGATGGCCCGCCACAGCAAGATGCCGTGGGGCATGGAATCCAGTCCCGACAGGATGGTCGACCCGGTGGTGGTCAACCCCGACATGGCTTCGAAATAGGCGTCCGTATAGCTGATGTTGAGGGTGGAAAAGGCCAGGGGCAACGCCCCGAAGCCCGCCATCAGAACCCAGGACGTGGTGGTCAGCAAGAAGGCTTGGCGCGTGGACAGTTCCGGCCGTCCTTCGGGCCGCGCCCCCAACACCATCCCCAGGCCGGCCACCAAGGTGACCAGCCCGGCAGAGGCGAAGGTCCGCCAGTCCAGGTCGTCGGAAAGCCAGTCCACCGCCGCCGGCACGCCCATGGCTGCAGCCAGCACGATCAGCAATATGCCGTTGATGAAAATGACCGGACGGAAATCGATCAAACGCGCCTCACCCCTTCGCTGGCGACGACTATTGGCCTCTCGTCGCGACGCTGTCCAGCGAATCGTGTGCGCGCTGGACAATATAGGGTACCCCCCTATACTATATTGGTGATCAGGAGGACGACATGAGCCATGTTTTCAAGGACCGCCCCCGTCTGTTGGCGCGGATCAGGCGGATCAAAGGGCAGGCGGAAGCCATCGAGCGGGCCTTGGAAGGCGGCGGCGACTGCATGGACGTGTTGCAACTGGTCGCCTCGGTGCGTGGGGCCGTCAACGGCCTGATGGCGGAACTGGTGGAAGGTCATGTCGGTCATCACATCGTCGAGGCCGCTGACGACGACGCCCGCCGTCAAGGCGCCGACGAACTGATTCAAATCCTGCGCACCTACATGAAATAAGGGAATGGTCATGGATGCTTCGTCTTTGACGCATAGCCACGTTTTCCTGGGCCACGGGCAGGACCGCAACGAAAAGCGCACTTGGTGGGTGGTGGGGCTGACCGCTGTCACCATGGTGGCGGAAATCATTGCCGGCAGCCTGTTCGGGTCCATGGCGCTGGTGGCCGACGGCTGGCACATGGCCACCCATGCGGCGGCGCTTTTGATCGCCGCCTGCGCTTACATGCTGGCCCGGCGCCATGCCCATGATCCGCGCTACAGTTTCGGCACCGGCCGGCTGGGCGACCTGGGGGCCTTCGCCAGTGCGGTGGTACTGGCCTTGATCTCGTTGCAGATCGCGTGGGAAAGCCTGGGGCGCATGGTGTCGCCGGTGCCGATCCAATATGACCAGGCCATGGCGGTGGCGGCCTTGGGGCTGGCGGTCAACCTGGCTTCGGCCTGGCTGCTGAAGGACGACCATCACCATCATCACCATGATCACCACCACGATCATGATGATCATCATGGGCATCATCGCGACAACAACCTGCGGGCCGCCTATGTGCATGTCATGGCCGACGCCTTGACCTCGGTGCTGGCCATCGGTGCGCTGTATCTGGGCCGCGACTTCAATTGGCCGTGGCTTGATCCGCTGATCGGCGTGGTCGGCGCCCTGGTCATCGCCCGCTGGTCCTGGGGGCTGCTGAAGGACAGTGGCGGCGTTCTGGTCGGTCTGTTGCCCAAGGGCGAAGATCTGCCCGACGAAATCCGTCAGGCGATTCACGGTCTGGGCGATCAGGTGGTGGACCTGCACGTGTGGCAGGTCGGCCCCGGGCATCACGCCGCCATCGTCGCCATCGCCTCGGCCCGACCCAAGGCGGTGGCCGAGTACAAGCAGGCGTTGGCCCACCTGCATGAAATCTCGCATTTGACTGTCGAAACACACCGCTTGGTATTAGACTTCCCCAGTTGAAATAGGTAGATTGCCGACCTTAATTATCGGTTCGTCAGCGGGAAGGGCTCTTGCCGGATGCGCAAGGGGGTGGGCAGCTTACTGCTTTTATGGCTGTGGTCGGCACCGGTGGCGGCGGCTGATTCCCTGGTTTTCGGCGTCACCCCGCAGCAGTCGGCGGGGCGGTTGGCGGAAAGCTGGGTGCCGTTGCTGGAAGAAATCGGCCGTCGTCTGGGCGGCGCGGTGATCTTTCGCACCGCCCCCGACACGCAGGAATTCGAACGCCGCACCCTGGCCGGTGAATTCGACGTGGTTTACGCCTCGCCGGTGCTGTATCTGGCCGCCGTCAAGGCTTTGGGGGCACGCGCCATCGCCCGCCAGCGTCAGGACGAACAGGGCGTCCTGGTGGTGCGCGCCGATTCGCCGCTGAACCATGTGGGGCAATTAAACGACCAGGTGGTCGCCTTTCCCGCCGCCAGCGCCTTTGGCGGCACGCTTCTGACCCAGGCGGCGCTGAAGCACAAGGGGGTCCAGGTTCAGGCCCGGAACCTGTCGTCGGACGATTCGGTCTATCGGGCGGTGCTTGACGGTGCCGCCGCCGCCGGAGGCGGCGTGCTGCGCACCTTGGAACGCCAACCCGCCGAGATCCGTGGGGCTTTGCGTGCCGTGCTGACCACCGAGGCCTTTCCCGCCTATCCCATCTTCGTGCTGCCGCGCATGGGCCGGGCGAAGACGGCCCATCTGCAGGCGGTGCTGTTTTCCCTGGACGACGACCAAACCGGGCGTGACGCCTTGCAGCGGGCCGCCTTGCGGGGGATCGCCCTGGCCGACGACAGTACCTATGATCCGGTGCGGCCGTGGTCGGTGGACGCGGTCCAGGCGGTCCTGCGCGAGGCGGCGCCATGAGGTTCCGCACCAAGACCGTCGTGGGCGTGGCCCTGATCGAAGCCGTTCTGCTGACCATCTTGGTGCTCAGCACCTTGGGCATCATGCAGCGTTCCACCGAACAGCAATTGCTGAGCCGGGCGGAAACCACCGGCAAGCTGTTGGCGGCGGCGTCGCGTGACGCCTTGCTGGCTTGGGATTTCAGTACCTTGGATTCCATCGGACGGGAAGCGACCGAATCGGGAAAGCTGCGCTATGTCCGCTTCCTGGAACGGGATGGCCGGGTGCTCAGCCAGTTGGGCGGGTTCACCGGTCCGTTCGTCGCCGATTCCAGTCTCGAGCAGGTTCAGGACGGCGTTCTGGACCGTGAAGCCGACATCATGGTTTCCGGGCTGCCCTATGGACGGGTGCAGTTCGGACTGGCGGTGGACGGCGTCGAGGCCGCCATGTCCCAACTGCGGCGCTGGGCCTTTGGCATCTCGGCCCTGGAAATGGCGCTGGTCGCCTTGTTCTCGCTGATCTTGGGCCATTACCTGACCCGCCAGTTGGCGTCGTTGCGCGACGCCAGCCAGCGTCTGGCCGCCGGCGAGCTGGGGCACCGGGTGCCGGTGGCGGGCGGCGACGAATTGGCCGAGACCGCCGCCAGCTTCAACATCATGGCGGCGCGCCTGCAAAGCCTGTACGACGATTTAAGCGAACGCGAAGCGCGCTTTCGCGAATATTCCGAGGTCAATTCCGACTGGTTCTGGGAAACCGACCAGGACGAACGCTATGTCTTCTTGTCCGACTCCTTCGAGCAGATCACCGGCCGCTCGCCCCAGACCCTGCTGGGCAAGCGGCGCTGGGACCTGGGCACCGCCAAGATGGAGGTGGATGCCGAGATGTGGCAAAGCCACCTGGAGGACCTGTCCGCCCACCGGCCGTTCCGCGATTTCAAGTATTGGATCGAGGCCGATGACGGCCATCCGTGCTGGATCAAGGAAAGCGGCGTGCCGCGTTTCGACCCGTCGGGGGGCTTCCTGGGCTATCGTGGCACCGGTTCGGACATCACCACCGCCATGCAGAACGCCCACCGCATGCATATGCTGACCCGGGCGGTGGAACAAAGCCCGGTTTCGGTGGTGATCACCGACCTGGACCGCTCCATCCAGTACGTGAATCCGAAATTCCTGGATACCACCGGCTATTCCCAGGACGAAGTGATCGGGCAAAAGCCGTCCTTGCTGAAATCCGGTCTGACCCCGGAAGACCATTACCAGGATTTGACCGCCACCTTGGAACAGGGCGAGCAATGGCGCGGCGAGTTCGTCAACCGCCGCAAGGATGGCAGCCTTTATTGGGAACAGGCGTCCATCCAGCCCATCCGCAACCTGGAAGGCAAGGTCACCAATTACCTGGGCATCAAGCTGGACATCACCCAGCGCAAGAAATCCGAGGAACGTCACGAAGCGCTGCTCAGCGAACTGAAACGGTCGAACCAGGACCTGGAACAATTCGCCTATGTGGCCAGTCACGACCTGAAACAGCCGCTGCGCCAGATTTCCAGCTTCGCCACCCTGTTGGAGCGCCGGCTGGGCGACAAGGCCGAGGGCGAGATCCGCGATTATCTGAACTACCTGACCGACGGGGCCAAGCGCATGCAGTCGCTGGTCAACGATCTGTTGGATTATTCGCGCGTCAGCCACCGCCCGCTGCACAACGACAGTGTCGACATGAACCAAGCGGCGGCGGCGGCGCTTTCCCTGTTGCAGGGCGCGGTGGCCGAATCGGGGGCCCTGGTGGAATGCGACACGCTGCCGGCGGTACGTGGCGATCGCAGCCAGATCGAGCACCTGTTGCAGAACCTGATCGGCAACGCGGTGAAATACCGCGCCACGGGTCGTGTCCCGCACATCCGTGTCGCCTGTGACGCCCAGGGCGTGTTTTCGGTGTCCGACAACGGAATCGGCATCCCGCCCGAGCAGGCCGACCGGGTGTTCATGATTTTCCAGCGTCTGCACGCCGCCCAGGCTTACGAGGGAACCGGCATCGGGCTGGCGGTCTGCCGCAAGATCGTCGAACGCCATGGTGGCCGCATCTGGCTGGAATCCGCGGGCGAAGGGCTGGGAACCACCTTCTTCTTCACCTTGCCGGGGCCGGCCGAGCACCATGTGGTTGACTCGGGCCAAGCCCTTGGGCAGGCTGGCGGCCAACAACAGTCCTGAACGGAACCCGCGCCATGACCAAGTCGGAGCTGATCGCCCGCCTGGCGGAAAAGAACCCGCATTTGTACCAGCGTGACGTGGAACGCATCGTCACCACCATCTTCGACGAAATCGCCGGCGCCTTGGCGCGGGGGGACCGGGTCGAATTGCGCGGTTTCGGCGCTTTCTCGGTGAAAAGCCGCGACGCCCGCCAGGGCCGCAACCCCCGCACCGGCGAACAGGTGGCGGTGGACGGCAAGGTGGTCCCGTTCTTCAAGACCGGCAAGCAGCTGCGCGAGCGGTTGAACGCCGGCGACGAGTAACCGGCCGATGCGTTGGCTCGGCTGGCTGATCGCCACCCCCGTCGCTTTGTTGATCGTTGTCTTCGCCGTTGCCAACCGGCACGACGTCCGGCTGGAATTCTGGCCGCTGCCGTGGGCCGTCGACCTGCCGGTCTATCTGGTGGTGTTGGGCGTGCTGGCCAAGGGCTTGGTGCTGGGGGCGGTGATCACGTGGCTGTCGGGGCATAAGGCCCGCCGCCGCGCCCGCGAACAACGCCGTCGCGCCGATTCGCTGGAACGTCAGCTGCGGGCGGCGGAAAACGCCGCCAACCAGTCCGTCACGCTTGTCAGCGCCGAACCCGGCCGGACTGCCGTTTAAATCCTTTTTGCTTAAGGGGGCCGCCATGCCCAATCCCGTCTACGTCGCCCTGGACACCGTCAACGTCAATCAGGCCGCCGACCTTGCCATCAAGCTGAAAGGTCTGGTGGGAGGGGTGAAGCTGGGGCTGGAATTCTTCACCGCCAACGGTCCCGCCGGAATCGAAGCGATCACCGAGCTGGGTGTTCCGGTGTTCCTGGACCTGAAGTTCCACGACATTCCCAATACGGTCGCCGGGGCCATGCGCGGTATCGCGCCGTTGGCGCCGCGTTACACCACCATCCATGCCACCGGTGGTTTCGCCATGATGAAGGCGGCGGCCGACGCCGCCCGCGAAGCCGCCGATAAGGTGGGCCGTCCGCGGGTCAAGGTGCTGGCGGTATCTATCCTGACCAGTATGGACCAGGCCGCCATGGAAGCGGTGGGGTTCCAGGGCAGCGTGCTGGATCAGGTCAAGCGGCTGGCGGTGCTGGCCCAGGCCGCCGGCATCGACGGATTGGTCTGTTCCCCGCACGAGGTCGAGACCGTGCGGTCCATGGTCGGCGATTCCCTGACCCTGGTGGTGCCGGGCATTCGTCCGGCCTGGGCGGAAGCCGGCGACCAGAAGCGGGTGATGACCCCCAAGGAAGCCCGGGTGCGCGGCGCCGACATCCTGGTCATCGGCCGGCCGATCACCGCCGCCAGCTATCCCGCCGATGCCGCCAAGCGCATCCTCGAGGAGCTGGAAGGGTGAGCGTCGCCGTCAAGATCTGCGGCCTGACCGACGAAGATTCCATCGACGCCGCCATCGAGGCCGGCGCCGACTATCTGGGCTTCGTCTTCTTCGCCAAAAGCCCGCGCAACATCGTCCCCGAACGGGCGGCCGAACTGACCCAGTTCATCGAAGGGGTGGAAAAGGTCGGTCTGTTCGTCGATGCCGAGGATGCTTTCCTGGACGAGGTCCTGGGGCATGTGCGCCTGGACCTTTTGCAGTTCCACGGCGCCGAAACCCCGGAACGGCTGGATCGTATCCGCGCCGAATTCGGCCTGCCGGTGATGAAGGTGCTGTCGGTGGAAAGCGCCGCCGACCTGGACCGCGTCGCCGAATACCGCGATGTGTGCGACATGCTGCTGTTCGACGCCAAGCCGCCCAAGGGGTCCGATCTGCCGGGCGGCAACGCCGTCAGCTTCGACTGGAACATCCTGAAAGGCTTCAAGGTGCCGCTGCCGTGGATGCTGGCCGGCGGTTTGACCGCGGCCAACGTGGCCCAGGCCATCAAGGCCAGCGGCGCCAAGGCGGTGGACGTGTCGTCGGGGGTGGAAAGCGCCCCCGGGGTCAAGGATGCGGCCAAGATCGCCGCCTTCATCAAGGCGGCCAAGGGCGAATAGGATTTCAGAAGTTGTCCCAGACGTCGTCGCGCTGGTGAAACTGGTTGCCGCCGATGGTCTGCAGGCGCGGCAGGTCGGTGATTTGACCGTGGCGATGCTGCAAGTTCTCGTTGGCGTATTCCACCAGCAGCTTGACGGTGCTGCTGTTGGCCCTGATTCCCGATCGTTGTGAATAAACCAGCAACTCGTTGATGGTGCTGTCCCATTCGCTGGGACGGACCGAGTTGTTCCTGACCCGATCGTCCATATGGGCGCGCTGTTGGTCGGTCAGGGCGCCGTCCCCGGCAATGGCGTTCAGCAGCCTGTCGGCCCGGTCGTAGAGGGGGTAGGAGTGGTAGATGGGTGGCATTCCGCCCAGATGGTACAGCAATTGGCTTGACCCGGGCACGGTGTTGGCCGTGTACCATTGGTCCGCCGAGATGTGGGTCCTTTCGTGCACCCGGGCGCTTTCCACCAAGGCGGGGCTTGTTCCGCCGCTGCCGACCGGGTCATCCCGATTGATGTAGACGTCGTAGGTCCGCAGCGGCACCGCCAGCATGTTGTTGGCGGTGGTGGCGGTGCTTGTCACACCCGGGCCGGCATGGTTTTCGGTATGGGTGGTGATGAACGGGGCCAGGGCGTTGTGTTCGACTCGGATGCGGTCGATGGCGTTTTCGCGACGACGGTGCCGGTAATATCGGTATGCCCCATAAGCCGCCGCCGCCACGCCCAAGGCGATCCCCGCGATCAGAAACGGCTGGACCGTGGCGGTGCGGGTGGCCGGGTTCGCCTGCGGCGTGGGAGAAAGATCCGTCGGTCTTGGTGGCGCGACAAAAGCCGGGGCGGGTTTGGGCGGAACGCTGACGCTTTTCGCCTGGACGGCGGGGGGCGCAAAGCGTGTCGGGGGCGGGGCAAGGGTGATGCGGGCCGGTGCCGATTGTCGCTGTACCGTGTTGGGGCCGTACGCCGTCGGCGGTGGCGGGACGGCATGACGCAACGGCGGCGCGGCCTTGGTCTGAAGGCCGGCGGTGCCGAACTTGGTGGGCGGTGGCGGGAAATGTTTGGTCATCGCCGCTCGCTTTTCCCTGGCTGCAAAAGATTGTCGCACAATCTTTTCAGGGAATAATCATAGCACTCGGCAACCATTGATACAATGTCGTGGCCCGCCGGTTCGGGGCGGAACTTATTCCGGCACGATCAACTGCACGGTTTGCGGCGCGATGCTGATTTCGGCGGGCAGACGGGCGACGATGTCGCCGTCACCTTGCAACGGCGCGCCGCGCGGGCCCAGGATGACCATGGACTCCGCCGACACCACCGTGACCTCGGGCAGGTCGGCCAGTTTGTTCATGGGCAGCGCCAGACCATAGCGCATGACGCCGGCGACGCCGGACTTGGGCAGGATGCAGACTTCCAGCTTGGGGTTTTCCAGGCTGGCGCCGGGGGCGGCGATGAACGGGCCGCCGTAGTACCGGCCCTTGCAGGCCACCGCCATGCGGCCTTCGTAAGTCTCGCCATTGGCGCGGACGGTGATTTCCGGGAAATCATAGCCGAACGCCTGTTTGACGCTTTCCACCACATAAGCCAACTTGCCGGTGGCGCGCTTGAGCGCGATGTTGACGCCTTCCACCACGTGGGCGTCCAGACCGGCCCCGGCCATCAGCACAAAATGGCGGCCATTGGCGATTCCCAAGTGGACGTTGCGGGCCGGGCCGTGGGCGATGGCTTGGGCGATCTGGTCGAAATTCTTGGGGTCCAGGCCGATTTCCAGGGCCAGGACGTTGGCGGTCCCCAAGGGAATGACCGCCAGGGCGACGCCGCCTTGGCCGGCCACCATGCCGTTGACCACCTCGTTGACGGTGCCGTCGCCACCGGCGGCGACCACCACGTCGTAGTCAGCGGGGCTGGCGGCACGGGCGAATTCTTCGGCGTCACCGCGTCTTGTGGTCTGCAGCGCGGTGACGATGCACCCCAGTTGGCGCAAGCGGGCGACCACTTCGGCCAGACGCTTCTTGCGGCGCCGGCCGGCGGTGGGGTTGTGGATGACGAGGAGCCGTCGCGGCTGAGCCGTCGCCATGGTGTGGTTGTCCGTCTGGATCATGCTTTGCGCCAACATAGGCATGGATATATCGCGGAGACAGATGAATCCGTCATGAAGTTATTGTGACGGATTGCCGTCATTTCCATGAATTCTTTTGGATTAACTACAATAGATATGTACTTCCTGCCTTTGCGGATACTAAAACCGCCCCAAGATTGTTTGAGACGGGTACCGGCCCATGAGTGTGGCTTCCCTGCCGGAACGGCGTTACCGCAGCATCTGGATCTCGGACGTGCATCTGGGCACGCGGGGATGCAAGGCGGAATATCTGCTGGATTTCCTCAAACACACCGAATCCGATCATCTGTACCTGGTGGGCGACATCGTCGACGGCTGGCGGCTGCGCCGGTCGTGGTATTGGCCCCAGGCCCATAACGACGTGGTTCAAAAGATCCTGCGCAAGGCGCGCAAGGGCACCAACGTGGTGTTCATCCCCGGCAACCACGACGAATTCGCCCGCGGCTACACCGAACACAATTTCGGTGACATCAGCGTCGTCCCCCAGGCCATCCATGTGACCGCCGACGGCAAGCGCCTGCTGGTGCTGCACGGCGACGCCTTCGACGGGGTGGTGAAATACGCCAAGTGGCTGGCCCATCTGGGGGACTGGGCCTACACGGTGGCGCTGTCGGCCAACCATTGGTTCAATCTGGCTCGCCGCCGCTTCGGCTATTCCTATTGGTCGCTGTCGGCCTATCTGAAGCACAAGGTCAAGAACGCCGTCCAGTTCATCGACGACTACGAAAAGACCATCGTCGAGGAAGCCCGCCGCCAGGGTGTGGACGGCGTGGTCTGCGGCCATATCCACCATGCCGAGCTGCGGGACGTGGACGGCATCACCTATGCCAATGACGGCGATTGGGTGGAAAGCTGTACCGCCTTGGTCGAGCACGCCGACGGCCGTCTGGAAATCGTCGACTGGCTGGTCATGGCCCCCCAGCCGCTGGACATCCCCGCCTTGCCCCTGTCGGACGCGGTGAAGGAGAAGGAATGCGCATACTCGTGGTTTCGGATGCCTGGTTTCCTCAGGTCAACGGCGTCGTCCGCACGCTTGACACCCTAAGGCAGGAACTGCAGCAGGCGGGCCATGTGGTGGACATGGTCACCCCCGACCGTTTCCGTTCCCTTCCCTGTCCCAGCTATCCCGAGATCCGTCTGGCGGTGAAGCCGGGGCGCAAGCTGCGCCGGCTGATCGAGGAGTCCCAGCCCTGCGCCATCCACATCGCCACCGAAGGCCCCTTGGGCTGGGCGGCGCGCAATTACTGCCGGCGCCGCAAGATTCCCTTCACCACCGCCTATCACACCAAGTTTCCCGAATACATCCAAGCCCGCTGGCGGGTGCCGTTGGGATTGTCTTATGCGGTGATGCGGCGCTTTCACGGGGCCTCGTCGTGCATCATGGTCGCCACCCAGGGTATCGAGGACGAATTGGCCAAGCGCGGCTTCGACCGCATCGGCCGCTGGTCGCGCGGTGTCGACACCGAACTGTTCCGCCCGCGCCCCGACTGCAAACAGGCCGACGGCCCCTGGGGCGACCTGCCGCGGCCCATCCACCTTTATGTGGGCCGGGTGGCGGTGGAAAAGAACATCCAGGCCTTTTTGGACTTGGATCTGCCGGGGTCGAAAGTGGTGGTGGGCGACGGCCCGCAACTGGAAGACCTGCGCCGCAAGCATCCGGAAGTGCGCTTCGCCGGCGCCCGTTTCGGCGACGATCTGGCCCGCCATTACGCCGGGGCCGACGTCTTCGTCTTTCCGTCACGCACCGACACCTTCGGATTGGTGCTGCTGGAAGCCCTGGCGTCGGGCCTGCCGGTGGCGGCCTATCCGGTGCCGGGTCCGCTGGACGTGATCGGCGATTCGCCGGCCGGGGTGCTGTCGGACGATTTGCGCGACGCGGCGCTTCGGGCGGGCGACATCACCCCCGAAACCTGCCGCCAACACGCTTTGCGCTTCAGCTGGGCCGCCTGCACCCGCCAGTTCCTGGAAAACCTGCGTCCCTTCGAACCGCTGGTCTGGGAACAGCGCGAAAGCGCTTGAAACTTGGCGCCCTCGGGTGGGGCGCGTTAATGCTGATGGTCGTGGTCGGGCAGGTCTTCCGCCGCATGCTGGTGGTCGTGGGGCTTCCACGCATGCTTGGAATCGTCGTGGCCGTGGTCGTGCGCCGCCTCGCCTTCGTGCCCATGCGGATGGCTGTGCTGGTGCAGGTGCTCGTGGCTGTGGGCATGGGCGTGGGCGTGGCTGTGGCTGACGTCGCCATGCTGATGTTCGTGGGTGTGCACGTGGCTGTGCTCATGCTGGTGGGCATGTTTGTGGCCATGGCTGTGCGGGCCGTGATGGGAACCGTGCATGAAAGCCTCCTGTGTTGGGGGCAGTTTAACCGGACAGCAGTCCATTTTCCAAGGTGACGCGCCGGGTGGTCAGAGCCGCCAGGGCGTCGTCGTCGTGGGATATGACCATCAGCGTCTGCGGCAGGCCGTCCAGTATGCGCATCAGTCGGGCTCGGGCGTCGCGGTCCAATCCGTTGGTGGGTTCGTCCAGCAACAGCACCTGCGGCTTCATGGCCAGGATGGTGGCCAGGGCCACCAGACGCTTTTGGCCGCCCGACAGCTTGTGGGTGACCCGGTCGTCGAACCCGGACAGGCCGACCAGGGCCAGGGCTTCGACGGCCTGGGCGCGGGCCTGGGCGCGGGAATGGCCCTGGTTCAAGGGGCCGAACGCCACGTCCTCGATGACCGTGGGGCAGAACAGCTGGTCGTCGGAATCCTGGAACAACAGCCCGGTCCGGGCGCGCACCGGGTGGAAATCGACCTCGCGGCGACATGGTGCGCCAAAGGCCTGGACGCTGCCGGCCTGGGGGATGACCAGACCGACCATCAGATGGAACAAGGTGGTCTTGCCGGCGCCGTTGGCCCCGCACAGCGCCACCTTTTCCCCTGTCCGCAGCACGAAATCCGCCCCTGTCAGCACCTTGTGGTCGCCGTCATAGGCGAAGTGGACGCCTTGCAAGTGGAACAGGGGGGGCTGGGTCACGCGAAATCCAACACGGCCAACAGGACGAAGGTGACGGTCAAAACCGCCGCGAAGCCCCAGTCCAGCCTGCCGGGGCGGTGTTCGTCAAGCAAATGCAGGCGGCCGTCGAAACCGCGCAGCCGCATGGCGGCGTGGACGCGTTCGGCCCGTTCCAGGCTGCCCACCACCAGCATGCCCACCAGGTGACCAAGCGCGCACCAGCAATGCAGGCTGGCGCGGGGGCGGAAGCCGCGGGCCCGCATGGCCAGACGCAGGCGCCCATATTCGGTGTGCAGCACATCCACATAGCGCGCCGCCAGCACGAACAGGGCGACGAAGCGCGCCGGCAGGCGCAGCCGGGCCAGGGCATGGCCCAGTTCGGCCAGTTCCAGCGTTCCCAACAGTGCCATCACGGACAAGGCGATGGCGGTGCCCTTGGTCAGGATCAAGGCCGCCCGCAGGGTGCCTTCCAGCCCCCAGTCCAGCCCGCCGGCACTGAACAGCACCGGCCCGCCCATGGTGAACGGCAGGGTGAACAGGGTCAGGATCATGAAGCCTTCCAGGGCCAGCAGCCGGCGCAGGGTGGGGCCGGCCTGCAGGCCGGCCAACAATGCCAGGACGGCGGCCGGCAACAGGGCGGCTGCGGCGGCGGGCAGGCTGTGGCAGACCACCACCACGGCGGCGAAGGCCAGACAGGCCACAACCCGGCTGCGCGGATCCAGGCGGGACAGGATCGGCTTGACGCGGAGCGGCATTTCCAGAGCGGCGCGGGGCGGCGTTTTTAGGGCGGCGCGGGGCGCCAGGGAAATGGTGCTCATGATTTCTTCTCGCGGCGGGCGGCGATCCAGGCATAAGCGCCGAACAGGCCGGCGATCAGGCCGACCCCGCCGACGATGTCGGACAGCCGGGCGCGGGTTTCCATGCGGTCCAGCTGTTCGCGCAACGGAATCAGTTGGCGGGCGATGGCGGCTTCCACATCGGGACCGGCGCTGGCCGGGGCGGAAGCGGGGGCGGCGCTGTCGCCCAGGGTGGCTTCCGCCATGTGGCCGTCGGCCGAGTCGAAACGGATGTGCAGCGGCAGGGCGGTGCCGGGGGTAAGGCGGAAACGGCCCTCGGCATCGCTGCGCAGGGTGGTGACCACTTGGCCTTGCCCATCGGTGACGACCCCCGCGATGTCGACGGCGGCACCGCCACCGGCGAAATAGACCTTGCCGACGATCTGGGCGCCATCTTGGGTGACGAACAGCTTCAGCTTGTGGGCGTGGGCCGGTTGGGCGGCCAGCATCAGGGCCAGGAAAGCCAGCAGGCGGATCATGGCCGCATCTCCAGCGCCTCGGGTTTGACTTTCGCCAGCAAGCCGACGATGGCGGCGCAGGCCACCGCCTCCACCGCCATCAGCGGGACATAGGTCAGGATCAGGGCTTGGCCCGCCGCCAGGAATTCACGCCCCGACGCCGCCAGGGACAGCGCCACCATGGCCGCCGTGCCCGCTACCGAACCCATGGCGGCGACCGCCCCGGCCAGGGCCGGTCGTGCCAGCAAACGCCGCCCCAACAGACCGGCCAGGGTCGCCGGCAGGGCGATGTTGGCCAGGTTGACGCCGAACACCATGACGCCGCCGAAACCGAACAGCGCGGCCTGCAGCACCAAGCCGACGGCGATGGCGGGAAAAGCCGCCCATCCCAGCAAGATGCCGGCCAGCCCGCCCAACAGCAGGTGGACGCTGCTGACGCCGACCGGGAAGTGCACCAGCGAGGCGACGAAGAACAAAGCCGACAGCATGGCCGTCTGCGGCAGGCGTTCGGGCGTCAGACGGCGCAGGCCCAGGGCCATGCCGCCCAGGGACAGGCCGGCGCCCGCCAGCAGAACCGGAACCGAGACCACGCCGTCAGGGATGTGGGCCATTACTTCATGTCCACCGCTTTGACCCAGATCAGCCCGCCCAGTTCGGTGGGCACCAGCTTGCCGTCGGGGTTCTTGGATTTCTTGCCGTCCACCAGGGCGGCGAAGCCCCACCAGCCGGCGCGCGGCATGGCATAGGCGAACTGGCCTTGGGCGTCGGCCTTGATCACCTGGGTGACGAAGGGATCGGACGGCGCCTTGACGCTGCCGTCGTTCTTCCATTCCACCTCGATCTCGGCGAAGGGCACGGTCTTGCCGTCCTTCCTGACGATGCCGCGGAACAGGTTGCCGGTCCACAGGCCATAGGGGCGGACCAGCGGTTCGATCTCGACCGGCAGGCCGACCAGCTTGTCCCAGCCCTCGCCCGAGCCCATGTCCACCACCACCTTGGAATAATGGATGATGTTCTTGCCCTCGCCGGGTTCCCAATAGGGAGCGGGTTCCACATAGAAGACGTAGTCGGCGGGCTCGGCAAGTTTATGCGACAGGGTGTAGGCGGTTTTGCCGTTGCCTTTTTTCACCGCCACCAGCGATTTGCCCAGGTCCTGATGGCCGGCGGGCGAGAGCACGCCCACGCGGGTCGGTTTGCCCATGTCCATCACCGGGCCGCCTTCCATGGGATGGGTGAAGGTCAGTTCCAGGCTGACGGCGAGGTCACCGCTGTCGGCGACGATGTCGGTGCTGGGGATGATTTCCTGGAAATGCGCCCAGGCCGGAGCCGATGTCAGGGGGGCAAGCAGCGCCAGGACGGAAAGGGCGGTGGAACGAGACATCGGCAACCCCAAAAAATTATGCGACTTTGTGTTGGCGGCCAGCATATCCCGACCGTTAAGCCCTGCCAACAGGGAAACCGGAACCCCACCCAAATATGCAGGTCGGCCGGGTGGGGGTGGGGGATGGTCGGGCGCATTGGCCTCTGCTACCATCCGGGAAAGAACGAACATTTGGGAAGGGGTCCACCATGTCGCATCCGAATGTCCTGCCGGCGTGGCGGGAACTGGAAGTGCACGCCGAGGCCATGGACGGCATGCACATGCGCGACATGTTCGCCGCCGACCCCCATCGGTTCGAACGGTTTTCGCTGCGTCTGGACGACCTGATCCTGGATTATTCCAAGAACCGGATCACCACCCACACCCTGGACCTTCTGCTGCGTCTGGCCACCGAGGCGCAGGTGGAAATCGCCCGCGACGCCATGTTCGCCGGCGAGCACATCAACAACACCGAGGACCGCGCCGTCCTGCATACCGCGCTTCGCGGCGGCGACCGCCCGGACGTGGCCGCCGTGTTGGACAAGATGCGCGACTTTTCGCAAGCGGTGCGTGGCGGCGACTGGAAGGGGGCCACCGGCAAGCCCATCACCGACGTGGTCAACATCGGCATCGGCGGGTCCGACCTGGGGCCGGTCATGGTGTCGGAAGCGCTGCGGCCCTATCACAAGGACGGGCTCAGGGTGCGTTTCGTCTCCAACGTCGACGGCACCCACATGGCCGAGACGCTGAAGCTGTGCGACCCCCAGACCACGCTTTTCATCGTCGCGTCCAAGACCTTCACCACCCAGGAAACCATGGCCAACGCCCATACCGCCAAGGACTGGCTGGTGGGCGCCCTGGGGCCGGCGGCGGTTTCCAGCCATTTCGTGGCGCTTTCCACCAATGCCCGCGCGGTGGCCGAGTTCGGCATCGACCTGGACCACATGTTCGAGTTCTGGGACTGGGTCGGCGGCCGTTATTCGCTGTGGTCGGCCATCGGCCTGTCCATAGCGGTGGCCATCGGTTTCAACGATTTCCGCCGTCTGCTGGATGGCGCCGCCGCCATGGACCGCCATTTCCAGGATGCGCCCCTGGCCGAAAACATGCCGGTGGTGCTGGCGCTGCTGGGGGTGTGGTACAACAACTTCCTGGGCGCCCACGCCCATGCGGTGCTGCCCTATGACCAATATCTGCACCGCCTGCCGGCGTACTTGCAGCAATTGGACATGGAATCCAACGGCAAGGGGGTGGCGCGTGACGGCACCCCGGTGGCGTGGCAGACCGGACCGATCATTTTCGGCGAGCCCGGCACCAACGGCCAGCACGCTTTCTATCAGTTGATCCACCAGGGCACCAAGCTGGTCCCCTGCGACTTCCTGGCCGCCGCCAACACCCACAATCCCGTCGGTGACCATCACACTTTGCTGCTGTCCAACTTCCTGGCCCAGCCGGAAGCCCTGATGCGCGGCAAGACCCTGGACGAGGTGAAGGCGGAGAACCCGCATCTGACCGACGCCCAGGCGGCGCACCGGGTGTTTTCCGGCAACCATCCCACCAACACGCTGTTGTACAAGAAGCTGGACCCCTTCACCCTGGGCATGCTGATCGCGCTATACGAACACAAGGTGTTCGTCCAGGGCATCGTCTGGGACATCAATTCCTTCGACCAATGGGGGGTCGAATTGGGCAAGCAGTTGGCGAAGAAGATCCTGCCCCAGCTGAACGGGGCCGAACCGCCCAGCGACCACCACGATTGTTCCACCGCTGGCCTGATCGCCATGGTGCGCGACTGGCGGGAAGGTTAAGGGGCATCCTGCGGAACGGGCAGCTCACCGCCGAACACTTCCGGCCAGGCGGCCATCAGGGCGCAGTCCACCTCTTCCATGGTCGGCGTCAGCCCCAAATCCCACAGCGAGGTGACGCCGTGCTGGCTGATGCCGCAGGGCACGATGCCGCCGAAATGCGACAGGTCGGGCTCGACGTTCAGCGCGATGCCGTGGAAGGTCACCCATTGGCGGACACGCACGCCGATGGCGGCGATCTTGTCCTCGCGGCCCATGCCGCGGTTGACCCAGATGCCGACGCGGCCGTCGCGCAGCTCGCCCTTGACCTGAAAGGTCTCAAGCGTGCGGATGATCCATTCTTCCAGGTTCCGCACATAGCCGCGCACGTCGCCGCCGCGCGCCTTCAGGTCCAGCATCACATAGGCCACCCGTTGCCCGGGGCCGTGATAGGTGTACTGGCCGCCGCGTCCGGTCTGGTAGACGGGGAAACGGTCGGGGTCCAGCAGGTCCCGGGGGTCGGCGCTGGTGCCGGCGGTGTAAAGCGGCGGATGTTCCAAAAGCCAGACGCATTCAGGCGCCGTGCCGGCGCGAATGGCGGCGACGCGCTGTTCCATGAAGGCCAGGGCTTCGGGATAAGGGACGGGGTGATCGCTGATCCGCCATTCCATGGGCTGCACCTTGGGAAAGTCCGCTTGATTAACCAGGGGCGATTTGGTATTCCCCTCTCTCCCCGATGGCAAGCCATTTTGGGGTTCTACCAGCGTGCGACCATGGCGGAACTGGTAGACGCGCACGCTTGAGGTGCGTGTGACGCAAGTCGTGGGAGTTCGAGTCTCCCTGGTCGCACCAACAAAAACCCGCTGTCTTCGGACAGCGGGTTTTTTGTTTTGGCTTTACGAAGCCGTCATGCGCGGACTTGATCCGCGCATCCACGCGGTGTCGTCTGGCATTTCGCTGGCCGTGGCACATGGATGGCCGGGTCAAGCCCGGCCATGACGGAAGGGATGGAGCGAATAAACTAAGCCCGGCGGCGTCTGAGCCGGCCCGGCACGGGCTATCACCTCAAAGGCGGCGCGTACAGCAGGCCGCCATCGGTCCACAGGGCGTTCTGGCCACGGCCGATTCCCAAGGGTTCCAGGTTGCGTTTGTAAAGTTCCGCGTAATTGCCGACGCTGGTGACGATGCGCTTGGCCCAGGCCGGGTCCAGACGCAAGGAGGCGCCAAAGCCGGGTTCCTCGCCCTTCAGGCGGCGGATTTCGCCGTCGGTGGAGGGAGCGTTTTCGATGTTGCTGATGCCCAGGCCCCGGGCTTCGGCGATGATGGGCACCAGCAGCGACCAGCGGACCAGGGCGAACCATTCCGGGTCGTTGTTGGCGATGGCCGGACCCAGGGGCTCGCGCGAGATGACGGTGTCCAGCAATTGCCACGACGTCTTCATGGCGGTGCGCCGGCTGCGCTGGGCGGCCAGTTCCGTGCTGTCGCCGGTGACCATCGAACAGCGTCGTTCCGCGAAGGCGTTGAACTTTTCCTCGCTGGACGACAGGGCCAGCACCTTGGCCGGGCTTTGCCTGCGCGCCAGGTATTCGGCCAGGTTGGCGGCCGAGGTGGTGCCGCTTTGCACGCAGATGGTGCTGGACGCCGCCCAAGGATTGGCTTCGTCGGCCCATTTCATGAAGCCCTGGCCGTCATAAAAGGCCACGGCAGGAAAGCTGGCGCTTTGCGCGGTGTCGCGTTCGAAGGTCCAGGTGGTCATGCCGAAGGCGATGTCCAGTTCCCCTTCGGCCAGGGCCAGGAACTTGTACTTGGTGGTGACGCGCTGCACCTGGATGGCCTTGGGGTCGCCCAGCACGGCCGCCGCGACGGCCCGGCACAGGTCGACCTCGAACCCCACCGGGGTGCCGTGATCGTCGAAGCCGCCGAAGCCGGGGGTCTGGTCCACCCCGCACACCACCTTGCCGCGCGCCTTGACCCGGTCCATCACCGCGCCGGCCTGGGCGGGCAGGGAGGCCGCCCCCAGGATCAGACCGGCCAACATCCCCATGGCGAGCCGCTTAACCATCCGTGCCCCTTTCGCTTCTTCTCGGCTCATACTAGGGTATTGGCGGACGGAGAGACAATGCCCAGACTGATCCCCAAACCCGAGGAAATGCCGTCAAGCATCTTCCGCTATCTGGTGGCCCGCGCCGTGGTCGTTCTGGTGCTGATGGCCCTGGTGGCGGCGGCGGCGGTCCTGGGATTGCTGCAGGCGCGCCAGGACAACGCGGTGCTGGCCGAACTGCACCTGCCGCGCTTTCGCGCCGCCGTCTACCTGTCCATGGACGCCAACGCCGCCGCCGCGCTTTCGGTGCGCATGTCCACCGCCGCCAGCCAAGCCGAACGCCGCACCCTGCTGGATCGTCTGGCCGAGCGACACCAGGCCATGGAAGACCACATCGCCGCCATGGTCGATGTCGGTGCCGACGCCGAATCCATCACGGCCGTGCGGCGGTTGCGGGATTCGTTGATGGACGGGGCCATCGCCCTGTCCGCCATCGCCCAGGAAGAAATCGCGCTTAGGGCCATGGACCACAAGGACGCGGCGTTGTTGACCCGCCTGGGGGAATTGGAGCAGCGGCGGCGCAATTTGGTTCTGCGCCAGCAAGATCTGTCGTCGGAGCTGGCGGGCTTCGTCACCGCGCTTGCCACTGAGGCCGGGCACCGTTTCGACGCCCAGCGGGACCTGGCGTCGCACACCCAGTTGAAGGCGGTGGCGGTGGTCGTCGCCTGTGCCCTGGCCGCCATGGCGGCGGTGGCCTGGATGTATGTGGGGCTGCGCCGCCACGTGGTCGATCGCATCTTGTCGCTGCGTGTCGCCATGCTGAACTGGCGCGGCGGCGCCGTCGAGGTGCCACGCGACGGCAACGACGAGATCACCCAGATGTCGGACACCCTGGCCGAGTTGATCGGCGCGGTGGAGCGCCGCAACCAGGAGCTTGAGGTCATGGCCTCCACCGACGTGCTGACCGGCCTTTTGAACCGTCGCCGCTTCGCCGAGCGGGCGGACGAGGAAATCCGCCGGGCCCAGCGTTATGGGGCGCCCTTGTCCCTGGTGGTGGGCGACATCGATCACTTCAAGGCGGTCAACGACGGCTGGGGGCATGACGTTGGCGATCTAGCACTGCAGCACGTGGCGGCCATCTGGTGTGGCCAGCTGCGCGACGTGGACCTGTCGGCCCGCATGGGCGGCGAGGAGTTCGTCGCCTTGCTGCCCGAAACCGAGACGACGCCGGCCCAGTTGGCGGCCGAACGCATGCGGACGATGATCGCCGACCTGCCGCTGACCACGCCCGGCGGTTCGGTGTTGACCTTGACCATCAGCCTGGGGGTGGCGACCTTGCTGCCGGGGGAAAGCCTGGCCGACCTGATGCGCCGCGCCGACCAGGCCATGTATCAGGCGAAAAGCGCCGGCCGCAACGTCGTCAGGCTGGCATCATGATGGTTTTGGGGTTCGGATTTCCGAAAATTACCCATCTTTGTCACCGATGGGGCCTTGTCGTTTGATGATGAACGGCGTATGCGATGATTTCCGCCGAATCTGGCTGTGGAAACTTGAAATAAAATTACCCGAGGGCGTCTTGTTATGAGCATGTCGGACGAGTTGCGCGACAGCGCGTTGGAATACCACCGCCTCCCCTCGCCGGGGAAGATCAGCGTCACCCCCACCAAGCCGTTGGGCACCCAGCGCGATCTGGCGCTGGCCTACAGCCCTGGCGTGGCCGCCGCTTGCGAAGAAATCGTCCGTGACGCCGATACCGCCTCGGAAGTGACCGCGCGCGGCAACCTGGTCGCCGTGGTCACCAACGGCACCGCCGTCCTCGGCCTGGGCAACATCGGCCCGCTGGCCGCCAAGCCGGTGATGGAAGGCAAGGGCGTGCTGTTCAAGAAGTTCGCCGGCATCGACGTCTTCGACATGGAAATCGCTGAAAACGACGCCGACAAGCTGGTGGACATCATCGCGTCCATGGAGCCCACCTTCGGCGCCATCAACCTGGAAGACATCAAGGCCCCGGAATGTTTCGAGGTCGAGCGCAAGCTGAAGGAACGCATGGGCATCCCGGTGATGCACGACGACCAGCACGGTACCGCCATCGTGGTCGGCGCCGCCATGGTCAACGCGCTGCGCATCGTCGGCAAGGATATCGGCAAGGTCAAGCTGGTGGCGTCGGGCGCCGGCGCCGCGGCGCTGGCCTGCATCAACCTTTTGGTCAGCTTGGGCGTCAAGCGCGAGAACATCTGGGTCACCGATATCAAGGGCGTGGTCTACAAGGGCCGCAACGAACTGATGGACCCCTACAAGGAAGTGTTCGCCCAGGAAACCGAGGCGCGGACCCTGGACGACGTCATCGGCGGCGCCGACATCTTCCTGGGGCTGTCCGCGCCCCGCGTGCTGACCGGCGACATGGTTGCCAAGATGGCCGACCAGCCCATCGTCTTCGCCCTGGCCAACCCGACCCCGGAAATCCTGCCCGAGGAAGTCAAGGCGGTGCGCAAGGACGCCATCATCGCCACCGGACGCTCGGATTACCCCAACCAGGTGAACAACGTCCTGGTCTTCCCCTATATCTTCAGGGGCGCGCTTGACGTCGGCGCCACCCAGATCAACGAGGAAATGAAGCTGGCGGCGACCTATGCCCTGGCCGAGCTGGCCATGGCCGAATCGGACGAACGCGTCCGCGCCGCCTATGGCGAGCAGCCCTTGTCGTTCGGCCCGGAATACCTGATCCCCAAGCCCTTCGATTCGCGCCTGATCCTGAAGATCGCCCCCGCCGTGGCCCGTGCCGCCATGAGCTCGGGGGTGGCGCGTCGTCCCATCATCGACTTCCAGTCCTATCTGGAGCGGCTGTCGCAATGGGTGTTCCGTTCGGGGCTGGTGATGAAGCCGGTGTTCGACCGCGCCAAGCAGGACATGCGCCGCGTGGTGTTCTGTGAAGGCGAGCAGTCCCGCGTGCTGCTGGCGGTGCAGGGGGTCGTGGACGAAGGCATCGCCTTCCCCATCCTGATCGGCCGCCGCGAGGTGGTGACCAAACGCATCAAGGACCTGGATCTGCGCCTGCGCTTCGACGAGGATTTCGAACTGGTCGACCCCCAGGACGACCCGCGCTACAACGATTATTGGCGCAATTACCATGCGCTGATGGAACGCAAGGGTGTCAGCCCCGATTACGCGCGCACCGTGGTGCGCACCCGCAACACGGTGATCGGCACCCTGATGGTACGCCGCCGCGAAGCCGATTCCATGATCTGCGGCACCATCGGCCGCTATGACAAGCATCTGGAACACATCGTCGACGTCATCGGCATCAAGGACAGCGTCAAGGTTCCGGCGGCCATGAACCTGCTGATCATGCCGCAGGGAACGTTCTTCATTTGCGACACCTATGTCACCGCCGACCCGACGCCGGAACAGATCGTCGAGAACACCCTGCTGGCGGCGGAAGAAGTGCGCCGCTTCGGCATCGAACCCAAGGTGGCGTTCTTGTCCCACTCCAATTTCGGGGCGCGGGACACCAGTTCGGCGCAAAAGATGCGGGCCGCCATCGCGTTGCTGCACGAACGCGCCCCCTATCTGGAAGCCGACGGTGAAATGCATGGCGATGCGGCGCTGGAAGAAGACATCCGGGCGCGCATTTTTCCAAACTCGCGCTTGAAGGGACAGGCGAACCTGTTGATTATGCCCAACCTGGACGCGGCGAACATTTCGTTCAACCTGTTGAAGGTTCTGGGGGAAGGCCTGTCGGTCGGCCCGATCCTGATGGGCGCCGCGTTGCCGGCCCATATTCTGACGCCTTCGGCGACCGTGCGGAACATTGTCAACATGACCGCCCTGGCCGCCGTGGACGCCCAGATGGCAGCCCATCAGCGGGGGTAGTTTGGAGCAAAGCCAAGACAGAGTGCACGAACCGGCCCGGCTTGAGATCGAGGACGACCTTTACGGCCTCGATCCCGACTTCGTGCACGCTGTCGAGGACGCGCTGGAGAAGGGCGACGCCGAGGCGGCGGCCGCGCTCACCGATCCCTTGCACCATTCCGATACCGCCGACCTTCTGGAACGCCTGAGCCCGGAAGACCGGGTGCGGCTGGTCGAGGTGCTGCGCACCGGTTTCGAGCCGGAAATCCTGACCGAGCTGGACAAAGGGGTGCGTGACGAGGTGATCGAAGCCCTGGGCTTCGCCGATCTCGCCACCGCCATTTCCGAACTGGATTCCGACGACGCGGTGTGGCTGGTCTCGCAGTTGGACGAGGACGAGCGCAACCGGGTGCTGGACGCGCTCGGCTCCGAGCACCGCGCCATCGTCGTCCAGGGGCTGTCCTATCCGGAATATTCCGCCGGCCGCATGATGCAGCGGGAGCTGGTGGCGGTGCCGGCTTATTGGACGGTGGGCGAAACCATCGACTACCTGCGCGCCAGCACCACCATCCCTGAAGATTTCTATGACCTTTACGTGGTCGATCCGCGTCACCGCCCCATCGGCAAGATCGGTCTGGCGAAGTTGGTGCGGGCCAAGCGCCCGGTGCGCCTGCGCGAGATCATGGACGCCGAAAGCATCATCGTTCCGGTCGCCGCCGACCAGGAAGAAGTCGCCTTTCTGTTCCGCCAGCATGACCTTGTCTCGGCCCCGGTGGCTGACGGCGTTGGTCGTCTGGTCGGCGTCATCACCGTCGACGACGTGGTCGACGTCATCGACGAAGAAGCCGCCGACGACATGCTGCGTCTGGCCGGCGTGCCCGACACCGATCTTTACCGTGCCGTGAAAGACACCGTGCGCGCCCGCATTCCCTGGCTTTTGGTCAACATGGGCACCGCCATCGTGGCCTCAAGCGTCATCGGCCTGTTCGAAGCCACCTTGGAAAAGATCGTGGCGCTGGCGGTGCTGATGCCCATCGTCGCCGGTCTTGGCGGCAATGCCGGTACCCAGACCCTGGCGGTGGCGGTGCGCGGTCTGGCCACCAAGGAACTGGATTCCGACAACGCGCTTCGCATCATCGGCAAGGAAATCCTGGTCGGCGCCATCAACGGCCTGGCCCTGGCCTGCATCATCGGTCCCATCGCCTGGGCGTGGTTCGGCATGCCCATGGTCGGAGTGGTCATCGCGGCGGCCGTGGTGTTCAACCTGCTGGTCGCCGGCCTGATGGGGGCGCTCATTCCGCTGACTCTGGAAAAGTTCGACGTGGACCCGGCGGTGGCGTCCTCGATCTTCCTGACCATGTGTACCGACAGCTTGGGCTTCTTCGCCTTTCTGGGGTTGGCGACCCTGTTTTTGCTGTGATTCTTGACTCTGTCCGCAAAGTGGCGTTAAATAGGGCTGTAAGTAAGAGGCAGGCGAGGATAAATACCCCGTGACAGTCTCTAAGGTTCCAGCCAACAGCTATTGCTTCATGTGAAGCAGCCGCGCCGGAAGGGAGGGTGTGTAACGGCATGACACCGCCGGGTAAGCAAGGAGATACCGCTTAGATGGTATCTTTACGGTGTGAAAATCTGAAGTTCTCCTATCGGCAATGCGCCGAATACCAAGGCTAGTGTAGCCACAAACCGAAAGCCCCGCGACGAGCGCTGATCCGCCCGCGGGGCTTGGTTTTTGTTGGCCTCATGTTCGCGCCTTCAGGTTAATTGCGGCGATGCGAAATGATGGCTTGATAGATATCTGTGTACTGCATGCATCCGCCGAAGTGCAGCCATGTGTTTGCGGTTCATTTTTTTTCGGAGCATGGCGCCGTATACTTTTGGCCGAGTTGAAGAACTCTGGTCCAATTCTGATCTTCCCTTTTTCAAAAATAGATCGCTTTGATCTGAACTCTGCGCCGTTTTCTGAGCGGCTTTCGGTGCCCGCTCGCGGCACCCGCTGAACGTCCGGCGCCTGTGGGGGAGTACCGCATCATGTGGCTGTTGTTTCTTTTGGTCTTGGCCATCGCTTTCATCATCTTCGCCACGGCCCGGCTGAAGATGCATGCCTTCCTGGCTTTGCTGTTGACCGCCTTCGGTTTCGGTATTCTGTCGGGCATGCCGCTGGACAAGGTAGTCAAGTCGGTCAACGAGGGATTCGGCGGTACCATCGGCTATATCGGCATCGTCATCATCCTGGGTTCGGTCATCGGCACCTTCCTGGAAAAATCCGGCGGTGCCTGGCGTCTGGCCGAAAGTATTTTGAAGGTCAGCGGCAAGAAGAACGTGCCGTTGACCATGTCGATCATGGGCTATGTGGTGTCGATCCCGGTCTTCTGCGATTCCGGTTTCGTCATTCTGTCGTCGCTCAACAAGGCCCTGGCCAAGCGGGCCGGCATCACCCTGGCCTCGGGCGCCATCGCTTTGTCTCTGGGGCTTTACGCCACCCATACCATGGTGCCGCCCACCCCCGGTCCCATTGCCGCAGCCGGCATCCTGAACGCCGATCTGGGGCTGGTGATCATGTGGGGCATGATCATCGCCGCCGTGGCGACCGCCGCCGGCTGGCTGTTCGCCATCACCGTCGCCGCCAAGGTGGACGTGCCGGCCTATAAAGAGGGGGAGGAACCGGAAGAACTGCCCAACCTGGATCAGGCGCCGGGGGTGTTGTCCAGTCTGCTGCCCATCTTCCTGCCCATCGTGCTGATCGTGTTGAAATCCATCGCCGACTTCCCGTCCAAGCCATTTGGCACTGGCGAGGCGGTGGCCGTTCTGGGGTTCGTCGGTCAGCCGGTGGTCGCCTTGCTGATCGGTTTCGGCCTGGCGTTGTTCCTGCCGAAAAAGCTGGACCGCGACATGCTGGGCAATTCCGGCTGGTTGGGCCAGGCCATCGTGTCCTCGGCCATCATCATCATGATCACCGGCGCCGGCGGGTCGTTCGGCAAGGTGTTGCAGAATTCCGGCATCGCCAACGTGGTGGGGCAGGGGCTGTCCACCTGGCACCTGGGCATCTTCCTGCCCTTCCTGATCGCCGCCGGCATCAAGACGGCGCAAGGCTCGTCCACCGTCTCCATCATCACCACCGCCGGTCTGATGGCGCCGCTGATGGTGCCGCTGGGCTTCGACGCCCCCACCGCCCGGGCCTTGGTGGTGGTCGCCATCGGTGCCGGCGCCATGGTGGTCAGCCATGCCAATGACAGCTTTTTCTGGGTGGTCACCCAATTTTCCAACATGACCCCCGAACAAGGCTATCGCCTGCAGACCCTGGGGACCTTGGTCCAAGGCCTCGTCGCCGCCGTCGCGGTATTCGTCGCCGCCACCTTGGTGTTGTAGCTGTCGTTTCCCTGCTTGAGGATGGCGCCATGACCGCCCTACCCGATCCCCGCGCTTTCCTGCGCCAATTGTTCGACACCGCCGTCGCCGCAGCCCTGCCCACCGGTTCCATCGGCCGGCATCTGCCGCCGCCGCCCAAGGGGCGGACCGTGGTGGTCGGCGCCGGCAAGGGGGCGGCGGCCATGGCCCGTGCCGTCGAGGATGTCTGGCAAGGCCCGCTGTCCGGACTGGTCGTCACCCGTTACGGCCACGGCCTGCCGACGCGGGCCATCGAGGTGGTCGAGGCCGGCCACCCCAATCCCGATGCGGCCAGCCAGCAAGCGGCCGGCCGCATCTTGTCCATGGCGGCCGAACTGGGGCCGGACGATCTGTTGCTGTGCCTGATTTCCGGCGGCGGTTCGGCCCTGATGGTGCAGCCGGCGCCGGGGCTTAGTTTGGACGACAAGAAGGCGGTGACCCGCGAATTGCTGCGCTGTGGCGCCGCCATCGACGAAATCAATACCGTGCGCAAGCATCTGTCGGCCATCAAGGGCGGGCGTCTGGCCGCTGCCGCCTGGCCGGCCCGGGTGGTCACCCTGATGGTTTCCGACGTGCCCGGCGACGACCCGTCGGTGATCGCGTCGGGGCCGACGGTGCCCGATCCCTCGACCTTCGCCGAGTCCCTGGCGGTGATCGACAAATACCGCATCACCGTGCCCGACGCGGTGCGGCAACATTTGCTCTGTGCCGCTGAAGAAAGCCCCAAGCCCGGCGACCCCCGCCTGGCCCAGTCGGTCGCCACCATGGTGGCGACGCCGCAGATGGCGCTGGACGCGGCGGCACAGGCCGCCCGTGAAGCCGGCATCACGCCGTTGGTCCTGGGCAATTCCATCGAGGGCGAAGCGCGGGAAGTGGCCCGCGTCATGGCGGCCATGGCCCGGCAGGTCGCCGCCCATGGTCAACCGCTGCCCGCACCTTGTGTGTTGCTGTCGGGTGGCGAGACCACGGTGACGGTGCGCGGTCGGGGAAGGGGGGGGCGCAACGCCGAATTCCTGCTGGGTTTGGCGGTGGCCTTGGACGGCCATGCCGACATCTGGGCCATCGCCTGCGACACCGACGGCATCGACGGCACCGAAGACAATGCCGGTGCCATCCTGGCCCCCGATTCCCTGGCCCGCGCCCGTTTGCGGGGGGTGGATGCCAAGGCCCGTCTGGCCGACAACGACGGCTATGGTTTCTTTTCGGCCTTGGACGATCTGGTGGTGACGGGGCCGACACGGACCAACGTCAACGATTTCAGGGCGATCTTGGTCCTGCCCAAACAATGAAAAACGGCCCGTCCTAAGACGGGCCGTTTTCGTTACGCCAAGCTGCCGTGGCAGTGCTTGTACTTCTTGCCCGATCCGCAGGGGCAGGCGGCGTTACGCGGCGTCGCACCCCAGGTGGACGGGTCGTTGGGATCGGCGGCGCGGTTGCGGACAGTGCCGGCGCCGGCGATGCCGGCTTCTTCCGCCGCCTGGGCGAAGGCCGGGTCCTGCCGGCTTTCGTGCATTTCCTGCTGCTTGGGGGTCAGGCTTTGGCTGACTTCTTCCTCGGACGGGCCGACGCGCAGTTCCACATGGGCCAGCACGCTGGTCACCCGTTCGCGCAGGTCGTCCAGCATCTGTTCGAACAGGTTGAAGGCTTCGCGCTTGTATTCGTTCAGCGGATCACGCTGGCCATAGGCGCGCAGACCGATGCCCTGACGCAGATGGTCCAACTGCAGCAGATGTTCCTTCCACGCCTGATCCAGGATCTGCAGCAACAGGCTTTTTTCCACCATGCGCATGATCTCGGGGCCGTATTCGGCGGCCTTCGACGCCATCTTGCGGTCGACCGTATCGGTGACGCGGTGGCGGATTTCCTGGTCGGCGATGCCTTCTTCCTTGGCCCAATCGGCGATGGGCAGGTCCAGGTTGAACACGCGCAGCACTTCTTCATGCAACAGCGCGGTGTTCCATTCCTCGGCATAGGCGCGTTCGGGAATGGCGCGGGCGACCATTTCGCCGATCACTTCGTGACGCATGGCGGCGACGTCGTCGGCGACGTCCTCGGCCTGCATCAGTTCCTTGCGCTGTTCATAGATGACCTTGCGCTGGTCGTTCATGACGTCGTCGAACTTCAACAGGTTCTTGCGGACGTCGAAATTGCGCGCTTCCACCTTCTGCTGGGCCTTTTCCAGGGCCTTGTTGATCCAGGGGTGGATGATGGCTTCGCCGTCCTTCAGACCCAGCTTGCGCAGCATGCCGTCCATGCGTTCGGACCCGAAGATGCGCATCAGGTCGTCTTCCAGCGACAGGAAGAACTTGGACGCGCCGGGATCGCCCTGACGGCCCGAACGGCCGCGCAGCTGGTTGTCGATACGACGGCTTTCGTGGCGTTCGGTGCCGACCACGTAAAGACCGCCGGCGTCCATGGCCTTGGCCTTCAGGGTTTCGATCTCGGCGGCGATGTCGGCCGTGCGCTTGGCCTTTTCCGCTTCGTCGGTGATGTCGGCCAGTTCCAGGCGGACCCGCATGTCCAGGTTGCCGCCCAGCTGGATGTCGGTGCCGCGGCCGGCCATGTTGGTGGCGATGGTCACCGCGCCCGGCACGCCGGCCTGGGCCACGATATAGGCTTCCTGCTCGTGATAGCGGGCGTTCAGCACCTGATGGGTGATCTTCTTCTTCTTCAAGAGTTCGGACAGCAGTTCCGACTTTTCGATGCTGGTGGTGCCCACCAGAACCGGCTGGCCGCGCCCCTGGCATTCCTGGATCAGGGTGACGATGGCCTCGAACTTCTCGGCCGCCGTGCGATAGACCTCGTCGTCGGCGTCGATGCGGCTGACCGGACGGTTGGTCGGCATGTCGACCACTTCCAGGTTGTAGATTTCCTGGAATTCGCCGGCTTCGGTCAGGGCGGTGCCGGTCATGCCCGACAGCTTGGGATACAGACGGAACAGGTTCTGGAAGGTGATCGAGGCCAGCGTCTGGTTCTCGTTTTGGATGGTGACGCCTTCCTTGGCTTCCAGGGCTTGGTGCAGGCCTTCGGAATAGCGGCGTCCTTCCATCATGCGGCCGGTGAACTCGTCGATGATGACGACCTTGTCCGACTTGACGATGTAGTCCACGTCCTTGGTGAACAGCTTGTGGGCGCGCAAAGCCTGGTTGACGTGGTGGACCAGGCTGACATTGGCCACGTCGTACAGGTTGGCGCCTTCCTTCATCAGGCCGGCCTCGGCCAACAGCGCCTCGGTATGTTCGGTGCCCTGTTCGGTCAGGGTGACGGCGCGGGCCTTTTCGTCCTTTTCGAAATCGCCTTCCACCAGCATGGGGATGATGCGGTCGACCAGACGGTAAAGCTCGGAATTGTCCTCGGTGGGACCGGAAATGATCAAGGGCGTGCGCGCTTCGTCGATCAGGATCGAGTCCACTTCGTCGACGATGGCGTAGTTGAAGGGCCGGTGGACCATTTCTTCCAGTCGGAACTTCATGTTGTCGCGCAGATAGTCGAAGCCCAATTCGTTGTTGGTGCCATAGGTGACATCGCAGGCGTAAGCCGTGCGGCGCTGGTCGTCGTCCAGGCCGTGATGGATGATGCCCACCGTCAGACCCAGGAAGCGGTAGACGCGGCCCATCCATTCGGCGTCGCGCATGGCCAGATAGTCGTTGACGGTGACCACGTGCACGCCGGCGCCGGTCAGGGCGTTCAGGTAGACGGGCAGGGTGGCGACCAGGGTCTTGCCTTCACCGGTGCGCATTTCGGCGATCTTGCCCTTGTGCAGCACCATGCCGCCCATCAGCTGGACGTCGAAATGGCGCTGCCCCAGCACGCGCTTGGCGGCTTCGCGGACCACGGCGAAGGCTTCGACCATCAGGTCGTCCAGGTCGATGCCGTCGGCCAGACGGGCGCGGAATTCCTCGGTCTTGCCCCGCAATTCGTCGTCGGACAGCGGGATCATGGCGGCTTCAAGCGCGTTGATCGCCTCGACGTCTTTTTTCAGGCCTTTGACGATACGTTCGTTGGCGGTACCGAAAAGCCGCCGGGCGATGGCGCCGAACATGGGCAAACCTCTGGAAAAGTCAAAAGGATGGCGAATTCAACAGAAGACCTGGGGCGCGGGGCCTGATGCGACGGCCAAACAGATAGAGCCCATGGGGGCATCTGTCAATGACGGGCGCCCCTTAGATGTTGTTGGCGGGCAGGGTGAAGGTGACGGTGGCGCCGCCTTGGGGCGAGGTTTCCACCCAAATGCGGCCCGACCACGATTCCACCAGCTTGCGGGCCAGGGCCAGCCCGGTACCGTTGCCGGGGAAGCGGTCGCGGGTGTGCAGGCGGTGGAACAGGCTGAACACCGAGGCGTGGAATTCCGGCGGAATGCCGATGCCGTTGTCTTGGACGCTGAACCACCAATTGTGTTCGTCGGAACGGGCCTCGACGGTGATTTCGCACGGGATTTCGGCACGGCGGAACTTGACCGCGTTGTTCAGCAGAATATGGAAGACCACGGCCAGGCGTTTGGGGTCGACGCGGATTTTCGGCATGGGGGCGACCACCACCCGGGCATTGGCGGCGGTGATGGCGGCGGACAGGTCGTCCAGCACGGCGTTGACCACGCCGCCCACCTCGACCCATTGTTCTTGCACCACGCCCTGGCGGGTGAAGTTTTCCACGTCGGCGATCAGCCCCTTCAGCCGTTCGACCCCTTCCACCGCATAGCCGATGAACTGGGTGGCCTCGGCATCCAGGCTGTCGGCGTAGCGCCGTTCCAGCAACTGCACGAAACTGGCCACCTGACGCAACGGTTCCTGCAGGTCGTGCGACAGGGCGTGTCCCAGTTCACGCATGCGTTCATTGGTGCTGGCCAGTTCGTCCAAGGTGCGCAGCAATTCTGTTTCCGCCCTTAGCCGGGCGGTGATGTCGATCAGCAGGGATTGACACAGGCGGTGGCCATGTTCGGGATGGGTCTGCCCATGGACAGAAACGTCCAGGGTGCGGCCGTCCTGGTGACGCAGTTGCCAACTGACGCTGTGATGGGCCAGGTCGCGCAGACGCGGCAATTCACGGTCCATGGCCTGGGCGGTGGGCTGGGTCATGAACTCGACCAGCCGGCGGTCGGCCAAGGCGCTGGCGTCGCGGCCCAGCAGGCGCCCGGCCGAGGTGTTGGCGGCGACGATGGTCAGGCTGTCCATGTCGTAGATCAGCAAGGCCTCGGGACTGTCGTCAAACAAGGCGCGGTAGCGCCGTTCCGAACGGGCCAGGGCGCGCACGAACAGCGTGCCCATGACGAAGATCAAAGCCGCCGACAGGAAGACGAAGAACAATCCCTTCCAGCTTTGCGCCGCCGCCAGGGTGGCGGGGTCACGAAACAGGCTGCTGGCCAACCGGTCGGATCCCAGAATCCACAACACGCCGAAAGCCGCATAGCCCAAGGCCATGCGCAGCGCGATGGAGCGGATGCTGGCGACGGGGGGTTCCATGTTCGGCCTTTGATGATCGGTCACGGAATATATAGCATTAGTTTGCGGTGTGGTCAGCAACCGTGTCCCGGCAAAAGCGCCCTCTTGTGCAGCCGCCTGGGTTGTGCTTCAACCGCATTTCGGGCATTGGGCCCGCTTTCGCCTGTCGCTAAGGACGCCACTGCATGAAGATGTCATTTGCCGCATTTTTCGCCGCTCCCGCCGCCTTGGCGCTGGCCGTCGCGGTTGCCCCCGCTCACGCCGCCGACAAGAACCCGGTGGTGGCCGAAGTCAACGGCACCAAGATCATGGAATCCGATCTGGCGACCTATCAGCGTTCGCTGCCGCCGCAGATGGCCGCCCAGGCCCCGTACGAGGCGCTGCAGGACATGGTGGTCAACAACATGCTGATCGCCGAACAGGCCAAGAAGGAAGGTCTGGAAAAGGACCCCGAGGTCAAGCAGCTGTACCAGCAGGTGCTGGTCAAGATGTGGATGAACAAGCATCTGAAGGCCGAGATCACGCCGGCCGCCGTCAAGGCCGCCTATGACGGATATCTGGCCAACACCAAGCCCCAGGATGAAGTGCGCGCCCGCCACATCCTGCTGGAGACCGAGGACCAGGCCAAGGCGGTGATCGCCGAACTGAAGAAGGGCGCCGATTTCGCCGAGACCGCCAAGTCCAAGTCCAAGGACCCGTCGGCCAAGCAGAACGGCGGCGACCTGGGTTACTTCACCGAAGGCGAGATGGTGCCGCAATTCTCGGCCGCCGCTTTCGCCATGAAGGCCGGCGACCTGTCCGACGCCCCGGTGCAAAGCCAGTTCGGCTGGCACGTCATCAAGCTGGAAGACCGTCGCGCCGCCACGCCGCCGACCCTGGAGCAGGCCACCCCCGCCATCCGCGAGGAACTGGCCGGAAAGATGGCCCAGAAGCTGGTGACCGACATCCGTTCCAAGGCCAAGGTCAAGCTGTACGACCGTGACGGCAAGGCCATCGACGCCAAGTAATTTCATTTTACAAGCCGGCTGGCGACGGGTCACCCTGTCGCCAGCCTGTTTTTCTGTTCGATCAAGGAGTCGCCTTCATGTCCGCCAATGTTTCGCCGCTCGCCCCCGCCGCCTTTCCGGCGATGCCGGTCCTGGCCGGCGTCCGTCTGGCCACCCATGAATGCGCCATCCGTTACAAGGGCCGCACCGATCTGCTGTTGGCGGAAATGGACGGGGGCACCACGGTCGCCGGTGTCTATACCCGTTCGTTGACCTGTTCGGCGCCGGTGGATTGGTGCAAGACGGCCTCGGCCAAGGGCTCGGCCCGGCTGCTGGTGGTCAATTCCGGCAATGCCAACGCCTTTACCGGCGCCGCCGGCGAAGCCTCGGTGGAACGCACCGTGGCCGCCGCCGCCCAGGAATTCGGCTGCAAGAAGTCGGAAGTCTTCGTCGCCTCCACCGGCACCATCGGGGTGGTGCTGCCCGACGAACGCATCACTGAAAACCTGCCGGTGGCCAAGGCCAAGCTGAAGGCCGATTTCTGGCAGGAAGCCGCCAAGGCGATCATGACCACCGACACCTTCCCCAAGGGGGCGACGCGTACGGCGGTGATCGACGGTCAGACCGTCACCATCAACGGCATCGCCAAGGGGGCGGGCATGATCGCCCCTGACATGGCCACCATGCTGTCCTTCGTCTTCACCGACGCCAGCCTGCCGCACGACGTGTTGCAGGAATTGCTGAAGAAGGGCGCCGACCGCTCGTTCAATTCCATCACCGTGGACAGCGACACCTCGACCTCGGACACCCTGCTGTTGTTCGCCACCAACAAGGTCAAGCACGCCGCCATCAAGGACGCGTCCGACAAGCGGCTGAAGGATTTCAAGGCCAAGCTGTTCGACCTGCTGTTGGACCTGTCCCATCAGGTGGTCAAGGATGGCGAGGGCGCCACCAAGTTCGTGGAAGTCACCGTCACCGGCGCCGCCGGCAACAAGGCGGCCAAGCGCATCGCGCTGGCCATCGCCAACTCGCCCTTGGTCAAGACCGCCATCGCCGGCGAGGACGCCAATTGGGGCCGCGTCGTCATGGCGGTGGGCAAGGCGGGGGAAAAGGCCGACCGCGACCGGCTTTCCATCGCCATCGGCGGTGTGCAGGTGGCCAAGGACGGCGAAGTGGTGCCCGGCTATGACGAAGCCCCGGTGACCGCCCACATGAAAGGCCAAAACATCGTCATCGAGACCGATGTGGGGGTCGGCAAGGGGCGCGCCACCGTGTGGACCTGCGACTTGACCCACGCCTATATCGACATCAACGGGTCGTATCGCACGTGAGCGGCGACGTCGGCTGCTGGTCGGCGGCCAGCGTCTGGCGCGGGGCGGTGCTGCTGAGTGCCCGCCTGCGCCTGCGCCCACTGGTGGACGCCGACGCCCCTGCTCTGGCCGCCCTGGCCAACGATGCCGAGATGGTGCGCTTCACCGCCAACATCCCGCACCCCTATGCTTTGTCCGACGCCCTGGACTTCATCAAGATCCAGGATCAGCGGCGCCAGGCTGGCCAAGGCGTGGCCTTGGGTCTGGAACAGGTGGTGGACGGCACCCTGGTGGGCGTCATCGGCTTTGGCCTGGACACGGGGGAAAGCCCGGAACTGGGCTATTGGCTGGGCCGGCCCTATTGGGGCCAGGGCCTGATGACCGAAGCGTTGCGCCGCCTGCTGCGCCATATGTTCGACGATTTGGGCTTCGCGTCGGTGTGGGCGGCGGTTCATCCCGACAACGTCGCCTCCATGCGGGTGCTGGAAAAAGCCGGCTTGGTCGCCGACGGCCGTCATCAATGTCCCATGCCGGCCCGCGACGCGGTGGTGGACTCGCCGCGCTTTTCCCTGTGCGGCGAAGCTTGGCGCAAGATCCATCGGGCGCGGCCCATGCTGCTGGTCGCCGCCGCCGCCTTGATCGATGCCGACGGGCGGGTGCTGATGGCCAGCCGGCCGCCGGGCAAAAGCATGTCGGGGCTGTGGGAGTTTCCCGGCGGCAAGGTCCATGCGGGTGAAACCCCCGAAGCCGCCCTGGTCCGCGAACTGGCCGAGGAACTGGGCGTCGACGTCGGCGAAAGCTGCCTGGCCCCCATCGCCTTCGCCAGCCATGACTACGACACCTTCCATCTGTTGATGCCGCTTTACGCCATCCGCCAGTGGAAGGGGGAACCGCAGCCTTTGGAAGGGCAAAGCCTGCGCTGGGTGCGTGCTTCGGCCCTGTCGTCGGTGCCCATGCCCCCTGCGGACATCCCGCTGGTGGCCCTGTTGCGGGAATGGTTATAGTCGTTTCGGGCATTTTCCCGCGGAGGGTTCGATGTCGCTGAACCTCAAGGAAAAAGAAGCGCTGAAGTTCCTGGCCACCCATCTGCTGTATGGGCTGGTCGCCGGCGCCACGTTCGGCGTCATGGTGCTGGTCACCAACATGGGTAACATCTGGACCCTGGCCAAGGAATCCAACCACACCGGCGCGGTGCTGATCCTGTTCTTCTTCGGTCTGTTCGTCACCTTCGGCAGCGTCGGCATGGGGGTGGGGGTGATGGGGCTGGCCCGTGACGGCGACGACGACAGCGACTAAGGCCGTGGTCGGCACGAAACCGGCAGGCTTTACCAGGGCACCCGGCAGAATCTTCCCGGCCCGGGCCTGTTCGGGGCCATCCTGAAGCAGATAAGCCGTTGTTTTATAACAAATCAAACGACTGGCACGGTCCCTGCAATGATGAATGCGGCTTAATGCTTCATCACGGGGAACCGGATCATGACGACGGTCTATTCCATCAATCAGCGGGTTTTCGACCAGTCCAGCGCGAATGGGACGAACAACAAGGGCGGCTCGACCACTGCCGACCAGTTTTTGGCCGCCCTCAATCAGGCCGGAACCCAGGTCGCCGCGGGTGCCAATGCGGCTCCGTCCGCCGAGCAGGCGCTGAAGAAGGTGTTCGACCGTCAGGTTGACGAAACCAAGCAGGCGGAAAAGCCGGCGGAAAAGCCCAAGCGTGCCGAATCCAAGGCCCCGGAGCGCAAGGCGCAGGCCGATGACGGCCGCGAGACCGAGCAGGTCGCCGAGCCGGAAGCCAAGGCCAAGCCCAAGGATGACGCCGCCGCGTCCCAGGATGACGGCGCCCAGCAGGATGCGGCCGCCCCCAAGGCCGAGAAGAAGGTGGCCAAGCCGGACAACGAGACCGCTCAGGTGGTTCAGGAGGCCACGGCCCCCCAGATCGAAGCCGTCGCCGCCGTGGTTCCCGTCGAACAGCAAGTCGCCCAGACCACCGTCGACGCTGGTGAAGCCAAGGTCGCCGAAGTGGTCGCCGCCACCGATCCGGAAAATATTGCCCAGGGCAACAAAGGCCAGCAGAACAAGGGCGGCGACGTCCAGCCGACCGATGTCGGCGACGACGCAGGCGAGGTGGTGAACTTCGATCCCGCCGCCACCCAGCAGGTCGCCAAGGCCAAGGGTGCCCAGCAAGGCGAGCACAATGCCGCCGCGCAAGCCCAAGCCGACGATCTGGCCGCCAATCTGGACGATACCGGCGCCAAGCTGAACGTCCAGGTCAAGGTTTCCGAGGCGCCGCGCCCCCTGCAAACCGCCATCGCCCCCGAAGCGGTGCAGGCCCAGGACGTGGACGGCATGGACATGACCTTGACCACCCAGCCCACCACCCAGTCCGCCACCCCCGGTCAGGCCAACGCCGCCCAGGCGGCGCAGCCGGGTGCCACCGCCCAGGACCCATCGGCTCTGAACAAGGCCATGGATGTTCGTCCCATGGTGGCCGCCTTGGCCGCAGCGCAAGCGGAAGGCGCCAGCCAGCCGCAGGCCGCGTCCTCGGGTTCGGGCAACCAGACCCAGGCGGTGGCCGGATTGAACGGTGCCAGCGGAACGCAAGCCGCGTCCAAGACCGCCCAGGCCCAGGCCGCCCAGGCGCCGCGTCCGCAGCAGATGCCGCAGGCCAAGGAAATCATGGATCAGGTCAAGGTCCAGATCGCCAAGTCCGGCGCCAACGGCGACACCATCAAGGTGCAGCTGAAGCCGGTCGAGCTGGGCTCGATCGAGGTCAAGCTGGACGTGGCCAAGGACGGTTCGGTGTCGGGCGTGGTCACCGCCGACAACAAGGACACCCTGGCCATGCTGAAGAACGACTCGCGCACCCTGGAAAAGGCCTTGTCCGATGCCGGTTTCAAGACCGACGCGGGTTCGCTGACCTTCAACCTGCGCGGTGAAGGCCAAAGCCAGAACGCCCAGGACCAGGGCACCGGCACCCGCCGCCGTCGCTCGGTCTTGAGCGCCGCCAACGGCATCGACGCCACGTCTGCCGGCATGGCCGCCCAGGCCCAGGCCCGTCTGGGCGGTGGCCGCGCCGGCGTCGACATCCAGGTGTAAGGAGAAGCCCCATGTCCATCACCGGCATCGAAAACACCGGATCGTCGTCCACCGGATCGGCCGTCAGCGGCACCAAGCTGGCCGAGAATTTCGACACCTTCCTGACCATGCTGACCGTCCAGTTGAAGAACCAGGATCCGCTGTCGCCCATGGACTCGACCGAGTTCACCAACCAGCTGGTGCAGTTCTCGGCGGTCGAACAGCAGATCGCGTCCAACAAGAACCTGGAAAACCTGATCTCGGTCACCCAGACCAACACCAAGGCCCAGGCCATCGCCTATATCGGCCACACCATTGAGGTGGGCGGCACCATGCTGCCGTTGCAGGACGGCAAGGCGTCGTTCAGCTACACCCTGCCGGAAGAAGCCAAGTCGATCACCGTCACCATCAAGGACGCCTCGGGCAAGCTGGTCGCCAACCTGCCGGCCCAGACCACCGCGGGCCGTCATGAAGTGGAATGGGACGGCCGAGACAGCAGCGGCAACGTGGTCGAAGACGGGGCCTACAAGATCGAAATCGCCGCCACCAACGGCGAAGGCGAAGCGATCCAGGTCGGTTCCACAGTTTACGGCCGGGTCACCGACGTGGCCGCCGATTCCACCGAAACATTGATTGCCATGGGCAAGGTCGTCTCGAAGGTCGAAGACGTGTTGACCGTGCGTGAAAAAACAGCCAGCTCGGCCGCCAACTAAGGCCGGATCGGAAGTATTTAGGAGGATATCATGAGCTTGTACGGCGCTCTTTTCTCTGGCGTTTCCGGTCTGGCGGCACAATCGTCGGCCATGGGAGCCATCTCGGACAACATCTCGAACGTCAACACCATCGGTTACAAGGGGTCGAAGGTGAACTTCTCGACCCTGGTCACCAAGCAGGTGTCGTTGACCAACTACTCGCCCGGCGGCGTGCAGTCCAAGCCGCGCACCGGCGTCGACGTCCAGGGTCTGTTGCAGGCCACCAACTCGTCCACCGACGTGGCCATGTCGGGCCAGGGCTTCTTCATCGTCAACGAAGCGGCCAACCCCCAGGACGGCGACATGTTCGCCTATACCCGCGCCGGTTCGTTCAAGGTGGACAGCGAAGGCTATCTGCAGAACGTCTCAGGCTGGTACATGCAGGGCTGGCCGCTGATGGGCTGGGACAACTCGACCCAGGCGTCCACCGTCTCGGTCGGTGACGACATTTACATGAAGGCCTACAAGGACAGCGCCGGCGACACCGTCTACATCAACGACAACATCGTGTCGGCCGACCACCTGCAGCCCATCAACATGAACAACATCGGCGGCACCGCGTCGCAGACCCGCAACCTGCGCATGGGCGCCAACCTGCCCAACGGCGCCGATGTCGGCAAGATCTACAAGCAGCCGGTGACCATCTACGACAGCTTGGGCGGCGACGCCACCGTGCAGTTCAGCTGGTCCAAGGTGGCGCAGAACCGCTGGGACCTGGAAGCCATTCCGCCGCTGGGCGCCAAGTCGTTGACCCTGAAGAAGGACGCCGACACGGTTTACGGCGCCATGGGCCGCCTGGACTTCACCGGCACCCCGACGACGGCGGGGACCATGACCATGGCCGTCAACGGCACCACCTATTCGTTCCTGACCAATGCAGGCACCGACGGCATCACCTCGAACGTGTTCCACACCGATTCGTCGGCCGCCAGCAGCACCGGCACCTTCGTCGACAGCTTGGCCGGCGACATCAACACGGCCTTCCAAATGGAATACAACTCGGTCTATGTCGATGTGGGCGCCGGTGTCACTGCCGGTTCGACCCTGAACATCACCGTCGATGGCACCACCACCAATTTCAACGCAGGTCCCACCTTCCCCCTGGACGGTCTGAACGCCGAGGACACAGCCGCGGCCCTGAACGGCACCAACTCGTTCACCTCGTTGGGATTGAAGGCGGTCGCCAACGGCACCCGGGTGCACATTTATTCCGAAGACGCCATGCACTTCGACATCGCCGGCACCAACGAGTTTCTCACTTGGCGCGACCTGGCGTCGGGCGCGGTCGGTGTCGGCACGGTGGCCACCGGCAAGACCACCGACGGCATCGCCTATAGTGAACGCGTCGCCGGCACCAATTCGCTGATCTTCCGTCAACGCAACTCGACACGGGACATCACCGTCGGCGGGCTGAACAGCTTCGACCTGGCCAACGGCAACCCGGCGACCCTGCAGGGGCAGGATCCCGCGGCGACCAACGGTTTCACCGTCAGCGCGGTCAACATCTCGGGCAGCGTCGCGGAAGACGCCATCGAGTTCAACGGTGACGGCACGCCGAAGGAAATCAACGTCGCCTACATGGACATCGACTGGGCCAACGGTTCCAACGACATGACGGGCTCGGACTCCATCGGCTTCTTCCTGGGCAACCTGGACATCCGCGACGGCATGACCCAGCTGGACGGTGACTACCAGCTGTCGTACTGGAGCCAGAACGGCGCCAAGTTCGGCAACTTCGCCGGCGTCTCCATCGGCTCCGACGGCGTCGTCACCGCGTTGTTCGACAACGGCGTCACCCGCCCGGTGTTCCAGGTTCCGGTGGCCACCTTCGTCAACCCCAACGGCATGCAAAGCCTGTCGGGCAACGTCTTCATCGCCACCGACTATTCGGGCGAGCCGACCTTGCGCACCGCCGGTTCCGCCGGCGCCGGCCAGGTCAACGCCTCGTCGCTGGAAGCGTCCACCGTCGACATCGGTGAAGAGTTCACCACCATGATCGTCACCCAGCGCGCCTATTCGGCCGCCGCCAAGATCATCACCACCGCCGACGAAATGCTGGACGAACTGGTCCGCATCAAGCGTTAAGTTCAACCGCGCAAACTAAGACGACCGGTCCCCAGAACGGGGGCCGGTCTTTTTTTGTTTGGGTCGCGCTTCGCGCAAAATCACGCACTCGGCAAAGATTGCCGGGTATTAACCATCCTTAAAAGCTTGCGGTATTACCTTGCCAAAGTTGGGCAATGTGCCCGCCCTGTTGGCCGGTTGGGATGACGTCGACGTGAACGCCTTTATGCAGATGATGCGTGGCCTTGGCCCCATGCGCCTGGCGGCGATCGCCGGTGTCGGCGTGTCGATCCTGGGGTTCTTCATCTATCTGATGAGCCGGGTCGCCGCGCCGCAGATGGAATTGCTGTACGGCGAGCTGGAGATGGGCGATTCCAAGGCCATCGTCGAAAAGCTGGCCGCCGACAAGGTCCCCTTCGAAGTCCGCAAGGACGGCGCTGAAATCTGGGTGCCCAAGGACAGGAAGAACGAACTGCGCGTGCGCATGGCCGAACAGGCCATGCCGGCGGTGGGCCGCGTCGCCGGCTATGAGCTATTCGACAAGCAAGACGCTTTGTCGTCCACCAGTTTCCAGCAAAACATCAATTACGTCCGCGCCCTGGAAGGCGAGCTGAGCCGCACCATCCGTTCCATCGACAAGGTCAAGGTGGCCCGCGTCCATCTGGTGCTGCCCAAGCGCGAGGCTTTCGCCCGCGAAGCCAACGAACCCAGCGCTTCGGTGATCCTGAAGATGCAAGGGGCGGCGCGTCTGGACAAGGGTCAGGTGACCGCGATCCAGCACCTGATCGCCGCCGCCGTGCCCAAGATGAAGCCCAACCGCATCTCCATCGTCGACGACAAGGGGACGCTGCTGGCCAAGGGCTATGACAACGACCAGGAACAGGCCGCCGAAAACGCCGAAAGCCTGAAGATGAACACCGAGGGCCGCTTGGCCCGGACCATCGAAGGCATGCTGGAACGCTCGCTCGGCGCGGGGCGCGTCCGCGCCGAAGTCTCGGTGGAAATGGACATGTCGCGCGCGGTCACCACCGAAGAGACCTATGACCCGGAAAGTCAGGTGGTGCGCAGCCAGGTCACCGTCAACGAGAACGAGGAAAGCAGCGACGGCGAGCCGCCCAACGTGTCGGTCACCAACAACTTGCCCGACCCCAACGCCAGCTCGAATTCGTCCAACCGGTCGTCGTCCAAGTCGGGCAAGACCCAGGAAACCACCAATTACGAGATTTCCAAGAAGGTCAAGAACACGGTGCGCGAGATGGGCGAGATCCGCCGCATCACCGCCGCCGTGCTGGTGGACGGCGTCTATGACGTGGGTGCCGACGGCAAGAAGACCTATCGCGACCGCACCCCGGAAGAACTGGCCAAGCTGGAAGAACTGGTGCGCAACTCCATCGGCTTCGACCGCACCCGCCAGGATCAGGTCAAGGTGGTGTCCATGCAGTTCGCCGGCGGCGAGGAACAATACGCCGCCGAGGAACCGGGCGAGTTCATCTTCGGCATGCGCCGCGACTTCGTGGAAAAGATCGCGTCCAACCTGGGCCTGTCCATCGTCGCCATCTTGTTCCTGCTGTTGGTGCTGCGTCCGCTCATCGGCCGCGCCATCGAAAGCATGCAGGGTCAGGTCGGCCCCGACGGCCGTCGCCTGCTGACCGCCGACGGTTCCGGCGTGCCGCAGCTGGCCGGACCGGGCGCCCCGGCCATGCCCGCCCCCGCACTGGGCGGCGAGGAAGAAGTGATCGCCGACGAACTGATCGACATCGACAAGGTGGAAGGCCGCGTCAAGGCGTCGTCTATCCGCAAGATCGGCGAAATCGTCGACAAGCATCCGGAAGAGGCTTTGTCCATCATCCGCAACTGGCTTTACCAGGAAGCCTGAGCCGTTTAGGAGCGCCCCGCCATGGCCCGCGTGAAAGAGGATTACCGCTCGCTGACCGGTCCGCAGAAAGCCGGCATCATGATGCTGTCCTTGGGCGAGGAACACTCGGTCAAGCTGTTCTCGATGATGGGCGACGACGAGATCAAGGAACTGTCCCAGGTGATGGCGTCCTTGGGCACGGTGTCGGCTTCCATCGTCGAACGCCTGTTCGTGGAATTCGCCGACCAGCTGTCGTCCACCGGTTCGCTGGTGGGTTCGGTGGACACCACTGAACGCCTGCTGATGAAGTCGCTGCCGAAAGATCGCGTGCAGCAGATCCTGGAAGAAATCCGCGGCCCCGCCGGCCGCACCATGTGGGACAAGCTGGGCAACGTCAACGAACAGGTCCTGGCCAATTACCTGAAGAACGAATACCCGCAGACCGTCGCCGTGGTCATCGCCAAGATCAAGCCCGACCACGCGGCCCGCGTGCTGTCGATCCTGCCGGAAAACTTCGCCATGGAAGTGGTGATGCGCATGCTGCGCATGGAAGCGGTGCAAAAGGAAGTGCTGGACGGCGTGGAAAAGACCCTGCGCACCGAGTTCATGACCAACCTTGCCCGCACCCAGCGCCGCGACGCCCACGAAATGATGGCGGACATCTTCAACAATCTGGACCGCAACGCCGAAAACCGCTTCATGTCGGCGCTGGAAGAGCGCAACCGCGAATCGGCGGAAAAGATCAAGGCGCTGATGTTCACCTTCGAGGATCTGGTGCGCCTGGACGCCGCCGGTGTCCAGACCCTGCTGCGTCAGGTGGAAAAGGACAAGCTGGCCCTGGCGCTCAAGGGGGCCAGCGACGCCATCAAGGACCTGTTCTTCAAGAACATGTCCGAACGTGCCGGCAAGATGCTGCGCGAAGACATGGAAGCCCAGGGCCCTGTCCGTCTGCGCGACGTGGACCAGGCCCAGGCGCTTATCGTGGTCATGGCCAAGGAACTGGCGGCGTCCGGTCAGCTGGTCATTTCCGAAGGCCGCGAAGAAGACGAGCTGGTGTACTAAGCCATGGCCGAACGCAAATACATGTTCGACCTGGATTTCGACCGCCCGCACCCCGAGAAGCCGGCGCCCGAGGCGGTCGACGTCGAGGCCGAGCCCGAGCCCGAGCCGGAACCGCCGCCGCCCATGTTCTCGGAAGAAGAATTGCTGCTGACGCGTGAGGCGGCCTATGCCGAAGGCCACGAGGCCGGCATGGCCGAGGCCTCGGCCGCCACCGAACGGGCCTTGGCGGTGGCGGTGTCCACCCTGACCCAGCAGATGGAACAGGTGCACCGCCAGCAGGAAGAAGCCAACGACGCCAACGCGCGGGCCGCAGTAAGGGTCGCCATGTCGATCCTGAAGAAGATGCTGCCCGCCGCCTGCGAGGCCCATGCCTTCGAGGAAGTGACGCGGGTGGTGGAAGAAGTGGTCGGCCACGTTCTGGACGAACCGCGCATCATCGTGCGTGTCGCCGCCCCCCTGGTGGACGGCGTGCGCGAGCAATTGGAAGCGGTGGTCCAGGGCCGTGGTTTCGAAGGTCGTGTGGTGGTGCAAGCCGACGACCGTTTGGATTTGGGCGATTGCCGGGTCGAATGGACCGATGGCGGCGCCGAACGGGACCAGGCGCGGCTGATGGCGGATATCGAGGCCGCAGTGGAACACGCCTTGGCGCCGCCGGAACGCCGGCGGGAAAGTGATGCGGAATAGCGCGGTTTCACGCATGTGAAAACGCGCCAAGCCCGAGCGGCGCTTGAGCGGCCCGGCACGGGCTACGTGGGAATAGACCGGGAATCCCGGTTTCGGAGGGTAGGACATGGCCGATTTCGAACTGAACGACTTCAATCCTGAAAGCGACAGCCGCGCCCAGGAATTGGTGGAAGGGCCGCGCTCGGCCCGCGACCTGGAAGCCGTCTACGACATCCCGGTCCAGGTTTCGGCCGTGCTGGGCAAGGCCAACATGCAGGTCAACCAGTTGCTGAAGCTGGGACGCGGTGCGGTGGTGGAACTGGACCGCAAGGTGGGTGAAGCCATCGACATCTACGTCAACAACCGCCTGGTCGCCCGTGGCGAGGTGGTGGTGGTGGAAGACCGTCTGGGCGTGACCATGACCGAAATCATCAAGACCGACCGCGGCTAAGGGGGGCTGGTCATGCGACTTTTGATCATCGGCGCCATGGACGGCCAGATCGGCGCCGCCAGTCAGATCGCCATGGCGCGCGGCGCCAAGGTCAGTATTGCCGAGGACGTGGACCAGGGGCTGGAATTCCTGCGCGGTCAAGGCGCCGACCTGGTCATGGTCGACGTGCGCCGCGACGTGCACCGGCTGATCGAATGCCTGGAAAGCGAACGCATCACCTTGCCGGTGATCGCCTGCGGCATCGCGTCTGACGCTTCGGCCGCCGTTCGCGCCATCAAGGCCGGCGCCAAGGAATACATCCCGCTGCCGCCCGACGCCGAATTGATCGCCGCCGTGCTGGCCGCCGTCACCGACGACAACCATGCCATCGTCTACAAAGACCCGCGCATGACCCAGACCATGAAGCTGGCCGAACAGGTGGCCGGCTCGCACGCGTCGATCCTGGTTACCGGCGAATCGGGCACCGGCAAGGAACTGATGGCGCGTTTCATCCACAACAAGTCGCCCCGCGCCAAGGGCCGTTTCGTCGCCGTCAACTGTGCCGCCATCCCGGAAAACCTGCTGGAAAGCGAGTTGTTCGGCCATGAAAAGGGCGCCTTCACCGGCGCCGTGGCCCGACGCATCGGCAAGTTCGAGGAAGCCAATGGCGGCACGCTGTTGTTGGACGAAATCTCGGAAATGGACATCCGGCTGCAGGCGAAATTGCTGCGCGCCATCCAGGAACGCGAAATCGACCGCGTCGGCGGCAACCAGCCGGTCAAGGTGGACGTGCGCATCGTCGCCACCTCGAACCGCAACCTGGAAGAATACGTGCGCCAGGGCGGCTTTCGCGAAGATCTGTTCTATCGCCTGAACGTGGTCAACCTGGCGCTGCCCAGTTTGCGCGAACGGCCGCTCGACATCCCCATCCTGGCCGAACACTTCGCCCGCAAATACGCCGACGTCAACGGCGTGCCGCCGCGGCCGCTGACCGCCGAGGCCCGCCAGATGCTGGTCCGCCATGGCTGGCGCGGCAACGTGCGCGAGCTGGAAAACACCATGCATCGCGCCGTTCTGCTGGCCACCGGCCACGAGATCGGACCCGACGCCATCATGCTGACCGGCGCCCCCATGGGCGGCGTCCAGGACCCCATGGTGGCGCAGGTGGCGCAGACCGCCCAATCGGTGGTCGGCGCGTCCACCAACGGCTTGGTGGGCAAGACGGTGGCCGAGGTCGAGCGCGAGCTGATCATCGACACGCTTTCCCATTGCCTGGGCAACCGCACCCACGCCGCCAACATCCTGGGCATCTCAATCCGGACGTTACGCAACAAGTTGAAGCAATATTCCGAGGAAGGGGTGGCGGTGCCGCCCCCGGCCGGCGGCGAACCGGCTTATTGATGGGATGGATGTGACCAATGGCTGACGGACCGGCACAAGGCGGCGGCATGGCCGCCATGGGCGAAGCCCGCGCCGCTTGGGGGCGGCTGGCGACAGCTGCCCGGCGTGGCGACGTGGCTTTGGCCATCGGCGTGGTTTTCGTCCTGGCCGTCCTTATCCTGCCCATGCCGCCGTGGCTGCTGGATCTGGGGCTGGCCTTCTCGCTGACCTTTTCCGTCCTGATCCTGATGGTCTCGATTTTCATCGAGAAACCATTGCAGTTCAGTTCGTTCCCCACCGTCCTGCTGTTGGCGACGCTGATCCGTCTGGCGCTGAACCTGGCGTCCACCCGTCTGATCCTGGGCCACGGCCATGAAGGTTTGGAAGGGGCGGGTCAGGTGATCGCCGCCTTCGCCGAATTCATCATGGGCGGCAATTTCGTCATCGGCATCATCGTTTTCGCCATCCTGGTGATCGTCAACTTCGTGGTCATCACCAAGGGTTCGGGGCGTATCGCCGAAGTGGCGGCACGCTTCACCCTGGACGGCATGCCCGGCAAGCAGATGGCCATCGACGCCGACCTGTCCGCCGGCCTGATCGACGAGGACCAGGCCAAGAAACGCCGTTCCGAACTGGAACAGGAAAGCCAGTTCTTCGGCGCCATGGACGGCGCGTCGAAATTCGTTCGCGGCGATGCCATCGCCGGCCTGTTGATCACCGGCATCAACGTCATCGCCGGCATGATCATCGGCATGGCCCAGAACGGCCTGTCCTTTTCCCAGGCCGCCGACGTCTACACCAAGCTGACCGCCGGCGACGGTCTGGTCAGCCAGGTCCCGGCGTTGCTGGTGTCGGTGGCCGCCGGCATGCTGGTGACCAAGGCCGGCGTCCAAGACAGCGTCGACAAGGCGCTGTATGGTCAGTTGGGCGGCTATCCCCGTGCGGTGGGCACCGCCGCCGGCCTGATCTTCCTGCTGTCCTTGGTTCCCAACATGCCGTTCCTGCCCTTCGCCCTGTTGGGCGGCGGCATGGCGGCGGGCGCCTATTTCATGGATAAGTCGCAGCGCGCCAAGGCCGAACGCGAAGAGGTCGAGGCCCAGGAAATGGCCTTGCAAAGCGCTCCGGTGGCGGAAGAACCCATTTCCACCGCCCTGCGGATCGATCTGGTGCGTCTGGAATTGGGCTATGGCCTGCTGCAGTTGATCAACAACCCCAAGGGCGTCAAGCTGACCGACCAGATCAAAAGCTTGCGTCGCGCCATGGCCGGCGAAGTGGGCTTCGTCATGCCGTCGGTGCGCATCCAGGACAACATGCAGCTGCCGGCCAATTCCTATGTCATCTACATCAAGGAAGTGGAATCCGGGCGTGGCGACCTGCGGCCCAACCAGTTGCTGATCATGGATCCGCGCGGCGACGAGATCACGCTTCCCGGCGAAAAGACCAAAGAGCCCACTTTCGGCCTGCCGGCCATGTGGGTGGACCCCACCAATCGTGAAGAAGCGCTGTTCCGCGGCTATACCGTCGTCGATCCGCCGACCGTGATCACCACCCACCTGACCGAGGTGATCAAGGACAACATGTCTGAACTGTTGTCCCACGCCGAGACCCAGAAGCTGTTGGACGAGTTGGACAAGGAACACCAGAAGCTGGTGGGCGAACTGATCCCGGCGCAGATCACCGTCGGCGCGCTGCAACGCGTGCTGCAGAACCTGCTGAACGAGCGCGTCTCCATCCGCGATCTGTCCACCATCTTGGAAGGTATCGCCGAGGCCTGCGGTCACACCCGCAACGTCACCATGATCACCGAACACGTGCGCTCGCGGTTGGCCCGGCAGATTTCCGACCTCAATACCGGACACCAGGGCTTCATCCCGCTGGTCACGTTGTCGCCGGAATGGGAACAGGCCTTCGCCGAGGCCCTGGTCGGCCAGGGCGAGGAAAAGCAGTTGTCCATGTCGCCGTCCCAGTTGCAGGACTTCATCACCAAGACGCGCCAGACCTTCGAACGCTTCGCCATGCAGGGCGAGACGCCGGTCCTGCTGACCAGCCCCATGGTGCGACCCTATGTGCGGTCCATCATCGAACGCTTCCGCCCCATCACCGTGGTGATGAGCCAGGCGGAAATTCACCCGAAGGCCAAAATCAAGACGCTGGGGCAAATCTGATGGGGGGCGCGGCTAGGCCATGAGGCTCAAATCTTTCACCGCCCCCACCATGGCCGAGGCCATGGAACTGGTGCGCATCGAACTGGGGGACGAGGCGATCATCGTTTCGACCCAGCGCGCCGCAGGCTCCAAGGGGGTACGCATCACCGCGGCGCTGGAACCCGCCGACGCCGACATGGCGGTGGCGGAACTGCTGGAGGAATCCAGCGCCTCTTCCGCCGCCGAAACCATCAAGGCGGCGCTGGAACCGCACAACCTGCCGCCGCGTCTGGCCGAACGTCTGGTCAATGCGGCGCGGACCAGTGAAATCAGCGACCCCACCTTGGCCTGCGCCGCCGCGCTCGAGGCTGGGTTCTCTTTCGCGCCGCTGCCCGAACATTCGGCGCCGCGTCCCTTCATGCTGGTGGGGCCGCCCGGATCGGGCAAGTCCATCGCCGCCGCCAAGCTGGCGGCGCGTTCGGTGCTGCGTAGCCGTCAGGTGGGCATCATCACCTGCGACAACATGCGGGCCGGCGCGGTGGAACAATTGGCCGCCTTCACCCGCATCATGGAAATCGAACTGGTCAAGGCCCGTGGCCCCGACGCGCTGCGCCGGGCCGTGGAAAACGCCACCGGCATGCATGATCTGATCCTGATCGACAGTCCCGGCCTGAACCCGTTCAAGCAATCGGACCTGGATTACCTGCAGACAATGATCGAGGCCGCCGACGTGGAGCCGTTGCTGGTGATGGCGGCCGGCGGCGATCCGCTGGAGGCGGCCGAGATCGCCGAAGCCTTCGCCACCGTCGGCGCCACCCGTTTGTTCACCACCCGCCTGGACACCACAAGGCGGCTGGGATCGATGTTGGCGGCGGCCGAGGCCGGGCAACTGGCGCTGTGCGACGTGTCGGCCAGCCCGCACGTGGCCAGCGGCCTGTCCCCCATTTCGGCCATCTCGCTGGCGCGGCTGCTGCTGCCCCAAGCTCCCGAACCCGAACCGCAACACGACGAAACCTTCTGGACCGACGAGGCACCCGTATCATGACCACGGCAAGCGAAACCCCCTCTTTGGCGCCTCGGCCGACGCCCCGCGCCAAGGGACGCAACCTCATGGCGGTGGCCTCGGGCAAGGGCGGCGTGGGCAAGACCTGGTTCTCCATCACCTTGGCCCATGCCATGGCGCGGGCCGGACGCAAGGTCCTGCTGTTCGACGGTGATCTGGGTCTCGCCAACGTGGACATCCAACTGGGCCAGATGCCCAAGGCCGATCTGGGCAACGTGGTCGCCGGCCGCATGACCCTGAACCAGGCCTGCGTGCCCTTCACCGAAGGCGGTTTCGACATCCTGGCCGGCCGTTCGGGCAGCGGCACCTTGGCCAACATTCCGCTGTCGCGCCTGCAGATGCTGGGCGACGATCTGGTGGTGTTGTCCAATTCCTATGACAAGGTCATCGTCGATCTGGGCGCCGGCGTGGAAAAGACCACGCGCAACTTCGCCCAGCAGGCCGGCACCATCCTGGTGGTGACCACCGACGAGCCGACCTCGTTGACCGACGCCTATGCCTTCATCAAGGTCACCCACATGGAGCGGCCGGGCACCGACATGCGCATCGTCGTCAACATGGCCAATTCGACCCGTGAAGGCGAACGCATCTACAACACCCTGTTGAAGGCCTGCGAAGGCTTCCTGAAAATCAGCCCGCCCTTGGCCGGTGTCATCCGCCGCGATCTGAAAGTGCGCGAGGCCATCCGCAACCAGACCCCCATTCTGATCCGGTCCCCCAATTCCGAAGCCGCCGCCGACGTGGAAGCCATCGTCGAGCGTTTGCTGAGGACGTAAACCATGTCCACGGTCCTGCCGCCATCGGCCGCCACCTTGACCGTCGCCAGCGGCGGCGCCCCGGTGGTGGTCAACGCGGTGGGCGACGCCAAGGCGTTGCAGGCCCTGGCCCAAGGCGACACCCTGGAAGTGGTGGCGCTGTCGCGGTCGTCGCGCGGCATGCTGGAGGTGATGACCGAGCAGGGGACCCTGCAGCTGAAGGTGCAGCCCCCCGCCACCTTGCCGGCGATTCCGCAAGGGGCGCGGGTTCTGCTGCAGGTGGGCGAAGGTGGGTTGAACATGCTGGCGGTCAACGGCCGCCCCCTGGCCGGGGTGACGCTGCCGGCAGCTTTGACGCCTAATCCCGCCGCTCTGGCCCTGACCCCGGGCAGCGCCGCCGCCCAGGCCGCGCCCAATTTGCCGCAGCCGCAGTTCACCAATGCCGCCGCCCCGATGGTCCACACCGGCGTGGTGGCGGCGACCGCGCTCCAGCCGGCGGGAATCACCGCCACCGTGGTGCGGCCAGCCCAGAACACCCCGTTCCAGGGTTTCGCCACACCGCCGCAACCCGGACAGATGCCGCCGGCCAACCTGCCGTCGGGGACCCAGTTGACGGTGCGCATCGCCGGCATCGAGACGCCGCCGTTCCAGGCTCTTGCCGGTCAGCCCGGCAGCCTGCCGGGGCAGGTCAATGCTGCGCAGCATGGGGTGCAGCAACGGCCCGTGGCGCAGATGCCGAACCTGCCGCAGATGCCGGCGCAGGCCGTTCCCCCGCTGTCGTCGACGTCGGCCGGTGCGGCGCCGGTTCTGGCCGGCACGGTGACCGCCCATCCGCCCGGTGGGCAGGCCTTGCTGTCCACCGCCGTCGGCACGCTGGCGGTGCCGACGGCGGAAAACGTCGCCGTCGGCAGCGTGGTGCGTCTGGAAGTGGTGGGCGCGCCGCAGCTTCCCGCTGTGCTTCCCGCCAATACGCCGCCACCGCGTCCCGAGGGGTTGACTCCGCAGGGCTGGCCGGCCTTGTCCGATGCCATGGAAACCCTGGGGCGCAGCGATCCCCAGGCGCTGGATGTCATGATGCGGGCCATACCCACCGCCAGCCCGCGTCTGGCCGCCGCCATGGTGGCCTTCACCGGGGCGATGAAAACCGGCGACGGCAAAGGTGTGGTGGGCGAGACGTCCAGCAAGGCGCTGGAAAAGGCCGGGCGCCGCGACTTGGCCGAGCGCTTGAAGGCCGACCTGTCGGATCTGGCCGACGATGCGGGGCGGGTAGTGGGCGGCGGCGAATGGCGGATGCATTCCATGCCCTTCGTCCATGGGGGCGTGGTGGACGCCGTCCAGCTTTTTGTGCGCGGCGCCAGCGCTGACGAGCAAAAGCGTCAGGCCGGCGGTTCCGGCAACGATCAGCGCTTCATTTTGGATTTCCGCCTGACCAATCTGGGACGGCTGCAAATGGATGGTCTGGTGCGGCGCGAGGAAAAGCTGTTCGACCTGATCATCCGCACCGGCGAGCCGCTGCCCCAGCAGATGCGCATGGACATCATGGCCATCTTCACCGGCGCCGCCGAACTGGTCGGCACCAAGGGCAGCGTCGCCTTCCAGTCGGGAGGGCGGTGGATCGACATCCGCACCGACGAGGTCGGCCCGACCCGCGTCGAGGTCTGATCAGAAAACCGCCATAAGGCCCCAGCCCAGGCCGGCCAGCACCGCCAGCGAAAGGGCGGATATCATCAAGCCCAGCAGCACGCCCAGGCCGTCGCCGCGGATGACGGCGATGGACAGCACCAGCACCGCCACCCCGGGCAGGAAGTTGCCCAAGGGAATGGGCAGGGCCATGACAACCCCCTGTCCCAGGATGGCCAGCCAGGCCAAGGTCGGCCAAGCCGCCGCCGTCAATCGCGGTCGGGCCAGTTTTTCCAATTTGCGCAAAGGCGGCGCGATCTGCCGCAGCATGGCCCGCAAGACGCCAGGGGGAATGCGTCTGCGGGCCATGCCTTGGGGCAGGGCCGTGACCGGGCGTTGCAGCAACCCGGCCAGGGCCAGCCAGACCATCAATCCCCCGCAAATGGCCCCAAGGGGCAATCCGGGGGACGGGGTCATGCCCAGGGCGGCCAGCAGGGGAAGCGGGGCCAGCCGACCCAGGGCGGAAAACGATTCGGCCGCCTGGCCGATGGTCGGCCCGTCCTCGCCTCCCAGGCGGCGAAGACGGGTCAGGGCCAAAGCCAGCGATCGGGTGTTCATGCCGTCTCGTCTTGGCGGCGGGTCCGCCACAGCGACAGGCCGACACCGGCGGCGATCAGGGCGAAGGTGACGCCCAAGGTGACGGCGGGGTCGGGCTTGCCCACCAGATGGGTCCAGAAGATCTTGCCCCCGATGAACACCAGGATCAGCGACAGCGACAGCTTCAGATAGGCGAAGCGATGCACCATGGCGGCCAGGGCGAAATACAGGGCGCGAAGGCCAAGCACGGCGAAGATGTTCGAGGTGTAGACGATGTAGGGATCGGTGCTGATGGCGAAGATGGCCGGCACGCTGTCGACGGCGAACACCAGATCGGCCAGTTCCACCATGCAAAGCGCCAGGAACAGCGGTGTGGCCCGCCACGCGCCGCCATCGTGGATGAAGAAGCGGTTGCCGTGCAGTTGGGGGGTGACCCGCAAAACCCGGCGCAGCCAGGCCATCACCGGCCCCTGGGTGGGGTCGTCGTGGTTGTCCTTGGCGAACAGCATCTTGATGCCGGTGACCACCAGGAAGGCGCCGAACAGGTACAGGATCCAGGAAAACTGACTGACCAGGGCCGTGCCGAAGCCGATCATCAGACCGCGCAGCACGATGACGCCCAAGATGCCCCAGAACAGCACCCGGTGCTGGTAGATCCGCGGAACGGCAAGACTGGTGAAGATCAGCGAGATGACGAAGACGTTGTCCAAGGACAAGGTCTTTTCCACCATGTAGCCGGTGACCCAGGCCAGCCCGTCCTCGGCCCCCCGGCTGTGCCAGATCCAGGCGCCGAAGGTCAAGGCGACGGCGATGTAGCCCGCCGACAGGATCAGGCTTTCGCGGATGCCGATCTCGTGCTCTTTGCGGTGCAGAACGCCCAGGTCGAGGACCAGCAGCACCACCACGATGCCCAGGAACATCAGCCACAGCCAGGCCTGGACGCCCAGCAACGGGGTGAACAGCAAGGCGTCCATGGCCTGGTATCCTTATTCCGCCGAAGCCTGTTCGACAAAGGCGATCAGGCGGTCGGTCAACTCGGCCCGACCAACGCCATAAGGAGCCAAATCGGCCTGCAGCTTGCCCAGGATGTCGTCGTCGCCGGGGTCTTCGAAGTCCACCGCCACCAGGGCACGGGCATAGGCCTGGGCGCCATCGTCTTTCAACCCCATGACGTCCGCGGCCCAAAGACCCAGCAGCTTGACGCCCTTGGTGCGGACCTTGAAAGCGCGGTCATGGTCGAAAGCCAGCTTGTCTTCGGAAATCCTGACGATGCTGTTCATCTCTGACTCCTGCGTGATGGAAAGGCGCGTAAGCGCCCGACACGCAACAGAGATGGGGGCAAATCGACAGTGGAAAAGGCCTATCAGTCAAATCAAACTGATAGGAAAATCAGATCAAAAAATGACCTTCATAGGACACCACCGGGGCGCTGCCCGGGCGCATGGCGCCCAGCAGGCGTTCGATGCGCCCAGCAGTTTCGACATCGTTGCCGCCATTGATCAGGCTGGGACGGAAGCGGCGCTGGAAGGCCATCATGGCGGCGACCGGGTCGGTGATGTCATAGCCGATCTGGGCCAGGCGGCGTAGCGATTCCTGGGGCAGGCAATCCAGCTTTTCCTCGCCCGAGAACGGCCACAGCCCGATGCCATAGGATTTGAGGCGCAACCACGGAAACAGCTCGCCGGGATCGGTCTTGCGGGTCGGCGCCACGTCGGAATGGCCGACGACGTTGCGGGCGGGGATGGGGTGGCGGATCAGCAGCGATTGCGCCAGCTCGATCAAGGAATCGATTTGGGCGTCGGGAAACGGCCGATAACCGAATTCGTGGCCGGGATTGACCAGCTCGATGCCGATGGAGTGCGAATTGACGTCTGTCTGTCCACGCCACGAGCCGACCCCGGCGTGCCAAGCGCGCCGAGTGTCGTGCACCAGGGAATAGACGGTCCCGCCCTCGTCGATCAGGTAATGGGCGCTGACCTTGGCCGCCGGGTCGCACAGACGGTCCAGCGCGGCCTGGGCGCTTTGCATGCCGGTGTAATGGATCACCAACATATCGACGGCGTCGGTGCGTCGTTGGTCGTGGTTGGGCGAGGGACGGTCGATCCGCTTGATCATGTACCCGGTTCCGGTTCGGCCGGCGGCTGGTGGTTGCCGCCCAGGAATTGCACCACCGCCACGCCGATGATGGTGATGGCGCCGCCCACCAGTTTCTGCCAAGTCAATGCCTCGCCCAGGATCAGCACGCCCCCGGCCACGGCGACCACCGGTCCCAGCAGGGTGACCGGCACCACCCGGTTCATGGGATGGCGTCGCAACAGACCATACCACAGTGTGTAAGCCACCAGCGACGAGCCGATGACCGTATAGGCCAGCCCGGCCCACGGGCGCCAGTCGGCCATCATGCGCGCCGGCAACTCGGCATGGCCGGTTTCGGTGGCCAATGACAGCACCGCCAGCATGGGGGCGGCGCAGACCGCCATCCAGCCGTTCAGCGCCAGCGGGTTGATGTCGCCCAGTTTCTTGACCTGGACGTTGCTGGCGGCCCAAGCCAGCACCACGGCCACCAGGGCGAAGCGGATGGCGGTCAGCAAGAAGGGAGGAACCGTCTGCATCGTCACCTTGACGGCGATGAAGTTCAGCCCCCACAGGCTGACCACGCACAACGCCAACAGCCAGTCCTTAAGCGGCATTCTTGCCTATCCCGCCAGTTCTTCGCGCAAGGCTTCCAGTTCCAGCCAGCGTTCTTCCGCCTGTTCCAGTTCGGCCCGGGCGGCATCCAGGCGTTTGGTGACGGCGTCGAAGCGGCCGGGGTCGCGGGCGTACAGGTTGGGATCGGCCATCTCGGTTTCAAGCTTGGCGATTTCCGTATGCAGCTTGTCCATACGCTTGGGCAGGTCGTCCAATTCCCGCTGGTCCTTGTAGGACAGCTTGGCTTGGGTTTTGGGGCGCGGTGCGGCGGCGGCTTCCTTGGCCGGTTTGGCGGCTTCGGCGGGGGCGTCCTTGGGGCGCTGGTCCAGGTAATCGGAATAGCCGCCCACATATTCGCGGATGTCGCCGTCGCCTTCGACAGCGATGACGCTGGTCACCAATCGGTCCAGGAAGTCGCGGTCGTGGCTGACCACCAAAAGCGTGCCCTGGTAGTCGGCCAGCATTTCCTCCAACAGGTCCAGGGTGTCCATGTCCAGGTCGTTGGTGGGTTCGTCCAGGATCAAAAGGTTGGACGGCTTGGCCAGCAATTTCCCCAGCAGCAGGCGGTTGCGTTCGCCGCCCGACAGGGCGCGCACCGGGGTGCGGGCCTGGTTGTCGTCGAACAGGAAGTCGCGCATGTAGCCGACCACGTGGCGTGGCGAACCGCGGACCCAGACATTGTCGCCGCGTCCGTCGGTCAGGGTGTCCCAGACGCTGATGTCGGGGTTCAACTGGTCACGGCGCTGGTCGAAATAGGCCGGTTCAAGGTTGGTGCCCAGCCGCACTTCACCCGAATCGGGGGCCAGTTCGCCGGTCAGCATGCGCAACAACGTGGTCTTGCCGGCGCCGTTGGGCCCGATCAGCCCGACGCGGTCGCCGCGCAGGATGCGGGTGGAAAAGCCCTGGGCCACCACCTTGTCGCCGAACACCTTGGTGACGTTGGTGGCTTCGATGACCAGACGGCCCGAGATGTCGCCGGCATCGGAATCCAGGACGACGCGGCGGTCGTTGTCGGCTTTCGACGAAATGCGCGCCGATCGTTCCTTGCGCAAGCCTTGCAGAGCCCGCAGGCGGCCCATGTTGCGCTTCCTGCGCGCGGTGACGCCGCGGGCCAGCCAGTGCATTTCCTGGCGCATCTGGGTGTTCATGCGGGCGATTTCCGCCTCTTCCGCCGCATAGGTCTCTTCCTGCCACTGCGGGAAGCCGACGAAGCCGAACTCGGCCCGGCGCACCACGCCACGTTCCAGCCACAGGGTCTGGCGCGACACGCTGTCCAGGAAACGGCGGTCGTGGCTGATCATTACCAGGGCGCCCTGGTAATCCTTCAGCCATTGTTCCAGCCACAGGATGGCCGGCAGGTCCAGATGGTTGGTGGGTTCGTCCAGCAGCAATGCGTCGGGATTGCCGACCAAAGCCCTGGCCAAGGCGGCGCGGCGGCCTTCGCCGCCCGACAACGTCGCCGGGTTGCGGCTGGGATCGATGCCCAGGTCGGACATGATGGCGTCGACCCGCCAAGTCTGGTCGCTTTCCGCCTCGGGCAGGCCTTGGGCGATGAATTCGGCGATGGTGGCGGTGGTGATGGCCGGGTCCTGGTGCAGATAGGCGATGCGCGCCCCCGGCTGCACGAAGCGTTCGCCGGAATCGGCCAGGATTTCCCCGGCCAGAACCTTGAGAAGAGTGGACTTGCCCGAGCCGTTGCGACCGACCAGCACGGTCTTGTCGCCCTTGCCTACCCAAGTGGTGACGCCTTCGAACAGCGGATTGCCGCCAAAGGTCAAGCGCACGTCGCGCAAAGAAAGAAGAGGAGGTGATGCCATGATGGCTTCACCTAACATCCTCTCGCTTACGGGCGCAAGCGAGAGGTGTTGGTTGGCGCGAGGCGCGGCCCGTACCGGGCTCCCTCAATCGCCGGGCGGGCTTATGCTACTCGCGCAGGCGCGATGGATTGCGCGAAGCGCGGCCCGTGCCGGGCCCCCCTCAATCGCCGGGCAGGCTTATGCTACTCGCGCAGGCGCGATCCGCATTCGTCCACCGCCTTGCCCACCTGCTTGCAGATAGTGGCGCGTTCGGCTTCGTCGGCGGCCAGACCGTACAGGCGCACCCACTTGCCCTTCTTGGGCAGGTCCACGCTGTTGAAGATGGGCTGCTGCTTGGCCAGGATCGGCGACTTCTTGGACAGCACCTTCCAGCCGGCCTGGGCCTTCTTCTCGCTGGGATAGGACGCCAGGTAGACGATGGTGCGCGAATCGGGCTTGGCCGGCTCGGCCATCTTCACCGGTTCCGGCTCGGTCATCTTCACCGGTTCGGGCGCCTTGGCCATTTCCGGCGCGGCGCGGTTCAGGGTCAGAACCCAATTGTTGACCCGGGTCATCAGGCTGCCGTCCGCCATGCCCACATAGGTGCCGAAGGCTTCCCCCTTGCAGGTCACTTCCATCACCGGGCGGACATCGTCGCCCTTGACGCCGCTGCCCAGCACGCTGGCCGGCGACGCTTCCCAGCCCATGTAAACGGGAGTGTCACAGGACCGGCCGGCCGGGTCGCCAGCGGATTTTTCGTAAAGGCTCAGCTTTTGCCCCTTGTAGGGGGCGGAATTGCTGCCGGTGGGCTCGACGGCAAGGGCCTCGGTGACTTCCCACTGGCCGCCGGGCGGCGTCACCGCCCGCTTGGCCAGGGTGGACATTTTGGGTTGCGGATCAGCGGCGCAGGCCGACAGGGCCAGACCGGCCATGGCGGCACAAATGACGGCGATACGATTCATGCGGATGTCCCCTGTAACCCAACCCCTGGGCGCACCTTACGCCTTTCGGGTGGGGCGGGCAACTGGCCGTGAAACAACGATGTTTAGCGGTTGATGACGCCCGGCCGCTCAGCGGCCAATCACCAGCGTCGCCCAGCCGTCGATGACGATGCGTTCACGCAGGCGCAGGCCCTGGGGTTCGTGGGCGCCCATCACCATGCGTTCCTGCCATTCCAACAGGCCGGACAGCACGGCGACGCCGTCGGGGGCCAGATGGGCGGCCAGATCCTTGGCCATGCGCATCAACGGCTTGGCCAGGATGTTGGCGACGATGATGTCGAAGGGCTTGCCCTTCTTCAGCGCCGGATTGCGATAGCCGTCAGAGACGACGCTGGTGAAGCGGGCGCCGACGCCGTTCAGCTTGGCGTTGTTGGCGGCGACCTTGACGGCGGACGGGTCGATATCGGTGGCCAAAACGTCCACCGCCCACATCTTGGCCATGGCGATCCCCAAGATGCCCGAGCCGGCGCCCAAATCCAGCGGGCGCAGATAGCGGCGGCGCTTGGCCAGACGGTCCAGCATGGTCAGGCAGCCGCGCGTGGTGGCGTGCTCGCCCGAGCCAAAGGCGGTTCCGGCATCCACCAGCAATTCGGTGCGCCCCACCGGCACCTTGCCGTCCCAATGCGATCCGCGCACGAAGAAGCGGCCGGCGTCGATGGGCGGGAAATCGCGCAGGTTTTCCAAAACCCAATCCACATTGGGCAAACGCTCGATCTCCAGCGCCGGCAGGTCGTGGCCGGTGGCGGCGGCGATGACGGCCAGGGCGGCGGTGATCTGGGCGCGGTCGGGTGGGGTGCGCGAATAGCCTTCCAGGTGCCACAGGCAGTCGCCGTCGGAAATGCCCGACTTGTCTTCCATGAACATGGTCACCGATTCGGCGAAGCGTTCGAACACTTCTTCGAAGGCGTCCACCGCCTCGGGGGCGACGATCAGGCGCAGGTGCCAGATATCGGGGAAGATCACGGGCATGGTTTATCCTTGTGACAAAGCTGCAATCAGGTGGGTGGCCGGTTCCATGCGTTGATGCAAAACGCGCAAGACGGAAACCGCTTCGGGATCGATCCGATAATAAAGGCTGTGCGCGGCCGCACCACGGCGACCTGCCGCCAATTCCAGATGGTACTGCCGGATCGGTGCGGAAAACCCCCAGCATTCCCGTGATCCGGGCCGCATGGGGTCAGCGTCGATCTGACTGACGGCGCGGTCGATGATGTCGGCATAGGCGTGCATCTGCCGATGTCCGAAAGTCGCCGCGGTCTCGTTCAATATGGTTTCCACATCCAGCGCCGCCAAAAGGGTCAGGCGAATGGTCATCGGCCGGAACGGTCGGCGATCACCCGCGCGGCGATGTCCTTGATGCTTTCGCTGCTGAAGCGTCCGGCATCGGCGTCATCGACGCCGCGTTGGATTTCCCGGCGCAGGATGGCCAGGCGTTCCTGCTCGGCGGCGCGTTCGCGGCGCAACAGTCGCAGGGCGTCGCGCACCACTTCGGATGCGCTGGCATAGTCGCCGCTGGCCAGTTCCGCCTCGACGAAGGCGGCCATCTCGGCGGGCAGGCTGACATTCATGGTGGGCATGGGTTTGTCCGATTGGCAATTCTTGCCATAGTATCAGGCCGGCTCGACGAAGCTGTCCAGCACCTTCTTGGTGCCGGCCTTGTCGAAGGAGATTTCCAGCTTGTCGCCATCCACCGCCAGCACGGTTCCAGCGCCGAATTTCTGGTGGAAGACCCGTTCGCCCACGTCGAAATCGCCCGACGCGCGCAAATCCACCGCCCACGGGCTGGGTTCCTTGGGGCGCGACACCTGCTGCCAGGAGCTTGATCCCATCAATCCGCGCTCGGCGTCGCGTTCGGTGTGGGCGGCGGGCAGTTCGTCCAGGAAACGGCTGGGCAGGGCGGTCTGCCACTGGTTGTAGATGCGGCGGTTGGCGGCGAAGCTGACCATCACCCGCTTCCTGGCCCGGGTCAGACCCACATAGGCCAGGCGGCGTTCTTCTTCCAGGGCGGCGTTGCCGCCTTCGTCCAGGGCGCGTTGGTGGGGAAACACCCCTTCTTCCCAACCGGGCAGGAAGACGTTGTCGAATTCCAGGCCCTTGGCGCCGTGCAGCGTCATCAGCGTCACCTTGTCGGTGCCGTCCTTCTGGTCGTTTTCCATGACCAGCGCTACGTGTTCCAAAAAGCTTTGCAGGTTTTCGTAATCGGAAAGCGCCCGGACCAGTTCCTTCAGGTTTTCCACCCGGCCCGGCGCTTCGGCGCTTTTGTCGTTCTTCCACATTTCCACATAGCCGGATTCGTCCAGGATCATCTCGGCCAGCTCGGTGTGCGGCAAATCTTCCAAAAGCCCGCGCCAGCGCAGGATGTCGGCGCAGAACTTGCCCAAAGACGCCCGGGGCTTGGGCTTCAGCTCGTCGGTTTCACACAGCAGGCTGGCGGCATCGAACAGCGCCAGGGACTTGGCGCGGGCCAGCCCGTGCACGGCTTGCAGCGCCGCGTCGCCCAAGCCGCGCTTGGGCAAATTGACGATACGTTCGAAGGCCAAGCCGTCATCGGGCGAGTTGACCAGCCGCAAATAAGCCATGGCGTCGCGGATTTCCTGGCGTTCATAGAAACGCGGGCCGCCGATGACGCGATAGGGCACGCCGGTGGTGATGAGACGCTCTTCGAATTCGCGGGTCTGGAAGCCGGCGCGCACCAGGATGGCCATGCTGGCCAGGGAATTGCCGCGCCGCTGCAGGTTTTCGATTTCTTCCACCACCACCCGGGCTTCTTCCGGACCGTCCCAGACACCGCGTACGCGCACTTTCTGGATGTCGGCGGCATCGTGGGCCAAGCCGGGGCGCAGGGTCTTGCCCAGGCGGTCGGCGTTGTGGGCGATCAGGTGGCTGGCGGCGGCCAGGATATGGGGCGTCGAGCGGTAATTGCTTTCCAGGCGCACCACGGTGGCGCCGGGGAAGTCGCGTTCGAACTTCAAGATGTTGCCCACTTCGGCGCCGCGCCAGGAATAGATCGACTGGTCGTCGTCGCCGACGCAGCAGATGTTCTTGTGCTTTTGCGCCAACAGCCGCAGCCACAGATATTGCGCCACGTTGGTGTCCTGGTATTCGTCCACCAGGATATAGCGGAACTGGTCCTGGTAATGGGACAGGGCTTCCGGGTGGTTCAGGAACAGGGTCAGGCAATGCAGCAGCAGATCGCCGAAGTCGGCGGCGTTCAGCGTCAGCAGACGGTCCTGGTACAGGCGGTAAAGCTGCACCATGCGCCCCCCCGCCAGATCGCCGGCCTGGTCGGATGTCACCTTGTCTGGCGTCAGGCCCCGGTCCTTCCAGCGCTGGATGGCGCCCATCAAGGATTGCGCCGGCCATTTCTTGGTGTCGACGTTTTCGCCGTCCATCACCTGCTTCAACAGGCGCAACTGGTCGTCGGCGTCCAGGATGGTGAAGTTGGATTTCAGCCCCACGGCCTCGGCGTGGCGGCGCAGGATGCGCACGCACAGCGAATGGAAGGTGCCCAGCCATAATTGCTCGGCCAGCGGCCCGACCATGGCGCCGACGCGGTCCTTCATCTCGCGCGCCGCCTTGTTGGTGAAGGTCACCGCCAGAATCTGCCAGGGCTGGGCGCGGCGCCCGGCCAGGATCTGGGCCAGCCGGCTGGTCAGTACCCGGGTTTTGCCGGTGCCGGCGCCGGACAGCACCAGGACCGGGCCGTCGGTGGTGGTCACCGCCTGATGCTGTTCGGCGTTCAACCCGACAAGCCAGGGCGCGTCGGCCGGCACCTCGACGGCGCCAGAACGGCGAGCGGGGGGCTGGAAGGGATCGGGGATGTCGTCGTCAAGGGCGAAGGGATCGGTCATGGCATGGGACTATAACGAGAACTTTCGTCCATGGCAGCCCGAAATTGCGGCAAATATTGCATTTCCACGGGCGAATCCTTAAGTATCGCGCCATGAGCGACACCACCATGAAAAACCTGATCGGCCTGTCCCGCGAGGAACTGGCCGCCGAGATGGCGAGCATCGGCGAAAAGCCGTTCCGCGCCAAGCAGCTGTGGCATTGGCTGTACAATCGCGGCGAGACCGATTTCGCCAAGATGACGTCCATTTCCAAGGTCATGCAGGCGCGTCTGGCCGAACATTACGTGGTGCGTCGTCCGCTGGTCGAGCGCGAGCTGACCAGCGTCGACACCACCCGCAAATGGCTATTGAAGTTCGAGGACGGCAACGAGGCGGAAACCGTCTACATTCCCGACGAAGACGAACAGCGCGGCGCGGTGTGCATTTCGTCGCAGGTGGGCTGCACCCTGACCTGCAAGTTCTGCCATACCGGCACCCAGTTGCTGGTGCGCAACCTGACCAGCGCCGAGATCGTCGGCCAGTTCATGCTGGCGCGTGATTCCTATGGCGAATGGCCGACGCCCGACGATTCGACCCGATTGCTGTCCAACATCGTCATGATGGGCATGGGCGAGCCGCTTTATAATTACGAGAACGTCGCCAAGGCCCTGAAGATCATCATGGATGGCGAAGGCATCGGCATTTCCAAGCGCCGCATCACGCTGTCCACCTCGGGCGTGGTGCCGATGATGGCCCAGGCCGGCGCCGAGCTGGGGGTGAACCTCGCCATTTCGCTGCATGCGGTCACCGACGACGTACGCAGCCAGATCATGCCCATCAACAAAAAGTATCCGTTGAAGGAACTGATGGCCGCGTGCCGCGACTACCCCGGCGCGTCCAACGCCCGGCGCATCACCTTCGAATACGTCATGCTGAAGGGCATCAACGACAGCTTGGCCGACGCCCGCGAATTGCTGCGGCTGGTCAAGGGGCTGCCGGCCAAGTTCAACCTGATCCCGTTCAATCCGTGGCCGGGCTCGGAATACGAATGCTCAAGCATGAAGGACATCCGGGCGTTCTCGGATTTCATCCAGGATAACGGCTATTCGGCGCCCATCCGCAAGTCGCGCGGCTCGGACATCCTGGCGGCGTGTGGTCAGTTGCGTTCGGAAAGCCAGCGGCAGAAATGCTCGCGCTTGAACGAACGTCTGGCTGCCGGCATTGCCGACGAACACCACCCGGCGCCGGCGGCGTAATCACTCGCCCTTCTTGCGGATGTTTTCCCAATCCTTGGGAATGACGGTTCCTGCCGCCCACAGCCCCTTTTTCGCCGCCAGCGCCGCCGCCTGCTCGGTATCATAGGGGCTGTCTTTGGCCGCCTTGGCGACACCCGACACCACCAGAGCGGCCCCCAGATCGCCATCGGCCACGGTGCAGCGCCCCCAGATCACCCCGCCCGCCACGTCCAGGATGTCGCAGGCGACGCCCTTGGACAGCAACTCGCCCATGCGCTTCCTGGCCGGCTTGGCGCAGTCGAAACTGGTCTTGGCAGCCTTGTCCTGGCACAGGTCGCGGCGCGGCGGCACAACGATGCCGGCCAGTTGGATGGTCAGGCCCCTGATCTGCACCGAGCTTCCGTCATAGCCTTCGACCCGTCCCCACACGCAGGCGCCGCCTTCGCCGTCGTCGGAACAGCGGATGGGGGCGGAAAGCGCTGGCTGCGCCGCCAGCAGCACGGTGGCGACAAGGGGAATGGTTGCACGCATGGGGTGCATTCTAGCCCAACTGGACAGCAAAGGCCAATCAAGGGTACAAAGCCCGTTCGTCCAAGCTGCCGAACTTATGCGTAGGTCCCATGCAAACTGCCAACACCATTCGCCGCGCCTTCCTCGACTACTTCGCCAAGAACGGCCATGAAGTGGTGGCTTCCAGCCCGTTGGTGCCGCGCAACGACCCGACGCTGATGTTCACCAATGCCGGCATGGTGCAGTTCAAGAACGTGTTCACCGGGGTGGAAAAGCGCGACTACACCCGTGCCGCCACTTCGCAGAAATGCGTGCGCGCCGGCGGCAAGCACAACGATCTGGACAATGTGGGCTACACCGCCCGCCACCACACCTTCTTCGAGATGCTGGGCAACTTCTCGTTCGGCGACTACTTCAAGGACGACGCCATTGCGCTTGCCTGGAACCTGATCACCAAGGAATTCGGCCTGTCCAAGGACAAGCTGCTGGTCACCGTCTATCACGACGACGACGAGGCTTTTAACATCTGGAAGAAGGTGGCGGGGTTCTCGGACGACCGCATCATCCGCATTCCGACTTCCGACAATTTCTGGTCCATGGGCGACACTGGCCCCTGCGGCCCGTGCTCGGAAATCTTCTACGACCACGGCGACAAGATCCCCGGCGGCCCGCCCGGCAGCCCCGACCAGGACGGCGACCGCTTCATCGAAATCTGGAACCTGGTGTTCATGCAGTTCGAGCAGGTGGACAAGCAGACCCGTCTGCCCCTGCCCAAGCCCAGCATCGACACCGGCATGGGTTTGGAACGTCTGGCCGCCGTGCTGCAGGGACAGCACGACAATTACGACGTGGACCTGCTGCGTTCGTTGATCGAGGCCTCGGCCCACGAATCGAACACTGACGCCGACGGTCCGCACAAGGTGTCGCACCGCGTCGTCGCCGATCATCTGCGGTCGTCGTGCTTCCTGATCGCCGACGGCGTGCTGCCCAGCAACGAAGGCCGTGGTTATGTGCTGCGCCGCATCATGCGCCGCGCCATGCGCCACGCCCATCTGATGGGTTGCACCGAGCCGTTGCTGTGGCGTCTGTTCCCCGCCTTGCAAAAGCAGATGGGCGAGGCTTATCCGGAACTGGGCCGTGCCGGGGCGCTGATCACCGAGACCCTGAAGCTGGAGGAAACCCGCTTCAAGGCGACGCTGGACAAGGGGCTGAAGCTCTTGGACGAGGAAGTCACCCGTCTGGTCCCCGGCGCCAAGCTGGCCGGCGAAGTGGCGTTCAAGCTGTACGACACCTATGGCTTCCCGCTGGATCTGACCGAGGACGCGCTGAAGGCCAAGGGGATCGGCGTCGACACCGACGCTTTCGCCACCGCCATGGAGCGCCAGCGCGCCGAAGCCCGCAAGGCGTGGTCGGGTTCCGGCGAAGCCGCCACCGAAACCCTGTGGTTCGAGATCAAGGACAAGGTCGGCGCCAGCGAATTCCTGGGCTATGACACCATCACCGCCGAGGGCCAGATCGTCGCCCTGGTGGAGGGTGGCAAGGCGGTGGAAGCCGTCCATCCCGGCCATGACGTCATGGTGGTGGCCAACCAGACCCCGTTCTATGGCGAATCGGGCGGCCAGATGGGCGATGCCGGGGTGATCACCGTCGCCGGCGGCAAGGCCCGCATCGTGGTCAAGGACACCCAGAAGAAGCTGGGCGACCTGATCGTCCACATCGGCACCGTCGAGGGTGGCCCGGTGGCGGTGGGCGAGGACGCCCATTTCGCCGTGGACGAAGACCGCCGCGACGCCACCCGTGGTCATCACTCGGCCACCCACCTGTTGCATCAGGCGCTGCGCGACGCTTTGGGCGAACACGTGACCCAGAAGGGCAGCCAGGTCGGCCCCGACCGTCTGCGCTTCGACTTCGCCCATCCCAAGGCGCTGTCGGGCGAAGAAATCCGTCTGGTGGAAGCCCAGGTCAACCGCCAGATTCGCAAGAACCGCGAAGTGGTCACCAAGCTGATGACCCCCGATGACGCCATCGAAGCCGGCGCCATGGCGTTGTTCGGTGAAAAGTACGGCGACGAAGTGCGCGTCGTCTCCATGGGCGGCGACGACAGCGCGCCGAACCCGTTCTCGGTGGAACTGTGCGGCGGCACCCATGTACGCCGTGTCGGCGACATCGGCGGCTTCAAGATCCTGAGCGAAAGCGCCGTCGCTGCCGGCGTGCGCCGTGTCGAGGCGGTGACCGGCCCGGCCTTCCTGGCCTGGGCCAACGAGCAGGAAGAACTGGTGGCCCGCACCGCCGCCGCGCTCAAGGCGGCCCCGGCGGAACTGCCGGCCCGTATCGCCCAGTTGGTGGAAGATCGCCGCAAGCTGGAACGCGAATTGTCGGAAACCCGCAAGCAGTTGGCCACCGGCGGCGGCCAGGGGGCGGCCACCACCAAGGTGGGTGACGTCACCTATGCCGGCAAGGTGCTGGACGGTGTGCCGGCCAAGGACTTGAAGGGCATGGCCGACGAGATCAAGAAGCAGATCGGTTCCGGCGTCATCGCCCTGGTCTCCACCGATGGCGGCAAGGCCAGTGTGGTGGTGGCGGTGACCGAAGACCTGACCGGTCGCTTCTCGGCCGTCGACCTGGTCCGCATCGGTTCCGAAGCGGTGGGCGGCAAGGGCGGCGGTGGCCGCCCCGACATGGCCCAGGCCGGCGGCCCCGACGCCGACAAGGCCCAGGACGCGGTGGACAAGATCGCCGCCGCCTTGGGGTGATGATCAAAGGGCGCCCCAGCGGGCGCCCTTTTTCTTTGCGACTTTCGTCTCTCTTTTCCGCAGCGTGAAACGGCGCGATGCTGAAATCCTTGTTGGGGTTCAACCGGAGTTTTCCATGAAGCGTTTCATTCCCGCCGCCGCCGCTTTGCTGTTGCTGTCGGCCGCGCCGGCTTTCGCCCAGTCGGTGACGGATGCCGTCACTCAGGCGGCCAAGGACGCGGCGACCCAGGCCGCTACCGACAGCATCAACAAGGCCGCCGGCACCGGCGGCACCAAGGCGCAAGGCTCGAAGGATTCCCCCAATTACGGCAAGTCCGAGGAATACCGCCAGGATGCCGACAAGCGCGGCCACGGCAAGGACAAGGACAAGAAGGACAAAAAGGAAAAGAAGGACAAGAAGGACAAGAAGGGTAAGAAGGATCGGGATTAACCCTTTCCGTCTTGCGGCCTTAAAAGGCTTTCTTTTTTCCTCGGGCGCGGGTGCAATGGCAAGGCCGTCACCTGCGTCCGAGGTTGTCATGAAGTCGTGTTTCCACCTGGCCTACCACGTCACCGACCTGGATGCGGCGCGCCGCTTCTACGGCGATCTTCTGGGCTGCGCCGAAGGTCGCAGCACCGACACCTGGGTGGATTTCAACTTCTTCGGCCACCAGATTTCCCTGCACCTGGGCGAGCCGTTCAAGGTGACCCCCACCGGCAAGGTGGGCGACCACATGGTGCAGATGCCGCATCTGGGGGTGATCTTGCCGGCCGAGGATTGGATGGCCCTGGCCGCCAAGCTGGAAGCGGCCGGGATCGACTTCGTCATCAAGCCGTTCCTGCGCTTTCCCGGTCAGCCGGGCGAGCAGTACACCATGTTCTTCCTGGACCCCAGCGGCAACCCCATCGAGGTCAAGGGGTTCACCGATTTCGACCAGATCTTCGCCAGTTGACGCGCCCCCCCATCGCCCTGGTCACAAGGTTGGACGCACCGGCCGAACGGGCGTGGCGCGACCACTTGGCCGCCGCTCTTCCGGATGAGGACATCATCTGCTTCGCTGACATGGACAGCGGCCAACGGGCCGCCGCCGACATCGCCATCATCGCCAATCCCGACCCCGCCAGCCTGGCCCTGCTGCCCAATCTGCGCTGGTGCCACAGCCTGTGGGCGGGGGTCGAGCGTCTGGTGGCCGAACTGCCCGCCGATGCCCCGCCCATCGTCCGTCTGGTCGATCCGGAACTGTCGCGGGTGATGGCCGAAGCGGTGCTGGCCTGGGCGTTTTACCTGCATCGCGACATGCCGGCCTATGCCCGCCAACAAAAGGCGCGGCAGTGGCGGCAATTGCCCTATCGGCCGCCATGGGAAAAGACCGTCGGCGTGCTGGGCCTGGGCGAGTTGGGGGTGGCGGCCAGCCGTGTCCTGCAACAGGCCGGCTTCGCGGTGGAAGGGTGGAGCCGTTCGGCCAAGGGGCTGCCGGGCATGGTTTGCCATCACGGCCCGGATGGTTTGGGGGCCTTGCTGGGGCGATGCGACATCATCGTCTGTCTGTTGCCGCTGACCCCGCAAACCCGGGGCTTGCTGAACGCGGACCTCTTGGCGCGGGTCAAGGCGGGGGCGGGACTGATCAATTTCGGCCGCGGCGCCGTTCTCGTCACCGACGATGTGCTGGCGGCCCTGGACGATGGCCGTTTGTCCCATGCGGTGCTGGATGTGTTCGAGGTCGAGCCGTTGCCGCCGGACTCGCCGTTGTGGGGGCATCCAGCGGTGACCGTCCTGCCCCATGTGTCGGCTCCCACCTCTCCCCACACGGCGGCGGCGGTGGTCGGGGCCAACATCGCCGCCTATCGGTCCGATGGACGCTTGCCGCCGGTGGTGGACCGCCAGCGCGGCTATTAGCGCATCTTCACGCCAAGCCCAGGCGGCATTTGAGCCGCCCGGCACGGACCGTTGAGCCAAAACACTCGCTACTTTCCGCGCACCACGGCAAGAGCGCGATCCAGTTGCGGGTCGCCGGTTTCCGCCGGGGCCACGTCGATGTCCGGGGTGATGCCGATGCCGTCCACCGGCTGTTGGCTGGGGCGGAAATAGCGGGCGATGGTGACGCGGATGCCACCTTCCGACACGTCCTGCAGAACTTGGACGCTGCCCTTGCCATAGCTTTTCTGTCCCACCAGGGTGGCGCGCTTGTTGTCCTTCAGCGCGCCGGCGACGATTTCCGAGGCCGAGGCGCTGCCGCCGTCGATCAGCACCACCATGGGCAGGCCGGGCAGGATTTCACCGGCCCGGCCGGTACGGTCCTCGCTGTCGCCGGCTTCACGGGCCTTGGTGCTGACGATGGGCACCGCGCCCAGGAACAGGTCGGCCATGCGCACCGCTTCGTCCAGTAGGCCGCCAGGATTGCGCCGCAAGTCCAGAACCACGCCTTTCAGGCCAAAGGCGGCCTGCTTTTCCAATCCCATCAATTCCAGGCGCAGCATGGCGGACACCCCGCCCGAGAACTGGCTGACGCGGACCACCGCCACGTCGCCTTCCAGCCGGCCCTTGACCGGGTGCAGGCGGATGATGTCGCGGGTGATGGTCACCTCGCGTTCCTTGCCATCCGGACGACGCATCAACAGGCGTACATCCTGCCCCACCGGGCCTCGGATGCGGGTGACCACCTGGGTCAGGGTCTGGCCTTCGACGCTGGTGCCGTCCACCGCCATCACCTGGTCGTCGGTCTTGATGCCGGCGGCTTCGGCGGGCGAGCCGTCGATAGGGCTGACCACCATCACCTTCTTGTCCTTCATGGACAGTTCCATGCCGACGCCGCTGAACTTGCCCGACACCGACACCTGCATGTCCTTCCATTCGCCGGGCGGCAAATAGGCGGTGTGCGGGTCCAGAACGTGGGTCAACTCGGCGGTGGCGGCGGCGAAGCCGTCTTCCAGGCTGGTGGGCTTGGCGGCGATGACGGCGGCGGCCTTTTCAGCCAGCGGATGGGTGGAACGGGCGTCGATATGGCGGGCGGCGATCTTTTCGATGATCTCGTCCAGCAATTCCACCTTGGGCTCGGCGCTTCGTTCCGATTGCCCGGCCTTCTGAAAGGCCTGCAGCAGCAGGGCGCGGTCGGCGCGGTCGGCCCGGGCGGCTTGGGCGGTCAGCAAGAGGACGGCAACAGCCGTCAGCCGCAAAGCGATACGCAGGTTGGACATGACGCGCCTGATCCCCGGCAGCCGTTGTAAATTCGGGGAATTGGGGCATGGGGATGCGTCAGTGTCAAGACGGGGGCAAAGCCCCGTCCTCACGTGTTGGGGATCAGGTCCTGCACATATTTGGGCAGGGCGAAGGCCGCCTTGTGGACGTCGGGGGTGTAATAGCGGGTGGCCACCGGCGCTTTTTCGAACCGGGCGCGGATGGTGTCCAGGCTTTCCGAACCGGGCCGCGTGCTGGCCGAGGCCCAGCCCAACGCCATCAAGCCGCCCACATAGGTGGGAACGGCGGCCATGTAGAAGCCGACCTCGGCGTAATAAGGGCGGCGGCGGCGCCAGGTGTCGGTGACTTCCTCGCCCTGCAGGAAAGGCACGCCGTTCTGGTTGACGACGATGCCGTCGGCGTTCAGGCAGCGGGCGCAGTCCTTGTAGAATTCCTCGGTGAACAGCACGCCGCCGGGACCGATGGGATCGGTGGAGTCGATGACGATCAGGTCGAACTTGCGATCCGTCTCGGCCATGTATTTCAGGCCGTCGGCGATGACGATCTCGGTCCGTGGGTCGTCGAAGGCGCCGTTCGACACCGACGGCATGTGGGTGCGGCAGAATTCCACCACCTGGGCGTCGATTTCCACCAGCACCGCCTGTTGCACCGATTTGTGCTTCAGGATCTCGCGCAGCATGCCGCCGTCGCCGCCACCGACCACGCAGGCGGTCTTGACGGCCCCATGGGCGTAGATGGGCACGTGGGCCAGCATCTCGTGATAGATGAATTCGTCGCCGGTGGTGACCTGGATGACGCCATCCAGGGTCAGCACCCGGCCGAAGACAGGGGTCTCGAACAAGACGATTTCCTGCAGCCCGTCATTGGCGCGGAACAGCTCGCGGGTGACCTGAAAGCTTTGGCGCCAATGGGGATACAGTTCCTCGCGGAACCACGATCCGCTCACGGGATCAGGCCCCGCTTGTTTTCAGCCAGGGTGACGGTTTCGGGGCTGAAAGCTTCCTTCAGGATGGGGATCGCCTTGTAGGGATCGCAATCGCCGCACATGAAGATATCCAGCGCCGCATAGCCGCGTTCCGGCCACGAATGGATGGAAATGTGGCTTTCCGCCAGCACCAGCACCCCGGAAATCCCGCCATTGGGCTGGAAGTGGTGCAGATGGCAATGCAGGATGGTGGCGCCGCCTTCGATGGCACAACGGCGCAAGGCTTCTTCCACCAGTTCGATGTCGTCCAGCCGGCTTGCGCCCCACAGGTCGATCAGCAGATGCGTGCCGGCGAACTTCACGCCATTGCGCGACACGTAATAATCCTTGCCGTTGTCGGCTTCGGGCCAGGACTTCTTGTCCTGGTTCATTTCGACGACGGTGCTGTCTTGGGTATTCCTCGGATCGACCCCCGAGTTCATCCCCAGTCGGGCAAGAGCCTGAGCCATTGCGCCCCTCCAAACCAGTAGATGGACCAGAAAGGGGGGCTTATCCCCCAAAGGGGGGCGCGATGCAAGGGAAAAACCCTAGTTTATGGAAGAAAGTCCTTGGGTTTGCATGCGTTTGGTCCAATCGGACATGAAGTTCTGGAAGTTCTGGACCTGCTTGATCTTGTCGGCGACGGAAGCCGGATCGATGATTCCGCGTTCCGGTTCGGCGGTCAGCAGCGCGAAGGCTTCGCGGAAATCGGTCTTGGCCATCTTGGCGCCGAAATTGCGCCGCAGCCGCGCCAAGCCGCGTTCGTCATGGGCCAGGGTCATGGCGGTGGCCAAATCCACCAGACGGCGGGCCAGTTTGGGTTCGATGGGCAGGTTGCCCAAGGGTGGCTCGACCATCTGTTCCAGGGCGGCGACCACTTCCGGCCAGCGCTTTTGTTCCCAGAAGATCTGCGCCCGCAGTTCCTTGGCCCGTTCGGAATTGTCGTTCAGCAACAGGGCCAAAGCCTCGGCGGCGCGGCCCAGGTCGGCCAGGGCGCGGATGCGCATGTAACGGCGCTGGTCGTAAAGTTCGGCCGGCTGGTCGGCCACTTCCGAGGCGTCCAGGGCCTCGAGCGCCGGGCCGGGGCGGTGGTCGGACAATTGCAAAAAGGCCAGACGCGCCCCCACCCGGGCCTTTTCCACCCCTTGCAGGCGGAAACGCACCTGATGGCGCAAAAGTTCCGACGAGCGGTCGATCAGGTCGACGCTGGCCAGCCGGTCGGCCAGCTTGCGGATCATCTCGTCGCCCTTGGTGCCCGACGGCGTCAGGTCCTGGAACTCGTCATAAAGGCCGATGGCGGTGATGGGGGACAGGCCGTCGGCCAGACCGCCCAGGAACAGCTTCTCGAAGGTGTCGTTCATGGCCTGCTGGACATTGGCCACGTCGGGATGTTCGGGGAAGTTGGTGACCACCGAGCGCATCATGCGCAGGCCCTCGCCATAGCGGCCGTCGGCCACCAGCAGTTCGCCCAGACGCTTCAGCAGTTGGTATTCGAAATCCTCGCCGCGCCAGGCGAAGCGCAGCTTGTTCAACTGGGTGATGGCCTCGCCGGTGGAAATCAGGCCTCGGCGCAATTGCAGCTCGACCCGGGCGCGGCCGGCATAGGCGCGGTCGGGGCGGCTTTGGCTGTCCTCGGCTTCCTTGTACTTGACGATGGCCTGGTCCCATTGCTTGCCGGCTTCGGCGGCGATGCCCTGCATGCGGCTGATGGTGCCCAGGTCGCGCGGCGATAGGCCGGGGCCGGCCATGGCCTCGATGATGCGGTTGGCGCCCTTGGCGTCGCCGGCGGCGGCGGTGGACCGCACCGCTTCGGTGCCCAGCGCCATGCGCAGGCGGGCGTGCAGGCCCTTCATGTCCTCGGGGGCCAGACGCAACAGCAAGGCCTGCTTGTTGGGCTGGTCGCTTTGCTTGGAGCGCGCCGCGGCCAGCCACAATTGCGCTTGCGGGTCCTTGGCCAGGCCAGGATTGGTCAGGTCGCGCTCGGCGTCGGGATAATGGCCCATCATGTATTGGGCGACCCCGTGGACGCCTGCGAAATTGGGGGTGTCGACCATGGTGGGGTCGGTCTGGGCGATCAACCGCAGCACCCCCAGGGCTTCCGCCGCCATGCCGTTGGACAGGTAATGGCGGGCGATTTCCAGGCGCTGGGCGTTCTTGTCCTCGGGCCGCACATAGGCCATGCGGTTCATCAGTTTCTGATGTTCGGGGACGAACTTGTCGGTGCCGCCGCGCATCCAGCGGGTCAAGTCCACCGGACCGCCGGGAGACGTCAGGGCGGCGTCGCCGCCGCCGCCTTCGCCGCTGCCGGTCCCGGGGGCGGGAAGGTCGCGGGTCAGGTACAGGCCGCCGGGCATGGACACTTCGACGCCGTTGCGGTCGGCGGTCAGGCGCACACCGTCGGCTTGCGGCACCAGGGCGACGCCTTGGCCGGTGGGCAGCAATTCGGCGCCGGGTACCGACAGGCCGTATTGCACGCCGGCGCCGATGGCGGGAACCGGGATCACCTGGATGGTGTCACCCACTTCCGGGTCGCGCAGCACCAAGGCGTTGGGTGCGGCGTCGGCGACCGGGATGACCATGCGGCCGCGATCCTCGAAGTCGAACTGGCGGTTGACCGGCAGCGTGGTCTTGGGCGTCAACGGCTGCTCGGCCATGTCGAACACCCACAGCGTGCCTTCCTTGCGGATGGACGGATTGAATCCGGCGCGGGTCAGCATGCGGATGGCGGTGCCGTTCTTCAGATTGGGAATCTGCTCGACCGTGGTCACCACGTCGCCGCCGGTGCGCCGCATCAGCTTGGTGTCGATCTCGGTCTTCTTGTCGAAGACCAGCCACAGCCAGCCGGCGCGGCGGAACACGGCGGCGCCGGTGGGCTGGTCGAAGGGGACGCCCAGGGACACCAGGGGGGCCGCCGGCTTGGCGGCGGGCGGCGGTTCGACGGCGGCTGTCGGGCCGGGTGCCGCCGGTGCGGGGGGCGTGGCGACGATCGGCGGCTGCGGCGCCGGTTCGGGAATGTTGGCGGCGGGCAGCGGCTCGGACGTGCCCATGGCGGGGGCCAAAGGCGGGGGCGGCGCCCCGTTGCTGCGCGGTGGCGGTTCCGACCCGGCGGCGCGCACCAGATCGACGGCGACCTTGGGGCCGCTGGTGAAGTGCCGCACCCGCATGCCGTCGGGCATGTTCAGCACCACGGCGGTGCCGCTGCCTTGCGGGCGGATGTCGGCGACGCGCACGTCGGCGGGCAGCGATGCGGCCAGCGCGGTGGTGTTGATGCGGGCCGGACGGTCAAAGGCGATGACGGCGTCGGAACCGGTGGTGGTGACGGAATAGCCCACGGTCTTCGGCCAGTCGAAGACCAGACGGTTGAAGCCGGTATGCTCGCCGCCGCGCACCATGATGTCGGTCACCGGGCCTTGGGGCGCCGTCGGGGCGGGTTTGGCCGGTTCCTGCGGTTTCGGGGCTTCGGCGGTTTTGACCGGTTCGGGGGCCTTGGCCGCTTCAGGGGGCTTGGCTGGTTCTGGGGCCTTGGCGGGGGCCTTGGTTTCCGTCAGGTCGATGACGGTGTTGTTGCCCGACTGAAAGGTTTTCAGCTGCACCGGGCGCGACAGGTCGAAGGTGACTTCGCGGCGGTCGGCACTCAGCTTGGCCGATTTCAGGTATTTGGGCAGCGCCTTGACCAGGGACTTGGGGTCGCCGGCCATGGGCTTGTCGAAGCGCACCACCAATTTGGTGTCGCCGACGGTTTCGGCCGACCATTGCACCGGCGACGGCCAGTCGAAAACCATGCGCCCAAAGGTGGGATGTTCAGCGCCGCGCGGCGTGCTTTGCGCCAGGACAGGCGTGACCGAGCCGCCCCAGATCAGGACGGTCAGCATCATCATCACGGAAATTGAGCGCAGGAACGACGGCATGATCTTCCATTGGGCCGAAATGGCCAAGGGTAACGTCGCCCGCCCCCACTTTTCGGCTTGGCCGCCCGCCGTCATCAAATCAGTCGAAGCTGGCCAGCAGCCTGTCGATCTCGGCCTGGTCGGCGGCGCTGGTCGGCAGCTGCGGGCCGTTCAACAAATCTTCGTCGGTTTCGATGGCTTTTTCCTTGCGCCCTTCGGACTCGATTTCGCCGCCGAACGCCTTGACCAGGCTTTCGACACGCGATTCGATCTCTTTGAGCATGCGCACCACCTTGGTGATACGCTGGCCGGTGATGTCCTGGAAGGTGCAGGCCTCGAAAATGCGAGTGGTGATTTCGGTCATCCGCTCGGCCACTTCGGCGTCCATCATGGGGGCCAGGGCTTCCAGATGCTCGGCGGAATCCATGATTTCGTTGGTGGCCGCTTCGGTGGCGCCGACGATGGCGTCCAATTCGTCGGTGGCCGAGGCGATGAACTCGTTCTTGATCTCACCGGGACGCAGGGCGGCGATTTCGGCTTTGGCGTTGTGGATGTAATCCGCCAGGGACTCGACTTCGCGGAACAGCTTCAGGTCGCCGCCATCCAAATCGCCGGTCATGGTGTCCAGCATGGAACGGACCACCTCGGCGATCTTTTCCACACCGACGGTTTCACCATGCTCACGGCGAATGGCGTCAAGACGCAATTCCAGATCGCGGTCCACGCCTTTCGCCGTCATGGTGTCCCCCCGGGTCTTAAGCGAAGTCGCCCAGGACCGAAGACATCTTGGTCTTCAGGGTCTCGGCGTTGAAGGGCTTGACGATGTAGTTGGAAACGCCGGCTTCCTTGGCGGCGATGACGTTTTCCGACTTGGATTCGGCGGTGACCATGATGAAGGGGATGGACTTCAGCTTGGCGTCGGCACGCACTTCGCGCAGCAGCTGCAGGCCGGTCATCGGTTCCATGTTCCAGTCGGAAATGATCAGGCCGTAATTGCCCACGCGCAGCATCTGAAGCGCCATGGAGCCATCGGTGGCTTCATCCACGTTGTTGAAGCCCAGCTGCTTCAGCAGATTGCGGATGATTCGCAGCATCGTCTTGTAATCGTCGACGATGAGCACATTCATATTCTTGTCGACAGCCATCCCAAAAAGCTCCTTCGAATCACTAGCCGCCAAATTCTCAAAGACCAGACGGCGCGAGTTTTCCTAGTTAAGATAGACAAGTGGGGTCGTGCAAGGTCTTTTTCGCCTAATCCCCAACAAAAGTATTTTATCCCCCGTTGGCCCCCTTGGCGGTCGGCATTTGCCGGCGCTGGGCCAGCTCCGAGGTCAGGTTGCGGGCTTTTCCTGGGTCCATTTCCGCCAGGATCGGCGCCACTTTCTGTTCTTTCATGCGCTCGACCACCTCAAGCATGATGGGCATTTCCAGCTGCTCGAAAATTTTGGCGGCGTCCTTGGGCTTCATGTTCTCGTAAATCTTGACCAGCGAGCGCATCTTTGCGTCTTCCTGGTCGTTATATTGACGCAACAATCCCTCGATAGTGCTTTGCAGCGTCTTCATTTCGGTGATCTTGCGTTCAATTTGATTTTCGGCGGCCTTTTGCAAGGCCTCGCGCCGTTCGATGTCGCGTTCTCGCGAATCCAGGGTGGCGCGCCGTTCCTGCAGCTTTTGCAGCACGTCCAGCTCGGTCTGGCTGAAGCCGCCGGTATCCGACGGCACCGCCGCGCTTTGTTCGGTGCGCATGGGGGCGGGGGCGGGACCGGGCTTGCTTTCGGCGGTGGTGGCGGCCGATGTGGCGGCGGCAGGTGTGGCGGCGGGCGCCTGGCTGGGTGCCTCGGCCTGCTGGGCCTGCAGTTCGGAGGCGACGCGCACGCTGGACAGATCGACGAAGCCGTTCTTGATGTCGATGACCCGCACCGACAGCATCAGCGCCGCCACCGCGATCAGCATGGGCAGCAGGCGGAAGAACGGCGTGCGGGGCGGCTTTTGTTTCTTGGTGGGGGCGCGGGCCATGGGCTTACCTCATGGATTGCAGGGCGCGCAGCAATTCGCGCTCGGCTTCCGAACGGTCGTCCACGTCCATCTCGCTGGCGGCGGCGGCGGCGGCCATGGTGGCGGCGCGGGCCGACGCGGCGGCCAGACCCGGCGACGACAGGTTGACCGAGGCGTTGCCCCCGGAATTGCCGCCCGTCTGGGCGCGCGGCACCGGCGGCGGCACGGCGCCCGGGGCGCCCTTGACCTCGGTGCGGGCCGAACGCACGGCGTTTTCCAGGCGGTTGGCCATGGTGTCGGCGCGTTCGATCATGAAGGCCAGGTCGTCACGCAGGCTTTGCGCCTTTTCCACCCGTTCCTGCAGGGACTGGCCAGCGTCCTCGGCCGCCTTCCTGAGTTTGGGGATGGACGATTCGGCGCGCACGGTGGCTTCGTTGAAGCTGACGATGATCTTGGCCAGGTCGTCGCGGTTCTTGCGCAACTGGGTCAGGCGTTGGTTCAGCATCACCGCATAGCCGATGGTGGCCACCAGCAGGACCGAGACCAACAGATCGAGAATGATCTTCCAATCGAGTGCCATGGTCCTAGCCCTTGATCTTTTCGTCGACGCGGATGGCGATGTGCGGCCCCTTGCGGCCCATGCGCCCGCGGAACATGGAAACGTCACCGCACCGAAGGTCGATGGGTGAATTGGGTTGGGCGTTCAGCAAGATCTTCGAGCCGACCTTCCAGTTCAGCACTTCGCGCAGGCCCATGACCTGTTCGTCCAGCACTGCTTCCATCTGCACTTCGGTCAGCCACAATTCTTCGGCCAAGTGGGTTTCCCAGATCGAGTCGCGACCGAACTTTTCACCCATGAACATCTGCAGCAGCAATTCGCGCACCGGTTCCAGGGTGGCGTAAGGCAGCAGCAGTTCCAGGCGGCCGCCGCGGTCTTCCATGTCGATGCGCAGTTTGGCGACGATGGCGGCGTTGCTGGGACGCGAGATGGTGGCGAAACGCGGATTGGTTTCCAGGCGGTCGAAGCGGAAGGTCACCGGCGACAGCGGGTCGAAGGCGGCGGACAGGTCCGACAGCACCACGTGGACCATGCGTTCCACCAGATTGCGTTCGATGGTGGTGTAGGGGCGGCCTTCGATGCGCATGGCGGCCGTACCGCGACGGCCGCCCAGCAGCACGTCGACGATGGAATAGATCAGGGACGAATCGACGGTCAGCAGGCCGTAATTGTCCCATTCCTCGGCCTTGAACACCGCCAGCATGGCGGGCAGCGGGATCGAGTTCAGATAGTCGCCGAAACGCAGCGACAAGATGTTGTCCAGCGACACTTCCACGTTGTCCGAGGTGAAGTTACGCATGGAGGTGGACATCATGCGGACCAGGCGGTCGAACACCACTTCCAGCATGGGAAGGCGTTCGTACGACACCAGGGCCGAATTCAGGATGGCCTGGATGCCCGACTTGTCGTCGCCACGGCCGTGGTCGTCGTCGAAACCGAGCAGCGAGTCGATTTCGTCCTGGTTCAGGACGCGGGTGGAATCCTTGGGGGTGTCGTCGCCGTCCTCGTCGCCACCGCCCAGCATGGCTTCCCATTCGGCGGCCATGGCATCGGAATCGCCACCACCGCCGCCGCCACCGCCATCGCCAGTGTCGCCACCGGCCATGGCAGCCCATTCCTTCATCAGGGCTTCTTCGTCGTCGGCAGAGCGGCTTTCGCCGCCGGGTTCATCCATGGACATGCATTTCGCCTATTGGACAAGCATCTCGCGGAACAACACATCATTGACCTTCACCGGCTTGACCGCCGCCTGTACGCGGGTCAGCAATTCCTCGCGCAGAAGGTGCATGCCGGCGGCGCCCTGCAGGTCCTCGACCCGCAATTCGCGCAAATAGACCTGGAACGAATCGACGATGCGCGGCAGGACCTGCTGCACCTTGGGTTCGTCCAGCGGGTTCTCCAGTTCCAAGGCCACCAAAATCTTCAAGAAGGACTGCTTGCGGCCGTTGCTTTGCAGGTTCACCAGCATTTCGGGCAGGTTGTAGAACACAGCCGGTCCCACCGCCTTGGGGCCATCCGCCTTGGGGGCCTCGTGCTGGGCTTCTTCCTTGTGCTCGCCCTTGCCCAACAGACCGTCGAGCACGCCCGAGAAAAACAGACCGGCGCCGGCGCCCACCAGCAACAAGATGGGCAGCACGATCAACAGGATCTTCTTGATGGGCGATTTTTTCGAACCGCCGGACGGCAGATCCTCTAGGCCCTCGCCCTCGTCGAAATCCTCTTCCAGATCTTCGGCCATACTTTCCCCGCCTTCGGCTAAATCACGTGGGCGCATGCGTTCGCGGCCGGCCGCACGCCCGGACCACTAAACTACGCCCTTTGGGGTTAACAGAAGGTTGCCCCCCGGTTTCCCGGCGGGCCATCCGTGCGGATGACCCCCGCAGACCATAGCCAGCACCGCCCCAGGCGGCAATATCTGCCCGGCAGGGCTTGCCATTCTCAGGGGGGTGGAAACATTAAATGGCTAAATTCTGCGGTTTTTCAAAGTTGGCACGCCGCCTGCATTATGGATTGGGCGAGTTTTGCAACAGGTCACGAAGCCATGGAAAACACATCCTACATTGCCCTTTCACGTCAGAACGCGCTGTGGCGCCAGCTCGACGTCATCGCCGGCAACATGGCCAATGCCAATACGCCTGCGTACAAAAGCGAGCAGATGATGTTTCGCGAATACCTGATGGACACCCGGTCCAGCGACCGGGCCACCGGGACCAAGCTGTCCTATGTGCAGGACATGGGCCTGTTGCGCGACACCCGTGAAGGCAGCTTCACCAAGACCGACAATCCCCTGGACCTGGCGTTGCACAACGACGGCTATTTCCAGATCGAGACCGAGGCCGGCATGCGTTACACCCGCAACGGCCACTTCCGTCTGGACGAAGGCGGCATGCTGGTGAATTCCCAGGGCATGGCGGTGATGGACACCGCCGACAACCCGATCATCATGGCCCCCAACGAAGCCCGTATCACCATCACGCCGGACGGCTCGGTCAGCACCGAGAACGGCATCGTCGGCAAGATCAAGGTGGTGCGCTTCGCCAACGACCAGGAAATGCGCAAGATCGGCGACAGCCTGTACGAGACCACCCAGGACCCGCAAACCGTCGACCGTCCCGCCATGGTGCAGGGCATGATGGAGGAATCCAACGTCCAGCCGGTGGTCGAGATCACCAAGATGACCGAGGTTTTGCGCCAGTATCAGGCGCTGCAGAACATCCTGGAAAAAGAACACGAACGACAGATGAAGGCCATGCAGGTCTTCGTGTCGCGTAACTGATGCCCGTTTAAGGAGTAAGAGAGATGCGTTCGCTCAATATCGCCGCCACGGGCATGCTGGCCCAGCAGACCAACGTCGAAGTCATTTCGAACAACATCGCCAACATGAACACCACCGCCTACACCAAGCGGCGGCCGGAGTTCAGCGATCTTTTGTACCAGAACCTGCGCCGTGTCGGCGCCGCCTCGTCGGACGCCGGCACCATCGTGCCGACCGGCGTGCAGCTGGGTCTGGGCGTCAAGACCACGGCGGTGTACCGCATCACCGAACAGGGCTCGGTGCAGTCCACCGACAACACCCTGGACGTGGCCATCCAGGGCAAGGGTTACTTCCGCATCCAGCTGCCCTCGGGCGAGACCGCCTATACCCGCGACGGTTCGTTCCAGCTCTCTGACCAGGGCCAGATCGTCACCCACGAAGGCTATCAGGTGCTGCCCGGCATCACCGTGCCGTCGGACGCCACCGGCGTCACCGTCAACGCTTCGGGGCAGGTTCTGATCAAGAAGGACGGCTCCACCGACCAGGCGGTGGCCGGCCAGCTGAACCTGGCGATCTTCGCCAACGAAGCCGGCCTTGAAGCCCGTGGCGACAACCTGTTCATGGAAACCCCGGCTTCGGGCGCCGCCATCACCGCCAACCCGGGCACCGCCGGCTACGGCACGCTGCTGCAGGGCTATCTGGAAACCTCGAACGTCAACGTGGTCGCCGAGGTCACCAACCTGATCAGCGCCCAGCGCGCCTATGAAATGAATTCGAAGGTCATCCAGACCTCTGACGAAATGCTGTCCACCATCAACCAGCTGAAGTAACGAGGCCGCCATGAAGCGCTTCATCGCCACTCTGGTCCTGTTGGCCGCCGCCGTTCCCGCTTGGGCCGCCGGCCTGCCCGTGACCCTGAAAGCCACCGCCAACATCCAGGGCGACGTGGTCAAGCTGGGCGACCTGTGGGAAAACCTGGGCGACAAGGCCGAGGTGGTCCTGGCCGGCGCGCCCCAGCCGGGCAAGCGCATCATCGCCGACGCCCGCTGGCTGTCGGCTGTGGCCCAGGCCAACGCCATCGACTGGCAGCCGGCTTCGGCTTTCGACCGCATCGTCATCGAACGGGCCGGTCAGCTGGTGGACATGCGCCTGGTGGAAGCCGAGCTGCGTGACGCCTTGACCCTGGAAGGCATGGCCGGCGCCTTCGACATCGAAATCAGCAACCGTTCGGCCCTGAACGTCATGGTGCCCGCAGGCAGCGCCAACATCGTCAACGTGCGCGACGTGGCGCTGGACATCCGCAACAACCGTTTCTCGGCCACCGTCGAAGTGGACGGCGGCGCCGCCGCCGCCATCCGCCAGCGCGTCAACGGCCGGGTGTTCCCGGTGACCCGGGTGCCGGTGTTGTCGCGTGGCCTGTCGCGGGGCGACATCATCAGCGAGGCCGACATCAAGTGGGTGGACATGCGGGCCGACATGACCCGGCGCGACATCCTGGTCGACCTGGATCAGATCGTCGGCCAAGAGCCCCGCATGCAGCTGCGTCCCGACGCGCCGCTTCGGGCGTCCGAGCTGCGCCGCCCGGTTCTGGTGGAACGCAACGCCATGGTCACCGTGTCGCTGAAGACCGCCAACATGAGCCTGACCAGCCAGGCCAAGGCCCAGGATGCCGGCGGCAAGGGCGACATCATCCGTATCCTCAACATGCAGTCCAAGCGCACGGTGGAAGCCGTTGTCGAAGGTCCCGGCCTGGTGTCGGTGAGCCCCGGCGGCCCCCGTCTGCTGTCCAACTAAGCCCCTCTGACCGGAGCGCGCCATCATGATCACCCGTATCTTGCTTCGCACCACCATCCTGGCTTTGGCCGCCGGTTCGCTGACCGCCTGCAACGCTCTGACCCGTCTTTCCGAGGTCGGATCGGGGCCCACCGTGTCGAAGATCGAGGATCCGACCCAGAAATCCGGCTATCAGCCGGTGGCCATGCCCATGCCGCAGCCGGTGGCGCCGCCGCAGAACGCCAATTCGCTGTGGCGTCCGGGATCGCGGGCGTTCTTCAAGGACCAGCGCGCCAAGGAAGTGGGCGACATCCTGACCGTGGCGGTGGCGATTTCCAACGAAAGCGCGTCGTTCAACTCGACCCTGACCCGTTCGCGCGACAGCTCGGAAGATGCCGGCATCACCGGATTGCTGGGCTTCGAGAATTCGTTGAAGAAGGTGCTGCCCGATTCGGTCGATCCCACCAACCTGGTGGGCACCACCGGGACCAGCACCAACACCAATTCCGGCACTACCGGGCGCACCGACAGCATGACCGTCAGCCTGGCGGCGATCATCACCCAGGTGTTGCCCAACGGAAACCTGGTGATTTCCGGCAAGCAGGAAATCCGGGTCAACTACGAACTGCGCGAACTGAACGTCCAGGGCATCATCCGCCCGGAAGACATCTCGTCGTCCAATTCGGTGACCTATGACAAGATCGCCGAAGCCCGCATCTATTACGGTGGCCGCGGCGTCAACTCGGACCTGACCCAGCCGCGTTACGGCCAGCAGTTGCTGGATGTGATCCTGCCGTTCTGATGATTCTGGAAACTCCCGGTGGGCAAATTCCGCCCACCGGGAGTCCTGGGAAATTTTTGCCGGGCGTTTGATCCCGGCCATTCGCGCTTATAATATCCGCATGATGCCGCTTGCCCTTGCCATCGGACTGCCCATCGCCGCCTGGTTGCTGTACCAGTGGCTGAAGAAGGCCCACCCCCAGCATGCCACCAAGATTCTGGCTGGCCTGGGGGCCGGCCTGTTGTTCGTCTTCGGGATTTTCCTGGTGATGACCGGCAAGCTGGCCGGTCTGGCCGCCATCGCCGCCGGGGCCTGGATGTGGGTGCAGCGGGCCGCGAAGGCCCATGCCGTGTGGAAGACGTTTCGCGGCATGGCCGGGGCCAAGCCGGCCGACCGCCGGGAAGCCCCGCCGCCTCCGGCTCGGGCGCCCGGCACCATGAGCGTCGAGGAAGCCCGCGAGATTTTAGGCGTCGGCGCCGACGCCGACGCGGCATCCATCAAGGCCGCCCATCGCCGGCTGATGGAAGCCAACCATCCCGACCGGGGCGGGTCCAACTGGATCGCCGCACGGCTGAATCAGGCCCGCGACCGCCTGTTGCCCTGAAGCCATCGTTGCTTTGGGCGCAGGGGCGTGGCAAAACAACGCCCATCCGCATACTTTCTGTGGGTTAACGATTTCCGAGGAGCGTCTTCATGGCACGTCGTGTTCGCAAGGCTGTGTTTCCGGTTGGGGGCATGGGCACCCGTTTTCTGCCCGCCACCAAGGCCATGCCCAAGGAAATGCTGCCGGTGGTGGACAAGCCGCTGATCCAATACGCCGTCGAAGAGGCCGCTGCCGCCGGCTGCGAACATTTCATCTTCGTCACCGGGCGCGGCAAGAACGCGCTGGAAGACCATTTCGACCACAATCCGGAACTGGAGCGCACCCTGAAGGAGCGCGGCAAGTTCGATCTGGTGGAAGCGGTGACCAGCTGGATGCCCAAGTCCGGCCAGATGAGCTATACCCGCCAGACCGAGCCGCTGGGCCTGGGCCACGCCGTGTGGTGCGCTCGTGATCTGGTGGAAGACGAGCCCTTCGCCGTGCTGCTGCCCGACGACCTGATCCTGGCCAAGACGCCCTGCCTGAAGCAGATGGTCGCCGCCCACACCGAATTGGGCGGCCACGTGGTCGCCGTCACCGACGTGCCGCGCGAACACACCAAGCGTTACGGCATCTTGGACGTGGAACACGACAATGGCCGCGTCGCCAAGGCCACCGGCCTGGTGGAAAAGCCCGACCCGGACGTGGCGCCGTCGACCCTTTCCATCATCGGTCGCTACATCCTGCATCCGGCCGTCTTCGATGTGCTGGACAAGAAGGAAAAGGGCGCCGGCGGTGAAATCCAGCTGACTGACGCCATCAGCCAGACCATCGGCATGGTGCCGTTCCACGGCCTGCGCTTCGACGGCCAGCGTTTCGATTGCGGCGACAAGGTGGGTTGGCTGGAAGCCAACATCGCCTTCGCGCTGGACCGCGAGGATATCGGCGACGCCGTGCGCGAAGCCTTCGCCAAGTTCAAGTTCTAACCATTAAGGATCGCACCTCATGCGTATCGCCATGATCGGCACCGGCTATGTGGGTCTGGTGTCGGGGACCTGCTTCTCGGAATTCGGCATCGACGTGGTGTGCGTCGACAAGGATGCCGGCAAGATCGAAAAGCTGCACCAGAACATCATGCCCATCTACGAACCGGGCCTGGACGAACTGGTGGCTGACAACGTCAAGGCGGGTCGCCTGTCCTTCACCACCGACCTGAAGGCGGCGGTCAAGGATGCGGACGCGGTGTTCATCGCCGTCGGCACGCCGTCGCGTCGTGGCGACGGCCATGCCGATCTGTCCTATGTCTATGCCGCGGCCGAGGAAATCGCCGACGCCATGACCGGCTACACCGTGGTGGTGACCAAGTCCACCGTTCCGGTGGGCACCGGTGACGAGGTCGAGGCCATCATCAGGAAGCGTCGTCCCGACGCGCAGTTCGACGTGGTATCCAACCCGGAATTCCTGCGCGAAGGTTCGGCCATCAACGATTTCATGCGGCCCGACCGCGTGGTCATCGGCACCGAATCCGACAAGGCCCGGGCGGTGATGAAGCAGCTTTACCGCGTGCTGTACCTGATCGAGACGCCCATCGTCTTCACCTCGCGCCGCACGTCGGAATTGATCAAGTACGCCGGCAACACCTTCCTGGCCACCAAGATCACCTTCATCAACGAAATCGCCGATCTGTGCGAGAAGGTGGGCGCCAACGTCCACGACGTGGCCAAGGGCATCGGTCTGGACGGCCGTATCGGCAAGAAGTTCCTGCACCCCGGCCCCGGCTACGGCGGCTCGTGCTTCCCGAAAGACACCCTGGCCCTGGTCAAGACGGCGCGGGATTACGACGCGCCCTTGCGCATCGTCGAAACCGTGGTCGACGTCAACGACAAGCGCAAGAAGGCCATGGCCGAGCGCGTGGTCGCCGCCTGCGGCGGTTCGGTCGCCGGCAAGACGGTGGCCGTCCTCGGCCTGACCTTCAAGCCCAACACCGACGACATGCGCGACAGCCCGTCCCTGGACATCGTCCCGGCTTTGGTGGCCGCAGGTGCCACCGTCAAGGCTTTCGACCCCGAAGGCATGGAAGAAGCCAAGAAGCTGTTGTCGGGCATCACCTATTGCGACGATTCCTATTCGACGCTGCAAGGCGCCGACGTCCTGGTGATCGTCACCGAATGGAACGAGTTCCGGGCGCTGAACCTGACAAAGGTGAAGGCGGCTTTGAAGGCGCCGGTGGTGGTCGACCTGCGTAACGTCTACGACCCGGTGGAAATGCGCGAAGCCGGCTTCACCTATAGCAGCATCGGCCGCAACTAAAGCTGTCGCTGTTGGGCCGAAGGCCAGCCCGTGCCGGGCCCGCTCAGTTGCCGCGCGGGCTTGGTTCGGCCGAAGGCCGGGCAGACATAAAAAAGGGGGGCGTTCCCAATCGGGAACGCCCCCTTAGTTTTTGCTGCGTCAGGCAGCGCGGATTTCCGTCAGGAAGGCCTTGACCTCGCCGGCCAGTTGGCTCGACACGTTTTGCAGAACGCGGGCGGCTTCGGTGACCTGGTCGGACATCAGTTTGGTTTCCTCGGCGGCACCGGCCACCATCGAGACGTTTTCCGCCGCGTGGTGGGTGCCTTCGGCGGCTTGGCCGACGCTGCGGGCGATTTCCTGGGTGGCGGCGCCTTGTTCCTCGACCGCCGCCGAGATGGCCGAGGACAGCTCGTTGATGTTCTCGATGGTCTGCGAGATCGAACTGATGGCGTCCACCGCCGTGCGGGTCTCGCTTTGGATGGCGGCGATCTGGCCGCTGATTTCCTCGGTGGCCTTGGCGGTCTGGTTGGCCAGCGACTTCACTTCGCCGGCGACCACGGCGAAACCTTTTCCGGCTTCGCCCGCTCTTGCCGCCTCGATGGTGGCGTTCAGCGCCAGCAGATTGGTCTGGCTGGCGATCTGCTGGATCAGCGCCACCACTTCGCCGATGCGTGAGGCGGCGTCGGACAGGCCGCGCACGGTGGCGTCGGTGCGGTTCGCCTGTTGCACCGCGTCCGAGGCGATGGCGGCGGCGTGGCTGACCTGACGGGAAATTTCGTCCACCGACGACGACAGCTCGTGGGTGGCGGCCGACACCGCCTGAACGTTGCTGGTCACCTGGCTGGTCATGGCGGTGACGTTGCCGGCCTGAACCAGGGTCTGGTCGGCATTGCCGGACAAAGTCTGGGAATTGCCCAGCAGCGAATCCGACGACATCTGGATCAGTTCCACGATGTTGGCGACACGGCTGTCCAGCGAGGCGGCGACCCTTTCCATGTCGGCCTTGCGTTGAATGGCGGCCATCATCTCGGTTTCGGTCTTTTCCAGTTGGCCATAGCCCAGCTTGGCCTTGGTGGCCCGCAACAGAGCGTTCAGGCCATCGAATTCCTGAACGGTGGCCGGCGGGATCTCATAAGCCAGGTTGCCGCTGGCGATGGCGTCGAAATGCCTTTCCATGACCGACATGGGGCGACGGACGAAGCGCAACAGCCAAGACGCGGCCAATGTGGCGGCCACCACGGTGGCCAGCAAGGCGACCAGGACGACGATCTTGGCATGCTGAACGGCGTCGTTGGCGGCGTCGTAGGTGCGCTGGGCGTCGCCATTCTGGTAATCCAGCAGCAGATTCAGCGCGGCGCTGGCTTCCTTGTATTTGGGGCGAAGCGTGCTGCCGACATGCGCACCCAAAGCGGCGGCATCGCCCTTTTTCATCATTTCCAGGGCCGGCAGAAGCCCGTTTTGGGCAAAATCGGCCTGCTTCCGGCTGAAATCCTCGGCCAGGGCGTGCTCGCCGGCGGGGTGGTCGCCGCTGTCATAGGCGTTCCAGTCCTCGGTGATCTTGGTCATGTTGGTTTCGGCGCGTTTGATGCGCTCGGGCATGGGCTGCCAGGTTTCGCCGCGCAGCAGCTCGATTTCCGCCGCCAGCACGTTTTCGAAATTGTCCTGCATCAGGCTGGCGACGCCGCCCAGGTTCAGCACCGCCTTGGTGTTGTCGTGGTAAAGGTCGCCGACATTGTCGCGCAGGCCTTCCATGCCGACGGTGCCCAGGGTGGCGATCAGGACCATGGCGGCGACCATGCCGCCCAGAACCGCGGACAGGCGGCCGCGGATGCTGGCGAAGAACACCTTCAGCCGGGCGGCCAGCCCGGTCTGGACCACGCGCCCTTCACGCACAGCCAGCCCCTGGGCCTTGCCGTCGCGAAAGCGGGCATAGATGCTTTCGGCTGTGGACACCTGTTCACGGCTGGGCTTGCTGCGGATGGACACAAAGCCGGCGACTTGGCCGTTTTCGATCACCGGCGTGACGTTGGCGCGCACCCAATAGAAGTCACCGTTCTTGCAGCGGTTCTTGACCAAGCCTTCCCACGGCTTGCCGTTCTTGACGGTCGCCCAAAGGTCGGCGAAGGCCTCTTTCGGCATGTGGGGGTGGCGCACCAGATTGTGGGGCTGGCCGATCAGCTCGTCGCGGGTATAGCCGCTGATGTCGACGAAGGCTTGGTTGACGAAGGTGATGCGGCCGCCGGTGTCGGTGCGCGAGACCAGCATCTCGCCGTCCTTCATGACGATTTCACGGGTGGTGATCGGCTCGTTGATGCGCATAGTGAACCCCAAACATAAGTTTGCATACGAAGTCTATAAAGCCTGACAGAAAAGGTGCGGAATTCAACCATATTCTTATTGTGTATTAGAATTTTTTCATTTATCGACAACGGCTTGTGAATGCATGTGGCAATTTGGCAAACGGTGTGGAATTCCAATGTCGATTCATTGACAGAAGTGTGAGCTTCGGCCATCAACCAGGGGGCAACACCAGAGTCCGGGGAGATACCGCATGACCGCCATCAAGACCGTCGCCACCCAACCCTTCGACGGGCAGAAACCGGGAACCTCGGGGTTGCGCAAAAAGGTCAAGGTGTTCCAGCAGCCGGGCTATCTGGAAAATTTCGTCCAGGCGATCTTCGAGTCCATCGGCGACGTCGCCGGCAAGACCCTGGCCTTGGGCGGCGACGGGCGTTTCTTCAACCGTCAAGCCATCCAGACCATCCTGAAGATGGCCGCTGGCAACGGTTTCGCCCGTGTCATGGTGGGCCAAGGCGGCATCTTGTCGACGCCGGCGGCGTCTTGTGTCATCCGCAAGTACCGGACGTTCGGCGGCATCATCTTGTCGGCCAGCCACAATCCCGGCGGTCCGGACGAGGATTTCGGCATCAAGTACAACATCCCGGCCGGCGGCCCGGCCCCGGAAGCGGTGACCGAGGCTATCTACGCCCGTTCCAAGGACATCACCCAATACCGCATCGTGGACGCGGCCGACATCGACTTGGACCGTCTCGGCGACCATGATCTGGCCGGGATGGTGGTCCAGGTGTTCGACCCGGTGGCGGATTACGCCGCCCTGATGGAAAGCCTGTTCGACTTCGGCGCCATCCGTGCTTTGTTCGCCGGCGGTTTTGGCATGAAGTTCGACGCCATGCACGCGGTGACCGGCCCCTATGCCAAGGCCATCCTGGAAGGGGCGCTGGGGGCGCCCGCCGGCACGGTGATGAACGGCGAGCCGAAAGAGGATTTCGGTCACGGCCATCCCGACCCCAACCTGGTGCACGCCCATGATCTGGTCGAGGCGTTGTTTGCCCAAGACGGCCCGGATTTCGGAGCTGCCAGCGATGGTGACGGCGACCGCAACATGATCCTGGGCAAGGATTTCTATGTGACGCCATCGGACAGTCTGGCGGTGCTGGCCGCCAACGCCACGCTTTGCCCCGGCTACGCCAAGGGCTTGGCCGGCATCGCGCGGTCCATGCCGACCAGCGCCGCCGCCGACCGGGTGGCCCAGGCTTTGGGCATTCCGTGTTACGAGACCCCCACCGGCTGGAAGTTCTTCGGCACCCTGCTGGATGCCGGCAAGGCGACGCTGTGCGGCGAGGAAAGCTTCGGCACCGGTTCCGACCACGTGCGGGAAAAGGACGGCCTGTGGGCGGTGCTGATGTGGCTGAACGTGCTGGCGGTGCGCAAGCAGCCGGTGGCCGACATCGTGCGCGAACATTGGGCCAAGTACGGCCGCAACGTCTATTCCCGCCACGATTACGAAGGCATCGACAGCAGCGCCGCCAACGGGTTGATGGACTATCTGCGCGGGCTGGACCTGAAGGGTAAAAGCCTGGGGGCCTACAGCGTCGCCTTCAACGACGACTTCGCCTATACCGATCCGGTGGACGGTTCGGTCAGCACCAAGCAGGGGATTCGCATCGTCTTCACCGACGGTAGCCGGGTGGTGTTCCGCCTGTCGGGCACCGGCACCGAAGGGGCGACGCTGCGGGTGTATATCGAACAATTCCAGCCCGACGTGGCCCAACATCACCTTGACCCACAGGTGGCCTTGGCCGACCTTATCGCCCTTGCCCGCGACGTCGCCCAGATCGAGGCGCGGACTGGGCGGACTGAACCGACGGTGATCACGTGATGCCCCACACCTTCCACCCCACCATCCTGCGCGAATACGACATTCGCGGAATCATCGGCGAAACGCTTTCCGCCGCCGATGCCCGCGCCATCGGCCAGGCCTTCGGCACCCGGGTCAGGAACAACGGCGGCAGCACCGTCTGTGTCGGCTGGGACGGACGGCTGTCGTCACCCATGCTGGCCGAGGCCTTGATCGAGGGCTTGGTGGCCACCGGCTGCCAGGTTCGGGCGGTGGGGCGCGGACCGACGCCCATGCTGTATTACGCCGCCAAGGCGCGGGGCGCCGATGGCGGCATCATGGTTACCGGCAGCCACAACCCGCCCAACCACAACGGTTTCAAGATGGTGCTGGCGGGTAAGCCGTTCTTCGGCCCCGACATCAAGGATCTGGGGCGCATCGCCGCATCCGGCGACTACGCCAGCGGCCAGGGGGCGGCCAGCGCCGACGACATCGCCGACGAATATGCCGGCCGACTGGCCAAGGATTTCGACGGCGAACGCGGTCTGAACGTGGTGTGGGACTGCGGCAACGGCGCGGCCGGCGAGATCGTCGGCAAGCTGACCCGTCTGTTGCCCGGCCACCACACCGTGTTGTTCGGCACCATCGACGGCAACTTCCCCAACCACCACCCCGATCCCACCGAGCCGCACAATCTGGTGGACCTGCAAAAGGCGGTGGCCGATCTGGGGGCCGACATCGGCATCGCCTTCGACGGCGACGGCGACCGTATCGGGGTGATCGACGGCCAGGGCCGCATCCTGTGGGGCGACCAGATCCTGGTCATCCTGGCGGAAGACCTGCTGAAGACCCGACCCGGGGCCACCATCATCGCCGACGTGAAAGCGTCCAAGGTGTTCTTCGACGAAGTGGCGCGGCTGGGCGGCACCGCGATCATGGGCCGTACCGGCCATTCGCTGATCAAGACCCAGATGGCGGAAATCGGCGCGCCCTTGGCCGGCGAGATGAGCGGACACATCTTCTTCGCCGACCGCTATTACGGTTTCGACGACGCGCTTTACGCCGCCGTGCGGCTGCTGGGCATCGTCGGGCGCTGGCCGAAACAAAGTCTGGCTGATCGCAAGGACCAGTTGCCGCACATGGTCAACACCCCGGAATTGCGTTTCGACTGCGCCGAGGACAAAAAGTTCCAGGTGGTGGCCGAAGTGCGCGAACGTCTGGCGGCTTCGGGTGCCTGCGTCAACTCCATCGACGGCGTGCGGGTGGACACCGCCGACGGCTGGTGGCTGCTGCGGGCGTCCAACACCCAAGCCGTGCTGGTGGCCCGCTGCGAGGCCGCCGATCGGGCCGGCCTGGGCCGTCTGCGGGCGGAGCTCGAGGCCCAGTTGCTGGCCAGCGGCGTGGAGCTGCCCGTGTGAACCTGTTCTTTTTCGGCACCTTGATGGACGACGACGTGCGCTCCATCGTCTGCGGCAAGGACGTGCCGGTGCGTCCCGCCAGCCTGCGCGGCTGGCGCCGACCGCATGTGGCCGGGCGGCATTATCCCATGCTGCTGGCGCAACCGGGGGCCCGACTGGCGGGTGTGGTGGCCCAAGACGTGGACGCCGAATCGGTCCGGCGTCTGCAAATTTATGAAGGTTGGGAATACGAGTTGCAGCCGTTCCGTCTGGAGACCGCCACCGGCCCGCTGGCCGCCCATGTCTTCACCTGTCCGCCGGGCATCGCCTGGGCCGAACCCGAATGGCGCCTGGATCGCTGGCAGATGCGGCACAAGCGGGTGTTCCTGCCCGAACTGCGGCGCCAGATGGCGGTGGTGCTGGCCGGCGGCCAAGGCGGCGGCCGACTGTGGCCCGGAGCTTAGAGCGTGCTGTGGAAAACGCCGCTATAGCGCCCTAATGCCTATTTTCGTCATGCCCGGACTTGATCCGGGCATCCACATGGCGTCGCCTAACCATCTGTTCTCAATAATATTCTTGCGGAGATACATGGATGGCCGGGTCAAGCCCGGCCATGACGAATCAAGCAAAATGGCAGGGCCTCCGAGTTTTTCCGCAGCCTGCTAGAGCGTGCCGCGCGAAATCTGAAACGGTTCCGCAAGAAAAGCGTCATGCCCGCTTTCACGGGCATGACGGGCCGAGTGGTGCCGATTTCAAGTGTGCGGCTCTAAGGGGCAGGACTTAACGCGGCCTTGGCCATCTCGGCGATGATGTCCACCAGTTCCGGTTCGGCCCCCAGGCCAGTGGCCAGACGCACGGTGCGGCCGGCGATCTCGACCGGGCCGGTTTGGCCGGAAATCAACCCGAACAAGGGCGGGATGTCCTGGCTGGCGTGCATGCCTTGCGCCACCAGCAGCGGCAGCGCCACCACCTTGTCGCCCTTGACCAGATCTTGCCAGTCCTGGGCGAAGGGGGCTTGTTCCAGGAAACACAGCGCCACCTCTGCGAAATAATTCTGCTGGGCGATGGCGGCGGCGATGGCGCGGGGCGTGTCGCCGGCGCCACCCGGACGCGACGACCCGTGGGCGATCAGCAACAGGCTGGTGTCTTGCGGCATCCAGCCGTTTTCCCGGCCGACTCCGTCGGCGCGACAGGCCATCAGGCCAGGAATGCGAGGGTTGCCGCCGGCCGGGGCGGTGTAATGGATGACACGGCCGTCACGGCGGGTCAGGCTGCCGTCCAGCCCCATGGCCTTTGGGATCAAGCTGTCGGTGTAGTAACCCTTGCCGGCGAAGACCGGGATCACCACCACCTGCTTGGCGTGAACCATATCCAGCGCTTGGGCCAGATAGGGTTCCTGCTTCATGAACACCGCCACCACCTCGGAGCAGATGCCGCTTTGCCGCAACTGATCGGCCAGGGCCAGGATGGGGGCGGCGCTTTCCGGGTGGCGTGACGAGCCATGGCCGACCAGGATCAGGGCGGTGCCGTCGTTCATGCCTGTTGGGCCTGATCCTGGATGCCGTCGTGATGGAACCAATCCAGGGCCCCGGCCAAGGACACCACCCGGCCGACGATGATCAGGGTCGGCGCCTTCAATCCGGCGGCCTTGGCCTGGGCATCCAAGCTGGAAAGCGTGCCGATGATCCGGCGCTGACGGGGCGTGGTGCCGTTCTGGATGGCCGCCGCCGGCATGTCCGGGGACAGACCGGCCTTGATCAGTTCGTCGGAAATCAACGACAGGTTGGACAGGCCCATATAGATGGCGAGCGTGCAATCGGCGTCGGCCAGCTTGGTCCAATCGTAATCCAGCGGCTTGCCGTCGCGGCAATGACCGGGCAGGAAACGCACGCCCTGGGACAGGCCGCGATGAGTCAGCGGAATGCCGGCATAGGTGGCGCAGCCGGATGCCGAGGAAATGCCCGGCACAACTTCGAAGGGGATGCCCGCCTTGGACAAGACTTCCGCTTCTTCCGATCCGCGGCCGAAGACGAAGGGGTCGCCACCCTTCAGGCGCACCACCGTGCGGCCGCTTTTGCCCAAGGACACAAGCAATTCGTTGATTTCGTCCTGGCCCAGCTCGTGCTTGGCGGTCTGCTTGCCGGCATAGATGCGGGTGACGCCATGGGGGATCAGTTCCATGATTTCCGGGCTGACCAGACGGTCGAACACCACCACCTCGGCCTGGCCGATCAGGCGCAGCGCCTTGACCGTCAAAAGGTCCGGGTCGCCGGGGCCGGCCCCCACCAGATACACCTTGCCTGTCGTCATCTTGGTCTCCTGTCCGCCCTGTTCGGTATTTTGTTTATTATGTTGATCTAATGTAGCGGTCATCGTCTTCGGGCTGCCAGCAAAATCACGACTTCAGCGAAATTGGCATGATTCATCGGCCATTGCGAGACCTAGAACGAAAAGCTACCTTCGCCGAAAGTATCACCCCACCCCCCAGTTCATACCCAGGAAAAGCCGGCCGTGAACGCCAGCCCCGCATCGCATAAAGCCCATGCCCGTCACCGTTCCTTGCGGCGGACGGTCTATCATATGCTGGGTGGCGAAGGTCACAGCGATCCTTGGGTCAAGGCCGTCGACTGGTTCCTGATCGTCATGGTGGCGCTGAACGTGCTGGCGGTGGTGCTGGAATCCATCGAGCATCTGTCCATCGCCCATGGCCCGGTCTTCCACGCCTTCGACCTGTTCTCGGTGGCGGTGTTCAGCGTCGAATACCTGCTGCGGCTGTGGACGGCGGTGGAACTGAACGACAAACGCTTCCACCATCCGGTCTATGGGCGGTTGCGCTGGATGGTCTCGCCCATGGCGCTGATCGACCTGCTGGCGGTGTTGCCATTCTATTTGGGCATGTTCGTGGAAATGGACCTGCGCGCCATCCGCGTGCTGCGGGTGCTGCGGGTGTTCAAGTTGGGTCGCTATTCCATGGCCATGAGCGTCATGGTGGCGGTGGCGCGCCAGGAAACCCGCGCCATCGGCGCCGTGCTGTTCGTCATGCTGGTGGTGCTGATCTTCACCTCAAGCCTGATGTATCTGTTCGAACACCACGCCCAGCCCCATGTCTTCGCCGACATACCCACCGCCATGTGGTGGTCGGTGGTGACGCTGACCACCTTGGGCTATGGCGACATGGTGCCCATCACGCCTTTGGGTCGCATGCTGGGCGGGCTGACCGCTATTTTGGGTGTGGGCATGATCGCGTTGCCGGCCGGTGTGTTGGCGTCGGGCTTTTCCGAACAGATCCGGCAGCGCCGCCAGGAATATCGCGAAGCGGTGGAACGCGCCCTGGAAGACGGCACCATCACCCGGCGTGAACGCCGTCACCTGGACGATGTCCGTCTGCAACTGGGGCTGTCCGAGGAACAGGCGGCGGCCATTCTGGAACACGCGGTCAAGCATCCCGATCATTGTCCCCATTGCGGTGGGGTGCTGCACCGGGGCGACGGCGCCTAGTCCAGCTTGTCCGGGTCCAAGGGCACCGGGCCTTTCACCGATGGATTGATGCGCAGCCCGGGAACCGGAATGTCGGCGACGCAACGGGCGTCGGCCAGCGCCACCCGGCGGTGGGTGACCTGGGCATGGGTCAGGGCCAGGGCCAGCAGGTCGGCGGCGAACAGGCCGGTGGCGGGGATCATCAACTGCCCGCTCAAGGCCCCCAGCAGGGGAATGGCGAACAACAGCGGCACCGCCAGGAACAGAAAGGCGTCGCGCCAGCGCTTGGCCCGCATGACCGACGCCGCCAGCAGGGCAAAGGGCGACTTGACCACCAGTTCCACGCCGGCATGGGCGATCACCTGGACCGCCACCTTGCGTGACGCGGCGGGCAGGCCGTCATCGTCGAAATTGGCCAGCAGGAACAAACCGCTGGCATCGGCGGTGAAGGTTACCGGCAGGGCGTTGCTGGGCCAGCGCTCGCGCGGGATGTGCGGGCGGATCAGGCGGAAGACTTCCTGGCTGAACGGCGAAGCGGCGGAAAGGTAAACGAGGTCTTTGGTCACGGCCTGGGTCCTGGAGGCTAAGTGTGCAGCTTAGCCCCAGGCGGGCCTGGGCTCAATAGACCCCGTGGCCGTTCAGCACCTCGGCGTAGCGTCGGTCCTCGATCAGGATGTGTTTGACGATCCAGTCATGCAGGAAGTCCAGCAGTTCCTGGGGGGTGATGGGCTGGTTGCCGATCAACTGGCGTTCCAGGTCCTGGGCCTGGGTGATCAGGTTGCGATGGCGGCTTTGATGGTCGTCGGATTGCGCGTAGCCATAGCGGCGAAGCAGGGATTCCTCTTCATTGAAATGGAACTTGGCGTAATCGATCATCAGGTCCAGGGCGGCGGCGATATCGGTGGCGCCCTGTTGGCCTTCGACGGCGTCCAGCAAACGGTTGGCGGTGGCGAACAGTCGCTTGTGCTGGGTGTCCAGGCGTTGGACGTTGACGCTGTATTCCTGCTGCCAGGTCAGAAGCGGCCGGCCGCTGATGCCGACCGAGGTTTCCAGCCGGGTGCGGCGCTCAAAGGATTCGAACAGCTTCCAGCGCACGTTGGGGATCGATCCCAAAAGCCGCGACGAGATCAGATAAATCTCGGCCGGGCCGTAAGTGCGCAAGGTGGCGATTCCCGGGGCGTCGAAGACGGCGCTTTCCTCGCCGAAGAAGTCCCCCGGACCCAGGGTTTCCAGCACCGCGCCGCCCAGCATGCGCAGCACCTGACCCGACGCCACCACGCCCACCTTGTGTTCGTGGCCGGTGACGACGGTGTCGTCCTCGAGGCTGACCAGACGCATGTCCTTGGCGATGGCGTTCAGGGTGCCGGTGGACACCACGTCGCCCAGCAAATGGGTGCGTGACAGGAATTCCCGTCCTTCCAGCAGACGCGAAATCTCGCCGAACAATTCGTGGCGGACGACGAAGGCGGTGTAGACGTCGGCGGGGATTTCCAGCACCTGGACGAAGCTGACGGCGCGGCAGGTCTCGGTGGGGGGCAAGGCGTGCAGACCGGTCAGCTCGCCCAACAGGGCGCCGGCCGACAGCACGGCGCGGAAGTCGCTGTCTTCGTCCAGCATTTCCACCTGCCCGGTCAGCAGCAGATAGATGGAGGGATTGGGCTGCCCCGCCTTGTACAGGATGGTTTCCGGGTTGAAGGTGGCGATGGGGCCGTTCAACACCGTGCCCAGGTGGTCGCCGGGGACCGAGGGGAAGTATTCCGCCATCATGTGGAAGGCCGAACGGCTCAGGAAGTCGCGATGGCCGGTGATCAGCACGTCGACGGTGCCGAAACTGGCGCCTGATCCGATTTTCTTCTGTTCGGGGGTCAGCGGGTTGGCGGTGTGGGCCAAGATGATCTTGTTCGAGTCGTCGTCCTTGAAATCCTGGGCATAGCCATGGATCAGGCCGGCGCCGATATCCACCTTCTTGACGTCGGTGGGTTCCAGGTAGTCCACCGCGATCTGCTGGTACCAGTCCCGCGACAGGCCGTTCTTGGTCGGGTCGTCGGTGATCATGCCTTCCAGAACCCCTAAGCCCACCACGTCGGCCAGGTGGGCATAGGACTTCCAGCCGCCCGCCGCCATGGCGCGGAAGTGGAAGATGGTGGTTTCCACCGGATGGGGCGAGAAGATGGGCTTCACGTCCAGGCCGTCCACGTCGTTCCACTGGTCCATGGACAGGTCGCGGACGTTGAAATAGTCGTTGAAGTCTTCTTCCTCGATGGCCAAAAGCGCCGCCAGCTTCTTGGCGACCGTGGCGCGCACCATGGGCACGGCGAAAAAGCTGATGCGGCGGTCGGCCTGCATCAGCGTGGTCAGGCCGGCGAAATGGTCGTCGTGGCAATGGGTCTGGAAGATGCCTTCGATCTCGTTGACGCCGATGCCCAGCGCGGTCAGCGAATGCTGCAGGTTGGGGCCGGCGTCCACCAGATAGATGCGCCCCTGGAACACCACGATGGACCCCATGCTGGGGCGGCGGACGTCCCAGCCGTCGCCTTCGCCGGAATGGACCACGGCGAAATAATCGCGACGGAACTGGTAGTTGCCCAACGGGAAGGGGCATTCATGGGTGACGAAGGGCGGCAGGTTCAAGTCGATGTCGACGGTTTCGCCCTGATAGGCGAACTGGAAGCGGTTCAGCCCGGTGCGGCGCACGGTGACGCCGGCCTTGATTTCCACTTCGTTGTCGTCCAAGGCGCGGCCGTCCAGCAGGTCGCTGGGATGGCGGATCTGGCCGAAGGCGAAGCGCAGCTTCAGGCGCATCATGTCGTGGGCCTGGTCGGGGGAGACCCCGGCCTCGACCAGTTCCTGTTCGGAAATCAGGCCGTAATTGCCGCGATAGATGTATTGCATCTGGGCCGCGACCTGATCGCGGCGCCCGATCAGGATGGGTTTCGATCCGTTGTTGTTGGGATGCCCGGGCAGCAGCAGCCCTTGGCGATAGAACATCTGCAGCACCGGGAATTCGGCCAGGTTGCAGAAGTTGCCGTTCTGGACCATGACGTCGGACAGCAAGATGGCGTTGGGGCCGGTCTCGCAGCGGATGCCGTCCATTTCCAGCGGACGGATCAGGCCGCGCCGCATCAGGTGCTTGACGCTGTCGGGCGGACAGCCGCACAGCACGCGCACGTCGGCGTCGGGCACGTGAATCCAGGACATGCCCGGAATGACTTCGATCTTGAACAAACGCGCCATGGTCGCCTCAGCCGTCCACCATGAAGAAGGCGGACCAGATGTAAGGGGCGCTCCACTTGCCGTTGTGCAGCATTTCCAGTTGGGCTTCCCGCAGGGCCAGATGCGGCGGCATGCCCTTCATCAGACGGCCGTAAAGGGCGCTCATCAGCGCCTGGGTGCCGGCGTCGCTGACTTCCCACAAGGACGACACCACCGAGGCGACGCCCGCTTCCTGGAAGGCGCGGCGCAGGCCATAGACGCCTTCGCCTTCGTGGATTTCACCCAGGCCGGTTTCGCAGGCCGACAAGATGGCCAGCTGGGTGCCGGCCAGATTGAGGTCCAGCACTTCCAACGCCGTCAGCACGCCGTCGTTGTCGGTGTCGATCTCGCCCAGGACGGGGGCGTTGGCGTTGATGCCGGCAAAGGCCAAGCCGGCCCGCAGCAGCGGGTTGTCGCCCGGCGGCGGGATTTGGATGTCGCCGCCGCGCTGCAGCTTCAGCAGACGCTTGCGCAGCGTGTCGTCGGCTTTCAGGAAAAAGCCGTGGGTGGCGATGTGCAGCACCTCGGGCGGCTGCTTCAACTGGCGCAGCACCTCTTCCTGGGCAGCGCCCTTGGAATAGATGACATTGCTTTTGCCTTCGCCGTCCACGGTCTTCTGGATCAACAGACCTTCGCGCTCGGCACCGGGCAGCGGGTCGAAACGCATGCCGCGCATGCCCGACGACATGCCGCGCAAGCCGTCGGCCAGACCGGCGGCGCGCGACTTTCCACGCACGCTTTCCAGCTTTTCCTTGCCGGTCACCGCGTCGGTTTCGTAGTCGGGACCGGCATTGATCATGTAGCCGCCCTTGGCCGCCTTCAGCCGCGACGGCAACAGGTTGCGCGACGACGTGAAGATGTGCAGGTCCAGGCCTTCGATCAGGTACTTGCCGTCCTCTTCCACCAGGGCGGCGAACGGCATGATGTTCAAGATGCCGTCGGGAATGACATAGGCGACGGGGGCGTCGCCGACGGTCTTGGCGACGGGCTTCCAGATCAGGTCATAGCTGGCCTGACCGCTTTCCAGCAATTCGTCGAAGTCGATTTCTTCGTCCTGGATGTCCTTGCGGTACTTCTGGACGGAATCGGAAACCTTCTTGGAATCGGCATAGGGCACCAGCCCGAACACCGCCTTGCCGCCCTGCTTCTTCAGGGTGGCGGCGACCAGTTTCTGCTCCCCTTCCGGGCCGTATTGCAGATAGTCCACCAACACGGCCTTGTCCGGCAGGGCGGCGACCAGCTGGTCGACGCCGATCTTGTCGGTGGTCTGCAGGAAGCGGGCGCTGGCACGGCCGATCTGGCCTTGCAGGATGTCGATGCGGTCACGCAAGGAAACCAGGATCTCGGCGTGGCGTTCGCCGGTTTCCGGCGTCGGGCCGGACAGGGTCAAGGCGCCCAGCTTCTTGCGGGTTTCTTCCAGTTCGCGGGTCAGCTTGGTCAGCTCGGGGTTTCCCGAAAGCCTGTTGGCCTGCAGGATTTCCGACGCCACCTTCAGCAGCAATCCCTTGCGCAGCAGGCTGATCTCGATCAGGGCGCGGCCGGAATCAGCTCCGCCGGTGCGGACCAGCAGGTCCATATAGGCGTAAAGTTCCGGGTTGTGCAGGCGGATATAGCCTTCGCGGGCGTTTTCGCCGGTCACGTACAGCATGGTGTTCAAGAAGTCGTTGCGGCGCAGGAAGGTCTCGTGCCGCACCTTCAGGGCGCCGGCCAGGTCGCCCTTGTCTTCCAAGGTGGCGGCCAGGGAATTCAGCGTCTCGAAGGTGTAGGGATGGACCTTGCCGAGGATGGAGTCGTCGGCGGCCAGAGTCTTTTGCAGCATGCCCTCGGCTTCGCCCAGCTTGCCCTGCTTGCGCCACAGCGCGCCCATGTCATGCATGGAGCGAAGCGTGTCCAGGTGCTTTTCGCCCAAGGTGCGGCGGCGGTCTTCCAGGGCCTTGGCCAGGATCGGCTCGGCCTCGGCCAGCTTGCCCTGGCCCATGAGCGCCCGGCCCAGGTTGTTGCGCGCCTTCAGGGTGTCGATGTGGGTGGGGCCGTTCAACTGGGTCCAGGCGTCGACCACGCCGGTGAACTCGGCCGCCGCCTGCTCGTAATTGCCCTGCAGCATGTGCAGATAGGCCAGATTGTTGGCAAACGCGATGGTGTTGGGGTGCTTGCCCCCCAATTGGCGGGTGTGCACCGCCAGGGCGGACTTGTAAAGCGCCTCGGCCTTGTCGAACTCGCCCTGGCTTTCATGCAGCAGGGCCAGGTTGTTCATGCCGATGACGGTGTTGGGGTGGTCGTCGCCGTAAAGCTTGCGTTCCGAGAGCAAGGCCTGACGCAGATAGGGCTCGGCGCGGTCGTAAAGGCCGGCCTTTTCCAGGATTTCGCCCAGATTGTTGGCGGCGATGATGGAAAACTGGTGGTCGGCGCCCAGGACCTTGGTGAAGCGGTCATAGGCGTCCTGGAAGACGGTTTCGGCGCCGCGCAGGTCGCCTTCCTGGCGCAGCACGCTGCCCAGGGACGACAGGGCCGACACCGTGGCCGGGTGGTCGGGGCCATAGGTCTTGGTGTTGAAGTCCACCACCTCGCGGATGGTGGCTTCGGCCGCAGCATATTCGCCGATGGTCACCAAGACGTCGGCCAAGTCGGTCTTGGCGGCGACCACGCGGGACTGGTCGCCAGCGGCGGCGGCCTCGGTGGCGACACCTTCCAGCAGCGCACGCGCCTGGGGGGCGTCGCCTTTTTTGGACAGGGCACGGGCCAGTTCCAGGCGGGCGTCCAGGTTGGCGGCTTCGCCCGGCGGATTGGTGACCCGCAGCACGGCGACCGCCTGGGTGGCGGCTTTCACCGCGTCGTCCAGGGCACCGCCGCCCAGGGCGGCGGCGGCCTGACGCGACAGACATTTGGCGGTGGTCGGGTGATAGGCCCCATAGGCGGCTTCCATGCCGGCACAGATGTCGCGGGTCAGGGCCAGCGCCTGATCGTGCTTGCCGGCGTTCAGCAGGGGGACGGCGATGGCCAACTGGGCGGCCAGGGTGCTGGGATGGGTGTCGCCAAAGGCGGTCTTGGCGGCTTCGGCCCCGGCCCGGGCGGTTTCCGCCGCCTTGTCGTACTTGGCCTGGGCCGAGAAATGGTCGGCCAGCGCGGCGTTCAGCGCCAGGGTTTCGGGATGGCCGGCGCCCAGAATCTTGGCGGCGCTTTCGGCGGTCTGGTGCAGCACGGTCTCGGCTTCGTCGGTCTTGCCGGCCATGTCCAGGATGCGGCCCAGGTCGCCACCGCTGGCCAAGGTGGCCATGTGGCCGTCGCCCAGATTGTCCTTGGCGGTGGACAGCGCCTGGCGGGCGCGGCTTTCGGCATTGGCCAGATCGCCGGACTGGGCGGCGGCGCCCGCCGCCTGACGGGTGCGCTGCCAGATGCCGACGATGCGGGCTTTCTCGGCGGCGACGGCCGACGCCGCCTGGACCTTTTCCGCCACCCAGGCCGGCTGGGTTTCCACCAGCTTGGTGATCTCGCCGGCATAAAGGGCGGCGTCTTCCGCCGCCTTGGCCTTGACCGCCAGGGCGAGCGCGTCCTTGAACAGCGGCAAGGCCTGGTCGGGCTGGTTCAGCGCCAGGGCCAGGGACGCGGCGTTGTGGACGACGTTGCGGTCGCCGGGCAGCACTTCGTGGGCCTTGGCATAGCCCTGATAGGCGGCTGCCGCGTCACCGGCGGCCAAAGCCTTCTTGGCCTGGGCCACCAGCTTGTCAGCCTGGCTTTTGGCCTGGGGCGAGACCTTGGCGGCCGGGGCCGGGGCGGACGCGTCGGCGGCGAAACCGGCCAACGGGGTCAGGACCAGCAGGGCGGCGGCCAGCGCGGCACTATGGCGGAGGGATTTCATTCTGAGACTCCCTTAGGTCGAAACTATTTTTCCTTGGCGGTGTAGGACCCGTCCCAATCGGCGGGCGGCGGTTCCTCGAGGTAATGCTCGGTCCGTTCCAGGTAGATTTGATAAAGCTTGCGGTTCGGCTCCAACTCGGCCAAGGCGGCGAACTCGGCCTTGGCCTCGGTGAAGCGCTGGGCCCGGTACAGGCGAAGCGCCGCGGTGTAGCGGGCCAGGATGTCCAGGTCGGCCTGGGCGACCCCGCCCTCGAAACCCAAGGGTTCGAAGGTGCGCACCGGCTGGTCCTTGCCTTTGACCTTGACTAGGTCGACCTCGCGGGCGATCAGGCCGGGAACTTGGGCCAGGGTGAACTCGCTGATCTGCAGGAAGATGCCGTATTGCTTGGTCAGGCTTTCCAGGCGCGAGCCCAGGTTCACCGCGTCGCCCATGACCGTGTAGGCCAGTCGGAAGTCGGAACCCATGTTGCCGACGCTCATCACCCCGGTGTTCAGGCCGATGCCGATCTTCAGCGGCTTCCAGCCGCGCGCCACGAAGCTTTCCGACAGTTCGTCCATGGTCTTGGCCATGTCCAGCGCGGCGCGCACCGCGTGTTCGGCGTGGTGTTCGTCCTTCAGGGGGGCACCCCAAAAGGCCATGATGGCGTCGCCCATGTATTTGTCGATGGTGCCGCGGTTGGTTTGGATCACCCGCGTCATCGGCGACAGGAAGGCGTTCATCAGGGTGGTCAGCTCTTGCGGGCTAAGGCCCTCGGAAATGGTGGTGAAGCCGCGCACGTCCGAAAACAGCACCGTCATCTCGCGGCTTTCGCCGCCCACCGAGACTTCCTGGCCGGACTCGTTCATTTCCTTGACCAGCTCGGCGGGGATGTACTGGCCGAAGGTCTTGGCGATGTGCTTCTTCTGGTTGCGTTCCACCAGATAGGCCCGGTACTCGATCAGCACATAGGACAAGATACCCGCCACCAGGGTGTAGGACATGGGCAGGACCATGCCGGCCTTGGCGTAGACGGCGGTGCAGACCACGGCCCAGCCGCCCAGGACGCAGGCCACGCCGGCGGCGCGGATGATCGGACGGCTGGTGGCGGCGACCGCGATCATCAGGATCATCACCGCCAAGGTGGCGACGGCCGCGACTTCGGGGCGGGCGGCGCGCAAGGGGGCGCCCTTCAGGATGGTGCTGATGGTGTCGGCGATGATTTCCACCCCGTAGACCATGCCGACGGGAGTGTCGAACCAGTCGTGGGACACTTCCGAGGTGTCGCCGAGGACGACGATCTTGTCCTTGACCCAATAGGACAATTCCTCGCGCTCGTTTTCATCCAGTTCCGAGATGTCGAGGAAGTCGAGTGCCGAGATGCCCGCCGACTGGCTGAGGAAGCGGGTGCCGTTGGGCAAGGGCGGGAAGTCGATATAAAGGTTGTCCTGATGGTCCAGCGGCACTTTCAGGTCGCCGAAGGACAGGACGTTGCCGGCCAGCTTGGGCTCCGCCCCCAGCGCCATGGCCACCGCCTGGACGGCGAAGGGCCAGCCGTTGCGTTCGGCGGTGATGACAGAGTGAATCTTCAGCCGCGACAGCACGGTCAGCAGCGCCGAGTTCGAACTGATGTTCGTGTAGCCGCTGACCGAGGCCTCGTCCAGCAGCTTGGTCGGATAGTTCAGCTTGACGAACTTGCCGTGGTCGAACTGGGCCTGGGCCACCAGCACGGTGTTGCCGGCGTCCTTCAGGGCCTTGGCCAGGGCCGGGTCCTCGTTATAGGACGAGGGGAAGTCCATCAGCATGTCGACGGCGACCACTTTGGCGCCAAGTTCCTTGATGTTGCTGATGATGGCGGCGATGTCGGTACGGCGCAGCGGATAGCTGCCATAGGCCTTGAAGAAGGGCTCGTCGACGTTGACCAGCATCACGTCCTTGGAAAGCGTGTTGGCTTGCTGGTCGCCATAGGCCAGACGCATCTGGTGGCGGAAGGAATTGACCTGGTCTTCCAGCAGGGCGAACCATTCCAGATGCTGCGCCGGCAGGGCCAGCAAAAACAGCAAGACAACCGCCAGCACGTCGCGCCGAGCCAGAAAGCCCATCGATCCTCTCCCCATCCGCCCGTCAAAGCAAAAAACGGCGGGACAGTCTTGTCCCGCCGTGTTTGGCTTTCAGCCCTTAATTGCCTTCCAACTGCTCGTTGTAAACCAAGGCTTCCTTTTGCCGCAGGTCGCGGAGCTTCAGGTCGTTATAAGCCTTGATCAGCAAGGGACGCATGTCGTTGTCGTCCTTGTGGGCGGCGAAGTGCTTGCGATAGGCGTCCATGGCGCCGACGGTCACACCCTTCGAGTCCAGGTAGTTGCCCAGGGCGAACTCGTCGTTGCCGGACGCCGCCTTGACGCGGGCGATGCCGTCGGTCAGGGCCTTGTCTTCGGCGGCGGACAGCCAGGTGATGGTGCCGCCCTTTTCGGTCTGGCCGACCACTTGGCCGCCTTCGGTGATGGTGACGCCGAAGGAATGCTGGCCGGGGGCCAGGTCGGGCACGCGGAAGCGGACCATGTCGCCGCTGGCGGCGGCGACGGTGTGCGAGGTGCCGTCGATGACCAGGGTATAGCCGTATTGGGTGCCCAGGTTTTCCCAGACCAGATCAGGATGGCTGGCCGACAGGGTGATGTCGGAAGCCACGCGCAGCTTCAGGTCGACCGCTTCCTTCTTCACCGAACGGCGCACGGTGGTATAGCGCTGGGCCTCGGCGAAGCGGTTGGACAGGCCGGCGACCAGATCGCCGCTGGCGGCTTCGGGGGCGGACAGGGTGCCCGACACCGCCTTGGCGCCGGTGGCGGTGATTTCGATCACCGAATTGGCGCCGATGGTCTGGGCCATGCCGGACGTCTGGTCGATCAGCTTGCCGCTGCCGTCGGCGCCGGTGCGGACTTGGCTGCCCACGAACAGGAACTTGTTGCGGGTCACCGGCGACCATTTGTCGCCGCCCTTGCTGGTCTCGACCGAGCCGGCGACTTGCATCAACATGGATGCCGGGGGTTCGGAGGCCTGCGCCCCAAGAGTCCAGCCCATCATGGTCAGGGCCGCAGTCAGGGCCATCGCGAGTATTCTGCTCATTGCCTGCTCCGTTATTGCATCCGCCCAGGTCTCGTTCGGTGGGGGCCAGGCGGGGACCTCAATTCACATTCCCAGTCATTATGCGGCTATTTCTTTCGGATTGCATCAGGTCTGCACCGGAAAAAGCATGCGCTAGGAGCTGTTTTTCTGTGCGCATCTGTGTTCTTGGTTTCACTTTTCGTTAATTTTTATTGGCTCTGCAAGGTGATCGCCCAAGCATTGTCCATGGTCGGCCAGGACCTGGATTACCCGGCATTGCCGCACCGAGCTTTGCGAGCAGTCGACGATCATGCGCCGTACTTCGTCACCCAATGCGTTCAGGCGGGCGATTTTTGACTGGATGTCGGCCAGATGGTGGCGGGCGATGGAATCCGCGTCGGCACAGGACTGGTCGGGCTGGTCGGCCATGTCCAGCAACTGACGGATGGCGTCGATCTCGAACCCCAGTTCGCGGGCGTGGCGGATGAAGCGCAGGCGCTGGATGGCCGATTCCGGATACAGGCGGCGGTTTCCTTGACTGCGCGGCGGCGTCGGCAGCAGGCCGATCTGCTCGTAATAACGGATTGTCGGAACCTTGACCCCGGTGGCATCGGCCATCTGGCCGATGGGGAGCAGGACAGGGGCTGGCGTGGTCATGACAAACCTCTTGCTTCTCTAGTCGCTAGAGATTGTAGCCTGATCAGGCATGGTCAGGAGAACCGGAAAATGAACGCCCCCTTGGAACAGACCTCCCGCCTGGACGTCACCGGCATGGATTGCGGCTCGTGCGTGGCCAAGATCGAGACGGCGCTGACCCGCCAGCCCGGGGTGCGGCGCGTCCAGGTCTCGATGGCCGAGGGCGTGGTGGAGATCGGCCACGACGACGGTGTCGATCCGCAGGCTTTGGGGCGCCTGCTGTCCGGCCTGGGATACCGGACGAAGGTGGTTTCCCCGCCGATGGCGGCGCCGTCCTGCGGCTGCGGGGGCTGTCACGCCCCGGCACCGGCGTCCGTACCGGATCGGACACCCCCTTGGTGGCGGGACAAGCTGGGACTGCTGGCCCTGTGCGGGGTCTTGCTGGCGGTGGGACAGGCAGCCTTGTGGCTGGTGCCGGGAACGCCGGAAGCGGTGATCCTGCCGGCGCTTGCGGTGGGCGGACTGCCGGTGCTGCGCCGCGCGGTGAACGCGGCGCGGCTGGGCTCGCCCTTCAGCATGGAAATGCTGATGAGCGTGGCGGTGGCCGGCGCCCTGGTGGTCGGCGCCTGGGACGAGGCGGCCATGGTGGTGTTCCTGTTCGGGCTGGGTGAAGCCTTGGAAGGCTTGGCCGCCCGCAAAGCCCGTGCCGGCATCATGGCCCTGGCCCAACTGCTGCCCAAGCAGGTGCTGCGCCGTCAGGGCGACGCTTGGGTCGAGACGGCGGCGACCGAGGTGCGGGTAGGGGATTTCCTGCTGCTGCGTCCCGGTGACCGGCTGGCGGTGGACGGCGTGGTAGAGGATGGCGAAGCCGGCATGGACGAGGCGGCGGTCAGCGGTGAAAGCCGGGCGGTGCGCCGCCAGCCGGGGGATCCGGTGCCGGCCGGGGCCATCGCCCTGGACGGGGTGTTGACCATCCGCGCCACCTCGGACGCCGCCGACAACACGGTGACCCGCATCGCCCGTCTGGTGGAGCGGGCCCAGGCGGCCAAGTCGCCCTTCGCCCGTTTCATCGATCGTTTCGCCCGCTGGTACACCCCGGCGGTGGTGGGCGCCGCCGCCCTGGTGATGGTGCTGCCGCCGCTGGTCGCCGGCCAGGATTGGGGTGTCTGGTTCTATCGCGGTCTGGCGCTTTTGCTGATCGGTTGCCCCTGCGCCCTGGTGATTTCCACCCCGGCCGCCCTGGCGGCGTCTTTGGCGGCGGGCGCCCGGCGCGGCATTCTGTTCAAGGGCGGCGACGTGGTCGAGCGTCTGGCCAAGGTGGATCTGGTGGGTTTCGACAAGACCGGCACCCTGACCGAGGGGCGGCCGCTGGTGGTGCGCATGGCCGCCTTGTCCGACGATGGGCGGCCCTGGGAAGCGGTCGCCGCCGGTTTGTGCCAGGGATCGTCCCATCCGCTGGCCCGGGCCATCGCCGACTATCTGCAGGCGGGCGATGGCGGTACTCAAGAGGTGACGCGGGCCCACGCGGTTCCGGGCCGGGGAATCGGCGGCGACTGGCATGGCGTGTCGGTGTTCCTGGGGGTGGTGCCCATGGACGGCGTCGTGGCCGAGTGGCAGGCCCAGGGCAAGACCGTGTCGGTGCTGACCGCCGATCAGGTGCCGGTCCTGGCTTTCGCCTTGGAAGATGGATTGCGGCCCGACAGCAAGGCGGCTGTCGCCCGTCTGCGCGGCTTGGGATTGCGCCTCGCCATCCTCAGCGGCGACCATGCCGCCGCCGCCCGCAAGGTCGGCGACGATTTGGCCATGGACGTCCAGGCCCCCTTGTTGCCCGAAGCCAAGATGGCGGCGATCCGCCAATGGCAACAAGACGGGCTGGTGGTCGCCAAGGTGGGCGACGGTATCAACGACGCCCCGGCCTTGGCGGCGGCGGATGTGGGCATCGCCATGGGCGGCGGCAGTGAAATCGCCTTGGAAACCGCCGATTGCGGCCTGTTGGGCAATCGGCTCGGCGACGTGGCGGCGGCGGTGGAAGCGGCACGCCGCACCATGCGGGTGATCCGCCAGAACGTCTTCATGGCCTTGGGGCTGAAAGGCTTCTTTCTGGTCACGACGGTGGTCGGATTGACCGGTTTGTGGCCGGCGGTGCTGGCCGATACCGGGGCGACGGTGCTGGTGACCCTGAACGCGTTGCGGCTGCTGAAGCTTGGTCACGCACAGGGCGGGCAGGCACCCAGCCCGAGCCGCCCCTGACTTCAGTCCACCGCCAGGATCACGTGCGAGGACTTGAAGAACGCGACTGCGGGGTCACCGATCTTCAGGTCCATTTCACGGGCGGACTCCAGGGTGACGATGGCGATGATGGTCTTGCCGTCACCGATGTCGACGGCGATTTCGCTGTTCACCCCGCCGTCGTCTCGGCGCGAAATGGTGCCGGAAATCTTGTTGCGGGCCGACACCTTGGGCTTTTCGGTGCCGGGTGACAGCATGACGAAGGACGACTTGACCAGGGCGGTGATCTCGCGGCCCACTTCGATGCCCAGTTCGGCGACGCTTTCCTCGGTGACGATGGCGGTCAGCTCGTTCTGACGGGACAGCCGCATGATCACTTCGCAGTTGACCGAACCGTGACGGATTTCGGTGACGGTGCAGCGAAAGGCGTTGCGGGCGGACGTCTTCATGCCAAGGCTCCACAGCAGGGAAAAGGAATCGCCGTCTTCGTCGCCGGCCAGCATCTGCGCCACTTTCTCAAGGCGCTTTTCCATCAGGCGGAAACTGGCGATCAGCGCCAGCCCGTCCTGGGTGACCACGGCGCCGCCGCCTTGGCGGCCGCCGGTCTGGCCCAGGACGGCGGGGCGCGGCAGCAGGTTGTTGACGGCGTTCAACGCGTCCCACGCCGCCTTGTAGCTTAGACCCACGGCCTTGGCCGCCTTGCTGATGCTGCCGTGGATGCCCACCGCTTCCAGCAGTTCGATGCGGTCGCGCCCGACGGTGGGGCGGCCTTCACGGCGCAGGCCCAACATGGCCTCGACTTTTCCTTGTGACATGGAAATCCCTGCCGCTTACGTGATATAGGTCATGTATATTGCGGCGGCGTGCCGATCGCCACCAAAAACGGCCCTGTCGCCAGGACCGCCTTGGTATTTGCCAATTACTTGGCCAGCATCACTTCGGTGGACTTGATGATGGCGTCGACGCTGTCGCCGACCTTCAGGTCCAGGTCGTCGATGGCTTCCACCGACACCAGAGAGGTGACGAATTGGCCGCCGACATCGACCTTCACCTTGGCCACGATCTGGCCCTTGGCGATGTCGACGACCTTGCCCTTCAAGGCGTTGCGGGCGCTAAGCTTCATGGGAACCTCCTTCGCGAGTGCAATAATTCTTGACGTTATGTTGTTTAACTACATAACGTCAAGGGGCACGCCATCGTTCTCGTTCCCACGGGAGTACCTCATGCAGAAACGTTTTGTCGGGGCCGTCGTCGCCCTTGCCCTGTGCCTTTCCACCGCGACCGCCCGCGCCGAGGAAGTGGTGGTGTTCGCCGCCGCGTCCTTGACCAACGCGCTGAACGAAGTGGGCGCCGCCTTCGCCGCCAAGACCGGCCACACCATGAAGCCGTCCTATGCGGCGTCTTCGGGCCTGGCCAAGCAGATCGAGCAAGGCGCCCCGGCCCATGTCTTCGCCTCGGCCGACCTGAAGTGGATGGATTACCTGACCGAAAAGAAGCTGGTCAGTCCCGATGCCCGTTTCGATTTGCTGGGCAACACCCTGGTGCTGATCGCGCCGGCGGATTCCAAGACTGGCTCGATGGCTTTGACCGAGAAGACCGACATCGCCGCTTTGGTGGGCAGCGAACGTATCGCCACCGGCAACCCGGAAAGCGTGCCGGTCGGCCTTTACTTCAAGAAGGCCATGGAGACCGCCGGCCAGTGGGACAAGGTCAAGGGCAGGGTCGCCGCCGCCGATTCGGTGCGGGGCGCCCTGGCCTTCGTCGAACGCGGGGAAGTCCCCTATGGCGTCGTCTATGGCACCGATGCCGCGGTGACCAGCAAGGTCAAGGTGGTGGGGACCTTCCCCGACACCCTTTACGGACAGATCGTCTATCCTTTCGGGCAGGTCAGCGGCAAGGAAACCGCCGGTTCCAAAGCCTTCCTGCAATTCGTGCAGAGTGCCGAGGCCAAGGGCGTGTTCGCCAAATACGGCTTCAAGGTCCGCTGAGCCATTCCAGTGCCATCGGATGAGGCGGGCCTTGTGTCCGCCTCGTTGGCATGGGCATGACGGGAATCAGCCATATTATCAAAATGGTTCCGCATTAAGAATGCGTCGCACTTGCGCTATATTCTGTTGATCGGAATTCGGCGCAAGGATCTGGGTGATGAGGGTGATGGTGGTTTACGGATCGGACCAGGGGTGCACCCGCGGTATCGCCAATCGCATCGCCGGCAAGCTGAACGGCAAAAGCCTGGACATCAAGAAGGCCCGCTCCGCCGACCTCGAGGCCGCGCAACTGCTGATCCTGGGGTCTCCTACCTATGGCTGCGGCGACCTGCAGTCCGATTGGGAAGACCGCATCGCGGTGTTGGACAAAGCCGACCTGGACGGCAAGACCGTGGCCCTGTTCGGCATGGGCGACCAGATGACCTATCCCGAATGTTTCTGTGACGCGGTGGGCATCCTGTATGACCGCCTCCTTGCCAAGGGGGCTCGGGTCGTCGGCTTCACCGAGCCGGAAGGCTATGACTTTTCTTCTTCGGCGGCGTTGCGCGACGGCCGCTTCGTCGGCCTGCTGCTGGACGAGGACAACCAGTCGGAGCTGACCGACGAGCGTATCGAAGCCTGGGTCGGAGGTCTGGCATGAAGCCCCCCATGGCCGGCTTCCTGCCGCAATATCTTTACGAGCTGAAAAAGGGCGTGCGCGGCCTGTTCTTGCTGACCATGAACACCGCCGAGGCCGAGTTGGTGGAAAAGCGTCTGGCCAAGGACGGGGTCGACCATTATCGCCATGTGGTCAACGGCACCAAGGTCAACATGTTCTTCGGCCATTCCCAATACGTGGCGGTGGTGCGCGCCATCGTCACCGGGCCGTTGAACGCCTTGTCGGCGGAACAGGATTTCATCTTGGGCACCTTGCTGGGCTATGACCGCGAACAGCAGTGCCAACGCTTCCTGGGCCGTCAGGCCCGTCAGCGAGAGGTGTTCTGACCGCCCACGCCCCAGGGGGTGAAGATTTCCACCCCGTCGGCGGTGACCCCTACCGAATGTTCGAACTGGGCCGACAGCGAACGGTCGCGGGTCACCGTGGTCCAGCCGTCGGGCAGGATCTTCACCGCGGCCTTGCCGGCGTTCAGCATGGGCTCGACGGTGAAGATCATGCCGGGTTCCAGCACCACGCCGGTTCCGGCTTGGCCGGTGTGCTGCACCAGGGGGGCGTCGTGGAACGCTCGACCCAGGCCATGGCCGCAAAAGTCGCGGACCACGGAAAAGCGTTCGGCACGGGCCACCGCCTCGATGGCGGCGCCCACGTCGCCCAAGGTGGCGCCGGGGCGGATGGCACCGATGCCGGCCATCATCGCCCGATGGGCGGCATCCACCAGGCGGCAGGCCAGGGCGCGGACTTCCCCCACCAGGAAGGTGCGGCTGCTGTCGCCGTACCAGCCGTCCAGCACCGGGGTGACGTCGATGTTGACGATGTCGCCATCGGCCAGGACCTTGTCGCCGGGGACGCCGTGGGTGACCACATGGTTGACCGAAATGCAGCTGGCATGGCGATAGCCGTGATAGCCGATGGTGGCGGGGACGGCGCCGGCATCGCGCATGAACTGCTCGCACAGACGGTCAAGCTCGGCGGTGGTGATGCCGGGCCGGATGTGCGGCGCGATGAAATCCAAGGTCGCCGCAGCAAGGCCGCCAGCGCGGCGCATGCCTTCGAAGCCCTCGGCATCATAAAGCGGGATGGGTTTGCCTTCGGCGTCGACTTGGCTGGACATGCGGATCATGACGTCGCTTTAGCAGCTTCGCCGTCCGCAAGTCCAGCCTGCCACAGGTTTTAACCGCGCGACAGAACCGCCTTCAGGGCGGCGCCGACGCTGCCTTCCTCCATGTACTTCAATCCCCAGACGCCGCCGAACAGGATGGCGAACAGGGCGAAGAACGAGGTGGCCGACAGGGTCGAAATGCCGGTCAGGCCCTGGCCGATGGTGCAGCCCATGGCCATGACCCCGCCGGTGCCCATCATGGCGGCGCCGATCAGGTGGCGTCCCATGTCGGCGGCGTCGGAAAAGGCTTCCAGGTGAAAGCTTTTGCCGGCGGCGGACGACAGGAACGAACCGACGATGACCCCACCCACGGCGGCGATGCCGAAATTGATGGTCGAGCCGGTGAACGTCATCAGATACATCATGGAATCGCCGATGGGGGCGACGAAGGTGAAGCTGGACAAAGGCGTCGGGTCGAAGTCGTCGGCCCCCATCACCCCGGTGATCCACCATCCCGCCGGCACCATCAGGCCGATGATCAGGCCGCCGATGATGTCGTGGGGGGCGGCGCGGAAATCGGCATCCTTGAAGCAGAACACCAACAGGCCGCCGGCGACGACGGCGACCACCAGCCAGCGGGCCAATCCATCGGGCAACCCCAGGGCCGCCAGCAAGGCGGGGACGCCCTGGTTGGCGGCCTTGCCGGCCACCGCGACGTTGGTCAGCGCCTCCAACTGGACGCGGCCCAGGCCGATCAGGCCCTTCAGCGTCATATAGGCGAACAGGCCGACCACCAGGAAGGTGACCAGGGATTTCAGGTTGCCGCCGCCGATGCGCACCAGCGTCTTGTTGCCGCAGCCGCCGGCCAGGGTCATGCCGAAGCCGAACAAAAGTCCGCCGACGATGGCGCCGGCCCAGGCCAGCGGGCCTTGCAGATAGATGCTTTTGCCCAAGTCCACCATGCCGAAATGGTGCAGGGCCTGGCTGCCGACCATGGCCACCGACAGGGCCAGCATCCAGGCGCGGAAACGGCGCCAGTCGCCCATGAAGACGATGTCGGACAGCGCCCCCATGGTGCAGAAATTGGTGCGTTGGGCGGTGGCCCCAAAGATCAGGCCGGCCACGAAGGCGGCCCCACCGACGATGGTCGAGATGGGTAGATCGCTCACGTTGTTCCTCCCGTCGCGGGTTCCCCTTGTTGCACCCATACCAGTTTGAGTCTTGGCGGGCGTGGGGTTCCTCGTATATATTTGTTCATTCTAAATTAGCACCGTCTTCGGCCGTCGCACAAGAGTGTCGCTTTTAACGCGGTCGGGGCCAAGGGTGCAGCAAAAATGGCGGGACCACCGCCGATAACGACAGGCACTGAAAACAAGTGCCGACAACAGGGTGTAGGTACCGGCTACTACCACCAGGGGGCCGGTGACGTCTTAGGGTGGTTTGCACATTAGATAACCATAATGCAAACCACGGGAGGTATTTCATGGCCGTCAACGGCAAGTCGATGTCCATCATCGTCACCAAGGGTTCGCTCGATTGGGCTTACCCGCCCTTCATCCTGGCCACCACCGCGGCGGCCATGGATCTGGACGTCACCCTGTTCTTCACCTTCTACGGCCTGACGCTTCTGAAGAAGAAGCTGGACCTGAAGGTCACCACCTTGGGCAACGCCGCCATGGAGATGCCCATGATGGGCGGCCACATGGCCATGCCCAACCTGATGGGGGCGCTGCCGGGCATGGATGCCATGGCCACCGCCATGATGAAGGATTTAATCAAGAAAAAGGGCGTGGCCTCGATCGAGGACTTGCGCGATGCCGCCGCCGATTGCGGGGTGCGCATGATCGCCTGCCAGATGACCATGGATTTGTTCGAATACAACCAGGCGGACATGATCGGCGGCATCGAGTATGCCGGCGCCGCCACCTATATCGAGACGGCCACCCAGTGCGACATCAACCTGTTCATCTAGAACCGGGGCCGGTCCCCGACTTTGGTGACGGGCCGCTGGCGCGTCTGTTCGGCCTGTGCAACCCCGAGCAGGCGCGGGCCTTCCTGCCCGAAAAACGCTCGGTCAGAATCCATGGCCATTCCACCACCATCCGCCTTGAACGGGCGTTCTGGACGGTGTTGGATGAGATGGCCAGGGAAGAGGGCGTCACCGCAAGCGCCCTCATCGCCCGCATCCACGACCATTGTCTGGTCACCAACGACAAGAACCTGGCATCGTGTCTGCGGGTGGTTTGCCTTAAATATATCAATCTCGGCCAGTGAAGCGGTCGGCCGCGACGCACATCTAGGAGAGGTCACGAATATGAGCACGGTTCTCGACGTCAAGGGTTTGAACTGCCCGCTGCCCATCCTGCGCACCAAGAAGGCCATCAAGGACATCGCGGTGGACGCCGTGCTGGAAGTGCACGCCACCGATCCCGGTTCGGTCAAGGACATGGAAGCCTTCTGCAAGCAGACCGGCAACGAGTTGATGTCCACCGCCGAAGCCGGCGGCGTCTACACCTTCCAGATCAAGCGCAAGGGCTAGGCCTTGCGCCTGCTTCCATCCCTGGCGGCACTGGTCGCGGCCCTGACCCTGACGGTCGGGGCCGTTCCTTCCCGTGCCGATCAATTGGTGATGGTGGAAACCAAGGGCTGCGCCTGGTGCGCCAAGTGGCACCGCGAAATCGGCCCCATCTATCCCAAGACCGAGGAAGGACGGCGTCTGCCCCTGCGCGTGGTGCGCATGGAAGAGATGCCCGCCGACCTGCGGTTCTTGAAGCAATTGCGCTATGCCCCCACCTTCGTCGCCGTCGCCTGCGGGCGTGAAATCGGTCGGGTGACCGGTTACGGCGGCGACGACCTGTTCTGGGGCGAGCTGACGCAGATTTATCGCAAACTGCCCGCCACCTGCTGAACGGAGGCTTCCATGCGTCAATTCCTGCTGACTTTCGCGACCCTGCTGGCCGCGACGCCGGCCTTCGCCGCCGAAGGCACCTATGACCAATCCATGCTGGTTCCGGAAGTGGCGCTGAAGGCGGCGCAAGCGGCGCTGGACACCTGCCGCAAGAACGGCTGGCAGGCGGCGGTCGCCGTGGTCGACCGTGGCGGCAACACCCAGGTGATGCTGCGCGACCGTTATGCCGGCCCACACACCGTCGGAGTTGCCACCGGCAAGGCGTGGACCGCCGTCAGCTTCCGCACCGACACCACCGATCTGGTCAAGCTGACCGGTCCCGGCATGCCGCAGGCCGGCCTGCGCGACGTGCCCGGCGCCACCGTCATCGGCGGCGGCATCAAGATCGAAGCCGCCGGCGCCCTGATCGCCGGCATCGGCGTCAGTGGTGCGCCGGGCGGCGAATCCGACGACATCTGCGCCAAGGCCGGCGTGGCGGCGATCCGGGATCTGCTGGATTTCTAGAGCGTGTCGGGTTCAGGCTGAAGCTTTCCTCTTTGGCCGTCACCCTCGGGCTTGACCCGAGGGTCCATGGATTGCCGGGTCAAGCCCTGCAATGACGATGAAGGGGGACGCTTCCTGCAAACTCAGACAAACTCTAGGGGCTGGCGGTCACCCCTTCGGGCTGGCCGACCACCACCACCAACAGCTTTTGCGGGTCCAGCAGGCGCTTGGCGGCGGCCTTGACCTGATCCATGCTGACGCCCTCGATCAGGGCGTTGCGCTTTTCCAGGTAGTCGATGCCCAGATTGTTGGATTGCATGCTGACCAACAATCCGGCGATGGCGGCGGTTGAGTCCAAGGACAGCGGGAACGACCCGGTCAGATAGGTCTTGGCGTCGGCCAGTTCGGTCTGGTCCGGGCCTTGTTCCGCCATGCGGGTCAGTTCCTGGGCGATCAGGTCCAGGGATTGCTTGATCTTGGCGTTCTGGGTGGCGACGCCGCCGACGACGATGCCGGTATGGTCCAGCGGCATCAGGTAGGAATAGACCGAATAGGCCAAGCCGCGCTTTTCGCGCACTTCCTCGGTCAGGCGCGAGGAAAAGCCGCCTCCGCCCAGGATGTAGTTCATCACGTAAGCCGCATACCAATCCGGGTCGTCGCGCTTGATGCCGGGCAGGCCGAACACCGCGACGCTTTGGGGAATGGGGCGGCTTTCCACCAGAACCTTGCCGGTGGCGATTTGGGTGTTGGCCACCGTGATCGGCGGATGGCTGGCGGGCAATGCCCCGAAGGTCTTGTCCAGCAGCGGCGCCAGTTGATCCGGGGTGATGTCGCCGACCACGCCGACGATCAGCCCCTGGCGCGACAGCCAGGTCTTGGCGTGGGTCTTCAGTTCGGCGGTTTTCAGCGCCTTGACGGCTTCGGGGGTGCCGTTGACCGGCCGGCCATAGGCGTGTTCGCCAAAGGCCGCCTTGTTCCACGCCCGTTGCGCCACCGCGTTGGGGTTCTGCAATTCGCGGGTCAGTCCGGCCAGGATCTGGCCGCGGATGCGTTCCACCGGTTCCTTGTCGAAGCGCGGCTGAGTGACGGCCAGACGGAACATTTCGAAGGCGGCATCGCGGTTTTCGGTCAGCGTCTTCAAGGAACCGGCCAACTGGTCGCGGCCGGCGTGGAAAACCAGACCGATGGACAAGTCTTCCAGACGGCCCTGGAAGGCCTGGGAATCATAGGGACCGGCGCCTTCATCCAACAGGCTGGCCATCATGTTGGCCAGACCCGGCTTGGCTTCGACGGAGGATCCGCCGGCAAAGGCCACGTCCATGGCGATGATGGGGTTGGCGTGGTCCTGGACCAGCCAGGCTTCGATGCCGCCGGGGCTGACCACCTTTTCCACGGTGACGGCGAAGGCCGGAGCCGGCAACAGCACCAGCAGGGCAAGCAGAAATTTCTTGATCATTGGCGCACCTCTTGGGCGGCGGGCAGCAACAGGCCGGTGGCCGAGGCGTCGTCGTTCAACACGGCGCGGGCGGCGGCGTTGACCTGTTCGACGGTCACCGCATTGATGCGGTTGGGCCAGTCTTCCACGTCGGCGACGCTTTGGCCGGTGGTCAGCGCCTCGCCCAGCACGCGGGCGGCGGTGTGCAGCGAATCGCGGGCATAGACCACTTCCGCCTTCAGGTGGCTTTTGGCCCGGCGCAGTTCGTCCGGGGTGATGCCGTCCTTTCGGACGCGGGCGATCTCGGCCTCGATGGCGGCCTGCAGCTTGTCCATGGCAACGCCGGGGCGTGGCGTGGCGTAGAAGGCGAAGGTGGTGGCGTCGAGCGCGCCGCTGTCATAGGAAGCGCCGGCCGCGGCGGCCAGGCCCTTTTCCACCACCAACGACTTGTACAGTCGGCTGGTGGCGCCACCCGACAGCACTTCCGACAGCACTTCCAGGGCCGAAACTTCGGTCTTGTCGGTGGCGGAATGGGCGCTGGGGGCCAGATACAGGCGGCTCCACGACGGCTGTTTGACCCGCGAATCGCGCAAGGTCAACTGGCGGGCGCCCACTTGCGGCGGTTCCTCGGCGCGCAGACGCGGCGGGATGTCCTCGGGCTTCAGCGGGCCGTAATAGCGTTCGGCCAAGTCCATCACCTTGGCCGGATCGACGTCGCCGGCCACCACCAGGATGGCGTTGTTGGGGGCGTACCAGCGTTTGTAATAGGCCATGGCGTCGTCGCGGGTCAGCCCGGCCAGTTCGTCGGGCCAGCCGATGATCGGGCGGCGATAGGGATGGTTCAGGTAAAGCGCCGCTTCCAGCCGTTCATGCAGCAGGGCGCCGGGATCGTTGTCGGTGCGCGAGCGGCGTTCTTCCTTGACCACTTCCAGTTCCGACGTCACGTCCGCTTCCGCCAGCGTCAGGTTGCGCATGCGGTCGGCTTCCATCTTCATCACCAGTTCCAGGCGGTCGGCGGCGATGTTCTGGAAATAAGCGGTGTAGTCGGACGAGGTGAAGGCGTTGTCGCGGCCGCCGTTCCGGGCGACGATCTTCGAGAACTCGCCCGAGGCCACCTCTGGCGTGCCCTTGAACATCAGATGTTCCAGGAAATGGGCGATACCCGACTTGCCCGGCGTTTCGTCGGCGGCGCCGACCCGATACCACACCATGTGGCTGACGATGGGGGCGCGGTGGTTTTCCACCACCACCACCTGCAGTCCGTTGCCCAAGGTCTTGGTGACCGGGTTGAACACCTGGGCCCGCGCCTGCAGGGCGAAGACGCTGAACAAAGCGGCCGTCGCCGCCCAAACCCGCAACCCGCGCATGAAATCTCCGTCTCGCTGGCCTCGTGCCTTCGGGATATAGGCCCCGGGCGCGAAACCGGCAAGACACGGATCAATCCCTGATCAATTTGTAATGTGCGGCTTCTTCGCTGTCGAAGCTGAGCAACACCTTGCCGGTGGCTGAATCGATGCACTGAAACGCGGTGCGTTCGGTACGCGAGCTGGGATCCCACAAGGCGTTGGTCATGGATGCCCGGCTAAGCCCGGCGATGGCCGGGGCGGCGCGTTCGCACTGGGCGACGCTGTCGAAGGAGACGTCAGGCGCGCTATAGGCGCACATGGGGCCGACGCAGGCGACGACCAGAGCGGTGACGGGCATGGCATTTCTCCTTCGTGGGGTGGGCTATGGGGAACCTCGTTGTGTGTCGCTTTCAGGACAGGTGGGCATGGTGCGCGCTGTCACCAAGATGTAACGCAAGATTTGGGCCAGGATGGGCAAACAAAAACCCCCGAGGCGTGCCCCGGGGGTTTTCGTCGTCGTAAGCCTTGATTTGCTTACCAGATGCCTTCTAGCATGCCGCGACGGCGGCGTTCGATGCGTGGCGTGTCGCCGGTGGACAAGGTGTTGCCCAGTGCCTGATTTTCGCGCAGACGCTGCGCTTCCTTGGCGGCGTCCAGCTGTTCGCCATAGCCCGGGCCATCCGGCTTGCGCCAGAACACCAGCTTGTCGGTGAACGACTTGTCGGCATCGGCCAACTGCTGGGTTTCCTTGTTCACCAGCATGCGGATGTCCGGGTTGATCTGTTCGGCCCCGGCCTTTTTCAGCAGGGCGACGTCGCCCTGGGTGCGGCCCTGGGTGGAAATGGGGGTGGTGGCGCGGGGGTTGCCGGTCAGCACTCGGCGGGCCTGGTCGCGCACATTGCCTTCCTGCGGGCGGTCGGCGCCCGGGGTCGGCGGACGCAGGGTGAAATCGGGCGGCAGGACCAAGGGGGCGCGGGACACCACCTGGAACTCGTCGGGCGGCGACTTGTCGTAGCCAAGCGCCCGCTTGGCTTCGGTGCAGCCGGACAGGGCCAGGGGCGCGGCCAGCAGCAATGCTGCGACGCAAAGCGAACGGGGATGGAAGGTCATGCGCATCATGGGCTCAATTCTTATCCGAGTTCGGGCGGCTTAACAAGGAATCCAACACCAGCAGGATGGCGCCGATGGTAATGGCCGAATCCGCCAAATTAAAGGCGGGCCAGTGCCAGCCCATGGCGTGCACGTCCAAAAAGTCGGCCACCGCGCCCCAGCGCACCCGGTCGATCACGTTGCCCAAAGCGCCGCCGATGATCGAGCCCAGGGCCAGGGGCACCAGACGACCCTCGGCCTTTTTCATCCACACCAGCAAGACGACGACGATGACCACCGACAGCACCGACAGGGCGAGCGCGTTCCATTCGCCATGGTCGTTGAAGATGCCAAACGAAACACCGCGGTTCCAGGTCATCACCAGATTGAAGAACGGCGTCACTTCGATATTGGTGGGGGTATAGAACGGGGTGTCCGCCAACCCGTCCGGGCGCATGACCTTTTCGACGATCAGCCATTTGGTCAGCTGGTCGAAAATCACCACCAGTGCCGCCAGGATCAGGCCCAGTTTGCGCATGGGGGTCAGTCCTGCTTGTCCACGGCGTCGGAACAGCGGCCACAGACGCCTTCATGGGCGTGATGGCCGACTTCCGGCAGCACCTTCCAGCAGCGCTGGCACTTCTCGCCTTCGGCGGTCGCCGGGACCACGCTGATGCCGGGCGCGTCGGCCAGGGCGAAGGCGCCTTCGGGGGCGGCGCCTTGCACCACCAGCAGACCGGATGTGATGCAGATTTCCGCCATGTCCAGGCCGGCGATGGCCTGGGCCGCGTCGCTGTCCACGTAAAGGGTGGGGTTGGCCTGCAGGCTGGAACCGATACGCTTGGCCACCCGTTCGCCTTCCAGGGCGCCGGTGACGACGCGGCGTACCGCACGCACCTTGACCCACTTGGTCGCCAGGGCTTCGTCCTTCCATTCGGCGGGGATCACCGGGAAGGTCTTCAGATGCACCGAATCGTCTTCCGACGGATGGTGGGCCAGCCAGGCCTCCTCGGCGGTGAAGCAGGCAAACGGCGCCAGCCACTTGCACAAAGCGTCCAACAGGATGTCCATCACCGTGCGGGCGGCGCGGCGGCGAACGCTGTCGGTGCTGTCGCAGTAAAGGGCGTCCTTCCGGATGTCGAAATAGAACGCCGACAGGTCGACGGCACAGAAATTGTGCAATTCGTTGAACCAGCCATGGAACGAGAAATCGTGGCAGGCCTGCTTGAGGCCGGCATCGATCTCGGTCAGGCGGTGCAGCACCCAGCGTTCCAGTTCTGGCATGTCCGTGACCGGCAGCTTTTCCGCCTCGGTCAGGCCATCGACCGCGCCCAGCAGGTAGCGCAGGGTGTTGCGCAGGCGGCGATAGACGTCCACCTGGGTCTTGATGATTTCCGGGCCGATGCGCAAATCGTCGGAATAGTCGGAACCGACCACCCACAGGCGCAGGATGTCGGCGCCCTGCTTGCCGACCACGTCCTGGGGCGAAACCACGTTGCCCAGGGACTTGGACATCTTGCGGCCGTCTTCGTCCAGCACGAAACCATGGGTCAGCACCGCCTCGTACGGCGCCCGGCCACGGGTGCCGCAGGCTTCCAGCAGCGACGAATGGAACCAGCCGCGATGCTGGTCGCTGCCTTCTAGATAAAGGCTGGCCGGCCAGATGGTGTCGCCCCATTCGCCGTCTTCCAGCACGAAGGCGTGGGTGGATCCCGAATCGAACCACACGTCCAACACGTCGAAAATCTGTTCGAAGTTGTCGGGGTTGTGTTCGTTGCCCAGGAAACGGCTGGCCGGGCTGGTGTACCAGGCGTCCGAGCCTTCTTCCTTGAAGGCGCTGACGATGCGTTCCATCACCGCCGGATCACGCAGCGGCTGGCCGTTGCGCTTGTCGACGAAGACGGTGATCGGCACGCCCCAGGCGCGCTGACGCGACAGGCACCAGTCGGGGCGGGTCTCGATCATGGCGCCGATGCGGTTCTTGCCCTGGGCGGGGACGAAACGCGTCGCCTCGATGGCGGCCAGCGCCTTGGCGCGCAGGCCATGGCTTTCCATGGACACGAACCATTGGGGCGTGGTGCGGAAGATCAACGGCGCCTTCGAGCGCCAGGAATGCGGGTAGGAATGCTCGATCTTGCCGCTGGCCAGCAGATTGCCGCATTCGGTCATGGCGGTGATCACCGGCTTGGCCACCGGGCTGTAATACTTGCCGTTCTTGCCCTGGGCCAACACGCTTTGGCCGGCGAAGATGGCCACCGACGGGTAATAGGTGCCGTCGGGCTGCACGGTGTCGGGCACCGCGATGTTGTTGGCGCGGCCCAGATGGAAGTCGTCCTCGCCATGGCCGGGCGCGATGTGGACGAAGCCGGTGCCGGCGTCGGTGGTGACGAAGTCGCCGGCCAGCGCCGGGACGGCGAAATCATAGCCGCCCTTGGCCTCCGGGTGGTCCTTCAGCGGATGCTGACAGACGGTGCCGGCCAGTTTCTCGCCCGGCAGGGTATGCAGCACCTTGAAGGTGGCCTTGGCGTCGGCGGCGACTTGCTCGGCCCGGTCCTTGACCAGCACCAGACGCTCGCCGATTTGCGCCAGGCTGCCTTCGGCGGCGGCGGTCACTTCCACCACCACGTATTCGAATTCCGGGCCGAAGGCCACGGCGCGGTTGCCCGGCATGGTCCACGGCGTGGTGGTCCAGATCACCACCTTGGCGCCTTCCAGTTCGGGAACCGGTGCGCTGACGATGGGGAACTTGACCCAGATGGTGACCGATGTGTGGTCGTGGTACTCGATCTCGGCCTCGGCCAGGGCGGTCTTTTCCACCACCGACCACATGACCGGCTTGACGCCCTTGTACAGGCTGCCGTCCAGCAGGAACTTGCCCAGTTCGTTGGCGATGGTGGCTTCGGCGGCGTTGGTCATGGTGGTGTAGGGATGGTCCCAGTCGCCTTCCACGCCCAGACGCTTGAATTCCTCGCGCTGGATGTCGATCCAGGACCGTGCGAACTGGCGGCATTCCTCGCGGAACTGCACCACCGGCACCTGATCCTTGTCCAGGCCGGCATTGCGGTACTTTTCCTCGATCTTCCATTCGATGGGCAGGCCGTGGCAGTCCCAGCCGGGGATGTAATGGACATCCTTGCCCAGCATGAACTGGGTGCGGTTGATGACGTCCTTCAGGATCTTGTTCAGCGCGTGGCCGATATGCAGGTGGCCGTTGGCATAGGGCGGGCCGTCATGCAGCATGAAGCGTTCGCGGCCCTTGGCAACCTGACGCTGGCGGGCGAACAACCCCATCTTGGACCAGCGCTCCAGCAGCTTGGGTTCCAGATCGGGCAGGCCGGCCTTCATGGGGAAGTCGGTCTTGGGCAGGAAAACGGTGTTCTTGTAGTCCGCGCTCATGTCGGGGTCTCTTCTAAAGGTCGGTCACGGCCACCAGCGGGCCGGGGCATTCGGGGAAATGGCGGGACGCCAGCAGGGTGCGGGCGGCGGCGGCATCCTGGGCGATTTGGGTTTTCAGCTCGTCCAGGCCGGCGAACTTGCGCTCGGGGCGGATGAAGTCGACCAGGGCGACGCGCAGGTGGCGGCCGTACAGGTCGATGTTCTGGTCCAGCAGGTGGACTTCCAGAATCTGGTCGGTCTTGTCGAATGTGGGGCGCGAGCCGAAATTGGCCACCCCATCCAGCCAATGGGTGTCGCCGCCCAAATCGATGCCGGCGCGCACCGCGTAGACGCCCGATGCCGGGTGCTGGTACTCGCCCAACGCCAGATTGGCGGTGGGAAAGCCGATGGTGCGGCCGCGCTGGTCGCCATGTTCGACCCGGCCCTCGATTTCCCAGTAATGGCCCAGCAGGCGGGCGGCGTCGGCGGGGCGGCCGGCGACCAGACATTCACGCACCCGGGTGGACGAATAGGTTTCGCCGCCCAAAGCCATTTCCGGCGGCACCGAGGTGAAGCCGAAGGCCCCTTCGTCGGCCAGCTTCTGCAACAGGGCGCCGGTCCCCTTGCGGCCCTTGCCGAAGACGTAGTCGTAGCCCACCACCACGTGACGGGCGCCCAGGCAGCTTCCCAGCACGCCACCGATGAATTCGATGGCGGTCATGTCGGCGAAGCCAGAATCGAAATGCTGCATGAACAGCAGGTCCACCCCCAGCGCCTCGATCAGTCGGGCCTTGACCCGGAACGGGGTCAGGCGGAAGGGCGGCTGGGCCGGGTTGAAGAAGGCGCGGGGATGGGGCTCGAAGGTCATCACCGCGCAAGGGGCGCCCAAGTCGTCGGCGATGCGCTTGGCGGTCAGGATCACCGCCTGGTGGCCGCGATGCACCCCGTCGAAATTGCCCAGCGCCACCACGCACCCTTTCAGGTCGTCTGTCAGCTCGCCGCAATGTCGGATCAGGCGCATATTGCCCAAGGGTGTTGTTCCTTCAATTCCAAGGTGGTTAGGGGTAGTCGAAAGCGTCCGTCAGCGCAACCCCGCACACACGTCAGGGCGCTTTCCGATCGGACCGAATCCGATCGGAAAGCGCCCCAAGCCTGCGCGGCGTTGAGCGAGCCCGGCACGGGCCGTACAGACAAAGTCACAAGTCCGAGCTGGTTCCGTGGAAGCGGAAACAGCTTTAGGGCGCGGCGAAATCGGCCCAGGGAATAGCCGGCACCGGGGCCAGCCGGGCCGGTCCCAGGTAAAGCTGGCCGTCCTGGATGGAAAGCGGCGCCGGAATGGCCGGGCGGCCCCGATGGTCTGGCTTGCTCATCAGGCCCAGGATGGTCTTCAGGGTGCGGCCGGTGGCGGGTTCGACCAGTCCGTTGCTGGCCAACTGATCCATGGCCGCGTCGAAGCCGTGGATGCGGGTGGACAGCGCCACCAAGGGTTGGCCGTGCGGGTCCAAGGCGGCGGTGCCGTCGCCTTCCAGCCCCAGGGGCGGCCAGTCCACGGCCAGATGGTCCAATTCCAGGACGCCGCCCTGCTTGCTCCAGCCGGCGATGGCGGCCATGGGCGGGGCTTCGGGGACGTCGCCCATCACCCGGCCGGAAATCTCGGCCAGGGCCACATGGGGGGCAAAGCCCTGCAGTTCGGGGCCGGGCAAGGCGATGTCGCGCGACGACAGGGCGAAACGCCAACTGGCGGGGTGGCCGGTGGCGGTGGGGCGGGGCGGCAGCGCCGCTGTGCTCAGGGCCAGGTCGGCGGCTTCAAAACCGCTTGCGTGGCGCAGGGTGTGGACATGGGCGTCCATGGTGCCGGGGGCCATGGTGGCGGTCAGCGCCTCCACCTCGACCGTCAGGTCGCGGTCCCGCCAGCGGATATCCTGGCGGCCCTGGGTGGACAAATGGGCGGAGTCGGGCCACAAGGGATTGCTCCACACCCGTATCTGGCCGGTGTGCCAGGATAAGCCCGAGGGGGTGGTCAGCTCGGGCTGGGTCACGGTGATGGTCAGGCGCAGGGGGAAGCCCGAGACCTCCAGATCCTGCCATTGCACCTTCCAGCCCTGGGCCCGGCGGGCGTCGGCCCAGGATTGAACATGGTTACGGGCTTGCCCTGCGCCGTGAAACCAATACAGGCTATAAGCCACGGCGGCGAGGACGGTGAAGGCGACGGCGAAGATGGCAAGGCGACGGGCGGACATGGGTGCATCCGACGACGACAAAAGTAAGGAAATGTCTACTCCTGGTGATCAGGGGGCGCAAGGCGATGTATGGGTTTTCGCCTATGGATCGTTGATGTGGAATCCGGATTTCGCGCCGGTCGAGGACGTGGCGGCGCGTCTGTACGGCTGGCGCCGCACCTTGTGCATTTTGTCCACCATCTATCGCGGCACCGATTCCTGCCCCGGTCTGGTTCTGGGGCTGGATCGCGGCGGGTCGTGCGTGGGGCGGGCGTTGAAGGTGTCCGGGGCCGACTGGCCCGGGGTCAAAGAACGGCTGGATGCCCGCGAATTGCCGACGAAAGTCTATCTGCCGCGCTTCCTGCTGGTGCGATTGTCCGATGGTCGCGATGTCCCCGCCTACGCCTATGTGGTGGACCGCAGCCATTGGCAATATTGGAACGGCCCCAAGGCCGAGGCGATCCGCCTGTTGCGGCAAGGCCGCGGCAAGGGCGGCACGGCGCGGGATTACCTGGCGCAGACGGTGTCGCACCTGGACGCCATGGGCATTCGTGCCGGGGCGTTGCATGCCTTGCTGGCCGAAGTGGATGGCGGTTGACCGCCCGTCTTGACGGGGTGGTCCGATGCTCGTAACAATACGAGACGTTGCGTCTCGTCAAGGTAAGCGCCATGGCTGATCCATCCCGTCGTTCGCCGGCCAAGCAGGCCGCCATTGTGGCCGCCGCCGCCCAATTGGTCGCAGAGATCGGCTATGCGGCGGTGACCATCGAAGCCATCGCCGCCCGCGCCGGCGTGGGCAAGCAAACCATTTACCGGTGGTGGGATTCCAAGGCAGCGCTTTATGTCGAGGTCTACAGCCAGATGGTCCAGGTGGACGAATTCCCGGACATGGTCGATCCCCGCCGGTACATGGGGGCCATCCTGCGCCAGGTCTTCGACCTTTACGCCGCGACATCGGCGGTGCCGATCCTGGCCGGTCTGATCTCGGATGCTCAACGTGACGACGTCGCCCGCCACGCTTTGGTGCACGGCCTGATCGGCGGGCGTGGGCCGGTTTTGGCGCAGCCTTTGCGTCAGGCTTGCCGCGACGGCCGCCTGCCCGCCGATTTCGACGTCGACTGGGCGGCCGAGATGGCGGTGGCTTTGATCTGGAAGCGGGTGTTGTCCGGCGGTGCTTTGGATCACGCTTTCGCCGATCGCATCGTCGCCGCCGTCCTGTCCGGAGAGGGGGGGCCATGTCGGTGAAGCTGGTTGCCGGATACCGCCCTGGCGCTGTCGGTCGCTTACTGGCCCTGCAGATCGAGACCTATGCCGGCGATTTGGGCTTCGGGCGTGCCTTCGAGGCGCGGGTCGGTGCCGACATGGCGGATTTCCTGACCCGCTATGACCCTGGCCGCGACCTGTTCCTGCTGGCCGTGGACGACGATCAGGTGGTGGGCGGCATCACCCTTGACCGTGGCGAGCATGCGCCGGACCTGCGGTTGGCCCATCTGCGCTGGTTCATCCTGGGGCCCAAGGCGCGGGGACAGGGGATCGGCCGGGCCTTGCTGACCCGGGCGGTGGATTTCGCCCGGGGACATGGCGATGCGGAAATCTATTTGTGGACGGTGGAGGCGTTGCCCACGGCACGCCATCTTTATGATCGGGCGGGATTCGTCGTCGCCGAAGAAATGACGGCGAAGACTTGGGGCAAGGTCATGGTCGAACAGAAGCTTGTTCTTCGGTTGTCTTGACGGACAAGTCAAAAAAACCTCGGCCGAAGCCGAGGCAGTTGCGGATTGTCAAGTAAAGACACAAGCCCGTAGAAAGCTTGTGGAAGCATGCTGTCCAATTGACGGCATCGTTTGTTGCGGTTGCAAGAATACCGTTTCCGGTATCTGTTCGTCGCTTCTCGCAATACCTCATCCATTGGAATCGCATGGCCCTAATGCAGGCACCTATGAAGTTAAGGCGCATGCCGGCGTGGCGCATCCTCGTGGCAACGCCTAAGTAAATATACTTACAATACCACGGTATAATTTCAGCGGTATGGCATAATGGCTGCTGCCAATGCCATGTTGCGCCGCACCATAAATGTCGGAATATGGCATATGAGTTGACGTATCGCTGCCGTGGTTGCTGTGGATCCACCTGGAAAAAGCGATTTATGTTGATGTGAATTCCCTGGTTTCGTTTGCGGGATTCGTGCCTATTCCTTCGTAGAGTCTTTTTTGTCATCGTTTTTCTCGACGCCAGAGATTTTATCCTGTATCCATCATGCAGGGGCTCGGGATCAGGACCAGTGCGTCCAGTGCTTCGCATGGGGGCACCCATGCGGCCGGTCCCGAGAAGAAACCGATAAAAATGAAGTAACCAGGGAGAACCGTATATGAGCGACAACACACCATCGGAGCGCATGGATGCGAACGCCGTCGATTATTGGCGCGCGTCCATCCGTCTGATCTTCATTTGCCTGGCCATCTGGTTCGTCTGTTCCTATGGCTTCGGCATCCTCTTCGTCGATGCGCTGAACACCATTCAGATCGGCGGCTTCAAGCTTGGCTTCTGGTTCGCCCAGAACGGCTCGATCTATGTGTTCCTGGCTCTGATCTTCTTCTATGCCGCGCGCATGAACGTGATCGACCGCGAACACGACGTTCACGAAGACTAAGGGGGGATCGACGCAATGGATCTTAAAACGCTCACTTACATCGTCGTCGGCCTGACCTTCGCGCTCTACATCGGCATCGCCCTGTGGACCCGTGCGGCCAGCACCGGCGAATTCTATGTCGCCGGCGGCGGGGTGCATCCCATCGTCAACGGCATGGCCACCGGCGCCGACTGGATGTCGGCCGCGTCGTTCATTTCCATGGCCGGCCTGATCGCCTTCTTGGGCTATGGCGGTTCGGTTTACCTGATGGGCTGGACCGGCGGCTACGTGCTGTTGGCCATGCTGCTTGCCCCTTACCTGCGTAAGTACGGCAAGTTCACCGTCCCCGAGTTCATCGGTGACCGCTACTACTCGAAGACCGCCCGTCTGGTGGCCGTCGTCTGTCTGATCTTCATTTCGTTCACTTATGTGGCGGGTCAGATGCGTGGTGTCGGCATCGTGTTCTCGCGCTTCATGGAAGTCGAGATCCTGACCGGCCTGATCGTCGGCATGGGCATCGTCTTCGTCTACGCCGTGTTGGGCGGCATGAAGGGCATCACCTACACCCAGGTGGCCCAGTACATCGTGCTGATCCTGGCCTATACCGTTCCGGCCGTGTTCATCGCCGTGCAGTTGACCGGCAATCCGCTGCCGCAGCTGGCTTTCGGTTCCAAGCTGTCGGATGGTTCGGGCTACATGCTTGACCGTCTGAACCAGGTGGTGACCGATCTGGGCTTTGCCGCCTATACCGCCGGCAACAAGTCCACCATCGACGTGTTCGCCATCACCTTCGCCCTGATGGTCGGCACCGCCGGTCTGCCGCACGTGATCGTGCGCTTCTTCACCGTTCCCAAGGTGCGTGACGCCCGTTCCTCGGCCGGCTGGGCGCTGGTCTTCATCGCTTTGCTGTACACCGTGGCCCCGGCCGTCGGCGCCATGGCCCGCTACAACCTGACCACCACCGTGCAGACCGGCGTCGTCGGCGCGCCCGATGGCAACCTGTCCTACGAACAGCGTCCGGAATGGATGAAGCGTTGGGAAACCACCGGTCTTCTGAAGTTCAAGGATCTGAACGGCGACGGCCGCATCCAGTACTATCAGGACAAGAACAAGGCTTTCGCCGAAAAGGCCGCCAGCTTCGGCTGGAAGGGCAACGAACTGACCGTCGACAACGACATCATGGTGTTGGCCAACCCCGAAATCGCCAAGCTGCCGAACTGGGTCATCGCCCTGGTCGCCGCCGGCGGTATCGCGGCTGCGCTGTCCACCGCCGCCGGCCTGCTGTTGGTCATCTCGTCCTCCATCTCTCACGATCTGCTGAAGGGGACCCTGATGCCGGACATGAGCGAAAAGGCCGAGCTGATGAGCGGTCGTATCGCCGCAGCGTTCGCCATCGCCATCGCCGGTTACCTGGGCTACAACCCCCCGGGCTTCGTCGCCCAGGTGGTGGCCTTCGCCTTCGGCTTGGCGGCGTCGTCGCTGTTCCCCGTGATCATCATGGGTATCTTCTCGAAGACCGTGAACCGCGAAGGTGCCATCGCCGGCATGCTGACCGGTCTGATCTTCACCTTTGGCTACATCCTGTACTTCAAGGGCATCTTCATCACTCCCATGGCGGACAACATTCCGGCCAACTGGCTGTTCGGCATCTCGCCGGAAGGCATTGGCACCGTGGGCATGGTGTTGAACTTCGTTGTCGCCTTCGCCGTGTCGAAGGTGACGGCGCCGCCGCCGAAGGAAGTTCAGGAGCTGATCGAGCATATCCGTCTGCCTTATGGCGCCGGCACCGCTCAGAGCCACTGATCACCTTGTGTTGGGAAGGGCCCCGCGGGAAACCGCGGGGTCTTTTCTTTGGCTGCCGAAGCTGGATCGCCGGGGGTGATCCAGGCATGATAGAGACGCGGAAAAACAACAAAAAACCGCGATCGCCAGGGGGGAGACGCCATGAGCGCCGAGATACAAGAGGTCCGCGATTTCCTTGCGGCCCATCACCCGTTCGACCTGTTGCCGCAAGCGGTGTTGGGTAACGTCGCCCGCTCGGTGCAGATCATCTATGCCCGGCGCGGCACTGTGCTGATGAAGCCCGGCGACACGGTGGACACTTTGTACGTGGTGCGCACCGGCGCGGCGGAAACCCGTGATCCCGACGGTCATCTGCTGGCGCGGCCCTGCGAAGGCGAGTGTTTCGGCGTGCGCGCCCTGCTGCGCGGCGGCGTCGCCGTCAACCGCATCGAAGTGATCGAGGACTCGCTACTGTACACCCTGTCGGCGGATTTGTTCCAGCAACTGCGCCAGGATCATTCATCGTTTTCCTATTTCTTCGCCGCCTTCGATGGCGGGCGCATCGGCGACGCCATGAAGGTGAACGCCAAGGACGTGGATTTCCTGTCCAAGCAGGTGTCGGAACTGCTGACCCGCGCCCCGGTGACCAGTCCCCCCGATATCCATATCCGGCAAGCGGCACAGCGTATGCGCGACCAAAGGGTGTCGTGCCTGTTGATCACCGACGAGCAGGGCGGTCTGGCCGGCATCCTGACCGACCGCGACCTGCGGGGCCGGGTGGTGGCGGAAGGTTTGGACTACGCCACCCCCATCACCCGGGTGATGACCCCCAATCCGCGCTGCGTTCAGGCCGAGACCCTGGTCTTCGACGCCATGTTGCTGATGTCGCGCCACAACATCCACCACCTGCCGGTACTGAAGGACGGTGCGGTGGCCGGCTGCCTGACCACCTCGACGGTGGTGGACAGCCAGTCGGCGTCGCCGCTTTACATGGCGAAAAAGGTGCACGGCGCCACCGAGGTGGCGCAGTTGAAGGCGGTGATCAGTCAGGTGCCGTTGTTGGTGGAAGGTTTGGCCAGCCAAGGGGCGAGCACCCACGGCATCGGCCATGTGGTCAGCGCGCTCACCGACGCGGTGGCGGTGCGGCTGCTGAATTTGGCCGAGGCCAGGTTCGGCCCGCCGCCGGTCCCTTATGCATGGCTGGCCGCCGGGTCGCAGGCCCGCCAGGAACAGACGGCGGTGTCGGACCAGGACAATTGCGTCATTTTGCACGATTCCTATGATCCCGTCGCCCATGGCCCCTATTTCAAGCAGATGATGCAGTTCGTCTCGGACGGGTTGAACGAATGCGGCTATGTCTATTGCCCCGGCGAGATGATGGCGACCACCGACAAATGGCGTCAGCCGCTGGCGGTGTGGCACGACTATTTCCGCCGTTGGATCGAAGAGCCCGATCCCAAGGCGTTGATGCTGTCGTCCATCTTCTTCGACCTGCGTCTGATTCATGGCGATGCCGGCCTGTTCGAGGACCTGCACCAGACGGTGCTGGAAAAGTGCCGCAAGAACCGCATCTTCCAGGCCTATATGGCGACCAACGCCCTGACCCATCGTCCGCCCCTCGGCTTTTTCCGCAATCTGGTGCTGATCAGCGGCGGCGACCATGACCACACCATGGACCTGAAGCATAACGGCATCGTGCCCATCGTCGACCTGGCCCGCGTCTATGCCCTGGCCGGCGGCGTCAAGGCGGTGAACACCTTCGAACGCCTGGAGGCGGCGCGAGAAGCCAAGGTGCTGAGCACTGACGGCGCCGACGACCTGCGCGACGCCCTGGAATTCATTTCCATGATCCGCCTGCGCCATCAGGCGGCGCGGATCAGGGGGGGCATGCATGCCGACAATTATGTCTCGCCCGACGAATTGTCCTCCTTCGACCGTTCGCACCTGAAGGCGGCCTTTGGGGTGGTCAAGACGCTGCAGGCGGCCTTGGCTTCGGCCTATCAGCTGGGCAGGTTCTGACCATGCTGGCGAAAATCCTGGGGCCCGACGTCTCGCGCTGGGTTTTGGGCTGGCGCTCGCCGCCCGGCCCGTTGAAGGATTATTACCGCACCGACACCGCCACCGTGGACACCCCCTACAATCGGGTCGAGATGCTGGCGGTGGACATCGAAACCACTGGCCTGGACGCGGAAAAGGACGAGATCGTCAGCATCGGTTTCGTCCCCGTCATCAAGGGGCGCATCGTGTTGGCCCAGGCCCAGCACCATCTGGTTCGGCCCGATTGCCAGGTGGGGGACCAAGCCGCCAAGGTGCATCGCCTGCTGGACGACCAATTGCAGTCGGCCGCGCCCATTGCGGAAATCCTGCCGCTGTTCCTTGCGGCGTTGCGGGGGCGTTTCGGGGTGGCGCACCACGCTTTGGTGGAACGCGGCTTTCTGTCGCGGGCCTGTCAAAAGTTGTGGGGGCAGAAGCTGGAAGTGCCGTTTCTCGATACCTTGGCCTTGGAACACCGGCTGATGACACGGCGCAATCAAAGCATCGGCGACGGCGCCTTGAAGCTGGCCGCTTGCCGGGAACGCTATGGTCTGCCACGGTTGCGCGTCCACGACGCGCTGTCGGACGCCTTGGGCTGCGCCGAACTGCTGTTGGCCCAGGCCGCCCATTGCAGCGGCAAGAAGCCCGCCGCCATGCGGGATTTGCTTGAATAGAACAAGAATACAACGGAAAGGACGGTTTCATGGCTTTCGAATTGGTGATCGTGATTTGTGTCGGCCTTGCCGCGGCGGGTATCCTGATGGCGGTCACCCGTCCTTTCGGGTTGAAGCTGGGCAAGACGGTGGCCCCTGCAGTGGCGGCCCTGGCCATGGTCACCTATCAGGTGTGGAGCCGTTATACCTGGGACGACCGCATCGCCGCCGCCCTGGGGCCGCAGGAAGTGGTGCTGGCCAGCATTCCCAAGCAAAGTCCGTTCGATCCGTGGAGCTATGTGGTGCCCATGGTCGGCGCCATGGTGGTGCTGGACAAGGGTTCGGTGCTGACCAATCCCGACCATCCCGAGTTGCGGGTGGTGACCACCCGTCTTTATGAACAAAGCCAGGAAACCCTGGTGCTGAACCAGTTCATCGATTGCCAGGGCAAACGCCGGGCGCTGGTGTCGTCGGCCGGGGCCGACGGCGTGCCGCCCCGTGACGCCTGGATCGCCGACGGCGAGCCGGCGGCGCTGTTCGCCCAGGTGTGCGGCAAGTGACTTGACGGAAGGCAAGGTTGGGGCGGGGCGCCGCCCCTAATCTTGCTGCCATGAGCAAGCTTTTGATCGTCACCGGAAGCGCCGTCATGGCCGTGTCCGCCCTGGCCGCCCTGGCGGCCATCATCACCGGGACCAGCCAGTGGCTGGGACTGATGGCGCCGTTTTCACCCCATTTGCCGCCGCAGAGCCTGGTGGTGGGCGGATTGTTCCTGGGTGTGCCGATCATCGCCAGTGGCTGGGCGATGATCTGGTTCGGCGGCTGGATGCGAAATCACCGCTGAGCGGCGATCCCCGCGCTGGAACTCCAATCGGTCACCCACAGGGACGACGGCGCGTCGTGGCCGGTGGGGCGCAGCCCCTTCAGCCAGTTGGGGGTGATGAAGGCGGCGGTGGTGAAGAACAGCGGCAGGGCCGGCAGGTCTTCGGCGTAAAGTTCCTGCAGTTGGTGCCACAATTCCACCCGCTTGGCCGGGTCGAGTTCCGCATCCAGCGCGTCGATCAGCGCGTCCATCTTGGGATTGGCATAGCCGGTGAAGTTCTGGCCGGAAAAATTGTTCTCGGGCTTGGGGATGAAGGCCGAATGCAGGGTGCTGCGCGGCACCTGGCCCGGTGTGCCGAACCACGAATACAGCACCATGCCGGTAAAGGTCCGCTTGGTCACCTTGTCGGCGAAGAACGACCGCGACACCTCGGTGAAGGGGCGGATCTCGACGCCGATCTGGCGCAGTTGCGCCTGGATCACCTGTTGGACCAATTCGCGGGAATGGTTGCCGGCGGTGGTTCCCAGTTCGATGACCAGGGCCTGCCCGGCGGCGTTGCGGCGCGGTCCCGGCCCCATCTGCTTCCAGCCGGCTTCGTCCAACAGGGCGGCGGCGCGGCGCGGGTCATAGGAATAATGCCGGGCCGCGGTGGTGTAGACCGGTTCCAGCGCCGAGATGTTGCTGTCGGCCAGCGGCAGCTTGCCCCCGAACATCTCGCGGCTGATGGCGCGGCGGTCGATGCCCATCAGGATGGCGCGGCGGACGCGGGGGTCGGACAGCGCCGGATGGGCGGGGTTGACGTCCAGATGTTCATAGACCAGGCCGGGCTTGAACTCGGCCTTCATCTCGGGCGGCAAGCGGTTGGCCAGCGATACCGCCTGGTCCAGCGGCAGCCCCATCTCGCCGGCGATCATGTGGATCTGCCCCGACAGCAACGCCGCCTGAAGCGCCGATGTGTTCTCGATGGTCTTCAGCACGATGCGGCCGAAGGCCGGGGCCTTGCCGGCCCAATGGGGATTGGGTTCCAGCGTCACATGGCTGCCGGTCGCCACCTCCGTCACCCGGTAAGGGCCGTCATAGAGGCCCGGATTGGTGGGCTGGGCCATGTACAGGCTGCGCTTGCGGTACTCGGCCGGCTCGGCGAAGGCGGCTTTTTCAATGTGGGCGGGCAGCACCCGGAAGTCGGTCAGCACGTTGTAGCTGCCGCTGGCTTTGGCCAGATGGATGGTGAAGGTCTTCTTGTCGGGGGCCGCGTCGATCTTGGTGATGGCGCGATAGATGCCGGCATTGGCGACGCCGCTTTGCGAGTGCTTGCCCACCCCCCAGCTGAACAGCACGTCGTCGGTGGTCACCGGCTGGCCGTCGGCCCAACTGGCCGAGGGCTCGATGGTGAAGGTCACCGCCATGCCGCCGCTGGCTTCCGGCTTGGCCAGACCGTTTTCAATCGTGGGAAGCTTGGTGCACAGCATGCAGACCAGCTTCCAATCGGCGTCATAGGCGGTGATGGGGCGATGGACGAAGCCCAGGGCATAGGCCTTGACGATCATGGATTCGATGCTGGGGTGCAGCACGGTGGGGAATTGCGACAGGCCGATGATCAGGTCGGGGCGTGGCGGGGATGAGGGGGGCGCCGCGGGCGCGTTCTGAGCAAGCGCGGCCACGGGCAGGCAGAACAAGGCCGCCGCCATCATGTCGCGTAATCGAGACCAGCCCCGCATATCAGGTAAAACCCTTACGACCAGTGGTGAATTGTGTGGTGATGACTTTGAATAACACGTTGGATTGTTCAAGTCATTGCCGACGATGTTTGTCAAAATAGTATCAACCGTTGTCATTTCCATGACATTCGCTGCTTACGAACACAGGTTTTATGACCTTGGGCTGTGCTTGTCTGTGCGCATCTTCGCCGGGGGTGCCCGTGGATTCCCGCGTTGAATTTAAAGTCACTTCGGTGTAAACACCCCCCTTCGGCGTGGCACCCCTGGAGGCCGCGCCTTTACGCGTTATTGGAGAAAACGATATGACTACGATCAGCGCCATCGTCGCCGAGCTGCGCGACCGGGCCGGAAAGGGGGCCGCCCGAGCCACTCGCCGTGAGGGTTTGGTTCCGGGTGTGATTTACGGCGGCAAGCAGGACCCCATCTGCATCGCCATCGATCCCCGCGTGATTTGGGCCGAATTGCACAAGCCGGGCTTCAAGACCCGCTTGTTCGACGTCGACCTGGGGTCGGGCGGCAAGCATCGCTGCCTGGCTCGTGACGTTCAGTTCCACCCGGTCACCGACCAGCCCCAGCACATCGACCTGATGCGCGTGTCGGCCGACGCCGTCGTGCACGTCAAGGTGCCGGTGCATGTCGTCAACGCCGACAAGGCCCCGGGCATCAAGGCCGGCGGCGTCGTCTCGTTGGAAATGCACGAAGTGGAAGTCACCTGCGCCCCCGACCTGATCCCCGGCGAGATCGTCATCGATCTGACCGGCAAGGACGTGGGCTTCGCGGTGCATGTGGACGAGCTGGGCCTGCCGGCCGGCGTCACTCCCTACCACGTTGGCGCCAAGGCCGCCGTGCTGACCATCGTCCCGCCGACCGTCAAGGGCGGCGAGGCCGAAGCTTCGGCCGAAGCGTAAAGGTCCGGTGGCATGATTCTGGTGGTTGGGCTGGGCAATCCCGGGCCCGAATATTCCCAGAACCGCCACAATATCGGGTTCATGGCGGCGGACGAGATCGTCCGCCGCCATTCCTTTGGCCCCTGGCGTTCCAAGTTCCAGGGAGACTATGCCGAAGGCACCATCGACGGCACCAAGGTGCTGGTGTTGAAGCCGATGACTTATATGAACCTGTCGGGCCAGTCGGTGGCCCAACTGGCCAAGTTCCTGAAAATCCCCGTCGAAGACGTCATCGTCGTCCATGACGAGCTGGACGTGGCGCCGGGCCGCGTCAAGGTCAAGCGCGGCGGCGGGGCTGGCGGCCATAATGGCTTGAAAAGCATCGATTCCCATCTCGGCGCCAATTATCGTCGGGTGCGGCTTGGCATCGGTCACCCCGGTGACAAGGACCGCGTCGCCGGTTATGTTCTGCACGATTTCGCCAAGTCGGAAACCTGGCTGGCGCCGCTGATCGACGCGGTGGCCCAGGCTTTCCCCAAGCTTTTGGCCGGTGACGACGCCGGCTTCATGAACCGGGTGGCGGTGCTGACCGCGCCGCCCAAGCCCAAGAAGGACAAACCGGCGGAACCGGTGGCCGGCAAGGCCATGGCTTCCGCCCCCGCAATGCCTGCCGTCGCCACGCCCCAGGGAAGCCTGGCCGAGGCGCTGAAGGCGGCACTCGAACGCAAGAAGGATTAAGGTCATGGGTTTCAATTGCGGCATCGTCGGCCTGCCCAACGTGGGCAAGAGCACGCTTTTCAATGCGCTGACCCAGACCGCCGCCGCCCAGGCGGCCAATTATCCGTTCTGCACCATCGAGCCCAATGTGGGCCGGGTGGCGGTGCCCGATCCGCGCCTGGACAAGCTGGTGGTCATCGGCAAAAGCCAAAAGGAAATCCCCACCCAGCTGGAATTCGTCGACATCGCCGGTCTGGTGCGTGGCGCATCCAAGGGGGAAGGCCTGGGTAACCAGTTCCTGGCCAACATCCGTGAAGTGGACGCCATCGTCCATGTGCTGCGCTGCTTCGTCGACGACGACATCAAGCATGTGGAAGATTCGGTGGATCCGGTGCGCGACGCCGACATCATCGAAACCGAACTGATGCTGGCCGACCTGGACAGCCTGGAACGCCGCATCGTCCCCTTGGAGAAAAAGGCCAAGGGCGGCGACAAGGAAGCCAAGGCCCAAGTGGACGTCATGACCCCGCTGTTGGCGGCTTTGCGCGACGGCAAGCCGGCGCGCACGGTCACGTTCGACAGCGAAGACGAGATCCGCATGGCCAAGCAGCTGGGGCTGCTGACCATCAAGCCGGTGGTCTATGCCTGCAACGTCGAGGAAGAATCCGCTGCCACCGGCAACGAATTGTCCAAGCGCGTCTTCGACATGGCGGCCAAGGAAGGCAATTCGGCGGTGGTCATCTCGGCCGCCATCGAGGCCGAGGTGGCGCAATTGGCGTCGGATGAAGAAAAGCAGGAATTCCTGGAAAGCCTGGGCCTGGAGGAAACCGGCCTGGCCCGCGTCATCCGCGCCGGCTATGACCTGCTGCATCTGATCACCTTCTTCACCGTCGGTCCCAAGGAAGCCCGTGCCTGGACCGTGCAGAAGGGGTCCAAGGCCCCACAGGCGGCCGGCGTCATCCACACCGATTTCGAAAAAGGCTTCATCCGCGCCGAAACCATCGCCTATGACGATTTCATCGCCCTGGGTGGTGAAGCGGGGGCCAAGGAAGCCGGCAAGATGCGCCTGGAAGGAAAAGAATACGTGGTCCAAGACGGCGACATCTTCCACTTCCGATTCAATGTGTAGTTTTCAGAAGAAAACTTACATACCTCTTTCAAGAAACAAGGTTAACGGATAGCCTTTGTCCGTTAACCTTGTTTTCTGGGGGAGAGGAAAATGATTCGTAAAGTATTGATGGCGGCTGCCGTGTTGGTCGTTGGGGCCGGATCGGCGTTCGCCGCCGGCAAGCAGGACTTCGATCTGGTCAACAAGACCGGTTATCCCATCGAAGAAGTCTATGTGGCGCCGTCCAGCAGCGACGACTGGCAGGAAGACGTTCTGGGCCAGGACATCTTGGAAAACGGCAAGAAGGTCCACATCCGCTTCAACCGCGCGACCAAGACCTGCAAGTGGGACCTGAAGGTGGTTTATTCCGATAAGGAAACCGCCGAATGGGAAGAGTTCGACTTGTGCGAAACCTCGAAGATCATCATCAAGTATGATCGCAAGTCGGGGGAAACCTCGGCGGAATACGAGTAGTTCCGCGATTTCGCGAAACGAGATGAGCGGCCTTGGGCCGCTCATTTTGTTTGGGGGGAGGGAAGAGGACTTTTGTGCAGGTTCCAGGTTGCCCGAGATCACGGGCGAACGCATCGAACTGATGGCGGCGGTGCAGTTTTATCCGCGCGGACATAAAAAAGAATGGGATGCGTCCCGGCCCTAGCTTTTATAGGATGGGAGAAGTCGTCTTTTGCGTGTGTGGGGTCGCGATGGCGAAATGGTGGGGATTTGGGCTTTTGGCCCAATTCGGGGTTTTCTTTGCCGCCGCTCCGGCGGCGGCGGACGTCATCAGCCTGCGGGCCGACGACTGGTGCCCGTTCAACTGTTCGGAAGCCAAAAAGGGCTATGGCGTCGAAGTGGCCGAACAGGTCTTCGCCGCGGCCGGCCACACCATCCAATACCAATTGGCGCCGTGGAGCCGGTCGTTGGAAGACTGCCTGCGCGGCGAGGTGGACGCGGTCATCGGCGCCGCCCCGGTGGATTCCCCCGAACTGCTGTTCGGCGACGAACCCATTGGCCAATGGGACAGCACCTTCGTGGTCAAGGCGGGCAATTCCTGGCGCTATGACGGCGTGGCGTCGCTGGAGCGGGTCAAGCTGGCGGCCATCATCGGCTACATCTACATGGAGCCGGTGGGGCAATACGTCGAGACCAACAAGAAGAACAAGGCCCGTGTCACCCAGGTGGGCGGTACCCAGCCTTTGGACCAAAGCCTGAAGATGGTGGCGGCGGGACGGGTCGACGCCGCCATGGAAAGCCGCGCCGTGCTGGACTACAAACTGCGCCAGATGGGGCTTGCGAACAGTCTTGCCATTGCCGGCGGCACCCGGTCGGGCCCCATCTACATCGCCTTTTCCCCCAAGCATCCCAAGGCCCGCGACTATGCCCGCATCCTGGATGACGGCATCCGCGCCATGCGGGCCGATGGGCGGCTGAAGGTGATTCTGGACAAATACGGCGTCGGCGACTGGAAATAGCGCGGTCAAATGCGCTATATCAACCACCCCGGCCCGGCGTCGCGCTTGGCCGGCCCTTTGTCATTTCGCGGTGAGACATGTCCGTCCGTCCCTATCGCCAGATCACCCGCCGCAAGTCCCGGCAGATTTTTGTCGGCTCGGTTCCGGTGGGCGGCGATTCCCCCATTTCCGTCCAGACCATGACCAACACGCCGACCACCGACGTGGCGGCGACGGTGGCGCAGATCAAGCGGGCCGAGGCGGCCGGCGTCGACATCGTCCGGGTGTCGTGCCCGGACGAAGACAGCACCAAGGCGTTGAAGGACATCATCGCCCAGGTGTCGGTGCCGGTGGTGGCCGACATCCATTTCCACTATCGCCGCGCCATCGAGGCGGCCGAGGCCGGTGCCGCCTGCCTGCGCATCAATCCCGGCAACATCGGTTCCGCCGATCGGGTGCGCGAAGTGGTCAAGGCGGCCAAGGACCATAATTGTTCCATGCGCATCGGCGTCAATGCCGGTTCCTTGGAAAAGCACCTGTTGGAAAAATACGGCGAGCCCTGCCCCGAGGCCATGGTGGAAAGCGCGCTGGAGCACGCCAGGATTTTGGAAGACAACGACTTCCGTGAATTCAAGATCAGCGTGAAAGCCTCCGACGTGTTCCTGGCGGTGGCGGCCTATCAGGGGCTGGCCGAGGCCTGCGACTATCCGCTGCATCTGGGCATCACCGAGGCCGGCGGGCTGATCGGCGGCACGGTAAAGTCGGCCATCGGACTGGGCAACCTGTTGTGGGCGGGCATCGGCGACACCATCCGGGTGTCGCTGTCGGCGGCGCCCGAGGAAGAGGTCAAGGTCGGCTATGACATCCTGAAGTCGCTGGGCCTGCGGGTGCGCGGTGTCAACATCGTGTCGTGCCCGTCCTGTGCGCGGCAGGGCTTCGACGTGGTGAAGACGGTGGAGATTCTGGAAAAGCGTCTGGCCCACATCACCGCCCCGGTGACGCTGTCGATCATCGGCTGCGTGGTCAACGGCCCCGGCGAGGCCCGCGAGACCATGGTCGGGCTGACCGGCGGCGGCAACGATTCCCATATGGTTTACGTGGGCGGCAATCCCGACCACAAGATCGATTCCCCGTCCATGATCGACCACATCGTCGATCTGGTGGAAGCCAAGGCGGCGGCGCTGGATGCCGCCAAGAATAAGGAATAGCCATCGTGTCAGGCCTGCAGCCGGTTCGCGGCACCCACGACCTTCTGCCCGAGGATTCGCGTCGTCACCGCCATGTCGAGGACACCGCCTTCGCGGTGGCCCGGCGTTACGGCTATGGCGAGATCGTCACCCCCATCTTCGAGTTCACCGAAGTTTTCTCGCGCACCCTGGGCGAGACTTCGGACGTGGTGACCAAGGAGATGTATACCTTCCAGGACCGCTCGGGCGAGTCCATCACCCTGCGGCCGGAAGGCACGGCGGGCGTGGCGCGGGCCTTCATTTCCGGCGGCCTGACCCAGTCGTTGCCGCTGAAGCTGTTCTATCGCGGCCCGATGTTCCGTCACGAACGGCCGCAAAAGGGCCGCCAGCGCCAGTTCCATCAGGTGGGCTGCGAATTGCTGGGGGTCGAGACGCCCCAGGCCGACATCGAAGTCATCTCCATGGGCTGGCGCATTCTGGCCGCCCTGGGCCTGGGCGACAAGGTGCAGTTGGAAATCAACACCCTGGGCGACGCCGAAAGCCGTGCCGCCTATCGCGCCGCGCTGGTCTCCTATCTGGAGCCCATGCGCATGGCGCTGTCCGAGGAAAGCCAGGCCCGTCTGGACAAGAACCCGCTGCGCGTTCTGGATTCCAAGGACGAGGAAGACAAGCGCATCGTCGCCGGCGCCCCGGTGATCGGCGATTGCCTGACGCCTGCGGCCAGGGATTTCTTCGATCAGGTGACCCAGGGTCTGACCGCCATGGGCATCCCCTTCGTGGTCAACCCCAAATTGGTGCGCGGCCTGGACTATTACTGCCACACCGCCTTCGAGTTCACCACCACGGCGCTTGGCGCCCAGGGCACGGTGCTGGCCGGTGGCCGCTATGACGGCCTGATCGGCCAGATGGGCGGTCCCGCCACCCCCGGGATCGGCTGGGCGGCGGGCGTCGAACGCCTGTCCATGCTGGTGCAAGGCGTGCCCGATCTGGATCGCCCGGTCAGCATCGTCCCCATGGGCGACGTGGTGCCGGCCCTGGTGCTGGCCGACAAGCTGCGGGCCGCCGGTCTCAGCGTGGACTTAGGCTTTTCCGGCAACATGAAGAAGCGCATGGCGCGGGCCGCCAAGGCCAACGCCCGTTACGCCATCATCCTGGGCGAGGACGAGATGGCGCGCGGCGCCGTCACGCTGCGCGACCTTGATGCCGGCAGCCAGGAGGAAATCCCCCTGGCCCAGGTGGAGGCCCGATTGGTCGGCTGATGAGTCCGACATTCGCCACCCCCCGCTTGAGTGTCATCGGCGCCAACCATCGGTCGGCGTCGCTCAGCTTGCGTGATCAGTTGTTCGTCGACGACGGGGCGGCGGCGGAATTTCTGGGGGAATTGCGCCGGGGCGGCCTGCACGAAGCCCTGGTGCTGTCCACCTGCGACCGGGTCGAGGTGTGGGCGTCCCATGCCGATGCCGACGCGGCGCAATCCCTGGTCGGCCAAGCCTTGGCGTCGCGGGTGGGGGTTGCGCCCGCCGCCTTGTCGGGCCAGCTTTACCGTCATGACGGGGCGGCGGCGTTGCGCCATGTCTTCGCCGTCACCGCGTCGCTGGATTCCCTGGTCATCGGCGAGCCCCATGTTCTGGGACAGGTCAAGGCGGCGCATCGTCTGGCCCGTGATTCCGGGACCTGCGGTCCCGAACTGGATGTGGTGCTGCAAGGGGCCTTCGCCTGCGCCAAGCGTATCCGCACGGAAACCCAGATCGGCGAAGGCCCGGTATCCATCGCCGCCGCCGCCGTGCAAATGGCCAAGGATCTGCACGGCGATTTGTCGCGCAGCACGGCGCTGTTGATCGGTGCCGCCGACATGGGCGAATTGGTGGCGGAAAGCCTGTTGTCGGCGGGGCTGGGGCGTCTGTTGGTCACCGCGCCCCGCGCCAGCCGGGCCGAGGCGTTGGCCACCAGCCTGAACGGCAACGTGGTGGGATTCGAAACCCTGCGGGACGTGCTGGCCGACGCCGACGTGGTGGTGTGTTCGGTGGGCACCCGCAATATTACCCTGACCGCCGAGATGATGACCGCAGCGCTGAAGAAGCGTCGCCGCAAGCCGATGTTCGTGGTCGATTCCGGCATTCCCGGCGACGTGGAGCCGGCGGTGAACCGCGTCGACGGCGCCTTTTTGTATGATCTGGCCGATCTGGAGAAGGTGGCGCTGGAAGGCCGCGCCAGCCGCGAACAGGCGGCGCGCGCCGCCTGGGGCCTGCTGGAAGACGAGGTGGCGCATTTCCTGAAGGGGCGTGCCGCCCGCGTCGCGGTGCCGGCCATCGTTTCGCTGCGCGAACATTGTGAAGCCATGCGTGACGCGGTGCTGGCCGAACATCCCGCCAGCCCGGAAGACGCCACCCGCCTGTTGTTGAACCGTCTGCTGCACGCGCCGACCGAAACCATGAAGGCGGTGGCCGCCGAAGGGCCGGAATGGCAGGCCATGGAAAAGACGCTGCGTAAGCTGTTTCGTTTGGATTGAAAGATTGTCATGAGTATCGACGCCCAACTGGACAAGGTCCTTTACCGCTACGACGAACTGCGCGAGATGCTGGCCTCGGGCGACGGGTCCAGCTTCGCCAAGCTGTCCAAGGAACTGTCCGACATCGAACCGGTGGTCCAGGCGGTGCAGACCTTGAAGAAGGCCCGTGCCGACATGGCCGACGCCGAATTGATGATGGCCGATCCCGACATGAAAGATCTGGCATCGGAAGAATTCTATGCGCTGAAGGAAGCGCTGCCCGGTTTGGAACGCGAGGTCCAGCTGCTGCTGCTGCCCAAGGACGAAGCCGACGAAAAGAACGCCATCCTGGAAGTGCGCGCCGGTACCGGCGGCGAGGAAGCGGCCCTGTTCGCCGCCGAACTGTTCCGCATGTACGAACGTTATTCCGCCTTGCGCGGCTGGCGCTTCGAGGTGATGGACGTCAACGAGACCGGCATCGGCGGCATGAAGGAAGCCAGCGCCACCATCACCGGCCGCGGCGTCTTCGCCCGCTTAAAATTCGAATCCGGGGTGCACCGGGTGCAGCGGGTGCCGGCCACCGAATCGGGCGGCCGCATCCACACCTCGGCGGCGACGGTGGCGATCATGCCGGAAGCGGAAGAAGTGGACATCCAGATCGACGAAAAGGATCTGCGCTTCGACGTCTACCGCTCTCAGGGCTCGGGCGGTCAGTCGGTGAACACCACCGATTCGGCGGTGCGCGTCACCCACCTTCCCACCGGCCTGGCGGTGGCCTGCCAGCAGGAAAAAAGCCAGCACAAGAACAAGGCCACGGCGATGAAACTGCTGCGCGCCCGGCTTTATGAGATGGAACGCGAGGCCAAGGCCGCCGAACGCGCCGCCAACCGCAAAAGCCAGGTCGGCTCGGGCGACCGGTCGGAACGCATCCGTACCTATAATTTCCCGCAAGGGCGCGTCACCGACCACCGCATCAACCTGACCCTTTACAAGATCGAAGACGTGATGAACGGCAACGCCATGGACGAAGTGGTGGAAGCCCTGATCGCCGCCGACCAGGCCGAACGTCTGGCCGAGATGGCCGGGTGAGCGACGCGGGAACCTTGCTGCGGGCGTTGACCGCCCGCTTCCAGGCGGCGGGCATCGACAGTGCCCGGCTGGACGCAAGGTTGTTGGTGGCCGAAGTCTTTGGGGTGGAACCGCTGTATCTGGCCACCCATCCCGAGATCGTTGTGACGGCGCAACAACAAGCTGCCATCGAAGTTATGGCGGCGCGGCGGGAAAATCGCGAGCCCATCAGCCATATCCTGGGGCGGCGCGGTTTCTGGACCTTGGATTTGCTTGTGACCAAGGACACCTTGGACCCGCGTCCCGACACCGAAACCCTGGTGCAAGGGGTACTGGACCGCGTGGGTGACCGTCAGGCGGCGCTGCGCCTGTTGGATTTCGGCACCGGCTCGGGCTGCATCCTGCTGGCATTGTTGTCGGAACTGCCCAACGCCCAAGGGCTGGGGATCGACCAAAGCGCAGGGGCGGTGGCGGTGGCGGCGGAAAACGCCCGGCGCAATGGTCTGGACGTCCGGGCGCGCTTCCAGCCGGGCAATTGGGGTGACGATTTAGCCGGCCCCTTCGACGTGATCGTTTCCAACCCACCCTATATTCCCGATGCCGACATCGCCGGACTGGAACCGGAGGTGGCCTGTCACGAACCCATAACCGCCTTGGCCGGCGGGGCGGACGGTCTGAATTGCTATCGCCATCTTGTCCCCGAGATGGCGCGGCTTTTGGCGCCGGGCGGGCTGGCCGGCTTCGAGGTGGGGGCGGGACAGGCCGAGGCGGTGGCCGGGCTTTTCTCTACCCATGGTTTTTACGATGTGCGGATCACGCAAGATTTGGCCGGCATCGGCCGATGTGTTTTTGCACTACGGTAAAAAAGGTGTTGGAAAGAACCCGCAACCCGGATAGGGTTGCGCCGTCGAGCGCCCCGGACCAAAGGCCGACGTCGAGCGCAAGCTCCGTCTCGCTTCTCCCGGCGCCTTCCGATCCCGTCATCGCCGCCTTTCGGATTTGTCCAGGGCTCGCGACGAACCGGTTCTCCGGGGTGATCGTTTGAGCGTGCAACACCGATAAGACCTTGAGAAGGCGGTAGCAGTGAACAATCCCAAGCAGCGTTCCCGGGGCCGTGGCAACAACGGCGGCAATCCCAATCGCATCAACCATGGCGGCGGTGGTCACGGTGGCCATGGCGGCGGGCATGGGGGCGGTGGGCACCAGCGCAACATCAACATCCGCAGCCAGGTCTTCGATTCCAATGGTCCCGAAGGCCGCATCCGCGGCAACGCCCATCAGGTGATGGAAAAGTATCTGGCGCTGGCGCGGGATGCTTCCAGCCAGGGCGACCGCCATGCCGCCGAAAACTTCTATCAGCACGCCGAACATTATTTCCGGCTGATCAACGCCTACAACCAGAACAACGGCCAGCGCCGTCCTCAGAACCTGCCGACTCCGGCCGAGGATCAGGCTGAAATGACCGGCGACGACGAGGACGGCGAAGACCGTCGCCCGGTCGCCGCCGACGACATGAGTGCTGAAAATGCTGATGCCGGTGCCGATGATGCGGCGCCCGTCGCGCCGCGCCATCGCCCGCGCCCACGTCCGGTGGAGCCGGTGGCGGAAGCGACCGGTGAAGCGGTTGTCGTTGGGGCCGCTGAAGCGGTTGTTGCTGGGGCTGGTGACGCCGCTGTCGTTGCGGTGGGCGAGGCCCCGGACGAAGCCGAAGCCCCGGCCCGCCCGGTGCGTCGTCGCCGTCGTCCGGCGGCCGCCGAGGCCGAGCCGGCCCCCGCCAGCGATGGCGAACCGGTTCTGATCTGAAGAAGGCTGTTAGACGACGCCTCTGGCTGGTGAAGGCAGAGGCCGTCGGCAAGTGGTTCCACCCGCTATCGATTGAGGACGCGTCCTTGCCCTCCCCCCCGCCGGGGGTTCAGGGTGACGGCGCGTCCTTTCACTTTCAGGCGCCCCTTGTCCTCCAGCTTGCGGAGCGTGCGGCTCATCACCTCGGGGCTGGTGCCGACCATGGCCGCCACGTCGCGCCAACACAGCGGCAGCACCCCATGGATGGCGCCGTCGTCGGCCCGCTGTTCCTCGATGACCAGGGACAGCGCGGCCATCACCTGTTCGGACAGGTCGCCGGAACACAGGCGGAAGACCGCGTCTTCGGAATCGCGGGCCTCGGCGGCGCTGCATTTCAGCAACAGGGACCGGGTTGCCGGATCGTCCATGCTGGACAGGATCTGCTCGGCGGGGATCAGGCAGCCGTGGCCGTCGGTAAGCGCACGTGCGGTGCTGGCATGGGGGACTTCGGCGAACAAGTCGGCACAGGGAAACAGTGCCGGCGGGCGCAGCACCTTCAACACGACCAGCTTGCCGTCCTCGTCCACCCGTTCCAGCGCCACCAACCCGGCGCTTAGGTGAATGGCGGCCCGCACCTCGTCGCCTTGGTGGAACAAGAAACCGTCACGTTCAAAGTGAAATGGCGTACTCGCGTTATGAAAGGGACAGTTTTTCTGTCTCTGTGGGGTTTCTCGCAAGTGCGAAGCGGCGGTGCCGCTATGAAAATCATTGAAACCGCATGTATCGAACCAGGCGACCATGACATCTCTCCTGTGACACAGGCGATAATGGTGGATATCATCTGCATCAAAAGCAACCGTGTTTTTCACTTTTTCCAATTTTAAGCGGAATACTCGTTTAAACTATTGGATGGTTGTCTTGGTGGTGCCGTTCCCGCTTGTCTCTTGCAGAGACGGCCAACACCACTACATCAATGTCGAATGTTCGAGGATCGCCAAGGTCGCCGCTGTTGGGGCCCGTGCGATCGGTCGCAAGGAGGCATTCATGGATTTCGACAAATATTCCGAACGCTCGAAGGGATTCGTCCAGTCGGCGCAGACCTTGGCGTTGCGTCACGGCCATCAGCGGCTGACCCCGGAACACTTGCTGAAGGTGTTGCTGGACGACAAGGAAGGCTTGGCCGCCAAGCTGATCAAGGCGGCGGGTGGCGACCACAAGAAGGCCTTGGCCGCGGTGGAAGCCGAAATCGCCAAGCTGCCCAAGGTGGAAGGCCCCGGCGCTGGCGGTCTGCATCTGACCAGCGAACTGGCCCGCGTCTTCCAGTTGGCGGAAGAGGCGGCGACCAAGTCGGGCGACGAATACGTCACCGCCGAACGGCTGTTGCTGGCGCTCACCATGGGGGCGGGGACGCCCTCGGCCAAGCTGTTGTCGGAAGCCGGCGTCAACCCCCAGGCGCTGAACCGCGCCATCGACGACATGCGCAAGGGCCGCAAGGCGACCTCGGCCAGCGCCGAGGACGGCTATGACGCGCTCAAGAAATACGCCCGCGACCTGACGGCGGCGGCCCGCGAAGGCAAGCTGGACCCGGTGATCGGCCGCGACGAGGAAATCCGGCGGACGATTCAAGTTCTGAGCCGCCGCACCAAGAACAACCCGGTGCTGATCGGTGAGCCCGGTGTCGGCAAGACCGCCATCCTGGAAGGCTTGGCCATCCGCATCGTCAACGGTGACGTGCCAGAAAATTTGAAGCTGAAAAGCCTGATGAGCCTGGACATGGGCTCGTTAATCGCCGGCGCCAAGTTCAGGGGCGAGTTCGAGGAACGCCTGAAGGCGGTGCTGACCGAGATCCAGGCCGCCAATGGCGACGTCATCTTGTTCATCGACGAGATGCACACCCTGGTCGGCGCCGGTGCCGCCGAGGGCGCCATGGACGCGTCCAACCTGCTGAAGCCGGCCTTGGCCCGTGGTGAATTGCACTGCGTCGGCGCCACCACGCTGAACGAATACAGGAAGCACGTGGAAAAGGACGCCGCCCTGGCGCGGCGCTTCCAGCCGGTCTTCGTTTCCGAACCCAATGTGGAAGACACCATCTCGATTCTGCGCGGCATCAAGGAAAAGTACGAGATGCACCACGGTGTGCGCATCTCGGACAGTGCTCTGGTGGCGGCGGCGACGTTGTCCAACCGCTACATCACCGACCGCTTCCTGCCCGACAAGGCCATCGACCTGATGGACGAGGCGGCCTCGCGCCTGCGCATGGAAGTGGATTCCAAGCCCGAGGAACTGGACGAGATCGACCGCCGTATCGTGCAGTTGAAGATCGAGCGCGAAGCGCTGAAGAAGGAAAACGATCGCGCCAGCCAGGACCGCTTGGTGGCCCTGGACGACGAGTTGGTGGAACTGGAAACCGACAGTGCCCGCATCACCAACGAGTGGCGGGCGGAAAAGGACAAACTGGCCGACGCCACCAAATTGAAGGAACAACTGGATCAGGCCCGCATCGAAGCCGACAAGGCGCAGCGCGAAGGTCAGTACCAGAAAGCCGGCGAGTTGCTGTACGGGCTGATCCCCGATCTGGAACGCAAGCTGGCGACGGCAGAAAGCGCCGAAAGCCGCATGCTGGACGAGGCGGTGTCGGAAAGCCACGTGGCCGCCGTGGTGTCGCGGTGGACCGGTATTCCGGTGGACAAGATGCTGGCCGGCGAACGCGAGAAGCTGCTGGACATGGAAAATCGCCTGAAGACCCGGGTGGTCGGCCAGGACGAGGCCCTGGGCGCCGTTTCCAACGCCGTGCGGCGGGCGCGGGCCGGGTTGCAGGACCCCAACCGCCCCATCGGCTCGTTCCTGTTCCTGGGTCCCACCGGCGTCGGCAAGACCGAGCTGACCAAGGCCCTGGCCGAATTCCTGTTCGACGACGAAACCGCCATGGTCCGCATGGACATGTCGGAATACATGGAAAAGCACTCGGTGGCCCGTCTGATCGGTGCGCCTCCCGGTTACGTGGGCTACGAGGAAGGCGGCGCGCTGACCGAGGCGGTCCGCCGCCGGCCCTATCAGGTGGTCTTGTTCGACGAGGTGGAAAAGGCCCACCCCGACGTCTTCAACGTGCTGCTGCAGGTTCTGGATGACGGACGCCTGACCGACGGCCAGGGCCGCACGGTGGATTTCCGCAACACGCTGATCGTGCTGACCTCGAACCTGGGCTCCGAAATCCTGGCCAACCAGGAAGAGGGCCACGATTCCACCGAAGTGCGCGAAAGCGTCATGGAGGTGGTGCGCGCTTCGTTCCGTCCCGAATTCCTCAACCGTCTGGACGAGATCCTGCTGTTCCACCGTCTGGGACGCGCCCATATGTCGGGGATCGTCGACATCCAACTGGGGCGGCTGCGGCACTTGCTGGCCGATCGCAAAATCAGCCTGGATTTGGACGATTCCGCCATGGCTTGGCTTGCGCAAAAGGGTTACGACCCTATTTACGGAGCACGGCCTTTGAAGCGGGTCATCCAGCGGGCACTGCAGAATCCGCTGGCTGGCCTGATCTTGGAAGGAAAGGTGGCCGACGGTGCCAAGGTCACGGTTTCCGCCGCTTCCGGCGACCTGACCATCGACGGGCACGCGGTGAACATGACCTGATGCGCAGGGGCTGCGTCCAAAGGATAGGGTGTTAAGCGCCCGGTGCCTGTGTCATCATTTCTGTGCGTAACTGGTTTGCAATACACAAACCGAAGTGATAGAAGGGCGCCGCTAAGGCCTCGCGACTGTCGCGATCGGGATTTGGCCGGTACTCCATCCCCCCTCCCCCCCCCATAGGGGTGCTGGCCGACGGGCGGGGATGTCCTTGGGACATCCCCGTTCCCGCCTTTGATTACTCCATCAATCACTTAATTGGTCAGAGCCGCCGACTTGCCCAAGCTGTTGGCCGCCAGCCGGGTGGACGGCGCGATCTTGGCCAAAAGCGTGTCGGTGTCGCGCTTGACCGCCTTGAAGCGGTCCAGCTCGCGACCGGCCAGCTTGGTGTTGGTGGGCATCTTCATCGACAGCGGATTGATCTGGGTGTTGCCCTTCAGCACTTCATAGTGCAGGTGGGCGCCGGTGGAGCGGCCGGTGCTGCCGACGAAACCGATGATCTGGCCCTGGCTCACCTTCTTGCCCACCTTGATGCCGGTGGCGATGCGGCTCATATGGGCATAAGCCGTGCCCACCCCCGATCCGTGGCGCAGACGCACGTAATTGCCGTACGACCCGTTGAAGCCTGCCACCTCGATCATGCCGTCGCCGGCGGCCTGGATGGGGGTGCCAGTGGGCACGCCGAAGTCGATGCCCTTGTGCATCTTGGTGAAGCCCAGGATGGGGTGGTTGCGCATGCCGAAGCCCGACGTGATCTTGGCGCCGTCCACCGGGGTCTTCAGCAGCGCCTTCTTGACGCTTTCACCCTTCTCGTTGAAGTACTCGACACTGCCCTGGCCGTTGTCGAAGCGGTACATGGCGATGGGAACGCCGGACAGGCCGACGGCGGCGTACAGCATCTCGCCCGATCGCACCAGCTTACCCTTGGTGTCGTAGAAGCCTTCATAGACCACGTCGAAGGAATCGCCCGACTGGATGTCGCGCTGGAAGTCGACGTCATAGGACAGCGCCTTGATCATCGCCATGATGATCTGCACCGGCACGCCGGCGTTCTGGGCGCTTTCGAACAGGCTGGACTTGATGACGCCAGCATTGTGCGCCACCTGCTTGCTGACCTGGCGCATGGTTTCGATGCCGGCGAAGCCGCCCTTGGCGTCGCGCTGGGCGCCCACCACCCGGATGGGGTCGGCATTCAGCGACACCATATGGAAACCACCATGGCCGAAGCCGTGGGGCGACTTCTCGAAGGTGACCTTGACCTTTTGGCCGGCCTTGAGCGCGCGGGGGTTGAAGACGTCGCGCAGGGCGTCGATGGCCTGAACCGCCTCGGCGCTGTCGACGCCGGCCCGCGCCAGCACGTCACCCAAGGTGTCGCCTGAACCGACGCGCACATGGGTTTCCACCGGCCGCTGGGCGCGGTCCTCGATCTCGCTGTCGGTATCCATGGGCAGCAGGCGGGGCGAACGCTCGGCTTCGGCGTCGACGAAAACCGGGGCGGCGGCTTCCAGGATCTCGATGCCCTGGTCGTCGAGTTGTACGAAAGGACGTGCGGCGAACATCGCGGCGATTCCGGCGACGCCGACAACGGCGGCGGCCTTCAAGGAACGCTTGATCTTAGCCGTGACTTTTGGGGTCAATGGTCCGGTCCGCTGAATTTCTATGATGGAAGGGTTATCGCAGCCGAAAACCGCGAAGGCAAGAATTTAAGCCCCGAAACGACTCTTTTTGTCTTCCGCGGTATATGAATCGCGCAAGCGCGCGGGATTCTATTAGACATCAAAATGGCGGATTTCCAGGTCTTGGAGAAAAGTGACGATCTGAAGAAAAAGGGTTTGACGGGGGCGGGGGAGGGGCGTAGAAACCGGCCTCCCCAGCGGACGGAGTGATCTGGCCGGCGGGGCCGCGGAGGAAG
>MKVK01000047.1 GCA_001898825.1 Magnetospirillum sp. 64-120
AACTGCTCATCCGTCAGCCAGAAAAGGTGATCGTTCATCCAAAGGCTCCCTTCGGGAACCTTGAATCACAACGCCGCTGCGGGGGAAAGCTATTTTATAGGTCCTGACCCTAGCGTGCGCTGCGCGTTGGCGAACTCTCTCCAAGCATCGGACTGAGGCTGCCAACCAGCAGGTACAAATTCTCCTTCAATTTCACAGAACACGTTGCCGGTATTTGCCCTGGCCGCACACCACGCCTCGTATTTGTCTCTATACAATTTTTTTCCGTCGCTGAGTTTCTGCGCAATGTATCGGTATTTTTCCTCCTGCGGGAGCGTATACGAAGCCGCTTCACCGGCAACGCGAGACCGCCGTTTTGCTATGTCGATACCAATGCTCAGATTTGGGAGGCCCACCTTCTCCAGTATTGATCCAAAACTGAAATTTGGCTTCGCTGTAGCAGATGTTTCTCCGCTTCTTTCAACTTTGGTCGTTACCCCGCTGAGCACAAGTCCGTCTGCTTGTGCAATGAAGCTATCCAGTACGGCGTCATCTCGGTACATCACTTCTCTCATCGCAGTCCTGCGCGTCAATGGGAGCGACATCAACTAAACCATGATGCGTCTACAGGCGTACGTCCATGCTTTTGAAGTTTTGCGAGTGCGATACGGGTACGGGAGGTGGCTGAGCCATAAATACGCTGCACCGACAGCATATTGGAGACGCACATGATCCTCATCGAAGCCCGCGACACCCTCATGGACCTTGGCCTGACCGATTCCCAACTGGACTTCTCTTCTCGGTGGCTCGGCAAACAGCCGTCCTACATGTCCTGCGTGGTGGCGCGCGGTCAGGAACCCAGCGCGGAAGCGTTGTTGGCGCTGGCCGGGCGCGTCACCCGTGAGGCCATGCAGATGCGCCGCGTGTTCCGGCATGCCGAGGCCGCTGCCTTGGATGATCTCAGTGGCAAGGTGTGGAATGAGCTGCTGACGCGCTATGCGGGGCAGTCCGAGGCCGCGTGAACCAAAAATTTGGCGCGAACTTACATGAAGTAAGTTCGTGGAATGCCCTTGCGCAGCCCGGCAGCGCCCGTACAGCGCCATTTAGGGGCATTCGTTGCGCACAGGTGGTCCCTTGTGGCAATTAATCATCGGTCGCGCGCCATCAGTCTGATTCCGTTCGAATGCAGGGCATAAAATGGCGCCAAGTGGTCGATGACGACAATTTGGTGAGGTCTTCATATTTGTCATCTCGCAGTAGGGTGCCTCTCTTGCCCCCACTTTTCTGGCGCTTTCAATAACAAAATAACCTTATTGGTGCGCAACCTCTGTCGTCAGTACGTACCCACCACCACGCACGGTCTTGATCAGTTCCGGATTCTTGGGGTCGACCTCCAGCTTGCGTCGCAGTCGGCCCACCTGCACGTCGATGGTGCGGTCCATTGGTCCGGCCACACGACCGCGCGTGAGGTCGAGGAGTTGGTCGCGGTTCAGCACCCGCTGCGAGTTAAGTAGAAAGGCCAGCAGCAGATCGTATTCGCCGCCGGTGATCTCGACCAAGACGCCGTCGGGGGAGCGAAGTTGGCGGCGGCCTGCATCCAGGGTCCAGTCGGCGAAACGGAGGATGTCGCGGTGGGCGGCATCACGAGGGGCGGCAAGGGCTGTTTCCCCGACCGGTGCGTCATGATCGCCGACCCGCCGCAGTACCGCCTTGATGCGGGCCAGCAATTCACGGGTGCTGAACGGTTTGGCGAGATAGTCGTCGGCGCCCATCTCCAGCCCGACCACCCGGTCGGTTTCGTCACCCATGGCGGTCAGCATGATCACCGGTAGGCGGGTGGCGTCACGCAGGAAGCGGCACAAGGACAAACCGTCCTCGCCCGGCAACATCAGGTCGAGGATGACCAGATCGATGGTCCCGACTTCGATCACCTTGCGCATGGCCGCGCCGTCGCTGACGGTGGTGACCATGAACCCCTGCATACCCAGGAATTCTTTCAGAAGCGCGCCGATTTCCAGGTCGTCATCGACGACGAGAATGTGGGTTTGAGTATTCATGCCGCTTCCCCTTGTGGAATGCTTACCGTTACCCGCAACCCTCCTTCCTTTCTGTTCGCCAGTTGGATGCGCCCCCCATGGGCACGAATGATGGTGCGGACGACGGTCAGGCCCAGGCCGATGCCGCCGGTCTTGCGGTTGCGCGAGTTTTCAAGACGGTAAAAGGGGGTGAAGACCTTTTCCATTTCACCCTCGGGGATGCCCGGCCCGTCATCGTCGATGGTGACGACAATATCGCGCCCCGCATGACGGGCATGAACGACGGCGCCGCCGCCATAACGGGCGGCGTTTTCCACCAGATTGGTCAGCGCCCGCTTGATCGCCAGCGGTCGGCAGGTACAGACCAGACGTCCGGACCAGTCGAATTCGGCCGGCAGTCCCATATCGGTGGCGTTGTCGCATACCGCTTCCAAGGTGGCGGCAAGATCGATCGCCTGGGACACTTCCTCACTTGCCTCGCCTCGGGCGAATTCCAGGGTGGACGTCACCATCGCCTCCATTTCGGCGAGGTCGGCCAGCATGCGTTGGCCGGCCTCGCTGACGGGAAGCATCTCTGTGCGCAGCCGCAACCGGGTGATGGGGCTGCGCAGATCGTGGGAAATGGCTGCCAACATGCGGGTTCGGTCATCGACGAAACGCCGAATTCGGTCCTGCATCTCGTTGAAAGCGGCAACCGCCTGACGAACTTCTCGCGGCCCGCGCTCTGACAGCGGCGGGGCATGGACGTCGCGCCCCAGCCGGTCAGCGGCGCGGGCGAAGGTGGCAAGTGGCGAGGAAGCCCATCCTGCCGCCCAGTAACCGAGTACCAGAATAGCGACGATCATCACCAGCGCCGACAAAATGGAATGGGGCGCCCACCAAGTCGGCGGAGTGGGCATGGTCAGATCGAAGGTCGCCCAAGTTCCGTCATTCAGCCGAATGGCCACCAGCAAGGCATCTTCGTCGGGAAAGCCATGCAAGACGCGCGACCAGAATGATGACGGCTCGCCGTCATGATCGTGGCGCTGGCGGGTGACGTGCAGACGATCATGGTCCAGCGGGCCGAAATAGGCTTCCAGCGACTGCCGCAACGGAAGAATTTCCACCTCGTCGCGATGGGACAGCGAAACGGCGGGGGCATCGCCCAACGTCACCGTCAACAGCGGGCTGGCCAGGTTGCGGGCCAGCCGGTCGCGTTCGGCTTTCGGCGCCTGATCAAGAAGACGGGAAAATACGCCGACCCGATCCGACGACAGGTTGTCGCCGGTGGTGGCGATGGCGTCGTGCCGGTCGGACGACAGAATGGCGGTGCTGGCCAAATGGGACAGGGTCAGCCCCACCAGCAGCACCAGCAGGGTCCGCCCGGCGATGGAATCGGGAATCAGCCTCCTCATTCTTGACCTCTGTCTATGATCCGGCGGGACCGATTGTGACAGGAGATCAGGTTCCAGGCATCCCCGGTTCTTACTTTGTTACACTACTTTACAATCACTTGGCTGGGTTCCGCGCTATATCGACAAGGTCCGCAGACGGCGGACGTGTGGAAGACGGACCATCAGAATGCACGGCGATCTGCGGCTGGTTGGACGACGGCTTCGGGAGGGTATTTCGCTCCCCGGTATTGCCGCCGCGCAAGCCCTCCTCGTCTCTGATCGAGACTTCCCATATTCAATGTCATTCTCGTCCTGAGGGAAACCATGCCCCGTCTTCGCCCGTTCGTGCTGTTGCTGCCGTTCATTCCCCTGTCCGCCGCGCTTGCGGGTCCCTTGTCCGAAACCGAGGCGATGCGTGCGGCCATCGACAGCCACGCCTCGATCGAATCGGCCCGTTCGGCGCTGACCGCCGCCCAGGGCATCGAGGCCGAGGCCGACTTCCTGCTGCCCGGCAATCCGGCCATCCGGATTGAACGCACCACCGACCGTTGGCACCACAATAACGGCGAGCGCGAAACCGTGGCCGAGATCAGCGCTCCGATCTGGATGCCCGGTCAGATGAGCGGTCGTCAGGCGGTGGCTGCGGCCAAGCGGACGGAAGCCGAGGCCGATATCGCAACCGCGAAGTGGGCTTTGGCCGGTGCGGTTCGCGAGGCCTATTGGAAGGCTTGGGAGGCCAAGGAGCTGCTGCGGGCCGCTGAAGAGCGCCTTGATCGCAGCAAATCCTTGCACGCCGCCGCCGAAAAGCAGGTCCGGGCCAAGGAAATGCGGGAATTGGACGCACGCACGGTGGCGGGGGAAGTCCTGTCCGACCGTCAAGTGGTCTCTCGCCGCAAGGGAGAGTACGAGACGGCGCTGGCGGTGCTGGCGGAATTGACCGGGCTTGCCAAAGAAACGTTGGGCGATCTGGCGGCGCCGGTTCCGGCATCGCCTCCGCCCCAGTTGGCCGCGGATGTGGAAGGCAGCCGTCCCGATCTGAAGGTTCTGCGCAGCCGTCTGGAAGGCGGTCGCGCCAATTTCGACCTTCAGGAGGCCCGCGCCCTGCCCAATCCCGAATTGTCGCTGGCGGTGAAACGGACCAGCACCGATTACGACCGGACCTACGACGATTCGGTGGTCTTCGGCATCAAGATGCCCATCCCGGTCATCGACCGCAATCAGCGCGAGGTGATGGCGGCTACCGCCGACATCAGCCGCAACCGGGCGGAATACCAATTGGCCGTGAACAAGGCGCGGCGCGAATTGATCCAGGCGGAAAGCGGCTGGCGTGTCGCTTGGCAGCAATGGCAGGACGCCGAAGAGGCATTGCAGCTGACTTCGGAAACCCTGGCCTTGATCGAAAAGGGTTTCACTGTCGGCGAGGTCTCGTCGGTCGACCTGATTCAGGAAAAGCGCCGCTGGGGTGAGGCCGTCGAGGCTGACCGCAGCGCCGCCGCCGCCGTCGCGATTGCCAAGGCTGCCTGGGAACAGGCTGCCGGCGCCTCCCCCATTCCCGTGCAATAGGGACCAAGACCATGATCCTGATGAAACCTATCCGTGCCGGCCTTGCCGCCTTGGTTCTGGCCGTGGCGCTGCCCTCGACGGTGTTTGCTCATGGCGGCGAGGACCACGGCGCCCCCGCCGCCGCTCCGGCGCCGGTGGTCACCGAGCAATCCGGCTCCGGGGCTGAAGGAACGGCCTTCCAAGTCGTGCTTTATCCGACCAAAGACAAAAGCGCCCTTTATCTGGCCGATGCCGACACCAATGCGCCGGTCAGCGGCGCATCCATCGACGCCGAGGCCGGCGGCTGGCAAGGCCAGGCAAAGGCGACGGCGGAACCGGGCGTCTACGAATTGGCGTGGAATGCGCCCGAGGGTGGGGCCGACATGACCCTGATCGTGTCCGCCGCCGGCAAGGATGACCTGATCCTGGTCCAGGCGACCGGGCGCAAGGCGGGCGTTCAGCCGAGTGCCGTCAAGCCCGAGGGATCGAACTGGAAGGCCGTCGGCGCGGTCGGCGGCGCCGGGGCGGTGCTGCTGATCGGCGGCTTTGCCCTGATCCGTCGCAACCGCAAGGCCGCCATGGCCATGATGGCCCTTGGCCTGCTGGGGCTGGCCCAGCCTGCCCGCGCCCATGGCGGCGAGGATCACGGCGATGCGCCCGCCGTCCAGAAGCCCCAGGCGCAGCCGGGGGCGCCCATCGCCATGTCCAAGCCGACGCAATTCCTGCTGGGCATCCGCACCGTCAAGGTCGAACCGCAGCAGGCCGCCGACACAATCCGTGTGGTCGGGCGCGTCGTCGCCGATCCGTCGGGCTATGCCCGCTTGCAACCGTCGCAGCCGGCACGGGTGGTTTTCGATCCGGCCCATCCGATCCCGGTGCCGGGACAGATTGTGAAGCGCGGTCAGGTGCTGGCGGTGCTGGAGCCGACCCTGTCCACCCTGGAAAAGGGCGACAAGCGGGCGACACTGTCCCGCGTTGACAGCGAGATCGTCATCGCCGAACGCGAACTGGCCCGACAGGAAACCTTGGGCGCTTTGGT
>MKVK01000048.1 GCA_001898825.1 Magnetospirillum sp. 64-120
GATCGATTCGCAGACGGGCGAATACACCTTCACGCCGTCGGGCCAGGACGGCCTGAATGTGGGCGACACCGCCACCCAGACCTTCCAGGTGGTGGCTTGGGATGGCGACATGGCCAGCGCGCCGCATGACGTCACGGTGACCATCGACGGTTCGGACGACGCGACCGTGGTGACCGGCAGCGTTGATCTGGGCGACATGGCCGAGGATTCGGGTTCGATCCTGATCACCAGCCAGCAATTGCTGGCCAATGCCTCGGACGTGGACAACGCCCTTTCGGTGGCCAATGTGGAAGTTTCCGGCGGCACGTTGGTGGACAACGGCAACGGCACCTGGACCTTTACCCCGGCCGCTGATTTCAACGGCAACATCGACATCACCTATGACGTGGTGACCGACGACGGCGCCGTGACCCCGGCGACCGCTTCGCTGGAAGTCACCGCGGTCGAGGACGAGGCGGTGATCACCACCACCGGCGGCACCGGTGACGAAAGCACCACCGACGCGGCCACCGTGGTTCAGGGCCAGATCGTGGCTTCCGACGCCGATGGCGGCATCGTGTCGTTCGATGTTGTGGCTGGTGGCGACCATCATGGTGCGCTGAGCATCAACGCTGACGGCACCTTCACCTTCACGGCCGAAGATTCCAACTGGAACGGCACCGACACCTTCCAGGTGCAGCTGACCGACGGCGAAGGCAACGTCTACACCCAGTCCCTGACCATCACCGTCGATCCCACCAACGACGCCCCGGTGGTCAGCATGACCACGGAACTGGCCGCCGGCACCGAAGACACTTCGGTGACCATCAGCAAGGCCGACCTGTTGGCCAACGCGTCCGACGTTGACGGCGACACCTTGACCGCCGCCAGCATCAGCGCCGACCACGGCACCATCGTCGACAACGGCGACGGCACCGTCACCTTCACGCCTGACGCCAATTACAATGGTCAGGTCACCTTCAGCTACACGGTGAGCGACGGCCATGGTGGCACCGCCCAGGGCAGCGCCACCATGAACCTGGCGGCGGTGAACGACGGCCCGGTGACCAGCGAAGTGACGCTGGCCGCCGGCACCGAAGACACCTCGGTGACCATCAGCAAGGCCGACCTGTTGGCCAATGCGTCCGACGTTGACGGCGACACCTTGACCGCCGCCAGCATCAGCGCCGACCACGGCACCATTGTGGACAACGGCGACGGCACCGTCACCTTCACGCCCGACGCCAACTACAACGGCGAAGTGACCTTCAGCTACAGCGTCAGCGACGGCCAGGGCGGCACCGCCCAGGGCAGCGCCACCATGAACTTGGCGGCAGTGAACGACGGCCCGGTGACTAGCGAAGTGACGCTGGCCGCCGGCACCGAAGACACCTCGGTGACCATCAGCAAGGCGGACCTGTTGGCCAACGCGTCCGACGTTGACGGCGACACCTTGACCGCCGCCAGCATCAGCGCCGACCACGGCACCATTGTGGACAACGGTGACGGCACCGTCACCTTCACGCCCGACGCCAACTACAACGGCGAAGTGACCTTCAGCTACAGCGTCAGCGACGGCCAGGGCGGCACCGCCCAGGGCAGCGCCACCATGAACCTGGCGGCGGTGAACGACGGCCCGGTGACCAGCGAAGTGACGCTGGCCGCCGGCACCGAAGACACCTCGGTGACCATCAGCAAGGCGGCATTGCTGGCCAACGCGTCCGACGTTGACGGCGACACCTTGTCGGCGTCCGACATCACCGCCGACCACGGCACCATTGTGGACAACGGCGACGGCACCGTCACCTTCACCCCCGACGCCGATTATTACGGCGAAGTGACCTTCAGCTATACCATCAGCGACGGCCAGGGCGGCACCGTGCAGGGCACCGCCACCATGGATCTGGCCAATGTGGACGACGGCACCGACATCACCGGCGACACCACGGGATCGGTGGCGGAAGACGGCAATCTGGTGGCCAGCGGCGACCTTGATGCCGCCGACGCTGACAAGACCCACGGCAGCCATGGCAACAATGGTTGGGGCAATGGCGACCAGGATGCCCCCGGCGGTTCCGGCGGCAACAACAACGCCGAGAATTCCGGTGGTTCCGGTCATGGTGGCGGCAACAACGGCAACCACGGCAATGACGGTGAATCGACCTTCGTCGCCACCACGGTGACCGACGAGCACGGGACCTTCACCATCAACGAAGACGGCGAGTGGACCTATACCCTGGACAACGACTCGCAGGCCGTGCAGTCGCTGGGCGCCGACGACCATCTGACCAAGACCTTCACCGTGCAGACCGACGACGGCAGCACCCAGACGGTGACCATCACCGTTGACGGTGCCAATGATGGCCCGACCACCGGCACCGTCGATCTGGGCGACGGTCTGGAAGACCAGTCGGTGATCATCAGCAAGGCCGACCTGCTGGAAGGTGCGTCCGACATCGACGGCGACACCCTGTCGGTCAGCGGCATCACCGCCGACCACGGCACCATCGTCGACAACGGCGACGGCACCATCACCTTCACCCCCGATCCCGATTATTTCGGCGAGGTGAATTTCAGCTACACCATCAGTGACGGCCAAGGTGGCACCACCACCGGCACCGCCACCCTGGATCTGGCTGACGTGTCCGACAATATTGGCCCGGTGGCTGGCGACGACTCGCGCACCGACGTGACGGCGCAGTCCGCCGACCTGTCGGTGGACGTGGGCGCCACCACCAGCGTTTCCGAAACCACCACCACCACCACCACGGTGGTCGGCTCGGCCGGTGTGGACATCGCTGATATCGCCGACATGGCCGATCCCACCACCGGGACGGCGACGGCCAACTACTACAACGTCAATTCGTCCCTGGGCGGCAGTTCGGGCGCCGACAACGTGGTGGTCACCAACGACGTCAACGCCAGCATCAACCTGGGCGGCGGCAATGACGAACTGAGCGTCGGCGACGAAGTGAACAGCACCGTCAACCTGGGCAGCGGCACCAACGCCCTGGATGTCGGCGACGACATCAACGCCAGCGTCATCGGCGGTTCGGGCAACGACACGGTGCGGGTCGGCGACGACCTGAACAGCGGCGGCCTGTATCTGGGCGACGGCGACAACCGGGTGCAGATCGGTGGCAACACCAGCGCTTCCATCAGCACCGGCTCGGGTGACGACACCATCCGCATCGGCGGCGAAGTGGACGCTTCCATCAGCACTGGCGCGGGCAACGACCACGTGCAGGTTGGCTCGGACGTCAATTCCGCCATCGACATGGGTGACGGCAACGACAAGCTGTCCATCGGCGACGACGTCAGCGCCAGCATCAACCTGGGCGCCGGCGACGACCAACTGAAGATCGCCGACGACGTCTGGGCTTCGATCAATGCCGGCGACGGCAACGACAAGGTCGAGATCGGCGGCGACATCACCGCGACCGTCAGCATGGGGAACGGCAACGATTACCTGAAGGTGAGCGGCCAGAACATGTGGGGCAAGCTGGATGGCGGATCGGGCACCGACTCGATCGAGCTGACCGGCATCACCAAGGCCCAGTGGAACGCCAATTACAACGGCATCCAGGACCGGGTGACCAATTTCGAGAACATCAAGTTCTCGGATGGCCAGGTGATCGGTGACGCCTCGGCGTTCTCGGGTGTCACCACGGTGACCACCCAGACCACCACCACCACCTATTCGACCCCGATCACCATCGAGGCCGACCTGAACGACACCGACGGCAGCGAGTCCTTGTCGGCGGTGACGGTCAGCGGCATCCCGGCGGGCGCGACAGTGACCCTGGAAGACGGCACCGTGCTGCAGGCCAATGCCGACGGCACCTACACGGTGAACGTCGACGCGGGCGAGGCGGTGACCTTGAACGTCAGCCAGGAAGGCAGCGCCCCTGACCTGTCCAACCTGACCACCAGCGTCACCACCACCGAAGAAAACGGCGGCGACACCACGGTGACCACCGTGGTCGGCGAAGGCAGCGTCAGCTATGACGTGGTCAACGACGAAGCCATCGCCACCGACGAAAACGTGTCGTTGACGCTGGACGTCAACGACCTGTTGGAAAATGACAGCGACGCCGATGGCGGTACTTTGTCCATCGTCGGTGTGGGCAACGCCACCCACGGCACGGTGACCCTGAACGCCGACGGCACCATCACCTTCGTGCCCGAACACGGGTTCTCGGGCGACGCCACCTTCACCTACACCGTCAGCGACGGCCAGGGTGGCACCGACACCGCCACGGTCACCATCGAAGTGGCCGACGGCAACGACGACCCGACCATCACCGGCACCACCGGCGGCGTGGCGGCGGAAAGCACCTCCGACGCGCCCACCGTGGTCACCGGCTCCATCGTCGCCACCGACGCCGACGGCGACAGCCTGACCTATGCGGTGGTTGACGGCGGCGAGCCGCAGCATGGCTCGCTGACACTGAATGCCGACGGCACCTATTCCTACACCGCCGCCGACAACAACTGGTCCGGCACCGACACCTTCACGGTGCAGGTGTCCGACGGCAACGGCGGCACCACCACCCAGGCGGTGACCATCACCGTCACCCCCGAGGCCGACACGCCGACGGCCGCCGTTTCCGCCACCTTGGACGGCAACGCGGTAACCATCACCAATGTGGGCAACGCCTCGGCGTCCTATCACTCGTCCTATGGTTATTACATCATGGACAGCGACGGGAACCCGACGGTCGGCCAGATCATCTGGGGCGACGTCCAGGACACCGTGGGCAGCAGCTTCACCGTCAACGGCGTCAATCCCGACCAGGTGGGTTACTTCCTGATCCCCAATGGCGACGGCCAGAATTGCGGCAAGATCACCGATGGTGAAAGCTGCACCTTCGCCAAGGACGGCAGCGGCAACTGGTACGTCATCGACTCGCAGGGCAACCACCTGTCGGGTGCCGGCTCGAACGTGCTGTTCAGCGACAACGACCTGAACAAGAACGGCATCGACCGGGTTGAAGACAACACCGACACCTCGGGCAACCAGAACTGGGAAGACCTGACCACCGGCAGCGACCAGGATTACAACGACGCCAACTTCAACGTCGAAACCGACCTGTTCGCCACCGGCACCTACGAGAACTCGACGGTGACCGGCACCAACTCGTCCAACACCCTGGTGGGCGGCGCCGGTTCGGACAGCCTGTTCGGGCTGGACGGCAACGACGTCCTTTACGGCGACAACGTCACCCAGGCGGCGTCCAGCGGTATCGACACCCGTGTCTATGCCGATTTGGACATCGAATACGGTTCGCCCGACAGCGGCGAGACCTTCACCTTCCAGGTCAGCGACTTGCCGGCCGGGGTGGTGCTGATGGCCGACGGTGTGGAACTGACCGCGGTCAACGGTGTCTACACCATCACCGCCGACCAGGTGGACAACCTGCAACTGGACATTCCCGGCTCGCTGGCCGGTTCCACCATCGGCCTGAACGTCACCGTTGTCAGCCATGACGGTTCCGACACCGCCTCGACCACCTCGCACGCCAGCCTGGCCATCCCGGCCCTGACCTCGGACGGCAACGACTACATCGACGCGGGTTCCGGCAACGACACCGTCTATGGCGGTGGCGGCGCCGACTACATCATCGGCGGGACCGGCAACGACGTGTTGAACGGTGGCGACGGCGCCGACTACATCATCGGCGGCGCCGGCACCGACAGCCTGATCGGTGGCGCTGGCAACGACACCTTGGTGTTCACCGCCGACGACGGTTCCAGCACCTTCCGGCTGGGTGGCACCACCTACGACACCGCCGGTGACCAGGGGGGCGCCAACGGTTCGGGCGGCACCGGCGCCACCGTCAGCATCGAGGGGCACTACACCACGTCGGATACCTTCATCGGTGGCGACGGCACCGACACCTTGCAGATGACGGACGGCAACGACTTCATCCACATCAGCAACGTCAGCAGTGTCGAACGCATCAATGCCGGTGCCGGTGACGACATCATCGACATGAATTACAGCGATGGTGGTTCGTACAACTCGTTCACCCTGGACGGCGGCTCGGGCAACGACACCGTGTTCGCCAACAATGGTGACGACTACCTGATGGGTGGCTCGGGCAACGACTTCATGAGCGGCAATGCCGGCAATGACTATATGAACGGCGGTTCCGGCAACGACACCATGTATGGCGGTTCCGGCGACGACACCTTCGTCGGCGGCGACGGCAACGACGTCATGGTCGGTGGCGACGGCTCGGACACCTTCCTGTTCGACTTCCACAGCGGCAGCAAGGACACCATCGACGGCGGCTCCGGCAACAGCTGGACCGACACGCTGGATCTGTCCGACGCGGTGGGCCAGACCTTCGTCATCACCACCGATGACGGTCACCAAAGCTGGACCATCACCGTGGACGGCGAAAACCATGGTGCCATCAACATTGGTCACGACGTGGACGGCAGCGTCCATCTGACCACGACCAATGGCGACACCGTGGTCGACTTCGACAACATCGAGCAGATCAAGTGGTAGTATTGCAGCGCTGAAGCTTTTGGACGGACCTGCCTTGTGCAAACAAGGCAGGTCCGTTTTTTGTTCATGCTATTCCAAGGGTGGACAGGGCTTTGCGAAAAGCTCAGCATATATTTTGGGACGGGGACTGAAAGGCGGGGAGAAATGGAACGCATCGGCAAATATGTGATCCATAAAAGCGTGCCCACATCCGGTTACGCCCGCATCTTGCTGTGCAAGGATCCGGATTTGCAGATTCCGGTGGCGGTCAAGGCCTTTGCGCCCAAGGCGGAGGAAAATCCGGTTCTGTCTGCACCGCAATGGTTGGCCCGCTTCCAGGCCGAGGCCCGTGCCCTGGCGGCCTTCGACCATCCGCAAGTGATCGCCGTCAAGACCATGGACCGGGGGGCGGATGGGGTGCCGTTCTTCGTCATGCCCTATATGGCGGGATCGTTGGTGGCTGAAATCGGCCGCGACGGGGTGGCGGAAGGGGCCGAGGCGGCCCGCCGCCTGCCGCTGGCAAGAGCCATGGCGGTGTTGAAGCAGGCTTCTGCCGGCTTGATGGCGCTTCATCGCAACAATTATGTGCATCGCGCGGTTCAGCCCAGCAACCTGCTGCTGACGGCGCGGGAAAACGGCCAGATCAAGTTGGCCGATTTCAGCATGGTGAAGCTGCCCGACCGGAATCCGCCGCTGCCCGACCATTGGGTCGGCGGAACCGCGTATTGCGCCCCGGAACAGCTGGAAGGCGCCACCGCCGTGGATGCCCGCGCTGACGTGTTTTCCCTGGGGGCGCTGGCCTATCGTCTGCTGACCGGCGAGCTGCCGCAACTGGGCCAGGGGCCGGTGTGCCTGCCCGAGCGCCATCAGCCGGCTTTGGTCGATCTGGTGGGGCGTGCCACCGACCCCGACCCGGGCAGGCGTCCGGCCCATGCCGGGGCGTTTCTGCAGGCCTTGGGGCAAGTCCCCCCGGAAGCCCTGGCCAAGCCCAAGGTCCAGGTGGTGCCGGTGCGGCGCCCGACGGTGGCGTTGAAGAAAGTGGCGTCGCAATAAAGCGAAATCATGGGCGGTGACTTGCGTCGCCGCCCCGCCTTCGCCATGCTGGCGCCATGACCGACATCTCTCCCCTGATTCCGCGTGTGGCCCTGGTGACTGGGGCAGCCCGCCGCCTGGGCCGCGCCATGGCGCTGGAACTGGCGCAAATGGGCTTTGCCGTGGCGCTGCACCATTCCCGATCCGGCGCCGAGGCGGCCGCCCTGGCCGATCACATCGTCGCTGGCGGCGGCAAGGCGGTCCTGGTGTCCGGCGACCTGTCCAACGAGGCCGACATGGCCCGATTACTGCCCCAGGCCGAAGCCGCCCTGGGGCCCGTCGGCGTGCTGGTCAACAATGCCTCGACCTTCGAACGCGACGAAGTGGACAGCGCCACCCGGCAGTCGTGGGATTTCCACATGGAGGTCAACCTGCGCGCCCCCTTCGTGCTGTCCCAGGCCATGGCCCAACGCCTGCCGGAAGGCGCCCAGGGGGTGATCGTCAACCTGATCGATCAGCGGGTGTGGAACCTGACCCCGCACTTCACCACCTACACCCTGTCCAAAGCGGGGCTGTGGACGTTGACCCAAACGCTGGCCTTGGCTTTGGCCCCGCGCATTCGGGTCGCCGCCATCGGTCCCGGCCCGGCGCTGCCTTCGGTTCGGCAAAGTCAGGAGCAGTTCGACGCCCAATGCGCCACCACGCCCTTGGGCTGTGGCACCTCGCCGGACGAAATCGCTTCTGGGTTGCGTTTCATTCTGGCCAGTCGCTCGTTCACTGGGCAGATGCTGGCTTTGGACGGCGGACAGCATTTGCAATGGTCGCCGGCCCAGCCCGGTCAGCGGGTGGAAGAATAGGGGGGTGGTGAATGCGTACTCTAAAGGATGGGGGCTAGTGACTTGTGGGGGCAGGGGAAACGGTTTTTCGGCGTTAAGTTTTGCACAGCCCGGAAGGGGCGCGATATCTGCCCCATCCCCCCGACAGAGTCCAGAAGAAAAACTTTATTTTTACAACCCGTTTACTCTTGACTGATGCTAAGTGCATGAAAACAAAGGATTTCACATTTCTGCATAGAAAATGGGCAATGCCGAGGAGTCCTAGGACTTCCAAGGGGAGGGGGCTGAAGCCCACAATTTGCCAACAGACTTATCCACAGGTTTCGTGGATATCCCGCTAGAGCCTTTGGATTCCTTCGCTTTTGAATTCTGTCCCCATAATGTGATCACCCGACCGTGACTGCCAGCGATACGCACAACCAGGATTTGACCGACGACAGCCGTCCCTTGGCCCAGGGGGTGTCGGTGATCGAACGCTTCCTGGCCACCCTGCCCGGAACCCCTGGTGTCTACCGTATGTTGAACGGCCGTGGCGACGTTCTGTACGTGGGCAAGGCCAAGAACCTGAAGAAGCGGGTGGTCGCCTATACCAAGCCCGAGCGCCAGACCTTGCGTATCCAGCGCATGATCGCCGAGACCGCGTCCATGGAGGTGATCACCACCCACACCGAGGTCGAGGCGTTGCTGCTGGAAAGCACCCTGATCAAGAGTTTGGGGCCGCGCTACAACATCCTGTTGAAGGACGACAAAAGCTTTCCCCACATTTTGTTGACCGCCGACCATGATTGGCCGCAGGTGCTGAAGCATCGCGGGGCGCGCACGCGGCGCGGGGAATATTTCGGCCCCTTCGCCTCGGCCGGGGCGGTGAACGCCACGCTTTCGGCGCTGCAGCGCGCCTTTTTGCTGCGGTCCTGCACCGATTCGGTGTTTTCCAGCCGTACCCGCCCCTGCCTGCTGTTCCAGATCAAGCGCTGCTCGGCGCCGTGCGTCGATCGTATCAGCCGCGACGAATACGGGGAACTGGTGGCCGAGGCCCGGGCCTTTTTGTCCGGCCAGTCGCAGAAGGTGCAAAAGGATCTGGCCAAGCGCATGGAGGCCGCCGCCGAAGCCATGGAATACGAACGTGCGGCGGTGTTCCGCGACCGTATCCGGGCGTTGTCGCGCATCCAGGCCCACCACGACATCAACCCGGCGGAACTGGCGGAAGGCGACGTCATCGCGCTCCATCAGGCCGGCGGCCAGACCTGTATCCAAGTGTTCTTCTTCCGCTCGGGCTGCAATTACGGCAACCGCGCCTATTTCCCCCAGCATGCCGCCGACGCCGAGGCATCCGAGGTGATGGCCGCCTTCCTGGGGCAGTTCTATGCCGACAAGCAGCCGCCCCGCGAAATCCTGCTGAGCCAGGAGGCGGCCGAGGCCGAGATCGTCGCCGCGGCGCTTTCGGAAAAGGCCGGGCGCAAGGTGGCGGTCGTCGTGCCCAAGCGCGGCGACCGCAAGCGGTTGGTTGAAAACGCTTATGACAACGCGCGGGAAGCCCTGGGTCGCCGCATGGCCGAATCCGGCGCCCAATCCAAGCTGCTGGACGGTGTCGCCGAAGTGTTCGGCCTGGATGGGCGGCCCCAGCGGATCGAGGTCTACGACAATTCCCACATCCAGGGTACCAACGCGGTGGGCGGCATGATCGTCGCCGGACCCGAGGGGCTGATGAAAGCGGCGTACCGCAAGTTCAACATCAAGTCGACCGAGCTGACCCCGGGTGACGATTTCGCCATGATGCGCGAGGTGCTGACCCGGCGTTTCCAGCGGGCGCAAAAGGAAGACCCCGACCGGGACCGCGGGCAATGGCCCGATCTGGTGCTGATCGACGGCGGTCAGGGGCAACTGAGCGCCACCTTGGACGTCTTCGCCGAATTGGGCATCGACGACGTGGCGCTGGTGTCCATCGCCAAGGGGCCCGACCGCAATGCCGGGCGCGAACGGTTCTTCATGCCAGGGCGCGAGCCGTTCTCGTTGCCCATGAAGGACCCGGTGCTGTATTTCCTGCAGCGTCTGCGCGACGAAGCCCACCGCTTCGCCATCGGCGCCCACCGCACGCGCCGTGCCGGGGCCATGGTGCGCTCGCCGCTCGACGAAGTGGAAGGCATCGGGGCGGCACGCAAGAAGGTGCTGCTGCAGCATTTCGGCTCGGCCCGCGACGTGGCGGCGGCGGCTTTGGGCGACCTGGAAGCGGTGCAGGGCATATCAAAGTCCATGGCCAAAAAAATCTATGACCATTTCCATCCGCACGGCTAATATCCCGGCCATGCTGACCAGCCTGCCCAACCTTCTGACCTTGTCGCGCATCGTCGTGATCCCTTTGGTCATCCTGACGTTCTACGTCCAGGGGGCGTGGACCCATTGGGTTGCCTGCGGTCTGTTCGTCGTCGCCGCCATCACCGATTGGTTCGACGGCTGGCTGGCGCGGTCGTGGAACCAGGTTTCCGCCTTCGGCCGCTTCCTGGACCCCATCGCCGACAAGCTGCTGGTGGCCGCCGTGCTGTTCATGCTGGTGGCCTTTGATCGGGTCAGCCAGTGGAGCGAGCTGCCGGCCCTGGTGATCTTGCTGCGCGAGATCCTGGTGTCCGGCCTGCGCGAGTTCCTGGCGGAAATCCGCGTCGGCGTGCCGGTGACCCGGCTGGCCAAGTGGAAGACCGGTTTCCAGATGGTGGCCTTGGCGCTGTTGCTGCTGGGCAACGTGCCGCCCCTGACCCTGCCGGTGCAGGAAGTGGGCGAAGGCTTGCTGTGGGTCGCCGCCGTGCTGACCCTGGTCACCGGCTGGGACTACCTGCGTTCCGGGCTGAAGTACCTGACCGGGCAGGGGCAATGAGGATTTTCGGTCTCTCGGGCCATTCCGGCAGCGGCAAGACCACTTTGCTGGTCAAGCTGGTGCCGCTGCTGGCAGCGCGCGGGCTGAAGGTGTCCACCATCAAACAGGCCAATGCCGGCTTCGACATCGACAAGCCGGGCAAGGATTCCTATGAACACCGCGCCGCCGGGGCCAAGGAAGTGATGGTGGCCTCGGCCAAGCGCTGGGCCTTGATGCACGAATACCGGGGGGATGCGGAATTCACCATGGACCAGTTGCTGGCGCGCATGAGCACAGTGGACCTGGTGCTGGTGGAAGGCTTCCGCCATTGGCCCCATGCCCGCATCGAGGTGTGGCGGGCGGCCCTGGAAAAGGACCCGCTGTTCATCCACGATCCCATGGTGGCCGCCGTGGCGTCCCCTGACCGTCCCGATGGCCTGACCGTGCCGTTGTTGGACCTGGACGACGCCGGCGCCATCGCCGATTTCATCTTGCAGCAGGTGGGGTTATGAGCACCGATTTCGACGCCGGACAGGTCAATAAGTTCGACGCCGGAGCGGCGATGATGAGCGTCGAACAGGCGCTGGACCTGCTGGCACAGCGGGTCGTCCCCCAGCGGCGTGTCGAGGAACTGCCCCTGGCCCAATGCTTGGGGCGTGTGCTGGCCGAAGACGTGGTCTCGCCCCTGAACGTGCCGCCCCACGACAATTCGGCCATGGACGGTTACGCCTTCACCGCCGCCCATCTGCCCGCCGACGGCAGGCTGCGCCGCATCGGCCGTTCCGCTGCGGGCCACCCCTTTCCCGGCGTCGTCGGGCCGGGGGAATGCATCCGCATCCTGACCGGCGCGGTGGTGCCCGCTTCGGTGGATTGCGTCGCCATGCAGGAAGACTGCACCGTCGACGGCGATTTCGTCATCGTCGGCAATCGCCCCCAATCCGGCGCCAATTGCCGCAAGGCCGGCGAGGACGTGGCCCAAGGCGCGGTGGTGTTGAAATCCGGGACGCGTCTGCGACCCCAGGAAGTGGGATTGGCGGCGGCGGTGGGCCGTGCCCGCCTTGCCGTGCACGCCCCCTTGCGGGCGGCGGTGTTTTCCACCGGCGACGAAATCAACATGCCGGGCACCGTCCTGCCGCCCGGCGGCATCTACGATTCCAACCGCACCACCGCCTGCGGCCTGCTGCAAAGCATCGGTGTCCAGGTCACCGACCTGGGCATCCTGCCCGACGATCGCGCGACCATTGTTGCGGCACTCGACAAGGCGGCGGCGGACCATGACGTCATCCTGACCTCGGGGGGCGTGTCGGTGGGCGACGAGGACCATGTGAAGGCGGCGGTGGAATCCCTGGGCAGCCTGCATTTCTGGCGACTGGCCATCAAGCCGGGCAAGCCGGTGGCGCTGGGGGACATCCGGGGCGCCACCTTCATCGGTCTGCCCGGCAACCCGGTGGCGGTGATGGTGGTGTTCCTGCTGCTGGCCCGTCCGCTGTTGCTGCGGTTGATGGGCGCCGCCGACACGTTGCCGGCCACCATCCCGGTGCGCGCCGATTTCAGCTTCCGTCACAAGCCGGGGCGGCGCGAATGGCTGCGCGCCCGACTGGTCGAGCGTGACGGCCAGTTGTGGGCGGAAAAGTTCGCCTCCGAAAGCTCGGGGGTGTTGTCGTCCATGGTGTGGGCCGACGGTCTGGTGGCGGTGCCGGAAGAGTGCGGCGACGTCGCCCCCGGCGACGTGCTGCAATACCTGTCCTTTGCCGAGGCGCTGCGATGAACGTTCTCTATTTCGCTTGGCTGCGCGCCAAGGTGGGGATGGGCGAGGAACGGGTCGTGCCGCCGGCTGAAGTCGTCACCACCGGGCAATTGGTGGAATGGCTGAAAGCCCGTTCCGACGGCCACGCCCAGGCTTTGGCCGACCTGAAGGTGGTGCGCGTCGCCGTCAACCAGGACTATGTCGGCTGGGACCATCCCATCAAGCCGGGCGACGAAATCGCCTTTTTCCCGCCGGTCACCGGGGGCTGATGCGATGATCCGGGTGCAGACCGAGGATTTCGACCCCGGCGCCGAACTGGAAGCGTTTTCCGCCGGCAACGGCAAGGTCGGCGGCATCTGCATGTTTCTGGGTCTGGTGCGCGACTATCTGGGCGACGACCCGGAAAAGGCGGCCCAGGTGCGCGGCATGACCCTGGAACACTATCCCGGCATGACCGAACGCCAGCTGGAAGCCATCGAAACCGAGGCCCGCAGCCGTTGGCCGCTGCACGACGTGCTGGTGATCCACCGCTATGGCCGGTTGGACCCCGGTGCCCGCATCGTTCTGGTGGCCACGGCCTCGTCCCATCGCGAGGCGGCGTTCCAGTCCTGCCATTTCCTGATGGACTGGCTGAAGACCAAAGCGCCGTTCTGGAAGATCGAACACACCGAGGACGGCGATCTGTGGGTGGACGCCAAGGACAAGGACGACAGCGCCGCGGCGCGCTGGGATCAGAAAAAATAATTTTCAGTCCAGGGGAATAAACCGGGACCTTCCTTCGTCTGGTCTGTATGCGGGGCACTGAACCCGCCCAACCACGGAGGTTTCCTCATGATCCGCACTCTGACCCTGGCCGCCGCCATGCTGGCCGTCTCGACCACCGCCTGGGCCGCCCCCACGACCAAGGACGGCATGCTGGTGGACGACAAGGGCATGACCCTTTACATCTTCGACAAGGACGACATGGGCAAGTCCAATTGCGACGCCGCCTGTCTGGCCAATTGGCCGGCGGCCAAGCCCATGGCCGGCGAGATGGTCAAGGGGGACCTGACCATCATCAGCCGCGCCGATGGCGGCATGCAGTGGGCGTGGAAGGGCAAGCCCCTGTATCTTTGGGTCAAGGACACCAAGCCGGGCGACATGACCGGCGACGGCGTCAAGGGTGTCTGGCACGTGGCCAAGCCCTAGTTTCAACGGACAAGATTATGGCCGACAGCCAAATAGAGGCCCAAATTCCCGGCCTGCGCCGTTATGCCCGCGCCCTTTGCGCCGGCGACGCGGCGCAGGCCGACGACCTGGTCCAGGATTGCCTGGAACGCGCGCTTTCGCGCTGGGCGTCGTGGCGCGGCGAGTCCGAGCTGCGGCTGTGGCTGTTGGCCATCTTGCGCAATCTGTGGCTGGACGAGGTGCGCCGTCGCGGGGCGCGGCCCGATCTGGTGGATGTGGACGATTGCCCCGATTCCCTGGCGGTGCCCCCCAGCCAAGGACAGGCCTTGGTTCTGCGGGATTTGGCCGGGGCCTTGGGGCGGCTGGCCCCGGAACAGCGTGAAGTGCTGGTTCTGGTGGGATTGGAAGGGTTGAGTTACGCCCAGGTGGCCCAGGTGACCGGGACACCCATGGGCACGGTGATGTCGCGGCTGAAACGGGGCCGCGACCGTCTGGCCCAGCTGATGCGCGAGGACGGGCCGGCACTTCGGAGGGTGAAATGAGCGAACGTCTGGGCGACGACGAGTTGCACGCCTATGTGGACGGATTACTTGACCAGGACGGAAACGACCGGGTCGAGGCTTGGCTTGCCGACAATCCCGATCAGGCCGAACGGGTGCGCCTGTGGCAGGAACACAATGACGGATTGCGGCGGCTGTTCGATCCGGTTCTGGATGAACCAATCCCTGCGCGGTTGTTGCCCGCCGCCATCCGTTCCCGTAGCTGGCGGAACCGTCGCCTGCTGGCCTTGCGGGTGGCCGCGGCCCTGGCCTTGGTCCTGGCCGGCGGCGGCGGCGGCTGGTGGCTGCGCGGGCAAAGCTCGACCGAGGCGCAGGTAGCGCGTGAAGCGCTCGCCGCCCATGTGGTCTATGTGGCCGACCAGCGTCGCCCGGTGGAGGTGCCGGGAAGCGAGCGCGACCAGATGGCCACGTGGCTGTCCAAGCGCTTGGGGGCCAAGATGGCTGTGCCCGATCTGTCGGCTTCGGGTTACCAGTTGGTGGGCGGACGCCTGCTGCCCGCCGAGAACGGCGCCGCCGCCCTTTACATGTATGAAAACAGCCTGGGGCAGCGCCTGACCCTTTATGTGCGCCGGGCCGTCGATGACGGCCGCAAGGATCTGCTTTTCCAGGGACGCGACGGCACCTTGGCCGGGGTGTGGACGCAAGGCCCCTTTGGCTGCGCCCTGTCCGGGCCGTTGCCGCGGGAAGATCTGGAGCCGCTGGCCCGCTTGGTGTGGAAGCAAATGGGGACAGCACGGACAAGTTGACCGGCCTTGGCCCGCCCATGCTAGGCTGCCCGCCTTGCAATCGTTCGGGGGTCGATCCATGAGGAAGTTGCTTGTTTCCGCTTTTGCCGCCTTGGCTTTGGGCGCCGGCATGGCGCCGCCTTCCTGGGCTGAAACCGCGCCAATGGTGGCGCAGCAACGCACCCAGGTGCCGGGCTATTACCGCTTCATGCTGGGCCAGATGGAAGTCACCGCCTTGTTCGACGGCATCGTGCCGTTGCCGGCGAAATTGCTGTCGGGTGCCAGCGCCAAGGATGTGGAAAGCTTGTTGGCGGCGTTGTTCGTGCCGCGTGACGAAAACGGCGTGCAGACCCCGGTCAACGCCTTCCTGGTCCATACCGGATCGGGGCTGGTGCTGGTGGACACCGGCACCGCCAAGGCCTTTGGCCCCGGCTTGGGCTTCATCGTCGACAACATGAAGGCCGCCGGCTACGACCCCGCCCAGGTCGACACCGTGCTGCTGACCCATCTGCATCCCGACCACGTCAATGGCCTGTTGGGGGCCGACGGCCAGCCGGTTTTCGCCAACGCCGTCATCAAGGCGGCCAAGCCGGAAGCCGATTTCTGGCTGAACGAAGCCAACGCCGCCAAGGCGCCGGCCGACGCCAAGCCGTTTTACGACATGGCGCGGGCGGCGGTGGCGCCCTATCAGGCGACTGGCCGGTTCGAGACTTTCGCTGCTGGCCAAGCGGTGGCGCCGGGCATCGACAGCGTTGCCGCCTTCGGTCACACCCCGGGCCACAGCGGCTATATGCTGACCTCGGGGCAGCAGAAGCTGCTGGTGTGGGGCGACATCATCCACAGCCACGCCGTGCAGTTCCGCCGCCCGGATGTGGCCATCGAATTCGACGTGGACAAAAAGCAGGCGGTAGCCACCCGCAAGCAACTGCTGGCCGACGCCGCCAAGCGCAAGCTGTGGGTGGCGGGGGCCCATCTGCCGTTCCCCGGCATCGGCCATGTGCGCGCCGACGGCAAGGGCTATGCCTGGGTGCCGGTGGAATACGGCCCCGTCAGCCGTTAAACGTCACACAAGTAAAAGTATATATTTCCAAGGAATCGCATTACCCTGGGTGAGCAACATCATCCAGGGGGATGCGCCATGGCTGACGATTATCAGACACCTGCCCAGGAATGCGACGTGGTGATGAAGGGCGGTATCACCTCGGGCATCGTCTATCCCAAGGCGGTGCTGAGCTTGGCCCGTCAATATCGCTTCCGTGACGTGGGCGGCGCTTCCGCCGGGGCCATCGCCGCCGCCATCACCGCCGCCGCCGAATACGGCCGGGCCAGGGGCGGATTCGACACGTTGGCGAAGATTCCCGACGACATGAGTACGTCGCTGGCGACGCTGTTCCAGCCTGACCCGCGAGGGCGCGCCTTGTACGGCTTGCTGGCCGACGGCTTTCTGGATGGCCGCTGGGGACGGGCCGTGGGCCGCATCATCCGTCAGCACTGGCTGGTCGCTTTGGTCTCGGCTGTCGTCGCCGTGGCGGTGACCGTGTGGTCGGGCGCCGGCGGCGGCTTCGTCGCCGGTTTGCTGGCGGCGTTGTTGGGATTGATGGTGGTGGCGGGGGTCATCACCGTAGCCTTTTTGCTGCAGGCCATGGCCTTGCTGCCCAAATTGGATTTTGGACTGTGCCCGGGCCGCACCCAGCCGGGCAACCCGCGTCCGGCACTCAGCGACTGGCTGTCGCGCACCATCGAGGACTGCGCCGGCCGTCTGACCGCGGACGGCACGTTGCCCGAACGCCCGCTGACCTTCGGTGATCTGGCCGATCATGGCCCCAGCATCAATCTACGGGCGATGACCACCGATCTGTCCATGCGCCGGCCCTATATCCTGCCGTTCATGGGCAGTGGCCATTTCTTCAAGGACGCCGAATTCCGTCGCCTGTTCGGCGATTGGGTGGTGGACGCGCTGATCAAGGGCCAAACGCCCCAAGACGGCTACTACCGCTTTCCCCAGCCCATGGACCTGCCGGTGGTGGTGGCGGTGCGCATGAGCCTGTCTTTCCCGCTGCTGATCGCGGCGGTGCCGCTGTACCGGGTCAACTACGCCGACGACAAGTCCATGCAGCGTCTGCTGTTCAGCGATGGTGGCCTGTCCAGCAACTTCCCCATCCATCTGTTCGATTCGATCCTGCCGGGGCGGCCGACTTTCGGCATTTCGCTGGACGATTTCGACCCGGCGCGATCGGAACGGCGGGTGCGTCTGCCCATGCCGGCCAGCCGGGGGCGATGGCTGGAGGCGCGGCCCATCACCTCGCTGGCCGATTTCGCCATGGGCCTCTTGAACGCCGCCAAGGATTGGCAGGACAATCTGCAGACCCTGTTGCCGGGCTATCGCGAACGGGTGGTGCACGTCTATCTGAAGCCCGACGAAGGCGGGCTGAACCTGACCATGCCGCCCGAACGCATCGAGGGTCTGGTGGATCTGGGCGGCCGGGCCGGCGCCTTGATGGCCGGAGGGCCGCCGCTGGACGCCAGCGACGCCTTCCCTTTCAATTTCAACGAACATCGGTGGCGGCGCTATCTGGTGGCCTATGCTTCCCTGGAAGCTTTGTTGACCGAAGCCGCCCAGGATTGGGGCGATGTGAACGATCCCGACAGCTTCGCCGCCTTCATCAAGACCTATATGTGGCAGTCGGAATCCTACAAGAACTCTCCGCAATGGTGGAAAAACGAAGTCTTCGGCCGCATGGACGCGCTGATGGCCGTGGGCCGGACGTGGGAAAACAAGATGCTGCGCCATCAGGACGGGGCTATCCCCTATCCGCGTCCGGTGCTGCGCATGGTGCCGTATCTGATGGAGGCGTCTAAACCAAAAGCCCCGCCTCGCCCAGAATAACGCCGCCATTGGCGGCGGTGGTGATGGCGCTGGCGTCGTCGTCGGCGCTTTGCAGGTCCTTGCGGGCGCGATCCAGGCCGCGCTTTTCCTCGTCGTCTTCGGGCTGGCGGCGTTTCAGCAGGGATTTCAGCAACTGGCCGATGCGTTTGACCTCGGTGGCGAATTCCTTGTCGGCCTTGGCCTCGGCGTCACGCTCGGCGGCGTGGCTTTCCGCCGTGGTGGTGCTGGTGGTGATGTCGGAAGCCGGTTCGGTGCTGCGGTAGTCGCGGGCGGCGCCCTTCAACTCGCGGGCCAGGCGCGCCAGTTCGCGGGCGGCATCCTTGGAACCCGCCGCCAGCATCTTCAGCATCTGAATGCGTTTCTTCAGTTCTTCCAGCTTTTGTCGAGCCGCCGCCTTGCGGTCGGATCGGGCCTGCTTGCGGGCCTGCAGCACCTTGTCCAGGGCCTCGACCCCTTCTTGGTGCTTTTTCTTCAGCCGTTCCAGTTTTTCTTCAGACAGGCCTTCCTTGGTGGCCTTAAGGGCGATCTTCGCCATGTTCAAGGCGGTCTGCCCCGCCACGATGGTGTTGGCCATCGGTCCCTCCAGCTTCTGCTTCGGTCGCGCCGCTTCTGGGCGCGTCCACCATCATAGCGCGCAGAGGGTTAATCCGGGGCTAAGAAAAGCCAACTCATCCAACGGTCATAGGATGCCGGCCATCCCCAGGGCGCCGCAGGCGCCGATCACCCACAACGGATTGAAGCGGGTGCCATACAGCACCGCCACGGCGATGGCGAAGGCGAGCCAATCCACAGGGGTGTGGACGCTGGAGCGGGTCAGCGCCCAGGCGGTGGAGCACACCATGCCGATGGACAAAGGCGCCACCGCCCGCCGCAGCCTTTGGCCCCAGGCCGAGCCGCCGCGCTTGGCCCCCCAATGCAGGCTGAAGGCGGCCAACAGGGCCGGCGGCACGATGACGGCGATGGTGGCGGCCGCCGCGCCGGGGATGCCGGCGGCCTTCATCCCCACCAAGGTGGCGAACAGGAAGTTGGGGCCGGGCGCGATCTGCGCCAGGGTGAAGCTTTCGATGAAGTCCTGGCGGGTGATCCAGCCGTTGTCGTCGGCCACATAACGCATCATGTCCGGCGCCAGGGCCAGGACCCCGCCGCCCACCGCCATCATGGACAGCATGGCGAAATGCCAGAAGATTTGCAGGGCGATCTCGTCTTGCCGGTCCATGCTCAACGCTCCCGCACGGGGATCGCCAGGGACATCGCCCCCAGCCCCAGCATCACCAAAAGCAGCGGCCAATGCAAAAGCGCGATGCCCGCGAACATGGCGGCGGCGAAGATCAGGTTGCGGATGGTGCGGGGCAGGGCCAGGCTCATGCGCAGGGCCATGGCCGCCACCAGGGCGGCCGATGCCACCGCCATGCCGCGCAGCAAATCCTGAATCCATCCCGCCTGACCATAGATCTGATGCAGGGTGGCCAAGCCGACGACAAAGACGAAGGGCGGCACGATCATGCCGGCCAGCGCCGCCCAGGCGCCGCCTTGGCCGCATTGGCGATGGCCGACGATCATGCCGATATGGCAGATGGTGGGGCCGGGCAGCAACTGGGCATAGGCCAGGATTTCCAGGAACTGGGTAGGATCGACGATGCGGCGCCGTTCCACCAAGATGCGGTGGGCCCACGGCATGACGCCGCCGAAACCCATCAGCGACATGCCGGCGAACAGGCGGAACAGCTGGAATTTGGTCAAGGGGGTGTCGGTCATGGCGTGGTCCCGGCCAATTGGGCCGATTGGTGGCGGATGTTGTCCAGCAGCACCTGGCCGGCCGGCGACAGCATGGCGCCGTCGCGCATGGTCAGGCCGATCCTGCGCACGGTCTTGCCCATCACCACCGGCAGCTCCTGGATCAGTCCAGCCTGGATTTCCACCCGCATCTGATGGGGCGACATGGCGGTCAAAAGGTCGCTGCCGCACAGCAATTGCCGCACGATGGCCAAGTCGCCGCATTCCACCGACGGAACCGGTGGTTCAAGCGCCAGTTCGTGGAAGGAATCGTCCACTACCTTGCGGCCGGGGGCGTCGGGGCGCGGCAAGATCCATTGTTCGTGCAGCAAGTCCTGCAGCGCGATGGCGGATCGGCGGGCCAGCGGATGGCCGGCGCGGGCCAGGATGCCGATGCGGTCGTGGAACAAGGGTTCCACCACCAGGCCGGGGGTGGCGGCTTCGTCGCGCACGGCGCCGAAGATCATGTCGATTTCCCCGGTGCGCAGGGCCGCCGCCAGGGTCTCGTACGGGCCTTCGATGGTGCGGATATGCAGTTTGCCATGGGCCTTCAAGGTGGCGGCGATGGCGGCGGGAACCACGAAGGTGCGGCCCAGCGGCAGGGCGCCGACCACCACCAGGCCGCTCAGTTCGCCGGACATGGCCGAAATGTCGGAATGCAGGTGGCGCAGTTCGGCGAAGATGCGCTTGCCGGCGTTGATCACCTTGTCGGCGGCGTCGGTGGCCACCATGCCCTGCATCATGCGGTGGAACAAAGGGACCGCCAGGGCGCCTTCGATGCGCGACAGGGCCATGCTGGCGCCGGCCTGGGTCAGGCCCATGCGTTCGGCGGCACCGGACAGGTGGCGCATCTGGGCGATGTGGATCAGCAGATGCAGCTTGCGCCCGCTATAAAGCAAATTCAGCAGTACCGATTTTTCGCTGGGCCGCACGTCGGCACGGGCCCGCAGCATTTCGTCGGCGGTCTGGGCGATGACCGACTGGATGCGTTCGGCGCGGCGCAGCACCGCCAGGCCAAAGGGGTTCAGCATCATGCCGCGCGGCACCCGGTCGAACAGGGCATAACCGATTGCGGTTTCCAGTTCACGGATCGAGCGGGCCACAGCCGACGACGCCTTGAATATCTTTTCCGACGACTTGGCGATGCTGCCGGTCTGGGCCACCGACAGGAAGGTCGGCAACTGGCCCAGGCATTGTTCCATGTCGAAATCGGATGATCCGTCTTCGGTCATCACGGGGGCTCCGTTGTTGCCGGATCGTGCCGGCGGCATCAGCGAATGTAATCCCTCTGGCCTGGTTCTCGGAAGGGTGCATCACAAAATTAGATGGGAACTTCACGAATGGGCAATGTCTCATTGTGCGGATTGCTTTTATAGTCCCAGCCTAGAAATCGCGGGTATCGCTGCGCCTGGAATCGCAAGATCGGCCGGAATCGAACCTAAAAAGACGATGAACCCAAACACGGAGGAAGTCCCAAATGAAGAAGCTTGTGGGGGCCGCGTTGGCCTTGGCCTTGGTCGGTGCCGCCAGCGGCGTGCGCGCCGAGGAAGTCGTCTTGAAGGTTCATCACTTTCTTGGGCCGCAGTCGACGCAGCACGCGAAGGTGTTGGGTCCCTGGTGCGACAAGCTGGACAAGGATTCCGGCGGCAAGCTGAAGTGTCAGCTTTATCCCGCCATGCAATTGGGTGGCACGCCGCCGCAATTGTACGACCAAGCCCGTGACGGCGTCGCCGACGTCACCCTGATGCTGGCCGGTTATGCCGCCAACCGTTTTCCGCGCATGGAAGTCTTCGAACTGCCCTTCATGATGACCAACGCGGAAGCCACCAGCCACGCCGCCTGGGACTATTATGAAGCCCATGCCAAGGACGAGCTGAGCGAGACCAAGCCGCTGGCCATTTTCGTGCACGGCCCGGGCAACATCTACACCTCGAAGAAGAAAATCGAATCCCTGGCCGACTTCCGTGGCCTGAAGCTGCGGGCGCCGACCCGTCAAACCAACAAGATGTTGGCCATGATGGGCGCCACCCCGGTGGGCATGCCGGTTCCGGCGGTGCCCGAAGCCCTGTCCAAGGGTGTGATCGACGGCGCCGTCATTCCCTATGAAGTGGCCCCGGCGGTCAAGATGGACGAACTGGCCAAGCACACCGCCGAAACCGACCGCGACTACAACGCTTTGTACACTGCGGTGTTCCTGGTTTCCATGAACAAGGCCAAGTACGATTCCCTGCCCGCCGACCTGAAGAAGGTGGTGGACGCCAATTCCGGCGCTGCCGTTTCGGCCGAATTCGGCAAGCTGATGGGCGAAGCCGACGTGGCCGGCAAGGAAAAGCTGCTGGCCGGTGGCGTTGAAATCAACGTCATCCCCAAGGCCGAGCTGGAAAAGTGGCGCAAGGCGTCCGACAGCCTGGACGGCGCTTGGGCCAAGGACATGGACGGCAAGGGAGCCGACGGCAAGATGCTGCTGCAATCCGCCCGTGACCTGATCAAGAAGTACACGCACTAAGCATGATGGCGGGGTCGGTCGTCGGCCGGCCCCGACCGCTTTGTTGCAAAAACCGCCCCCAGAGGCGGACACTCTCCCAAAATCATCGGAGGCTCTTATGGCGGACGACGTTTTCGTCGACGTTCGGCACGATTACGGCCCGATCGGCCGGGTGTTGGACGCAACCGCGCGATTCTTCGCGATCTGTGCGGGCGTGACCTTGACCGCCATGGCGGTCCTGTCCCTGGTCAGCGTCGTCGGCCGCGCGGCCTTTTCCTATCCCATCTTGGGTGACTACGAACTGGTGCAGCTGTTTTCGGCCATCGCTGTCTCCATGTCGCTGCCGTTCTGCCAGATGGTGCGCGGTCATGTGATCGTCGACTTCTTTACCACCCACTGCTCCGCCAAATTCAACAAGTTCCTGGATCTGTGCGCGAACCTGCTGTTGGCCATCGGCGCCTTCACTTTCGCCTGGCGCATGGTTCTGGGGACCATCGACATCATCAAGACCGGCGACGCGTCCATGCTGCTGGATCTGCCCACCTGGTACGGCTACGTCCCCATGGTCGCGTCGTTCTTCCTGCTGGGCTGCACCGCGCTTTACAGCGCCTGGGAAGATTTCACCGGAGAACGGAAATGAGCGGCATCGGTTACGGTGTGATCATCGGCCTTTTGATGATCGGATTGCTGGCGCTTCGCGTCCATATCGGCGCCGCCATGCTGATCGCCGGCTCCATCGGTTATTTCTGGGTCGCCGGCAGCGATCCGCTGCTGAACTATTTCAAGCATGCGGCTTACGCCCGTTATTCGGTCTATGACCTGTCGGTGGTGCCGCTGTTCTTGTTGATGGGGCAGTTCGCCACCCATGGCGGCCTGTCCAAGGCGCTGTTCCGCGCCGGCCATGTGATGATCGGCCACTGGAAGGGCGGCATGGCCATGGCCGGCGTCGCCGCCTGCGCCGGTTTCGGCGCCATCTGCGGCTCGTCGCTGGCCACCGCCGCCACCATGGGTCAGGTCGCCCTGCCCGAACTGCGCCGCGCCAAGTATTCTCCCAGCCTGTCGGCGGCGGCCCTGGCGGCTGGCGGCACGCTGGGCATCCTGATCCCGCCGTCGGTGCCGCTGGTCATCTATGCCATCCTGACCGAACAGAACATCGCCAAGCTGTTCATGGCCGCCTTCGTGCCCGGCATCATCGCCGCCCTGGGCTACATGGTGGTGATCCGTTATGTCGCCTGGCGCCACCCGGAACAGGCCCCGGCCTGCGCCCCCACCAGCTGGGGCCAGCGCCTGCAGGCGGTGATCGACACCTGGCCGGTGATCCTGATTTTCCTGGTGGTCATCGGCGGCATCTATGGCGGTTTCTTCACCCCCACCGAAGCCGCGTCGGTCGGCACCGTCGCCACCGCCTTCGTCGCCTGGCGGTCGGGCGGGCTGAAAGGGCAGGGCTTTTTGGAATGCGTTTACGGTGCGGCCAAGGCCACCGGCATGATCTTCCTGATCCTGCTGGGCGCTGACGTGCTGAACGTGTTCCTGGCGCTGACCCAGATGCCGGCGGAACTGGCCAAGTTCGTCATCGGCCTGAACCTGCCGCCCTTGGCCGTGCTGTTCGCCATCATCATCATCTATCTGTTCCTGGGCTGCATCATGGACAGCCTGTCTATGCTGCTGCTGACCATTCCGATTTTCTTCCCGATCATCGCCGGCACCGATTTCTACGGCCTGCCCATGGATGAAAAGGCCATCTGGTTCGGCATCGTCGCCCTGATGACGGTTGAAATCGGACTCATCACGCCGCCGGTCGGCATGAACGTCTACATCATCACCAGCGTCGCCAAGGACGTCAGCATGAAGGACACCTTCAAGGGCATCGTTCCCTTCCTGACATCGGACCTGCTGCGCATCTTGCTTTTGGTGTTTTTCCCGGCCGTCGCGCTGGTCGCCCTGAAGCTGTAGTCCCGGCTTCGGAAGAGGGGGAAAGGCGGTTCGGACATCACCCGGCCGCCTTTTTCTTTCATGGCGGCATCACAAAATTAGAATGAATGATCACATCTCGGCAACGGCTTGTGGTCCTGCTTCGGCCTATAGTTGACGCTACTGAACATCTGCGGGATCACGTCCATGTCGCGCATCACACATCACCCGGATCTGGTCGCCATCCCCTGCGTGTGGATGCGCGGCGGCACGTCCAAGGCGGCGTTCTTCATGGCGTCCGACCTGCCCCAGGACAAGGCCGAACGCGACCGCCTGATCCTGGCGGTCATGGGCAGCCCCGACCAGCGCCAGATCGACGGCATCGGCGGCGCCAATCCGTTGACCACCAAGGTGGCGATCATCGGCAAGTCCGCCGACGACGAAGCCGACCTGGATTACCTGTTCGGCCAGGTGGTGATCGGTGAATCGCGCATCGACTATTCCCCCACCTGCGGCAACATCCTGGCCGGCGTCGCCCCCTTTGGCCTGGACCAGGGGCTGGTCGCCGCCACCGGCGACGTCACCCATGTCCGCATCCGCATGGTCAACACCAACGGCCTGTGCGAAGCGGTGGTGCAGACCCCGGGCGGTCGGGTGGCCTATGCCGGCGACACCCGCATCAGCGGCGTGCCCACCGCCAACGCCCCCATCGAATTGCGCTTCCGCGACATCGCCGGCTCCAGCTGCGGTTCGCTTTACCCCACCGGCAACAAGACCGACAGGGTGAACGGCGTGATGGTGACCTGCATCGACAACGGCATGCCGGTGGTGGTGATGAACGCCGCCGACCTAGGCATTGCCGGCACCGAAAGCCCGGCCGAGCTGGACGCCAACGCCGAGCTGAAGGCCAAGGTGGAAGCCATCCGTCTGGCCGTCGGCCCGTTGATGGGGCTGGGCGACGTCACCAACAAGGTGGTGCCGAAAATGAGCTTGATCTCGCCCCCCCGCGACGGTGGCCATCTGAACACCCGGACCTTCATCCCCAAGAAGTGCCACGACGCCATCGGCGTGCTGGGCGCCGCCTCGGTGGCCACTGCCTTCGCCGACGCCGAAACGGTGTGCGGGGGCTTGGGTGGCGGCGCCGACATCCCCTTCGACGTGTCGGTGGAGCACCCCACCGGCGAGTTCACCATCCGTCTTTTCGTTGACCCGCGCGACGACCGGGCGCCGGCGGTGGCGTTGCTGCGCACCGCCCGGCCGCTGTTCGAGGGCGTGGTTCTGGCCCCCAAGGCGTAGTGCTGAAAACAAACAAAACCGGCGCCGTGTCAGTGGGCGCCGGACAACAGAATAAGGCAGGGAAACCCACATGACCGCACGCGATCCTTTGATCATCGACATCCATGGCCACTACACCACCGCCCCCAAGGCGCTGGAGGAATGGCGCAACCGCCAGATCGCCGGCATCAAGGACCCGTCCCAGGCCCCCAAGGTGTCGGAACTGTCCATCAGCGACGACGAACTGCGCGAAAGCATCGTCGCCAACCAGCTGAAGAAGATGCAGGAACGCGGCTCCGACCTGACCATCTTCTCGCCGCGTGCCAGCTTCATGGCCCATCACATCGGTGACTTCAATGTCAGCAGCACCTGGGCCGCCATCTGCAACGAGCTGTGCTATCGCGTGTCACAGCTGTTCCCGGACAACTTCATCGGCGCCGCCATGCTGCCGCAAAGCCCCGGCGTCGATCCCAAGACCTGCATCCCGGAACTGGAAAAGTGCGTGCGCGACTATGGCTTCGTCGCCATCAACCTGAACCCCGATCCGTCGGGCGGGCACTGGACCTCGCCGCCGCTGACCGACCGTCACTGGTACCCCATCTATGAAAAGATGGTGGAATGGGACATTCCGGCCATGGTGCACGTCTCGACCTCGTGCAACGGCTGTTTCCACACCACCGGCGCCCATTACATCAACGCCGACACCACCGCCATCATGCAGATGATCCAGGGCGACCTGTTCAAGGATTTCCCGGAACTGAAGTTCGTCATCCCCCATGGCGGCGGCGCCGCACCCTATCACTGGGGCCGTTACCGTGGCTTGGCCCAGGAAATGAAAAAGCCCCTGCTGACCGACCACATCTTGAACAACGTCTTCTTCGACACCTGCGTCTATCACCAGCCGGGCATCGACCTGCTGACCAAGGTGATCCCGGTGGACAACATCTTGTTCGCCTCGGAAATGATCGGCGCGGTGCGCGGCATCGACCCGGAAACCGGTCATTACTACGACGACACCAAACGCTACATCGAAGCCACGTTGAACCTGTCGGCCGAAGACCGCGCCAAGGTTTACGAAGGCAATGCGCGCCGCGTCTATCCGCGCCTGGATGCCGCCCTGAAAAGCAAAGGATTGTGATCATGTCGCTGAATAATCTGGGCATCGTCAAACGCACCATCGTCCGCGCCGACAAGGCGGCGGTGGCTGACCTGGCCAAGTTCGGCTCGGCCACCGTGCACGAAGCCATGGGCCGGGTCGGCCTGATGGCCCCTTACATGCGCCCCATCTATCCCGGTGCCTCCATGTGCGGCACGGCGGTCACCGTTTTGCTGCATCCCGGCGACAACTGGATGATGCATGTGGCGGCCGAGCAATTGCGGCCGGGCGACGTGCCGGTGGCCGCCATCACCGCGCCGTGCACCGATGGCTATTTCGGCGATCTGCTGGCCACGTCCTTCCGGGCGCGGGGCGCTTTGGGCCTGATCATCGACGCCGGTGTCCGCGACGTCAAAACCCTGACCGAAATGGGCTTCCCGGTGTGGTCCAAGGCGATCAGCGCCAAGGGCACCATCAAGGCGACCTTGGGCTCGGTCAACATTCCGGTGGTCTGCGCCGGCGCGGTGGTCAACCCGGGTGACGTGGTGCTGGCCGATGACGACGGCGTGGTGGTGGTGCCCGCCGCCATCGCCGCCGAGGTGGCCGCCGCCGCCGCCAAGCGCGAAGCCAACGAAGAGGAAAAGCGCCAAAAGCTGGCCTCTGGCGTGTTGGGGCTGGACATGTACAACATGCGCGGGCCGCTGGAACAGGCCGGGCTGAAATATATCGACTGACGAGGACACGATGAGCAACGCCACATTCCGTAAAGTCGCTTTGGTCGGTTTCGGCGAGGTCGGAACCATTCTGGCGGAAGACCTGGCCGCCCAAGGGGTCACGGTTTCGGCCTGGGACCTGAAGCTCAGGGTCGATCCCCAAGGTGCGGCGGTCCAGCGGATGGTGGCGGATGCCCGGCGCTTGGGCGTGACCTTGTGCGACGATCCGGCAGCGGCTTTGGCCGGGGTTGACCTGGCCATCTGCGTGGTCACCGCCAGCCAGACCGAGGCGGCGGCGCAGGAATGCGCGCCGCTTTTGCCCCAGGGCGCCTTTTACATGGATTGCAACTCGGCCTCGCCCGGCGCCAAGACGGCGTGCGCGGGCATGGTCCACGCCGCCCATGGGCGCTATGTGGAATCGGCGGTGATGACCTCGGTGCCGCCCTATCGCATCAAGACCCCCATGCTGTTGGGCGGGCCGTGGGCGGCCGAGATCCTGCTGCCCTTGTCGGCTTTAGGCTTCGACGTCAAGGTGGCGTCGGAAGATTTCGGTGTCGCTTCGGCCACCAAGATGTGCCGGTCGATCATGATCAAGGGCCTGGAGGCCATGGTCATCGAAAGCTTCACCGCGGCGCGGGCTTATGGCGTCGAAGACGCGGTGGTGCAAAGTCTGATCCATACCTTTCCGGGCATCGATTGGGAAAAGCAGGGCAGTTATTTCTTCCATCGCGTCCTGCTGCACGGCCGCCGCCGCGCCGAGGAAATGCGCGAGGTGGCCCGCACCGTCCGCGAAGTGGGGTTGGACCCGTTTTCCGCACAAGCCAGCGCCGACCGCGACGACTGGATGGCCGACATGGCGCACGAACATGGTTTACATGTTAAATACAAAGATGTTAGTGATTGGCGGGCCGTGTCAGACGATCTGCTGGCGGCGCTAACAAAAAAATAAAAGACTCATATACAGGCGAGGAAATCCATGGCCAGCCAAATGGCGCGGAAAGGCGGGGCGGTCTTTGCGGGCTGCGGACGCTGGTTCGACAATCTGTCGCTTTTGTTCAAGACGGCCATCGCCCCGGTGGTGGCCATGCTTTGCTTGCTGGTGGTCGGCGGCGGCACCTACCTGGTCATCGAGCGCCTGAACACCCTGCGCCATGACATCCGCGAGGGCGCCTTCGTCCCCTACCAGCGTGCCGCCAGCGTGCAGAACGCGGCGCTCGACCTTTACGCCCAGCTGTTCCGCGTCGCCAACATGGCCGCCAGCGGGGCGGGGGGATTGGGCAGCGAGGCCGACCTGCTGGGGCGCCGCGCCGACGAATTGGCGGCCATGCACGACTTCGCCCCCGCTTCGGCCCAATCCGACCTGGAAGGCTATGTCGGCGCCTCGCGCGAGGTGGTGGCCGCGTTGCGCAAGGATCCGTCGGTGGCCCTGCTGCTGATGTCTTCGGTGGAATTCGCCTATACCGGTCTGGCCTCGGCCCTGCAGGACGCCACCACCCGCGCCGACAAGCACGGGGCCGAGCTGTACGCGCAGGCGCAAAAGGAAAGCCAGGACGCGGTCAACCTGTTCGCCGTGGTCATCGGTTTGTTTCTGGCCGGTGGCGTGGTCACCACCGTGGTCCTAAGCCGCGCCGTCAGCAATCCGGTGGTGGCGATGACCCGGGCTATGGGGCGGCTGGCTTCGGGCGACCTGGGCGTGTCCCTGGCGGAAAGCGAGCGCCGCGACGAATTGGGCGCCATGGCGCGGGCCATGGTGGTGTTCCGCGACGCCCTGGCCCAGGCCGAGGACCTGCGCCGTGAACAGGACCGCCAGAACCAGCTGCGGGAACAGCGCACGCGCAACCTGGATCAGGCCATGCGTGATTTCCAGACCCATATCGGCGACATCGTCGGCGCGGTGACCGGTGCGGCGGACAACATGCAGTCGGCATCCGGCGCGCTGTTGGAAGACGCCGAACGCACCCGCGAACACACCCGTACCGGCGCCGAGGATGCCCGGCGCACCGCCGGCAGCGTCGACACCGTGGCCGCCGCCGCCACCGAACTGTCGGCCTCCATCGACGAGATCGACCGCCGCATGCGCGACGTGTCGCAGGTGGCGGAACGGGCCGGCGACACCGCCGATCAGGCGGGAACCGCCATGCGCAAGGTGGTCGAATCCTCGCGTGAGATCGAAACCGTGCTGAACATGATTTCCATGATCGCCGGCCAGACCAACCTGTTGGCCTTGAACGCCACCATCGAGGCGGCGAGGGCGGGCGAAGCCGGCAAGGGCTTCGCCGTGGTCGCCGAAGAGGTCAAGCATCTGGCGCTGCGTACCGCCCAGGCCACCCAAGAGATCGCCCAGCAGATTGAAACCATGCGCCAAGTCACCGATGGCGCGGCCGGCGCGGTGGACGGCATCGTCACCGTGGTCGGCGACATCAGCCGCTTGGCCCAGGACGTGACCGACGCCGTGCGGCAGCAGGGCGAGGCAACCCGTGAAATCGCCCGCGGCGCCGAGGCGGCGGCCATGGCCACCCGTTCGGTGGACCAAGCCATGGGATCGGTGGAAGACGCCACCCATTCCACCCGCGACGCCGCCGCTTCGGTCCTGGTGTCGTCCAAGACCTTGGGCGAACAGGCGGTGCATCTGAAGGGCGAGATCGAATCCTTCCTGGCCCAGGTGGCCGACACCGGCATGCGGTCCGAGGACGAGCCTTACATCCAAAAGGCCCAAGACACCGCCAAGCGGGTCTCGGCGGCTTTGGAACAGGCGGTGGCCCAAGGCCGCGTCAGCCTGGGCGACCTGTTCGACCGTGATTACCAGTTGGTGGCGGGATCGAACCCGCAGCAGATGACCACCCGCGCCATGGCGGTGCTGGAACAGGTCCTGCCCGACATCCAGGAACCAGTCCTGTCCTTCGATCCCCGGGTGGTGTTCTGCGCCTCGGTCGACGAAAACGGCTGGCTGCCGGTGCACAACGCCGCCTATTCCCAGCCGCAAGGCGACGACCCGGCCTGGAACGAAGCCCATTGCCGCAACCGCCGCAAATTCGACGACCACACCGGCCTGGACGCGGCGCGCAACACCGAACCCTTCCTGCTGCAGACCTATCGCCGCGCCATGGGCGGCGGCAAATACGTGATGATGAAGGACGTGTCGGCGCCGATCATGGTGCAGGGGCGCCATTGGGGCGGGCTGCGCATCGCCTATCGCATCGACGCGGTGGCGGTCTAAACTCAAAAAAAAACCCCCGATCCGGGGCCTTCGGATCGGGGGTTTTTGTTACAGCAGGCTGTTCAGCTTGAAGCCTTCGTCCGCCGCCTGTTCGGGAGTCGGCGAAACCCCGGCGGCCAGCAATTTGCGTCCGGTGATGTGGTCGGCCGGCTTGTTGACCGAATCCACCGCCCGCAATTCATCGCCGCGATAATGGAACAACGAGAATTTGTCGGTTTCCATGGCGCCGCGCAGGACGACGCGGTCGCAGCCATGGGGCAGCCCCACCATCTGCAGCTTCAGGTCGAACTGATCGGACCAGAACCACGGCACCGTGGCATAGGGTTTGGCCTTGCCGGTGACGTGGGCGGCGATGGTGCGGCCCTGGTCGGCGGCGTTCTGCACCGATTCCAGACGGACCAGGGAACCGGCGAAAGGGTGGCAGTAACTGGCGACGTCGCCGGCGGCGTAGATGTCGGGGTCCGAGGTGCGGCAGAACTCGTCGACGACGATGCCGTTGTCGCAAGTGACGCCGCAGGCGCTGGCCAGTTCCACATTGGGAATGACGCCGATGCCCACCACCACCAGATCGGTGGCGACTTCCGAACCGTCGGCCAGGATCACTTTTTCCACCGCTTCGGTGCCGGAAAGCGCGGCGACCGCCGCGTTGCAGACGATCCTGACGCCGCGTGCCTGATGATAGGCGGTGAAATAATGTGACAGGTCCGGGTGGACGACGCGGCCCATGATGCGCGGGGCGGCTTCCAGCACGGTGACGGCCTTGCCCAGCTTGCGGGCGACGGCGGCGAATTCCAATCCGATGAAGCCGGCGCCGATGACGGCGACGTTTTGGGCGTGGGGCAGACGGACGGCGATGGCGTCCACGTCGTCCAGGGTCTTCAGGGTGAACACGCCGGCCAATTCAGCGCCGGGGACCGGCAAGGGACGCACCCGAGCGCCGGTGGCCAGGACCAGCTTGTCGTAACCCAGGCAACTGCCATCGGACAATCGCACCCGCTTGACGGCGCGGTCGAGCGCGGTGACGTCCAGGGACGTGCGCAGGTCGATGCGGTGCTGGGCGTAATAATCCACGGTGCGGAACCGCACCCGCTGGGCGTCGGTCTCGCCCAGCAGATAGGCCTTGGAAAGCGGCGGGCGCTGATAGGGGGGGTGGGCTTCCGACCCGATCAGGGTGATCGGGCCGTCAAAGCCGTCCTGGCGCAGCGATTCGGCGGTCTGGTAACCCGCCTGGCCGGCGCCGACGATGACCAAGCCGGCCATGGTCAGCTTTGGGTTTCAGGCAGGTGCACGACGATGCCGTCGATTTCCGGCATGGCCTTGATCTGGCAGCTTAGCCGCGAATTGGCCCGACGCGGCGAGGCGGTGCATTCCAGCATCTCTTCCTCGGTCTCGCTGGGGGCGGGCAGCTTGTCCAGATACGCTTCGTCCACATAGACGTGGCAGGTGGCGCAGCCGCACGACCCGCCGCATTCGCCTTCGATGCCGTTGATTCCGTTGAGCGTGGCGCCCTGCATCAGGGTCCAGCCGGCGGGCAGTTCGACCCGGTGTTCGGTGCCGTCGTGTTCGATATAGGTGACTGTGGGCATGATCTCGCCTTTCTTGGTCGCTTCCCTGAAAAGGAGGTGGGCACCGAACCGGTTCCGTTCAAACGGAACCGGTTCTTGCTTTGTCTGTAAGGCCCGTGTTGGGCCTTAGCCCACCGCCAATTCCAGTTTCAGGGGAGAACGGAAGTTCGACGACGGAACCCAAGGCAGGTCCTGTTGGGTCCGGGTGAAGTCGGGGAAGGCTTGCAGGAATTCCTCGAAGGCGATCTTGCAGGCCATGCGCGCGATGGCAGTGCCCAAACAGGCGTGCACGCCGCCGCCAAAGCCCAGGTGACCACGGGGCTTCCTGGTGATGTCATAGACATCCGGGTTGGGGAACTGCCGTTCGTCGCGGTTGCCCGCCCCATAGGCCAGCATGACGAAGTCGCCGGCCTTCATCACCTTGCCGTGGATTTCCACGTCACGGGTCAGACAGCGGCGGAAGCGCTGGGCCGAGGTGTTGTAGCGCAGCGATTCTTCCATGGCGTCGGGGATCAGCGACGGGTCGGCCACCAGGGCGCGGCGAGCTTCCGGGTGGTCGGCCAGGTTCAGGCCCATGACGCTCATGAAACCCGACAGCGATTCGATGCCGGCCATGATCAGGGTGGTCACCGTCAGCTGCACTTCCTTGTCGGCCAGCTTCTCGCCGTCGATTTCCGAGGTGATGAAGTTGGACAGCAGGTCGTCGCCGGGGTTCTTCTTGCGCTCGGCCACCAGTTCGGCGGCGAAGTTGGCCATCCACTCATAGGCGGCCAGATGCTCGGGTCCCTTCTTGCGGGTGACCGGGTCGGTCTGGACCATCAGCACCGCTTTGTCGCGGACGATCTCTTGCTTGTCGGTGGGCATGGCGAACAGGTGGAACAGCAAGTCCACCGTCACCTTGGACGAGAAGTCGTTGACGAAGTCGAAGGTCTTGCGCCCCTTCAAAGCGTCCAAATGCTTGCGGCAGACGGCGCGGATAGGGTCTTCCAGATAATCCAGTGCCCGCTTGGTCACCGCTTTTTGGATCAGGGCGCGCAGACGGTCGTGGCGCGGCGGGTCGGTGGTGCCCAGCGTGTTGCCGGCGCGGTTGGGCAGTTCGTCCACCAGGTTGCCCTTGGCCGAGGAATAAGTCTGCCAGTCGTTCAGCGCGGTGACGATGTCGGCATAACGGGAATAGACCCACATGCCCGCTTCCTCGCACCAGAACGCCGGGTGTTCGTCGCGCAGGGTTTTGTAGGCGGGAAAGGGATCGGCGTCGTTGGCCGGGGAATAGGGATCGAAACGAAACATAGGCGTGCTTCCTTCCTGTCGAACATGTTTTTTGAACTGTTCTTATTGGCTCCAATCTAGTCCTTGGGCCCCAGGTGACGGAATGGACGCAACAGCGGAATTATTGTACTTTTCATTCATAGAGGCGATGAAGGGAACACCCCCGCGATGACGTCCGCCACCACCATCAGCCATTACGCCCTGTTCGGCGAGCAAGGCGACGAAACCGATGCGGAATTCATCCATATCGAAGACATCCGCACGCGGTCGCGTCTTTACGACTGGCGCATCACCCCCCATGCCCATCCGCGTATGTTCCAATTGGTTTATATGACATCCGGCCAGGGAGAGGCTTGGTTGGATGGTCGTGTTCATCAGATCGGGGCCCCTTGCGCGGTCTGCGTGCCGGGCGGCGTGGTGCACGCTTTTTCCTTTCAGCCGGAAACCGAGGGATGGGTGTTGACGGTGTCGGAGCTGTTGCTGATCGACGCCCGTTACCGGCGCAGCCGCAAATTGTTCGAACCCTTGGTGGGGGTGCCGCAGGTCTTGAACTTTTCAGACAACCACCAGGGGCACGGCGTGGTCATGAACACCCTGGCCCTGATGCACCACGAATTCACCTGGCCGCAACTGGGCCGCAGCTTCATGTGCGACTGGCTGATCCGGGTGGTTCTGATGGTCGCCCGGCGCCAGTTGGACCGTCACTCGCCCGACCCGGAAAAGACCGGTCCGCGCCGCGACCTTTACGACCGCTTCCGCCACATGGTCGAAGACCATTACCGCGAACATTGGTCGGTGGAACGCTATGCCGCCGAATTGGCGTTGACGCCGCCGCGCCTGAACCGTTTGTGCAAGTCCTTCGCCGGCAAGGGGGCGGGTGACCTGATCCAGGACCGGCTGGCCTTGGAAGCCCAGCGCCACCTGATCTACACCTCGGTCACCGCCGAGATGATCGCCTATGAACTGGGGTTCAAGGACCCGGGCTATTTCTCGCGCTTCTTCAAGCGCCGCACCGGCATGGCCCCGGCCCAGTTCCGCGCCGCCAAGATGGCGGAACCGTTTCCCCATTGAAAACAAGCGGGGGCCGAAGCCCCCGCCGCATCTTTACTTCGACGCCATGGCCAACAGGCCGGCCGCCGTGTTGGAAATGGGGATGTGATAATTGGCATGGACCTTTTCCACATGGTCGCCCAAGGCGCCACGGCAGGTCAGCCAGTTCAGCAGTTCGATACCTTGGGTGCCGGTCAATTCCACCAGATCGGCGATGGAATACTGGGTCACCCAATCGGGATCGGTGATCAGCTTTTCCATGAATTCCAGGTCGAAAGGCTTGTTGATGAAGCCGGCCCGTTCGCCGTCCAACTGGTGCGACAGGCCGCCGGTGCCCATGATCAGCACCCGGGCGTCGGAATCCCAGTTTTCGATGGCGCGGCGGATGGCGCGGCCGAAAGCCAGGCAACGCTTGGCGCTGGGCAGCGGGAACTGCACGGTGTTCTGGACCACCGGCACGGTGCGCACCGGCTGCTTGATGCGGTTGGGGAACAACAGCTCGATGGGCAGGGTGAAGGCGTGGTCCACCAGCATTTCCTGACAGGTGGTCAGGTCGAATTCGTCCTCGATCAGGCTGTCGATCATCCGCCACGACAGGTCCAGGTCGCCGGGGAAGGGCGGCACGGTGGGGATGCCCCAGCCTTCGTCGGCATTCATGTATTGCGGCGCCGCGCCGACGGCGAAGGTGGGCATCTTGTCCAGGAAGAAGTTCAGCCCGTGGTCGTTGTAGATGACCACCACCACGTCGGGCTTGGCCTGTTCCAGCCAGGCGTGGACCGGCGGGAAACCGTCGAAGAACGGTTTCCAATAGGGTTCCTGCTGCAGGTTCTGCGCAAGCGCACGGCCGATATAGGGCACGTGGGTGACGGCGACGCCGCCGACGATCTTGGCCATGTTACGCTCTCCCCGCTTCCACCAGCTTGGCGATGAAAGCTTCCTTGGTCATTCCGGTCTGCTGGGCGCCCACATCCTGCATGTCCAGCTTGTAGATGCCGCCCAATTTGGCGATGTAATAGGCGTTTCCGCCCGCCGCCAGCATGGCCAGGACGTTCAAGTCCTTGACCGCCTTGGTCTGTTCCTCGTTCAGGCCGTACTTGGCGCAATAGCCGTCCCGGTCAGCCAGGAAGGCCTGGCGGTTTTCCTCGGAATTGAAGGAAAAGCACATTTTGTTGAGCGCATAGCCCTTGCGGGCCATGTCGCCGTCGAACAGGGTCGTGCCTGGGATGACCCTTTTTGCTTTCTTGGTCATGTTGCCTCTCTGCTCAGAAGTCTTCCGTGTCGATTTCGCTCTGGGTGGCGGGGTTGTATCGGGCCCCCGACACGGTGTGTTGGTTGATCAAAGCGTCCATTCGGGCCATGGCCTGGGGCGGCACGCGCACGCCGTCGGCTCCCAAATTCTCGTTCAAGTGGCCCAGCGATTGGGTACCGAACAGGGCGACGATGTCGTCGCCCTTGGCCAGCACCCAGGCCAGGGCCAACTGCGCCTTGCTGCAGCCCACATCGCGGGCGATGGCGTCGAAACCGTCCAGCAGGCGCAGGTTGCGCGGGTAATGTTCGGCGTCAAAACGCGGCATGGCGCGACGGATGTCCTTGTCCTGCAACTGGCTGGCCGGATCGGTCAGCGTGCCGGTCAAAAAGCCCCGCGCCAGCGGGCTGAAGGCGACGAAGGCGGCCCCCAGGTCGCGGCAGGCCTGCAACACGGCGATTTCCGGGTTGCGGGTCCAAGCCGAATATTCGCTTTGCACGGCGGCGATGGGATGCACCTTGTGGGCGCGGCGCAGCGTGTCGGCGGACACTTCCGACAGGCCGACGGCGCGGATCTTGCCCGCTTCCACCAAGCGTGACAGGGCGCCGACGCTGTCTTCGATGGGCACTTTCTTGTCCCAGCGATGCAGATAGTAAAGGTCGATGACGTCGACGCCCAGGCGGGCCAGGGATTCGTCGCAGGTGCGCAGGATGGTTTCCGGGCGGCCGTCGATGACGCGCACCCCATTCACCCCGGTCATGCCGCATTTGCTGGCCAGGGTGACGCGGTGGCGGTGGGGGCGAAGCCACGGCCCCACCAGGGTCTCGTTGGCGCCGAAACCATAAAGCGCCGCCGTGTCGAAGAAATCGATGCCGGCGTCCAGGGCGCGGGCCACCACCCGTTCGGCGGTGGCCCGGTCGGGTGGCGCCCCATAGGCGTGCGACAGGTTCATGCAGCCGAAAGCCAAGGCGGAGACGTCGAAAGGACCGACGCGGCGGCGCTGGGTGATCATGGCATCAGTCCATTTCGGCCAGTTTGCGGTCCAGGATGTCCAGCACCTGATAGCAGGGCAGCACCTTGGCCACCGAGGCGTTGGGCTCGCGGCCTTCGCGGATGGCGGCCAGGAACTCGCGGTCCTGCAATTCGATGCCGTTCATGGACACGTCCACCTTGGACACGTCGATGGGGTTTTCCTTGCCGTCCACCAGATCGTCATAGCGGGCGATATAGGTGCCCGTATCGCCGATGTAGCGGAAGAAGGTGCCCAAGGGGCCGTCATTGTTGAAGGACAAGGACAGGGTGCAGATGGCGCCGTTGGCGGCCTTCAGCTGGATGGACATGTCCATGGCGATGCCCAGTTCGGGATGGATGGGCCCCTGGATGGCGTTGGCGGCGACGATGTCCGAACCGGTCTGATAGGCGAACAGGTCGACGGTGTGGGCGGCGTGGTGCCACAACAGGTGGTCGGTCCAGCAGCGCGGCTGGCCCAGGGCGTTGATGTTGGTGCGCCGGAAGAAATAGGTCTGCACGTCCATCTGCTGGATGTTGAACTCGCCGGCGGTGATCTTGTTTCGCACCCACTGATGGCTGGGGTTGAAGCGCCTTGTATGGCCGCACATGGCCACCAGGCCGGTCTTTTTTTGCAACGCCACCACCGCTTCGGCGTCGGCCAGGCTGTCGGCCAGCGGGATTTCCACCATCACATGTTTGCCGGCGTTCAGGCATTGCAGCGCCTGCGAGGCATGCAAAGGGGTGGGCGTGGTCAGGATGACGGCGTCCACGTCCGGCCGCGCCAGCGCGTCGGCCAGGTCGAAAGCCACATGAGGAATGCCGTATTTGTCGGCGATGGCCTGGGTGGAATCTTCGCTGCGGCTGACCAGCGACACCACGTTGGCGCCATCGATGGCTTTCAAGGCATCCAGATGCTTGACGCCGAAGGCGCCGGCGCCGACCAGGGCGATGTTGACGGGCTTGCTCATGGGTTCTCCAGGATCAGATGGCCGACGGCGGTGTTGCTGGCCGGCACGTGGTAGAAACGGTGGACAAGTTTAGGCGGGACATCGTCCATGGCGCCACGGGCGATCAGCCACATGACCAGTTCGATGCCTTCGGACCCGGCTTCGCGCACATAGTCGATATGGGGTATCTGCGAAGCCGCTTCGGGATCGGCGATCAGGCGGTCCAGGAAGGCGTTGTCGAAGTCCTTGTTGATCAGCCCGGCTCGCGCGCCCTGCAACTGATGGCTCATGCCGCCGGTGCCCCAGATTTGCACCTTCAGCGGCTGGTCGAAGCTTTCCACCGCCTTGCGGATGGCGCGGCCCAGCGCCAGGCAGCGCCGGCCCGACGGCACCGGATATTGCACCACGTTGACGGCGAAGGGGATGACGGCGCACGGCCATTGCTGCGGCTGACCGAACATCAGCGACAAAGGCACGGTCAGGCCGTGGTCCACGTCCATCTTGTTGGCGATGGTCAGGTCGAAATCGTCCTGGATCACCGATTGGGCAATGTGAGAGGCCAGTTCCGGGTGCCCCTTGACCACCGGCACCGGACGCGGCCCCCAGCCTTCGTCGGCGGGCTGGAAGTGTTCGGCGCAGCCGATGGCGAAGGTGGGGATCAGGTCCAGGGAAAAGGCGTTGGCGTGGTCGTTGTAGACCAGGAACACCACGTCGGGGGTGTTTTCGGCCATCCATCGGCGTGACGGTTCATAGCCGGCGAACAATGGCCGCCAATAGGGTTCTTCGGTCTTGCCCAGGTCCATGGCGACGCCGATGGCGGGCACGTGCGAGGTGTAGACGCTGGAAGTGATGCGGGCCATGGCGGTCATTTCCGTCCCTGGGGCTGGCGATGGGGCTGGGCGTCGCCGTCCTCGCCCAGGCGGCGGTTGCCGTCGATGTGGCGGCCGCCGGCCATCATCATGTCGCGGTATTCCTGTTCACTCATGCCGGTCATCGAGCCCGCCATTTGCTGGAAGGTCCGCCCGTCGGTGGCGCCGATCTTGGCCAGGAAATAGATGTTGCCGCCCAAGCTGATGCAGCGGTTGAGGTCGCGGTCCAGCACCGCCTGTTTCTGGTCCTCGCTCATCGGCCATTCATCCAGATAGGCCTTTTCGTCGGCCTTGAAGCGGGCGCGGTTCTCGGCCTTCATCAACGACATGCAGAACTGGTTCAGGTGATAGCCCAAACGCGACTGCTCGGCGTCGAAGATGGTGGTGCCGGGAACGTCCAGATAGGGCTTGTCCAGCGCCATCAGATTTACTCCTCGGGCCAGTAAAGCCGCATGGGGTTGTCCACCAACAGCTTTTGCTGCAAGGGGGCCGTGGGCGCGATGCGGGGGATGAAATCCACCAGCAAACCGTCGTCGGGCATGTGGTCCTTCAGGTTCGGATGCGGCCAGTCGGTGCCCCACAACACCCGGTCGGGGAAGCTTTCCACCAGATGGCGGGCGAAGGGCACCACGTCGTCATAGGCGGCGCGCTGGCCATCCAACGCCTTGGGGCCGCTGACCGACAGGCGTTCCGGGCAGCTGACCTTGCTCCACACATTGGGATTGTCGCGCATGAAGGCAACGAAGCGGGCGAATTCCGGCCCGTCCACCGGCTTGGTCACATCGGGGCGGCCCATATGGTCGACCACCACGGTGGTGGGCAGCGAGGTAAAGAAATCCTGCAATTCCGGCAGGTCCACCGCTTCGAAATAGATCACCACGTGCCAGCCCAGGGGCGCGATGCGGTTGGCGATCTCGATCAATTCATCCTTGGGGGTGAAGTCCACCAGGCGCTTGACGAAGTTGAAGCGCACGCCGCGCACGCCGGCCCGGTGCATGTCCTGCAATTCTTGGTCGGTGACGGTACGACGCACGGTGGCGACGCCACGGGCCATGCCGTTCGCATGGACCAAAGCATCCACCAGCGCCCGGTTGTCGGCGCCATGGCAGGTGGCTTGGACGATAACGTTGCGGGCAAAGCCCAAATGGTCACGAAGCGCGAACAGCTGATCCTTGGACGCGTCACACGGCGTGTATTTGCGTTCCGGCGCATAGGGGAAGACGGCGCCCGGTCCGAAGACATGACAATGGGCGTCCACCGCGCCGGCGGGCAGTTTGAAAGCGGGTTTGCTGGGGCCGGCATACCAGTCCAGCCAGCCTGGGGTCTTTTCGAAGCTCATGGTCGTTTCCGTCCGACGCCTGTGTTCATGCGTTCTTGCGACCCTGTCATGGTGGCAAAAACAAGCAGGCTGTCCAAGGCCGGGAACCGACTTTTAGCTATGCCGTTTCGTTATAACTGAATCGATTCTAACCGATTTCGGTGTGGACCAGATCGCGCAGGATGGTCATCGCCCGGCGTCCCAGGGGGGTGATGGGCTTGTGGGCCGGCACCGCCAGGAACAAGGTGCTGACCGCCGCCGGGTCGGCCAGGCGGCGCATGCTGAAGTCGCGGCCGCCCGACCACGCGGCCAAGGCGGTGCCGGTCAGCACCGCATAGCCGTGGCCGGCGGCGACCAGATCCAGGATCGACGGGATGGAGGTCAGCTCCATGGCCACCTTCAGCCGCACCCCGGCATTGGCGGCCTGGGTTTCCAGCAGTCGGCGCATGGCGTGGGACCGTTCGGGCAGGACCAGCGGATAGGCCCCCAGGTCCGACCAGCCCAGCGGCGCGGTGGAATCGCCGGCCGGGCCCACCAGTCCCATTTCTTCCTGGGCCAGGGGGTGGACTTCCAGCGCCGGGGTGGGTTCGGGATTGTGCAGCAGGCCCACGTCGACGCGACCGCCGGCGATCCATTCCGCCACGTGGGTGGACAGGCCCTCGACGATGGCGGGGCGCGCCTTGGGCAGTTCGCGGCGGAAGCGTTCCACCAGCGGCAGGGTCAGGCGGCGGCCGATGCTGGGGGGCAGGCCGACGACGATGCGGCCGGCCGGTTCGTCGCGGGCCGATTCCATGTCCTCGGCGGCGCGTTCCACCGATTGCAGGATGGTCACCGCGTGGTCGAATAGACGGCGCCCCGATTCGGTCAGCGACACCCCGCGCCCGTTGCGGGTCAAAAGCGTGGCGCGCAGGTCGGTTTCCAGTTGGCGGACATGGCGCGACAGCGCCGGCTGGGCGATGTCCAGCACCATGGATGCCTTGCTGAAGCTGCCCAGCTCGGCGACGCGGACGAAATATTCAAGCTGCTTCAGATTCATCGGGGGGCACGCGGCGATAGTGGGACGTCACTATCGCATAAAAGACCCGGAAAGACGAAGGGCCCAGCCGTTGCCAGCTGGGCCCTTGTCTATTTTGGTGGAGCTAGGCGGAATCGAACCGCCGACCTCTTGAATGCCATTCAAGCGCTCTCCCAACTGAGCTATAGCCCCTTGATCTCGTTACCGTCGGTCTTGGGCGTCCGTCGGTGGAGGCGGAACATATGGATTTCGAAGACGGGGGTCAAGCCAAAAAAATCACCGTTTCGAAAACTTTTTTCGCCGGCCCGATCAGATCTCTTCTTCCAGGCCTTCGTCCATGTGTTCCATGACCTCGGCCATGTCGTCGTCGTCCTCGCCCAGGTCGGAAGCGTCTTCCATCAGGCCGCTTTCATCGTCCTCGGCAGTCTCTTCTTCGCTGTCCATGGCTTCGTCGTCGACCACCACGGCGGCGGCGGCGGCGGCGGCCTTCTCGGCAGCACGGGCCTTGTCGGTCGGCACGCTGCTGCGGCGAACCTTGAAGGGCATCTCGGGCTCCACCGTCGCGCCGCACTTGGGGCAGGTGATGGGAGAGCGGGTCAAGTCATAGAAGCGGCATCCACAGCTGGTGCAAGTACGCTTCTGGCCCCATTCCGGCTTGGCCACGGCGGTATCCTCCTTGAAAATCGGCTTAGCAGCGGCATTTGCCATGTTCGCCCCACCATGTCAAAACGAAAACGCAAAATTCGCCATGGGCTATGCGTCTGCCTGTCATGTGTGCTAGATCAACCCGGCCTGGATTTTCGGAGTGACCATGTCCAAACCGTTGATTTCCCGCCGTGCTTCGGCGCTTTCGGGCTCGGCCAAGGTGCCGGGCGACAAGTCGGTGTCGCATCGTGCCCTGATGTTCGGCGCGCTGGCGGTGGGCGAAAGCCGGGTGGAAGGCCTGTTGGAAGGCGACGACGTGCTGCGCACCGCCGCCGCCATGCGGGCGCTCGGCGCCGAGGTCGAGCGTCTGGACGACGGCACCTGGCGGCTGTTCGGCCGCGGCGTCGGCGGCCTGCAGGAACCGGCCGACGTGCTGGATCTGGGCAATTCCGGTACCGGGGCGCGGTTGATGATGGGCCTGGTGGCCACCCATCCCTTCACCACCATCTTCACCGGCGACGCGTCCTTGCGCTCGCGCCCGATGAAGCGGGTGTCGGCGCCGCTTGGCCAGATGGGGGCGCGTTTCTTCGGCCGTGACGGCGGCCGCCTGCCCATGGCGGTGGTCGGCACCGGCAATCCGTTGCCCATCACCTACGAATTGCCGGTGGCCTCGGCCCAGGTGAAGTCGGCCATCCTGCTGGCCGGCCTCAACACCCCGGGCCAGACCACGGTGATCGAACGCGAAGCCACCCGCGACCACACCGAATTGATGCTGCGGAATTTCGGCGCCCAGGTGGACGTCGAACATGGCGAAGCGGGCGAGCGCATCATCACTGTGACCGGTTTCCCCGAACTGACCGGCCGTCACGTGGTGGTGCCGGCCGACCCCAGTTCGGCGGCGTTCCCGGCGGTGGCGGGGCTGATCACCCCCGGTTCGGAAATCGTCTTGCAGGGTGTGGGCATGAACCCGCTGCGCACCGGTCTCTATCAAAGCCTGTCGGAAATGGGCGCCGACCTGGCCTTCGAGAACGTGCGCGAGGAAGGCGGCGAGCAGGTGGCCGATTTGCGGGTCCGTCATTCCGCCTTGAAGGGCGTCGACGTGCCGGCGGAACGCGCGCCTTCCATGATCGACGAATACCCCATCCTGGCGGTGGCCGCCGCCTTCGCCACCGGCACCACCCGCATGTTCGGCCTGTCGGAATTGCGGGTGAAGGAAAGCGACCGCTTCGCCGCCACCATGCGCGGTTTGGCCGCCTGCGGCGTGCGGGTGGAAGAAGACGGCGACACCCTGATCGTCCACGGCAACGGTAAGCCGCCGGTGGGCGGCGCCACCATCGCCGTCAATCTGGACCATCGCATCGCCATGGCGTTCCTGGTCCTGGGGATGGCCTCGGCCGACCCGGTGGCGGTGGACGACGCCGAGGCCATCGACACCAGCTTCCCCGGCTTCGTCGATCTGATGAACGGCATGGGGGCCCAGATTTCCAAGACCGAGGCCGTGCTGTGAGCAAAATTATCGCCATCGACGGGCCGGCGGCGGCCGGTAAGGGGACCCTGGCGCGGCGTGTCGCCGCCGAACTGGGCTTCGATTACCTGGATACCGGACTGATCTATCGCGCTGTCGGCATGAACGTGGACCGCGCCGGTTTCGACCCCGCCGACCCGGCCCGGGCCGGCGAAGCCGCCCGCGACCTGCAGCCCAGTGATTTGCAGGCTGACGACCTGCGCGGCGACGACGCGGCGCAGGCGGCGTCGAAGGTGGCGGTGATCCCGGAAGTGCGCGCCGCCCTGCTGGACTTCCAGCGCCGCTTTGCCGCCCGACCGCCGGGCGGCAAGGGCGCGGTGCTGGATGGCCGCGACATCGGCACCGTGGTCTGCCCCGAGGCGCAGATCAAGCTGTACGTCACCGCCAGCGCCGAAACCCGCGCAGGACGCCGTTTCCTGGAATTACAGTCCAAGGGCGTGGACACCACGTTCGACAAGGTGTTGACCGAGATGCGCGAACGCGACGAACGCGATTCGTCGCGTGCCGTGGCGCCGCTGAAGCCGGCCGACGACGCCCACATCCTGGATACGTCCGAGATGGGGGCCGATCAGGCTTTTGACGCGGCGATTGCGTTTATCCGCGCAAAGCTGTAAGAGTCCGCTTTTTCCGGCCCCGCCCCATCAGGCGCGGGGCCTGTTCCCATTTGGCGGGATGTTCCCGCAAGACCGCCGGAGACAACCGGCAGGCCCGAAAGATGTATAGAAAGGAAGTATCAAATGACTATGGAAGATTTTGCCGCCCTGTTGGATGAGACCATGGGCGTCGCCAACCCGTTCGAGGGTTCGGTCATCAAGGGCATCATCGTGCGCGTGGAAAACGATTTCGCCGTCATCGACGTCGGCTTGAAGTCGGAAGGCCGCGTGCAGCTCAAGGAATTCGCCACCGCTGGCCGCGCTCCGGAAATCAAGGCCGGCGACGCCATCGACGTGTTCGTCGAGCGTTACGAAGACAAGAACGGCGAAGTCGTTCTGTCGCGTGAAAAGGCCAAGCGCGAGGAAGCCTGGACCCTGCTGGAAAAGTCCTTCCAGGACAACCAGCGCGTCAACGGCGTCATCTTCGGCCGCGTCAAGGGCGGCTTCACCGTCGACCTGTCGGGCGCCGTCGCCTTCCTGCCCGGTTCGCAGGTGGACATCCGCCCCGTGCGCGACATCACCCCGCTGCTGGGCACCCCGCAGCCGTTCCAGATCCTCAAGATGGATCGCTCGCGCGGCAACATCGTCGTGTCGCGTCGCGCCGTCCTGGAAGAGACCCGCGCCGAACAGCGTTCCGAACTGATCGAGAACCTGAAGGAAGGTCAGATCCTGGAAGGCGTCGTCAAGAACATCACCGATTACGGTGCGTTCGTTGACCTGGGCGGCGTCGACGGCCTGCTGCACGTCACCGACATCGCCTGGAAGCGCATCAACCATCCGTCCGAAGCGCTGCACATCGGCCAGACCGTCAAGGTCCAGGTCATCCGCTTCAACCCGGAAACCCAGCGCATCTCGCTCGGCATCAAGCAGCTGGACGCCGATCCGTGGGAAGGCGTGGAAGCCAAGTACCCGGTGCAGGCCAAGTTCGTCGGCCGCGTCACCAACATCACCGACTACGGCGCGTTCGTCGAGCTGGAGCCGGGTGTCGAGGGTCTGGTGCACGTCTCCGAAATGTCGTGGACCAAGAAGAACGTCCATCCCGGCAAGATCGTTTCCACCTCGCAGGAAGTGGAAGTCATGGTGCTGGACGTCGACCCGCAGAAGCGTCGCATCAGCCTGGGCCTGAAGCAGTGCCTGGCCAATCCGTGGGAATCCTTCGTCGAGAAGTTCCCGGTCGGCACCGAAGTCGAAGGCGAAGTCAAGAACATCACCGAATTCGGTCTGTTCATCGGCCTGTCCGGCGACATCGACGGCATGGTTCACATGTCCGACCTGTCCTGGGACAAGTCGGGTGACGCCGCCATCGCCGAATACAAGAAGGGCGACATGGTCAAGGCCAAGGTCTTGGACGTGGACGTGGAAAAGGAACGCATCAGCTTGGGTATCAAGCAGCTGGGTTCCGATCCGTTCCAGGACGCCGTCGCCAACGTCAAGAAGGGCGACATCGTCACCTGCGCCGTGACCGCGGTCACCGAAAACGGCCTGGAAGTCATGGTCGACGGCATGTCGGGCTTCATCCGCAAGTCCGAACTGTCGCGTGAGCGTTCCGAACAGCGCCCCGAGCGTTTCGCCGTCGGCGAAAAGATCGACGCCAAGGTGACCATGATCGAAAAGGGTGCCCGCAAGGTCACTCTGTCGGTCAAGGCCCGCGAAATCGACGAAGAAAAGGCCGCCATGGCCGAATACGGTTCGTCGGATTCGGGTGCGTCCCTGGGCGACATCCTGGGCGCCGCCATGCGCAAGGCCCAGGAAGAGAAGTAAGACCTTCTCTTCGGTCGTTGTTTCAGGATCGGCCCGCCTGTGGAAACACAGGCGGGCCTTTTCTTTGTCTGGGCGGTGTCAGGGGGGGGGAAGGCGCCCCGCAGGTTGCCGAGAGCCGTTGGGGCTAAGTGTGTTTCGTCATGGCCGGGCTTGACCCGGCCATCCACGGCTACGCCAGCCGCAGGTAGAGATCGTCCCAGTTTGGATTGTCGGCCAGGATCAGCTTGACCTT
>MKVK01000049.1 GCA_001898825.1 Magnetospirillum sp. 64-120
CGGTGGTGATCGATTCGCAGACGGGCGAATACACCTTCACGCCGTCGGGCCAGGACGGCCTGAATGTGGGCGACACCGCCACCCAGACCTTCCAGGTGGTGGCTTGGGATGGCGACGTGGCCAGCGCGCCGCACGACGTCACGGTGACCATCGACGGCTCGGACGACGCGACCGTGGTGACCGGCAGCGTCGATCTGGGCGACATGGCCGAGGATTCGGGTTCGATCCTGATCACCAGCCAGCAATTGCTGGCCAATGCCTCGGACGTGGACAACGCCCTTTCGGTGGCCAATGTGGAGGTTTCCGGCGGCACGTTGGTGGACAACGGCAACGGCACCTGGACCTTTACCCCGGCCGCTGATTTCAACGGCAATATCGACATCACCTATGACGTGGTGACCGACGACGGCGCCGTGACTCCGGCGACCGCTTCGCTGGACGTCACCGCGGTCGAGGACGAGGCGGTGATCACCACCACCGGCGGCACCGGTGCGGAAAGCACCACCGACGCGGCCACGGTCGTGACCGGCAGCATTTCGGCCACCGACGTGGACGGCGCGGTGACTTACTCCTTCGGTGCGGACGACAACGGCGATCCGATCACCACCCTGGTCACCGACCATGGCAGCGTGACCATCGACCCCAATACCGGCGCCTATACCTTCACCGCCAGCGACAACAACTGGGCGGGCAGTGACAGCTTCACCGTGGTGACCACCGATGCCCAGGGCGGCACCAGTTCGGTGGACGTGCCGGTGACGGTGACCGAAATGGACGATGCCACCGTGGTGAGCGGTCCGACCTCGTTCGAGATGGACGAAGACGGCACCATCACCCTGACCCCGGAACAGTTGCTGGGCAACGCCTCGGACATCGACTCGGCGCTGTCGGTGGCCAATGTCACGGTTGACGGCGGCACCCTGGTGGCCAACGACAACGGCACCTACACCTTCACCCCCGACGCCAACTTCTCGGGCAGCATCAACGTCAGCTATGACGTGGTGTCCGATGACGGTCAGGTGACCCACACCAGCGGCACCATCGCGGTGAACGACGTGGAAGACACTGCGGTCATCGACGGCCCCACCGACGTTGATGTGGAAGTGGGTCAGGACGGCACGGTTTCCGGCGACATCGACGCCACCGACGCCGATGGCGACACCCTGACCTATGGCATCGTCGATCCGGATACCGGCGAACTGGTGACCGAGCTGACCACCGAGCATGGCACGGTGGTGATCGATCCGCAGACCGGCGAATACACCTTCACCCCCAGCGACGACATGGCCTCGCTGGATGACGGCGAGAAGGTGACCGACGGCTTCCAGGTGGCGGCGACCGACGGCGACACGGTTTCCGATCCGCAGAACGTCTCGGTGACCATCAACGGTTCCAATGACGGCCCGGTGGTCGACACCGTCGTCGACCTGAACATCGACGAAAACGGCTCGGCCAGCGGTACGGTGGCGGGGTCGGACGTGGATACGTCGGATACCGTCAGCTATTACCTGGTGGGCGCGAACGGCGAACGGGTGACCGAGCTGACCACCGACACCGGCACGGTGGTGATCGATTCGCAGACGGGCGAATACACCTTCACGCCGTCGGGCCAGGACGGCCTGAATGTGGGCGACACCGCCACCCAGACCTTCCAGGTGGTGGCTTGGGAT
>MKVK01000050.1 GCA_001898825.1 Magnetospirillum sp. 64-120
CGCCTGTAGCTCGGGCACTCGGGCCAGTAGTTCATCCAGTTGCTTCATGCATTACCCCTTACTGCTTGGGCGTCGCCACGGTTCCGGCCCGATGGGCTTCACTTGACCGCCAGGGCCAAGGGGAACCAACCAAATGCCATTGACACGAAACGGCGCAGGCAGGCCAAGTTGGGAATTTTCCTCGGTGGCCAGCGCTAGATTCCGCTCGATGCATCGGGCTTTCTTCTCCCGTTCTTTAGCCGCTAAAGCCGCGCAAATGTTCATTTGCTCTTGTACTCAATTACTCGGGCAGGCCGGCAACGTACTCGGTCAGCAGTTCTTTGATGGTCTTGCCCTGCTTGGCCGCGTAGATTTTCAGCTTCGTGTGCTGGTCGGTCGGCAGCTCGAAATTCACGCGCTTCGTGCTGGCCTCGTCGGCCAAGCTGGCGAGGGTGGCGGCCTTGTTGCTCCGGGCGCTCGGGCGGCCGGCGGTAAGAGTGCTTGCGGGTTTGCTCATTATTTCAGTCTCTCAAAGTCTCAAATGAGTTTTTGCTTAATCTCGGTTGCCAGGGCGTGAACCTCGGCCGCTGCGTCGCTGTCCGGTTCGGACTCCATGACGGTAGTGCCGGCCGCTGCCGTGCCGGGGTAGCTCACGCGCTGCGTGATGCGTGACGCCAGGATGGGCAAGCCATACCCGGCCAGCGCCTCGGTAACTTCGCCGCCGATGCGGGTTCCCTTGATCGCACGGGACACCACAAAGGCCGCCTGCAGGCGGCCGTCTGTGACCTCGATGCGCTGCTTGACGAGTTCCACCAGGTCGGCGGTCGCCCAAATGTCGTAGGGGCTTGGTTGCACCGGGATCAGCACAAAGTCGGCGGCCTTGATGGCCGACACAGCCAGGTCGGCCGCCTGGGGTGCGCCGTCGATCACGACGAAGTCCTTGCGGGCTACCTGCTTTAGATCGCGGTCGATGGTCGGGCGGTCGATGCCGACCACGGTTAGCGGTTGATCCTCCCGAACCGCCGCCCAATCGCGGGCGCTGCCCTGAGGGTCGGAATCAACCAGCAGCACGTCAGCGCCGGCGAGCTGCAAGGCGCGGGCAAGGTGGGTGGCGATGGTCGTTTTCCCAGACCCGCCTTTCTGGTTCAGCACGGCGATAACCTTCATTCGGACTCCTGGCGTAAATGCGCTAATGATTTAAAACTCATGACATCATACCATAAAGCGCAAATGAGTAAAGCCGTTTATGCTCACTTATTCATTGCCCGCCGGCGGGCAAGCTCGGCACGCATCCAGGCGGAGGCCTCGGCCATGTCCTGGCGCAGCTCGGCCCGCTCGTCGGTGGTCAGCGGCCGTACCTTTCCGGCTTGCTCGGCCTGGTGCCGAGTGATGGCCTGGGCCACCGTTTCGCCTGGTCGCAGGCCGTACAGTTCGCGGGCGTTGGTCGTGGAAATGAAAGCGGGCAGGTCGGCGCTTGGGCCTTCGTCGTCCAGGAAAGCCGGCTCTTGGTTGGTCATGTTTGTAGCTCCACAGGTAAAGGGGGCGCGTTGCACGCTTATGGACAAAATAAATCATTTTGTCCCATGCGATGATATGATTTCTATATATGGCGCGGGTTTGCGCCTTTTGTTTTGCCCCCAACATTGGACAAAACGATGGATGAGCGGAAGCACCTGACACAGATCGAAGTCGAACGCCTCATTACGGCCACCAAGGGCAGCCGTCATGAGGCCCGCGACCGTTGCCTATTGCTGCTGATGTTTCGGCATGGGCTACGGGTGTCGGAAGCCTGCGGGTTGATGCTCTCCCAGGTCGATACCGATAGCCGCGTGCTGCACGTCTCACGGCTCAAGAAAGGGCTGTCGACAACGCATCCCCTGCGCACTGACGAGCTGCGAGCAATCAAGGCATGGATGGGACAGCGGGCACGTATGGCCCCCGATACCAATGCCTTTTTCGTGTCGGAGCGCCGGCAACCCCTGAACCGTCGCACAGCATGGGCCGCGATCCGCCGCTATGGCGAGCTGGCCGGCTTGCCGCTTGACGCACATCCGCACATGCTGCGGCACGCTTGCGGCTATGCCCTGGCCGACCAGGGCGCAGATACCCGGCTGATCCAGGACTATCTAGGGCATCGGAATATCCAGCACACCGTTCGATATACCGCGACGAACCCCGCTAGGTTCGAGAGGTTATGGCGGTGAGCTGGACGAATTTTTTAGGCGGCGCGGCCGGTGGTGGCACACCGACCACGCCTAACCACAACCCACCTACTACAGAGGTGAATCATGGCTAATGGCATTGTCACACGCACGAGCAGGCCCACGGAACAACAACAGGAGGCCGGCTATGTCGTCCGTTAATACTCGCAAGTCCAGCGCAGCGGACAGATTGGAAGTTCTCACGCGCAGTACGGACGGATCGACCAAGTCAACCGGTGGCCGCGTAAAAGTCGCCAAGGCCGGAAACGTACTTATCGAGCGTGACGACTCGTTGAGCTGCTATCCGCGTTGGGCTGCACCGACCTGCATCATCGTGGATGGCCCCTACGGCCTTGGGAAGTTCCCAGGCGAACCCAAGACACCGGCCAACCTGGCCGAGTGGTACGCGCCCCACGTTGCGGCCTGGTCGGCGCACGCGAAAACTGACACCACGCTTTGGTTTTGGTGCACTGAAGTCGGCTGGGCGCTGGTGCATCCGGTCTTGGAAATGCACGGCTGGCAGTACGAGGAATGCAACATATGGGACAAGGGCATTGCCCACGTCGCCGGCAACTGCAACAGCAAGACTATCCGAGGCACCCCGGTTGTGACCGAAGTTGCGGTGCGATACACGAAGCGGAACCAGCTACCTGGTAGCAACGGGCAAATGCTGTCCATCAAGGATTGGGTACGCCATGAATGGCTGCGCAGCGGACTACCCATGTCGAAAGCAAACGATGCTTGTGGCGTGGCGAATGCCGCGACTCGCAAATATCTGACCCAATGTCACCTGTGGTACTTCCCGCCACCGGAGGCCATCGTTCGCATGGCCGATTACTGCAACAAGCACGGTCGCCAGACCGAGCGCCCCTATTTCTCTATCGATGGGCACAGCCCCGTTACCGAGGAGGCTTGGGGGAAGATGCGAGCCAAGTGGACTCACACCCACGGCATCACGAATGTTTGGCAGGAGCCTGCCGTTCACGGTCGCGAACGCATCCGTACAGGAGGCATGGGCTACCTGCACGCAAATCAGAAGCCGCTGGCCCTGATGAAGCGCCAGATTGTGGCCTGTACCGATCCGGGCGACGTTGTCTGGGAGCCCTTCGGCGGCTTGTGCTCGGCATCCATTGCAGCCCTTCACACCGGGCGGCGATCCTTCGCCGCCGAGATCAATCCCGATTACTTCCAGGTGGCCACGTCCCGCCTTGAAGAAGAATTCACCAACATGGAGGAACGACGAGAACATGCCGCCTAGCACACCGCCCACACCGCCGGCCAGGACTGGCGGGCCAGATCGTTCTTGGCCCCATCGCAAGCTCTACGAGAACGTCATCAAGACGCTCTATGCCTTGCCCGAAGAGTTCAGGACTTCCCTTCGCATTTCGGACTTCCGAGCGACGGACATTTTTACCCTGAACTCTGCCCTTGGGGCCTCCATCGAGGACGCCGTCGTCAACGGCTTGAACAGTCTGCGCGAGGTGTGGGACCCGGACGGCCAATATGCCCTGTACCGCTTCGAGCGACAGGCGCAGGCTTTCCCTGATGTGCGACTGGTGACAGAAGCCCCCGATGAAGAAGCCATCATCATGGGGATCGAGCTGAAAGGCTGGTTCGCCTTATCCAAGGAAGGCGAGCCGACCTTTCGCTATACCGTGACACCGAACGCCTGCGCCGATGCCGATTTGCTCGTGGTTTATCCGTGGGTGCTCAGTGACGTGGTCGCCGGTAGTCCGAAGCTGCTACGGCCCTTCGTGGGCGAGGCGCGCTATGCGGCCGAGCTGCGCAATCACTACTGGCAGACCATGCGAGCCGAACGGGGCGGAAACGGTGGCATCACCCCCGCCACTCATCAAACCCCTTATCCAGCAGTCAAGACCGATCAATGCTCTGACCGTGCCGATGATGACGGCGGCGGCAACTTCGGCCGCATAGCGCGCTATGGGTTGTTGGATGACTTCGTGAAGTCCACGGAGAAACAGGAGGTATCCGGTATCCCGGTGCGCGCATGGCTGACCTTCTTCAAGATTTTCAGCGACAACGCCCGCAACCTGGACACGGTCGTCACTACCATCGAGAGCGCCTTACGCCGGTATCGTGACATTGGCGAAGGCGAGAAGGCCGCGCTGGTCGAATCCTTTGAGCGAATTGTGGCGATCCTCAAGGGCGAAAACAGCTAATGATTCTCTGAGTAAATACACCTTTGCACTTTAGCGGCTAAAAAGCCTCGCCCCCAGTTCGTGAGTAGGGCGGCGTTACCGGTTGAGCTGCTGCACGCGGCACGTCTCGGTATAACGGTGCGGGCAGGTGCCGGCGCGTGAGCAATCGTGGTCGTGCTGTTCGATGGCGGCCGAGCTGCTGACACCTGAGATAACGAAGGTCTGCCGGTAAAGCGTCACGCGGACGGCTGCGGTTTGGCAGAGGAAGGGGCGTTGTTGGATCATGTGAGCCTCGCTCTGTGGAAAGCTATAGCGTGGCATCACGACGAGCCGGACGGGAACACCAGCACCTCCAAACACGATACGGGAGCTGGCCAGCATCGCCAGTTCCGGCGATGCTGCAGCCGGAAAAAAAGGGCGGCTCTCGGCCGCCCTGTTGTTCCTGGTGCGCTCTTAGGGTCTGGCCCTGGAAGCCAACCGGGCCACCTTTGCCCGCGTATCGGCCAGGCACTGCGCCAGGTGGTCAGTCTGGTCAGCGGAGCGCCGGCGGCGGCAATTGAGGTGATAGTTCCCCAACGCTCCTACGTCCGTCATGGCTTTAAGGAGGTTGGTGATAGCCCGTCTATCGGCCGGCGTTACCTGCTGGCTGGGCGCATCCAGCAGGGCCAGCACGTCAGTCAGTGCGGCGGCGTAGCCCGCCATGCGCTCGCGGATCGTTCCCGCGATCGGCGTTATGTTGGAAGGATTCAAAGTTGCCATGATTCACCTCTGTAGTAGGTGGGTTGTGGTTAGGCGTGGTCGGTGTGCCACCACCGGCCGGCGCGCTCAATAATCGAAAGCCGATTTCGGGTTGAAGGCTGGGCCAGACGCTTGCCGTTGAACGGTGTCCGATCCTCCGCTGGACTCGCCGGCATTGGAGCGATTGACGAAGGCTGCAACCTCATCGCCAGGTTCGGCCTGACCGCTGCCGAGGCTGTTGCCATCAAACGCCGGCGCATCCTGAGATTGCGCACTCGCCCTGATCGCGGCGGCAACCTGCCCCCCCAAGGTCTGACTGGCACGCTCCTGGAACCCTTCCGCGAGCTGGGCGGCCTTGCTCTTGAGAACGGTGCCGGCCCCCTTGGCGAGTTCTCCGGCGGCGCTGGCCGTTACTGCTGCGGCATGGGCCAAACCGCCGGCGCTCGATGCGCCTTGAGATTTGCTCTCGCTTCCGCTCTTGGCTTGTGCCTGCCCTTGGCTCGTCTTGGCCTGGTCGGCACCGCCGGAATCCTTGCCCTTGGCGTTCCCGCCTTCTGACTTCGCGGCCTTCGCGCTGTTCGAGCTACTGCCGCCCGACGATCCCGACGAGCTGGCAAAGCCTGCGGCCT
>MKVK01000051.1 GCA_001898825.1 Magnetospirillum sp. 64-120
GCAGTTTTCGCCAAAGGCGATCTTGCCGCCGGCCAGGGCGTAGTTCAGCAGGGTCTTGTCCTTGGCGATGTCTTCCACCGAGGCGGCTTCCAACTTGCCCAGCCACTGCGACCGGGCCTTCTTCTGGATATCCAGTTCGTTGGCCAGGTCCCCGCGCGAGGAATATTCCATCATGCCGCGGGTGAAGCCATTGGGAGTCGGCCACGCGGGCATGGCGATCCAATAGCCGATGGCCCAGATCACGGTCGCCCAGAAAACGTACACCCACCACTTCGGCAAAGGAGTGTTCAACTCCTTGATGCCGTCCCACTCGTGACCGGTCGTGTTCTGACCGGAGATCACGTCATGTTCAACGTGAGCCATATTAGCGCTCCTTGTCGTCATCGTCCCTCAAGGGGATGTCTCCGTAGGACTGAAACCGATCCTTGTTGCCAGGACGGAAAGCCCAGAAGACGATCCCGAGGAACACAACCATCAACCAAAATCCCCACAGGGACCGGAGGAACTCCGAGATAGACTCGAGAGACACTCGCGGCTCCTATCGCTGAATCTTGGTGTGGTCCACGGTGGTGAAATCGACCATGGTGCCCAGGACCTGCAGATAGGCCACCAAAGCATCCATTTCCGAAACCACCTGCGGGTTACCGTCGAAGTCACCAAACTTGGCCTTCGGATACGCCTGGACCACGGCCGAGTCGGCGGTGGCGTCAGGCGAAGCCTGTTCCTTCAGGTTGGCGACGGCGTTCTTGATCTGCTCGGCGGTGTAGGGCACGCCCACCACCGAGAGAGCAGTCATGTTGCCGGCGATCTTCGAGGTGTCCAGCGGGCGCATCAGATGCGGATAGCCGGGCATGATGGATTCCGGGACGACGTCACGGGGATTGATCAGGTGACGGGTGTGCCAGTCGTTGGTGTACTTGCCACCGACGCGGGCCAGGTCCGGACCGGTACGCTTGGACGACCACTGGAAGGGGTGGTCGTACTTCGACTCGGCAGCCAGGCTGTAGTGACCATAGCGTTCGACCTCGTCCTTGAACGGACGGATCATCTGGCTGTGGCAGTTGTAGCAGCCTTCGCGGACATAGATGTCACGGCCAGCCTGCTCGAGCGGGCTGTACGGACGAACACCATCCACCTTTTCAATGGTCGACTCGATGGTGAACAACGGAACGACCTCGACAAGGCCGCCGACGATCACCGTCAGCAAGATGCCGACCGCCAGGAAGAAGACGTTGGTTTCAATCTTGGCGTGATGCTTGAAGACAGACATCTCAGCTCCTCCCCCTTAGCGAGCGCCAGCGGTCGAGGGCTGCATGGCCTCTTCGGCCACGTCACCCTTGATGGTCTTGATGAAGTTGTAGACCATGATCAGGGCACCCAAGACGAAGAGCAGGCCGCCCGTCGCGCGGATCACGTAGTAGGGGTGCATGGCCTCGACGGTCTCGATGAACGAGTACTGCAGGAAGCCCAGGTTGTCGTACGCACGCCACATCAGACCCTGCATGATGCCGGAAATCCACATGGCGGTGATGTACAGGACGATACCGATGGTGGCGACCCAGAAGTGCAGGCCGACCAGCTTCAGCGAATAGACTTCCTTACGGCCCCACAGCTTGGGAACCAGGTAGTACAAAGCGCCGAAAGACACGAAGGCAACCCAGCCCAAGGCACCCGAGTGCACGTGACCGATGGTCCAATCGGTGTAGTGCGACAGCGAGTTGACCGCCTTCACCGACATCATCGGACCTTCGAAGGTCGACATGCCGTAGAAGGCCACCGAGGACACCAGGAAACGCATCACCGGATCGGTACGCAGCTTGTCCCAGGCACCCGACAGGGTCATCAGGCCGTTGATCATGCCGCCCCAAGAGGGCATCCACAGCATCACCGAGAAGGTGGCGCCCAGGGTCTGGGCCCAATCCGGAAGAGCGGTGTAGTGCAGATGGTGCGGACCGGCCCAGATGTACAGGAAGATCAGCGCCCAGAAGTGCACGATCGACAGACGGTACGAATAGACCGGACGTTCGGCGCGCTTGGGCACGAAGTAGTACATGATGCCCAGGAAGCCGGCGGTCAGGAAGAAGCCCACCGCGTTGTGGCCGTACCACCATTGGGTCATGGCGTTCTGCACGCCGCCGAAGATGTTGTACGACTTCATCCAGTCGCCGCCGAAGAAGCCAGCCGGAACAGCCAGGTTGTTGCCCAGATGCAGCATGGCGACGGTCAGGATCATGGCGAAATAGAACCAGTTGGCCACATAGATGTGGGGTTCCTTACGCTTCATGATGGTACCGGCGAAGATCATCAGATAGCAGACCCAGATCACGGTCAGCCACAGGTCGACCCACCATTCCGGCTCGGCGTATTCCTGACCCTGGGAGAAGCCCAGGACATAGGTCAACGCGGCGACAACGATCAGCGCCTGGAAGTTCCAGAACACGAAGTTGCCGAAGCCCGAGCCGCCGAACAGGCTGGCACGGCAGGTGCGCTGCACGACGTACAGCGAGGTGCAGAAAAGGATGTTGCCGCCGAAGGCGAAAATAACGGCGGAGGTGTGAACCGGACGCAGACGACCGAAGGTGGTCCACTCCAGATCCAGGTTCAGGGCGGGGAAAGCCAACTGCCAAGCGATGAAGTCGCCAGCCAGGAAGCCAACCACACCCCAGAAAATCGCCGCAAGGACGAACTTCTTCACCACGTCTTCGTTATAGGCCGTGGCGTCGGTGTTGGTGCTCATGCCGAACTCCTGTTTCGACCGGGAAAGGGTCAACTCGAAAGCACCCGCCATTCCAATGCGAACGCATTCCCCCGTAAGCCGGAACGGCCGGGCGGTCAGTCCTTCGAGTCGCCGCACTATGACCGTAAGGTTAGCGCGGGCCATTGATCCATATCAAAAACACTAAATTTTTCCTGGCTTCCCTTGCACTTCCGGGCTTTATTCCCCCCTATCCGCCGCCCCTTGCGAGTCATACTTATGAACCAGACGCCTTCCGCCCGCCCCGTGGTCCGTTTCGCCAAGGGCCGCGCCCGCCGATTCCGTTCGGGACATCCTTGGGTGTTTTCCAACGAAATCGAGATGACCGCCGAGCTGAAGGCGCTGCCCGCCGGCACCTTGGTGACGCTGATGGACGCCGGCGACGAGAAGCTGGGGGTGGCCAGCTTCAACCCCCATTCGCTGATCGCCGCCCGGGTGCTGTCGCGCCGCTGGAACGAGTCGATCGACGCCGGGTTCTTCGCCCGCCGCCTGGAAGCCGCCCGCACCTTACGCGATCTGCTGTTCCCCACCCCCCATTACCGGCTGATCCATTCCGAGGCGGACAACTTGCCCGGCCTGATCGTCGACCGTTACGGCGACGTGCTGGCCATGCAGATCAACACCGCCGGCATGGAAGCCCTGACGCCGCTGCTGCTGGAGGCGGCTCAAACTGTCTTCAATCCGCGCGCCGTGGTGCTGAAGAACGATTCCCCGGTGCGCGGCCTGGAAGGCTTGGCCCTGGAACACAAGGTGGCGCTGGGCAGCCTGGACGGCCCGGTGGAACTGGTGGAAAACGGCGCCCGTTTCGTCGCCGACCTGACCGAAGGGCAAAAGACCGGCTGGTTCTACGACCAGCGCGACAACCGCGCCTTCATGGCGCGTCTGGCCCGGGGACAGCGCATGCTGGACGTCTACACCTATGCCGGCGGCTTCGCCGTCCAGGCCGCCCTGGCCGGCGCCACCGAGGTGGTGGCGGTGGACCGGTCCGAGCAATCCCTGGCCCTGGCGGCCAAGGCCGCCGAGTTGAACAACGTGCCACTCGCCACCATCCGCGCCGAGGCCTTCGCCGAAATGGCCCGCCTGGACGCCGCCGGCGAGCGTTTCGGCGTGGTGGTGGTCGACCCGCCGGCCTTCGTCAAGTCCAGGAAGGACGTGGCCACCGGGGCCAAGGGATACCGCAAGATGGCCCGTCTGGCGGCGCCCCTGGTGGAAGCCGGCGGCTTCCTGCTGTGCGCGTCGTGCTCGCACCACATGCCCGCCGACAGCTTCGCCGAGGAAATCGCCCATGGGCTGGGCCAAGCCGGGCGATCGGGTCGCATTTTGCGCATCGCCGGGGCCGGCCCCGACCATCCGCTGCACCCGCATCTGCCGGAAAGCGCCTATTTGAAGGCCATCGCCCTGCAACTGGATTAAGACCATGAGCGAACGCACTTGTGGGGAATGCACCATCTGCTGCTGGTTCTTCGCCGTCCCCGAAACCGGCAAGCCCACCAGCCAATGGTGCGAGCACTGCACGGAACAGGGCTGCGCCGTGCACCTGACGCGACCGCAATCGTGCCGGAACTTCCAATGCTTCTGGCTGATGGAGCCGGACTTCCCCGAGGAAATGCGCCCCGATCGCTGCGGCGTGGTGGTCAGCTTCAACGAGGAACACACGTCCGTGGTCATCCATGTCGACCCGGAACGCCCCGATTCCCTGGCCGAGGAACCGGGCTCGTGGTGGATGGAACCGCTGCTGAACGCCTATGACCCGGTCTGCGTGGTCTGTGGCGACGACCGCATGGTGGTGCGGCGAGAAATTCAGGACTCCTGAAGCCGCAGGCAGACCAGGGCTGCGTTGTGGAAGGCCGGACGGCCCTGACCGTCGGTGGAGACCTCGCCCAGGGACAGCGCGCCGATCAAGGCTTCGGTGGCGCTGAGCCGGGCCAGTTCGGCCATTTCCCGCCCCGCGCTTTCTTCCCCCAGATGCATGCGCCGGCCGGCGCAGTAAAAAGTCAGCAGCGGCGCCGGCCGTTGCCCCAGATGGCGGGCCAAATGGGGAATGCAGTCGCTTTCGCCCACATCCGGCGCCCGTATGATCACCACCAGTCCGCCTTCCGGCACGTCACCCACGCAATGCATGGCGCCATCATCCCCGAAGGCCACCGGAATGCGCACCTGAACCAGGGAATCGTCGGCCAGCACGGCAAAGGGATAATGCACGGCGTGCTGATAGAAACTGTCCGCCGTCAGGTCGATGCCGTAATCCTCGGCCAGGGCCGCGGCATAGGCCTGAAAGGCCGGCAGATCATCCAAGGCCTGGATGCGGTTGCCGCTGGCCCGGGTGATGCGCATGATGCGGGTCGGCACCGCATAGCCGTGCTCAACCGCCAAGCCATCCTTCAAGGGCAGCAAGGCCAACAGCACCCCATCCGCCACCATCCGCTCGGCGTCGAACAGACAGGGCATGGGTTGGAAGGACTCGCTGCCGGCATTGGCCCCGGCATAGACCACCGAATCGTCCAGACGTTCGCCCATCTGCCGCAACAGGCTGTAAAGATTGGGCAGGCAGGCGTCGAAGACCGAGAACAGCACCGGCTCGGCCCAGCCCGACGCCGCCACCCAACCCGGCAAACCGTCCAGCCAGTCGCTGGTCAGGCCCGATTCCAGCCGGACCGGCGGCATGCTGGCGAACCGCAGCAGCCACACGCCGCTGCGGCATTCGCGCCCTTGGACGATCAACGCCGGATAGATCGCCCCCGCCAAAGCGATTCCCAGTTTGCGGCAACGGTCCTGCAACAGCGGCACCGAACCGCGTTCGGCTTCCGGCAGCAAGGCGATGACGCCTCCAGACGTCGCCGCCACGCGAGCCAGGGCCTCATCCAGACGGGCTTCGGTCAACGGAGCGTGGACAGGAGAGACTCGCAACGGCACGGCAACCTCACCATCGAATGGGCAATACTTTGGTAAAGCCTAGCATGGCCGCAAGGCTATATGCCACCTTAGGGGGCGACGCGGGGGAATTCCAACAGGAAAGACGCCCCCGGGCCCGGGCTGTTCTCCAGCACCACGGTGCCGCCCAATGGGCCGGTGACCAGATTGAAGACGATGTGCAGCCCCAAGCCGCTGCCGCCGCTGCCGCGCCTGGTGGTGAAGAACGGATCGAAGACGCGGTTGTGGAACTCCTCGGGCACGCCTTTGCCGTCATCGCGATAACGCAGCCGCAGCCAATCGTCGCCCATGGGCTCGACCTCAATCCGCAGATGTCCGCAGGCGCCCGCGCCATAGCCGTGGGTCAGGGAGTTCATCACGAAGTTGGTCAACACCTGCGACAAGGCGCCGGGATAGCCGTCCAGCACCAGATCGGGCGGGCAGACGACCGTCACCTCGTGCCCACCCTGACGCAGGTTGGGCCGCAACGCCGTCACCGTCTCGGCGATGGTGTCGGCCAGACGGAAGGTGCGCCGTTCCGACGAAGTCCGGTCCACCGCCACCTGCTTGAAGCTGCGGATCAGGTCGGCGGCGCGTTCGCAATTGGCGACGATCAGCTTGGCGGTGTCGGCAGCGGTGTCCATGTAGCGCTCGAAATCATCGACGCTGATGTCGTCGGCTTCGAACAGCACCCGGATGGCCTTGGTGGCGTCGTCCAGATGGGAAGCGCAGGACAGGGCGATGCCGACGGGCGTGTTGATCTCGTGCGCCACGCCGCCCACCAGCGCGCCCAAGGACGCCAGCTTCTCGGTCTGAACCAGGGTTTCCTGGGCCTGGCGCAACTTTTCCAGCGCCTCTTCCGCCTCGGTGCGACGGCGTGCCAGTTCCTGGTTCAGCTGGGTCATCTGGTTCTGCAGACGATCGCTGACCTTGACCAGCCGGCGCTGTTCGCGCACCGAACGCGAATAGGCGTCGGCCAGGGTTCCCACTTCGGACAGCAATTGCGGGTCGCCCCCGGCCATGCGCTCCAACAGGCTTTTGGCCCCCGCCAGGATGCGTTCTTCGGCGTCGAAAAGACTGAAGCCGCCCTTGCCCGTGTCCTCGCTCATGGCCGGGTCAGGACACCGGCACCAGATTGAAAGTCACGTGTTCCAGGTCTTCCGAGAAATCCTCGCCGAATTCCTTCATGGTCTCGTCGTCGGCCATGAACTGCCAATTGACCACGATGTCCACGTCGGCGGCGTTTTCCAGCATCTGGAACATGTTCATCAGCGCCTTGGCCGAGGACGAATTGAAGTAGATCAGCTCGAAATCCACCTTCAACGCCTTGCCTTCGGCCTGGACCAGATAATCCTGAAGGGCGTTGAAAATGGGGCCGAACACCTGCGAGGCGTCTTCCGGATAGGATTCCCCCTTGATCCGCAGGGTTCCAACGGCACTGTCGAAAGTAACTTCGGGCGAGCGCTCGGTCGCGGCGATGAACAGATTATCCATGGAACCCTCAGATGGAGACTTTGAGGCAGAAAAAATGCCGGTCGGCGTCGATGCGGTCGAAGTCGAACTCGATGGGGGCGCTGGCGCGCCGGGCGATTTCGATCAGGCCGATGGTGGCGCCCCGGCTGCCTTCGTCGGGCGGTTCGCGCAGCTGTTCCTTGTAATAGGCCTTCAGTTCGTCGGGTCCCATGGCGCGCAGGATCTCAAGCCGCCCCTTCAGCCTGGCCATGTCGTCTTCCAGGATGGTGTTGCCGCAGACGATGAAGAACCGGCCGTTTTCCGAGCCGATGGTCACCATTCCCGAAGACAGTTCGACGGCTTTATCCAGCCGGCCCTGCACCTTCTCGGCGGAATAGCGGATGATGTTCTGCGACTGTTCGACGAAAACCGAGAACACCTTCTTGATGGTGGTCACGTTGGTGTCTTCCAGCGCCATCTTCTGCCGCAGCGCGTCGCCCAGGGAATACAGGATCCCTTCGGACAGGTAACCCGAGAACGAGAAGATGATCCCCCGTTCGTCCAGGGTGGACTTGAAAGCCCGAAATTGCTTTGCCAGCATTCGACGTTCCTCAATTCCCGGCGGGCGCCCGCCACAGGTTCAAACACACTAGCAACCCGGACACGCCGGCTCAAGCCGGCGATCCCTTCAAACATCAACGATCCCTGGGCGGCGTCCGCAAGTGGACGGTGACCAGGGTTCCCTGGTTCTCGGTGCTTTCCAGGGCGATCGAGCCGCCATGCAGGTCGACGATCTGCTTGACCATGTGCAGGCCGATGCCCGAGCCCGACAGCTTGTGCGCGTTGCCGGCCCGATAGAAGCGTTCGAAAATGCGATCCTGGTCGGTGGCGGGGATGCCGATCCCATGGTCGCGCACCGACAGGGTGACGCCGCCGTGACTGGCCCGCAGACGCACCGAGACCGGGGTGTCCTTGGAGTATTTCAGGGCGTTGGACAGCAGGTTGTTGACCACCAGCGGCAGCAGGTTGGAATCGCCCCAAACCTGGGTGGTGCGCCCCATCTCCAACTCGATCTGCCGCCCGCCCGAGGCCGCCTGATGGTGGGCCACCGCGGCGCGCAGGATGGGAGCCAGGTCCAGGGCCTGTTCCTGGACGATCATGCGGCCGGTTTCCAATTGTTCGTCGGCCAGACAGGTGCCGATCAGGTCGATCAGCCGGCTGACGGCGCCGCGAATGGTTTCCAGCCGCGTCAGCATGCCGGAATCCACCTTGGTGGCGCGCATCATCAGCATCTGCGCCGCCGAATCGATGATGGCCAAAGGCGTGCGGAATTCATGGCTGACCATGGACAGGAACTGGCGCAACTGCCCCTTGGCCGAAGTTTCGCGTTCCAGCGCCACCTCGGCGCGTTCCTTGGCCCGGATCAGGGCGTCGTGGCTTTCCACCAGTTCCGCCGTCCGTTCGGCCACCTTCATTTCCAACTGTTCGTTGGATTGCAGCAACTGACGGTTCAGGCGGTTGATGGTGTCGATGTCGCGCCAGGCACGCAGCGCGCCGACCAGGGCGGTGAACAGCTTTTGCGCCGTCAGCTCGCTTTTCGCCTTGTAATCGTTGACGTCGTAGCCGACGACCACGTCGCGTTCCGGCGCCTCGCCCGGCTGGCCGGTCCGCAGGATGATGCGGATGTCATGGTTTTTCAGGTCGTCGCGCAGGTGACGCACCAGCCGCAGGCCGGAATCCGGGGTTTCCATCACCACGTCCAGCAAAACCACCGGAATGTTCGGATCGGTTTGCAAGATGGCTGTCGCCTCGGCCGCCGAATGGGCCGAGACCATGGAAAAGCCGCGGCCTTCAAAGCTGAAGTCGCGCAACAGCACCCCGGTCATGGCATGGACCTGTTCGTCGTCGTCCACCACCAGCACCCGCCATGGCGGCAAGGCGGCGGCCGCGCCTTTCCTTTCACGCAGCTTCAGGGGCGCCGACGCGGCCATCGTTCGTCATCCCCCCTGCTTGACCAGCACCGGGGCAGTGAAGGCATAGCCGGTGCCGTGCACCGCCTCGATGGGCAGTTCACGGCCCAAGGCTTCCGCCCCCTTGGCCCGCAGCCGACGGACCATGGAGTCCACCGAGCGGTCGCCGGCATCCCATTCCCGTTTTCCCAGCGCCTTGAAGATCGCCGAACGCGACACCGGCTCGCCGGGATGTTCCACCAGCAGCGACACGAAGACCCGTTCGTTGGCGGTCAGCTTGGTGGCCTCACCTTGCGGCGACACCAAGGCCCAGGCCAATTGGTCGTAAATCCAGTGGGTATGGGAATCGTTGGTGGCGGGGGTCTCGGCGGCGGCAACGCCGGAAACGCCGGTCAGGCGCCGCGACAGCGACCGCACCTGGGCTTCCAGTTCACGCAGTTCCACCGGCTTGACCAGATAGACGTCGGCGCCGATTTCCAGCCCGACCACCCGGTCCACGTTCACGCCGCGCGCCGTCAGCATGATGATGCCGACGTCCGAGGTGTCGCGCAGACGCTTGGCGATGGAAAAGCCATCCTCGCCGGGCAGGTTGATGTCCAGGATGATCAGGTCGGCGGGGCGTTCCGCCAGGGACCGGTCCAGGGCGGCCCCGTCCTCGCACCCGACCACCGCATGTCCGCAGGCGGTCAGATATTCCACCACGTCGGCCCTTAGCGAGGCCTCGTCCTCGACAACGGCAATCCGCGCCATGTCACCCCCGGCTGTGCGCTCCATTGTTTATCAAAATGGAGCATTTTCAGGCCGCCGCGTCAAATGACTCGTCTTGTTTCAGCCGAAGCTGAAACAAGACGATGTCTTAAGAATGGCCCGTGCCGGGCTGCTCAGTCGCCGCTCGGGCTTTAAAGATGGACCGAACGGACTCACGCCTTGGGGGCGACGATCTTTTCCACCAGCTTGACCAGCAGGCGATCCATGCGGGCGGCCCACACTTCGTCGCTGTCGATCATTTCGCGGCAGCGGCGGAAGGCCCGCAACACGGTGGTGTGGCTGCGGCCGCCGAACACCCGGCCCAGTTCGGGCAGCGAGCACGAGGTCAACAGGCGCGCATAGTACATGGCGGCCATGCGCGGCTTCCACAGACGATGGTCGCGGGAATGCACCATCATCTCGCGCTCGGTCAGACCGAATTCGGCGGCGACCAAAGCGATCACGTCGGCAACGAACGGATCGCTGACTTTGTAGCGCAGGGGCGTGGCCGAGCGGATTTCAGCAAGAGCGACGGACATGGGATTACCCCTTTAATCCAAAATGACTTCCTGCCTCTTATTGTGCGTATGTGCGTTATATCAGCCACCCGCGATATGAAATTCGTTGTGTCGAAAAGTGACGGAGCCTTAACCGTCCTGTGACAAAAGGCATATCACCCCAGACGCATCTGGAAGCCCCGCACCGCCCCCACCAAAGCCCGGCGGGCCCCCGGCTCCATGGCCGAATGGCCGGCGTCGGCCACCATGTCCAGGCGGGCGCCGGGCCATTGCCGCGCCAGTTCGTCGGCTGTCACCGGCGGGCACACCACGTCGTAACGTCCTTGCACCAGATGGGCCGGCAGGTGACGGATACGCTCCATGCCGGCCAAAAGCTGCCCGGGCTTCAGGAAGCCGCCATGGACCATGTAATGGCATTCCATGCGCGCCAGGGACAGGGCCGAGGCCGCGTCCATCTCGGTGGGCGCGTCACGCGGCACCAGCCGGGCGCAGGCTTCTTCGTACGCGCACCACAGCCGTGCCGCCGGCAGGTGGACGGCCGGATCGGGATTCATCAGGCGGCGGTGATAGGCGGCCAGCAGATCGTCGCTTTCGCCGTTCACATGCTCGCGGAAACGGCGGTGGGCCTCGGGGAAGAAGGTTCCCATGCCGTGCAGGAACCATTCGGTCTCGATGGGACGGAACAGGAAGATGCCGCGCAACACGAAACCCAAGGTCCGCTCGGGGTAGGCCTGACCATAGGCCAAGGACAGCGTGCTGCCCCACGAGCCGCCGAACAGCAGCCATTTGTCCACCGCCAGATGGTGACGCAGGCGTTCCATGTCCTCCACCAGATGGCCGGTGGTGTTGGCGTGGGTCTCGGCATTGGGGGTGGAACGGCCGCAACCGCGCTGGTCGAACAAAACGATGCGCCAGTATGCGGGGTCGAAATAGCGCCGATAGGCCGGCGCCGTCCCCGATCCCGGACCACCATGGACGAACAGCACCGGCATACCGGTGGGATTGCCCGACACCTCCCAATAAAGGCTGTGTCCGTCGCCCACGTCCAGCATGCCGCTGGCATGGGCTTCGATGGGAGGAAACAGGTCCATGGACGAATGCTCTTTGCAAGGGTTGACGTAGCGGGGCAATCCACCCTAAACCCGCCGCCATGGACGTCAACCTCTTCGATTTCGACCTGGCCCGCGAATTGATCGCCGAACGGCCCGTGGTCCCCCGCGATTCCGCCCGCCTGCTGCATGTGGCGCCGGGCGGCCTGGACGACGCCTGCGTGCGCGACCTGCCACGTTTCCTGCGCCCCGGCGACATTCTGGTCAGCAACGACACCCGCGTCATTCCCGCCCGCCTGTTCGGCCGCAAGGGTGAAGGCGGGGTCGAGCTGACGCTGCATGAACGGATCGGCCTGGACAGTTGGAAGGCCTTCGCCCGGCCGGCCAAGAAGCTGCGCCCCGGCGACCGCGTGCGTTTCGCCGACGACTTCAGCGCCGAAGTGGCCGAAAAGGGCGAAGCCGGCGAGGTCACCCTGCGCTTCGACCGCGGCGGCGACGACCTGATGCTGGCGCTGGACGCTTACGGCAAGCTGCCGCTGCCGCCTTATATCCGCAAGGGCTGCGCCGACGAGCGTGACCGCGACGATTACCAGACCCTGTTCGCCCGGGAAAAGGGCGCGGTGGCCGCCCCCACCGCCGGGTTGCATTTCACCCCTGATTTGCTGGCCGCCATTGATGCCGCCGGCATCCTGCGCACCACCCTGACCCTACATGTGGGCGCCGGCACCTTCCTGCCGGTCAAGGTGGACGACACCAAGGATCACCGCATGCATTCGGAACGCGGCGTGGTGACGCCCGAAACCGCCGATCTGGTCAACCGCGCCAAGGCGGCGGGAGGCCGGGTGGTGGCGGTGGGCACCACCAGCTTGCGGCTGCTGGAAAGCGCCGCCGGCGAAGACGGAAACTTGCGTCCCTTCGACGGCGCCACCGACATCTTCATCACGCCCGGCTACCGCTTCAAGCTGGTTGACGTGCTGATGACCAATTTCCATCTGCCCAAATCCACCCTGTTCATGCTGGTTTCCGCCTTCGCCGGGCTGGACCGCATGCAGGCGGCCTATGCCCATGCCATGGCGGCAGGCTATCGTTTCTATTCCTATGGCGATTCCTGCCTGCTGGAACGAAAGGACGCGTAAGTGACCCAGTTCGGTTTCCAAGTCCACGCCACCGACGGCGCCGCCCGTCTGGGCACGGTGATGACCGCCCACGGCCCCATGGACACCCCGGCCTTCATGCCGGTGGGCACCGCCGGCACGGTCAAGGCGATGATGCCCGAAAGCGTCGCCGCCACCGGCGCCCAGACCATTCTGGGCAACACCTACCACCTGATGCTGCGCCCCGGCGCCGAACGGGTGGGACGCTTGGGCGGCTTGCATGAATTCATGCAGTGGAAAGGCCCGATCCTGACCGATTCCGGCGGCTTCCAGGTGATGAGCCTGGCCAAGTTGCGCAAGATGACCGAGGAAGGAGTGGCCTTTCAGTCGCATATCGACGGCTCGCGCCACATGCTGACCCCGGAACGGTCCATGCAGATCCAGCACCTGCTGGATGCCGACATCACCATGGCCTTCGACGAATGCACACCGTTTCCCGCCACCGAGCAGCAAGCCGCCGAGTCCATGCGGCTGTCCATGCGCTGGGCCGTGCGTTCCAAGGACGCCTTCGTGCAGCGCGACGGCTACGGCCTGTTCGGCATCGTCCAGGGCGGCGTCTATCAGGATTTGCGCGAAGAATCGGCCAAGGCGCTGCAGGGCATCGGCTTCGACGGTTACGCCATCGGCGGGCTGGCGGTAGGCGAAGGCCAGGAACTGATGTTCGCCACCTTGGATTTCACCACGCCGCTTTTGCCCGCCGACCGGCCGCGCTACCTGATGGGGGTGGGCAAGCCGTCGGACATCGTCGGCGCCGTGCTGCGCGGCGTCGACATGTTCGACTGCGTCATGCCGACCCGGTCGGGCCGCACCGCCCAGGGCTTCACCCGACGCGGCACGGTGAACCTGCGCAACGCCCGGCACCAGGACGACCCGCGCCCGCTGGACGAGCACTGTTCCTGCCCGGCCTGCCGTCAATACAGCCGCGCCTATCTGCACCATCTGATCCGCTCGGAAGAGATTCTGGGGCCGATGCTGCTGACCTGGCACAACATCCAATTCTATCAGGACGTGATGAAGGGCCTGCGTCAGGCCATCGGCGAAGGCCGGGTGCAGCAATTCGCCGCCGACTTCCTGGCCGCCGAGTCACAAGGTGACATCGCACCGTTGTAACCAGGAATATTGCGGCGCAATAATCGCGTATTATTTTTATGGTTATAGAGAGGCAGCAGATGGACCAGGGCGAGCGCGAGGATCGGATTTATCGCATGGTGGTTCGCTTCTACGAGCTGGGCAACGCCGACCCCATCCTGGCGCCCGTCTTCGCCAAGGCCATCACCAACTTCCCCGAGCATTTCAAGGTGGTGGCGGATTTCTGGTCGCACGCCCTTTACGGCACCGGCCGCTACAAGGGGCACCCCTTCCCCGTCCACATGCATCTGGATTTCGGCCCCGAGGCCTTCGGCGCCTGGCTGTCGTGCTTCACCCAGGCATGCAACGAGGTGCTGACCCCGATGGAGGCGCAGAACGCCCTGGGCCGGGCCCGGCACATGACCGAAAGCTTCAAGGTCGGCCTGTTCCCCTTCACCCTTCCCGACGGCACCCCATCGCGCATGCCGCCCAAGAAGGAATCATAAAAAAAAGGGGGCGTCAGCGCCCCCTTTTTCAGGAAACCGGGGCAGCCCCCTAATTCATCACCCAGCGCGACAGATAGGTGCGCACCAAGCTTTCCATCTGGGTGTCGATGTCGCGGATCAGACCTTCGGACAATTCGAACAACACCTTGTCGCGTTCGTTCAAGGTCGCGCCCTCGGCCACCGTGTGGGTGCGGGTGGCCCGCGCCACCACGTCGGCGATGGGGAAATGGCGTTCGTCCAAAATCTGGATCGCCACGTCCAGGCTGCCGTCATAGCGTTCCGACTGCTGGTCCTTGAACATGCCGGTGAAGCCCTTGTCGGTGGACAGCGGCACTTCCACCACCTTGGCGTCCTTGATCAGCACCCGGGCGAAGCCGGATTTGCCCATGGGACGCAGACGATCCTGGGCCCAGCGCACGGTGGCGTTTTCCGGCGACAGCGGCATCAGGTGTTCCACATTGGGCTTGCGGCCCGTCGGCTGGTATTCGGGGACGATTTCAAGCTGGCCCACATTCAGTTGGAACGGGCGCTTGTCGGCGAAGGACAGCTCGGGCAGCTTTTGCACCACCGGCTGGGATTCGCAGGCGGCCAGGGCCAGGGCGCCGGCCAGGGCCAGCATCAGGCGGGAAAGGCGGAAGGACATGGCAAATCCCTAGGTGTTTGGATGGGCTGCCCTATTGTGGCGTTGCAACAGCCCGCGTCAAGCCTTGGACGACTTGGTGGGCGGATTGTAAGCCTTTTCCAGCTCGTCATCGCCGAAGGCATAGGTGGTGCGGCAGAATTCGCAGGTGATCGCCACCTTGCCGCTATCGTCCTTCAGGTCTTCGATCTCGGCCCGCGGAATGGATTGCAGCATGCGCACCACCGCCTGTTCGGAACAGCGGCAGCGGGCAATCAGCGGCTTGGCGTCCCACTGGTTCAGGCCTTCGCCGTGGAACAGGCGATGCAGCAGGGTCTCGCCAGCCAGTTCGGTGGACAGCATTTCGGCGGCGGTGACGCTGGCCATCAGCACCGAAGCGGTCTGCCAGGCGTCGTCGGCGTCGTCGGCGGTCAGGATGGGGGCGCCCGCCTGGTTGGCCGGCATGCGCTGGATCATCAGCGCCGCGGCGCGCCAGCCCCGGCCGTCGGCGGGGGGCGCCGAAACCAGCGCCACCTTGGTGTCCAGCTGTTCGGACTGGGCGAAATAGGCCTGGGCGCAATCCGCCAGGGTGTCGCCGGACAGGTCGACGATGCCCTGATAGCGCTCCACCTTCAGCCCCTGATCGACGGTAAAGGCCAGATAGCCGCTGCCCAGCAGGTTGGGAACCGGCGCGCCTTCGGCGGCGGCGGCCACCTTTTCGGCGTCGAAGCGGGCATAGCCGCGCATGGCGCCGGCACTGGTGATGTCGGCCACCACCAGCGACACCGGGCCTTGGCCCTGGGCCTGCAGGGTGAAGACGCCGTCATATTTCAACGACCCGGCCAGCACCCCGGCCAAAGCCAGGGTCTCGGCCAAAAGCGCGCCCACGCGTGACGGATAATCGTGGCCGTCCACCACGCCATGGGCGGCGTCTCCCAACCGCACCAAACGGCCGCGCACCAAGCCGCCCGCCAGTTGGAACGGAATGATGACGTCGTCGGCGGGCAAGTTCACAGCAGACACCACGACAGAATGCCCTTTTGCACGTGCAGGCGGTTTTCCGCCTCGTCCCACACCACCGATTGCGGGCCGTCCATCACCTGGTCGGTGACTTCCTCGTTGCGGTGGGCCGGCAGGCAATGCATGAACAGCGCGTCGGGCGCGGCCTTGGCCATCAGCGCTTCGTTGACCTGATAAGGCGACAACAGCGCGTGACGGTTGGTGTCGGTGCAGCCCATGGACACCCAGGTGTCGGTGATCACCAGATGGCTGTCGGCGACCGCCGCCTGCGGGTCGGTGCCCAAGCTCACCTTGGCGCCCTGGGCGCGGGCCCATTCCACCACCTTGGCGTCGGGCATCAGTTCCGACGGACAGGCCAGACGCATTTCGAAATTGAAATGGCCGGCGGCCTGAATCCAGCTGGCGGCCACGTTGTTGCCGTCGCCCACCCAGGTCACCACCTTGCCGTCCAGCGGCCCGCGATGTTCGGCGAACGTCATCAGGTCGGCCATCACCTGGCAGGGATGGGTGTCGTCGGTCAGGCCGTTGATCACCGGGACGGTGGCGTATTCGGACAATTGCGCCAGCTTGTCGGGATCGTCGGTGCGGATCATGATGGCGTCCACATAGCGCGACAGCACACGGGCGGTGTCGGCGATGGTTTCGCCACGGCCCAGCTGGGTGTCACCCTTGGACAACACGATGGTTTCGCCGCCCAATTGCTTCATGCCGGTTTCGAACGACACGCGGGTGCGGGTGGACGGCTTTTCGAAGATCATCGCCAACACCCGGCCCGACAGCGGCTTGGGGCTGCCGAAAGGCTGGTCGCCACGCTTGTAGGCGGCGCCCAGGTCCAGGATGCGACGCAAGGTTTCGGTGTCGAAGCGGTCCAGGTCCAGGAAATGGCGGATCTGGCCGGCCCGGGTGCGGCCCGGATTGACGGTCATGGCGTCACCTCGGCGAAGGTCTTTTCCAAGATGGTCAGGGCTTCGGCGATTTCCGCCTCGCCGATGATCAGCGGCGGCAACAGGCGGGCGACGTTGTCGCCGGCCGGAATCAGCAGCAGGCCGTTGTTGCGCAGGCGGGTCACCATTTCGATGTTCGAGCCCTTGCACTTCAAGCCGATCATCATGCCCAGGCCGCGCACTTCCTCGATCACCGCCGGGAAGCGGGCGCACAACGCCTCCAGACGCTGGCGCAGCAGGGCGGCATTGGCCGCCACCTTGTCCATGAAGCCGGCTTCCAGCATGCAATCCAGCACCGATTCGGTCACCGCCATGGCCAGCGGGTTGCCGCCGAAGGTGGAACCGTGGGTGCCGGCCCCCATGCCGGCCGCGGCCTTTTCGGTGGCCAGGCAGGCCCCCACCGGGAAGCCGCCGCCCAGACCCTTGGCCAGGGACATGATGTCGGGGGTGACGCCGGCATGTTCATAGGCGAACAGCTTGGCGGTGCGGCCCATGCCGGTCTGCACTTCGTCGAACACCAAAAGCGCGCCGAATTCGTCGGCGGCGGCGCGCAGACGGCGCAGATAGTCGGGATCACCGGGAATGACGCCGCTTTCGCCCTGCACCGGCTCGACCAGGATGGCGGCGGTGTGTTCGGACAGCGCGTCGCGCATGGCGTTCATGTTACCGAAGGGCACATGAACGAAGCCGGGCAGACGCGGCTCGAAGCCTTCCAGGTACTTTTCCTGGCCGCCGGCGGCGATGGTGCCCAAGGTGCGGCCATGGAAGGCGCCGCTGGCGCAGATGATCTGGTTCCGCTGGCCCTGGCCGCGCGTGAACTGATAGCGCCGCGCCATCTTGATGGCGCATTCGTTGGCTTCCGCCCCGGAATTACAGAAAAACACCGTGTCGGCGAAGCTGTTGGCCACCAGCTTGGCGGCGACCTTTTCCTGACCGGTGATGGTGTAGTGGTTCGAGACGTGCCACAGCTTGGCCGCCTGATTCTGCAAGGTCTCGACCAGCTTGGGGTGGCAATGGCCCAGATTGGTCACCGCCACGCCGGCGCCGAAATCCAGGAATCGTCGACCGTCGCTCGACCACAGATAAGCGCCCTCGCCCCGCTCGAAAGCGACATCGGCCCGCCCATAAGTCGGCAAAACGACTGGAATCACGACCACACCTCCCCAACTGGAAAGCCGGGAACCCTCGCCCACGACGGGCGACCGACACCGGCTCGTTGAAAGGAAAGGCGCGAATATCCTCGCCTTGACCGAAAAAGTCAACGGGACTTATCCCCAGGGGCGGAGATTCCGCCTGGGGACAGACGCACGAACGCCCGCCCCGGGAGGAGAGGGGCGGGCGTCTGCGGGCCGGAACGAAGGGAGGAGGACCGTCCCGGCGGGGATCGCTGCGTTACGCGGCCGACTTGACCAGGGACTGGAAAGCGGCGACGCGGGCGCTGATCGGTTCCAGGGCGGCGGTGACCACCGACTGGGTCAGTTCGGCGAACTTGCGGCTGTCGGCGATGGCGCCTTCCACCGATTCACGGGCCAGCTTGGAATTCAGTTCCAGGAACTCGGCGGGGGACTTGACGGCGAACAGGGCCTTGAACATGGCGTCGGCCTTTTCGGTCGAGGCCGTCACGTATTCCTGCGAAGCCTTGGCAACGTCTTCGAAACCCTTGGCGGCGACGGTGCCGCTTTTCACCAGGGCTTCGACGTTTTCCTTGGACAGGGAAACGATCTTTTCGAAGGAGTCGATCTTCATGACGTAAATCCTTTGGGTCTTGGGTTGGACAACCGCCTCAAAGGCCGTTGTGCAGTGCAACATGGGCACAGAATACCCGACCCACCGGCAAAAGCAAGGGATTTTTGTGCACTGCACAAAAATGTCATCCGGTCATGAAAAAGGGCGCACCCCCTGGATGCGCCCTTTTTGCTGCAAGGCCGGATTTCAGCGGGTGACGGCGATGTCGCGCAGCACGGCCGATTCCATCTGCGCTTCCCGCAAACGGAAATTCACCGCGTCGCCGATGGACACCATGCCCATCAGTTCGCCCTTGTCCACCACCGGCAGATGGCGGATGCGGCGGTCGGTCATGACTTCCATGATGTGCTTGACCGAATCCGTCGGCCCGCAGGACAGAACCGGACTGGACATGATGTTGCGCACCGGCATGTCGATGACGCCTTTGCCGAATTGGGTGATACCGGACACGATGTCGCGTTCCGACACCACGCCCACCACGGTCCCCTTGGCGTCGCAGACCACGGCGACACCCACTTTCTTGGCCGTCATCAGCGCGGCGGCATCGGCCACCGCATGTTCCGGGCGGATGGTGAAAACGTTGCTGCCCTTGGTTTTCAGGATTGCTTCTACGGACATGGCTCCCCCTGTTGTGCTTTATGGTTGGATCCGCCGAAAAGCATGAACCCCAGCAGGGGTACTGGCAATTGGAAACAAGTGCCCCCCTCCCCTTGTTCAGGGGAAGGGGGCGTCCCGCCGGGCGACTTGCAATAGTGGGGGGGCGAACCGCCCGACTGGGATCCATGGGACCAAGACCCGGTCAATGGGCCTTGATCTCGATATCCTTGACCGTCTTGGGTGCGGTTTCGTGCTTGGGCACCGTGACGGTCAACACGCCATTGACGAATTCGGCGCCGATGGCATCCGCATCGGCGTCCTGGGGCAGCCGGAAGGCACGGGCGAACGAGCCGAAGCTGCGTTCGGACAGATGGACCTCGCCTTTGTCCGTGTCGGTTTCGGTATGCTTTTCGCCGCGGATGTCCAGCATGCCCTGGTCAACGGTCACTTTCACATCCTTGGCTTCCACCCCAGGCAGTTCGGCGGCGATTTCGTAGTGATCGGCCAGTTCCTTGACGTCCACCTGCGGCGTCATGTCGCTCATGACGCGGAAGGCACCGGGGCGCCACGGGTCCAGGTCGAACAGGGATCGCCCGAACGCGGCGGGGAAGAAGCTTCCGAACAGACGGTCGACCTCGTCGCGCAGGCCCATCAACGGGTGACGGCCCGACTCGGCGGGGACCGGCTGACGCGTCGGCATTTGCCGGGTGGCTTTGTCTGCCATGGCTCCCTCCTGCATGAAGTGATCGCCCAATCCCTTTGGGGGATTTGCGCACATTATAACACGCGCAAGGATCGCCGACGGCGCCCAGCCTGCATGGCTGTCATGGCGGAATCTCATGAAAGGTTTCCCCCATGCCCGGTTGCCACGGGCATGGGGGAAGGAACCGGCCGGTTCAGAGGGGGCGGGAAGGTCGCGGCCGGTCCAGGGAAAGATGGTCAACGGCGTCCATCAGCCAGGCCAGGTCGCCGGGATTGGAGATGTCGAAGCCGCGGGGCAGACCCAATCGGCTTTGACGCGGCGGATGGGCGTCCAGATAGTCCAGCCATTGATCCCAGCTCAGGGTGGCCGAGGCGCGGGCCATGTCCAGATCGCCGCTCATGACGGCTTGGCCGGCGGGTCACGGCGCAGGCCGGCGCCAGGGCGAGCCGTACCGGGGCGATAGGTCACCGCCCCCAGGTCCGGGCGCACCTCACGGGCCAAGGTGCGGATCAGCCAGGCGGTCCACAGACCGACGTCGCGGTCGCCATCAGGTTCCAGGCTGCGTTGCATGACGGCCTCCTTTTCATATCCCGGTGAATTTCCTTCCCCGGGATTGGGCGTTACTTGTTCAGTTTCTTGTCTTCGGGCATCAGCGCGCCGATGGCGGCACCGGCGCCACCACCGATCAAGGCGCCAGTCACCACGCCGCCGGTCATCAGACCGATGGCGGCACCGCCCGCCGCGCCGATGGCGCCGCCCGACAGGGCGCGCTGTTGACGGTTGGTCATGTCGGCGCAGGCCGAAAGACCAAGGGTCAGGACCAGGGCGACGACGACGGGTTTCATGGGACGGGTGTTCATGGGACTTTCCTTCTGTGGTCTTCCGCACGGAAGTTCCGCGCCCTTCCTTGGTACGCCAACACCTGGGACCAGGGGGTGAGAAGGCTGTGACAAAGCTGTGATCGACGTCCGCTCTCGGGCGAACACCCGACATCCACACGGATAATTGTCGAGCACGCTATGAAACCCTCAATATGTATACAGAAGTCATGTGCATCATTGGGGCGGCGGACATGCACAAGCCATGCGAAACAGCGGACCAATCCGATCGGGTCCGCCATTTGATCAATCTGCTGAAATGTGCGTCGAAGAACCTGTGCCCGCGCAGCCTGCAATGCACGGAACAGCACATCGAACACCTGCACCACGAGACCAAGGGCACGTCCCTGGTCGAAGGCGAAGAGACGGCTCCCGGTTAACCGGGTCAGGGCATCAGCGCCAAACCGTCCCGCCACAACACGTTGTTGGCCTGCAACAGCCACCCCGACCGCTCGAAATAATCGGAATAACGCTGGTCGTCGCGGCCGATGTGTTCGACCAGGGACTGGCGGAAGTCAGCGACGTCGCGCAGTTCCAGCCGGCGCTTGGCGGTGTCGTCGCTGATCCCGGCCCAGCGGCGGACGAAATGTTGGTGGGCCCGTTTGTGTTCGTCGACGCGGTCGTATTGGAAGCGCTGCATGGAATGTTCCTCGCAGCCGTTATGGACCTGCAGATAACGGCCGACCTTCTCGCACGCCCAGTCGGCGAAGCCCCACCGTTCGGCCTGGACGTTTTCTTCCAGATGGCGGAACAGGATCAGGAACCAGCGGTGGTGCAGGTCGAAAGTCAGGATTTCTGTCCGCAGGTTGTCGGGCAGCGCGCTCATTGAAAACTCCATGGCGGGGAATTTTGGACGCTTTCTAAGATATTTTCGCAATCGCGCCATCCGGCATGGACCCTACACAGTATGCAATTCCCGGTTTCCCCGTCCCGCCCCCAGGACCGATGGGCGGATTTCATTTTGACGCATTCGCAACGAACTGGTTTCATGGCCGCTTCCAACGCGAGGGCATAAGGGGAGCAACATGTCGCGCATCACCGCATCGTCACTGGTTATCGCCGGGTTTCTGGCCGCCGCAGCGCCGTCTTTCGCCGCGTCCGGCGAGGTCAAGGTCGGCATGTTGACCACCCTGTCCGGTCCCGGCTCCAGCTTGGGTATCGACGTGCGCGACGCCTTCAACCTGGCGGTCAAGAATCTGGGCGGTTCCTTGGGTGGACTGAAGGCCACGGTCATCGAGATCGACGACCAGCAAAAGCCCGACGTCGCCAAGGACGCCGCCACCCGCCTGATCGAAAAGGAAAAGGTCGACTTCGCCACCGGCATCATCTTTTCCAACCTGATGCTGGCGGTGCAGCCCGGTTTCGACCGCGCCCAGACCTATTACATCTCGGCCAACGCCAGCCCGTCGCAACTGGCCGGCAAGCAATGCAGCCCGTATTTCTTCTCGGCCGCCTATCAGAACGACAACCAGCACGAAGCCATGGGCCATTACGTCCAGGCCAAGGGCTTCAAGAAGGTCTATCTGATGGCGCCCAACTACCCGGCGGGCAAGGACGGCCTGAACGGCTTCAAGCGCTTCTATGACGGCGCCGTCGCCGGCGAGGTCTACACCACCGTCAACCAGCTGGATTACGCCGCCGAACTGGCGACCTTGAAGGCCGCAGCCCCTGACGCCGTCTATGTGTTCTATCCGGGCGGCATGGGCGTGAACTTCGTCAAGCAATGGGAACAGGCCGGATTGAAGGGCAAGATTCCGCTGTTCGGCCCCGGCTTCACCTTCTCGGAAGACACTTTGGCCGCCATGGGCGACGCGGCGCTGGGCACGCTGAACACCGCCCAGTGGAGCCCCGACCTGGACAATCCCCAGAACAAGAAGTTCGTCGCCGACTTCGTCGCCGCCTATGGCCGCCTGCCCAGCGTCTACGCCAGCCAAGCCTATGACGCCGCCCTGCTGATGGATTCGGCCATCCGCAAGGTGGGCGGCAAGCTGGACGACAAGGCCGCCTTGGGCAAGGCCCTGATGGCCGCCGATTTCAAGTCGGTGCGCGGCGCCTTCAAGTTCAACAAGAACCACTTCCCCATCCAGGACTTCTTCCTGCGTGAAGTGGTCAAGGATGCCCAGGGCCGCTACATGAACAAGAAGGTGGCGCCCATCTTCAGCGAACGCGGCGACGCCTATGTGGGCGAGTGCTCCATGTGATTACCCAGCTGGTTGCCGAGCAGGGGCTGAACGGCCTTCAGCTCGGCGTCACCTTGTTTCTGATGGCCGCCGGCCTGACCCTGGTTTTCGGCATCATGGACGTGATCCATCTGTCGCATGGGTCGTTCTATATGGTCGGCGCCTATCTGACCGCCACCTTCGGCGCCAGGTTCGACAGTTATCTCGTCGGCCTGGCCTTGGCCATTCCGGCGGCGGCGTTGATCGGCATGGCGGTGGAATGGATCGCCATCCGCAAGCTTTACCAGCGCGACCATCTGGATCAGGTGCTGGCCACTTTCGGCCTGATCATGTTCTTCAATGAAGGGGTGCGGATGATCTGGGGGGCGCAGCCCATCTTCCTGTCGCCGCCCCAAATGTTGTCGGGCACCGTCGAACTGTTGCCCGGCCTGGCCTATCCGCAGTTCCGTCTGGCCATCCTGGTCACCGGTTTGGCGGTGGCCGCTGGCCTGGCCCTGTTGATCCAGCGCACCCGTCTGGGCATGCGGCTGCGCGCCGGGGCCAGTGACCGCGCCATGGCTGGCGCCTTGGGGGTGGACATCGACAAGCTGTTCACCATCGTCTTCGGCCTGGGCGCCGGTCTGGCCGCCCTGGCCGGCGGCATGGCCGGCACCGTGTTGTCGGTGCAGGTGGGCATGGGCGAAAGCATCCTGATCCTGGCCTTCGTGGTGGTGGTGATCGGCGGCATCGGCTCGGTCAAGGGGGCCCTGGTCGGCGCGCTTTTGGTCGGGCTGGTGGACACTTTGGCCCGCACCGTGCTGCCGGTGGCGCTGCGCGGGGCGTTTGGCAATGCGGTGGCCGACGGCATCGGCGCGTCATTGGCGTCAAGCAGCGTCTATGTGTTGATGGTTCTGGTTCTGGCCTGGCGGCCAAAGGGGCTTTATGGCGCCTGAGCTTCGTCCCCGTCTGATCCTGGCCTTGCTGCTGGTGGTCGCTTTGGCCCTGCCGCCGCTTTTGGGCGCCTTGGGTCAGGGATTCTATGTGGGTTTCGCCGCCCGCGTGCTGATCATGGCCCTGGCCGCGCTTTCCTTAGATCTGGTCATGGGTTTGGGCGGCATGGTCAGCTTCGGCCACGCGGCCTTTCTGGGCGTCGGCGCCTATGTGGTCGGCATTGGGTCCTGGCATGTCTTCGACGGCTCGCCCCTGCCCTTCGGCCTGCCGGGCAGCGAGAACGCCCTGATCGTCTGGCCGCTGGCCATGGTGTTTTCGGGTTTGACGGCGCTGGGCATCGGCGCCATCTCCTTGCGCACCTCGGGTGTGCATTTCATCATGATCACCCTGGCCTTCGCCCAGATGCTGTTTTATCTGGCCGGGGGCCTGAAGACCTATGGCGGCGACGACGGCATCACCCTTTACAATCGCAGCGAGCTTTTGGGGCTGAAGCTGTCCGATCCGCAAACCTTCTATTACCTGTGCCTGGGCATTCTGGTGGTGGCCTTGGCCGCACTTCTGCGCCTGCGCGCCAGCCGCTTCGGCATGGTGCTGCGCGGCGTGCGCGACAACGAACGGCGCATGCGGGCCTTGGGCTTTCCCACCTACCGCTACAAGCTGGCGGCTTTCGTGTTGTCCGGCATGGTCTGCGGTCTGGCCGGGGCGCTGTTGGCCAATGCCTCGGAATTCGCCAGCCCGGCGCTGATGAGCTGGCAGAAATCCGGCGAATTGCTGGTCATGGTGGTCCTGGGCGGCATGGGGTCGTTGGTCGGCCCGGTGCTGGGGGCGGTGGCGCTGATGGCGCTGGAGGAAGGTCTGGCCGATCTGACCCAACATTGGCAGGTGATCCTGGGGCCGCTTTTGCTGGTGCTGGCGCTTTCAGCACGACGCGGCCTGTGGGGATTGCTGCGGGGGCGTCGTGATCATGACTGAACCGTTGCTGCACACAAAGGGACTGGTCAAACGTTTTGGCGGCGTCGTCGCCACCAACCATGTGGACCTGCAGGTGGAACGCGGTCACCTGCATGCGCTGATCGGCCCCAACGGCGCCGGCAAAAGCACCCTGATCGGCCAGTTGTCGGGCGAAATGGCCCCCGATGCGGGCCGCATCCATTTCGACGGCCACGACGTGACCGGCCTGCACGTGCATCGCCGCGCCCGTCTGGGACTGGCCCGCTCGTTCCAGATCACGTCCATCTTCAAGACCTTCAGCGTGCTGGCCAACGTAACCTTGGCGGTGCAGGCCCATCAGGGCCATTCCTTCCGCTTCTGGCGGCCGGCGCTTGGCGACACGGCGCTGACCGGGCCGGCGTTGTCAGCGTTGGAACGGGTGGGGCTGGCCGATCGCGCCCGCGACCCGGCCTCGGCCCTATCCCACGGCGAACGCCGCCAGCTGGAACTGGCCATGGCCCTGGCCGGCGACCCCGTCATGCTGCTGCTGGACGAACCCATGGCCGGCATGGGCCCCGACGACGGCTTGCGCATGGTGGAACTGCTGGCCAGCCTGAAGGGCGAGCGCACCATCTTGCTGGTGGAACACGACATGGACGCGGTGTTCCAACTGGCCGACCGCATTTCGGTGCTGGTCTATGGCGCGGTGATCGCCAGCGGCACCCCCGACGCCATCCGCGCCGACGAACAGGTGCGCCAGGCCTATCTGGGCGAGGACCGCTGATGCTGGAAATCGACGCCATCGAGACCTTCCACGGCGACGCCCAGGCCCTGTTCGGAGTGTCGTTCAGCATCAATGAGGGCGAAGTGGTGGCGCTGCTGGGCCGCAACGGCATGGGCAAAAGCACCACGGTGGACTCCATCGCCGGATTGCTGACGCCGCGCCGTGGCACCATCCGTTTCCAAGGTCAGGTGATTTCCGGCAAGCCGGCCCATCTGGTGGCCCGCGCCGGCATCGGTCTGGTCCCCGAAGGCCGCCGCGTCTTTCCCAATCTGACGGTGCGGGAAAATCTGGTGGCCACCGCCATCCCCCGCAGCGGCGAGGGCTGGACCGAAGACAGGGTCTACGCCCTGTTCCCGGCGCTGGCCAATCTGCGCGATCGCATGGCCGCGAACCTGTCGGGGGGCGAACAGCAAATGGTCGCCGTCGGCCGCGCCCTGATGACCAATCCATCGCTGCTGATCCTGGACGAAGCCACCGAAGGCTTGGCGCCGTTGATCCGCGAACAGATCTGGTCGGCCATCCGACAACTGGCCGCAGGCCGATTGTCGATCCTGGTCATCGACAAGAACATCGAGTCCTTGCTGGCCCTGGCGCAACGCCACGTGGTGCTGGAAAAGGGCACGGTGTCGTGGACCGGAACTTCGGCCCAACTGGCCGACGGCGATGTCCGCCACCGCATTCTTGGCCTGTGACGAAAGGGAAGATGATGTCCGACAAGCCCAAGGTCTATCTGGCCGGCCCCGCCGTCTTCCACCCGGCGGCCAAGGCGCTTTTCCAGTACATGAAGGAAATCTGCGCCGAAAACGGCCTGCTTGGCGTCGCCCCCCTGGATGGCGAAGCCGATTGGCAGGGCCTGCCCCTGGCCGAACAGGCCGCCGCCATCCGTCAGGCCAATGTGGACAAGATCAAGCAATGCGACGCGGTGATCGCCTGCATCTCGCCGTTTCGCGGCCCCGGTGCCGATGCCGGCACGGCGTGGGAGATGGGCTATGCCGAAGCCCTGGGCAAGCCGGTTTTTTCCTGGTGCGAGGACACCCGCCCCTATATCGAACGGGTCGAGCATCAAAAGGACGAAGACGGCCGCGCCTTTTGCCAGGTTCACGGCATGGTGGTCGAGGATTTCGGCCTGGTGGACAACCTGATGCTGACCGCCGGCCCCCTGGCGCCACTGGCCGATCTGGATCAGGTGATCCGTCAGGCGGCGGCGAGGTTGATACCGCCCGGCCCATGAAGGAAGGCAATCGATCGTTTCAAAGGGCACGGCCTTAGCCCGGTGACGATCCCAGCGGGATTTCCACCGACACCGCCAACCCACCCGACCCATGGTTTTCGGCCCAGGCACGGCCGCCCATGGCTTCGGCATTGCGGCGCACCACCCACAGCCCCAGTCCGTAATGGCTGCCGTCGCCGTCACGGCTGCTGAGGTGGCGTTCGAACACCGCTTCCAGCCGGTCGGGGTCGATTCCGGGACCATGATCGCGCACCACCAGACAGGCGTTGTGGCCGCGCCGTTCCAGCCGCACTTCCACGGCGCTGCCGGCGGGGGCAAAATCCATGGCGTTGTCCAACAGGTTCTCGGCCTGGGTTTCCAACATCTCGGCGCTGCCCAGAACGGTGATATCCGGGGTGATGGCGGTTTCCAGCCGCAATCCCCGATCTTCGGCCAGACGGGCGGTGCCGTGGCATAGGGTGTCCATCAGCCGCGACCAGTCCACCGGCCGACGCGGACGTTCCATCACCTGGGCGATGGCACGGTCGACACGCCGTGCCGCCGACACCAAAGAGTCCAGCTTTTCCACCGAGGCGGCGATGATGTCCAATGCCCGGCCGGCCCGCACGTTGTCGGCGGGCACCGCCCGGCGCACCGGTTCCAACGATTGGGCGATCACCGCCAGCGGGCCTTTCAGGGCATGGGCGTTTTCTTCCGACACCTGCCGCAACAAGGCTTCGGCTTGGCGGCGCGCCGCCAGCAGGGTGTCGATGCCCATCGCCACCTCAGCCAATTCGGTCAAGCTGTTCTGGCGGACAAAGCTGGCTTGGCCCTCGCCGGCCAGTTGCCGCCGCGCCGCCTGGCGGAAATGGCGCAGGCCCCGCCACACGTCGGTGAACAGCGACAGCACCAATACCGCCAGGATCACATAGATGGCCGCCGCCGCCTGCACCTGGGGGGTGCGCCAGAACGGCTCGCCGGTCAGCCCGCGCGGAAGGGCGGCGGTGTCCTGGACGGTCAGCACCGCCCAACACCCCGAATTCACCGCCCGTGAACTGACCTGGGTCAGGAACTCGTCCTCGCCCCCCGGACGGGGCAGACGCAGGGCCGCCGGGCTGGCGCCCTGGCACGATTGCGTCAACCGGTCCAGGACACCGGCCGAGACCAGTTGCCCCATCAGCGCCTGGGCGTTCCCTGGGTCGCTTTCCGGGGCCGAGGCGATGAACAGGAAATCCGTCGATCCCTTGGGACGGAACAGCACCTTCAGCCCCAGCCCGTCGCCGGTCAGCCGCCGCAGCGCCGGTTCCAGCACCGACGCGGTGCGCACGGTGAAGCTGTCCAAAAGCGGCAGCACCGCCTCGCCGGCCAGCCGTCCCTGTTCCTGGGCCAGACGCAGCAGCAGCGCGTTGCGCTGATCCTCGGCCGCCGCCAGACGCTGGTAAACCAGGATCGGCGCCACCGCGAACAACAAGGCGGCCACCGCCAGCTTGGCGGCGAAGGATTGGTTCAGCCGCCGAAGCCGCTTAGTCAGCGTCGCCATGGGCGCCGCCCCAATTGTAGCCGAAGCCCGGATAATTGCCGATGGCGTCGAAGTCCGGGTCCACCGCCTTGAACTTTTCCCGTAGACGCTTCACTGCGGCGCGCACATTGGCGCGATAGCCGTCCTCGCCCGACCCCGCATGAAAACCCTTGCCGCGACAGGCTTCGTGCAAGTCGCGATAGCCGACGTCGCGCCCCGGTTTGGACGCCAAGGCGTGAGCCAGGGCGAATTCCGACAGCGTCAGCTCCACCGGCTTGCCGCGCCAGCGGGCGCGACGGCTGTCCAGATCCAGGCTGAGATCCCCCACAACCAACTGGCTGGGGGGCGCGGCGGTTTCCTCGGCCCGGCGGCCGGCCAGGATCAGCTCGATGCGTTTGGCGACGATGGTGAAGCTGCGCGACTTCTCGATGAAATCCACCGCGCCGCCCATCAGCGCCGCTTCCTCGAAAATCTGTTCCGACAGCACGGTCAGGAAGATCACCGGCGGTTCCGCCGACACCGCCCGCATGCGCCGCAGCACGTCGATGCCGTTCAGGCCGGGCATCTTCCAGTCCAGCAGCACCAGATCAAGGCCGCTGGTTTCGGAAAACTGCGCCAGAAAGGTTTCGCCGTCGGGCCATTCCGCCACCCGGTAGCCCACGTCGCCCAGATTGCCGGCCAAGGTTTCGCGAAACAACGGATCGTCGTCGACGATACCGATCAGGGGCGTGGTCTCATCGGCCATCGCCGGCCCCCGGTCGGGTCATCGCGCCCAGGCAGGCCCCGGGATCGCTGGTCCCGGTGAAATCACTGGCCACCACCCGCAGACCACCGCCCTGAACTTCGGGATAAAGCGCCAGGGTCAGAACGCAAGCCCCCTTGCGCCAACGCCACAGACGGCCCAGTTGCTGCGGCTCGTCGGCCTGGGGACGCCCCAGCATGGCCACCGCCTGCTCGCCGCTGATGCCTTGCAGACGGGCGGGATCCACACGGGCCGGAACCGGCGTGGCGGGACGCGGTGGCGGTGGCGGCTTGACCGCATCAGGCGCGGTTGGCGGTGACGCGGAGTCGGCCGGGGTGTCCAGCACGGCGCACCCGCCCAGAACCAACAGCAGCGCGAGAACGGCAACCTTCATCGGATGCGGTCTTCCTTGTTTGGTGGCGTCAGGCGCCGCCGAAACTTTGCACAAGCGAGCCCACCACCATGTACCAACCGTCCACCAGCACGAAGAAGATCAGCTTGAACGGCAGCGCCACCTGGGCCGGGGGCAGCATCATCATGCCCATGCTCATCAGCACCGAGGCGATGACCATGTCGATGACGATGAAGGGCAGAAAGATCAGAAAGCCGATTTCGAAGGCGCGGCGCAATTCGCTGATCATGAAGGCGGGGATCAAGGCCTTCAGCGCCACGTCCTCGCGCTTGGTCACTTCCGGGCTGCGCGACAGGTCCATGAACAGTTGCAGGTCCTGGTCGCGCACATGGCGCAGCATGAAGATCTGGATGGGCTTGACCGCCGCCTCGAAGGCCGGGCCTTCCTCCAGGTGGCCTTCCACATAGGGCTGCACCCCGTCATTCCAGGATTGTTCCAAGGTCGGCGCCATGATGAAGGCGGTCAGGAACATGGCCAGCGACACCAGCACCATGTTGGGCGGACTTTGCATGGTGCCCAGGGCTTGGCGCAAGAAACCGAAGACGATGACGATGCGGGTGAACGACGTCACCATGATCAAAATCGACGGCGCCACCGTCAGCACGGTGGTCAGCGCCACCAATTGCACGACCTTCAGGGTCGTCGAATTGGGGTTCCCGCCGCCGCCGCCGACACCCAGGTCCAAGGTCAGGCTTTGCGCCCAGGCCGGCGCGTCCGCCGCCACCAGGGCCAGGACGGCCAATGCCGCCAGCAACAGCCAATTGCGCCTCATACCGTGTCCTCCTGGGCCGGCGCCGGCGCCGTCCCTTTGTCGATAGCGGTTTCCACCACCAGGTCGGCGGTGTTGCCCAGCAGCAGCAGGTGTTCCTGGCCGTCGCGACGCACCAGGACCAGCCGGCGTCGCCCGTCCAGCGCCAAGCTTTCCACCACCGACAGGCGGCGGCTGGCTTGGCGCGCCGGAACCATGCCGGGAACACCGATCCTGCGCAAGAGCCACAACAGCCCCAGGATCAGCCCCAGCACCAGAACCAGGGCCGAAACCGTCCGCAGGTAATCACTCATTTCCATCGATCGTCCTTCCCGGCACGGGCGCCACGGCCCCTGGGGGATCCATGCGTTCAGCCACCATCTCGGCCAGACGGTCCAGGTCGCCGATCAGCTTTTCCAATGCCGGGATCAGCCCCTTGCCCAAGTCGCGCGGCAGTTCCACCACTTGGTCGCAAACCCCTTTGATGCGGCCTTCCAAGGCGGTCAGGTCGATGGTGGTGCCGGTGGCCAGCAGACGTCTGGCGGTCATCACCATGGACGACGCCTTTTCCAGGTCCTGGCTGACCTGACGGGGCACGCTCATGCCATCCCCCCGTTGCTTTGTCCCTGGGCCAGGGCGGCGGCGCCGTCGGCGATCACCTGCGGCATCTTGCCGTTGGCGCGGTAGACATAGGCCAGGATTTCGGCGACGGCGGCGAAGGCTTCCAGCGGGATGACGGTGTCCACTTCGACGGCGGCCAGAACCTGGGCCAGATCGGGATCGGTGCGCACCTTGACGCCGTTGGCGAAGGCCAGTTGCAGAATTTGTTCGGCCAAGGCCCCCTTGCCCGAGGCGGTGACCACCGGGGCGTCGTCCTGGCCGGGGTCGTATTGCAAGGCGACCGCCACCGCCGGACGCGCGGGCACGGCCGGTGCTTCGCCGGCAGGCTTGGCCGTTTCGGCAGCTTCGTCCCACAGGTCCCGGCCTTCGCCCATACCCATGCCTTTCCGATACACAATGTCCGGGAAAGTCTGGCGGGCGGCGCTTTAAAATCAGGTTAAGCCCTTGGAAGCGAATCGATTCACCGTTTCTTAAAGCCACGGTGCCCATACTGGCCGACGATCAGGGACACGAGGTCCAAGATGTACGACAAGCTGACATTGGTTAACCTGGCGCAAAGCCGCATGGATTGGGTCGCACGGCGCCAAGAGGTGCTGTCCGAGAACATCGCCAATGCCAACACGCCCAAATACATCCCCCAGGACCTGAAGCCCTATAATTTCAAGGACGCGCTGGGTGAAGCGGTGCCGTCGGTGCAGATCAAGGCCACCAACGCGTCCCACATCGTGCCGCAGATGCGCGACGAGCAGAAGGTGGTGGACACGAAGAAGACCTTCGAATCCTCGCCTGATGGCAACGCCGTGGTGCTGGAAGAACAGATGGCCAAGGTGGGCGAAGCCAAGACCGCCTATGAAATGGCCGCCAACCTGTTCCAGCGCCAGTTCAAACTGATCAAACTCGCTTTGGGCAAGTAAGCCATGGACGAACTGCAAAAAGCCTCGAAGATCGCCATCACCGGCATGAAGGCCCAGTCCGAACGCCTGCGCGTCATCTCGGAAAACCTGGCCAACGCCGATTCGCTGGCCCAGACCCCCGACGGCACCCCCTACAAGCGCAAGGTCGTCACCTTCAAAAGCGAACTGGACCGCGCCAACGGCTATACCGGCGTCAAGGTCGACAAGGTGCGCCCCGATTCGGCCGAGTTCCAGCGCCGCTACGACCCCAAGCATCCGGCCGCCGACCGCGACGGCTATGTGTTGGCTCCCAACGTCAACCCGTTGATCGAGATGATGGACATGCGCGAAGCCCAGCGCAGTTACGAAGCCAACATGAACGTGATAGAATCGTCGCGTCAGCTGCTGTCGAAGACCGTCGACATGCTGCGCCAGTAACCGGCCCCTTTAAGGATTTGCCGCCATGACCCGTATCGCCGACGCCGTCAACGCCTATGCCGCCTTCGCCAAGCTGCCTTCGGCCGAAGGCATGGAAGCGCGCGACAATCCCGCCCCGGCGCCGGGCAGCGACTTCGCCAGCGTGCTGAAGGACGCGGCCAAGGTCTCCATGAACTCCTTGAAGGCGGGCGAGGCCCAGTCCGCCGCCGCCATCGCCGGCAAGGCCGACATCCGCGAAGTGGTCGCCGCCGTCAACAACGCCGAGATGACCCTGGAAACCGTGGTCGCCGTGCGCGACAAGGTGATCAACGCCTACAAGGAAATCCTGCAGATGCCCATCTGATCGGGACCGGCCAAGGTTGAAACCATGACCGAACCCGAACTGATCGACATCGCCCGCGACGCCATCTCGACGCTGATCTTCGTCGCAGCGCCCCCGCTTTTGACCGGCCTGGCCGTCGGCTTGGTGGTGTCCATCCTGCAGACCGTCACCCAGATCCAGGAAATGACCCTGACCTTCGTGCCCAAGGTCCTGCTGGTCTTCGCCTCCATCATCTTGTTCCTGCCCTTCATGCTGGGCCAGATGACCGACTTCTGGAAGGCCATGCTGGACCGCGTCATCACCGGCGGCGGATGAAAGCCGCGGCCAGGGGCGCCGCAGCGGGGGAAACGACGGCGTGCTGAACGAGATCCTGACCCTCGACATCTATCGTTTCTTCCTGATCTTCACCCGCATCGGCACGGCCATGATCGTGCTGCCCGGCTTCGGCGGCCAGTTGGTGGCCAACCGCATCCGTCTGATCCTGGCCCTGGCCATTTCCCTGGTGATGCTGCCGGTGGTGGGGGCGTCGCTGCCGCCCTTGCCCACCCGCCTGTCCGGCCTGGTGTTCTTGTTCGGCTCGGAAGCCATGATCGGGCTTTATCTGGGCATCCTGACCCAGACCTTGATGAGCACCCTGAACGTCGCCGGCACCTTCATCGGCTTTCAGATCGGCCTGACCAACGCTTTTTCCTTCGACACGGTGGCCGAACAGCAAAGCTCGACCATCACCGCCTTTTTGTCCAACGTCGCCCTGGTCGCCATCTTCACCACCGACCTGCATCACCTGATGCTGCGCGCGGTCACCGATTCCTATGCCGTCATCGTCCCCGGCCAGCCGCTGCCCCTGAACGACTTCGCCGAGACCCTGTCCAAGCTGTTGTCGGCGGCCTTCAACTTCGCCCTGCAACTGGCGGCGCCGCTTTTGGCCTTCGGCATCATCTACAACGTCGCCTTGGGCCTGATGTCGCGCATGTCCCCGCAGATTCAGGTGTTTTTCATCGCTCTGCCCTTGCAGGTGGCGGGCGGCTTGTGGATGCTGATGGTCGCCCTGCCGCTGTTGATCCTGTTGTTCCTGCGCTGGTTCGAACAAGGGCTTTACCCGTTCCTGTTGCCGAGCTAGCCCATGGCCGAAGATTCAGACGACAAAACAGAAGAGCCAACAGGCAAACGCCTGCAAGAGGCGCGCAACGAAGGCAACATGCCCCAGACCATGGAGGTCAAGGCGATGATGTCCCTGGTCCTGGGCATCATCATGGTGGGCATGCTGGCCCCGGGCATGGCCAGCCGCATCAAGGCGACCATCGAGCCTTTCATCACCCAGCCCCACATGATCGAGGTGGGCAAGGATGGTCTGGCCGAATTGCTGCTGCATCTGGCCTTGGGGACGGCGGTCGCCATGGCGGCGCCTTTCGCCCTGGTCATAGCCTTGGCCATCTTGGGGTCCATCGCCCAGACCAAGGGGTTCTTGTGGGTCCCCAAGAAGCTGGCGCCCAATTTCGCCAAGCTGAATCCCCTGGAAGGGGTCAAGCGCATCATCTCGGCCACCCAGTTGATGGAACTGGTCAAGCAGTTGATCAAGCTGTCGGTGCTGGCCATGCTTTTGGGCTGGGTGTTCTGGGGCAGCATCGCCGAGTTCCAGAATCTGGCCACCTTGGACCTGATGGCCATCCTGGACTACATCTCGGACAAGATCTACTGGATGATCCTGATCACCTTGATGATGGTGTTCGTGCTGGCCGTCGGCGACTACCTGTTCCAGCGTTACCGCTGGATGGAAAAGATGAAGATGACCAAGCAGGAGGTCAAGGACGAGCACAAGCAGCAGGAAGGCGACCCCCAGGTCAAGGCCAAGATCAAGTCGCTGCGCATCCAGCGTGCCAGGAAACGCATGATGGCCGCCGTCCCCAAGGCCGACGTGGTGATCACCAACCCCACCCATTACGCGGTGGCGCTGAAATACGACATCGACGCCATGAGCGCCCCGGTGCTGGTGGCCAAGGGCGTCGACCTGATCGCCAAGCGTATCCGCGACCTGGCCGACGAACACGACGTCCCCATCGTCGAAAACCCGCCGGTGGCCCGCGCGCTTTACGCCGCCGTCGAGCTGGATCACGAAATCCCGCCCGAACATTACAAGGCGGTGGCGGAAATCATTGGCTATGTCATGCGTCTGAAGGGCAAAGGTGGCCGTTAGGATCACGCTGAGCCCGCTGCCCTGGACCCTGGGGGCGGCGGTGACGGCGCTGGCGGGGATGGCGATCGCCGAAGGCGGCAGCTTGGCCCCGGCCATGGCGGCAGCGGCGGCCGTCGCCTTGATTTCGGGTATCGTGCTGGCCGGACGCTGGCGCCGCGACCGTGTGGCCGCCCATCACGCCGCTGCCCTGGCCTTGGCGCTGGATTCGGAAACCCGCGCCTGTCTGGTGGTCACCGGCCAGGGCGAGGAACTGTTCCGCAACGCCCTGGCCCGGCGCCTGCTTGGGCCGCCCGATTCCCCCCTGGCGCCGCTGGTCGACCGGGCCCAGGGCGACGACCGCGCCTTGGACGACCTTGACCGCCTGGCCGCCGCCGCCTTGGTCGGCGCCGCCCGCAAGGCCGAGATATCGCTGATCGCCACCACCGGGGGCCGCGAATGGTTCGCCGTGGAGGTGCGCCCTGCCGGCCCCTCGGCGGTGGCGTGGTTCGCCGAAGACGTCAGCGCCAGACGCGCCATCGAGGAAACGCTGCGCCGCGACAACGAATGGCTGTCCGACTTCATCGATTTTCTTCCCGTCGGCATCTATTGCGCCGATTCCGACGGCATCATCCGCACCGCCAACCACCGTTTGGCCGAATGGCTGGGCGGCACGCCGTCGGAACTGATCGGCCATTCCCTGGAAGACGTGCTGGGCCTGACCCCCGACCCCGAGGAGGAACGCGTCGAATTGCGGCTGATGGGCCGTGGCGGCGAAGTGTTCCAGGCCATGCTGGCCCATTCGGTGTTCGACGAAGGCGGCGAGATCCGCACCCGCTCGGTGGTGGTGCGCGACATGGTGCCCGAACATCAGTGGGAACGGGCGCTGCGCAGCGCCGAACGGCGCTTCCGCTGGCTGTTCGACGACGCCCCCGTCGGCATCGCCCTGATCGAGCAGGACGGCACCATCGGTGCCTGCAACCTGGCCCTGCAGGCCATGATGGGTATCGACCACGACGCCATGGCCGGGCGTCTGTTGGCCGACTACATCGCCGTCGAACAACAAGATGGGGCCGCCGAGCAATTGAACCGCGTTTTGTCCGGATCGCTGCCCGGCGCCCATTTGGATGTGCGGCTCAAGGGGCGGCGCGACCTGATCGCCCAGTTGTTCGTCAGCCCCACCCACGAAGACGGGGCGATTTCCGGCCTGATCGTCCACTTCATCGACGCCACCGAGCAACGCAACCTGGAAGTCCAGTTCGCCCAAAGCCAGAAGATGCAGGCCATGGGCCAGCTGGCCGGGGGTGTCGCCCATGATTTCAACAACCTGCTGACCGCCATGATCGGCTTCTGCGACCTGCTGCTGCAGCGTCACGGCGCCGGCGATCCCAGCTTCGCCGACATCATGCAGATCCGCCAGAACGCCAACCGCGCCGCCAGCCTGGTGCGCCAGTTGCTGGCCTTCTCGCGCCGTCAGGCCCTGCAGCCGCGCCTGTTGAACGTCACCGACGCCCTGGCCGACCTGTCCACCCTGCTGCGTCGGCTGCTGGGCGAAACCATCGAACTGAAGCTGGTGCACGGCCGCCAATTGGGACTGGTGCGCGTCGATCCCGGCCAGTTCGACCAGGTGATCATCAATCTGGCGGTCAACGCCCGCGACGCCATGCCGGGCGGCGGAACGCTCACCATCCGCACCAATTCCGTCACCGTCGACCAGCCGGTGCAGCGCGGCCCCGAACTGATGCCCGCCGGTCAATACGTGTTGATCGAGGTGGCCGACACCGGCACCGGCATCGCCCGCGAACATCTGGGCCGCATCTTCGAGCCGTTCTTTTCCACCAAGGAAGTGGGCGCCGGCACCGGGCTGGGGCTGTCCACCGTCTATGGCATCGTGCGCCAGACCGACGGCTTCGTGGTGGTGGACAGCGAGTTGGGCCAAGGCGCCACCTTCGCCATCTATCTGCCGCGCATCGAGGCGGAACCGGCCATGGAGACCAAGAAGGTGGCCGCCGCCCCGGAATCCGCCGACCTGACCGGGTCGGGCACCATCTTGCTGGTGGAAGACGAGGACGCGGTGCGCATGTTCGGCACCAGGGCACTGAAGAACAAGGGCTACAAGGTGATCGAAGCGCGATCGGGCGAACAGGCGCTGGACGTGCTGCGTTCGGAACAAGGAATCGACGTGCTGATTTCCGACGTGGTGATGCCCGGCATGGACGGCGTGACGCTGGCCAAGCTGGTGCGCATGGAACGTCCCCTGATCAAGCTGATCCTGATTTCCGGCTATTCGGAAGACGTGGCCAGGAACGGCATCGACCCCGACGCCGGCATCCACTTCCTGCCCAAGCCGTTCTCGCTGAAACAATTGGCCGAGACGGTGAAACGGGTCATGGATGGAACTTGAAGCGAATTAAATAGGAACAAACGCGAACATTCTTGTTGCGTTCTCATTAAGAGCGTGTACCTTGGGATGCAGGAAGCACATTGCATCACCCGCCCAAGCGGGATAAACCAAGGGGGCCGCCATGTCTCAGGCTGCGTTGCGTCTCGTGGATAAGGACACCATGGATCGTCAAAAGGCACTGGAAGCCGCCGTCAGCCAGATCGAGCGGGCGTTCGGCAAGGGCTCCATCATGAAGATGGGGCAAAAGGAAACCGTCGAGACCGAAGTGGTCTCCACCGGCTCGCTGGGCCTGGACATCGCCCTTGGCATCGGCGGCCTGCCGCGTGGCCGCATCATCGAGATTTATGGGCCGGAAAGCTCGGGTAAGACCACCCTGGCGCTCCACGTCCTGGCCGAAGCCCAGAAGAAGGGCGGCACCTGCGCCTTCATCGACGCCGAACACGCGCTCGACCCCACCTATGCCAAGAAGCTGGGCGTCAACCTGGACGACCTGCTGATCAGCCAGCCCGATGCCGGCGAACAGGCGTTGGAAATCGCCGACACCCTGGTCCGATCCGGCGCCGTGGACGTGCTGGTGGTGGACTCGGTGGCCGCCCTGGTGCCGCGTGCCGAACTGGAAGGCGAAATGGGCGACAGCCATGTGGGCCTGCACGCCCGCCTGATGAGCCAAGCCTTGCGCAAGCTGACCGGCTCGGTGTCCAAGTCCAAGACCATCGTCATCTTCATCAACCAGATCCGCATGAAGATCGGCGTCATGTTCGGCAACCCGGAAACCACCACCGGCGGCAACGCGCTGAAGTTCTATGCCTCCATCCGCTTGGAAATCCGCCGCGTCGGCGCCATCAAGGACCGCGACGAAGTGGTCGGCAACCAGACCCGCGTGAAAGTGGTCAAGAACAAGCTGGCGCCGCCGTTCAAGGTGGTGGATTTCGACATCATGTATGGCGAAGGCGTGTCCAAGACCGGCGAATTGATCGATCTGGGCGTCAAGGCCAATGTGGTGGAAAAGTCGGGCGCCTGGTTCTCGTACAATTCCACCCGTGTCGGCCAGGGCCGCGAAAACGCCAAGCAGTTCATGCGCGACAATCCGGCCATGGCCGCCGAGATCGAAGCGACCATCCGCGCCAATGCCGGTCTGGTGGCCGAAGCCTTGGCCGGCGGTCCCGGCGATCTGGACGGCAACGCCACCGAAGATTGACACCGTCTGTCCGCGCTGACGGCTGTCACTCCCCGCCCGGCCCCCAGGCCGGGCGGTTTTCTTTTACGGAAGGGCCGGCCCCCAGGCCGGGCGGTTTTCTTTTAGTGAAACGACGGATCAGCGGCGCCCGAACAATTTCTCGATATCGTTCAGACCCAAGGTGACATGGGTGGGGCGGCCGTGGTTGCACTGACCAGAAAGCGGCGTCGCCTCCATCTGGCGCAAAAGCGCGTTCATCTCGGCGATGGACAGGCGGCGGCCGGCGCGGACCGAGCCGTGACAGGCCATGGTGGCGCAGACGTCCACCAGCTTTTCCTTCAGCTTCAGCGCCTCGCCCCATTCCGCCAGGTCGTCGGCCAGATCGCGGATCATGGATTGCACGTCGCATTCCCCCAGGATGGCCGGGGTTTCGCGCACCACCACCGCCCCCGAACCGAAACCTTCCACCACCAGGCCGATCTCGGCCAGAATCTCCGCCGCCTCGGCCACCCGGTTGGCCCCGGCCTCGCCCAGTTCCACCACTTCCGGCAGCAACAGCGCCTGGGTCCTGACGCCGCCTTCCGCCATGGCCAGGCGCATGCGCTCCAGCACCAGACGTTCATGGGCGGCGTGCTGGTCGACGATGATCATCCCGTCCCGTGTTTCGGCGACGATATAGGTGTCGTGCAGCTGTGCCCGCGCCGCCCCCAGGGGAAAATCCATGACTTCCGGCGCCGCCGGTTCAGGGACCGGTGCCTGGGGCGGCAGATGCAGGCCGGGAATGGATTCCGCCAATCCCGACATGGGCGCCTGGGCGGCGATGGATTGCCAGATCTGTCCCTGGCTGGGGCGCGGGCCTGACGGCTGCCATTGATAGGCGCTGCTGGGACGTTGCGCGGCGGCGGCCCCCAACGCCCCCAAGGCGGCGCCGCTGACCGTAGACGCGGTGCGGTGGCCAGCCGCGGCCAGGGCGTGGCGGATGGCGGAAACGATCAGCCCGCGCACCAGCCCGGCTTCGCGGAAACGCACTTCCGACTTGGCGGGATGGACGTTGACGTCAACAGCGTCGGCGGGCACGTCGACGAACAGCGCCACCACCGGATGGCGGTCATGGGACAGCACGTCCTGATAGGCCCCCTTGACGGCGCCGATGACCAGACGGTCCTTCACCGGCCGGCCGTTGACGAACAGATACTGATAAGCGCTGGTGCCCTTGTTGAAGGTGGGCAAGCCGGCCCAGCCGGTCAGCCGCACGCCGTCGCGCTCGGCGTCCAGTTCCACCGCGTTGTCCTGGAAGTCGCGGCCGATGATGGCCCCCAGGCGGGCCAACAAGGCCTGCGCCCGATCCCCCTTGTGGGCGGCAAGCTTCAGCACCGAGCGGGCGCCGTCGGACAACGAGAAGGCGACGTGCGGATGGGCCATGGCCAGACGTTCCAGCACGTCCACCGCATGGCTCAGTTCGGTGCGCGGCGCCTTCAGGAACTTCAGCCGCGCCGGGGTGGCGAAGAACAGGTCGCGCACTTCCACGCGGGTTCCCGGCGGATGGGCGGCAGGGACCGGTTGCCCCTTGACCCCGCCTTCGACACTGAGGGACCAGGCGGAATCGGCACCCCTGGGCCGCGAGGTCAAGGTCAGCCGCGCCACCGAACCGATGGACGGCAGCGCCTCGCCGCGGAAACCCAGATGGCGGATATGGACCAGATCGTCGTCGGGCAACTTCGAGGTGGCGTGGCGTTCCACCGCCAGCTCCAGTTGCCCGGGCTCCATGCCGCAGCCGTCGTCGGTGACGCTGATCAGCGCCTGGCCGCCTTCCGCCACCACCACGTCGACGCGGCTGGACCCGGCGTCGAGCGCGTTTTCCACCAATTCCTTGATGGCCGAGGCGGGACGTTCCACAACCTCGCCGGCGGCGATCTGATTGACCAGGGTCGGGGGAAGCAATCGAATAGGCATGGCGCAGCTTACCCCGGCGGACTCGAATTCTCCACATCTTCACCACAAATCGGTCTATGATGCGCACAGAGCTCTGCTTCTATGTTAGACGCAGAGCTCTGTGACGAGGCTCAGATGGCCAGCAGAACCCTGACCCCCAAACCGGCGGCGAGCAAACGTCCGCTTTCCCATCCGCACCGGGTCAATCCGACGGTGCTGGGCCTGGGCCTGACCGCCATCGCCCTGGGCGGCGGGTTGGCGCTGTGGCTGTTGATGGATGCCGAAAACAATGCCGGCGACCCCACCGACCTGCTGGTCGCCCAGATGCAGGCCGCCGCCAAGGGGGGAAACCCACCGCCGTTCCACGCGCTGGGCGGCGCGTTGCGCACCATCTATGGACAGGGCCGGATCAACGTGGTGGCCGAGGACGTACCGTCGGGGCCCTGCGTCAAGGCCGGCTGGCGGCTGGCCAAAACCGGCACCTTGATCGTCAACGGCGTCCTGCCCACCCGCATTTCGGCGGCACGGCTGACCGAATTGTGCGAAAACGGCGCCACCTTGACCTGGGCCCCGGATTAACAATTTCGATCACCCGAAATCTCTAAGCCGCCGGCAGCAGGAAATGGAACGTGCAGCCCTCGCCAAGCTGCGATTCGATCCAGATGCGCCCCCCGTGCATTTCCACCACCTTGCGGCTGATGGCCAGGCCGATGCCGCTGCCGGAATACTGGTTGCCGGCATGCAGGCGTTCGAACATGCGAAAGACCTTTTCGTGATATTCGGGGGCCATGCCGATTCCCTGGTCGGCAACCCGGAAATGGACCCACTGATCGGCCGGGCTGGCATCGATCCGCACGCACGGGACGGTATCCGGCTTGGCGAATTTCAGCGCGTTCCCCACCAGGTTCTGCAACAGTCGCGACAGGGCCTCGGCGTTGCCGCGCACCGGCGGCAGCGGCGCCACGCTGACCTGGGCGTGGCTTTCGGCGATGGCCGCCGACAGGGCCTGCAACACCTCTTGCGCCACGTGGTCCATGTTCACCGGCTGCAGCACCGGCTCGCCCCGTCCCAGACGGGCATAAGACAGCAAGTCGTTGATCTGACGGCGCATGCGCTCGGCGCCGTCGATGATGAAGCCGATGAATTCGTCGGCTTCCGCCCCCATCTGACCGCGATAGCGCCGGGCCAGCAATTGGGCGAAGCTGATGATGGTGCGCACCGGCTCCTGCAGATCATGCGAGGCCGCATAGGCGTATTCCTGCAATTCGGCGTTGGACAAGGCCAGATCGTGGCTTTTCGTCGCCAGTTCGCTTTGCGCACGCTGCATGTCGGCGATCTGGCGGTTCATGTCGGCGGCGTGGACGATGAACACGCCGGTCAACGGACGCAGCACCTTGACCAGCCCCAGCACCCCCAATCCCACCACCAGCACCACCGCCACGCCGACCCAGATCAGCAGCTTGTCCACGTCGGCCGTCACTTCCCGCGCCGGCAGTTTCAGCACCATCACCCAATCAGTGCCCGGCAGGGCGGTGGCGGCGTGGACCACGCCGTCGGCATTGGCCATGCGCACGTCGCCTTGGGCGCCGGCTTCGGCGGTCAAGGCCAAAATCGACGCATCCAAAGAAAAGGCCGGATCGGAAGCCATCATCACCCGGGGCGACGCCCCCACCTGGACCAAGGCGGCCTCGGTCCGACCGCGCAGCCCCCGGACCTGATCGATGACCGTATGCAGCGAATCGGCGCTGACCGCCAGCAGATCCATCCCTTCGCGCTTGCCGCCGCGCCCCAGGATCGGCGCCCGCACCACCAAGATGGCGCCGCTGTCGCCGTACGCCATCCCCACCGTCACCCCGTCACCGGCATTGGTCCCGGCGGTGATGCCGGTGACCTGGCCCAGACTGGCCACCACCTGACCGTCGGCGGCGACACGGATCACCCCCAGCATGTCGGGCGACAGATTGAGGGCGTCCGCCAGCTTGTCGGCGGTGAAGCTGCGCAGATCGGCCAACCCGACCTCGCCCCGGTTATAGCTTTCCAGTTTCTGGCGGATGACGGTGCGGCTGGTCACCTGCTGGGCCAGACCGGTGGCCCGGCTGACCACCTCGGCCCCGGCCAGCATCTTCAGCGTCAGTTCGTGACGCAACGACGCCTGGGCTTCGTCGCGCAGACGAAACGCCAGGGGTGTGATCGCCACGGCGGCGACGACGACACCCACCACCACCATGGCGAGGATGGCATAAAGAACGATGATCCGGCGCAAGCGCTCGGCATCCACGGGCGCCACGTTCTCCCCCTTGTCGACGCTCTGGTCTGCGAGATTACGCTGCCCCTGCGCACAATATCAACCACTGCTGAAATATATAGGCCGTCCCATCACCCCAAGGGGGGGGGGGGCTGGGCATGGCTTACGACTCCTTGACCGGACGGGTCAGACCGGGGGGCAGCTTGGTCTCCAGGTCGCACAAGGTCTTTTCCACCTGTCCTTGCGTCAGGTTTTCCACCTTGGACAGATCGGCCTGGGCCAAGTCGGCCCCCATCAGAATGGCGCCACCCAAATCGGCCCCAGCCAGCTTGGCCCGCGACAGCTTGGCCCCGGCCAAGTCGGCGCCGCGCAGGCAACAGCCTTCCAGATTGGCCAGACGCAGGTCGGCGTGGCGCAATTGCGCCACCCCCAGATTGGCCCCGCCCAATTGCGCCGCCCCCAGCACCGCATAGCGGAAATCAGCCCCGTCCAAACGCGATTCGGCCAAAAAGGCGTCGGACAGGTCGGCTTCGCGGAAGGATGCGTTGGCCAGGATGGCCCCCGACAGGTCGGCGCCGCCCAGATCCATCTTGTTGAACACCGCCCGCTGCCCGTCCGCGCCTTTGCTGACCAGCCACTGACCGTGGGCGGCGACGATGGCGGACACGTCGAGCGCTGCCACGTCCTTGCCCTTTTTCGGCGTCTTGCCCTGGCGCGCCATTTCTTCCAGCCAGCGCTTCTTGCGCTTTTCCGCCAAACGCTTGGCTTCGCTGTCGTCTTCCACCAGATCGTATTGGCGGGATTTGGCTTGCGCGGTGACGGCGATGTCCCCGTCGCCCAGTTTGCCACCTGTCGGCTTACGTCCATCAAGCCCGGCCGGCGGCTGATAAGCGGACGGCGTGCGCACCGGAACCTGGGGTGCCGTCACGGGGGCGGCCGTGGAGGGGGAAGCCGTGGAGGGGGAAGCCGTCACGGGGGCGGCCTTGGTCACCGGCGGCGGCGGTGCGGGGGGCGTCACCGGCTGATCCAGTGGCGAGCTCGCCTTGGCGACCACGGGCACCGCCATGCGCTTGGGATTCTTCAGGGCGTCGGCCACCCGATGGGTCAATTCGTGCCCCGAAACCCGCTTGGGCACCACCCCTTCCAACCCCAGGGGCAGAAAGCGGGCCAAAAGCGGCTTGTCCGAACTGGCCCCGATCAACAAGACCGGCATGTCGGCATCGGCTTGGCGCACCCGTTCCAGGAAAGCCACGGCCTGATCCACGTCGCCATCGGGGTCCAGCAGGGCGATGTCGGGGACTTGGCCCATCATCGGCGTGGCGTCGGCGGACACACTGGTGGACAGGATTTCACGCACATTCAGCTTGCGGAAGGTCTGGCGCACCAGGAAGCGGAAGGAATCGTCGCGGCTGAACAACAGCACGCGGATGCCTTTCCAATCGATGTCGCCGCTATGAAGCATGGTGGGATGACGCATGGGGGCAGAATAATCAGCCCGAAACATCAGGGCAACGCCGCCCCCTGTGCGTTAACCCACTGTTGCACAATTTTTTTCACCCCCCATCTTAGGACCATGCGACGCCGAGACCCCTCGAACTATTTCCGCAACCCGCAAGGCGGCCGGCGGAACGACTGGAAGACCATCGCCACCCTGATGCCCTATCTGTGGCCCAGGGAATCAGCCGACCTGCGCCGACGCGTGGCGGCTTCGCTGGTTTTCCTGGCTTTAGCCAAGCTGATCAACGTCGGCGTGCCCATCCTTTACAAGCAATCGGTGGACGCGCTGACCATCACGCCGGCCCAGGCGATGATCGCCGTTCCGGTCTTCCTGCTGCTGGGCTATGGCCTGGCCCGCATCCTGTCGGGGGTGTTTTCCGAAGCCCGCGACATCGCTTTCGCCCGCGTCGGCCAAGGCGCCATCCGCAATGTCGGCCTGCAGGTGTTCCGCCACCTGCACGGTCTGGCGCTGCGCTTTCACCTGGACCGCCAGACCGGCGGCGTCACCCGTTCCATCGAGCGCGGCACCAAGGGCATCGAGTTCCTGCTGAACTTCATGCTGTTCAACATCCTGCCGACACTGTTGGAAATCGGTCTGGTGACCATCATCCTGTGGCGGCTTTACGACGGGTCCTTCGCCCTGGTGACCTTCGGCACCATCGCCCTTTACATCGCCTATACGCTGGGGGTGACCGAGTGGCGGACCAAGTTCCGTCGCGAGATGAACGAAACCGACCAGCAGGCCAGCACCAAGGCCATCGATTCGCTTTTGAACTTCGAGACCGTCAAATATTTCGGCAACGAGGAACACGAAGCCCAGCGTTACGACCATGCCTTGGCCCGCTATGAAAAGGCGGCGGTGAAAAGCAAGGTGACGCTGGCGCTGCTGAACATGGGCCAGGGCGCCATCATCGCCGTCGGACTGACGGCGGTGATGCTGCTGGCCGCCGACGGCGTCACCAAGGGCACGCTGACGCTGGGCGACTTCGTGCTGGTCAACACCTATCTGGTGCAGTTGTACCTGCCCCTGAACTTCCTGGGCTTCGTCTATCGCGAGATCAAGCAGTCGCTGACCGACATGGAGGCCATGTTCCGCCTGCTGTCGGAAAATGCCGAGATCAAGGACGCCGACCACGCCCGCCCGCTGCAGGTGGACGGCGGAAACCTGCGCTTCGATGCCGTCCATTTCGCCTACGACCCCAGCCGCCCCATCCTGCAAGGAGTGGATTTCAGCGTTCCCGCCGGCCACACGGTCGCCATCGTCGGACCGTCAGGGGCGGGCAAAAGCACCATTTCAAGGCTGTTGTTCCGCTTTTATGACGTGACGCAAGGCGCCATCACCATCGACGGCCAGGATATCCGCGACGTGTCGCAGACGTCCCTGCGCGGCGCCATCGGTATCGTCCCCCAGGACACCGTGCTGTTCAACGACACCATCCGCTACAACATCGCCTATGGCCGCCCCGATGCCACCCAGGACGAGATCGAGCAGGCGGCCAAGCTGGCCCGCATCCACGATTTCGTCACCTCGCTGCCCGACGGCTACGACACCAGGGTGGGCGAACGCGGGCTGAAGCTGTCCGGCGGCGAAAAACAGCGTGTCGCCATCGCTCGGACCATCTTGAAGCGCCCGGCCATCTTGCTGTTCGACGAAGCCACCTCGGCGCTCGACACCCACACCGAAAAGGAAATCCAGACGTCGTTGCGCGAAGTGTCCAAGGACCGCACCACCCTGGTCATCGCCCACCGTCTGTCGACAGTGGTCGACGCCGACGAAATCATCGTGCTGCAGGCCGGACGTATCGCCGAACGCGGCCGCCACGCCGAGCTGATCGCCCAGGACGGTGTCTATGCCGACATGTGGCGCAAGCAGCAGGAAGCCGCCTTGCTGCAGGAACGGCTGGCGACAGAACTGGTGGAAGCTTAGGGGGCTTCCTTGCGCCCGATGAAATAAAGGGCGGCCCCCTTGTATTCCTCGCCATCGGCGAAAACCTTGACGCGCAGCGCCTTCGGACGATCGATGACCAACGGCGACAAAACGAAATACTGGTCCACGTTGACCCAGTGGAAATCCACATCGGGAGGGCCTTCGATCCCCTCGGGGAAATCTCGTGAGGGGGGGGACAAATCGGTCACGTCATGCGACTTCAATTCGTCGTCCCCCAAACACACGACCGTCCGCACCTGCTTGGGCTGGATGTCCAAGGGAATCATCACCGACACCACCACACACAGCTTTGGCAGCGTGGCCGGATAGGCAGGCAGCAACACGGCACCGCCAAAGGTTCCAATGATGCTGACTTTTCCCTGCTGCTCGAAGCGAATGTCGTCGCAGTAAACGGTATGGACGGTCAAAGGCATTGTCGGACTTCCGTGACCGCGATGACGTCGGAATCTTCACTTTCCACACGCCGAAAAATGGGAAAAATCGTCATCGATGACTCGGCCACCAATTCACAGCGCTGAACGGCCATCGGGATCACCTTGACAGCGTCCAGCACCATGGAATGCGGCTTGGCGACCAGCGTCATTTCCCACTTCATGCCCATGGCCCCGGCCAGCAACACGGCGGTCGAGACCCGGATGTCGCCTTCGGAACGCAGATGGCGGCTGACCGCCGACGGCGAAACCTTCAGGCGCTTTGCCAGATCACGAACACCGAGTCCAGCCTTGGCGGCGGCGGCCTGCAGCTGAGCACGGATCCGGCGGGTAGCAGAGGCGACTTCCATGTCGTCAGCGACGACCGTGTGGTTGGGAACGAAAGCCCCGCCGGTCAACGCCGCCAATTCGTCGTCAACAATCGGTGACAAGCTGTTCGACATCTCTCAAATCCACTTCCTTGGAATCCATTCGACCAATCAACGCCTCGACCCGCTGGGCCTGTTGCGCATAACGCGCCTTTTGCCCGGAACTGTCGGGTTCGTCGGGGCGTTTCTTCAAATCCTCGGTCGTCGCCAGGACGACGGCGACAAATTCGTTCTCACCACGGAAAAACCCGAAGGTCCGGGTCGCGTTGGTCCTCATTTCGACAACGGCCTGACCGGGCGCCCACATCCGTTGAAAGGGCGGGTCCATCCCCGATCCCTTGGGGCGAACCAATTCGGCCCGAGGTCGGCCACTGACGTAATCATCCACCAATGCCTCAAGCACCGCCCTGACACTGGGCTTATGGGTCAAGCCGACACGGATTTCGGCCGGCAGTGCCAGCACCCCATCGTGCCAAAACTTGGTAAAATAGAACTTCCGTCTGACCTGCCCGTTCTCCAGCGGAAACCGCTGATGCAGCACTCCGCTGTCTATGAGTTTGGGCACTGTGAACATATAAGTCAACACCATCGGGAATCAAAAGGGGAACGCCGCCCGAAGGTGGCGCGACACCTAATGGTTGTCAACGGAAGAAGCGCCCCTATTCCTTCGGCACCATGCGGCCCAGGCGGCGGCCGCCGAAGATGTGGACATGCAGGTGCGGCACTTCCTGGCCGCCATTGGCGCCGATGTTGGACAGCATGCGCCAGCCGTCGTCCTTGACGCCGACCGTCTCGGAAACCTTGGCCACCGCGCGGAACAAGGCGGCGATTTCGGAATCGCTGGCGTTGGCGGCGAAGTCGTTCATCGAGACATAGGCGCCCTTGGGGATCACCAGCACATGCACCGGGGCCTGGGGCGCGATGTCGTGGAAGGCCAGGGTGTGGTCGTCCTCGTGCACCTTCTTGCAGGGGATTTCGCCGCGCAGGATCTTGGCGAAGACGTTGTTGCTGTCATAGGCCATGGTCAAACCTCACTTGGGGCGGGAATTCTTCTCGGCGATGCCGGAAATACCTTGGCGGCGGGCCAGTTCGGCCCACACCTCGGCGGGCTCGACCCCGGCATCGGCCCACAGCACCAGCAGGTGATACAGCAGATCGGCGCTTTCGGCGGCGATGTCGGCGGGCGTTTCGGACACTGCGGCGATGGCGGTTTCCAGGCCTTCCTCGCCCACCTTCTGGGCGATCTTCTTGCGCCCCTTATTGAACAGCTTGGCGGTGTAGCTGCTGTCCGCGTCGGCCCCCTTGCGCGACAAGACGACCTGGAACAACTGGTCGAGAACGTGGTCGGTCATCAGGCTTTTTCCACCAAAATCCAGAACCCCACCGGCAGGCGGGTATAGTTGATCAGCCGGAACCGCTGCAGGAAGCGCGGCAGCCACCAGCGCTCGTCTTCCTGGATCAGGTGGGCGTTACGGCCATCGGCCAGCACCTTGACCGCCGGGCCGGTGTGGACGGTGAAGAAGCCCAAGCGCAGAACCAGCGCGGCCAGATGATCCAGGACGTTGTCCAGCAATTCCGGCTCGATGTGTTCCAACACGTCGATGCAGGTCACCATCTCACGCGGCACCGGATCGACGGCCCAGGCCGGGATCGCCGGATCGTAATGGTGGATCATCGGCGGCTTCGACATCAACCGCGCCAGTTCCTGGCCCAGGCGCCCCTTGCCGGCGCCGTAATCCAGCAATTCCTTGACCTGCAGCTTGGTCACGATGTCAGCCACCAGCGGCGCGAACTGAACCGAGGCGACACCGTAATTGGGGTTTTCATGCAGCTTTTGCTGCATGGCGCGGTATTCCTCGGAAATCAGTGGATTGGCCATCGATGCCTCCTTAGACCGGTCGCACCGGGATGCCGGCGGCGGCCATGTGGGCCTTGGCCTGGGCGATGGTGTAGGTGCCGAAGTGGAAGATCGACGCCGCCAGCACCGCCGTGGCGTGGCCGTCGCGGATACCTTCCACCAGATGGTCCAGCGTGCCGACGCCGCCGCTGGCGATCACCGGCACGGTGACTGCGTCGGCCACGGCGCGGGTCAGCGGAATGTTGAAGCCCTGCTTGGTGCCGTCGCGGTCCATGCTGGTCAGCAGGATTTCGCCGGCGCCGTATTCCACCATGCGCTTGGCCCATTGGACGGCGTCGATGCCGGTGGGGTTGCGGCCGCCATGGGTGAAGATCTCGAACTTGCCTGGGGCCACCTGCTTGGCGTCGATGGCGACGACGATGCATTGGCTGCCGAACTTTTCCGCCGCTTCGCGCACGAATTCCGGCCGATGCACGGCCGCCGTGTTGATGCTGACCTTGTCGGCGCCGGCCAACAACAGCTTCCTGATGTCTTCCACCTGACGCACGCCGCCGCCCACCGTCAGCGGCATGAAGCACGCCTCGGCGGTGCGCCGCACCACGTCATAGATGGTCTCGCGGTTGTCGGAACTGGCGGTGATGTCCAGGAAGGTCAGCTCGTCGGCGCCCGCCTTGTCGTAGATTTTCGCCTGTTCGACCGGATCGCCGGCATCGATCAGGTCGACGAAGTTCACGCCCTTGACGACGCGGCCGTCTTTCACGTCCAGGCAGGGGATGACGCGCATCTTCAGCATGGGATCACTCCGCCAGCAGCTTGATCGCCTGGGCCACGTCGATGCGGCCGTCATAGATGGCGCGGCCGGAAATCACCCCGGCGATCCCCGACGACGCCACCGCCTTCAGGGCTCGCAGGTCCTCAAGCGAAGACACCCCGCCCGACGCGATCACCGGGGTGGAAATGGCCCGGGCCAGGGCGGCGGTCGCCTCGGTATTGGGGCCGGCCAACACGCCATCGCGGTCGATGTCGGTGTAGATGATGGCGGCGACGCCGGCATCCTCGAACTTCAGGGCCAGGTCCAGAACGGTCAGGTCCGAGGTCTCGGCCCAGCCTTCCACCGCCACCTTGCCGCCCTTGGCGTCGATGCCGACGGCGACACGGCCGGGGAAACGCTTGCAGGCGTCCTTGACCAGCCCTGGGTCGCGCAACGCCACGGTGCCCAGGATGACCCGGCGGACACCCTTTTCCAGCCACATCTCGATGGTGGCCGTGTCGCGGATGCCGCCACCCAGTTGTACCGGAACCTTGACCGCCTTCAGGATGGATTCCACTGCATGGCCGTTGACCGGCTTGCCGGCGAAGGCGCCGTTCAGATCGACCACGTGAATCCACTGGGCGCCGGCCTCGGCGAAGGCGCGGGCTTGCGCGCCGGGATCGGTGTTGAACACCGTGGCTTCTTCCATCAGGCCCAGCTTCAGACGGACGCAAGCGCCGTCCTTCAGGTCGATGGCGGGAAACAGGATCATGATCGGGTCTCGGACTGAACTTGAAAGGTCCCGCAACCTAGCAAGCCCCGACGCCCGGGGCAATCATCCCGGCATGTTGAAGAAGGATCGGATGCGCCCCAGCATGGCCCGCGCCGCGCCCAGATCGTCGCCCGCCCCTGCTTCCGCGTTTTCTGCGACCATCCGGGCGGAGTTCTGGCCCTGCCGTTCAGCCAGGATGCGGCTTAGGCTTTCCGCCAGCTGCGGACGGCTGTCCAGCAACTGGGCCATGCAATCCTTACCGATTTCGGTGATCAGGCAATCCAGCGCCGGCACCACCGTCGCCCCGCGCGGGGCCCCCGTCAACAGCGACATCTCGCCGAAGACGTGGCCGGGCGCGATCTGCCCCACCTGAGCCATCACCCCATCGGCACCGGTCACCGACACCGCCAGCAAGCCTTCGTTCAGCAAGAACAGCGACGATCCCGGCTCTCCCTGATGCAGGATCGGCTTACCCATGGGGGCGACACGCTGGGTCGCGCCTTCAGCCAGAATCGCCAAGTCGTCGTCGTCCAGTGCCGAAAATACCGGCGACGACTTCAGCATGCGCTGGATCGAGCTGACCTCGACCCCCAGCGGCGTGCGCATCACCCGGATTTCCTCGATGGGCACCGGCACCCGCAGACCTGACATGTGCAGGTTGCGCAGGATGTTGGCGTGAACGGCGAAACGGATGGGGCTGAGACGGCCGAAATCAGGCACCCAATAGAGCAGACGCCAGATCACGCCGCGCTCGTCATAGCCGTCGATCGACACGCTGGGTTTTTTGTGGAAAGCGGCCAATTCGGGGATTTGCGTCACCGCCGACAGCAAGATGCGGCTTCCCTGGTGGGTGGTGACCTCGAAGGGCAGCGGCACCTTGAGCTCGTCGCGGAACCAGTTGTCGGGACGGGAATAATTGCGAAAGGTTTCGGCGGCGATGTTGCCGTTGGGGACGATGATGGTGACGTCGTCGGTGGTCATCAGCCGAACCGCCCGCCAGGTCATGTCCACCACCTTGCCGGAGACGCGGTCCACCTCGATCCAGTCGCCGATGGCGAAGGGGCGTTCGATGGACAGCGAGATACCAGCGAAGAAATCGGAAATCAGCTCGCGCACGGCGAAGCCCACCACGCCCAAGGCCACGGTTGACGTCGCCAGCAGTGCCGTCGGCGACTGGTCGAACACCACCACCGCCATGGTCAGGCCGGTTCCCAACCAAACCAGCAAAGCCACCAGATCGGCGGCCATCTTGGGCACAGGGGAACCGGAACGCCGCGCCACCAAGGGCCACAGGAAAACACTGGCCAATCGGTTCAGCAGCCAGGCGGCAGCCGCCCAGCGCAGGATTTCCAGAAGATTGCTGACGCTGTCACGCACCACCACCGACGAGATGGCGTTTGCCAGCCAACTGTCCCAGCGCAGATGCGCCATGGCCAGAACGCCGATCAACACCATCGGCGGCCCCAAACGCCACGACAGACGCCCAAGCACCATACCCGCAGCCGACATTGCCACCCCCCCAGCGGATTCAGGACCGCCGTGGTAACAAAAACATCATGAAAAGGATCGTGATGTTTTTGTGACTGTCGGATCAGGGATTCCAGCGCAGGAAATTGGCGATCACCCGCAAGCCGGTGGCCTGGCTTTTTTCCGGGTGGAACTGGGTGCCGACCATGTTGTCACGGCCGATCACCGCGGTGATCGGACCGCCATAGGACACGCGAGCCAATTGATGGCGGTCGTCGGCGCATTGAAAGCGATAGGAATGAACGAAATAGGCGTGCGGGTTCTCGCCCAGATCGTCCAGCAGCGGATGCGATCCCGGCACCCAGGCCAGTTCGTTCCAGCCCATATGCGGCACCTTCAAAGCCGGGTCCGACGGCGTGATCGCCACCACCTCGCCGGCGATCCAGTCCAGACCCTGGTGGGTGCCGTGTTCACGTCCGGTGGTCGCCATCAGCTGCATGCCGACGCAGATGCCCATGAACGGACGGCCCTTGTCGATCACCGCCTCACGCATGGCCTGAACCATGCCGTCCAGCGCCTCCAGGCCGGCACGGCAATCCCCGAAGGCGCCGACGCCGGGCAGCACCACGCGGTCGGCCTTGGCTACCAGATCGGCGTCGGCGGTGACCTGGATGTCGGCGCCCAGGTTCTGTTCCGCCGCCACCCGTTCGAAGGCCTTGGCGGCCGAACGCAGATTGCCGGAACCGTAATCGACGATTGCGACCAGCATGTTACAGCGACCCCCCCAGCACGCCCTTGGTGGACGGCACCGCGTCGGCCTTGCGCGGGTCGATCTCGATGGCGGAACGCACGGCGCGGGCCAGGGCCTTGAAGCAAGCTTCGATAATGTGGTGGTTGTTCTCGCCATACAGGCATTCCACGTGCAACGTGGCGCCGGCGGCTCCTGCAAAGGCCTGGAACCATTCCTTGAACAGTTCGGTATCCATGTCGCCCAGCTTGTCGCGGCGGAAGTCCACCTTCCACACCAGATAGGGGCGGTTGGAAAAGTCGATGGCGACGCGGGCCAGGGTTTCGTCCATGGGCACGTAAGCGTGGCCATAGCGGTTGATGCCCTTGCGGTCGCCCAACGCCTTGGCCACGGCGGTGCCGATGGCGATGCCGGAATCCTCGGTGGTGTGGTGGGCGTCGATGTGCAGGTCGCCGTCGGCCTTGACGTCCAGGTCGATCAGCGAATGGCGCGACAACTGGTCCAGCATGTGATCCAGGAAACCGATGCCGGTGTCGATGGTGTAAACGCCGGTACCGTCCAGGTTGACGGTGACCTCGATGCTGGTTTCGTTGGTCTTGCGCTCGACGCGGGCTTTGCGCATGAAAGGAAACTCCTTGGTGACACCCTGGATTTAGCAGGAACCCCGCAACGGGGGAAGCGCTGTCTGTGAGGGTTGCTTGGCAAGCATGGACAAACCGGGTAGACAGGCGTCAGGTCTTCCAGACAGGTACGGGCGGCAAGGATGAATAAAATCTCGGCTTTGTTCCGAAGCGTAGCGATCGTTTTCTTGAATATAGTGATTGCCATCGCCATCGCTGAATGGGCGGCGGGAATCGCGATGAAGAAAATTCGCGACAACCGGCCGCTTTACATGCTGAATTACAGCGATGACGTCATCAAGGCGCTGTACAACCGGACCGACTTCGACACCATCCGTACCATCATCGCCGAAAGCTGGCGCCAGAGCGACACCGTCTACACGCCCTTCGTCGAATTCCAGATGCAGCCCTATGACGGCCGCAATTTCACCATCACCAACGATGGCTACCGGATCAATGGCCTGTCTCCGCAGGACCTGTCACGCCCGGGACGCAAGGTGTTCGTCTTTGGCGGATCGACCACCATGGGATCGGGGGTGGCCAACGAACAGACCATCCCGGCCGCCATCGAACGTCGGCTGCACGCCGCAGGCCACAAGGACGTACAGGTCTTCAATTTCGGCGTGGTGTCGTATTTTTCGTCCCAGGAACTGATCGCCTTCCAGCGCAGGCTGACCGCGGGACAAAAACCCGACGCGGTGGTGTTCATCGACGGTCTGAACGATTTTTACTACTGCACCATTCCCGACCAGTCGTCATGGTACGAACGCCTGATGCAGACCACCATGGCCCGTTCGCGCATGCCCCTGGGGCTGGAACTGGCCAACCGTTCCAACGTGGTTCAACTGGCCCGCGCCTTGTCGGGCGACAGGGCGTCGATTATCCGCGAATGGGGCCGCTTCTGCCAGGGCGAGGACGACATCCGCAAGGTCATCCACCGCATGGACACCAACCGCCGCATGATCGACGCCATGGCCAGGCAATTGGGGATCGAGGCGATCATGGTTCAACAGCCGGTGCCGACCTACGCCTTCGACAACAGCCGCCGCCCCTATCCGGTCAGCGACGAGTTGCTGGGCTACCACATCAATTCCAAGCGCGGCTATCCGCTGATGGCGCAGATGCGCCAGCAAGGCAAGCTGTGGACGAACAACGTGCTGTGGTTGGACGAATTGCAGCCCGAAACCAACCCCTATATTGACACAGTCCATTACAGTCCCGACTTCAATGACCTGATCGGGACGACCATCGCCGAGGAAATCCTGCGCCGGCCGACGTGGCGTTAACCTTTTTCCACCGTCTTGCTTATTCATTCAGGAGCTGTCATGTCCGAACTTCCTGCCTGGCACGGCACCACCATCCTGTCGGTGCGTAAGAACGGCCGCGTGGTCATCGCCGGCGACGGCCAGGTGTCCTTGGGCCCGACGGTGATCAAGGCCAACGCCCGCAAGGTGCGCCGCATCGGCGCGCAAAACGACATCCTGGTGGGCTTCGCCGGTGCCACCGCCGACGCCTTCACCCTGTTGGAGCGCCTGGAAGGCAAGCTGGAAAAGCATCCCGGCCAGCTGACCCGGGCCTGCGTCGAGCTGGCCAAGGACTGGCGCACCGACCGCTACCTGCGCCGCCTTGAAGCCATGATGGCGGTGGCCGACCGCGAGGTGTCGCTGGTGCTGACCGGCCAGGGCGACGTGCTGGAACCCGCCGACGGCATCATCGGCATCGGCTCGGGCGGCAATTATGCCCTGGCCGCCGCCCGCGCCCTGATTGACATGGACGTGGACGCCGAAACCATCGTCAAGAAATCCATGGCGGTGGCCGCCGAGATTTGCGTCTACACCAACACCAACGTCATCGTCGAAAGCCTGTAAGCCATGAGCGCCAGCGCCTTTTCCCCCCGCGAGATCGTGTCCGAACTGGACCGCTACATCGTTGGCCAGAACGACGCCAAACGGGCCGTCGCCATCGCCCTCCGCAATCGTTGGCGCCGCCAGCAACTGCCGGAAGCGCTGCGTGAAGAAGTGCTGCCCAAGAACATCCTGATGATCGGCCCCACCGGCGTCGGCAAGACGGAAATCGCCCGCCGGCTGGCGCGCCTCGCCCAGGCGCCATTCTTGAAGGTAGAGGCCACCAAGTTCACCGAAGTGGGCTATGTGGGCCGCGACGTGGAACAGATCGTGCGCGATCTGGTCGAGGTCGCCATCGGCCTGACCCGCGAACGCTTGCGCAAGCAGGTGGTGCCCAAGGCCGAACTGGCGGCCGAGGAACGGCTGCTGGACGTGCTGGTGGGAGAAACTGCCAGCCCCGACACCCGCCAGAAGTTCCGCAAGATGCTGCGCGAAGGAGGTCTGGACGGCCGCGAGGTCGAGGTCCAGGTGGCCGACAATTCCAACGCCGGCATGCCCACTTTCGACATCCCCGGCATGCCGGGCGGCCAGATGGGTATGATCAACCTGTCCGACATGCTGGGCAAGGCCTTCGGCGGGGCGCGCACCAAGCCACGCAAGCTGTCGGTGAAAGACGCGCTGGAAGCCTTCGTCGCCGAGGAATCGGACAAGCTGCTGGACCAGGATTCGGTGGTCAAGGATGCCATCTGGGCGGTGGAAAACCACGGCATCGTCTTCATCGACGAAATCGACAAGATCTGCGCGCGGTCCAGCGAGCACCATTCCGGCGGCGACGTCAGCCGCGAAGGGGTGCAGCGCGACCTGCTGCCCTTGATCGAGGGCACCACGGTTTCCACCAAGCACGGCCAAGTCAAGACCGACCACATCCTGTTCGTCGCCTCGGGCGCCTTCCATCTGGCCAAGCCCAGCGACCTGCTGCCGGAACTGCAGGGCCGCCTGCCCATCCGTGTCGAGTTGCAGGCGTTGACGCGGGATGATTTCGTTCGCATCCTGACCGAGCCGGAAGCCAGCCTGATCAAGCAATACGTGGCGCTGCTGGGCACCGAGGACATCACCCTGACCTTCCAGGACGACGCCATCGCCGCCATCGCCGATCTGGCCGCCGAGATCAATCGTTCGGTGGAAAACATCGGCGCACGACGCCTGCACACCGTTTTGGAACGTCTGCTGGAAGAGATCAGCTTCACCGCCCCCGACCAAAGCCCCGGCACCGAAATCGTCATCACCGCCGAAATGGTGGCCGAAAAAGTCGGTGGACTGGCCAAGAAAGCCGATCTGGCCAAGTTTATCCTGTAACCCCGTATTTGTGACGCCGATCATAGTGTTGTAGGATCGGCGTCAGCAATTACAGGGACTTGCCATGGCCGCCGATTACGCCAAGATTCTGGAAGGCATCACGCCGAAGCGGATGGTTCTGGCCGATGGCGACGTGGTCATGCGGGCCGGCGACCGGGTGACCGCCATCTATGCGGTGGAAAACGGCCATGTGGCGCTGTCCCGTTACGGCAGCGTCGTCCATGTGGCCGATCCCGGCACCCTGTTCGGAGAAAGCGGGCTGTTTTCCGAAACCAATCCGGTGGACGCCATCGCCCGCGGACCGGCGGTGGTCTCGGCCTATGCCCAGGAACATGTGCTGTTGTTTCTGCGGGCGCATCCCGAAATCAACATGGCGTTTTCCGCCTATCTGGCGCGACGGCTGAACGCGGCGCGTGCCCGCATCGAACTGGCCAAGCTGAAAGGCGCCGAGGCCCGGGTGGTCGCCTTCCTGACTCAGGCCGGGGCGGCGCAGGGCTGGATCAAGGTGGGGCAGCCTTTGTCCCACATCGCCGCCGATATCGGCCTGACCCACGAAGCGTTCTATCGTACGCTGCGCAAACTGGTGGACAAGGGACTGCTGGAACGCAACGGCCGTCGCAGCTTTTGGCTTAGGGGCGAATAAGCGCCAGCATCCGTTCGACCACCTCGTCCGGCAGATCCTTGATGCTTTCGGCCAGACGGTTGGCCAGTTCGGTGCGTTCGGGCGACAGGCCGGCAGTGTCGATGGTGACGCGGGGGTGGGACAGTTCGGCCAGACGCTTCAGTTCTTCCGCTTCGTCCCAGATCAGGCCGAAATAGCCGGCGATCTGCATCACCAGACCGGGGGCCGGACGGCCGCGATGACCATGTTCCATGGCCGACAGATAGGCGGCGGACACGTGCAGGTCGGTGGCCATGGTCTTCAACTGAATGGCCTTGGCGTCGCGCAATTGTCGCACCCGGGCGCCGAACGGCGTCATGTCCGCTGCCTTTTCACCAGCACATAGAAGGCGCCGTCGCCGCCATGCTGGGGGCGGGCCTGGGAAAAGCCCAAGATGCGTTCCCGCAACGGGCTTTGGTTCAGCCAGCGCGGCACCTGCGCACGCAGCACGCCCGGCCCCTGCTTGCCCTTGCCGGTGATCACCAAAAGACAGCGCCGCCCCGATTCATGGGCGCGGGCCACGAAAGACAGCAAGGCGCCGTGGGCGGCGTCCTGGGTCATGCCGTGCAGGTCCAAGGCGGCATCGATCGCCATTTCGCCCTTTTTCATACGATCGGCCGAACGGCGGTCCAGGCCCGGCGTCACCCCCACGCGCAGGTCGGGTAACGGGCGGGCGGGTCGCGGGGGCGGGGGCGGTTCAGGGCGGAACAGCGGCTCGACCGGACGCACCGGCGGCTCGGCGGCGGGTTCCGTGGCTTCGATTTCTTCCTCGGACAGGACGTCCTTGCCCGGCAACGGCGCCACATCCTGGACCACCGCCCGCCAGATGCGCGCGTCCTCGGGGGTGACGGTGCGGCGGCGGGGCCGGTGGGAAACGATCTTGTCGCGGCTCATGGCGGCAGGACTTCGCCTTCCGGCGCGTCTTCGGGCTCGTCCTGATCGGCGGCTTGGGCCGCCTGCGGGTCGTCGGACAGATTGCGCTTGGCGAAACGCCGCCAGTCGCCGCGCGGCGCCAGACAAGGCGGTTCGTTGCTTTCCGGCATGTAGATGGCGATGCCGCCCAGATGCCACAGCTGGTGCCAGTGATGGGCGCTTTCCAGCATATAGGCGGTGGCGCGGGTGCGAATGCGCCAAGCGATGAAATGCTTGATGCCCAACAGATGGGCCAGGGCGCCGATGGTCATGGCGACGATGCCGAACGCCACCCCGGTAGCCAGCAGGATGACCAGGGCCACCACCATCATCACCATCAACGGCATCAGGTGGTCCCAGCCGTTATGGACGGGCGAGCCCTGGAAATCCAGCATGCGCTGGTCGGTATAAATCTGGACGCGCTTGGTCAGGACGGCGGCGCGCAGACGTTCGTGAAGGGCGATGGCCTCTTCCGTTTTCTTGTTCCGCCAATCATCCATCAACTCGCCCATGGCCGTCCCCCTTGATGCCCCTCGGCGATTAGTACCCTTCGGCGATTCTGGGCGAGCGACGCTGCGGCAGCAACACCCAATAACGGCCAGCGCTTTTCATCCGTCCGGCTTTCTGGAAGGCGTCCTCGCCGCTGCCCCAGAAAAAGTCGCCGCGCACCGGCCCCTTGATGGCGGCACCGGTATCTTGGGCCATCACCAGACGGCGCAGCGGCGCGCCCGACGGTTCCACGGTGTCCAGGAACAGCGGCAGACCCAGGGCGACGTAACGCGGGTCGACGGCCATGGAGCGGCCTGCGGTCAGGGCCACCCCTTCCGACCCCACCGGGCCGTCGCCGTTGATCAGGGAATAGAACACATAGCGCGGATTTTCCGCCATCAACGCCTTGGCCTGGGCGGGGTTGGCCTTCAGCCAGGCCCGCACCGACGGCATGGAAGTGTCGGTGACCAGGCCGCGATCGCGCAAAATCTTGCTGATGCCGACGAACTTCAGGCCGTTGGTGGCGGCGACGCCCAGACGCAGCACGCTGCCGTCGTCCAGATGGATGCGGCCCGAGCCCTGAATGTGCAGGATATGGGCGTCCACCGGGTCCTCGACCCAGGCCACCGGATTGGCCAGCTTGTCGATGGCCCCGGCCTCGATCTCGGCCCGGCTGTAATAGGGGACCAGCTTGGAACCGACGATGCGGCCGGTTTCCTGGGAACCGTCGGCGCCCTTGCGGATCACCAGATCGCGGGGCTTGCCATAGATGGGAACGGTATAACGCGCCGTGCGATGGCGAGAGCCATCCAGTTCCGGCTCGAAATAGCCGGTGAAGGTGCCTTGGTCGTTGCCGTTGTTCACCGCCAGGAAGGGGGTGAACCAGCCTTCGAAGAAGGTCCGCGCCCCCCCATGGTCGGCAGGGCCGACGCGCTTGGCGGCGGCGCAGGGCGTGTACCAGTCGGCCACCGTGCCACCCATGCCGTCCTGGCCCACCGAACGGTCGAAAGGCAGTTTCAACAGGCGGTCGCAAGTACGGTTCAGCGCCGGCAGGGCCTGGGCCAAAGCGTCGTCCTGCCAGCCGGGAATGTCGGCGAAACGCGCCGGCACCAGCCCGAACTGGTCGGGCAGCGGCGTGCTGGGCGCCGGCAGCGGCGGCGGACGACGCGGTGTTTCCGAAGCGCAGGACGCCGACAGCGCGGCAAGCAACAGGACCGCCAGACGCTTCATGATCGGCCTAGGCCCCGTCTTCGCTGCGGTCTTCGGCGTCGCCTTCGGAAACCGCCCGGGTGGCGCTCAGCTGCCAATTGGGGTTGTTCGACCGCGTGTCGCGGCTGAAGGTCCATTCGTCGGTGACCTTGGCGATGCGCGACGGGTCGCCGTCGACGATCTTGCCGTCCAGGTCCTTGATGACGTTGATCTGTTCGCTGACGAAACGCACGGTGACCTGGGCGACGCTGCCCACCAGCACCGCCTCGATCATCTCGGCCGAGATGATGCCCATGACTTCGGTGGTCATCTCCTCGCCGGCGCGGGCGCGGTCGTCGATGGCGTCGCAGAACGGCTTGTAGACCTGATCGGCCAACAGCGGGCGCAACGCCTTCTTGTCGCCGACGGCATAGGCGGAAACGATCATTTCAAACGCCATGCGGGCGCCCGACAGAAAGGTCTGGGTGGTGAAATTGGGGTCGCGGGCACGGATGGCCGCCTCGCCCCGGCCCACCGGACCGGCGGAGGGGGCGGGGGCGGGCTGCGCGTCTTCCACTGTCTTGCGAGCCCGACCCAGGTCGACCACGTTGTCGGCGGCATTGGGTTCGGCGGGGCCACGGTTCCACTGCGCCGGGGGCTTTTCGGTCCCGGTACGCCTGCCCAGCACCGAACGCAGGCGCAGGATCAGAAAAACCGCCACCACGGCGAAGAAAACGATATCGAGGGCGTGCAAACCGTCGTCCATGGACCTATTTCGCTTAAGGGGTGTTCCAACCCGTCACAGATAAGCCCGGAAGGGGGAAAGAGCAAGCATGGCATGGCTTTTAATCACCCTGGTGATCGCCATCCCGGTGGTGGAAATCGCCGTCTTCATCAAGGTCGCCCAGGGAATTGGCGTGGTGGCCGCCGTATTGGTCGCCATCGGCGCCGGATTGATCGGTCTGATCATGGTCCGCACCCAGGGCTTGCGCACCTTGATGGTGGCGAAAAGCATGGCCGACCGCGGCCAGTTGCCGATCGCGGAAATGTTCGACGGCATGTGCATCGCCCTGGCCGGCTGCCTGCTGATCCTGCCCGGATTCCTGTCGGATCTTTTGGCCATAGCCTTGCTGTTGCCGCCGGTGCGGACGGTCTTGAAAGCCTGGCTGGCCCGTCATGTGACGGTGGTCGGGGCCACCACGTCGGGGCCGTCCCACCGCCACGGCGCGGAAGTCATCGACGGCGAATATACCGTGGTCGAGCCCACGGATCGTCAGATCGGCCCCAACTAAACCTTCCCGACTGGAAACGAAGGGCGATCCATGTTAGCGGTTGCCCGTAGTGACGCCTAACCCAGTCAAGGAAATATTCGATGTCCGACGAAAACACCATGCCCCCGCTGGTCATCAACGGCCAATACGTCAAGGACCTGTCGTTCGAGGTCCCGGGCGCTCCGGGCATCTATGCCGAAATGTCTGGCCAGAACCCGGAAATTCCGATTCACGTCGACATCAACGCCGCCGCCATCGCCGAAAAGACCTTCGAAGTCACCTTGCACCTGAAGGTGGAAGCGGTGCTGCCCGGCAACAAGCCGGTCTTCCTGGTGGAACTGGCCTATGCCGGCATCTTCACCCTGAACGTCCCGGACGAGCACATCCAGCCCATGCTGCTGATCGAATGCCCGCGCCTGCTGTTCCCGTTCGCCCGCGCCATCATCGGCGACCTGACCCGCGACGGCGCCTTCCCGCCGCTGATGATCCAGCCCATCGACTTCATGCAGCTGTACCGTTCGCGCGCCGAAGCCGCCGAAGGCCAGGAAGCCGGCCACGCCTGATCATTGTCCCGCGTGAATGTTATCGGGGCGGCGCCAAACCGGCGCTGCCCCGGTTCAGTTCGCGCATGGCCTGATCCAGACCTTCCAGGGTCATGGGATACATGCGCCCGGCCATCTGTTCGTGCAGCATGGCGATGGATTCGGTCCATTGCCAATGGCGCGGCGGCGACGGGTTCAACCACACCGCCTGCGACCAATGGTCCAGCAGACGGCGCATCCACACCGATCCCGATTCCTCGTTCCATTCTTCCACCGCCGCCCCCGGCGTGCTGATTTCCCATGGGCTCATGGACGCGTCGCCGACGATCACCAGCTTCCAGTCGGGGGGATAGGTGTTCAGCACCTCCCAGGTCGGCACCCGGTCGTCCCAGCGTCGTGCGTTGTCGCGCCACAGATGCCCATAGGGGCAATTGTGGAAATAATAATGCTCCAGGTGCTTGAACTCGGACCGCGCCGCCGAGAACAGTTCCTCGCACACCCGGATATGCGGGTCCATGGAGCCGCCCACGTCCAGCAACAGCAACACCTTGATCTTGTTGTGGCGTTCCGGGCGCATGTGGACGTCCAACATCCCACCGGCCCGCGCCGTGCCGGTGATGGTGGCGTCCAGATCCAGTTCGGTGGCCGCCCCTTCGCGGGCGAACTTCCGCAAGCGCCGCAGCGCCATACGGAAGTTGCGGGTGCCCAAGTCCAGAGTGTCGTCCAGGTTCTTGAAGTCGCGGCGGTCCCACACCTTGGTGGCGCGGTTGTGGCGGTTGGTGGCTTGGCCGATGCGGATACCCGCCGGATTATAGCCATAGGCGCCGAACGGCGAGGTCCCCGCCGTGCCGATCCACTTGTTGCCGCCGTGATGTTCCTCGTTCTGTTCGGCCAGACGCTGGCGCAGACGCTCCATCAATTCCTCGAAGCCGCCGGCCCCTTGGATTTCCGCCATTTCTTCCGGGCTTAAAAGCTTTTCCGCCATGGCGCGCAGCCATTGTTCGGGAATTTGGGCGATGAATTCCTCAAGACTGCCGGCCTCGGTCGTCACCCCCTTGAACACTTGGCCGAACACCCGGTCGAACTTGTCCAGGTTGCGTTCGTCCTTCACCAGCACCGAGCGTGACAGATAATAGAAATCCTCGACGCTGAACCCGGCGACGCCCTTGGCCACCGCTTCCAACAGCGTCAGGTATTCGCGCAAGCTGACCGGAACCTTGGCGTTGCGCAAAGACAGGAACAGGTCGAGGAACATGGCCTAGTTGCCCCGGCGGTTCATGAAGGCCAGACGTTCGAACAGGTGCACGTCCTGTTCGTTCTTGAGCAGCGCCCCATGCAGCTTGGGGATCAGATTCTTGGTGTCGCCGGAACGCAATTCGTCGGGGGACAAATCTTCCGACACCAGCAGCTTGATCCAATCCAGCAATTCCGAGGTGCTGGGCTTCTTCTTCAGACCGGGAACCTCGCGCACGTCGAAGAACACCGCCAAGGCCTGTTGCAGCAGGGCCGGCTTGATGCCGGGGTAATGCACCTCGACGATCTGCGCCATGGTGTCGCGCTCGGGGAAGCGGATGTAATGGAAGAAACAGCGGCGCAGGAAAGCGTCGGGCAGTTCCTTTTCATTGTTCGAGGTGATGATCACCAGCGGGCGCTTGGCCGCCTTGACCACTTGGCGGGTTTCGTAGACGTGGAATTCCATACGGTCCAGTTCCAGCAACAGGTCGTTGGGGAACTCGATGTCGGCCTTGTCGATCTCGTCGATCAGCAAGATGGGGGTGGTCTCGGCCTCGAAGGCCTGCCACAGCTTGCCCTTGACGATGTAGTTGGCGATGTCGTTGACCCGTGGGTCGCCCAATTGCGAGTCGCGCAGGCGCGCCACCGCGTCATATTCGTAAAGCCCCTGCTGGGCCTTGGTGGTCGACTTGATGTGCCAGGAAATCAGCGGCCGGCCCAACGCCTTGGCCACTTCCTGGGCCAGCACCGTCTTGCCGGTCCCCGGCTCGCCCTTGATCAGCAGCGGTCGTTCCAGGGTCAGGGCAGCGTTGACCGCCACCATCAGGTCGGGGGTGGCGATATAGGATTCGGTTCCGGTGAATTTGCTCATGCGTTCCTCCTGGCCGTCCAAGGTACGGACGGCCAGGAGGAAGAGCAATTATAGAAATGGTCTAAGCTACCATCACACCCTAAGCCCGGCGGCGTTTGAGCCGGCCCGGCACGGGCTACGCCACGCGCCTACTGCATACGCATGCCGGAACAGACACGGACGATGAAGGCGTCGATGTCGTCGTTCATGCCCACCGTGCGCGACGCCATGTCGCCGGCGGCGACCAGCACCTGATCGGCGGCTTCGGTGGCGGTGCCGGCCACTTCGCTGACTTCGTTGATGGTGCCGGCGACGGTTTGCACGCCGGCGGCGACGTCGCGGATGGCACGGCTGATTTCGGCGACCGCCGCCGATTGCTGCTCGGTGGCCGCGGCGATGCCCGACGCGTTGTCGTTGATGTCGCGGATCATGCCGGCGATACGGCGCACCGCGTCCACCGCTTCCCGGGTCGCTTGGCGCATGCCTTCGATCTGGTTGGTGATGTCGTCGGTGGCGCGGCTGGTCTGGTTGGCCAGGTGCTTGACCTCGTTGGCGACCACGGCGAAGCCCTTGCCGGCGTCGCCGGCGCGGGCCGCCTCGATGGTGGCGTTCAGCGCCAAAAGGTTGGTCTGGCTGGCGATCTCGGTGATCATCTTGACCACGTCGCCGATGCGTTGGGCGGCCTCGGCCAAGCCCTGGATGGCGGAATCGGTTTGTGTGGCGACGGTCACCGTGTCCTGGGCCATGGTGGCCGAGTCCTGGATGCGCGACGCCACTTCACGGATGCCCGACGACACCTGTTCGGCGGCGGCGGCCACCGATTCCACGTTCGAAGACGCGTCTTCGGCGGCGCGGGCGACGGTGGCCGACTGGTCCGAAGTCTGGTTGGCGATATCGCGCATCTGCTGGGCGGTGGCTTCCAACTCGGTGGCGGTGGCGGCGACAGCCGAACTCATGTGCTTGATGGTGTTGCCGACGCCGGTGGCCTCGGTGACGAAGGCCTTGGACTTGTCTTCCATGCTGGTCAGCGCGTCGTTGATCAGACGCGCGTGGTCGGAAAACTCGCCCACCAGGCCTTCCAGCAGGATGTGGCGGAAATAGCGGCCCTGGGCGGTCATCGCCATGGCGGCGTCGGCTTCCTTGGTGAAAGCCTCGGTCAGATCCAGCAGGCGATTGATGCCGTGCCCCAAATCCCCCAGCACGCCGGCTTCCCTGATGCCGACGATGCGGGCGTCAAGGCGCCCGTCGGCGGCCTGGCCGAGCACCGCGAAGGCGCTGTGGATGGCCGTCCGGGTGCGCAGGCACATCACCAGGGCCAGCACGGTGGCGGCGGTGGCGATGGCGGCCATCAGGCTGGACACCATCTCGCCGGCAATCAGATGCATGACCAACATGACGGCCGAAGCCGCGGCGGCGGCGGCGATGGCCAGCCACGCCTTAGAGAGCGAAGACGAATTCATCGTAGGGCACCCCCAGCGCCTGCAACTTGTCGTTCAAAGCCTGATAGGCCGCTTCCATGCCCTGCTTACGGTCGGGATTCTTATTCTCGATTTCCAACAACTCGCCGTACAGCGCCTCGACCTTGGTCACGGACTCGCGCTTCGGCACGCGGCGGTTCGAGTGGTAGCTGACGATTTCACCCTTGCTGTCGAAGGTGGGGGTGACGTGCGCCAAGACCCAGTAATGGTCACCGTTCTTGGAACGGTTCACCACATAGGCGAAACATTCCCGACCCGACTGTATCGTATCCCACAGGAGCTTGAAGACGGCGCGCGGCATGTGCGGATGACGGATCAGACTATGCGGCTTGCCGATGACCTCGGCTTCGCTATAGCCCGCCAAACGCAAGAAAACCTCGTTGGCATAGATGATGCGGCCTTTGAGGTCGGTCTTGCTGACGATGATTTCGTCCCGACCGAAGGTCCTTTCGACTCCGCTCAGCGTGCTGTCACTTCGTGCCATTTCCCCCCCAGGGTGGCGTGTGGACTGTCCTGGCCGCGCCCATGCGGCGACCATATCGCGAGCGATAACATATAGAGCAGGCAGCTTAATCGATAATTAAAAATACTTACTTTCCACCCCACCGATACAGACCATAACCTTGTAGGCGACTAGGGACGGATCAAGGCAACCCCAAATGATGCAATGCACAGGCAACATACTGTTTAGATAACATCTAAAATTACTTGGCTTTCTTTAAGGTGCTAATTTTCTTGCGTTTCCCCCCTGCCATCGCGCAAAACCCCCGGCATGAACTACCGTCACGCATACCATGCCGGCAATTTTGCCGACGTCCACAAACACGCCGCCCTGGCGCTGATCCTGGAACACCTGAAGCGCAAGGACGCCCCCTTCGCCTATGTGGACAGCCATGCCGGCATCGGCGCCTACGACTTGGGCTCGGTGCAGGCGGAAAAGACCGGCGAATGGCTGGGCGGCATCGCCAAGGTGATGGCGGCCGCCGACATTCCCGAAGAAATGACGCCGTTCCTGGATGTGGTGCGCGGCATGAACCCCGATGGCGGCCTGCGCCATTATCCCGGTTCGCCGATGATCGCGGCGAAACTGGCACGGGACTGCGACCGGTTGGCTTTGTGCGAACTGCACCCCGACGACGCGGCGGAACTGCGCCAGCGCTTTCATCATGACCGCCGTGTCGGCGTCCATCACCGGGACGGCTATGACGGGTTGAAAGCGTTGCTGCCGCCCCCCGAACGGCGCGGCCTGGTGCTGATCGACCCGCCCTTCGAGGTCCGGGACGAGTTCGACCGCATGCGCAAGGGGCTGATCCAGGCCATGAAGCGCTGGCCCACCGGACTTTACGCGTTGTGGTACCCGATCAAGGCCAAGGCCCTGGTCGACCGTTTCCACGCCGACCTGACCCAGATCGGCCTGCCCAAGACCCTGGCCGCCGACATCTGGATCAGGGACGGCGACGATCCCACCCGGCTGAACGGTTGCGGTCTGGTGGTGGTCAACCCGCCGTGGATGCTGGACGAAGCCATGGGCCGGCTGATGCCCTGGCTGGCCGCCACCTTGGGGGAAGACGGCGCCCATTCCCGGCTGCAATGGGTGGTGCCGGAAAAGGGTTAAGCCTGCACGGCGTTTGAGCGGCCCCGGCACGGGACGCCACGGGCAAACCTACAACCCGGTCACGTTGACGCATTCGACGCGCCAGCCTTCGGTGGTGACGTCCAGACGGGTCAGCGACAGCGGCTGAATAGAAAAGCGCAGCACCACCGCCGGGTCCAGCCCCAGGGCCAGGGCCAGGGCGGCGCGGATGGTCCCGGCATGGACCACCGCCAGGATGTCGCGGCCGCCATGGGTCAGGGTCATCCGCTCCACCACCGATTTCACCCGCAGGCACAATTCGGCGAAGCTTTCGCCGCCCGGTGGCGCGGTCAGCGCCGGGTCGCGCCAGAAATCGGCCAGTTCCGGTTCCTTGGCGGCTTCCAGGTCGGTCCACGACCGGCCCTGCCAGCGGCCGAAGTTCTGTTCCATCAGATCCGGTTCGATCAGCGGCGGCGGCAGCACCAGACCCGCGGCCTCCAAGGCCCCCGAGGTCTGGCGGCAGCGCATCAAACCACTTTCCACCAACAGGGAATGGGACGGCACCCGTTGCGCCAGCTGACGGAAGTCGTCGTCGTCGGAAACATCGCAGGCGACGTCCAACTGGCCGTGGATGCGCCCATGCGGGCAAGGTACGGGGCCGTGGCGAACCATCCACCAGCGGGTCACGGAAGGGCTGTTCATGTCCAGGTTCCGGCAAGGGTCAGCAAAAAGGCGATCTCGGCCAGTTGTTGGCAGGCGCCCAGGATGTCCCCGGTATAGCCGCCGAATTGACGCCGCGCCAGCCAGACCAAAGCGACGACGGCAGCCAGCGACACCACAACCGCCGGAGCGGCGGCCATGCCGCCGCCCGCCACCGCCAACATCCCGCCCAGCACCAGGGCGGTGGCGGCGATCCCGGCATGGGGGGTCCCCGCCCCGGCCCCCAGGCCGTCGGCACGGGCCGGCGGCAGGACCTGCATCAGGGCCGGGATGCAAGCCCGCGAAAACGCCGCCGCCGCCACCAGCCCCCCCAATCCGGCCAGGGCCGAAGGGGCGGCGGCCAAGGCGGCGGCCCGCAAGCCGACACTGAACACAAGCGCCAGAACGCCATAAGCCCCCGAACGGGAATCGCGCATCACGTCCAGCCGCTTCTCGCGGCCGCCGCGCGCCCCCAAGCCGTCGGCGGTGTCAGCCAGGCCGTCTTCATGAAGCGCCCCGGTCAGCACGATGGTGGTCAACAGCGCCAGCAGCGCCGCCGCCAAGGGCGGCAGAACCGCATGGGCCGCCATGAAGACCGCGCCGCCCGCCGATCCGACCACCGCCCCGGCCAGCGGGAACAACCGCATGGCCCGGGCCAGCCCGCCTTCCACGTAAGCCGGGCAGAACGGCACCGGCAGCCGGGTCAGGAAGCTGACCACCAGCAGCAGGTCGTCGGACAAGGATCGCCAAAGCGGAACCGGGGAAGGTTGTTCGTTCACGGACACGGATCCCTGATGACGGCGAAGGATGAATGGTTTATAGGACGAGGCACCGCGCCCGCGCAATATGTTGTGGAGAACACCCTTGAATATGTCCATTTCTAGTGTAGCGCAGATCCGCACCCTGTTGGCTTCGCTGCCGGGCGAGGATGAAGCGGCCATCGCCGCCTGGGCGGCGCGTGAACCGCAATTGACCAAGCCGGCCGGGTCGTTGGGACGCCTGGAAGACCTGGGTCGCTGGCTGTCGGCCTGGCAGGGACGCCACCCCGCCCGCCTGGGCCGGGTCTGCGCCCGCGTCTTCGCCGGCAACCATGGCGTTGCCGCCCTGGGGGTTTCGGCCTTCCCGCCCGAGGTCACCGTGCAGATGGTGGCCAATTTCCGCCACGGCGGCGCCGCCATCAACCAATTGTGCAACACCTTCGGCACCGAGTTGCAGGTGATCGCCCTGGACCTTGACCGCCCCACCGCCGACTTCACCCAAGGCCCGGCCATGGACGAAGCCGAATTCGTCGCCGCCTTCCAGGCCGGCATGGATGCGGTCCCCGACGATTGCCACCTGTTGTGCGTGGGCGAGATGGGCATCGGCAACACCACCCCGGCAGCGGCCATCCCCTGCGCCCTTTACGGCGGCGAGGCCGGGTTCTGGACCGGGCGCGGCACCGGCGTGGACAATGACGGGCTGGACCGCAAGACCCAGGTGGTGGCCGCCGGCGTGGCGCGGCATGTCGGGCAGTCGGGAATCGACATTCTGCGCTGCCTGGGCGGCCGCGAACTGGCGGCCATGGCCGGCGCCGTGCTGGCGGCACGCTTGAAGCGGGTGCCGGTTCTGTTGGACGGCTATGTGTGCACGGCGGCCGTGGCGCCGCTGGCCGCGGAAAACCCCGCCGCGCTGGACCATTGCGTGGTCGCCCACGCCTCGGCCGAGCCGGGCCATCGCCGTCTGATGGAAAAGCTGGACAAGCAGCCGCTGTTCGACCTGGGCCTGCGCCTGGGCGAAGCCTCGGGCGCCGCCCTGGCGGTGGGCGTGGTGCGCGCCGCCTTGGCCTGCCATACCGGCATGGCCACCTTCGCCGAAGCCGGGGTCAGCGATTCCTGACCCTCTTCGGGACTACCGTCATGCCCGTGTCAAGCACGGGCATGACGGATAGGAAAGCTCTACCGGTTTAGCAGCCGAAACGGTTCTGGAACTCGCGGATTTCGCGCTTGGTCATGCCATAGCGTTCGGCGTCGGCCAGTGTCGCCTTGCCGGCCAGCAGGTCGCGCAACAAGGCGATTTCCATACGCGACACCCGGCCCGCTTCCAACTGGTAGTCGCGGAAGGCCTCGGTGGTCACCGGCACCCAGTCGTTCATGACGTCCAGCATCTTTTCAGCGAAGACACGGATTTCGTACTGGGCGTGCGGATCGGCGCGCAGGCGCAGGAAATGCATCAGGTTGTGCAGGTTGGTCTGCCAGTACATCTGGGTATAGGTGGACAGCGGCAGGCCGATGCGGGCCAGTTCACGGGCGATGCCTTCGGCCCCTTCGTCGATGGCGTTGCCGTCTTCGTCGGCGTTCAGCAGCTTGTGATAGGTGGCGAAGTTGCGTTCGGCGTCTTCGCGCAAGATGCGCAGCACCTCGGCCGATTGCTCGGCGCTCAGCGCGTCGCCGCGGCCCTGCTTGTTGTCCTTGGACTGCACCGCCAGCAATTCGGGCGCCGGCATGTAGAATTCGTCGGGCAGGATGGAATAGCGCGCCGAATATTCGTTCAAGGACGCGGTGCGGTGGCGCACCCACTGGCGCATGACGAAGATGGGCAGCTTGACGTGCAGCTTGATGACGCAGCCTTCGAACGGGCTGGTGTGCTGGTGGCGCATCAGATAGCGCAACAGCGCCCGGTCGTCGGACAGGCCCTTGGTGCCCTTGCCATAGCTCATGCGCGCCATCTGCAGGATGGACAGGTCGTCGCCCATGTAGTCCTTGACGGCGATGAAGCCGTGATCCAGCACCGGGTGGTAGACGTTGACATGGGCTTCCATGCCCTCGGCCACCGGACGGAAGGTGGTGGCGGTCTCGCGCAGGGGCGCGTCGGGACGGTCGGGCTGGGGCTTGTCGGACATGGTCTTCTCCGGCTGATCAGACGCCGTGCAGGTCTCTGACCCGTTGGCGGAACTGGCTGACGATGCGGCGTTCCACCTCGGGCATGCCAAAAGCGGCAAGGCCTTGCAGCAAGGGGGAACGCAGGCTGATGTGATACCGGGCTTCTACGTGCCCCTCTCGGAACGTCCAGTCAAGCCGAAAGCTTCTGAACGGCCCGTCATCGCTGGTGATGGACAGGGAATGCGGCGGGTCGGCCTGAGCGCGGGTGAGGAAGCGCATGTCCACCGGGCCGGCACCGAAATGGTTTTCCACCTGACGGACGTCGCCATCATCGGCCAGCACCCGGGCCGAGCGGCACCACGGGATGAACAGCGGATAGCTTTCGATGTCGGAGGCGACGGCAAACAAGGAAGACGCGGCAAGGCCGGGGAACTCGGCGGCGAACCGCCCGCTCAGCCCCATGGTCAGCGGGTCAGGTTACGGATGTTGCGCACGAAGATGTTCAGCAGGCCGCGGATGAAGGGGTCGGACTTGGCCAGCTTCTCACGGAAAGCGTCGCGGCCGATGATCACCACCGAGACGTCGGTCACCGCCTTGGCGGTGGCCATGCGCGGCTGGTCGTCCACCAGCGCCATTTCACCGAACAGCTCGCCCTTGCCGAGCGTCGCCAAGACCAGGCCATGTTTGGAGATTTCTATGGAGCCGTCCTGGATCAAATAGGCACGGTCGCCGGAATCGCCCTCGCCGAAAACCTTCTGTCCGGCATAGAACACCTTGCGTTCAAGGACTTTGCCTTTTTCCATCGCTACCCCCATGGCCTCCTTTCTTGGAGAGTATGTACTGTGCGCGAGGATGTCACCCCCTGTCGAGGGATTAATTCTTCCAGCGGATCGACTTTTCGGCGGCGGCGGGCTTACACTTTCCCGGTCACGAAAGGGGTTGGGCATGGCCATATCGGAATCGGTCCAGGCGGGAATCCGCGAACGTCTGCTGCACCGGCTGCGGGCGCTGATGGCGCGCACCGTGGCCAACGGCGCCACCCCTGACGAAGAACTGGTCGCCGCCCGCATGGCCGCCAAGGTCATCGCCCAGTTGGACGGCACCGCGCCGCCCAAGGCCGAGGCCCCGCCGCCGCCCAACTGGGCCGCCGCCGAGCGGGATTCCCGCGAGTACCAGCAACTGCTGGAAAAGAACACCGCCGAGATGCTGCTGAAAAGTGCCGTCCAGGAAATGGCCATCGAGCACCTGAACCGGGTGGCGCCACCGCGTCGACGGCAGCCCGGCGAACGGCTGGAACGCGTCGGCATCCACGAGCTTTTGGACCTTCACCTGGGCATGGCGCTGTCGGTGGGGGCCAACCGCATGGCCCGCGACATCCTGGGCCGCGCCATCGACGAACTGGTCTATGACGGCCAACTGCCGCCCCATCTGGACATTCCGGCGCGATGAGACCCCGCTTTATCTTCGGATTGGCTTTGCTGTTGTCGGCCTGCGAAGGGTCGGCCCCGCCGGTGCAAAGTCCGGATGCGGCGCTGAACCAGCCCCGTCCCTGCACCGACGTCAACACGCCGCCGCCCGGCTATCAGGGGCCGGTCTCGCCCTATTCACGCTGCGCCGACACGTCGCCCGTGCGGGTGGCGCCAAGCGGCGTGCACGATTACTCCACCGGCCAGCCGCCCCGCGCCGTGCGCGGCAACTAAAGCTTGATGCGCACCCGATAGCGTAGCACCGCCTCGCCCTTGCTGGGGACCTGGACGCTCCAGCCGGCATGGCTGGCATCGCGCTTTTCGTGACGCAGGCTTTCTTCCAGCACCAGCCATTCGCCGGCGAAGGCTTCGTTGACCAAAACCTTGGCCGGATTGTCGCCGCCATTCTTCAGACGGACCTCCCAGGCGGTCTCGGTGACGTCCGCCGACACTTTCTGCACGTCGGTCTGCACCCGCTGCGCGGTGACGTCGAAAGCCTGGCCCAGGGACAGGCGGAACGGCGCGCCGGCCGGCACCATGGGCATCAGATCCTGGCCCGAAAACGCCAAGGCACCGTCACCCGAGCGCTGGAACAGCCGCGCCGGGCCGGCCGGCAAGGGTTGGCCGGACGTGTTCTTCAGCGCCACCACCGCCTGGGGATGGACCGGCCGGTCGGCGGCGAAGCGTCCGACCCAGGCATGGGGCGGCAAGGACGGCAGTTCCAGACGGGTTTCGGTGGACATGGTCAAGGGCGCGATCAGCGGCACCTGGACGCTTTGCCCGTCGGCCAGGTTGATCGGCCGATCCAGGGTATAAAGATGATGCGGACCCAGAGCTTCACGGTCGGGGCCGCTGTCCATGGCCGCCGCCATCAACGCCTTTTCCATCCGTGCCCCCCGGGGGGCAGGAAGCGAACCGTCGTTTTCCACCTGTCCGGCCAGGACCCGTATCCGGGCGGCGGGAAAATCGCCGCCGCTGGCATTGGTGATCTCGGCCCAGGCGGAAAGCGTCGCCTTGCCGTCGGCCAATTCCACCACGTAAGTCGGCTTCCAGCCCAGGCCATGGGCCAGATAGGACAAATCCAGGTCACGCTTGCCGGATTTTTCCACACTGATGTCGGCGCGGAATCCGGGCGCCGAGTTCAGCCCCGGCGGCAAGGTGTCATAGACCACCCGCTCCGGCTGGCCGGTGACCACCTTGCCGCCGATGGCGAAGACCGGCTGGCCTTCCGCCGACAGCACGGTGGCGCGTTCCTGTCGTTCGGCGCCGCCCGGACCGCGCCACACCACGGTGACTTCCTTGCCGCGATGGGCGGCCAGCAAAGCCTGGGAATCAATGCCGCCCACATCCACTTGCTGACTGCGCACCACCAGTCCCGACGCCGTCAAGCCGGCGGCACCCAATTCGGCACGCTTGGGCAAGGGCTCCACCACCAGGGCTTGGTCGCCGGCCTCCAGATGGGCGTTGCGGCGGTCACGGACCAGGGCGACGTCGGATTGGGTGATGGTCAGGGTCAGGCCGGTGCGGGTCTGACCGTCCAAAAGCGTGTCGGCGAAACCGGCCGCAGCCGCCAACGGGGAAAGCGCGATAGTGGCCAACAGGAATTGGCGCCAGGGCATGATGATGCTCCGAAAATCCGAACTTGTTGCCAAGCTATGTTATGAAAGCGGCTTAACAATGGCGAAGAAGGGACGAATCGTGGAAACAAGCGTTCTGGTGGCGATCCTGGGGGCGGCGGCCATCTTGGTGCTGGCGGCGGTGCTGTTGGCTTTGCGCGGCAAAGGCGGCGAAGCCGATCTGGCGCGGGCCGTCGACGCCATCACCCAGGCCCAGGGCGCCCTGGCCGGACGCTTGGCGCAGCTGGCGGAAACCCAGACCACGGCCCAGACCCAGTTGGCCGAGCGCCTGCAAGCCCAGGAACGCGCCCTGTCGCGCACCGTCGAGGAACGCCTGGCCGACATGGCCAAGCGTCTGGACGACGGCATGCAGCAATCGGCCCACCGTCAGGCCACCACGATGCACGACCTGCGCGAAAGGCTGGCGGTGATCGACGCCGCGCAAAAGAACATCACCGAATTGTCGGCCCAGGTGGTGTCGTTGCAGGATATCTTGTCCAACAAGCAAAGCCGCGGCGCTTTCGGCGAAATCCAGCTGGCCGATCTGGTGCAGTCCATCCTGCCGCCCTCGGCCTATGAGTTCCAGGCGACGCTATCGGGGGGCAAGCGGGTGGACTGCCTGCTGAAACTGCCCAACCCGCCCGGCCCCATCGGCGTCGACGCCAAGTTCCCGCTGGAAAGCTGGCATCTGCTGCGCGCCGCCCAGGACGACGCCGGACGGGTCCAGGCCGGACGCGCCTTCGCCGCCGACATCCTGAAGCACGTGAAAGACATCGCCGAGAAATACATCGTCCCCGGCGAGACCGCCGAATCGGCGCTGATGTTCCTGCCGTCGGAAGCCATCTATGCCGAACTGCATGCCAGCTTCCCCGAAGTGGTGGAAAAGTCCTATCGCGCCAAGGTGTGGATCGTCTCGCCCACCACCTTGATGGCGACGCTGAACACCGTGCGCGCGGTCTTGAAGGACGCCCGCATGCGCGAACAGGCCGGCCTCATCCAAAAGGAAGTGCGGCTGTTGCTGGATGACGTGGGGCGGCTGGATTCCCGCGTCGCCCAGTTGGACAAGCATTTCGTCCAGGCATCCGAAGACATCCGCCAAATCCGCATTTCCACCGACAAGGTGGTCAAACGCGCCGACCGCATCGAATCGGTGCAGGTGGGCGACGAAGCGCAGGAAGTGGAAGTTGCGGTCGCCCCCAAGCTGCCGGGGGTTTAATCGTCTTCCTTGCCGATCTTTTCCAAGATGGGCCAGAATTCCAGGAACAGCGCCGATTTGTCCGGGTTGTCACGCCCCCCCTGGTCGGGATGGAAGGCGCGGGCGAAGGCCCGCTTGGCGTCGCGGAACCGAGTGTCGATGGCGGCGTTCAAGGCGGCGTTGGTGCCCGGCCGCGCCTTGGCCACCGCCAAGGCGTCCTTCAGAACCTCGATCTTGTTGACCGACAGGTTGACCTCGGCTTCGGCCCGTTCTGCCCGTTGCAACAAGGCTTCGGCCCGGGCCTGCCAATCCACGTCGGGACGCGGCGGCGGCTTATCCACAACCACAGCCGGCGGTTCGGCCATGGGTGCCGACACGCCCCCAGCCGCCGCTTCCTTGCGCAGCTGTTCCAACTGGCGTTCCAGGTCGGCGATGCGGCGTGACGAATCCAGGCGCAGGCGGGCCAGTTCCAGCCGCTGTTCCTCGGCCTCGCGGGCAAGGTCGGCATCCTGGGACGGGGACGGGGCGGCCCTTTCCACCTTGCGCCGTTCCTCGGCCATTTCCGATTTCAGCTTTTCCGCCACCTCGCCGGCCATGCGGGCGGCGTCGCGGGCCGCTTCCAGTTCCTGCCGCCATTGCGCCTGCAAGCGGGCCTGGGCTTGGCGCTCCTGTTCGACCTGATCGGCTTGCTCGCGGACCTGGGACAGGGCTTCCAATTGCTGGCGGGCCAAATCCAGTTCCTGACGCACCCCCTCCAGCAGGGCTTCGCTGGCGGCCTGGGTCGCCTGGAATTCCTGGGCCTTGGCCCGCTCGGTCCGGGCCTCGACACGGCTTTGTTCGGCCTGATGACGCAGGTCAGCCAGCTCGGTCTGCAGTGTGGTCAGGTCCTGGCTGCGCGCCGCCAGTTCCTTTTCCGCCTCCATGAGCCGGGCCTGGGCCTGTTTCAGTTCGTCCCTGGTTTTCTGGCTGGCATCACTGGCCGCCCTGGCTTCACGTTCAGCCGTCAGGTCCGCTTCCGCCACGGCCAGACGCGACGTCGTCTCCTGCAACTCGTTTTCCAGGGCGGCGGCCCGATCCTCGGCCGCCTGCACGGCGTCGCGCAGCGACTGGAGGTCGGCGGCTTCATCGGCGAAGGTTTCCGCCGTCTGCTTCAGTTCGGCTTCCAGCATGGCGACACGGGCAAGAAGGGCTTGCGCCACAGCCTCGGCCCCCGCCTGCCGACGTTCGGTTTCCAGCGCCTCCTCCAGATCCGACACCTGGCCTTGGGACAGGGCCAGTTCACCCAGCAGGGCAGCCAATTCGTCGTCTTTTTCCTTGCGCGCCGCCCGTTCGCCGACCAGTTCCAACCGCAGGGTTTCCAGTTTGGCCCGGGCGTCCTCCAACTCCTTGGTCAGGGAATGCTGAGCCCCGGCATATTCGCCGGCATGGCGGATTTCCTGGTGTGCCTGGGCCTGTTCAAAGCGTTCCAGCCACTGCGCCAGTTCCATCTTGTGTTGTTGGCGCAGGGCGTCCATGTCCTCGGCGTGGGTTTCCTCCAATTCGGTCAGCCGCAGTTTCAGATCGGTGATCTGGCGACGGGCGTCGCTCAGCGACCATTCGCCATTGGTGCGGGTTTCCGCCAATTCCTCGGCATGGCGGACCCGAAGCGCGGCCAGTTCGGCCTGATGCGTCTGCGCCGCCGCTTCCAGCGCCGCCTGCTTGTCGGCTTCCAGCCGGTCCAGCCGCTGATTGAGGATGTCCAAGGAGGTTGCGGCTTCGGCGGTGAGCTCTTCACGCAGGCGGAGCAGTTCGGCTTCCGCCTGCTGGCGGGTCTGGTCCAATTCGGCCCGCAAAACCGCTTCTGCCTGTTCATGGCGGGTTTCTGCCTCGGCCGTCTGCTGTTGCAACCGGTCCTCAAGCTCGGACAGGGCCAGTTGCCCGCGCTCGGCTTCTGCGTTCACGCGATCGCGCAATTCGTCGGCATGGGCCTGTTGGGCGAAGGCCATGTCGCCTTCCAGCTGGGCGATGCGCGCCCGCGCCGCGTCCAGGTCCGGCTGGATTTCGTCGCGGCCGGCGTGCCGGGCCTTGACCAGTTCGACCTGATAGACGCGCTGGAAGTCGTCCACCAGCTTTTCCAGTTGCTCGACCCGCTGGCGCTTGCGTTCGACCTCGTCACGCATGCGGGCCATCTCGGCTTCGGCTTCCGCCATGAATTCGGCGCGCAAGCCGGCCGCCGAGCGTTGATGCGCCCCCTCGATTTCCTGGACCATGCGGTCATGGGCCTGCTTCTGCTCGGCCATGGCCCGGCCATGGGTTTCGTGCAGGCGTTCCAGCTCGATTTCGTAATTGTCCAACAGCCGCGACACGTGGGCGGCGTCCTTGACGTTGCGCTTGCGCCCGCCGGCCCGCCACATCCAATAGCGCAGGTTCTGTCCCAGCTTGGCCGACTTGTCGGCGTCGGCCGGCTTGTCCCCAGACGCGGACGCGCCGTCGCTACCATTCAACAGGCGCTGGGTCAGCGCCATGGTGGCGTTCAGGTCAAGATCGCGGTCGCGGTCACGGTCGTTCATGGACAGAAGAATGCCAGGAGTGGCGGTCTTGGAAAAGCTGTAAACCTGTGCGTGACAACGGCTTTTCAGGCGGCGCTTGCGGGCCGGGCGCCAGGGTCTATACTGTCGGGCTCAACTCTACCCATTTCCCAGGGGCGTTTGCCATGAAGGGCGAAGTCAAGAAGGTCGTGCTGGCGTATTCCGGCGGCCTGGATACCTCGATCATCCTGCGCTGGTTGCAGGACCAATATCAATGCGAAGTGGTGACCTTCACCGCCGACCTTGGCCAGGGCGAAGAGCTGGAACCCGCCCGTAAGAAGGCCGAGCTGATGGGCATCAAGCCCGAGAACATCTTCATCGACGACCTGCGTGAAGAGTTCGTGCGCGACTTCGTGTTCCCCATGTTCCGCGCCAACGCCCTGTACGAAGGCGTGTACCTGCTGGGCACCTCGATCGCCCGTCCGCTGATTTCCAAGCGCCAGATCGAGATCGCCAAGCAAGTGGGCGCCGACGCCGTTTCCCACGGCGCCACCGGCAAGGGCAACGACCAGGTTCGTTTCGAACTGGGCTATTACGCCTTGAAGCCCGACATCAAGGTGATCGCGCCCTGGCGTCTGTGGGACCTGACCAGCCGCACCAAGCTGCTGGACTTCGCCGAGAAGCACCAGATTCCCATCGCCAAGGACAAGCGCGGCGAGGCGCCCTATTCCACCGACGCCAACCTGCTGCACATTTCCTATGAAGGCAAAGCCCTGGAAGATCCCTGGACCGAGCCCGACGAGGACATGTTCACCCGCTCGGTCAGCCCGGAAAACGCGCCCAACAAGCCCACTTACGTGGAAATCGAGTTCGAGCGTGGCGACGCGGTGGCCATCGACGGCGTGCGCATGACCCCGGCACAGATTCTCACCAAGCTGAACGAACTGGGCGGCGCCAACGGCATCGGCCGCCTGGATCTGGTGGAAAACCGCTTCGTCGGCATGAAGAGCCGCGGCGTCTACGAGACCCCCGGCGGGTCCGTCCTCATCGTCGCCCACCGCGCCATCGAAAGCCTGACCTTGGATCGCGGTGAAGCGCATCTGAAGGACGACATCATGCCGCGCTACGCCGAGCTGATCTATAACGGCTTCTGGTTCAGCCCGGAACGCATCGCGCTGCAGCAGATGATCGACCACATCAGCCAGAACGTCACCGGCGTGGTGCGTCTGAAGCTGTACAAGGGCGTGGCCAGCGTCGTCGGCCGCAAGTCGGAAAAGTCGCTGTACCGCATGGACTACGTCACCTTCGAGGAAGACAGCGTCTATGACCAGCGCGACGCCCAGGGCTTCATCAAGCTGAACGCGCTGCGCATGCGTCTGGCCAAGATGGCCCGCGGCTAAGTCGGCTGTTTTTTGCGGAAAAGGCCCCGGAGTGATCCGGGGCCTTTTTCATTTCCGTCGCCAGTCCCGCTGCAACCGGTCCAGCACCGCCCCCGCGTCGGCGCAGCCGTGCAGCATGGGGCCGTCCGGGGCGGCCTTCAGATTGGGGCCTTCGCCGCAATAGCCCAGGCAGGGCGACAGCCGGACATCCCACGTCAGGTCGCGTTTGGCGATTTCCGCTTTCAAGGCGGCGGCAAGCTCCAGACTGCCGGAACCGGCGCACGACCCGGCGCCGATGCGGCGCTTGGAACACAGATACAAAATCGGGTCGGTCATGGCTTTATCACTCGGCCGATCAGTTTACGGGTTTCGTCCAGCACCAGCACCGACGACGCCACCGCCATCGCCAGCAACCAGTCGGCCCAGGACAGGGCGACGGTGTGGAACAGCGCCTGGGCCGGGGCCCAATGCACCGCCACCGCCTGCAGCGCCAGCACGCCGGCCAAGGCCGCCCACAGCTTGCCGTTATGGAACAGGTGCGGGCCGAAGGCCGAGCGGTTGCCGACGCGGGCGTTGAAGATGTTGAAGAACTGGAACAGCACGAAGGTGGTGAAAGCCAAGGTGCGGGCGCGGTCCAGGTCGCCCTGGGCCTGTGCCCACCACAACACCCCCAGCGTGCCCACCGTCATGGTGCCGCCATAGGCCAGCAACCGCCCCAGCCGATGCAAGGGCAGGATCGGATGCGAACGCGGCTTGGGCTTTTCGTCCATCAGGCCGGCGCGCGCCGGGTCAAAAGCCAAAGCCATGGCCGGCGGGCCGTCCATGATGATGTTGACCCACAGGATCTGGATGGCGTGGAACGGGCTGATCAGCCCCAGGAACGGCGCCAGGAACACCGACAGCAGGGCGCCGATGTTGGTGGACAGCTGGAAGCGGACGAACTTGACGATGTTGTCGGTGATGGTGCGGCCTTCACGCACGGCCCGCACGATCAGGGCGAAGTCGTCGTCGGTCAGCACCATGGCGGCGGCTTCGCGGGTGACGTCGCTGCCGGTACGGCCCATGGCGATGCCGATGTCGGCGCATTTCAGGGCGGCGGCGTCGTTGACCCCGTCGCCGGTCATCGCCGCCACGTGGCCCCGCGCCTGCAACGCCGCGACGATGCGCACCTTGTGTTCAGGGGCGACGCGGGCGAACACTGCCACCTGTTCCACCTGTTCGGTCAATTGGGCGTCGTCCAGGCGATCCAGTTCGGCGCCGGTCAGCACCGCGCCTTCCAGTCCCAGCAGACGGCCGATGGCGGCGGCGGTGACCTTGTGATCGCCGGTGATCATCTTGACGCCGATGCCAGCCTGGCGGCAGGCGGCGATGGCGTCCCGTGCCGAAGGTCGCGGCGGGTCCATCAAGCCGATCAGGGCGGTCAAGGTCAGGTTGCAGGCGGCGGCGCGGGGATCGGCCAGGGCGGCTTCGTCCACCCGCGCCTCGGCCAAAGCCAGCACCCGCAAGGCTTGGTCGGCCATGTGTTCGGCTTCGTCGAGAAGCTGTTGGCGTGTGCTTTGATCCAGGGGACGCGCACCGTCTTCAAACCCGGCGAAGCCGCACAGCTCCATCACCACGCCCGGCGCGCCCTTGACCAGCAGACGCAAGCCGTCGGGGGCCTGATGGACGGTGACCATGAACTTATGGGCGGAATCGAAGGGCAGTTCGGCCAGACGCGGCCAATCCTCGGCCACACCCGCCTTGGCGGCCAGGGCCAACAGCGCCCCTTCGGTGGGATCGCCCACCAGGGCGCCGTCGATGGTGATGTGGGAATCGTTGCACAGCTTGGCCGCCAGCAAGGCCGGACGCAGGTCGGGAAGCCCCCCGCCATCCTGGGCCGAAATTTCACCCGTGGCGCCATAGCCGTCGCCGCTGACGGCGAAGCGCCGCCCCAAGGCCCAGCCGGCCCGCGCCGTCATCTGGTTCAGCGTCAGGGTGCCGGTCTTGTCGGAACAGATGATGGTGGTCGATCCCAAGGTCTCGACCGCCGCCAGCCGCTTGACGATGGCGCCCTGGCGGGCCATGCGGTACATGCCGATGGCAAGGGTCACGGTGACCACCGCCGGCAGGCCTTCGGGGATGGCGGCCACCGCCAAAGCCACGGCGTTCAGCACGGTTTCCACCCAGGGCTGGCCGCTCAGCAGGCCGAGGACCAGAATCAACCCGACCACCACGCCGGCGATGGCGGCAAGACGGCGTCCCAGGGAATCCAGGCGGTCCTGCAACGGCGTGCGGCCATCTTGCGCCGTGGCCAGCATGCCGGCGATGCGCCCCATTTCGGTGGCCGCACCGGTTGCGGTCACCAGCATCTCGCCGCGCCCCCGGGTCACCACCGAATTCATGAAGGCCAGATTGGTCCGTTCCGCCAACGGCGTGTCGGCGTCGTGCAGGCCGGCATGGTCCTTGGCCACCACCACCGATTCGCCGGTCAGGCTGCTTTCGTCGATTTCCAGACCATGGCTGGCCACCAGACGGCCGTCGGCGGGCACCCGGTCGCCGGCTTCGATCAGCACCAGATCGCCGGGCACCAGATGTTCGGCGGGAATTTCCAGCTTGGCGGCGTCGCGGCGCACGCGCGATTGCGGCGCCAACATGGATTTCAGCGCTTCCAGGATGCGTTCGGCACGGTATTCCTGGTGAAATCCCAGCACGGCGTTGAACAACACCACCGAAATGATCACCAGCATGTCCGAGGTGTCGCCGATGAAGCCGGCCAACAGGCCGGCCCCCAGCAAGACCAGGGTCAGCAGACTTTGGAACTGTTCGGCCAGCATCCGCGCTTTCGAGCGGGCTTTCTTTTCCGGCAGACGGTTGGGACCGAGCCGTTCCAGACGGCGAGCCGCCTCGGCGCCGGCCAGCCCGTCCTGGACGTGGCTGTCCAACTGCCGACAAGCCTGCTCGGCGCTTAGTCCATGCCAGGATGCTGGCGTGTCCATTCCCCTCTCCCCCATGGCTTCGCAATCAGCATAAGCGCATATGGGCGGGGTTCAACCCACTCGGGAGGAGATTACGACACCGTCGAGGTCAGGCCCATCTGCGACGCGGCGACCACGGCGCGGGTGCGGTTGTTGACGTTCAGCGCCTTCAGGATGGCGGTGACGTGCAGCTTCACCGTGCCTTCCGCCAGTTCCAGGATCCGGGCGATTTCCTTGTTGGACTTGCCTTCGCCCAACAGGCCCAGCACTTCGCGCTGACGCGGCGTCAGGATGGACATGGCCTGTTCCACCACCGCCGGATTCAAGCCGTCGCCACGTGGCGCCGAGCGTTCGATCAAGGCCGGCGGCAAGTAGACGCCCCCCGACAGAACCAACTTCAAGGCCGACAGCATGACCCGGCTGGACGAGGTCTTGGGGATGTAGCCGGCGGCGCCCAGTTCCACCGCCTGCAGCACCGAACGACGGTCGTCGGCGGCCGACAGCACCACCATGGGCACGTCCTTGGGCAGCGAGGCGCGCAACCGCGGCAGGCCTTCGTCCCACGAAGCGCCCGGCATGTTCAGGTCCATCAACACGATCTCGATGTCGTGGTGCTCGGCCACCGCCGAGAAAGCCTGGGAGAAATCACCGGCCTCGATGATTTCGACATTGTCTTCCAGTTGACCCAGAACGTGTCGCAATCCTTCGCGGAACAGCTCGTGATCGTCAGCGATCAAGATTTTCATGGCACTCGGCAACCCCATCCATCGGCGAATGTCGGACGCACCCCCGCGTCCTTCACCGTTCGATTCATCAGCAAGCCGTCAGATGACAGCCTAAAACCGCGTCCACACCCAACCGGAACGCGGCCACCCCATGAGCAAGATAGTAGCACCAAATTCATACCTTTGTCGCAAGCTTATCAGCGTTAATTATCAAAAATATATTTTAAACGGACTCGCCGACCACTTCTGCGGGCTACCCGCCCACATAGCTCACCCGTACTGGTGGAGGCCGGCCGCCGGCTGGGGGGCGCGAGGGTCCCTCGATGGGGTGGGCTGCTTGAATGGGTTCAATATTCCCATGGAAACAAGGGCTTTGACCGCTTTCAGCACTGGATTCGCAGGGGCGAGTATGCGATATGGTTTCGCGTTCGAATTCGGGCGGAAGCAACGATCCGCCGCAGAAATCCCATTGGAGGAAACGATGACTATCCGCGTCGGCATCAACGGCTTCGGCCGCATCGGTCGCATGGTGTTCCGCGCCGTGACCAAGGAATTCCCGGAAATCGAGATCGTGGGCATCAACGACCTGCTGGATCCCGAATACCTGGCCTACATGCTGAAGTACGACTCGGTGCATGGCCGTTTCCCCGGTGAAATCGCCGTCGAAGGCGACATCATGACCGTCAACGGCAAGCCGATCCTGCTGACCCAGATCAAGGACCCCACCGAACTGAAGTGGGGCGAACTGGACGTGGACGTGGTGATCGAAGCCACCGGCCTGTTCCTGACCAAGGAAGCCTGCGAAAAGCACCTGAAGGCCGGCGCCAAGAAGGTGGTGCAGTCGGCGCCGTCCAAGGACGACACGCCCATGTTCGTCTATGGCGTCAACCACACCAAGTATGCCGGCGAAGCCATCGTCTCGGCCGCGTCGTGCACCACCAACTGCCTGGCCCCGGTGGCCAAGGTTCTGCATGACACCTGGGGCATCAAGCGCGGCCTGATGAGCACCGTGCACGCCGCCACCGCCACCCAGAAGACCGTCGACGGCCCGTCGTCCAAGGATTGGCGCGGTGGCCGCGGCATCCTGGAAAACATCATCCCGTCGTCCACCGGTGCCGCCAAGGCCGTGGGCAAGGTGATCCCGGAACTGAACAAGAAGCTGACCGGCATGTCGTTCCGCGTCCCCACCTCGGACGTCTCGGTGGTCGACCTGACCGTCGAGCTGGAAAAGCCCGCCACTTACGAAGAAATCTGCGCCGCCATGAAGGCCGCGTCGGAAGGCGCGCTGAAGGGCGTCCTGGGCTACACCACTGAAAAGGTGGTCAGCACCGACTTCCGCGGCTGCCCGCTGCCGTCCATCTTCGACGCCGAAGCCGGCATCGCGCTGGACACCACCTTCGTCAAGGTGGTGACCTGGTACGACAACGAATACGGCTATACCTGCAACATGCTGAAGTTCGTCCAGCACGTCGCCAAGAACTAAGCCGCGCAAGGGCCCGTTTCGCAAGGAACGGGCCCTTATTGCATCTGCATGTTGCGGCCCGTGCCGGGCTTGATTCTGCGTTCCGCGCCCGTGCCGGGCTCGCTCAGACGCCGCGCGGGCTTAAGACAACCAACGAAGGGAGACTTCCCATGTTCCGCACCATCGACGCTTTCGACGTCAAGGGTAAGCGCGTCCTGGTTCGCGCCGACCTCAACGTGCCGTCCAAGGACGGCAAGGTCACCGACACCACCCGCATCGACCGTTCGGCGGCCACCTTGAAGGAACTGGCCGAACGCGGCGCCAAGGTCATCGTGCTGACCCATTTCGGCCGCCCCAAAGGCCGCGAGGACAAGTATTCCCAGAAGTTGCTGGTGGAACCGCTGGCCAAGGCGGTGGGCAAGGACGTCGCCTGGGCCGACGACTGCGTCGGCGCCGAGGCCGAAAAGGTCATCGCCGGCCTGAAGGATGGCGACATCGCGCTGTTGGAAAACGTCCGCTTCCACCCGGAAGAGGAAAAGAACGATCCGGCCTTCGCCAAGTCGCTGGCCGCGCTCGGCGACCTTTACGTCAACGACGCGTTTTCCACCGCGCACCGCGCCCATGCTTCGACCGAAGGCTTGGCCCATCTGCTGCCGGCCGCTGCCGGCCGTCTGATGCAGGCCGAACTGGAAGCCCTGGCCAAGGCGCTGGGCACCCCGGAAAAGCCGGTGGCCGCCGTGGTCGGCGGCGCCAAGGTATCCACCAAGCTGGACCTGTTGGGCAATCTGGTCAGCCGCGTCGATTACCTGATCATCGGCGGCGGCATGGCCAACACCTTCTTGTTCGCGCAAGGCAAGAACGTGGGCAAGTCCTTGTGCGAAAAAGAAATGGCCGACACCGCGCGCGCCATCCTGGAAAAGGCCAAGGCCGCCCATTGCCACATCGTGCTGCCGGTTGACGCCGTGGTGGCGGCCGAATTCGCCGAGAACGCCGCCAACGAAGTGGTGTCCATCGACGCGGTGCCCGCCGACAAGATGATCCTGGATGCCGGCCCGGCCAGCGCCGAAGCCATCATCGACCGTCTGGGCGGCTGCAAGACCCTGGTGTGGAACGGCCCGTTGGGCGCCTTCGAGATCAACCCCTTCGACAAGGCCACCAACGCCGTGGCCCAAGCCGCCGCCGAGCGCACCAAACAGGGCAAGCTGCTGACCGTCGCCGGTGGCGGCGACACCGTCGCTGCCCTGGCCAAGGCCGGCGTGGACGAGGCGTTCTCGTACATCTCCACCGCCGGCGGCGCCTTCCTGGAATGGCTGGAAGGCAAGACCCTGCCCGGCGTCGCCGCCCTGGAAATCAAGCCGTCGGGCGGTTGCGGCTGCGGCCACAGCCACTAAAACGAAGCTTTCAACGAAAACGGCCGGGTTAATCCCGGCCGTTCTTCACTGCGTCAGCGTCATCAGGATTTCCGCGTACCAGGCGCAGTTCAGGCCCAGGGCTTCGTCCACCACCAGGTCACGGGCGACGTCCAGCCGCGCCGAATGGATGCCCAGCAAGGTCCAGGGCAGGTCGTCATGGGCCGGATTGGGCTGGACACTGCGCATCACCACCGGGGCACCGCTGGTGCCGCGATGGGTGCGGGCGTCGGTCAGGAAATAGCCTTCGCCCTGAAACCGCAGGCCGAAGGACGAGGCGACGATGGCCTGGCGAACCACCGGCATGTGATGCAGCCAGTCATGGAATCCCAAGGGAAACCCCACCACCAGCAACGAAGTGCCGACTTCCACCTGCTCGCAGTTGCCCGGCAAGTGATCGGGGGTGAAGGCGCGGTACAGCGTGGTCAGCGGAAGCGCGGCGCGGTCGATTTCCACCACCGCCACGTCGATGGCGCCGCCATGATCCACGCCCTGGCGCCACACCGCCCGCCCGTTGCGGTAAAGCGGCATGGAAAAGCCAGTGGAACTGGCCAGGTTGTTGACGTCCACATGTAACTTGATTTCGATGCGGTCAGGGTAATGCCCAGCCCGGTCGTCGCGCAGCACGTGGCAGGACGTCACCAGGAACAGCCGATCCCCACGGGCGAAGAAAAAGCCGCTGGCGTTGGTCAGCCGGCCGGCCCCCAAAAAGGTGTCGATACGGGCAGCGGTCAACAACAGGGGTTCGATCACGCGCAGCCGCTCCGAGAAATGGGACTTCCCGGACTATAGGTTATTTCGCCCCGGGGAAACGGTTAATTGCTCCACCGCCCGCCACACCCGATCCGGGCAGATCTCGGCCACACACGGGAAGGCGTCGGCGCGTGAGGCCCGCTTCGGGCACACCCACAGGCAGTGATAGCACTCCATCTCCTGGTTCAAGAACACCGAACCGGGCGGCGCGATTTCATCCGGATAGGGCACGAAGCTGCCGAAATGGCCGCCGCCGGCCAGCAGCACGGTGGGCGCCCCCACCCCCAGGGCCAGATGGCCCGGCCCGGTGTCGTTGGTGACCACGCAGGCCGCGTGCTTCAAGACGTCCACCAACTGCCCCAATTTCAGGGTGGTGATGGTGTCGATGACATTGGGGTGGTTCAGCGCGGCGATGGCCGGCTTGGCAAAGGCTTCCTGGGCCGCGCCGACGAACACCACTCGCAGGCCGGCTTCCAGGCATTTTCGCGCCACCGCCAGAAAATTGTCGAAGGGCCAGCGCCGTCCCGGTTCGTTGGAACCGAAATTCATCACCACGTAAGGGGCGCCGTCGGGCAAGGGCGGCGCCTGCTCGCGCCAGGGGATGGCCGGCACCTCGGGCGAGTGATCACATCCGGTCAGTTCCGACAAAAAGGTGAAGTGACGCAGGCCTTCATGGGTGGGATAGGGACCGGTGTCGATCACCCGGGTGGCCCGGTCCAGGTACCAGGAATATTCGGCGCGGGTGCGATCAGTGATAAAGGGCCGGCAGACGATGCGCTGTTCGGCACGGCTGTGCCAGACCAGGGTGTCGGCGGTCATCACCTTGCGCATGAACATGTCGCAAATGGCGGTCTTGAAGCCCTGGCGCCGCACCCACAGGGAAATCTTCAGCCGATAGCGCCACTTCTTTTCATAGGCGTGTTCGTCGATGGCGACGAACTTGAAGCCGGGGAAAACCTGGTCGGCCAGGCCTTTCCACGAATTGCAGCCCAGAACGGTGATGTCGGCTTTGTCCACCCCCAAGGCCTGGGGGTAATGTTCCAGCGCCCGACGGAACATCACCATGTCGCCGATGCCGTCCATGCGCACCACGACCACGCCCTGCTTGACCCTGGGGGCCGGCCACAGGGCGACCAAGGCGTCGATGGGACGAAACAGCCACCAGCGGCGGCGCATTCCACGCGGGAACAGGATGGACGACAGACTGGGCATCAGATCCCCCGGGCGATCAGGTCACGCACCGCACCTAAGACCACGTCGGGATCCAGGGCGGCGACGCACGGATACATGCCGTCTTCGGGGGGGAACCAGCACGCCCCCAGACAGCCCTGGCACTCCATGGGCGTATACAGCACATGCATGTTGGCCGGGGTGATGTCCGGCGCATAGGGCACGATTTCCCCCACATAGGCCGCCGAGGCCAGGCAAAGTGTCGGTACCCCCAGGACCACCGCCAGATGCATGCAGGCGGTATCGACGCTGATCACCCCCCTGGCCCCGCGCAGGATGCCGGCCAGCTGGGCGAAGGGCGCGCCTTCGAAGTCCACATTGGGCAGGTCCAGCAGGCGTTTGAATTCGGGATTCTTGTCCAGGTCGCTGGGATGGCCGGCCAGCTTGATCCGCCAGTTGTCGGGAACCTGACCGATGATCAGTTCCCACAGGTCGGGCGGGCTTTGCTTCAGCTTGACGGCCGAGAACGGCTGCAGCACCAAAGTCGGCACCGTCAACACCGCCGCCTCGGGCAACTGCGACGCGGGCAAGGCCACCACGGGGGGCGGCAAGGAACGGCCGGTCAGGAAATCGGCGAAACCGGCCCAACGCAACACCTTGTCGGTATGCGGCGGTCCCGAATCGTGAAGCCGGGTGTAAAGGGACCGGTTGGCGGCCAGCCGCTGGGCGTGGCGATCCGACGGTCGCGGCTCCATGGCGAAGGCCTGGGGCGCGCAGGCCGCCTCGACCAGGGCTTCGTCAAGGTCGGGATGGCGCAAGTAATCGGTGTGAACCACGACGCGATAATGGGCCCAGAACAATTCCGTCAGCACCTGGGTCCGATACGCCCATTGCCGCAGCTTGCCGAAATCCACGGCCCTGACCTTGACCTGGGGCGGCAGCACGAACCCCATGCGGGCGGCGTCACTGCGCAACAGCACGGTGACCGTCTCGCCCGGCTCGGCCAAAGCCAGGAAACGCGGCAGCACCACCGACAGCAACACGGTGTCGCCCAATCCGCCGGCGCTGACCACCAGCATCCCCGAAGGCTTGCCGGGACGGCGGGTCAGTCGGCGGCGCAGGCGCAGCCAGGCATCAAGCAGATGGTGCGGTCGCAAACCGGTTCAGCCTTCACGCATAGGGGGCGTAGGATTTTTCTTCCACCAACGCCGAGCCCAGCAGGTCGTTGACCTTGCGCTTGACCGCAGCGCGTTCGTCGTTGGTGAAATAGACGGCGCGGGCCAGTTCCACGAACTTGGCGCCGAAATCCTTGGCCCGTTCGCATTCGCGGATGTCGTCCTCGATCACCCACAGCTTCTCGTTGATGGCCTTCAACTCGGCCGACAATGCCGCCAAGGGGACATGGGCGGGAAACTCACGCTCGCGCACCGCCACCAATTCGTTCAGTTCCTTGGTGACGTTGGCCAGCTTGGCGGCGTCGCTCAAGCGCTCGGCCTTGATCTCCAAGATGGTGATCTTGTCGATGATTTCACCCCAGGACACCGGAACCAGAACCGACATAATGGTCTTTCCCTAAAAAAGCCAATTCGGCGCGGTTCTAGCAGATTTCCCCCCCCTCTAGAAGGGATGGCGCATCCAAGCCCCCTTTTCACAGCCCACCTTGTCCGCCTATAGTCGTAAGCGACCTGTCAGGGACCGAACAAGCCGATGAAATATTTACGTAAAATTGTCTGTATCGGGTTGCTGGCCGCCGGCAGCGCCCAGGCCGAGGAAATCGGCAGCGTGTCCACCGTGTTCAAGATGCTGGGCCCCAACGACAAGATCGTCGTCGAAGCCTTCGACGACCCCAAGGTGTCGGGCGTCACCTGTTATCTGTCGCGTGCCAAGAAAGGCGGCATTTCCGGGGGCTTAGGCGTGGCCGAGGACACCTCGGATGCCTCCATCGCCTGTCGGCAGGTCGGCCCCATCGCCTATACCGGCAAGATCAAGGACGGCGAGACGGTGTTCCAAAAAGACACCTCGCTGCTGTTCAAGACCATCCAGGTGGTGCGCTTCCACGACACCAAACGCGACGTTTTGGTCTATCTGGTTTATTCCGACCGCATCGTCGAAGGCTCGCCCAAGAATTCCATCTCGGTGGTGCCCGTGCCTCCGGGCCAGGGGAAATAGGTCATGGAACTGCCCGTCGACCAGCATCTGCTGTACAGCGATTTGACCGCCAAGCTGGACAAGCTGGGCAACCAGGACCAGTTGATCGCCTATATGGGTCAGGTGCTGCGCACCCTGTTGCGCCGCCAGGGCGATTCCGAATTCCGCGTCGCCATCCAGGACTCCTTCATTTCCGGCCTGATGGGCCGCGACTGGGACGACCAGTTGGCCCTGGCCCGCGAGGTGATCCTGATCGTCATCGCCAAGCGCCCGGAAATCGCCCTGGCCTGGCAGCGCCAGCAAGGCGGCGACGACAATCCCCATCGCCGCGCCGCCGACCGTGGCGAGGCCCCCAAGGTGGTGGCCGACCCGGATCTGCCCGATCTGGACCTGATCGGCGCGCCGCCCCCACGGCCGACCCCGCCCAAGCCGCCTTATTCTTTCTCGGCGGCCGAGGACAAGGTCACCGAACACGTCATTGAAACGCTGACCCGTCGGCTGTCGCTGTTCCGCCTGCCCACCTCGGCCTTTCCGTCCATCGCCTATGTGCACGAACAGGAATTCTTCCTGTTTTCCCCCATCTTCGCCCGCGTCGCCGGCGAGTTCATGGCCCAGGTCATCTTGCCGTCGTGTCGCGATTCCCTGGAACGCCGCGTCTACAAGGCCATGAGCAAGGTCGCCGCCACCCGCCCGGACATGGGCCTGTCCGAGGTCAAGTCCGACATGTGGGCGGTGGTGGTCGAACGCCTTGGCAAGCTGGGCGGGCGGCTGAACGGGGCGCGGTCCAAGCTGGCCATGCCCGCCGATGCCGGCGAGCCCAAGTTCCAGGAAGTGGAAGTGCCGGTGGACCGCCCCCGCGTGTTCCGGGTTCTAGGGGTGGGCTTCCGCATGGGCACGCGGACCGAGCTGAAGCGGGTCAAGGTCAAGGTGAAGTCCGCCAAGGAACTGGACCAATACGAGATCGAGGCGCTGAACCTGATGTCGCAATTGCGCGACCGCGCCGCCGAGGCCGGCCTCGACCTGCCGCAAAGCTGCGACTTCGAGTTCCTGGCGGCGCTGTTCATGGTCGACGGCCGCCGTCTGGCGCAGACGGTCAAGGAACTGCTGGCCCTGGCCGAACACAAGGAAACCAGCCGCGCCTATCTGATGGAACGCCTGGGGGCGGTGGACGAAACCTTCGCCAACACCCTTTCCGACGCCATCGCCCTGTTGCTGTTCCACGGCGCGGTGGGTGGCCCCTTCGGCTTCGCAGAACTATACGAAACCGCCATCGGCACCGCCCGCGACCAGGCGGTGCGCGCCATGCAGCGTCCCTTCCTGACCGCCGAACTGGCCCGGCGTCCGCGCGAACTGGCCTTCCAAGTGCGCGAAGTCATGCGCAAGCGCCTGGACGAGATGCGCATGACCACCGCCTTGGCCGCCCTGTTCAACGTCTGGAACACCCTACCCCAGGCCCAGTTCGCCCAAAGCCGCGAAGCGGCGCTGACCGTCTTCCGCGCCTTCCCCATCGCCTTCGCCGGCGACGCCGACGAAACGGCGCTGTCGGCCATCGGCCAGCAACTCTGCGCCATCCTGGCCGCCGAGAAGGTGGACGGGGAAATGGCCGCCGCCGCCATCCTGCGCCTGTACAAACCCCTGGCCCAGGCGGTGCCCATGGCGCCGGGGGCATTTGTGGTTTAGCACCCGAAAATACAGGGCTTTTCTTGACTTCCTGGGGGAACTCCAACAGAGTCCGCTCTTTCCTTCGCACTTGCACGAAAGAGTAGTTTCATGGTTGCCATCACGCTTCCCGACGGCAGCGTCCGCGAGTTCCCCGGCCCGGTGACGGGTCTGGACGTGGCCAAGTCCATCGGCGCCGGCCTGGCCAAGGCCGCCCTTGCCATCCGTGTCGACGGCGTGATGAAGGACCTGACCACCACTTTGACCACCGATTGCCAGTTGGCCATCGTCACCGCCAAGGACGGCTCGGACGCGCTGGAACTGCTGCGTCACGACACCGCCCACGTCATGGCGGAAGCGGTCAAGGAACTGTACCCCGAGACCCAGGTCACCATCGGCCCGGCCATCGAGAACGGCTTCTACTACGACTTCGCCCGCCCGACGCCGTTCACCCCGGACGACCTGGAAAAGATCGAAGCCCGTATGAAGGAAATCGTCGATCGCGACGAAGCCATCGTGCGCGAGGAAATGAGCCGCGACGACGCGGTGAAGTTCTTTTCCGACATGGGCGAGAAATACAAGGCCGAGATCATCGCTTCGATCCCCGAAGGCCAGCCCATCGGCCTTTACCGCCAGGGCAACTTCATCGATCTGTGCCGCGGCCCGCATCTTCCGTCCACCGCCAAGCTGGGCAAGGCCTTCAAGCTGATGAAGCTGGCCGGCGCCTATTGGCGTGGCGATTCCAAGAACGAGATGCTGCAACGCATCTATGGCACCGCCTGGTTCGACAAGAAGGACCTGGACGCCTATCTGCACATGCTGGAAGAGGCGGAAAAGCGCGACCACCGCCGTCTGGGCCGCGAGATGAACCTGTTCCACCTGCAGGAAGAAGCGGTGGGCGCGGTGTTCTGGCACCAAAAGGGCTGGGCGCTGTACCGCACCGTCGAAGCCTATATGCGCAACCGCCTGGAAGCCGAGAACTACCAGGAAGTCAAAACCCCGCAGCTGGTGGACTTCTCGCTGTGGGAGGCCTCGGGCCACGCCGACAAGTTCTCGGAAAGCATGTTCACCATCAAGACCCAAGATGAACGTCATCTTGCGGTCAAGCCGATGAACTGCCCCTGCCACGTGCAGATTTTCCGCCAAGGCATCAAGTCGTACCGCGACCTGCCGCTGCGTATGGCGGAATTCGGCTCGTGCCACCGCTACGAACCGTCGGGCGCGCTGCACGGTATCATGCGGGTGCGCGCCTTCACCCAAGATGACGCCCACATCTTCTGCACCGAAGACCAGATCACCGCGGAAACCATCGCCTTCTGTCAATTGCTGAAGGTGGTCTATCAGGATTTCGGCTTCACCGACGTGCGGGTCAAGTTCTCGGACCGCCCGGCCAAGCGCGCCGGCAGCGACGAGACCTGGGACAAGGCGGAAAGCGCTTTGCTTGAGGCCGCCAAGGCCGCCGGCCTGGAAACCACGCTGAACCCCGGCGAAGGCGCCTTTTATGGTCCCAAGCTGGAATTCGTGCTGCGCGACGCCATCGGCCGCGACTGGCAGTGCGGCACCCTGCAGGTGGACTTCGTGCTGCCCGAACGCCTGGATGCCAGCTACACCGCCGAGGACGGCTCGCGCAAGCGCCCGGTCATGCTGCACCGCGCCGTGCTGGGCAGCTTCGAACGCTTCATCGGCATCCTGATCGAAAACTTCGCTGGCCGCTTCCCGCTGTGGCTGGCCCCCACCCAGGTGGTGGTGGCGACCATCGTTTCCGACGCCGACGATTACGCCCAAAATGTCGCCGCCCGGCTGAAGGCCGCCGGCCTCAGGGTGGAAACCGACCTTCGGAACGAAAAGATCAACAAGAAGGTGGCCGAACATTCGGCCGCCAAGGTGCCGGTCCTGGTGGTGGTCGGCCGCCGCGAGGCCGAGGAAAACACCGTCGCGCTCCGCCGATTGGGCAGCCAGGGTCAAGAATTTGTTGCGCTTGACCAAGCGCTTGCTACACTCGTAAATGAAGCCGCGCCTCCGGTCTGACCTCAAGGTCAGCCCGGTACGCGGATTTTCAAAAGAATCCGGGCCTGGAACCGCGGGGGTGACGCGGTTGTGCCCATATGTGTGCTCGAACCGATGGAGAAGGTTTCATAGCTAGACCGCCAATGCAGACGCCGCCCAAAAACGATGGGCCGCGCGTCAACCGAGAGATCGACGTCCGCAATATTCGACTGGTCGGTGCCGAAGGGGAGATGATCGGGGTCGTGTCCTTGCGCGAAGGACTGATCATGGCCGAAGAGGCCGGACTCGACTTGGTCGAGGTGTCCCCCAATGCCGACCCGCCGGTCTGCAAGATTCTGGACTACGGAAAGTTCAAGTACGAAGCCCAGAAAAAGAAGGCCGAGGCGAAGAAGAAGCAGAAGGTCATCGAGGTCAAGGAGATCAAGCTCCGCCCCAATATCGATGACAACGACTACGGCGTGAAGATGCGCTCCATGCGCAAGTTCCTGGAAGAAGGCGACAAGGTGAAGGTCACCCTGCGCTTCCGCGGCCGCGAACTGGCTCACCAGGATCTGGGCATGAAGGTGCTGGAACGCGTCCGTGACGACCTGGAAGACTTGGGCAAGATCGAGCAGATCCCCAAGATGGAAGGCCGTCAGATGGTCATGGTCGTCGCCCCCAAATAAGGGCGATTTTTCCGGTTCGAGAGGGGTTGCGGAGATGGCGTCTTTACGCTAGTCTCCGCGCCTCGCCACCGACCGGGCGTTTCCTTTCTTGCGGAGAGGTGCCAGAGCGGTCGAATGGGCCGGTCTCGAAAACCGGTGTGGGTGCAAGCTCACCGTGGGTTCGAATCCCACCCTCTCCGCCATTCATCTTGATCGTAAACGCAATAACGGCCCCGCCATAAGCGGGGCCGTTGCGCGTTTTGGCACTGAGATGACGAGCGGGTCAGCGGACCCGCCGGTAAATCCCATCAAAAAGCGCCGCCAGTTCGCCGGTGGCGTCCAGGGGCAGAATGTGGGCTATGTATTGGTCGGGACGCACCACCACCATGCAGCCACATTGACGGTCGATACCACGCATGTCGAAGATGTCACCCAGGCCCTTATGGTCGACGCAGAAGACTTTTTCGTGATCTTGCAGGTTCAGCCGGCCTTTGAGGGGACGCAGCAGTGATGGCATGTCCTCATAGGCCAAGGCGTCGAAAGTCTGCTGGAAGATCGCCCGCAGGTCGATCAGCGAATCCAGGCTTTCGCCCGGCCGTGTGTATTTGACCACCGGAGAATTTTGGTCGTGCTCCAGCCAATCGGCCAGACAATGGATGGCGGAACCGGCGTCGGAAGAATCGCGGTGCCCGGCAAAGGCGTAAATACGCCAACGGCCATCGGCTTCGGCCACGTGTCCCAGCTGCATCTGCTTGGCATCCGACAACCGCACCACCGGGGCGGAATGGAAGCGGCGGCCGATTTCCAGACCCTTGGCCAAGTCCTGATAAGTGGAGGGGCCGATCAGGGTGGAAGGCTGGTATTTGACCGCCAGACCGCCGGTGAATTCCAGATTGGCCTTGAACTGCCGGACGAAGCGCGGCTCGCCGCCGTCATCCAGTTCTGACTGCCCGGGCGGTGCCGACATGATGCGCGCCCATTCATGGTCGGTGTCGACCAAGCGCTTGGCTTCGGCCCAGCGTTCGGCCGAATACGTATGCAGCAGCTTGGCGCTGGCACGTCCCTGCAGGACATGGGCCAGCTTCCAGCCAAGATTGAAGGTGTCCTGCATGGAAACGTTCATGCCCTGCCCGGCTTTCGGGCTGTGGGTATGACAGGCGTCGCCGGCGGTGAAGACACGCGGCATGCGGGTTTCGGCTTGTCCGGCGGGGACGTCGTCGAAGCGGTCGGTCATGCGGTGGCCAATCTCGTAGATCGACCACCAGACCACTTCCTTCACGTCGATGCTATAGGGCTGCATGATGCGGTTGGCCGCCGCGATCATGTCGCTTTGAGTAAATTGCCGGCTTGCCACCCGCTCGCCCGGATTCAGCTTGTCCAATTCCACATACATACGGAACAAATAGCCGCCTTCGCGCGGCAGGATCAGCACATTGCCTTCCTTCGCCGAGGTAATCAGGCATTTCTGCCGGACATCGGGAAAATCGGTGTTGGCCAAGATGTCCATGACACCCCAGGCCTGATGTGCCGCATCACCATGCAATTCACCGCCGATGGCGCTGCGCACCACCGAGCGCGCCCCATCGCAGCCAACCACGTAATTGGCCCGCACCACCTTGGTTTCCCCGGCGTTGACGCCGGTATTCTCCAGCGTCACCGTCACCGGGTGATCGTCGGTGGTGGGGTCGATTTCAAGGCTGCGCACGCCCCAATTATAATCGGGCTGCAACCGCGACGGCGAATTGCGCATCACCGTCAGAAACAGTTCGTGCACCCGGGCCTGATTGATCAGGATATGCGGCATTTCCGACGAATCGTCAGCCACATCCTGGACCCGCCCAATGCGCTTGATATGGTTCGGGTTCTGCGGATCAGGCATCCAGAAATTGGTCTGGTTCACCCAATAGCTCTCGCGCTTCACCGTTTCGGCGAAACCGAATGCCTGGAACATCTCCATGGTCCGGGTATTGATGCCGTCGGCCTTGCCTTTTTCGATATTACAGGGGCTGCGTTCGACGATCATGGTGTCGATCTCGGGGAATTGCGACAGCTGCGCCGCCAGACACAAACCCGCCGGCCCCGTTCCAGCGATCAGGACATCTACCTTGTCAGGCAAGGGCGCATGGGCGGCCCGGTCGCGGCGATTGGCCGCTGCGTTCTTGATGTCCGGGCTGCCGCCGCGGAATCCATCGACGTAATACTGCATCCTTGCTCTCCCGTTTGCTCTGTTATGGGTCCCGTCTCCTGGGCACGAGAAATAGTAATTATACATATCATTTTTCGTCAACGGGAAAGTATGTGTACTTTCTATTTTCGGCAGTGTATTGTTTTAACGTAGTTTTACGGCCAGGAGAGGTGCTTTGAAGGACCAGATGAGCGTTCAAGAGATGGCAGGACACCTGATCAGGCGGCTTAATCAGCACTCGACACAGGTGTTCGCCAATCACATGCACACCATCGGCCTGGACCTGACCCCGGTGCAATTCGCCGCCATGGGGGTTATCGCCGCCTGCCCAGGCATCGACCAGGCACGGATCGCCGCCGAAATCGCCTATGACCGGGCGACCATCGGCGGCGTCATCGACCGCCTGGAACAAAAGGGCTATATCGGGCGGGTCGTGGCCAAGCACGACCGCCGCGCCCGCGAAGTCAGGCTGACCGAAACCGGGGCCGCCGTCCTTGCCGACACGCAGCCGGTGGTCCTTGCCCTTCAGGACGACATTTTGACCGGACTAAGCGCTTGTGAACGCACGACGTTCATGGAACTGGCGCGCAAGGTCATCGCAGCCGCCGAATCGTGACACCCGTGTTGGACACAAAAAAAGCCCCAGGGGGAAAATCCCAGGGGCTTTTTTTGGCGGGGCGCGGTGGGCAGCCGGCTAACCTTCTCTCGTTTAAAATCAATGAGATGAGGGGATGCTAAAGGCCGATTTTAGCGCATCTTCCAGAGGATCAAGGTCGTCTTGAACCACATCCCAAATGCGCCGGGTGTTGGTTCGGAAATACTCGTGAACGATACGGTCACGGATTCCCGCGATGGCCCGCCAGGGGATGTCCGGATGGGCATCTTTGAAATCCTGGCTGATAGCCTTGACCGCTTCGCCGATTACGCCGATGGAATACAGTACCGAGCGGATGACGGTGGGGCTTTTCTCGAACGCAGCCAAAGTCATACCTGCGGTATCGGTCCGAATGTCGGCAATCGCCGTCAGAATGTCACTGACCCTGTCCCGATGCCCGCGCGACATCAGAACACCCGCACCCGATCATGCTCAAATGCCGCCCGCACGGCGGGTCGGAACGACTCGACCTCGCCCAGATCGACGGGGCGACCGAGTAGGTCCTCCAACAGCAGGCGGGTGTCTTCCATGCGGATTAATGAGAACGAATGGCCGGGCTTGATCTCGACGGCAAGGTCGATATCGCTATCGTCGCGCGCCTCGCCGCGCGCCAGCGATCCGAACACCGACAGGTGCGTGATGCCCCGACGGCGAAGCTCGGGCTCGGTCGACTTGAGGTGTTGCAGGACAGACTGAAGCGTGGCGGCCATTGATTTTTCGCCTGTTGCGGGTCAAGCTGGCTCTTTTAAGGATAGGGTGCGACGGCGTGGACGGCAAGTATGGGGTGCGTCGCGTCTGCCCTATTTTGAACGTCTCGAATAGAAGTCCGCCAACTTCCGCAATTCGTCCGGTGTTGCATCGCCTTTCAGCCTATTCGCCCTGCGGCTGATGATTTCGACGTTTCCAGGAATGTATCCGCTGGCATTGTCAATCCGATCAAGGGATGGAGCATTGTCGTCGTTGGGAGGTCCATCCAACCGCAATGGCGTCCCGAGCACAGGACATGTCGCGGGAATTTCGGGAAGATCAGAAAGTTCTATAGAAAATTCCCGCCCTCTCTTCTTGGCGTTCCATTTTGCTGTTCGCAACCAGGCTTTCAGCGGGTTTTTCCGCTCGCTGTTCCTTTGATGCTTCGTCACCCTCGATCTCCACCAACCAAGCGCCTTCCCTGGAGGGCGCTGAATGACCCCGAAATCCGCACCATCATACGGTTCGCAGTCAACAGCCAGCGGAGAATATCGCAGAGGAGAGAAGGATGCTGGGGGCGAAATCGCTCTCCGGCGGCCTTCTTGGTCAACAGCTTTGCGGCCGGAACGGCGCGGACCGCCTGGGTTCCACCCCGGCGCCCAACGGCGGAGAACTGATTTCGCAAGAAAAATGGCGGAGGGAGAGGGATTCGAACCCTCGATACGCTTTTGACGTATACACACTTTCCAGGCGTGCGCCTTCGACCACTCGGCCATCCCTCCGCATCGCCTGTTCGGGCACGCCCGATCAGAGAGGCGGGAAAATACACGGAAGTGCCATGGGCTGCAAGGGCAAAGGCGGAATCGGGTAAAAACCCGATCACGGCCAGAAAAGCGTTGAAATTTGAGTGCCTAGGGTGCAAACCTTAGCTTCTGGCTTAAAAGACCAAATTCGTTGCGGGGGCTTCATGTGGATGGGCCGTGTCGTCGGGTGGTTCCTGATCGCGCTAACCGTGATCATGGCGTCGGGAGATGCCGTGCTTGCCTTGGGTCCGGCCGATTATTCCGGCATCCTGACCGCAGACGTGGTCACCTTGCTGGTCGGCGCCGCCCCGGAAGCCGCCCCTGAACAAAGCCTGCTCGCCTCGCTGGAAATGGCCATCATGGAATTACCGGCCTGGGTGGTTGTCGGCGTCATCGGCACCTGCCTGCTGGTGGCCAGCCGCAAGCGGCACAAGCGGTTCCGTTTCCGCCGCACCTGACTTTTTCCCGCCACGATCCTTGGCTAGACTGTCTGTCGTGTTTTCGCAGGCGGGGGCCTTGCCATGTCCCGATTGAACATGTCGCGTCGTGCGCTGCTGACCGGTTTGACGGCCGGTGCCGGCATTCTGACCTTGGCCGGATGCCAGGTGGCGCCCGGCACCGGGCGTGACGAGTTCAACCTGCTGAGCGCCGAAGACGAATCCAAGATGGGGCGCGACAGCCACCCCCAGATCCTGGCCCAATTCGGCGGTGTGGTGGACGACCCGGCCCTGTCGGCCTATGTGGCGGGACTGGGCCAAACCTTGGTGCGGACCACCGAGACCCCCAACGCGGATTTCCGCTTCACCGTGCTGAACAGCGACATCGTCAACGCCATGGCGCTGCCCGGCGGCTATGTCTATGTCACCCGCGGCCTGTTGGCCCTGTGCGGCAACGAAGCCGAACTGGCCGGGGTGGTCGGCCATGAAATCGGCCACGTTCTGGGCCGGCATTCGGCCCAGCGTTATAGCCGCGCCATGGCCGCCAACGTCTTCACCACCATCCTGGGGATCGCCGTCGGCACCCCCGGCATCGCCGACGTCGCCCAGTTGGGGGCCGGCGCCTGGCTGCAATCCTATTCCCGCGAAAACGAGATGGAAGCCGACCATCTGGGCCTGCGCTACATGAGCCGGGGCGGCTGGAACCCGCAAGGCATGGTCAGCATGCTGAACCGCCTGCGTGACCACGGCAGGCTGGAAATGCTGATGGCCGGACGCGACCCGTCGGAAATCGACCAGACCCATTTCATGGCCACCCATCCGCGCACCGTCGACCGCGTCCAGGCCGCCATCGCCGAGGCCGGCACCGCCAACAGCGGCAGCCTGGGGGAAGAGGTCTATCTGCGGCACCTGGACGGCCTGACCTATGGGGACGACCCGGCGGAAGGGGTGATCCGCGGCACCACGTTTTCCCATCCCGTCATCGGCTTGCGCTTCGACGTGCCCAGCGGCTTCCACCTGACCAACGGGGCCAAGGCGGTGGTCGCCACCGACGGACAGGGCGCCGCCATCATCTTCGACACCGCCAAGGCCGCCGGCACCGACATGCTGAGCTATATCAGCCGGTCCTGGATGCCCAAATCCCGGCTGACCAATGGCGAGGCCCTGACCATCAACGGCATGGCCGCCGCCACCGCCGCCACCCGGGGGCGCACGTCCAAGGGCAACGTGGACATCCGGCTGGTCGCCATCCGCTTCGACGCCGACGATGTCTGCCGTTTCACCTTCGTCACCCCGCCCAGCCGCACCGCGTCCTTGGGCGAGGCGCTGCGCCGCACCACCTATTCGTTCCAAAGGCTGAACGCCGCCGAAAAAGCGGCCATCAAGCCGCTGCGTATCCGCCTTCACACCGTCAGGGCCGGCGACAGCGTCGAAAGCCTGGCCGCCAGCCAGGAAGTTGCCGACTGGCAGCAGGAACGGTTCCGGGTGCTGAACGGCCTGGAACCGGGAGAGACCTTGCGGCCGGGACAAAAGGTCAAGCTGATCCGTTCTTGACCGTTTTCGGCAGGCTGAAATGGAAGCTCGACCCTTGGCCGGGCTGCGATTGCACCCAGATTTCGCCGCCATGGCGCTGGACGATCTTGCGGCACAAGGCCAGACCGATGCCGGTGCCGCCGTATTTTTCCCGCGTGTGCAGGCGCTGGAACACCTGGAAGATGCGGTCGAAATATTGCGGGTCGATGCCGATGCCGTTGTCGGCGACGGTGAAGACCCAGCGTTCGCCGTCGTCTTGCGCCAAGAGACGGATCACCGGGGCCACATCGTCACGCCGATATTTCAAGGCGTTGCCCATCAGGTTCTGCAGCAGGCTGACCATCTGGGTCTCGTCCGCCATCACCGTCGGCAAGTCGCCGATTTCCACCTGGGCGGCGGATTCGGCCATGGCCATGGCCAAATTTTCTTTCGCCAAAGCCGCCACCTTGGTCATCTCGGTCCTGGCGAAGGGTCGCCCCCGGGTGCCAACCCGTGAATATTCCAGCAGGCTTTGGATCATCGCCTGCTGACGTCGGGCGGCGTCGACGGCGAAGCCGATGAACTGGCGCCCGTCTTCGTCCAGCTTGTCTTCATAACGCCGTTCCAGCAGCTGCAGGAAGCTGGCGATGGTGCGCAGCGGTTCTTGCAGGTCGTGCGACACCACATAGGAAAACTGCTGCAATTCGGCGTTGGATTCCTCCAGCTTGGCCGATTTTTCCAACAATTCGGCCTGAAAGCGTTCACGGTCGGTGACGTCATGGACAATGGCGTGGACGAAACGGCGGCCATGCATGCTGACCGGCCCCAGGTGCACCTCGACTTCGCGGATTTCGCCCGACGCCAAGCGGTGGCGCGAACGGAAGAACTGCTGCTCGCCTTGGGCGCTGCGCTGCATCAGCGCCTTCAAGTCGGCCTCGTTCAGCAACGACACCTGATGGATGCTGGTGGCGTCGGTCTGGTCGGTGCCATAGCCGTAATAGGAAAGAGCGGCGGCGTTGGCGTCGATGATGCGTCCACTTTCCGGATCGACCAGAACCTTGACCGCGCTGGTGCGTTCGAACATCTCGCGATAGGTCTGCTCGCGTTCGGCCAATTGCCGCTGCACGTCCTTTTGGTCGGTGATGTCGACGAACACACCGTTGACCGAGATGACGCCGTCAGCCCCGGTACTGGGGGAAGCCGTGCCCTTCCACCAGCGCTTCTCGCCGCCGGGGGCAAGGTAACGCCCCTCCATCTGCCATTCGCCGTCCACCGCCGCCGCTTCGGCCATGGTCAGCGGCCATTCCGCCAATTCCTCGGGGGTGAAGGGCAGATTGCGCCAATCGTCGATCAAGACCTGAGCCGGCACCCCGAACATGGCCTGGGCCTGCGACGACACCACCGAGAACCGTCCGTTGCCATCGGGAAATTGCAGCCACTGGAACACGGTTCCGGGGACCGAGGCGGTGATGCCCGCCAAGGTGCGTTCGGCGCGGTCCAACTGGCCCATGGCCTGGGCCGCCAATTGCCGGCTTTGCTGGCGCGACACCAGCATCAGCGCCGCCGCCACCGTCAACACCAGGCTGAAGGCGACGCACGACACCAGCAGGATCAGCGGGGACGGCCCCAACCACAAGGAAAGCGCCGGAAGATGGCGGCTGGCCTGGATGGTCCAGCGGACGCCGGCCACGTCGACGCTGCGCAGGGTTTCGAACAGTGTTTCGCTTGGCGGCGCGTCGTCGTCGGAACCATAGATCACTCCGTCGGCGGTCACCGCCCCGGAATAGACCCGCACATGCAAGCTGGGGTCCTTGATCGGACGGACCACGCCGTCGATCAGGGCCGTCGAATGCATCCCCAGCAACAGCCAACCCCGCAGGGCCTTGCGGCGCTGATCCACATTGGCTGTGGGATAGTCGGCCCCGTAAACCGGATAGACCATCAAAAAGGCCCGTTCGTCGGAGTCCTGGATCATCAGCTGCAAGGGTTCGCTCAGCACGCTTTTGCCGGTGTCGCGGGCCATCTCTGCCGCCCGCCAGCGCCCGGGATGGCTGGCGATGTCGTAGCCCAAGGCCTTGGCCGCACGCGACAAGGGCGCGAAATGGGTGACCACCCCCAGGGATGGGGTGCTGGACGGGGTGCTGTCCGCGGGGTGAATGGCGAAATGCCGCCACAGACGTTGCCGGATGTCGGCGACGAAGGCGTCCTTGTCTTCGGCCGCGACCGATTGGGCGAAGGCGATGCCGTCGATTCCGGGAACATCTTGGTCAAGCAGCGCACGGCGGACGAAAGTGTCCCATTGGTTGGCGCTCAGGTCAGGGTGTTCCGCCCACACGCCCGCCCCGGCCCGCAGCACCGATTGCAGCAGGTCCAGGCGCGCCGACAGGGCATGATAGATCTGGTCGACGCTGCGTTCGAAATCGGCCCGGGCCGTGCTTTCCTCGCGCCGGACCTCGCTGTGCCAGATGAACAGCGACAGCGCCAGGGACACAGCCAGAAGGACCGCCAGCAAGACGACCTGTCCCGGATGAAGAAAGCCGAAAAGACGCCTAGGATTCATGGCTGCCGCGGCCCTGTCCGGTTCCCACCAGGGCGGCCCAGCCCAACACCGTCAGCAGCAACAGCATGGGGACCACGTAACGCCAGGTCCACAGCCCGGTCCGGGACTCGTCCGCGGCTTGGGCCACATCCCCCGGCGCCATGGCCGCCACCGTCCAGTTGAAGGTGGGTTCCGCTTCAACCCAAGCCTGCCACTGACGCGGCTTGCCGCTGACCGGGTCGGCCAACGGGAATTCGACGGCACCGCCGCCGCTTTGCGCCTGACGCCAGACTTCCTTGATCGCCCGGCCTTCCGGGCTGTCATCCAGGTTGTCCACCTTCTGACCCTCAAGTGCCGGCTGGTCGGGGAACAGACGAACGGTGCCTTCCTGGTCGATCGCCGTCAGCCGGCCGCCCTTGGTCAGATGGATGGCCCGCAAACGTTCGACCGCTTCCGCCTTCAGGCCGTTTTCCACCGCCGAAACATAATCGCCGGTGCCGATCAACCAGTTGAACGGCTTGAACCGGCGGGCATAGGCGACCTTGTCGTCCATGCGGTCGCTGTTTCCCGGCGGGTACCAGCTATAGCGGACATAACCGGCATTTTCCGGATTGCTGACGGCGCGGATCAGCTCGCGCATGATGTAGCGGCCGGCATCGTCGCGGTTGTCGATCAACGAGGTGCCTTCCAGACGCGGCACCGTCGGCAGCAAGACGCACTTGCCGTCCATGTCGTCGATGAAATAATAGCCGCGTCCCTGGAAAAAACGCTGCGGACGCAGACTTTCGCGGATCACCTGACGCAGTTCCTGGTCGCCAAGCTTTCCCGCCGCCTGGGTATAGATGGCCTGGGCGACGTCGTGGGCTTCGTCCACGCGCTGGCGCACCCGTTCCTTCAGCACCACTTCGGCCTGGCTGCGCACGACGCTGAGGTGGCGGTGGGCGCTGGTGGTTTCGTACTGCAGCACGGCGGTCAAATCATCTTGGTGCGTGTGATAGGCACGCTCGGCCCGGGCCCGGTACTCGGCCCCGAATTCCCCTACCAGCCAAATGATCTGCGCTCCGGCGAACAGGGCCAGAATCAGCAGAGAAACCCGTTGTTTCAACGATGCGATCGAACCCGCCACGTCATCAGCCTGGAACTGGTGTCGATGAAACTCGCATCATATACGAACGGATTAAGGAAGGCCACCGACTGACCATCACAACGGCAGCAACCCCTTGCGGGCGGCAGCCAGGATGGTTTGGGCCTTGCTGGCCGCCCCCAGCTTCTTGCCGCAATTGGCCAGATGGAACTCCACCGTCTTGGGGGAAATGCCCAAGATCGTCGATGTTTCCCAAGCGGTCTTGCCCTGGGCCGCCCACAGCAGTACCTCGCGTTCGCGCGCCGTCAGTTCCGGGGCCGGGTCGCCGGCGCCCCGGCCACCTTCGGCGACGCGGGTGAACACCTTGACGATGCCGCCATCGGCCATGGCGGTGGACCGCACCCGGATCAGGGTGCCGTCAGGACGGCGGCGGGAATAGGAATCGGTCAGGCTGGCCAGACGTTGGCTGACGATCAGGCGCCGTTCGCCGGCACCGTGCTCACCCCGCCCCACATTGTATTCGACGAAATCCAAGAAGGCCGTTCCCACCCGCATCAAGTCAGGGGGAAACCCCATCAAGTCGACCACCGCCTTGTTCCAGGCCAACAGACGCAGGTCGCCGTCAAAGCGGATCACCCCGTCTTCCAAGGCGTCCAGCGTCTGCTGCAGAATGGCGGCGGTTTCCATTCAGCCCAGCATTTTCAGGATATCGGCGACCACCGCCCGCGCCCCGTCGTCGATCTGGCCGATGGTGGCGTCCAGCATGTAGCACGGCGTGGTCACCACCTTGTTGGCGGCGTCGACGACGGTCTGACCATGGCTGGCGACCACATGGGTGGCGCCGGTCTTTTCCACCGCCTGGGCGGTGCCTTGGTCGGAACCGATGGTCACGGTCACCTTTCCCAGCACCTTGGCCACCAAGGCGGGCGAGATGCACAGCGCGCCGATGGGCTTGCCGGCGGCATGGAACGCCTTGATGGCGGCTTCGGCATCGGGGTTGACACTGCAATCGGGGCCGGCGACGGCGAAGGTGCACAGGTTCTTGGCGGCGCCGAAACCACCGGGGAACAGCACCGCGTCGAAATCGGCGGCACGCAATTCGGACAACGGCTTGATGGCCCCGCGCGCGATGCGGGCGGCTTCCACCAGCACGTTGCGGCTTTCGTCCATGGGCTGGCCGGTCAGGTGGTTGACCACATGCATCTGCGCCACGTCGGGGGCGAAACATTGGTAAGTGGCGCCGGCCCGGTCCACCGCCAGCAAGGTCAGCACCGCCTCGTGGATTTCGGCGCCGTCATAAACGCCGCAACCGGACAGGACCACCGCAAATTTCGCCTTGCTCATGCTTGCCCCCTGATGTTTTGCCTTGAACCGCCCCCATATTAGCGGGACAACCCCCCTTCGCGCCACCCCGACACAGGAGCTTGCATGTCCCGCGCTTACGACCAGTTGGAAGCCCGTTTCAAGAAAGCCTCGGTGTTGGGTGACGCGCTGTCGGTGTTGCACTGGGACATGTCCACCATGATGCCCGATGGCGGCGCCGAGGCCCGCGCCGAACAGCTGGCGCTGCTGAAGACCCTGGCCCATCAGGCGGTGACCGGCGACGACATGGCCGACCTGCTGGCGGCGGCCCAAGCCGAAGGCCTGGACGACTGGGAACGCGCCAACCTGCGGGAAATGCGCCGCGACTGGGTGCACGCGGCGGCCGTGCCCGCCGACCTGGTGGACGCCATGGCCAAGGCCGAATCGGCGTGCGAGATGATCTGGCGCCAGGCGCGGCCCAATGCCGACTTCGCCGCCGTGCTGCCGTCCTTGCGCGAAATCCTGAACCTGACCATCCAGGCCGGCCAAGCCAAGGCCGAAGCCCTGGGCGTCGGCATCTACGACGCATTGTTGGACCAGTACGAACCCGATGGGCGATCCGCCGACATCAACCGGGTGTTCGCCGACCTGGAAAGCTTCCTGCCCGATTTCATCGCCCAGGCCCTGGATGCCCAGCAATCGCGCCCGGCGCCGTTGGCGCCGCAAGGCCCCTTCGCCGTCGAAAAGCAAAAGGAACTGGGCCACAAGGTCATGGTCGCCCTGGGCTTCGACTTCCATCGCGGCCGTCAGGACGTCAGCGCCCACCCGTTCTGCGGCGGCTATCCCGAAGACGTGCGCATCACCACCCGCTACAACACCGACGACTTCGCCACCGCCCTGATGGGGGTGATCCACGAAACCGGCCACGCGCTTTACGATTTCGGACTGCCCGGCGGCAAATGGCGCACTCAGCCGGTGGGCCGGGCGCGCGGCATGCAGATCCATGAAAGCCAAAGCCTGCTGATGGAGATGCAGGCCTGCCGCTCGCGTCCCTTCCTGGCCTATGCGGCACCCTTGATGCAAGAAACCTTTGGCGGCCAAGGCCCGGCATGGGAAGCCGAAAACCTGTACCGTCTCAGCACCCGGGTGAAGCGCGGCTTCATCCGCGTCGACGCCGACGAATGCACCTATCCCGCCCATGTCATCATCCGCTATGGGCTGGAAAAGGCGCTGATCGAAGGCCGCATGGACCTGGCCGACCTGCCCGGCGCCTGGAACGACGGCTACCGCCGCCTGCTGGGCATCACGCCGCCCGACGACCGCCTGGGCTGTCTGCAGGACATCCACTGGTATGGCGGCGCCTGGGGCTATTTCCCCACCTACACCCTGGGCGCCATGAGCGCGGCGCAATTCTTCGCCGCAGCGAAACAGGCGGACCCGCAGATCGAACCGGCCATCGGCCGTGGCGACTTCGCCCCGCTGCTGGCTTGGCTGCGCGCCAACGTCCACGGCCTGGGATCAAGCCTGTCCACCACCGAGATGTTGGTGAAGGCCACCGGCAAACCGTTGGATGCCGGGGTGTTCAAGGCGCACCTGACCAAAAGGTATTTGGGCTAGGGTTTGGCCCGCAGTGCCAAATGGAAACGGCTGTGGTGATTCACCCAATCCGCCGTGTGTTCACAGCGATAGCTGATTGTGGAAATGATGTCAGCGTGATCCTGGGACAGGTCACGTTCGAAAACCGGCTCGTAATGAGCGACACGGTTCCGCAAATCCTTGATGCGGCGCAGACGTTGCTGCAAGTCTTTGCGCTTCATGCCTCGCGGCAGGTTGGGAAAAATACCGTGCAACCGGGTTTGCCACAGGGGACGTTCGTATTTGCCGGCCATCAAGCCGACCCAAAACTCGAAACTTAAACCCGCCACGACCCTACCATTGGTGACGGGATGGTCGGCTTTTTCGATACGGTCGACAACTTGTGCGATGCTGGTTTCGAGTCGAGAGCGAGTCTCGGGATTGATGTCGAAGAATCTCTGTTCGTTGTGCCATTGACTTCCAAAGGCATCGACCAAACATTGATTCACGCTATTCCTAATAGAAACTTCGCATATCTCCAATGGAGAATGCAGTGACTGTGAAATATAGGAATTCCATAGGTAAAGTTTAATAGCCCGTTCCCTGTCGAAACCCGCGCGCTTCAGGTAAGTCCCCAGCCGCTCCACAGATATAGTGTTTTCCAATGCCAAGGACACATCATCCTGATATTGGAAGTTTTCTTGACGGAATGGCATTTATGAGGTACCCTCATAAAGTAAGTTGTGATGCCCCTCTGCCTTCCGGCATGTGCGCACGACAAAGTTAGAGCCCCAGGACAGGCCGCAAGGCCCCTCCTGGGGTTTCGCTTTTAACACCAAAACACAATCTTTACGACTATGGGGTGAGGTCAGTCTCCCATTGACTTGCCCCACGTTGACGGGCTCGGTAATGTTGCCCGTTTTTCCGAACCAAGGCTGGTAAGTCCGTGAAATATGTGAGCACCCGGGGCAACGCGCCCGTCCTGTCCTTCGACGACGTCCTGTTGGCCGGCCTGGCCCGCGATGGCGGCCTGTACGTGCCCCAGACCTGGCCGCAATTCTCGGCCGACGACATCCGGGCCATGCGCGGCCTGTCCTATGCCGAGATCGCCATCCGCGTCATGACCCCCTTCGTCGAAGGTTGCATGACCCGCGACGAACTGGCGACTTTGGTCCACGACACCTATGCCCGCTTCACCCATCCGGCGGTGGCGCCGTTGAAGCAGCTGGATGCCAACCAGTGGGTGCTGGAGCTGTTCCACGGCCCGACCATCGCGTTCAAGGACTACGCCCTGCAGTTGGTGGGACGGCTGTTCGACCACGTGCTGACCAAGCGCGGCCAGCGCGTCACCATCGTCGGCGCCACCTCGGGCGACACCGGATCGGCCGCCATCGAGGCCTGCCGCGACCGGGGGTCCATCGACATCGTCATCCTGCACCCGCATAACCGCACCTCGGCGGTGCAGCGCAAGCAGATGACCACGGTTTTGTCCGACAACGTGCGCAACGTGGCGGTAGAGGGCACCTTCGACGACTGTCAGGACATGGTCAAGGCGCTGTTCAACGACCACGACTTCCGCGACACCTACAACCTGTCGGCGGTCAATTCCATCAACTGGGCCCGCGTCATGGCCCAGATCGTCTATTACTTCGCCTCGGCCGTGGCGGTGGGCGCACCGGACGTGTCCATGACCTTCTCGGTGCCCACCGGCAATTTCGGCAACGTCTTCGCCGGCTTCTGCGCCCGTCAGATGGGTCTGCCCATCGAAAAGCTGGTGGTAGGGTCCAACAGCAACGACATCCTGACCCGTTTCTTCGAAAAGGGCGTTATGGAAGCCGACGGCGTGGTGCCGACGCTTTCGCCCAGCATGGACATCCAGGTGTCATCCAATTTCGAACGTCTGGTCTTCCATTACCTGGGCAATGACGGCAAGGCGGTGGGCCAGCTGATGGAAGAATTCCGCGCCACCGGCCGCATGGACATGCCGCAAGGCGCCTATGGCGCCATGCGCGAACTGTTCGAAGGCCATCGCTATGACGACGACCAGACCCTGGCGGTGATGAAGTCCACCCAGGCCAAGACCGGCGAGGTGCTGGACCCCCATTCCGCCATCGGCGTCGCCGCCGGCGTCAAGGGCCATGTCAACAAAGCGTCGCCCCTGGTCGCCCTGGCCACCGCCCATCCGGCCAAATTCCCCGACGCGGTGGAAAAGGCCACCGGCAGCCGTCCGCCGCTGCCCGCCCACATGGCCGACCTGTTCGACCGCCCCGAACGTTTCGACGTGCTGCCCAACGATCTGGGCGCGGTGCGCGACTACGTCGCCGCCTTCGCCAAGCGGGGCCGCGCATGAGCGTCGTGGCGGAGCCGCGCATGAACGGCGTGAAGGTCACCACCCTGAAGAACGGCCTGCGGGTCCTGACCGATCCCATGCAGACGGTGGAAAGCGTGTCGCTGGGTCTGTGGGTCGACGCCGGCACCCGGCACGAACCGGCCCAGATCAACGGTATCTCGCATCTGCTGGAACACATGGCGTTCAAGGGTACCGAACGCCGTTCGGCGCGGGCCATCGCCGAGGAAATGGACAATGTGGGCGGCCATCTGAACGCCTACACGGCGCGTGACCACACCGCCTATTACGCCAAGGTGCTGAAGGAGGATTCGGCGCTGGCCTTGGACATCTTGTCCGACATTCTTCAGAACTCGACCATGGACGCCGAGGAACTGGCCCGCGAACAGGCGGTGGTGGTCCAGGAAATCAACCAGTCCATCGACACCCCCGACGACATCATCTTCGACCATTTCCAGTCCACCGCCTTTCCCGACCAGCCGCTGGGCCGCCCGGTCCTGGGCACCGAGGAGCTGGTGCGCGCCATGAATCGCGACACCGTCAAGGGCTACATGTCCAGCCATTACGCCGCGTCGCGCATGGTGCTGTCGGCGGCCGGCGCCATCGACCACGACCAGTTGGTGGACAGCGCCGAGAAGGCCTTCGCCACCCTGGCCGCCACGGCCGAGGCCCAACCGGAAGCCGCCCGCTACGTCGGCGGCGAATACCGGGAAGAACGCGACATCGAACAGGTCAACCTGGTCCTGGGCTATGGCGGCGTCAGCTATGACGACCCCGACTATTACGCCATCTCGGTGCTGTCCACCCTGCTGGGCGGCGGCATGAGCTCGCGGCTGTTCCAGGAAATTCGTGAAAAGCGCGGTCTGGTCTATTCCATCTATTCCTTCGCCTCGTCCTATTCCGACGGCGGCCTGTTCGGCATCTATGCCGGCACCGGCGAGGACGAGGTCGAGGAACTGGTTCCCGTCCTGTGCGACGAAGTGGTCAAAGTGTGCGGCGGCGTCGCCGCCGATGAAATGCTGCGTGCCCGCGCCCAGTTGAAGGCGTCCATCCTGATGAGCCTGGAAAGCACCTCGTCACGCTGCGAGCAGTTGGCCCGCCAGGTGCTGGTCTATGGCCGTCCCATCACCACCCAGGAAGTGGTGGACCGCATCGAAGCCATCGACGCCGCCGCCATCGCCCGCGTCGCCCGTCGCCTTTTCGCCCAGGTGCCGACCATCGCCGCCATCGGCCCCTTGGCCAAGCTGGAAGACCACCAATCCATGGTGGCCCGCCTGAAACTGTAACCGGCCCAGAACTGTAACAGGATCGTCATCACCCGTCTTACGTGTCCGGGGCGATGATGTTCCGGACAAGCGAAGGGGGGAAGGCGATGCGGGTGTCGGTTTGGGTCGCGGTGGTTTGCCCCGGCACCTCGCGGGTGCTGTTGGCCAAGCGCGGCCCCACCACCCGCAACGCCGGCCGCTGGAACTTTTTCGGCGGTGGCCTGGACCGGGGCGAACACCCCGAGGAAACCGCCATCCGCGAACTGGCCGAGGAAGCCGGCATCGATTCCCATCCCGACGACCTGATCTATCTGGGCGAAGCGGTCGGCGGGTCCAAGCGCAACCTGTTGTTCGTGGTCACCACCGAGGCCGAGTTCGAGCCCATCATCAACCACGAAAGCCAGGCCTGGGCCTGGGTGTCCATCGACGACCTGCTGGCTCTGCATCCGCTGCACGGCCCGACGCAGAAACTGTCGCCGCTGGTGCGGTCGTGGTCGCGCAACATCCCGCGCCCCCCCGCCCAATCCGCCAACACGCCCCAGGAAAGCCGCTGGGACTGGCTGATGCGCCAAGTGGCCCGTCACTGGTAAGGCACGACGAGAGAAACACGCCCGCCGCCTGAGGGCGTCGGGGATCGGTTCCGATCACCGGAATATGCGATCAGGCTTTTTTCTGCGCCGCTTCGGCGGCGGCGAACATGGCGACGACGAAATTGGCGATCTTCTTCAGGTCCGATTTCTGGTCGATGTCGGCGCTTTTCGCCTTGGCCACCACCTTGGCCACATAATCGGGACGGCCCGGCACACCGAACGCCTTCAGGAAGCGTTCCTCGCCCAGGGCGCCATGGGCGGCCATGACGAAGACCGCCAACTGGTCCACCCGCAACCCCAGTTCGCCCACCAGCATCTTGCCCACCATGCCGTTCACCGCCCCCAGGATACCCGTCACCCGCACCGTCTGCTCGGCATTGGGCAGGCACTCGCGCACCTTGGGGTCCAACAGCGCCATGGTGAAGGCCTGGGCCTTCAGCCGTTTACCGTCGGGGCTCAGGATGTCGGACAGCCGCGCCCGGTCGTCGCGTTCCTCGTTCTTCACCAAGTCCCCCAGCAACGGCGCCATGCCGTCGCTGATGCGCTTGTCGGCGGTGGTGATGGGGACCGGTGCGCCGGCCTTGCCGGTCTGCAGGGTGTCGGGAAGTTGATAGCCGCCATGGCCGGCGCCGGCTTCCATGGTTTCCACCACCGGGGTGGGCGGCGGTGGATTGTCCGGATCGGCGCGCAGCCGGCGGATGTCTTCGGCCAGACGGTAATCCAGGATGCGTGGCCCCAGACGGCGCACCATGGATGGGCTCATCTGGCAATATTCGGGAATGATCGGCACCTGCCAGTCGTGCAGCAGGTAATCCTGGAACGCCGCATACAGGATTTCAGCACGGGTGCGCGGGCCGTCGTGCAGGGTCTTGGGCTGCGACGCCATCAGGGCCCGCAACCGGTCAAGCAGCCCCCGCCTTTGGGTCCGGCGCGGACGAGAGCGCAGGCTGCGGGCGCCGCCATCCAGACGCATGCGGAAATGGCGCTTGGCGGCGGTGCGCACCACCATCGCCACCACCTGATCCAAAGACCGCCCGCATTCCAGCAAAGCCTCGGCGTCTTCCACCGCCACCTTGCGGCGGTCGACCAGCAGATCGCGGAACTGTTCGGGATTGGCGCGGAACACCTGGAAACAGCGGTCCAGCAGGTCGACGTCGTCCAAGATGGCTTCCAAGGCGCCGCGCCGGGGCAGACGTCGGACTTCCGGCACCAGTTCACACAACACGTCGATCACCGGCCCCGACAAGGTGGCGTTGATCTTGCGCACGACCGCCAGATGGTCGGCCTGGGCTGGTGAAGCCATGCTGGTCCCTAGATGCCGTTGACATCGGCTTCCGCGTGGACAGGCACACGGATGCACCGTCCATCATCGCTACCGCAAGTTAGAAAATCACTAAGATTTCGGATCGGCGCGCTTGAACAATTGGCGGACGAATTCGGCGCAGTCGGACAGGGACGAGGCCTGGGTCAGCCCGGACTGGCGGGCCCGTTGGGTCATGCGCATGACCACCGCCGCGTCGGCATGGGGGCCGAAGAACTTGCCATAGGATTCGACGCCGATGGTTTCGTGGGCCACCAACAGCACGGTGGCCAGTTGGTCCAGGCGCAGCCCCAGTTCGGCCACCAGCAGCTTGGCCGGCATGGTGCCGGTCTCACGCAGCGGCTGGCTGAGCGGGGCTTCCGCCGGGCGCGGCCGCAACTGAGCCCGCAATTGGGCCAATTGCAGCACTTTGGCGAAGGCTTCCACCTTCAGCCCGCCGCCAGTGGCCAGCACGTCGGACAGCCGGGCGCGGTCGTCGCGGCGCGGCGCGGGGTCGATGGCGGTCTGCTGCTGTTCCGGGGTCTCGAACAGCTTGGCCGCTTCCTCGGGGTCGGCGACCACCCGGCGCAGATGATCCACATCCTTCAGTTCCAGCAACTTGTCACCCAGGGACCGGGCCAGATTGGGCGACATCTCGGCATAGGTGGGGACCAGCGGCACCTGCCAGTCATGCAGCAGATTGGCTTTCAGCGCGTCGTACAATTCCTCGGCCCGGCCGCGCAGCGGCGTGGCGTGCAGTGCAGTGGCCGGCGGCGGCGCCTTGAACAATTGCCCCAGCCGTTGATGCAGGCGCCGATGGGCGTTTTCCGCCTTGGGGGTGTGGACCGGCATATGGCGGCGGCGGAAATGCCGCTTGGCGGCGGTGCGCACGATCATCGCCACCACCTGTTCCAGGGAACGGCCACAGGCCATGGGGGTGTTGTCGTCGGTGACCGGGTGCTGGGACCGGTCCAGCAGAACCGGGGCGAACTTGTCGCGTTGGGCGCGGAACACCTTGAAGCAGCGTTCCAGCAGGCCGATGTCGTCCAAGGTCCGTTGGTAGGCGCGATCAGCCGGCAGTTTCTTCAACTCGGGAAGAAACTGCGACAGGATGCCGATGACGGAATCCTGCAAGGTGTCGTTCACCTGCCGGATGGCGTTGCCCCCGCCCCCGGCCATGTCACTCGCCGCCATTGGCACTCGGATCGTCCTCCGATGCGCCCATCCCCCCCGTGCTGCCCCCTCCTTCGAAAGGAGGATTTTTCAGCACAAGAATGAAGCGATCAAAGGACGAGCCCTGTCAACGACTTGCGCGGTCCTCCCTACTCATAGGGAGGGCAATGCCACCCTTTCGGGGAGGCAGTGAAAATCTCGCAGCCGGTGGCGGTGACACCGATGGAGTGCTCGAACTGGGCCGACAGCGACTTGTCCTTGGTCACCGCGGTCCAGCCGTCGGACAGGATCTTGGTTTCATAGCGCCCGGCGTTGACCATGGGCTCGATGGTGAAGAACATGCCTTCCTGCAGCGCCATACCCTGGCCGGGGCGGCCGAAATGCATGACGTTGGGGGGTTCGTGGAACACCCGGCCCAGACCATGGCCGCAAAAATCGCGCACCACCGAGAAGCGGTGCTTTTCAACGAAGCTTTGGATGGCCCAGCCGATGTCGCCCAAGGTGGCGCCGGGCTTGACCACCTCGATGCCGCGCATCAGGGCTTCGTAAGTGACCTCGCACAGCTTGCGGGCCTTGATCCCCACCTTGCCGACGTAATACATGCGGCTGGAATCGCCGTGCCAGCCGTCGACAATGGGGGTGACATCGATGTTGACGATGTCGCCGTCCACCAAAACCTTGTCACCGGGAATGCCGTGGCAAACCACGTGGTTGACCGAAGTACAGATGGATTTGGGGAAGCCGCGGTAATTCAACGGCGCCGAAATGCCGCCGTTCTGGGCGATGAAGTCGGCGCACAGGCGGTCCAGTTCGGCGGTGGTCACCCCCGGCTGCACATAAGGCGCGATGAAATCCAGGGTCTCGGCGGCCAGTCGGCCGGCCTTGCGCATGGAATCGAACTCGGCCGGCCCATAAAGCGGCACCCGGCTTGAATCGCGGTCACTCAAAGCTTCGTCCCTCGTGTAAATGGATCGGCAAAGGCTCGCCGATGCTAATGCCTTCCAAACTCATATGGCAGGTATAGCAGATCGCTTCCACCCCGTCCGCAAATGCCGTGCGCAGACCGGCGGCATAGGCAGGGTCGATATCCTCGGCCGGGGCGAAAGCCGTGCAATCGCCGCGCTGGACCAGATACAGCATCACGGCCCGCGCCCCTTGCGCCACCATCTGGCGCAATTCCACCAGATGCTTGGCCCCGCGCACGGTGACCGCGTCGGGAAATTCCGCCCTGTCGCCACGCTTCAGATGGACGTTCTTGACCTCGACATAGCAGGGTGGCCTGTCGGGGGCTTCCAGCAGCAGGTCGATGCGGGAACTGGCGCCGTATTTCACCTCGCGCCGGATGGTCTGGTATCCGGTCAGTTCGGGGATTTTGCCTTCGGCGATGGCTTCGGCGGCGATCTGGTTGGGATAGCTTGTGTTGACGCCCACCAGGACGCCGTCGGCGCGCACCAGTTCCCACGAATATTTCAGCTTGCGGTCGGGATTGGCGGCCGGCGACAGCCACACCTCCATCCCGGGATCGGCGGTCCCCAGCATGGCCCCCGAATTGGCCAGATGGGCGGTGACCACCTGACCGTCATCCAAGGTGACGTCGGCCATGAAACGCTTGTAGCGCTTGATCAGAATGCCGTGGATCAGGGGCGCGTGGAACCGCATGTCTAGTCCTTGGCCGGGGCCAGCACTTCGCCGCAGCCGCCGCTCAACACATCGGCCAACGAGACGTGGCCCGAACCCGGCGCCAAGGGCTGCGGCTGGCTGGGATGAGGTTTCCAGCCGGTGACGTTGACCAGATGGAATTCCGCCGGCACCCGCCCGTCGGGACCGGCGAAGCTGGTCTGGTACAGGTGCAGCGCGTGCAACAAGGTGGTGCGGCGGCTGACGCTTTTGCGGCGTTCGGCCACCACGTTGGTTTCGCCCATGCCGCGCAGGTCGGCCAGCAGACGCATGGGGTCGCCATAGGACACCGAAATCATGTCGGCGTCGGCCACCGGAAGCGCGAAGCCGGCCCGCTGCAACAGTCGCCCCATGTCGCGCACGTCGGCCATGGGCGAGACCCGGGGGCTGAAGCCGCCTTCGTGTATTTCTTCCGCCTGGGCCAGACTTTGCCGCAGATGACCCAAGGTGCCGCCGCCCAGCATCACCGCCAGGAACAGGCCGTCGGGCTTCAGCACACGCCTGATCTGCACCAGGGCGCCCGGCAGATCGTTGACCCAGTGCAGCGACAGGCAGGACAGCACCAGATCGAAGGAATTGTCGGCGAAAGGCAGCCATTCCTCGTCGGCAGCCAGACTGGGATGGCCGTTGGCGGCGGCGCGTGCCGCCATCTTGGGCGACAGGTCGCACTGCACCAGGGTCTGGATGCCGCCGCGGCCGCCCAAGGTGTCGGCCAGCTCGCCGGTATGGCAACCCAAATCCAGGGCAACGGGAAACGATCGGCTGACGTCGCTTAAGCGGTCGCACAGACGTTCGGCCGCTTCACGGACCAGAAAGTCGTGGGCGGCGAAGCCGTTTGCCGCACGGTCACGGCGCTTGCGCAAGGTTTGACGGTCGAAGATGCTGACGGGAACAGACATGATGCTTCCTGTATGGCATGGCCGGGGGGCGCGACGGAAGAGGCGATGACGCATTTCAGCACTCTGGCCCGCAGGATCGTCGATTCGCTGCTGCCGCCGCTTTGCCTGTGCTGCGGCACCATGGTGGCCGAGCCCGGATCGCTGTGCCCCGCCTGCTGGTCGAAACTGGCCTTCCTCGCCCCGCCGCTCTGCCATGCCTGCGGCCATCCCTTTGAGCTGGACGCGGGCGACGGCGCCTTGTGCGGGCGCTGCATGGCCGAACCGCCGCCCTGGGACCGGGCGCGGGCCGTGTTGCGCTATGACGACGCGTCCAAGCCGCTGATCCTGCGCTTCAAACATGCCGACCGGCTGGAAGGGGCGCCGGCCTTCGGCCGCTGGCTGGCCCGCGCCGGCGGCGATCTGCGCGACGGCTGCGACATGCTGGTGCCGGTGCCCTTGCATCGCTGGCGCCTTTTGGCCCGACGCTACAACCAGTCGGCATTGCTGGCCCTGGCCCTGGGCCGTGAATGGGGGGTGACAGCCCAGGTTGACGGACTGCGCCGTCTGCGCCGCACCCCACCACAGGGCCATTTCAGCCGCGAGGAACGGCTGCGCAACGTGCGCGGCGCCTTCGCCCTGCGCCCGGGATTGGAGGTCGCCGGCCGGTCGGTGCTGCTGGTGGACGACGTGCTGACCACCGGGGCGACCTTGGGCGAATGCGCCAAGGTGCTGAAACGGGCGGGTGCGGTGCGGGTGGACGTGCTGACCTTGGGCCGGGTGGTGTTGTCTGACGTGTAAGGCTTGCTATATTAAGAACCTAATCCAACGGAGTATTCCATGGCCCAGGTTGAGATTTACACCACCCAGACCTGCCCCTATTGCATTCGCGCCAAGGGCTTGCTGAACCGCAAAGGCGTGGCCTTCAAGGAATACGACGTCGGCGGCGACCCCCAATTGCGCGCCGCCATGACCCAGCGCGCCCATGGCGGGCGCACCGTGCCGCAAATCTTCATCAACGGCGAACATGTGGGCGGTTGCGACGACCTGCATTCTCTGGATGCCGCAGGTGAACTGGATTCCATGCTGGCGAAAGAACCGGCGTGATGATCGGCGACGTCTTCAAGGTCGCCTGCCTGCAGGTCAACGCCGGCACCGACATGGCCGCCAACATCAACGCCGCCAGCCTGCTGGCGGTGGAAGCCCGCGCCGCCGGGGCCGAGCTGATCCTGATGCCGGAAAACGTCGCCATGATGGAATGGGGACGCACCAACATCGTCATGAAGGCCCAGCCGGAAGCCGAGCACCAGGCCCTGGCCGCCTTTCGCGAACTGGCCAAGGAACTGGGCTGCACCCTGCATTTGGGCACCCTGCACGTGTTGCTGCCCGACGGCAAGGTGGCGAATCGCACCTATGTGGTGGACAAACACGGCCTGATCCTGGGCCGCTATGACAAGATCCACATGTTCGACGTGGATCTGGGCGGCGGCGAAAGCTATCGCGAATCGGCGACCTTCCAGCCCGGCGACCGCGCCGCGATGGTGCGCCTGCCCTGGGGCCGGCTGGGACTGTCGGTGTGCTACGACCTGCGCTTCCCCCATCTTTACCGCGCCTATGCCAATGCCGGTGCCGACTTTTTGGCCATTCCGGCGGCCTTCACCCGCACCACCGGCCGCGCCCACTGGCACGTGCTGCTGCGGGCGCGGGCCATCGAGACCGGCTGTTACGTCTTCGCCCCGGCACAATGCGGCACCCACGCCAACAACCGCGAGACCTATGGCCATGCGTTGATCGTCTCGCCCTGGGGCGAGATCTTGGCCGACGGCCTGGAACAGCCCGGCTTCGTCATGGCGGAAGTGGACGTGCGCAAGGTGGCCGACGCCCGCAAGATGATCCCCTGCCTGGACCACGACCGCGACTTTGTCCCCCCTGTCAGGGACTGATCTGGAAAGGTCCTGGTCCGTTGACGGCGCAGATGCGCTGGACCACCGCTTGCCCGGTGTCGCCATCCTCGAAGGCGACGACGGTCAAGGAACGGCAATGGTCCAGCAACTCGCCCCGGTTCAGCAGAAAATCCGGGTTGCGCGGGCTGCCATAGGCGGCGTTGCCATGGGCGAAGGTCTCGTAGATCAGCACGCCGCCCGGGGCCAGGGACGCCAGGATGGCGGGAAACAAGGGGCGCCACAGATAGTTGGTGACGACGATGCCGGCGAATTGCCGCCCCTCCAACGGCCAGGGCGAGCCGTCCTCCAGATCGGCGACGATGGTTTGCGCACCCGCCAAGGCCCCGGGGTCAAGGCTGCGATCGACGGCGGTGACCGTATGACCGCGTTCCAGGAACAATCGGGTGTGACGCCCACCCCCGGCCGCCACATCCAAAACGGCACCGCCCGGCGCCACCAGGGGGGCGAAGCGGCTGACCCAAGGGGACGGACTGGACATCGGCAAAGTGTTGCCCATATTGACGGCCTTGTTGCATTGTGGGTCCACCATGATCCTGTTTGAGCTTCGCTGCGGCAAGGACCATCGTTTCGACGCCTGGTTCCGTGACAACGCCGCCTTTGACCAGCAATCGGCACACGGCCTGATCGCCTGCCCGACCTGTGCCGACACGAAAGTGGAAAAGGCCCCCATGGCGCCGCGGCTGAACAAGGCCACAGGTCAGGCGTTGGACGCCCCCGACATGGCCCGCGCCATGCGTCAGGCCCTGGGCGAGATCCGCAAGTCGGTGGAAGCCAACTGCGATTACGTCGGCGAGAAATTCCCCGAGGAAGCCCGCAAGATCCATTACGGCGAAACCGAAGCGCGTCCCATCTATGGCGAAGCCACCCAGGACGAAGCCAAGGAACTGGCCGAGGAAGGCGTCGCCTTCCAGCCCATCCCCTGGGTCGCCGACGAGAATTAAGACTTATTCAAACACCCTCAAGCGGCGAGCGCATCCCTTCGGGATGCTTGCCTCTCGCGGCATAAGCCGCGCGGCCCCTTGGGCCTAACCCAATCTTGCTGATCTATGATCATCATGATTGGGTCTGATTTGTTTGAACACGCGCCCAGGCTTCCAGCACCAGCAGCGACCACACCTTCAGCGAATGGTCGCGCCGTCCGCCCTGGTGTTCGGCCAGCAATTGGGCCACCGGCGCCCATTCCAGACCCAGTTCCGCCATCCGCGTCTTGGTCAGGCGCTCGGCGACCATGGTGGCCAAATCGGTTTTCAGCCAGATGCCCATGGGCGGGTTGAAGCCCAGCTTCGGCCGGTCGACGATGGCGGCGGGCAACAGCTTGCGCGCCACCGCCTTCAAGATGGCTTTCTTGCCGCCTTCCATGCGGGTGGCGGCCGACATGCGCCCCACCGCCTCGACCAGACGATGATCCAGGAAGGGATGGCGGGTTTCCAAGGCCACCGCCATGCTCATGGCGTCGCCGTAAGACATCAGGTTGCCGGGCAGGAAGGACAAAAGATCGGTCTGCTGCATGGCGTCCAGGGCGCTGGCGGACGGCGCCCGGCGGTAGATGTCAGCCACCGGGCGCGACGGATCGGTCGCCAAGGCCAGCAGGGCGCGACGTTCTTCGGGATCGAAATATTCCACCCAGGACGCGTACATCTGGTCGGGGGCCAGGGTTCCGGCGCTTAGGAATTCCCGCGCCCGGCGCCAGCCGTGGCGCCCCGACGTGCTTTCCGGGATCAATTGCGACGCCCATGCCGCCAGACCGCGCAAGGGGCCGGGCACCATGCGGCGATAGCGTTCGCCCAGCATCCCCCCCTGATAGCGGGGATAGCCGGCGAACACCTCGTCGCCGCCATCGCCCACCAAGGCCACCTTCAGATGCTGGCGGGCGCTGGTGGACAAATCGTGGATCAACAGCGCGGTGGGGTTGCCGAAGGGTTCGCCGAAGGCGCGGACCATGTCGTCCAGCAGGTCGGTGACGCCGGGACGCGCCGGCAGTTCGGCATGGATGGTCCCCACATGGCGGGCCACCGCCAAGGCGGCGTCACGTTCGTCATAGGCCGGTTCGTCGAAGGTCATGGTGAAGCTGCGCACCGGCGGCGCGCCGCTTTCGCGGGCCGCCCGGCTCATCAGCGCGGCGATCACCGACGAATCGATGCCGCCCGACAAAAAGCACCCCACTTCCACGTCGGCGACCATGCGCAGACGCACGGCGCTGTCCAGGATGGGCAGCACCTCTTCCGCCGCTTCGTCCAGGCTGACCGCCCGCTCGCCGGTATAAGCCGGAGCCCACCAGCGGCCGGTGACGATGGCGCCGTTCTTCCATTCCAGCCAATGGCCCGGTTGCAGCTTGCGGATGCCGGCGTGCAGCGTCATCGGGGCGGGAACATAAAGGCAGGCCAGATAGTCCGACAGCGCCTGACGGTCCACCGACAGGTCCACACCCGGCTGCAGCCGCAAAGTGTCGATTTCGGAAGCGAAGGCGATGCCGCCATCGGCAAGCGGCGCCCAGACCAGCGGCTTGACCCCCAGCCGGTCGCGCACCAGCAGCATGGTGCGTTCCTGGCGGTCCCACAGGGCGAAGGCGAACATGCCCACCAGCTTGTCCAGACAGCCCTGCCCCTGGCGCATCAGCAGGCGCAGCAACACCTCGGTGTCGCTGGTCGAGGCGAAATCCTCACCTTGCGCTTCCAGTTCCGACCGCAATTGGTTGTGGTTGTAGATTTCGCCGTTGAAGGCGATGACCCAGCGGCCGCACGGCGAGTGCATGGGCTGGGCGCCGCCCGGCGACAGGTCGATGATGGCCAGGCGCGCGTGGGCTAGGCCGATGCCGTCCTCGCACCAGACGTCCTGGGCGTCGGGACCGCGATGGCGCATGCGCTCGGCCATGGACGCCAAAAGCGCCCGGTCGGCGCGGGTGGAACCGGCAATGCCGCACATATCCTAGGACTCCCGGTTCAGACGGTAACCGCCCGGTTCGGTCAGCAACAGAACGGCCTGGGCGGGGTCGTCCTCGATCTTCTGACGCAGGCGGTAAATGTGGGTTTCCAGGGTGTGGGTGTCGATGTCGCCGCCATAGCCCCAGACGATGTTCAGCAGGTCGTCGCGGCCGACCACGCCCTCGGCGTCCAGCAGAACACCGAGGATGGCCGCTTCCTTGTCGGTCAACCGCACCTTGTCGGCCTCGCTTTCCAGCAGCCGGGCCACCGCGTCGAACCGCCATTTGCCCAATACCGGATGTTCGGCCGAGGCCGTCAACGCATGGTCGATGGCCGCCATCAACGACGCCACCCGCACCGGCCGGGTCAGCCGGACCTGCGGCACCGGGCAATCATCCAGGGCCACCGCCGACACCACCACCTGGAAATCCGCCGCCTCGCCCTGGCAGGAAACCGCGTAGCCGGCGCCGTCCAACACCTCGGCCACGGCTTGGCACAAGGCGGAATCGGCGTCGACGAGCAGGATACGGGGACGAATTGACAAAACAGGGATCCATTGCGGTACGCCAAGACAAGGCCATCTATATAATCCAGATACCGCCCGTGCGGAAATGGCGGTTCGCGAAGTCTTTTTCCTGAAAGGGAAAAGGTCTATGGTGCCACCCCTTGCCAGGAAGTATTCCGTTCGATCATGACCAAGCCTTTGGACATCACCCCCGGCCCCACCCAACCGGCCCCCGCCCCGCTGATCGCCGTCGATCGCGCCGTGGCGGAACTGCGCCGGGGCGCGGTGGTGGCGTTGCGCGGGCCGGCCGGTCGTGTCGCCTATGCCCTGGCCGCCGAAGCCGCCACCCCGGATTCCTTGGCCAACCTGACCACCTTGGCCGGAAGCAAGCCGTTCCTGGTGCTGACCGGACGCCGCGTCGGCGTGCTGGAACTGGCGCCGCCCCAACCCGGCACCTTGCGCCTCGACATGGACGGCGGGCTGTCCGCCGAGGCCTGCGCCTGGCTGGCCGATCCGGTGGTGCGCGACGTGCCGCGCCCCGACCTCAATGCCTTGACCCTGTCGCCGCTGGACCCCGAATCGGCCGCCGCCGCCTCGGTCAACCTGGCCAAGCTGGCCCGTCTTCTGCCGGCAACCGTTGTGGCGGTGCCACCGGCCGGCGCCTTGCTGCTGCAGGGTGTGCTGGTGGTGGATGCCGCCGACATCGCCGCATATCCGGTCAACGCGGCGCGTTCCTTGCGGCTGATCTCGCAGGCCAAGGTGCCGTTGGAAGGGGCGGAAAACGCCCGTATCGCCTCGTTCAGGCCCGCCGATGGCGGCATCGAACATCTGGCCATCATCATCGGCGAGCCCGATGGCGACCAGCCGGTGCTGACCCGCCTGCATTCCGAATGCTTCACCGGCGACTTGCTGGGATCCTTGCGCTGTGATTGCGGCGACCAACTGCGCGGCGCCATCGCCGAAATCGGTCAGGCCGGGTCGGGCATCCTGCTGTACCTGTCCCAGGAAGGCCGCGGCATCGGTCTGGTCAACAAGCTCAGGGCCTATGAACTGCAGGACGGCGGCTTCGACACCCTGGACGCCAACCTGCAGCTGGGTTTCGACGACGACGAACGCATCTATCACCCGGCCGCCCGCATGCTGGCGCTTTTGGGGGTCACGTCGGTGCGTCTGTTGACCAACAATCCGCTGAAGGTCCAGGCCCTGGCCGCCCATGGCGTCACCGTCGCCGAACGGGTGCCCCACGTCTTCCCGTCCAACGGCCACAACCGCAACTATCTGGCCACCAAGGCCAACCGCAGCGGCCATATGTTCTAGGGTGTGGGCAGATTCTGCCCGGCCGATCTTTCCGCCCCTTTATAATATTCGTTTGTTTTCAATATATTATGAATTGGCATTGGCTTTGCTTGTAAGGATACGTCCTTTCAGAGGTGCGCCATGTCCGCTTCCGCCGTCGCCAGTTCCGGGTATACCGACCCCAACGCCTTCGTGCCGGTTTTCGCCAGCGAAAACGCCACCAACGCGGCTGCGGAAAAGCAGGAGCAGGCCAAGCACCTGACAATGTTCGGCGAAGGCGACGATTCCCCCAGCTTCTGGGACCTGCTGGACGTCATCAACCCGCTGCAGCATATCCCCATCGTCAACGAGATTTACCAGGACCTGACCGGCGACAAGATCGGCGTCGCCGCCCGATTGGCCGGCGGCGGCCTGTTCGGCGGTCCCATCGGCTTGGTTGCCTCGGCCATCGGTTGTCTGGTCGAGGAAGAGACCGGCGACACCATCGGCGGCCATGTGGTGGCCTTGTTCAAGGATGACGAAGCCGCCCCCACCCAGGTGGCCAAGGCCGAGACCCAGCCCCAACCGCAAGCCGCCGAAACCAAACCGGCCGCCATGGCCCCGGTGCAAGTCGCCATGGCCAGCGTCAACGTCCCGGAAGCGCCGCCAGCGACGCCCCCTCAAAACGCCGCCCCCCTGATGTTTAGCGCCGACGGCATGATCAACCCGACGGCCACGGCTGCTGCGGCCGTCGCCGCGCCGGTTCCCGTCACCCCGGCCGCCGCCCCCATGCCGCTGAGCAACACCAGCAAGACCAACCGCATCATGCCTGTGCCGGCACGGACCGTCAGCACGGCGGAACAGGCGCCGCCCCCCATCACCGTGCCCATTTCCTCGGGCGGCAACCGCTCGAACGTTCCCATCACCGGGCACAACCCGCTGAACAACCACGCCACCGTCGATCCCCTGGCGGTTCAAAAGGCCATGGCCCTGCAGGGATTGCCGTCTGAAACCCAGCACCCCATGCTGCAGGCCAATCCCAAGGCGGCCAGCGGCTCGGCCGATTGGCTGGGGGCGATGAACCAGGCGCTGGACAAGTATCAGAAGGCCGGCAATCTGGCGGCCCGTCCCGAAGACGTCAAATCCCCGGCCTATTGATGGAACTGACGGTTTCACCCCTGGGCTGGCTGGAAATGAAGGGCCGGCGTCTGGCCTGCCGCCTGGGCCGTTCGGGTGTTTGCGAAGACAAAAGCGAAGGCGACGGTGCCACCCCGGTGGGGAACTGGCCGCTACGGGCCGTGTTCTATCGCCCCGACCGGGTCAGCCGTCCGATGACCGCCCTGCCCGTCCGTCCGCTCACCCCTGATGATGGCTGGTGCGACGACCCAGCCCATCCCGATTACAACCGTCCGGTCCGCCTGCCCCATCCGGCATCCTGCGAAAAGATGTGGCGTGACGACGGGCTTTACGACGTGGTGGTGGTGCTGGGCCACAATGATTCGCCGCCGGTTCCCGGCAAGGGCAGCGCCATCTTCCTGCATGTGGCCCACCCCGAAGGCAAGCCGACGCAAGGCTGCGTTGCCTTGCCGCTGCCCGACCTGCTGACCGTTCTGGAAGACTGCCACCCGGGCGATTCACTGGTGGTATTGCCGGTTTCCGAACAGGGCTGAGCCGACCCGCACATGGGTGGCGCCGCAGGCGATGGCCTGGGGGAAATCACCGCTCATCCCCATGCTGATCTCGGCCAAACCAGCCGCTTTGGCCAATGCGGCCAAGTGCTGGAAATGGGGAACCGGGTCGCCCTCGGCCGGCGGAATGCACATCAGGCCGCTGATCGGCAAGTCGTATTCGCGCCGGCACAAATCGACCAACACCTGGGTCTGGTCGGGATCGACACCGGCCTTTTGCGGCTCGCGGCCGATGTTGACCTGGATCAGGCAGCGCGGCGCCTTGCCGCTGCGCTGAATCTCGTCGGCCAAGGCACGGGCCAGCTTTGGCCGATCGATGGTTTCGATGACGTCGAACAACGCCACCGCGTCCCGCACCTTGTTGGTCTGCAAGGGGCCGATCAGGTGCAGTTCGATACCGGAGAACTCGGCTTGCAATTGCGGCCATTTGCTTTTGGCTTCCTGCACCCGGTTTTCACCGAATACCCGCAAGCCCGCCTGCAGAAACGGCCGGATAGTGTCGGCATCATGGGTTTTCGACACCGCCACCAAAGTGGTGGAGCCCGCCACACGTCCGGAATCGGCCTCGGCCCGGGTGATGGCACCCTGAATGGCGGCGATGGCGGCGGCAGCCTCGGACATGGCGACGAACTCCTGTAAAGTGAGCCCATGACCCTAGCAAAGCCCGGCCACACCGACAATCACTCCCCCTTGCCCCAGCTGTGGCTGGTGACCGACGAACAGCGCCTGCCCAACCCGCTGGACGCCATTCGCCGCCTGCCCCGGGACAGCGGCGTCATCTTTCGTCATCACCACTGGCCGCAACGGGCGGAACTGGCCCGCGAAGTCGCTCGCCTGTGCCGGGTCAAACATCTGGTGCTGCTGGTGGCCAATGACTGGCGCCTGGCGGCGGCCATCGGCGCCGACGGCGTGCACTTGGCGGAAAACCTGGCCGCTTCGGGCCGGGTCGCCCCCTGTCGCGGATGGGTCCGTCAGGGACGCATCCTGTCGGTGGCGGCCCATTCCACCCGGGCCATCCACGCCGCGGAAAGCAGCGGCGCTGATCTTTGCCTGCTGTCGCAGGCCTTCGCCAGCCGCTCGCACCCTGGACAACGCCCCTTGGGCCCCATCCGTTTCGCCCTTGTGGCCGCACGATCGCGCCTTCCCGTCGTCGCCCTGGGCGGCGTCAACCGCCACAGCTGGAAACGCCTGCCCCCCGGCTGCGCCCATGGCTGGGCCGGCATCGACGGTTTGATCTAAGCACCAATGGAAAAGGGGCGGCCCCATGGGCCGCCCCTTCCCAAACCACTCTCTGAAGTTCGATTAGAACTGCAGCGAGATACCGGTCATGACAGCCCAACCTTCGTTGTGGTTGGCGTCCGAAGTCGCGCCCTTGGCGGTTTCGTCGTCGTATTCGGCATGGCCGACGGTGGCCAGCAGATCGACGCCGGCACCCATGTTGTACTTGCCCGAGATCTGATAAATCTCGGCGGTGTCTTCACCAGCGGTGGTCATGGAACCATTGGCGGTCGACTTCAAGTACACGGCGCTGACGGCCCAGGGGCCGGTTTCGTACATCAGGCCGATATCCCAGGTGTTGCCCGAGGCGCTGTTGCCGTTGGCGATGGTCGAGCCGCTACCGGAGTTTTCGTTAATGATACGATACGAACCGCCCAGGGTGAAGCCAGCGTAGGACAGCTGGGTACCGAAAGCGTATTCGTTCGAGCGGTCGGTCGCGTTGGAGATGTCATAAGACACCCAACCGGCCGAGGCCTTCACGCCCAGGCCACCGAAGGTGTTGGCGTACATGGCGGCGATGCCATAAATCTCGGCGGCAGCGTTGGTGGTGCTGTTACCGTTGCCCCAGGTGTTCTGGTTGTCTTCGTTGGCGTTCGGGACGTAGGAACCGCCCACGGTGAAGCCATAGAAGGACGGGGCCACATAGGTGATCTTGTCGGCTTCGGCGTCGGTGTCGATTTCGGTGGTCACCTTGGTCGACGACACGGCGTCGGGCTTGGCGATGGCCAGGCCACCGGTCAGCAGGCCGTCGGCGCCGGTGTTGCCAGCAGCGTCGGGAGCCATGGTGTGCATCAGGACGGTGCCGTTGGATTCGGTGCCGACGATGACCTTACCGAAACCACCCGACACGTACACATAGGACTTGTCGATGTTGTCAGCACGGGTGTTGCCCGAAGCGGTCGAGGTGCTGGAATCGGTGTTGCCGCCGGCTTCCAGTTCGATGTTGATGCCGACTTCCAGGCCGTTGTCCAGCTTGGTCGAGCCCGAGAACCAAATCTCGTTGTCGCCCTTGACGTCAACGCTGTTCGGCGAGCTGGAACCGGCACCGACGGCGGTTTCGTAGGAATCTTCCTGCCAAGCGCGACGACCCACCACTTGGAATAACCACCCAGGCCCAGCTTGATCTTTTCGGAAGCCGAAGCCGAACCGGCGGTGATCATGCCGGCGGCAACCAGCGCAGTGCTGGCAACGAGAATCTTCTTCATGAGTGTCCCTCAATCTTTCAGTATGACCGAAATTTCAGCAGCTCAAGGTCCGCCTAATTTCAAGGCATGCTATTGCAGTGCGGCGCCAGGGGTCAATGTGCTGAATCGATGCGCTGTCACAATGGGGACGCGTTGTGGCAAAAGCGCAACATTGCAAAATCACGAAACTAAACAGGCCAAAGGAAAAGGGGCGGCCCATGGGGCCGCCCCTTCCCTAACCACGTCTCTGAAGTTCGATTAGAACGACAGCGACAGACCGGTCATGACAGTCCAGCCTTCGTTTTCGGTGGTGGTCGAAGTGCCGTTGGTGTTGGCTTCGTCATCGTATTCGATGTGACCGACCGAGGCCAGAACGTCGACGCCAGCGCCCATGTTGTACTTACCGGACAACTGGTAGGCGGTGATTTCGTCTTCACCAGCGGTGTTGCCACCGGCGACCTTCGAGTTGAAGTAGGCCAGCGACACGGCATACGGGCCGGTGGCGTACTGCAGACCCACGTCCCAACCGTAGCCGCTGGAAGCGGTCACGTCGGCGTTGGCGGCGTTCTGCGAGACGTCGCGGTACGAACCACCCAGGGTGAAGCCAGCGTAGGACAGCTGGGTACCGAAGGCGACTTCCTGCGAACGGTCGGTCGCGGCGGAAACGTCGTAGGTCACCCAACCGGCCGACACCTTGACACCGACGCCACCGAAGGTGTTGGCGTACAGAGCGCCGACGCCGTAGATTTCAGCGGCAGCGTTGGTGGTGCTGTTGCCGTTACCCCAGACGTTCTGGTTGTCTTCGTTGGTGTTCGGGACGTAGGTGGCGCCCAAGGTCAAACCGTAGAAGGACGGAGCGACATAGGTGACCTTTTCCGAATCGCCGTCGGTCAGGATGGCGGTGGTGTTGCCACCCGGCAGAGCGGACACGGCGGTCGGCTTGGCAATGGCCTGGTTGCCGGTTATGACGCCGGCTTCGTTCCAGTTGCCAGCGGCATCCGGAGCGGTGACGTGCAGCAGGTAGGTGCCGTTGTTTTCGGTACCGACGATGACCTTACCGAAGCCACCCGAAATCCAGACATAGGATTCGTCGATGGTGTCGGAGTTGGTGTTGCCCGAAGCGGTCGAGTTCGACGAGTCGGTGGTCCCGCCAGCGCGCAGCTGCATGTCGATACCAACCTGCAGGCCGTTGTCCAGGGTGGTCGAACCACCGAACCAGACTTCATTTTCGCCCTTGACGTCAACGCTGTTCGGCGAGCTGGAACCAGCGCCCAGGCCGGCTTCGTAAGCGTCGTCCTGCCAAGCGCCGACAACCCACCACTTGGAGTAGCCGCCCAGGTTCAGCTTGATCTTTTCCGAGGCGGAAGCCGAACCGGCGGTGATCATGCCAGCGGCGACCAGCGCGGTGCTGGCAACGAGAATCTTCTTCATGTGAACTCCTCTCTATGTAACTCGCGGAACCGGCCGACATGACCGGCCACGACATTCCATATGAACGAACAGGGCGGATTTTAGCCACGCCACCCCTTGAACCGTCAAGCGCCGCCAAGGGGAGATTGTGACGTTAGACCATCACTGTGCCTTATATGCCACACTTTCTTTCGCGGATGCGAAAGGTCGGGCCGGCGACGAAACGGGCGAAATCCTCGCCCAGCAAACGCATCACCCCCTTCCATTCACAATCGGCACCCTGCCGATAAGCCCGGATCGAGTGATAGAACGGCACTTCGGCAGCATGTCCTCCCCAGTACCAGAACGGCACCCGGTGCAGTAACAACCAGCATTCCTTCCCCAACGCGCCGGCCAGATGGGCAGAGATGTTGGACGTGGAGAGCGTCAGGTCCAGCGCCTGCACCAAAGCCAGCAAACCATCCATGTCGTCGAATCGGTCAACGTCGGGCAAAGTGTGGATCTTGACGCCATGGCGAGCTTCGGTGGCGGCGATGTCGGCATCGGTGTCGCCATATTGCAAGTTCACGTAAGTGGCCGCCCGCTGCCGGAACACCGCCCCCCATTGGTCCAAAGGTAGGGACTTGACAGGCCCCAGCTTCGCGTTCCGGCTACGCCACGACACGCCTACATAAGGCCCCGGCCCCAAGGCTTCGAGGATATGGCGGAATTCCGCCACACGCTGTGCATCAGGACGCAGATGCCCGCCCCTCCGCGGCTGGACGGCGCCACAGGCGTGCAACCGTCCCAGCAAGCTGCCCGCTGGCACGTTCAGCACATCGCCGTCAGACGTCAGACGGGAATCGGGAACCGGCTGGCGCGGACAGATCACCGCGTCAGGAAACACCCTTTGCAACGGCACCACCAGACGCGGATCGCATTCGACCCACACCTTGGCTCCGGCCGCCTGCAGATCGGTCAGACCGCCCAGCCACAAAATTTCATCCCCGATGCCTTGTTCGCCCCACACCAGCACTTTTGCCGGCACCGGCTCGCCCACACGCCACAATTTCCGCCGCTCAAAGGGACGCCAGACCGAATCGGGGCGGGCGACATCCCAGCGGGATTCGTATTCCACGAAGCCATGGTCCCAATCATTGGCCCGCAGCAACGCATCAGCCAGATTCTGGCGAGCCTCGGGGTAAGACGGATCGATGCCAAGGGCCTGACGGAACGACTTTTCAGCTGCACCGAAAGCGGCCGAGCGGCGCTGCGCAACCCCCAGATTGTTGAAGAGCACCTTGGACTTTGGATCGACCTTCAAGGCTTGCGAGAAAAACCGGATGGCGGCGGCGTTATCGCCACGCTCCAACGCATCGTCACCCAGAATGCTAAGGGCACCGGGATGGTGGCGTTGCTGGGACAGCAGGCGGCGCGCCAGTTTCACCGCTTCGTCCATCTGACCGGAACGCCGGTGGGTCAAAACCGCTTGATAGAGAACGTCACCTTGCATGTCAGCCGTCACGTTTTGGAACGCCGCACCGTACAAGGACGTTGAAATCATTGCAAGTTGGCGCTTTCGCCTTGTACCGGGCCCGCCCCTGGAGTTAGATGGCCGCCGATAGCCACATCCTTTTCGGGGGATATCCCATGCTGCGCATTTTCATCGGCTTCGACCCGCGCGAAGCGGTCGCCTTCAACGTCCTGCAGTACTCGATCCTGCGCCGCGCCAGCAAGCCGACGGCGGTGATTCCCCTGGCGCTGAACCAGCTGGGCGCCGAAATGTGGCGTGAACGCAACCCCCTGCAATCCACCGACTTTTCCTTCTCGCGCTTTCTCACCCCCTATCTGTCCGGCTTCGAAGGCTGGTCGCTGTTCATCGACTGCGACATGCTGGTGCTGGACGACGTCGCCAAGCTGTTCGCCCTGGCCGACGACCGTTATGCCGTCCAGGTGATCAAGCACGACCACCGCCCGGCCGAGGACGTCAAGTTCCTGGGCGCGGTGCAGACCAAGTACGAAAAGAAGAACTGGTCCAGCGTCATGCTGTTCAACAACGCCAAGTGCAAGGCGCTGACGCCGGATTACGTCAACACCGCCTCCGGCCTGGAACTGCATCAGTTCAAGTGGCTGGGTGACGATTCCCTGATCGGCGAGCTGCCCCATCGCTGGGGTCATCTGGTCGACTACGACCCGGAAGTTCCCGCCGACCAGTTGTCGCTGATCCACTACACCATCGGCGGTCCCTATTTCGACGACTACCGTGACTGCGGCTATGCCGATCTGTGGAACGCCGAACGCGACGCCATGCTGGCCTGCGCCCAGCGGGCCAAATAAGGTTTTAGAAAACGCGACTTGCCGCCGGGGCCACGCTCGGTGCATTCTGCCCGACGCGCCGAGCAGGCTTGGCGCGTCATGCGCATGAATAGGGTAGTTTCGACGATGAAGACTTTCCGCTTGGCTGGCACCGCCGTGGCCTTGGCGTTCACCCTGGTCGCCCTGGGCGCCTGCGAAGGCAGCCAGGCCGTCTATCCGACCCGCGGCAAGGGCGACAGCGCGCCCCGCATGAGCAACGAAAAGCGGGAAACCGTCTTCGGCCCCGAAGGCATGTTCGGCGACAAGAAGAAGGGTGAAGGCAGCGGCGACGGCATCGGCGTCAACGCCTTCCTGTGGCGCGCCTCGCTGGACACTTTGGGCTTCATGCCCATCGCCACCGCCGACGCCTTCGGCGGCACCATCATCACCGACTGGTACAGCCTGCCCGAATCCCCCAACGAGCGCTTCAAGCTGAACGTCTTCATCCTGGACCGTTCGCTGCGCGCCGACGGCGTCAAGGTGTCGGTGTTCAAGCAGGTGCGCGACTCCACCGGCCAATGGATGGATTACCGGGTCGATCCCAAGATGGCTCCCGACCTGGAAAACGCCATCCTGACCCGCGCCCGCCAGTTGCGCATCGTCTCGACCGAATAGGCCGGCCTGCGCCCCCCTTTCGACACCACATCTTTCATTTTCAGGATCAAGGCCGGCACCCATGTCGCGCATCGACGAGCGTTACAACGTCAAGGAAACCGAGACCAAGTGGCAGAAAATCTGGGACGAGCGCCGCTCGTTCGTCGCCACCGAGGACAAGTCTCGCCCCAAATACTACGTCCTTGAGATGTTCCCCTATCCGTCGGGCCGCATCCACATGGGTCACGTGCGCAATTACGCGCTGGGCGACGTGGTCGCCCGCTACAAGCGGGCGCGCGGCTTCAACGTGTTGCACCCCATGGGCTGGGACGCCTTTGGCCTGCCGGCGGAAAATGCCGCCATCGAACGCGGCGTGCATCCCGCCAAGTGGACGCGCGAAAACATCGCCGCCATGCGCGACCAGTTGAAGACCATGGGCCTGTCCTATGACTGGGGCCGCGAACTGGCCACCTGCGAGCCGGAATATTACCGCCACGAACAAAAGATGTTCCTGGACATGCTGAAGGCCGGCTTGGTCTATCGCAAGGAATCGTGGGTGAACTGGGATCCGGTGGAAAACACCGTCCTGGCCAACGAACAGGTCATCGACGGCCGCGGCTGGCGTTCCGGCGCCCTGGTGGAAAAGCGCCTGCTGTCGCAATGGTTCCTGAAGATCACCCATTACGCCGAAGACCTGCTGGATTCCTTGAAGACCCTGGATCGCTGGCCCGACCGCGTGCGCCTGATGCAGGAAAACTGGATCGGTCGATCCGAAGGGGCGCGTCTGAGCTGGGCGCTCACCGGCCGTGACGAGCGTCTGGAAGTCTTCACCACCCGTCCCGACACCTTGTTCGGCGCGTCCTTCCTGGCCATTTCGCCCAATCACCCGCTGGCCGCCGAACTGGCCGCAGGCAATCCCGCCCTGGCCGAATTCGTCGCCGAATGCAATCGCATGGGCACCTCGGAAGCGGTGGTGGAAGCGGCCGAGAAGAAGGGCATGGACACCGGCCTGAAGGCGCTCCATCCCTTCGTCGAAGGCTGGGAACTGCCGGTCTACATCGCCAATTTCGTGCTGATGGAATACGGCTCGGGCGCCATTTTCGGCTGCCCCGCCCATGACCAGCGCGATTTCGACTTCGCCACCAAATACGGCCTGCCCATCAAGCCGGTGGTGTTGCCGCCGGGCGCCGACGCCGCCACCTTCGCGCTGGACGGCCAGCCGTTCTGCGACGACGGCACCTTGTTCAACTCTGGCTTCCTGAACGGTCTGGACGTGCCCGCCGCCAAGGCCGCCGCCATCGCCAGGATCGAAGCCTTGGGCGTTGGCGAAAAGACCGTCAACTGGCGCCTGCGCGACTGGGGTGTGTCGCGCCAGCGTTACTGGGGCTGCCCCATCCCCATCATCCATTGCGAAGCTTGCGGCCCGGTTCCGGTCCCCGAAACCGACTTGCCGGTGCGCCTGCCCGAAGACGTCACCTTCGACAAGCCGGGCAACCCGCTGGCCCACCACCCCACCTGGAAGGATGTCGCCTGTCCGTGCTGCGGCAAGCCGGCCCGGCGCGAGACCGACACCTTCGACACCTTCTTCGAATCGTCTTGGTATTTCGCCCGTTTCGCTTCGCCCACCCGCGACGACGTCGCCTTCGACCGTGACGCCGCCGATTACTGGATGGCCGTCGATCAATATATCGGCGGCATCGAACACGCGGTGCTGCACCTGCTGTATTCGCGCTTCTTTACCCGGGCGCTGAAGGATTGCGGCTATCTGGGGGTCAAGGAACCCTTCGCCGGCCTGTTGACCCAGGGCATGGTCTGCCACGAAACCTACAAGGACGAAGCCGGCGCCTGGCTTTATCCCGACGAGGTGGTCAAGGCCGAGGACGGCCGTCTGGTCCATTCCCAGACCGGCAAGCCGGTTAATCTGGGCCGCTCGGAAAAGATGTCCAAGTCCAAGCGCAACGTGGTGGACCCAGCCCACATCATTGCCACTTACGGCGCCGACACCGCACGACTGTTCATGCTGTCCGACAGCCCGCCGGAACGCGACCTGGAATGGACCGAGGCTGGCATCGACGGCGCCTGGCGTTACGTCAACCGTCTGTGGCGTCTGGTGGCCATCAGCGTCGATACCCTGCCCGCCCCCGGCACCCCCCTGCCGGCTTTGGGCGAGGCGGCCCTTAAGCTGCGCCGACAGGTGCACAAGACCATCGCCGCCATCGGTGACGACCTGGACCGCTTCCACTTCAACAAGGCGGTGGCCCGCATCCGCGAATTGACCAACGCCTTGGCCGATTTCAAGACCGCCGATGCCGGCGACACTTGGGTGCTGCGCGAAGGTCTGGAAACCGCCACCTTGCTGATCTCGCCGATGATGCCGCATCTGGCCGAGGAAATGTGGGCCGCCCTGGGCCATGCCATTCCGGTGGTGGACACCCCGTGGCCGGTGGCCGATTCCGCGCTGCTGGTGGAAGACAGCGTCACCGTCGCCGTCCAGGTGAACGGCAAGCTGCGCGCCACCATTGAATTGCCCAAGGATTGCGACGCCAAGCTGGCCGAGGAAACGGCGCTTGCGCAAGACAACGTGATCGCGGCAATGTCAGGCAAGCCGCCCCGCAAGGTGGTGGTGGTCCCGAACAGGATCGTCAATGTGGTGGTCTAAGGCTGCTCTGGTGGTGGGTTTGTTGGCGCTGGGCCCGGTGGGCTGCGGCTTTCAGCCCATGTACGCCAAGCCGGACCCGCAGAACGCCTCGCCTGTGGCCGCCGAGCTGGCCAGCGTGCGCATCCTGGGCATCGAGGACCGCCAGGGTCAAATCCTGCGCAACGCCCTGGTCAACCGGATGTCCCCCTTAGGCGAGCCCGGCCGGGCCGACTACATCCTGGCGGTAAGGTTGACCCAGAACCAGGAAAACCTAGCCGAGCGCAGCGACGGCAAGGCGTCCCTGGGACGCCTGTTCATCTCGGCGACCTTCACCTTGACGGAAAACCAGAAAGAAGCCCCCGTCTTCAGCGGCAGCAGCCGCTCGGTGGTCAGCTATCGTCTTTTGGGGCCGACCTACGGCTCGACCGCCGTCGAGCGTGACGCCGAGAAACGGGCCCTGGGCGATCTGGCCGAGGACATCCGTTCCCAGGTCGCCACCTTTTTCGCCAACGGCAAACGTGCGCGCGGTAACCGCTCGTGAAGCTGTCCGGCCAAAAAGCCGAAGCCTTTCTGCGATCTCCTGATCCGGCCGCCCGTGCCGTCCTGGTCTTCGGGCCCGACAACGGCTTGGTGCGCGAACGCGCCGTCAAGCTGGCCAAGACCATCGTCCCCGATCTGTCCGACCCCTTCCGGGTGGCCGAGTTGACCCCCGCCATCCTGAAGGACGACCCGGCGCGGCTGGCCGACGAAGCGGCGGCCATGGCGCTGACCGGCGGACGCCGGGTGGTGTTGGTGCGCGATGGCGGCGACACCCTGACCTCGGCCTTCCAATCCTTTCTGGGCAATCCCCTGGGTGACGCCCTGGTGGTGGTCGAGGCCGGCGAACTGGGGCCGCGCTCGACCTTGCGCAAGTTGTTCGAAGGCGCCGACAACGCCGCCGCCCTGGCCTCCTATGGCGACGAGGGCGCCAGCCTGCAGCAGGTCATCGCCGAGGAACTGAAGGGTGGCGGCCTGTCCGCCGAACCCGACGCCATGTCGTTCCTGATGGACCACCTGGGCGGCGACCGCCGCCTGACCCGCGCCGAACTGCAAAAGCTGGTGCTGTACATGGGCGGGCCGGGCCGTGTCACCCTGGACGACGCCATCGCCTGTATCGGCGACACCGCCGCCCTGTCCCTGGATGACCTGGCCCTGGCCACCGGCGACGGCGACCACGCCAACGCCCAGCGCATCCTGGACCGACTGTATCGCGAAGGCACCAACCCGGTGGCGGTGTTGCGGGTTCTGTCGCGCCATTTCCAGCGGCTGCATCTGGCCGCAGGCCACATCGCCCAAGGCAAGTCGGTGGACCAGGCGATGAATTCCCTGAAACCGCCGGTCATCTTCAAGGCCGCCGACCGTTTCCGCCGCCAGTTGTCACGCTGGCCCGCCGAGCGTGTCGGACAGGCGCTGGAACGGCTGATCGAGGCCGAAACCGATTGCAAGACCACCGGCATGCCGGCCGCCGAAATCTGTTCCCGCGCCATCATGACTCTGTGCCGGGCGGCGGGTCGTCCGCGCTGACCCAGCCTTGAATCCACGGAAAAATCCCCACCTAATAGACTCAAGGCCTATGCCAAGGGCCAGATCAAGGGAGGCCGTGATGAAGCACAGCACCGATTTCCTGCGGGCCAATCTGGCTGACGACATCGCCGCCATCATCGCCAAGCACCTGGATGCCGAGCGCGCCGAACAGGCCCGCGCCCTGTCCGTCGCCCTGCTGTCCGGTCTGCCCGGCGCCGATCTGGAAGACCTGGACTGCCACCAGTTCTTCGCCCTGTCCGTCGGTCTGCTGGGCTTCATGGAAAGCCGCAAGCCCGGCCACGCCAATTTGCGCATGTTCAACCCCGACCAGGAACGCGACGGCTGGTCCTCGTCCCACACCGTGCTTGAAATGGTCAACGACGACATGCCGTTCCTGCTGGATTCGGTATGCATGAAATTATCCAGCCAAGGCATCGGCATCCATCAGCTGATCCATCCCATCATCAGCGTGCGACGCGACGCCAAGGGCCATCTGACCACCTTGGCCGATGGCGAAAGCCCGGAATCGGTGATGCATTTCCAGGTCGACCGCCAGGACCCTGCCGATTTCGCCAAATTGTGCACCCAGATCGAACAGGTCCTGGTGGACGTTCGCGCCGCCGTCACCGACTGGCTGCCCATGCGCGAACGCATCCAGACGGTGTCGCAATCCCTGCCGGATTTTTGCGGCACCGCCATGCCCGAAGACGTCAGCGAAGCGGTGGCGTTCCTGGATTGGCTGCACGACAACCACTTCACCTTCTTGGGGTACCGCCACTTCAAGCTGTCGGGGCCGGCCGAAGCCCCCCATGTGGGCATGGAAGCCGGGGAGTCCTTGGGCATCCTGCGCGACGCCCAGTTGATGGTGTTCGACGATTCCATGTCACTGGCATCCATGCCGGACGAGATCCGCGCCTTCTTGTCGGCGCCCGGCCTGTTGCTGGTGACCAAGTCGGTGACCCAGGCCCGCATCCACCGCCCGGCCCACATGGACGTCATCGGCGTCAAGATGCATGACAAGAACGGCCGCGTGGTCGGGCTGCACGCCTTTGTCGGCCTGTTCACCTCGGCCGCCTATACCCGCAACCCGGCGGGCATCCCCCTGCTGCGGCAAAAGGTCGCCCGGGTCGAGGCGCGCGCCGCCTTCCCCCGTCACGGCCATGACGCCAAGGCGTTGACCAACATCTTGGAAACCTATCCCCGCGACGAATTGTTCCAGATTTCCGAGGACCTGCTGTATCGCGTAGCACTTGGCATCCTGCGCATCCAGGACCGCCCGCGAGTGGCCTTGTTCGTGCGCTTCGACGACTTTTCGCGCTTCGTGTCGTGTCTGGTGTTCCTGCCCCGCGACCGTTACGACACCCCCATGCGCCTGGCGGTGACCCGCATCCTGGAACAGGCCTATGACGGAACCTTGGACGCCTATTACACCCAGGTGTCCGACGGGCCGCTGGCCCGACTGCATCTGATCGTGCGCACCCGTCCGGGTGCGGCCACCCAGGTGGACACCAGCGAGCTGGAAAGCCGCATCGCCATCGCCACCCGGTCGTGGTCCGACCATCTGCAGGACGCCTTGGTCCACGATCATGGCGAAGCCCATGGTCTGGTGCTGGCCCGGCGCTGGCGCGACGGCTTCCCCGCCGCCTATCGCGAACGTCACCCGCCGCTGGCCGCGCTCGGCGACGTGGAGCGGCTGGAAAAGGTGGTGGCCGGCCAAGACGTCTGCCTGGGCCTTTATCGCCCGGTGGAAGCGCCCGCCCACGAAGCGCGCCTGAAGCTGTTACGCAGCGGCGACACCGTGGCGCTGTCCGACATCCTGCCCATCCTGGAAGCCATGGGCTTGCGGGTGATCGCCGAAGTCCCCCATGAAATCCAGGCCACCGATCTGGGCCGGTCGTTCTGGCTGCACGACTTCCTGGTGCAGTCGGCCAATGGCGACGCCATCGACCTGAACGCGCGGGGTGCCGATTTCGAAACCGCCCTGACCACCGTCTGGCGCGGCGGCGCCGAAAGCGACGGCTTCAACCGGCTGGTGCTGACCGCCGGCCTGGCCTGGCGCGACGTGGTGATCGTGCGGGCTTATGCCAAATATCTGCGTCAGGCCGGCTTGCCGCTGTCGCAAAGCACGGTCGAGCAAGCGCTTTACAACAACCCGGCCCAAGCCGCCGCCCTGGTCGCCTGGTTCAAGGCGCTGTTCGATCCGAACCACCAGAACGGCGACGCCTGTTTCGTCGAAAGCCAGCTGAACGCGCTTTTGGATCAGGTGGCCAACGCCGACGACGACCGCATCTTGCGCCGTTTCGCCAACCTGATCGGCGCCACGCTTCGCACCAACTGGTTCCTGGGCCGCGATTACGTGTCCTTCAAGTTGGATTCCACCGCCATCGACGACCTGCCGCTGCCCCGGCCCAAGGTGGAAATCTTCGTTTATTCACCCCGGGTCGAAGCCGTCCATCTGCGGGGCGGCAAAGTGGCGCGCGGCGGCATCCGCTGGTCCGACCGCCGCGACGACTTCCGCACCGAGATCCTGGGCCTGATGAAGGCGCAGATGGTGAAGAACGCCGTCATCGTGCCGGTGGGCGCCAAGGGCGGTTTCGTGGTCAAGCAACCACCCGCCGGCGGCGACCGCCAAGCCCTGTTGGCGGAAGGCATCGAATGCTATCGCACCATGATGCGCGGCCTGTTGGACCTGACCGACAACCTGAAAGCCGGCGAGGTGGTCGCACCCGACGGCATCGTGCGGCGCGACGGTGACGACCCCTATCTGGTGGTCGCCGCCGACAAGGGCACGGCGACATTTTCCGACATCGCCAACGCGCTTTCCCTGGAATACGGCTTCTGGTTGGGCGACGCCTTCGCCTCGGGCGGCTCCAAGGGGTACGACCACAAGGCCATGGGCATCACGGCACGCGGCGCCTGGGAAGCGGTCAAACGCCATTTCCGCGAAACCGGCCTGAACACCCAAGCCCAGGATTTCACCGCCATCGGCATCGGCGACATGTCGGGCGACGTGTTCGGCAACGGCATGCTGTGTTCGCCCCATATCCGTTTGCTGGCGGCCTTCAACCACGCCCACATTTTCGTCGATCCCGATCCCGACGCGGCCGTGTCCTTCGCCGAACGCCAGCGCCTGTTCACGGCGGTCAAGGCCTGGGGCGACTATGACACCAAGCTGATCTCGGAAGGCGGCGGCGTGTTCGCCCGCAGCGCCAAGACCATCGCCATCACGCCCCAGATGGCGGAACGCTTCGGCATCACCAAGTCGCAGATGACACCGGCCGAACTGATCCGCACCCTGCTGACCGCCCCGGTCGACCTTTTGTTCTTCGGCGGCATCGGCACCTACATCAAGGCCCATGACGAAAGCCACGCCGAAGTGGGCGACCGCGCCAACGAGGCGGTCCGCGTCGACGGCGCGCAAGTGCGGGCCAAGGTGGTGGGCGAAGGGGCCAATCTGGGCGTCACCCAGCGCGGCCGCATCGAGATGGCGCAAAACGGCATCCGCCTGAACACCGACGCCATCGACAATTCCGCCGGTGTCGACACCTCGGACCACGAAGTCAACATCAAGATCCTGCTGGGCGAGGTGGTGGCCGCCGGCGACATGACGGAAAAGCAGCGGGACCTTTTGCTGGCGTCGATGACCGACGAAGTGGCGCAATTGGTGTTGCGCGACAATTACCTGCAGACCCAGGCGCTGTCCTTGATGGAGGTCGGCGGCGTCGACCTGCTGGATGGCCAGATCCGCTTCATGCGCCTGCTGGAAAAATCCGGCCGGTTGGATCGTGCCATCGAATTCCTGCCCGATGACGAAACCCTGACCGAACGGGCCGCCAAGCGCCGTGGCCTGACCCGGCCGGAACTGTCGGTGCTGCTGGCCTATGCCAAGATTTGGCTGCATGACGCGGTCATCGCTTCCAACCTTCCCGACGCCCCCTTCCTGGCCGCCGATCTGGGGCGCTATTTCCCCACGGCACTGCGGGAGCGCTTTACCCCGCAGATCGCCTGCCACCGTTTGCGCCGTGAAATCGTCGCCACCTCCATCACCAATTCCATCATCAACCGGGTCGGCATCGGTTTCGTGCTGGACATGATGGACCGGACCGGCTTTGGCGCCGGAGAAGTGGCCCGGGCTTACATCGTCGCCCGCGACGCCTATGGCCTGCGCGATTTGTGGCGCCAGATCGAAGAACTGGACGGCCAGGTTCCGGCGGCGCTGCAAACCACCTTGCTGAACGAAGCCAACCGGCTGATGGAACGCGCCACCGCCTGGGTGCTGCGCTCGTTGCCCGCCGAGATGGACATGGGCAGCGCCATCGCCGCCCTGGCTCCGGGGATCACCGCCCTGGAACAGGCCTGCCCGGACATCTTGCCGGAAGACGCGCAGAACGCCATCACCGCCCGTGCCCAGGATTACGTCGCCCAAGGCGCCCCGGCGGCCTTGGCCGACAAGGTGGGACGGATGATCGTTCTGGCCTCGGCCGCCGACATCGTTCAACTGTCGGAAATCCACGGCCTGAACGTGGCCGAGGTGGGCCGCCTTTATTTCCTGGTCGGGCACCGTTTCGGCCTGGGCTGGCTGCGTTCGGCGGCCCAGCGCCTGGTGGGCGGAAGCCATTGGCAGAAACTGGCCATCAACGCCGCTACCGAGGACTTGCACGCCCATCAACGGGCCTTCACCCATTCCGTCCTGCGTCTGTCCCCGGCCTTGGCCTCGGATCAGGCCATGACAGCCTGGGCCGAGACCCATGGGGCCGACATCGCCCGCGCCGACACGTTGATCGCCGAACTGCGCGCCGCCCCCGGACTGGACCTGTCCATGCTGGTGGTCGCCAACCGGCAGCTGAAGAGTCTTGCCGATAGCGGTTGAATCAAGGCTGGGCTTGCATTAGGTAAGGTCAGCCCTTTCTATCGGAGCCTTGCCGGCATGGACCCGCGCCAATTTCTGGCTGACCAGTTCGTTGAACACGAAAAGACCGTCGCCGAAACCAAGAATGCGGTCTCGTCCGCATTCGGCGCTTTGGCGGCAGCATGCATCCACAGCCTGGAAAATGGTGGCAAGATCCTGTTTTTCGGCAATGGGGGATCGGCGGCCGACGCCCAACATCTGGCCGCCGAACTGGTGGTGCGCTATCGCGCCAACGGGCGCGCCCTGGCCGCCCTGGCGTTGACCACCGACACCTCGATCCTGACCGCGTGCTCCAACGATTTTTCCTATGACGACATCTTCGCCCGTCAAATCGAGGCCCTGGCCCGCCCCGGCGACGTCGCCATCGGCATCTCGACCTCGGGCAACAGCCCCAATGTGTTGAAGGCGCTGGAAGCGGCCCGCGCCATCGGCTGTGTCGCCGCGGCGTTTTCCGGCCGTGACGGCGGCAAGCTGCGGGGCTTGGCCGAACCCTTGATCGTGGTCCCTTCGCCGGTGACCGCCCGCATCCAGGAAATGCACATCCTGATCGGCCATGCCCTGTGCGACATCTTGGAACAGCGTTTGCGCTCCAGCGTTGGAGTTTAACTCCAACAAATGGTAAGAGACCTTCAGTCAATCGCTGCAACACAGGGTGCGCATGAGCGGTAAGTCTTCCCCGGTCCTGGAAACGCAAGGTCATTCCGCCCCTGTCGAGATGGGATCGGAACGGTCGTTCGGCCTGGTCTTCGCCGCCTTTTTCACCCTGATCGCTTTGTGGCCGCTGAAATCGGGCGGCGACATCCGCTTGTGGGCGGTGGGATTGGCGGGCGCTTTCCTGGTGGTTTCGCTGACGGCTCCCAAGCTGCTGAAGCCGTTGAACCTGCTTTGGTTCAAGTTCGGCCTGGTGCTGCACAAGATCATGACGCCGCTGATCATGGGATTGCTGTTCTTCGTGACGGTGGTCCCCATCGGCCTGTTGATGCGGGCCAGCGGCAAGGACCCCATGCGCCTGAAGCGCGACCCCGCCGCCACCAGCTACTGGATCAAGCGTGATCCGCCCGGCCCGGCGCCGGCTTCCATGAAAAATCAGTTCTAGGGGCTTGATCCATGGCATTCCTGATCGAATTGTGGGCCTTCATGCGCGTGCGCAAGAAGTTCTGGCTGCTGCCCATCTTGGTGATGATGGTGCTGTTTGGCGGCCTGATCGTGCTGAGCCATGGCTCGGCCGTGGCCCCGTTCATCTATACGCTGTTCTAGGATAAGGAAGCGGGCGGGTGAAAATTCTGGGCCTTTCAGCGCTGTATCACGACAGCGCCGCAGCACTGATCGAAGACGGACGCATCATCGCCGCCGCCCAAGAGGAGCGTTTCACCCGCATCAAGCACGACGCGGCCTTCCCCAAGCAAGCCATCGGATATTGCTTGGCGGAAGCCGGCTGCGGCTTGAACGACATCGACTTCGTCGTCTTCTACGACAAGCCGTTCCTGAAGTTCGAACGGCTGATGGAAACCTATCTGTCCTTCGCACCCCGGGGCTTCACCTCGTTCCAAAAGGCGATCCCGGTCTGGCTGAAGGAAAAGCTGTTCCAAAAGGATCTGCTGGCGAAAGAGTTCAAGAAGTTCGCGAAAGACTTCGACTGGATGGGAAAGATGCTGTTCACCGAACACCATCTGTCCCACGCGGCGTCAGCCTTCTTCCCGTCGCCGTTCCAGGACGCCGCCGTGCTGACCATGGACGGGGTGGGCGAATGGACCACCACCAGCTTGGCCATGGGGTCGGGCAATTCCTTGGAAATCCATAAGGAACTGCATTTCCCCCACTCGCTGGGCCTGCTTTATTCCGCCGCCACCTACTACACCGGCTTCAAGGTCAATTCCGGTGAATACAAGGTCATGGGCCTGGCGCCTTACGGCGAACCGAAATACGCCCAGACCATTCTGGACAAGGTGGTGGACGTCAAGGAAGACGGCTCGTTCCATCTGGATCAAAGCTATTTCGATTATTGCACCGGCCTGACCATGACCAACGACAAGTTCGCGTCGTTGTTCGGCCAACCCGTGCGCCAGGCCGACAAGGACCCGCTGACCCAGTTCCACATGGACATGGCGGCGTCGATCCAAGAAGTCACCGAACACATCGTGCTGAAGCTGGCGCGGTCCATCCGCAAGGAGACGGGCGCCAAGAATTTGTGTCTGGCCGGTGGCGTGGCGCTGAACTGCGTCGCCAACGGCAAGATCCTGCGTGAAAACATCTTCGACAACATCTGGATCCAGCCGGCGGCCGGCGATGCCGGCGGCGCCCTGGGGGCCGCCCTGGCCGGCTATCACATCAACCAGGGTCAGCCGCGTCAGGTGGCCGGCAACGGCAAGGATGCCATGGAGGGGTCCTATCTGGGTCCGGTCTGGCAACAAGACGACATCGAGACCCGGCTGAAGGAAGCCGGCGCCGTGTTCACCGTGCTGAGCGACGACCAGTTGATCGAACAGACGGCGCAGGCCCTGGCCGACGAAAAGGCGGTGGGCTGGATGCAGGGCCGCATGGAATTCGGCCCGCGCGCCCTGGGCGGCCGATCCATCCTGGGCGACCCGCGTTCGCCCACCATGCAAAAGGTGCTGAACCTGAAGGTCAAATACCGCGAAAGCTTCCGCCCCTTCGCGCCGTCGGTGCTGCGCGAGGACGTGGCCGAATGGTTCGACTTGGATGGCGACAGCCCTTACATGCTGCTGGTCGCCCCGGTGGCGGAAAAGCACCGCCGTCAGATGACGGAAGCGGAAAACGCGCTGTTCGGCATCGACAAGCTGAACGTGCCGCGTTCCAGCCTGCCGGCGGTCACCCACGTGGATTACTCGGCCCGTATCCAGACCGTGCATGCCGACACCAATCCGCGCTATCACGCGCTGATTTCGTCGTTCAAGGCCAAGACCGGTTGCCCCGTGGTGGTCAACACCAGCTTCAACGTGCGCGGCGAGCCCATCGTCTGCACCCCCGAAGACGCTTTCCGCTGCTTCATGGGCAGCGAAATCGAGGTGCTGACTGTCGGCAACTGCTTCCTGAAAAAGGAAGACCAGGATCCAGGCCTGAAACTGGACTACAAGAACGCCTTCGAATTGGACTGACACCCGGTCAGCCGCAAAGCTGACGCCACGTTGCGGGCGTCGGTCAGGGCGGTGTGCCCACGACCATGGGGATCAAAGCCAAGCAGCGTCGGCAGGTCAGCACTGCTGAAGCTGCCGCGCCCAAGCGCCTGGCACAAATGTGGATGCACGTTCGTGCCACGTCCCGCAAACGGATTGGCGATGCCCAGTAATCCGCAATTCTCGTCGATGACCATGTGATCGGGACCATTGGACAAGATGGGACTGTCAGGCCCGACGAAATGGGCGAAGCGGCCAAGCGCGTCTTCCGGCTCGATACCGTCCTGGTCCAGCATATGCTGGCCGATGCCGGTGAGCGCGGTGAAATAATCGCTTAAGCGCGGATTGCGCCTGGGTTTGACCAGAACCTGGAAACTGGCCAGTTCACGCCAGTCGCGGTCCAGTCTTACGGCCCCGATCTGCACGATCTCACGGTGCTCTCCCGGTCCTGACCATCGCCGGGCTTGGGCCCCTTCCCACGAGGTGAATTCAAGGTCGTAGACGACGAATTCGCTCATCCCGCCCGACCATAGGCATCGTCGATGCGGACGATGTCGTCTTCGCCCACATATTCGCCCGACTGCACCTCGATCATCCGAAGCGGCAGCTTGCCGGGATTTTCCAGACGATGCACGGTGCCGGCAGGAATGAAGGTGGATTCGTTTTCGCGAAGCGTGAAGGTCTTGTCGCCACAGGTGACCAGGGCGGTGCCGGTGACCACCACCCAATGTTCGGAACGGTGCCAATGCTTTTGCAAGCTCAACTTGGCCCCGGCATTGACCTGAATGTGCTTCACCCGATAACGCGCACCTTCGTCGATGGTCTGGAACCAGCCCCAAGGCCGCCAGGACCGACTGCCCTGACTGGCTTCGGAACGGCCCGCCGCCTTCAGGCGTTCGACCACCTTCTTCACGTCCTGGTCATGGGCCTTATCGGCCACCAACACCGCATCGTCGGTGGCGACCACGATCAGGTCGCTGATGCCGATGGCGGCGACCAGACGATCGTCGGCGCGCACGTAGCAATCGCGCACACCTTCGGCGATCACGTCACCCAGCAAGACATTGCCGTCGTCGTCACGGCCGCTTTCCTGCCACAACGCCGACCACGAACCGATATCCGACCAGCCCATGTCCACCGGCACCACCGCCGCCTGACGGGTCTTTTCCATCACCGCGTAATCGATGCTTTGGCCGGCCATGGCGGCGAAGGGCGCTTCCGCCAGACGGAAGAAAAACAGATCCGAACTGCCCTGGTCCAAGGCGTCGCGGCAGGCGCCCAGCATGGCGGGATGATGGGTCGCCAGTTCGTCCAGATAGGTCTGGGCCTTGAACAGGAAGATGCCGGCATTCCACAGATAGCCGCCCGCGGCGACATAGGATTCGGCCGTGGAGCGGTCCGGTTTTTCGACGAAGCATTCCACGTCGAAGCCATTGCCGCGTTTGATGTAGCCGTAACCGGTATTGGCCTCGGTCGGTTCGATCCCGAAGGTGACCAGACGTCCGGCTTCGGCCAGCGGCACGGCCTGGGCCACCGCCCGGCGAAAAGCGTCGACGTCGCGCACCTGATGGTCGGACGGCATCACCAGAAGCAGCGCCTCGGGCTCGGCCAGCAGGGCGCTGACCGCCACCGCCGGCGCGGTGTTGCGCCCCACCGGTTCGATGACGATGGCCCGCGGATCCATGTCCATTTCGCGCAATTGCTCGGCGACGATGAAACGATGTTCCTGATTGCACACCACCATCGGGCGACCACCGGTACGACGGGCGGTTTCCTGCAGCAAGGTCAGTTCGGAATTCAGCTTCAGCAGTTGCTTGGGCCGCAATTCCCGCGACAACGGCCACAACCGGGTACCAGCACCGCCGGACAGGATGACGGGGATCATGTGGTCAGGAAAGTCAGTCATCGCATCTCTCGAACCATGCGGGTCAGGCCCGCCTGCAAGGAATTGGCCGGCACCCAGCCTAAGGCGCGCAAGGGAGCGTCGTCCACCACCAACGACCCCAGCACGCGATCCGCCGTGGCTTGGCGGCCAAGCAAGCGAGCGGCCAGGGTCAGCAACACGGGCGGCACCGGCAGCAAGCGGGCCGGGCGTTGCATCGCCGCCGCCAGAAACCGGACCAATTGGGCGGTGGACAGGTCGTCGTCGTCACGCACCAGGAAGGTTCCTGCGGCACGGCGTTCTAGCAGGAACGACACCGCGTTGGCCAGATTGTCGACGCCGATCATGGAGCGACGGTTGTCGACCAGTCCCAACGGCAAAGGCACCCCCCTGGCGATGGCCTTGATCAGAACCGCCAGGTTGCCTTTGACCCCGGGGCCATGGACCAGCGGCGGACGCAAGACGGTCAAAACCGGCCAAGCCATGCCGCGCAGGGCGGCCTCGGCCTCGGCCTTGGCCTGGCCATAGGCGTCCTGGGGATTGGGAGCGTCGTCGGCCCGGAAGGGACGATCCGGGGCCGTGGTCTCGCCGTTCACCTTGATGGTGCTGATGAACAGGAAGTGCCGGATGCCGGCCTCGCGGGCTTGCTGGGCCAGACGCAGGGTGCCGTCGCGGTTGATCCGACGGAACACGGCCAACGGATCGCCGGATCGGTCATCCAGGACATGGGCGCGGGCGGCACTGTGCACCACCGCGTCACATCCCGACAACGCCGCCGTCCAGTCGGTATCCGGTCCCAGGTCGCCGATGGCGGGAACCGCCACATCCGGCCAGAAGACCGGCTTGCGCATGGGGGCCACCACCTGATGGCCGCGCGCCACCAGTTCCTCGACCACACGGCGGCCAACAAAGCCGCTGCCTCCGGTGACCAGGACCTTCATGGCTTCTCCCCTTGCGCCCATTTCTGCAAGATCGCCAGCAGGCCGGCGACCACCAGACCCGCCGCCGCCGACCCCGCCAGCACCTGCCCCGATACCGCCAGCCAGGCGCAGCCCACCAACAGCGCGTTGCCGAGCGCGATGGCCAAACTCACCTGATCATGGCGTTTGCCACCCTGGACGGCACGTTGATAGAAATGCTTGCGGTGCGGCTGCCAGATCTTTTCCCCGGCCAAGGCGCGACGGCTGATGGTGATGGTGGCGTCGGCCAGATAATAAGCGGGCAGGATCAGGGCGGCGGCCAGTTGCCCCCCTATAGCCAGCATCACCAGCAATCCACCCAGCACATAGCCGAACGGCACCGATCCGGAATCGCCCAAGAACAGCTTGGCCGGATGCCAGTTGAACACCAAGAAGGCCGCCGCCACCGCAGCCACCACCAGGGCCGGAGCCGTCAGCGTCCCCCCGCCGACCAAGGCGATTCCCAAACCCAAGGACAGGGTTTCCACACCGGTAATTCCGTCGATGCCGTCCATGAAGTTGTACAGGTTGACGAACCACAGCCAGCCCAGCAGCGCCAACACCCGGTCGGCCCACAAAGGCAGCACGCCTTGAAAAACCAAGGCATCACCGGGCAGCAGCAGCAATAATCCCAAAACCGCCACGCCATGGGCGGCGAAACGCGGACCCGGCGGCAATCCCTTGCGGTCGTCAATCCAGGAAATGGCCAACAAGGCCAAGGCGCCGATCCCCAAAAACCGGAAATCGGCTTGGACCAACAAGGCCAGAGCCAGAACCGGCGTGGTGGCCAGACCACCACCGCGGGGCGTCGGCAGGCTGTGACTGGACCGTTCGTTGGGCAGGTCCATGATCTGTTTCTGACGCAGATAGCCCAGAACCCGACGGGTGGCGACAACCGTCAGGGCGAAAGCCGCCAAGGCCAGGCCAATGCCGGACTGCGCCAGCTGTTCCATGTCAGTCCACCAGACTGACGCGACGGCCTTCGCGCAAGGAGTCCAAAACGGCAATGGTGGCCCGCGCCGTTTCCACCAGTTCGGCTTCGTCCACCGGGGCGGCGCCGCCTTGCGACACGGCGGCGGCAAAGGCTTCCAGCTCGGCGCGGTGGCCCTTGTCCTGGCCCATCTTGGCCTTTTCGGTCCGCGTGCGGCCTTTTTCGGTGACCGACAGGCTCAGGAAATTGTCGATGGCGACCACCGTGCCGCCGGCGAAGCATTCGAAGCGTTCCTTGGAAAACGCCGAATCGCCCTGGGCGGTATAGACGATGGTGGCCAAGGACCCGTCCAGGAAGGAAAGCGTCACCGTCAGGTCGTCGCAGCCGCCATGGGTGACCTTGGCGGCATCGGCCTGGACGGCGACGATGGGCGAGCCGGCCAGGGCACGGGCCAGATCGACGAAATGGCAGACCTCGCCCAGGATGCGGCCACCGCCTTCTTCCGCCGCGTTGACCCAGCTTTCGGCGGGCAGCGCCCCGGCATTGACCCGCAGCACCAGCATCTTGGGGCCATTGTGACGGGCCAACAGCTTCTTGGCTTCCACCACCATGGGGGCGAAGCGGCGGTTGAAGCCGACGGTGAAGAAAGCGGACGATTGCTCGCGGGCGGCGATCACCTGATTGACCTGATCCTCGTCGAGCGCCAGCGGCTTTTCGACGATCACCGACTTGCCGGCAGCCAGGCAGCGGGCGGTCAGCTCGGCGTGGTTGGAATGCCGCGTCGCCACCAGCACGGCATTGATGGAAGGATCGTTCAGCACGTCGTCGATTTCGGTGCTGGCGCGGGCGAAGCCGAAGGCGTTGGCGCCATGGTCGGCGGTCTGCCCCCTTGTGGTGCAAAGCGTGTGGAAGGTGATGCCGGGCAGACGCTTCAATTCCGGCAACAACACGGTGCGGGCGAAGGCGCCGGCGCCGATCACCCCCAGCACGCACGCCCCCTTGGCCTGGGGCTGGGCGAAGACCGGCGGCACGGCCTTGACCGCAGAATCGTATTTCAGCACCACGCCCATGTTGGGTTCACGCCTTGTGGTCACCAGATCATAGGCGTCCTCGGCGGCGTCGAAGGGGAAACGGTGGGTGATCAGCGCGCCCACATCCAGCCGACGGGCCAGGGACGGGCTCATCAGCCGCACGCATTCGCGCAGGTTGTCGGCTTCGGTCCAGCGGACCCAGCCCACCGGATATTTGACGCCGCGTCCTTCGAAATCCTCGTCATAACGGCCCGGCCCATAGGAGCGCGACACCATGATGCGCAATTCCTTCTTCATGAAGGCGGCATAGGGGAATTCGGTGCCGGTCTTGCCCACCATCACCAGGGCGGCACGGTCGCGGGCCAGTTCGGCGGCCAGTTCCAAGGGTTCCGACGAATCAGTGGCGGCGGCGATCAACACGCCATCACAACCGACACCGCCGGTCAGCGCCGCCACCGCCTCGGGCAGGCCGGCTTGGCCCAGCACCCAGGTCAGCTCGGCGCCATTCTTCTTGGCCAGGGCCAGACGACTTTCGTCCACGTCGATAGCGACCACACGGGCACCCGACAGCGCCAGCAACTGCGCCGCCAGCTGGCCCACCAGACCGACACCCAGCACCGCCACCACGTCGCCCAGTTGCGGCGCCAGATTGCGCACCCCGGCCAAGGCGATGGACGCCAAGGTGCCGAAACAGGCTTCTTCGTCGCTGACGTCGTCGGGAATGGGGGCCACCAGATTGCGCGGCACCACGTTCAGTTCGGCATGGTTGGCCAGACCGGCCCCGGCCATGGCCACACGCTGGCCGGGCTGGAACGAACCTTCCAGACCCTTGCCCACGGCGACGATGCGGCCAGCGGCGGAATAGCCCAAGGGCAGCGGTTCGTCCAAACGCGCCATCACCGCCTTGAAGGTGGCCATCAGACCGTCGCGCCGCGCCTTGTCCAGCACCTTCCTGACCAGGTCGGGCCGTTCCTTGGCCTTGCCGGCCAAGGACTTCTTGGCGAAGTCGATGACCATGCGTTCGGTACCGGCGGAAATCAGCGAGGCGTCGGTGCGCACCAGCAGACAGCCAGAGCGCACCTTGGGCTCTGGCACTTGCTTCAGAACCAGCTTACCAGTGCGTGCGCTTTGAATGACCTGCTTCATCCGATTGCCCCCAGGCGGAACCAGGAGCTATATACGGTGATCTTTCAGCTTTGGGGAAGCCCTATCATGTGCGGCATCGCAGCCATCCTCGCCGGGACGACCGCCCCTGCGCCGGTCGATCACGGCGAGTTGCTGTGCATGCGTGAGCACATGCGCAGCCGCGGCCCCGACGGCGCCGGAGCATGGCTTTCCGACGACGGTCGTGTCGGGCTGGCCCATCGACGCCTTGCCATCTTGGACCTGAGCGAGGCCGGGGCCCAGCCCATGGCGTCGGCCTGCGGTCGCCTGCACATCGTCTTCAACGGCGAAATCTACAACCACCGCGCCTTGCGCAGCGAACTGGAACAGCAGGGCAGCCATTTCCGGTCGCATTCCGACACCGAAGTAATCCTGGAACTGTACCGTCGCCACGGTCCCGCCATGCTGGACCGCCTGCGCGGCATGTTCGCCATCGTGCTTTGGGACGAAGACCGCCAGGGGATGTTGCTGGCCCGCGACCATTTCGGCATCAAGCCGCTTTACGTCGCCGACGACGGCATCACTTTACGCGCGGCATCCCAGGTCAAGGCGCTGTTGGCCGGCGGCGGGGTCGCCACCGACGCCGACCCGGCCGGCCATGCCGGTTTCTTCCTGTGGGGACATGTGCCCGAACCGCACACCCTTTACGCGGCCATCCGTCCGCTGGCCGCCGGATCGTGGATGTGGGCCGGCGTCGATGGGCGCCGTGACCACGGACGTTTTTTCGATCTTGGCGCCGAGATGGCGGCCGCCCGCCCCGCCACCGACGATGGCCAGACCTTGCGCGACGCCCTGGCGGAAAGCGTGCGTCTGCACCTGGAATCCGACGTCCCGGTGGGGGTGTTCCTGTCTTCGGGGCTGGATTCCACCACCCTGGCCGCCCTGACCACCGAGGCCGCCGCCATTCCGCCGCAGACCGTCACCTTGGGGTTCAAGGAATTCATCGGCACGGCCCGCGACGAGGTGCCGTTGGCGGAACAGGTGGCCCGTGCCTATGGCACCCGTCACCAGACCTGCTGGATCACCGCCGCCGACTTCACCCAGGCCCGCCGACAGTTGCTGGCCGACATGGACCAGCCGTCGGTGGACGGCGTCAACACCTGGCTGGTCGCCCGCGCCGCCCGCCAGACCGGATTGAAGGTGGCTTTGTCCGGTCTGGGCGGCGACGAACTGTTCGCCGGCTACAACAACTTCACCACCGTCCCGGCACTGCGTCGCCGCGTCGCCGCCTGCTCTGCCCCGCCGGCCTTCGGCCGGCTGGTCCGACGCATGACGGCGCCCTGGATCGGCCGGCTGACCTCGCCCAAAGCGGCCGGTCTGCTGGAATACGGGGGCAGCTGGGGCGGCGCTTATCTGCTGCGCCGGGCCCTGTTCATGCCGTGGGAGCTGGACCGGGTGATGGATGCCGACATGGCCCGCGCCGGATTGCGGCGACTGGCCCCGCTGGAGGCTTTGGAAAGCGCTGTCGCCAACCTGCCCGGCGACCGGCTGAAGCTGTCGGCGCTGGAAACCTCGTTCTACATGCGCAGCCAGTTGCTGCGCGACGCCGATTGGGCCGGCATGGCCCATTCGCTGGAAATCCGCACGCCGCTGGTGGATGTGGGGTTGTTCCGCGCCGTCTTGCCGCTGATCGTCGGCGCCAACCCGCCGGGCAAGCTGGCCATGGCCGCCGCCGCCCGGCCGCCCCTGCCCGAATCCATCCTGAACCGTCCCAAAACCGGTTTTTTCGTTCCCGTCGCCCAGTGGCTGGGGGAATCCGGCCTGCGCTCGTGGGCCACCACCATCCATGCCGACCATTGCAAGAGTGCCGCACACCATGACTGAGCTCGATTCCACCCGACCGCCCTCCGTGCTGGCCTCGCTGAACCTGGGCGAGGACGGCATCTACACCGGTGGCCAAGGCGATGGCGGCCAGGAACACGAACGCAAGCTGCGCGGCGAAGTGGCGGCCAAGGCCTATGACGATTATCTCGGCGAAATCGCCCATCACCATTCCATCCCGGTGATGGATGCCGAGATCGACCGCTTTCTCGCCACCATTCCGACCGGCGGCATCATCGTCGACGTGGGCGGCTGCTGGGGGTGGCATTGGCGCCGGCTGGCCGACACCCGCCCGGACATCCGGGTGGTGGTGGTGGATTTCGTCCGCGCCAACCTGCGCCACGCCCAAACGCTGTTGAAGGATGACATCGGCCGCCGGGTCTTCCTGGTGGAAGGCGACGCCACCCGGCTGGATTTCCCCGACGCGTGCTTCGACGGCTATTGGTCGGTTCAGACCCTGCAGCACATCCCCGCCTTCCCCGCCGCCATCGCCGAAGCCGCCCGTGTGCTCAAGCACAGGGGCAGCTTCGCCTGCTACAGCCTGAACGACCCGCCGCTGATCCGTGCCGTCTACGCCCTTTTCGGCAAGTACTGGCACCGTCAGGGCACCATTCCCGGCGCCTTCTGGCTGGAACGCATGAACCAGAACCAGATCGACACGGTGACCCGGACCTTTGGCGTCGCCCCCCGGCAACATTACAGCGAGGTGCTGTTCACACCCGAATTCGGCCTGCGCATCGGTGCCCGCGGCAATTGGGCCGGACGCGTCGACGCCGCCTTGTCGGGGTCCGGCTGGCCGCGCCTGATCGCCCGCCAGCATTCCCTTCACCTGACCAAGCCGGGTGTCTAAGCCGTGCGCAACCGCCTTGCCCCGCTCTTGTGGTCGGCGCATCGTCTGGTGCGCGCCGTACGGCCAGCCCCCGCCGGCAGCTTCCGCATCTTGCTGTTCCACGACGTGGCCGAGACGGATCTTCCAGCCTTCGCCGCCTTGCTGTCCCATTTGGCCGACAGCCGCCGACTGATCGGTCCGGCCGAGGCCGAGGCCATGCTGGCCGGAAACGCCTGGAACGGCGGCCGATTGCCGTGTCTGTTAAGTTTCGACGACGGTTTCGCCAGCAACCGCGTGCTTGCCGACACCCTTTTGGCCGAATACGGCGCACGCGCCCTGTTTTTCGTTTGCCCCGGACTGATGGCCCTGGACCACGACCGCCAAAGACAGGCCATCGTCGCCAACATCCATGACGGCAAAGGCGCAGCCGACGACCGCAGCTTGATGGGATGGGACGACCTTGAACACCTGCGCGCCCATGGGCACGTCATCGGCAACCACACCATGGACCATCTGCGTCTGACCCGCCTGACCCCAGCCCAGCAGGCCGAGCAAGTGGGCGAAGCCGCCCGCATCCTGTCGTCACGCCTGGAGGCGACGGATTGGTTCGCCTACACCTTCGGCGACATCGACAGCGTCGACGCCTCCGCCTTGAGCGAAATCGCCCGCCATCACCGCTTTTGCCGCTCGGGCATCCGCGGAGCCAATCATCGCGCCGTCCACCCTTTGGCCTTGCGCGCCGACCACGTGGACCTTGCGTCACCGCCGGCGTGGCGATCCCTGGCGGCCGAGGGCGGACTGGATCCGCTTTACCGGCACCAGCGGGCCCGGCTCGACGCCATGGCCTACACGGCCCAGTATTCGCCGACCAGCGTGTAGGCTTCACTGTTCATCTTGGTTTTGAACTCGGCGATGCCCGGGGTGTTGACCGCGTCGATCCCCCCCAGGTCCATCCAATGGCAGTCCCGGCCACGCAAATACTCGGCCGCCACCCATAGCGCCAGGAAGTTGCCTTTCAGCCGCCGCCCTTCTGGGTTGCTCCAGCCGATGGCGTAGGTGGCGGACCGACCATGGCGGGTCATCAACACCGCCGAAACCGGCGTTTCGCCGGATCGCACCCTTATGGTCACGATGTCGTCGGGCTCGTTCGCCGCCAAATGCTGCAGCAATTCGGCGGGAATGCCGGAAAATCCCCGGGTCTTTTGCATTTCAAGATATTGCGGCAGCAACCATTCCATGCCCTCGGCGCCGATCAACACATCCGTCGCCAAACCGTTGCGCTCGGCGTTGGTCAAGGCGGTGCGCCACTTGGCGTTCAGACGTTTGCGCAGCATGGCGGCGCCGCACGCCAGATCCAGCCACCCGGTCGACCACGCGGCAACCGAACGGCGGTGGAATCCGCACTGCGCCATGATGGCGCGATGCTCGGGGGATTCGGTCAGTTCCGGAGCCGCCAGCACCACGCCCAACCGACGCCAGCCCCATTTGCGGCGGATGGCGCTCAGCACTTCCGCCACCTGCCGGGGGTCGGGATTCGCGTCCTGCCACAACGGCCCACGATTGAGCCGGGCCAGACTGAACGGCCCGAACCGGCGCGCCAGAACCTGAACCGTCGCCACGGCGCGGCCGTCATCTTCGACCACCGCCCAATGGGGAGCCCAGCCTTCTCCGGACTGCTTGACCCGCCCCCAGGCTGGACTTTGCAGCAAATTGGGACGAGGACAGTTGTCGAATAGCGCCTGCATTTCGGTCGCATCGACGGTCCAGCGCAAAGTGATGGTCACGTTCCTGATCCTTGGCATATGAATGGCTGGAGCTTGCCGTCAGGACGATTCCCTTGCGCTCGACCCAAAATAAGGTCAAGCCCGAGGTCGGTCAGCAGACGGCAAGACATGACGCGAGCTTGTGCCGGCATCAAAGCGGGACATCCAGGTATTTCGGAAAGCTCTTTAGCATTCCCGTTATGATGACGTCGATACGCAATTGACCACCGCCAAGCCCGGGCTTCTGGACGCCTGGGCCGGAGCCGCCCAGGCCGATGCGGAAAACCTGCCTTTCACCGACGACCGCTTCGACATCGTCTATTCCAACGTCGGCCACAGCGGGAACTGGACGCCGCGCCGCCAGTGCACTATACCCGAACGTCGCTGTTGGGGCTGCGTGCGGCTGACGCCGTCGGCCCGCTTTTCGACCTAAGCGGAATGAAGTCATGAAGAAATACGGAGTGCGGCGTCGCGAGACTTGCCGGATCTGCGGATCAAGTCACCTGGAGCCATACCTGGACCTGGGCGACCAGCCGCCGTCCAACAGCTTCATCTCGGCGGCTGAAGTCGCGGGTGAACAGCGTTTCCCCCTGCGGGTCTATCTGTGCCGTCAATGCGGCCTGTCCCAATTGCTTGACCTGGTTTCGTCCGAGGACATCTTCGACGAATACGCCTATCTGTCATCCACGTCGCGGGCCTTGTGCGCCCATTATCAGGGTCTGGTTGACCAGGCGCTGGCGCTGTTCTCGGTTCCCGAGGGTGCGCTGTGCGCCGATATCGGCTGCAATGACGGCATCATGCTGAACCGCTATCCGGCCGGTCGCATGCGTCTTTTGGGCATCGAGCCGTCTTCGGCCGGCGAGCATGCCCGGGCGGCGGGACATCAGGTGGTGCAGGAATTCTTCGACGCCAAGCTGGGGGCGCGACTGGCCCGCGAACATGGACGGGTGTCGCTGGTGACCTCGACCAACGTCTTCGCCCATGTGGACGACATCACCTCGTTCGCCCGCGGCGTCGCTGAGTGGCTGGCCGATGACGGGGTTTGGGTGATCGAGTTCCCCTATCTGGTGGACACCGTCGACCGGCTTTACTTCGACACCGTCTATCACGAGCATCTGTCCTATCTGGCGCTGACCCCCCTGGCCCGACTGTTCGCCCAAGTGGGATTGCGGGCGTTCCGGGTCGAACGGGTGGAACTGGGGGCCTCGGGTCCGGCCTTGCGCCTGTTCGTCTGTCTGGACGGTTCGGCGCGGGCGGAAGACGCGTCGATCCAGGCCATGCTGTCCGCCGAGGCCGATTGGGGCATCACCGAACCGCAACGTTATCATGCCTTCGCCGAACGGGTGGCCGAGACCCGCCAGCGCATCCTGGCGCTTTTGGCCGAACTGAAGGCCAAGGGCGAGACAGTGGCCGCCTATTGCGCTCCGGCCAAGGGCAACACCTTGCTCAACTACCTGGGGGTCGGTCCCGACGACATCTTCGCCGTGTCGGAAAACAACGACCTCAAGATCGGCAAGCTGACCCCGGGCACCCATATCCCGGTGATTTCCGACCAGGACCTGCTGGACAGCAAGACCGGCTATGCCTTGCTGCTGGCCTGGAACTATCTGGACTTCTTCCTGGCCCATTCCGACTTCATCAAGGCCGGAGGTCGTTTCATCGTCCCGCTGCCGGAACCGGTGATCCGGCCGTGAATTTGAAGACCGTCGTCATCGGTGCAAGCGGTTTCCTGGGATCGGCGATCAGCGCCGCCCTGGGTCAGGCCGGCCATACGGTGGTTCCGGTGGGCCGTGGCGACCCGTTGCCGGCCGGGTGCTTCGACGTGGTGGTCGATTGCGCCGGCGACGCCCGCCGCTTTTATTGCAACAGCCATCCGCGCCATGCTTTCGACGCCAACGTGGTTCCGGTCCTTGACCGGCTGCTGGGCATCGATGCCGGTCTTTATGTCTTCGCCTCGACCGTCGACGTTTACGGTGCCGGCAAGGCCGATCCCGCCACCTCGGACGAGGAAAGCCCCATCCGGGCATCCGAATTGGACGGCTACTCGTTTTCCAAGTTCCTAGCCGAACAGCTGGTCGCCCGTCACGCCCGCCGCGCCCTGATCCTGCGCCTGGGCACCCTGATCGGCCCCAACCTGCGCAAGAACCCGGTCTTCGACGCCTTGAACGGCCATCCCTTGCGCATTGGCGAAACCACCGCCCTCAGTCTGGTGGACACCCGCTTCGTCGCCCAAACCCTGTTGACCTTGCTGGAAGCCGGCATCGACGGCACCATCAACGTCACCGGCCGCGGACAGGTCCGAACCGGCGACATCGTCGCCTTGGTGCAAAGCTTGTTTCCCGGCCTTGGCATCGCCTTCCATTCAGAACGCGAGGATTTCCATTACGACGTGGCGGTGCATCGTCTGGCCGGCCATCTGCCGGTCCCCAGCAGCGTCGCCATGCTGGAGCGATTCATGGCCGAACAGGCGGGGAAAGTGGCATGAGCGCACTTGATATCGTCATTCCGGTCTATAACGAGGGCGAAAACATCCTGAAGGTGTTCGCCGCGCTGAAGGCCGAGGTCAAAACACCGTTCCGGGTGCTGATCTGCTACGACTTCCCCGAGGACAACACCCTGGCCGCGTTGGCCGACAACGATCACGGCGTCGAAGTGGTGCTGGTCAAAAACCCCGAACGCGGTCCCCATGCGGCGGTTCGCGCCGGCTTGGCGGCCAGCACCGCCCCGGCGGTGTTGGTATATATGGCCGACGACGACTTCAACGCCGGCATCATCGACCGCATGGTCGCCCTGCATGGCCAGGGTTGCGACGTTGTCGCCGCCAGCCGCTTCGTCGCAGGCGGCTGCATGGTCGGCTGCGCCCCGTTCAAGGAAGCGGTGACCCGCGTAGCGGATTTCACCCTATATCACCTCTGCGGCATGAAGGTGCACGACGCCACCAACGGCTTCCGACTGTTCTCGCGCCGGGTGGTGGACACCATCGAGATCGAGTCGAGCCTGGGCTTCACCTATTCCATCGAATTGCTGGCCAAAACGGTACGCCTGGGCTGGCCGGTGGCCGAGGTGCCGGCGAAATGGTTCGAACGGTCCGACAAACCCAGCCGTTTCCAAGTTCTGCGCTGGATTCCACGCTATCTGAGGTGGCTGTTCTACGGCTTGGCCACTGTCTGGCTGCGGCGCGGCGCGAAAACCGTCAAACGGAAATAACCCCCAGACCGTCTTGGATCGTCCTTGTCGGCATGTTCATACGGCCAGGATTTGGCGTGTCAAAGCCTGGCGGCCAGGGTTTCGGCGATGCGGATCCCGGCCTTGCCGTCCCACAATTCCGGACGGCGCCCCGCCTTGCCCTTGCCGGCCATGATCTCGGCGAAGGCCCCCATGATCGTCGCCGGATCGGTTCCCACCAAGGTGTTGGTGCCCTGGCTGATGGTGATGGGACGTTCGGTGTTTTCCCGCACGGTCAGACACGGCACGCCAAGGGCTGTGGTTTCCTCCTGCAAACCTCCGGAATCGGTGACCACCAACCGGGCCGAGCGCATCAGTCCCAGCATTTCCAGATAGCCTTGCGGCGGCAGCAGGCGGATGCCGGCGGTCTCCACCACCGACATCAGGCCGCAATCGGCGATGCGGGCGACGGTGCGCGGATGGGCGGGAAAAAACAGCGGCAGTTGCCCCGCCATGTCGGCCAGACAGCCCAGCAAGCGCCGCAGAACCGCCGGATCGTCCACGTTGGACGGGCGGTGCAGGGTGATCAGCCCATAGCCATCGTCACGACCGATGGTCACCATCGACGGGACGGCGCGCTCCAGGTTGCCCAGCAAGGTGTCGATCATCACGTTGCCGACGAAGAAAACCTTGTCGGCGGCGATGCCCTCGGCCCGCAGATTGGCTTCGGCCTCACGCTCGGTCGTGAACAGGAAGTCCGACAGCTGATCGGTGAGGACACGGTTGATTTCTTCCGGCATGGCCCGGTCGAACGAACGCAGCCCGGCCTCCACATGCACCACCTTGACACCCATCTTGGCCGCCACCAGGGCGCAAGCGATGGTCGAGTTGACATCGCCGACGACCAGAACCGCAGCGGGCTTGACGTCGTTCACCACCGGCTCGAAGCGGCGCATGATCTCGGCGGTCTGCTGCGCGTGGCTGCCCGAGCCCACTTCCAGGTTGAAATCCGGGCGCGGCAGCCCAAGGTCGGTGAAGAAGCAATCGTTCATGGCGGCGTCGTAATGCTGGCCGGTATGCAGCAACGGCGCGGCCAGCCCCAGACCGCGCAAACCGGCGATCACCGGACCGATCTTCATGAAATTCGGGCGAGCCCCGACCACACATAGGACGGTACGGCGCATGCGTCGCTTCCTTTTAGAACTTACACGCCGCCACCAGTTCCGACGGCATGTGCTGCTGACGAATAAACTGGGCCAAGACGTGCATCAACGCCTGGTGGGCGTCTTCGATCACACCGTAATTGTCGGCTTGGACATGCAGGTTGACGTCGGCCATGGCGGCGGTGCGGCCACCGCCGAAACCGGTCAACGCGATGCTGGCGATACCATTGGCCTTGGCATGGGCGATGGCGCGAACGACATTTTCCGAATCCCCCGACGAACTGATGGTGATCAGCACATCACCGGGGCGGGCCAGAAGACGCAGTTGTTCGGCGAATACCTGGGCGTATTCCATGTCGTTGGCGATGGCGGTCAACACCTCGACCGTGGCCGACAGGCTGTGAATGCGTGGACGCAAGCCGGTATGGCACGACACCCCACGGGAATGGTCGCACACCAGATGATTGGAAATGGCCGCCGAACCACCATTGCCGCAGGCGAAGATCATGGCGTCGCGGGCGTGGCCGTCGCGCAAGATGGCTTGCGCCGCGTCCAAGGCCTGCGAGTCCACCGACCGCAAGGCCGCTCCCAGACGCTCGGCATAGGCGTCAAGATAGCTGCCGATCGCGGAAAAAGAAGAATCGGGAAACGTCATGAACCAACCATCCGATAGATCCGATACGCGGACAAGGCCGCCGGATCACGTTGTTAACAGAAGTGCCCCTTCCCGCCCAAGGGAAACCTATGCCGCGGGGGCCGATCCATTGGCGGCGGTCTATTCCAGGTATTTCCGTTCGACCAGATACTGAATGATCCTGTCGGCCAGGGACTCGGCCAGTTCGTGGTCGGCATCCAGGTGCAGTTCGGGATGTTCCGGCGGCTCGTAAGGCGAATCGATGCCGGTGAAGTGCACCAGCTTTCCTTGTCGCGCCTTGGCGTACAATCCCTTGGGGTCGCGGCCCTGGCAGGTTTCCAGCGATGCATCCACATGGATCTCGATGAATTCGTCCTCGGCCAGCATTTCCCGCGCCAGCCGCCGTTCGGCCCGGAACGGCGAAATGAAGGCGGACAACACGATCATGCCGGCGTCGACGAACAGCTTGGCCACCTCGGCGACCCGGCGGATGTTTTCGACCCGGTCTTCGTCGGTGAAGCCGAGATCGCGGTTGAGCCCGTGACGGATGTTGTCGCCATCCAACAGATAAGTGTGACGGCCCATGGCGGCCAGACGCTTTTCCACCAGATTGGCCACCGTCGACTTGCCCGCGCCGGAAAGCCCGGTGAACCACAGGACGCAAGGCTTTTGGTGCTTGAGAGCCGCCCGGGCGCCCTTGTCCACGATCACCGACTGCCAATGGATGTTGTCCGCCCGGCGCAACGGATGGACGATCATCCCGCATCCCACCGTCTGGTTGGAAATGCGGTCGATGACGATGAACCCGCCCATGTTCCGATTGTCGGCATAGGTTTCGAACGGCACCGCCCGGTCAAAGCCGATGTTGCACACCCCGACGTCGTTCAGTTCCAACCGCTTGGCGGCTGTGTGTTCCAAGGTGTTGACGTTGATCTTGTGCTTGATGTGGGTGATCTGCGCCCCCACCTGGCGGGTGCCGATCTGAACCAGATAAGGCCGGCCGGGCATCAGCGCCTGTTCCGACATGGCGACCATGTGCACGGTGAACTGATCGGATACCGGCGGACGCGACTGGCTGTCGGCGATGACTTCACCGCGCGAGACGTCAACCTCGTCTTCCAAGGCGATGGTGACGGCGCGGCCGGTTTCGGCGGCGTCGACAGCCCTGTCGCCCAACAAAATCTGCTTGATCCGGCTGGTCCGCCCCCCCGGCTCGACCGCCACCGACATCCCCACCCGCGCCACCCCTGCGGCGATGGTGCCGGCATAGCCGCGGAAATCCTGGTTGGGACGGATCACCGTCTGCACCGGCAAACGCAGGCCGGACGCCGCCCCATAAGGGGCGACCTGCACGCTTTCAAGATATTCCAGCAAGGTGGGACCGTCATACCACGTCATGGTGGCCGAACGGTTGACCACATTGTCGCCGCCCAGGGCGGAAACCGGAATGGCCAAAACCCGGGGCAACCCGATCTCGGCGGCATAGGCGGCGAAATTGTCGCGAATAGCGGCGAAAACCGCCTGATCGTGCCCCACCATATCCATCTTGTTGACCACCAGCACCACGTCCTTGATGCCGGTCAGATTGACCAGGAAGGCATGGCGCCGGGTCTGGGTCAACAAGCCCTTGCGCGCGTCGACCAGCAGCAAGGCGACTTCGGCGGAAGAGGCGCCGGTGATCATGTTGCGGGTGTATTGCTCGTGGCCGGGGGTGTCGGCGACGATGAACGTGCGCTTGGCGGTGTTGAAATACCGATAGGCGACGTCGATGGTGATGCCTTGCTCGCGCTCGGCCTCCAAACCATCCAGCAACAGCGAGAAATCCAGCCCGCCCTGGGGCATGGTACGGCGGCTTTCCTTTTCCAGCGTCGCCAACTGGTCGTCGGCAAGCGCCCCCGAATCATGCAGCAGACGGCCGATCAGGGTGCTTTTCCCATCGTCGACGCTGCCGCAGGTCAACAGTCGCAGCAGGCCTTTGTGCTGCAGGGCGTCAAGCGTCGCTGCGATCTGGGTGGCGGTGGACATGCTAGAAGTACCCTTCCTGCTTCTTGCGTTCCATCGACCCAGCCTGATCGTGGTCGATCAGACGGCCCTGGCGTTCCGACGACCGGCTGACCAACATTTCATGGATGATTTCGTCCAAGGTCTCGGCCCGCGATTCCACCGCCCCGGTCAACGGCCAACATCCCAGGGTACGGAAGCGAACCCACCGTTCCTCAATCCGCTCACCGGGCGCCAATTGCAGACGATCGTCATCGGCCATCAGCCAGGCGCCGCCCCGCTGGACCACCGGGCGCGGCGCGGCGAAATAAAGCGGCACCACGGGAATGTTTTCCCGACGGATGTACAGCCAGACATCCAGTTCGGTCCAGTTGGACAGGGGAAAGACCCGGATGCTTTCGCCTTGGGAAACACGGCCGTTATACAGGTTCCACAGTTCCGGGCGCTGGTTCTTGGGATCCCAGCGATGGTTGGCGCTGCGGAACGAGAACACGCGTTCCTTCGCCCGGCTCTTTTCCTCGTCGCGGCGGGCGCCGCCAAAGGCCGCGTCGAAACCATATTTGTCCAACGCCTGCTTCAACCCCTGGGTCTTCATCACGTCGGTGTGCACCGCCGAGCCATGGACAAAGGGATTGATGCCCTGGCGAACGCCATCCTGGTTGACGTGGACGATCAGGTCGAAACCCATTTCCCTGGCACGCTGATCGCGGAATTCGATCATCTCGCGGAATTTCCAGGTGGTGTCCACATGCATCAACGGAAACGGCGGCCGCGCGGGATAGAACGCCTTCATGGCCAAGTGCAGCATCACCGAGCTGTCCTTGCCGATGGAATAAAGCATCACCGGCTTGCCCAGCTGGGCCGCGGCTTCGCGGATGATGTGAATGCTTTCCGCTTCCAGGCGATCAAGATTGCCGAGCACGATGAATCCTTCGCCGGAAATCAGTCGAACAGGTTGTAGCGAAGGATGCAGTAAAGCGCCCTAACGCCGTCTTTCCAGCCGATCTTCTTGCCTTCTTCGTAGGTGCGCCCGTCATAGGAGATGCCAACCTCGAAGATCTTCGGACGCGGCGAGATCCTCGCCACCTTGGCGGTGATCTCGGGCTCGAAACCAAAGCGGTTCTCGACGATGACGATGTTCTTGATCACTTCGCGGCGGAAAACCTTGTAGCAGGTTTCCATGTCGGTCAGCGTCAGGTCCGAAAACATGTTCGAGGCCAGCGTCAGCACCTTGTTGGCGACCGAATGCCAGAAATACAGCACGCGGGTTTCCTCGCCGCCCTTGAAGCGAGAACCGAAGACCACGTCGGCACGACCCTGGACGATGGGCGACAACAGCTTGGGATAATCCGACGGGCTGTATTCAAGGTCCGCGTCCTGAACCAGGACGATGTCGCCGGTGGCGCTGGCGAAACCGGTCCGCAGGGCCGCGCCCTTGCCTTGGTTGACGCCATGAACCTGAAGGCTGATGCACGGGTTGTCCTCGGCCAGTTGCCGGATGACCGCCACGGAATTGTCTTTCGACCCGTCATCGACGATGACGATTTCCAAATCCAAACCCAGTCGATCGGCGGACAGAACGCGGTCGACAATGGCCTTAAGGGTGCGTTCCTCATTATAGCAAGGAATGACGACACTAAGTTTGCTGATAGTCATGGCTTGTCCTAAGGCTGAGGCGGGCATCAGCATCGTGTTTGACACCTCTGCGGTCAAGATTGTGTTTTTTGCGCCACCAGAACCAAATTCTTGCCCCATGGGGGCCGGCACAGGTTTTCCAGAGGCCGCATGACGGGAACCACGGCGCGGTCGAACACCATGGCCGAAGTCGGATCGAAACACGTGCTGCCACCTTTGGTGAAAACCAGCCACCAGGCCAGAGCCCCGGCGGCGTCCAGGTAGTGGCAGCGCCGTACGGTCAGACCGGCGGACTGGACGGCATCGGACAATTCAACCCGGCGATAACGCCGATGATGCCCCAAAATCTTATCCATTTTCGAAAACAGCGCCGGCAAGGCCGGAACGAACAGCAAAAGATGGCCGCCGGGTCGAAGAAGACGGTGGAACTGCCGCAGCACCAGACCATCGTCGACCACGTGTTCCAGTACGTTGACCAGCATGACCGCGTCATAGCTGGCCTCGGGCTGAAGGGCTGCGTGTTCTTCGATGCTGGCGCCCGCCACCGTCACGGCCGGATCGTCGGCGAAACGCTCGCGCAGGCGCGGCAGCAGGTTCAAAGCCGGCTCGACCAAAGTCAGTCGGCTGACCTGGGGGCGCACCATCCGGGCAATGTTGCCAATTCCGGCTCCGTATTCAATCACATCGCCACACAAATGCGGGGCGAAGCGCGACAAAATCCAGTCCTGGTAACGCGGCAGATCCGACAAAGCCTCAAGGTCGTGACCGTCGTAAACCGTCACCCCATCCATCATGGGTCTATCCTGGTTCGGGGGGGGAACAAAGCCAAGGGAACGATCATGGCCAAAGCGAGCAGCCACCAGCTTTGCCAAGCGCCAAAAGCTGAACTGGCGCAGACCAATCCGCTGGCCAAACCGGCGAGACCGCCGCAATGGGACGGTGACGGCAGCTTGGCGGCGGCGGCGGCAATCAGCGCGGCGCACAGACCGGCCATGGCAAAGGCTCCGACCATTCCCAGTTCCAGCCACCAATGCAGGATGGCGTTATGGGGATGAAGCGGCAGCATCTGCTCGAACATCAGCCACTCGCGACCGTCGACGGTGCGGCCGACCTTGATGGTGTCCTCGCTGCCGGGCATGACCCGGGCGGCATCCATGCCCCACCCCAAAACCGGCTTTTCGGCCACGCGGTCGGCGGTGAAATGCCAAATGGTCAGGCGGTGATGCGCCGAATTGGGTATCCACGGATGGGCGTCCCACAATTCCTGCGGCGGCGGCAGCTGACGCACGGCCCAGGGCATCACGCCCACCACACCCATCAGCAACACGATCACCGGCAGGGCCGCCCGACGGCCGGCGAAATGAAACAGCAGGAACATCGGCACCCCCGCCGCCAAGGCCAAGATGGCGGTGCTGGAATAACCAGCCAGGACGCAACCGCCAGTCATGATCAAAGCGATCACCGCGCTGCGGCGACGCCCCGACGCCATCAGGGCGCCAACCAGCGGCCAGCACAGCACGGCGATGACCGAGGTCCCCCGCTTGGTCGAGGACTGGGCATAGATTTCCCAGCCCTCAACGCTGAAATTCAGGCGGTGCACCCAGCCGATAAGCTGGTTGCCGAGAAGCCGATCCAACACCAGCAGCAACAGCGAGAACGCCAATCCGGCCAAGACGGCGGAAGCGGCCGGACGGAAATCGCGGCTGGTGGCGGCAACGCCCAGCATCAATGCGGCGGCGGCAATGGCGCCGACCTGTCCGGCCCCCTTGAGACTAAGAAACGGATCCAACGACCAGACGGCGCTGACGGCGGCCAGCAACGGCGTCAACGCCAGCAAAACCACCAGCCGCCGGGGCGGCGGCGTCCACGGACGCGGCGCGGTGGCCAGCAGCAAGACAGCCGCCAGCAACCCCAGCGGCGCCAGCCCCAGCGGCACCAGCAAAGCCATCGGCGGCAACAGGAAATACGCCACCCTGAGGATGCGGTCGGACAAGGAAATCGTGAAGGAAGGGAGCATGCTTGCCATAGTTTTGGCGGTGATCGAAGGTGGCTTATATCCCATCGGCGGCTGAACCGCCAGATTTGTGCTGCGCCTTGGATTTGACCGGGCTATATGTCGGCTCATCAACTCTGACCATCCGGGCAAGGGGTTTAGCGGATGCATTTTTGCCTTTCGTGCGCAACGGACCATGCGCAAGCGGACTGGGTCTGCCCGCATTGTGGCTTCACGCCCGAGGTCCGGTCGGGTTTCCGCTGTTTTTCCCCGACCCTGGCCGACCAGGGCGGCAGCTTCGACGTCGCCAGCTTCGAGGGATTGGCCAAGGCGGAAGATTCCAGTTTCTGGTTTCCGCCGCGCAACCGTCTGATCACTTGGGCGCTGGGCCATTATTTCCCGCAAGCCTCGTCCTTCCTGGAACTGGGCTGCGGCACCGGTTACGTGCTGTCGGGGGTCAAGCGGGCTTTTCCGCAGATGACGGTGACCGGCGCCGACATTTATGTCGAGGGACTGGAACGGGCGCGCCGCCGCCTTCCTGACACGGAACTGATCCAGGTGGACGGTCTGGCCTTGCCATACCGGTCGCATTTCGACGTGGCCGGCGCTTTCGACGTGGTTGAACACATCGATGACGACGTGGGCGCGCTGGAACAGATGAAGCTGGCGGTCAAGCCCGGTGGCGGAGTGATGGTGGTGGTGCCGCAGCACAAGTTCCTGTGGAGCCGCATCGACGATCTGGCGGCCCATCGCCGCCGCTATTCCCGTGCCATGCTGGAACGGGCGGCCACCGCCGCCGGCCTGGAAGTCGTGCGCATCATGTCCTTCGCGGCCTGGACGCTGCCGCTGCAGATGGTTTCACGCATGGTCAGCAAGCCCAAGGGCGACACCCTGGCCGAAGCCCTGGAACTGCACATGCCGGCAATGCTGCAGCGCTTTCTTGAAGCGGTTCTGGACATCGAACAGGCCACAATCCGTGCCGGCGTGAATTATCCGTTCGGTGCCTCTCTTCTGCTGATCGCCAAACGCCCGGAGGCAAAATGAGCCCGCGTAAATTCCTCGTCACCGGCGGAACCGGCTTTCTCGGCGCCGCCTTGGTCAAACATCTGGTGGCCCAGGGTCATCACGTTCGGGTCCTTGACGACAATTCGCGCGGCCGCGACCGCCGGCTGACCGACATCGCCGGCCGCTTCGAAATGGTCGGCGGCGACATCCGCGATGCCGACGCCGTCCGCGACGCCATGCGCGGCATGGATTGCTGCTGCCATCTGGCCTATGTGAACGGCACCGAGTTCTTCTATTCCAAGCCGGAACTGGTGCTTGACGTCGCCGTCCGCGGCATGCTGAACGTCCTTGACGCCTGCCGGGCCGAAAATGTGCGCGACCTGGTCCTGGCCTCCAGTTCCGAGGTCTATCAGACCCCGCCCATGGTGCCGACGCCGGAAACCGTGCCGTGCTCGGTCCCCGATCCCCTGAACCCGCGTTATTCCTATGGCGGCGGCAAGCTGGCCTGCGAATTGATGGCCATCAACTGGGGCCGCACCGGCTTTGACCGCGTGGTCATTTTCCGCCCCCACAACGTCTATGGTCCTGACATGGGCTGGGAACACGTGGCGCCGCAGTTGGCCTTGCGCCTGAAGCAGATGGCCGACGCCCAGCCCGAAGGCGTGATCACCTTCCCCATCCAAGGCGACGGTTCGGAAACCCGCGCTTTCGTCCATATCGACGACTTCACCCGGGCCTTGGGTCTGGTCATCGACAAGGGCGAACATCTGGGCATCTACCACCTGGGTAACGACGAAGAGGTCTCCATCGCCGACTTCGCCCGCCAGGCCGCCCAGGCCCTGGGCCGCGAAATCATCCTTGCCCCCGGCCCACTGATGCCCGGCGGCACCCCCCGTCGTTGTCCCGACATCTCGAAGATCAAGGCCTTGGGCTTCGTCCCGCAGATCCCGCTGGCCCAGGGATTGCCGCCGGTGGTCCAGTGGTACGCCGAGAACGCCCACCTCAAGGGCTGACGCGACGGTCCCAGATACCCATGTCGGCACAGGTCTCGGGCCGACGGACATAACCGTCCAGGCTGGCGCCGTCCACCTGGACGGCCTCGGTCGTGCCGGGCAGAACCACCGCCGTGAAATATCCTGCCGCCACCAGGCCGCCGATGCCGCCATCCGCGAAGGTGCGGCCACGCTGGCGGTCACGGTCGTAGACGAAGGACAGCACGAACGGCTCGTTGCCGGGGGTGATCCACGGCAACGAAAGATACTGGTTGGCGACATAGAAAGGACGGGTCAGCGGCTTTAGGCACTCGCGCATGGCGGCGAAGGCCACGTGCTGCTGGCGCAGGTCGGTCATTCCGCCCCGTCCGACAAGCGACATGCCGGCAAACACCGCCGTCGCCGCCAGTCCGGCCAACGCCGGCACCACCATCGGCCGCCATCCCGACAAAGGCCCGAAAACGGTTGCGCGCAGAACCAGCAAGGCTGCCGACACGGTGGGAACGAACAGATAGTTTTCCGCCGCGCCATCCTGGAAACTGGCCAGGAAGGCCAAACCAAGCCCGGAAAACGTGCAGCACGCAAGTATCACCAAAATGTCGTCGGCCCAGGCCCGAGCCAATTGCCGGGATCGGACCAAGGCAAACAACGCTCCCGCCGCGCCGCCCCAGACCGGTGCCCCCTTGGCCAGCCCCAGCCCCATGGTGAACAGCATGCTGCTGACGGCGAAGCGTAAGGGGATGTCGGCGAACAGCACGCTTGCCCGGTACTGCGCCCCACCCATCCACAAGGTGCCGCCGAACAAGGCCACCATGACCGCCACCAGAACGGCAAGATCGGCGAAACGACGGCGCACCAGCAAGAACAGCCCGACACCGACCAGGCTGGTGATCGCGGCCTGCTTGAACGACCACGCCAACCAGACGAACAGGGCGAAACCCAGCAAAGCACCAATCGGACGGGCGGACCAACGCCGGCACAGCCAGGCCAGGCCGGCCAGCTCACAGGCCATGGCCCAAACGTCGGGGCGGACGGTCACCGGCCAGAATCCGAACAACGGGCCGCAAAAAACAGCAAGGACAGCCACAACCGGCCACGGACGGCCGACCTGCAGCCACCGCCCCAGACGATAAAATATAGTGGCGGCGACACCCATTGCGCACAAAGTGAACAACCGGCCGATGGTCGGCAGCCAGTCATCCGCCAAACTCAACGCCGACCGCACCTCGGCCACCACCATTCCATAGGACTGGTAGAACAGCCAATTGAAGAAAACCGCGTTATAGGGGCGCTGGAACCGGTCCGCATAGACGTCAAGACCGTTGACCGCCTTCCACACCGCGAACAGCGAGGCGGCTTCGTCGCCACTGGAAAACAATTGCAAGGCGACGTCCAGCGACACCGTTCCATGCAGGCGGGCCAACGCCAGTCCCACCACCGGCGTCAACAACAGGGCAACGGCAAAGGCGAGTGGTCGGTTCATATGGGGGCGCGATTCAGCATTCCCCAGATGTCGATCAGCGGCTTATTCCCCACATCCAGGTCGCGGTAGGCCTGGTGGGGCGTACACAGGATCAGGATATCGCTTTCCCGCACCACCTGGTCCAGCGGCAGCAAGGTCGGATCGTCCTTGGCGCTGACGAAGGGATCGGTGGCCAACACCTTGCCCGCATGCAGGGCCAGCATCTTGCGCATCTTGTAGCTGAGCGAGGCGCGGACGTCGTCCACTTCCGCCTTGAAGGCCATGCCCAACAGCCCGACCTTCATGCCCGCCAGATCGTAACGCCGTTCCAACCGCTCGATCACGTACAGCACCAAGCCTTCGTTAACCAGCATGGCGGCATGGCCCAGGTTGAACTGGTTGCCCGCGAAGGACGACAACTGCATGGTGTCCTTGAACAGGCAGGGGCCGGCGGTAAGGCCGGGCTTGGGCATGTCCTTGGCCCGCGGATAATTGTGGGTCATCGCCTGGTGGATGTTGAAATAGTCCACGCCGGCATTGTTGGCGATCATGTAGAACTGATTGGCGATGGCGAACTGGATGTAGCGGTAGGTGTTGTTGAACAGCTTGGCGAATTCCGCTTCCATCGGCTTGACCCGGACGATTTCCGGGGCCAGCTTGCCGAACAGGGCGGCGGCGGCATCCTCGGCCTCGGGGGTGGTGGCCGAGACGATCTGGGGCATGTTGTGCAGTTCGCGGATGGCATAACCCTGAACCACCCGTTCCGGGCAAAAGGCGATCTTCAGGGACCGCCCGCTTTCCGCCACGTGGCGGTCCAGCCATTGCGTTGTGCCGGGAAACACGGTCGAGCGCAGCACCAGCAACTGACCATCGGTCAAACGTGGCAACAGAGAATCGATGCAGCCCTGCACGGCCTTGTGCACGGGGTTAAGAAATTCGTCCACCGGCGTGCCGATGGTCAGGATCACCGCCCCCGTAGAGGGGATGTCCTGATCCGACGAGGTCATGAACAACCGCCCCGAGGCCAAGGCACGGTCCAGATAAGGCTGGGCGTCGTATTCCACCGCCGGCAGGTTGCCGGCACGGATATCGGCCAAAGCCGCCGGATTGATGTCATAGATCAGGACGTTCAGTCCCTGATCGCAGAATGACAGAGCCAGCGGCAACCCGACATGACCGGCACCGCCAACCACCGTCACATCAATCTCGACACCCTCGGCACCACTGAAACGAATCGCGTCCATGCCCCTGCCTCTCCAAATAAAGCAAGACCTTGTATTATACCGATCGGCCAGGGACAAGAAGTCTCGATCAGGCTCCGTACCCACGGGGCGGAACTGAACCTCGTCCGTCCAGATCTTTGGCCCGATAGGCGGGGGGCGAGCCGCCGGTTCCCGACACGGAAGCCGCAGACCAACGGCTTGACCGGCGCAAACACGGCCCCGCTCCATCCTGACCGGGCCAGCTTGGTCCGAAACACCCAATGGCCGGCAAGCGTGCGTGTAGACACGCAAGGGCAAGCAGGGCTACATTTCCGCCGTTTTCTCAGACTGAGGGCAGCCCGCTCCCCGATGAATTCTCCGTCTTTCCCCCAGCCCCCCCGTTCCGGCGACCGCTCCACTCGCCCGGTGGTGTGCATCCAAGGCCTGGGCTTCGTCGGCGCCGCCATGGCTGCCGCTGTCGCCATGGCCCGCACCCCCGACGGGGAACCGGCTTTCGACGTCATCGGCGTCGACCTCCCCTCGGCCAAGGGCCGTGCCGCCATCGACGCCCTCAATGACGGGCGCTTCCCGTTCGAGACCCTGGACCCCAAGCTCGACGCCGCCATCGCCCAGGCCCGCGCCGTCGGCAACCTGTCGGCCACCGACGACGACAGTGTCTATGCCCATGCCGCGGTGGTCTGCGTCGATGTGCACCTTGACGTGGTCCGCGATGACGACGGCAAGCCGGCCGCTGATCATTCCATCATCCGCAAGGCGGCCGAGATCCTGGGAGCGCGCATTCCTGCCGAATGTCTGGTGGTGGTCGAAACCACGGTGCCGCCGGGCACCTGCGACAAAGTGGTGCTGCCGGCGCTCCGCGACGGCTTCGCCGCTCGTGGGTTGGACCCCGATCAGGTGATGCTGGCCCATTCCTACGAACGGGTGATGCCGGGCGAGAACTATCTGGATTCCATCGTCAATTTCTGGCGTGTCTTCGCCGCCAACGACGATCGTGCCGGCCGGGCCTGTGAAAAGTTCCTGTCCCAGGTCATCAACGTCAACCGGTTCCCGCTGACCCGGCTGGACCGCATCATCGCCTCGGAAACCGCCAAGGTTCTGGAAAACAGCTACCGCGCCACCACCATCGCTTTCATGGAGGAATGGGGCCGTTTCGCCGAGGCGGTGGGCATCGACATGTTCCAGATCGTCGATGCCATCCGTCAGCGGCCCACCCATTCCAACATGCGCACCCCCGGCTTCGGTGTGGGCGGGTATTGCCTGACCAAGGATCCGCTGTTGACCGCCATCGCCGCCCGTGACCTGTTCGGGATCGAGCTGGATTTCCCGCTGTCGCGTCAGGCGGTAGAGATCAACGCCCGCATGCCGCTGGCCAGCCTGGACCTGTTGCAGGGACTGGTCGGTGACGTCGCCGGCAAGACCGTGCTGGTCTGCGGTGTCAGCTATCGCCCCGGCGTCGCCGACACCCGCTATGCCCCGGCGGAAATCCTGGTCCGCGAACTGGAAAAGCGCGGCGCCAGCGTGTTGCTGACCGATCCACTGGTCGGCCACTGGGAAGAACTGGGCCGCAACGTTCCCCGATCCCCGCCGCCGGCGACGGGAGTCGACGGCGTGATCTTCGCCGTCGAGCATGGTCAATACCGCCAACTCGACGTGGCCGCTTGGTTGGGAACCGCCCGTCCGGCGGTGGTGGACGCGTCCAATGTTTTGACCGCCGCCCAGCGGCAGGCTTTCAAGCAAGCCGGATGTCGCGTCGCCGGCATCGGCAGGGGAGAACACAGTTGAGCAAGGTCCTGATCACCGGCGGCGCCGGCTTCATCGGTTTCCATCTGGCCACGGCGCTGGTCGCCGATGGTCATGCCGTCGACCTGCTTGACGACTTTTCCCGCGGTGTCGGCGACGCCGAACTGAAGGCGTTGCTGGATCGCCCGTCGGTTCGCTGCCTGACCGTGGATCTGCGCGATCACGACAAGGTGGTGGCGCTGGATGACGATTACGACCACATCTACCACCTGGCCGCCATCATCGGTGTCGCCCATGTGATGAGCCGTCCTTACGCGGTCCTGGCCGACAACGTGGCCATGCTGGCCAACGTCATCGAGTTGGCCCGCCGCCAAAAGCATCTGGCGCGTCTGCTGTTCACCTCGACCAGCGAGGTGATGGTGGGATCGCTGCAGCATCTGGACCTGCCGGTGCCAACGCCGGAAACCGCCGTGGTCGCCCTGCCCGACCTGGCCCATCCGCGCACCAGCTACATGCTGTCGAAGCTTTACGGCGAGGCCATGTGCCTGCAGTCTGGCCTGCCCGTCACCATCATCCGCCCACACAATTTCTATGGGCCGCGCATGGGCATGAGCCACGTGGTCCCCGAATTGCTGGCCAAGGCCCATGCCCTGCCGGCGGGCGGCGTGCTGCCGGTGGCCTCGGTCGAGCATCGCCGGGCGTTTTGCTATATCGACGACGCCGTCACCCTAATGCGGGCGTTGATGGACAAGCCAGCCGGCTTGGGCGGCGTCTTCAACATCGGCAACCAGGACCAGGAAATCAGCATCGGCGACTTGGCCCAGGTGCTGATCGACACCGTCGGCAAGGGCCTGTCCATCCAGGCCGGGGAAGTGCACCCCGGATCGCCCAGCCGCCGTTGCCCCGACATGACCAAGACGGTGGCCGCCACCGGTTTGTCTCCGGTGGTCTCGCTGCAAGACGGCGTCGCCCGCACCTATGCCTGGTACCGGGCCAATGTCTTCGACGGAAAGGGACCCAGCGCCAAATGATCCCCTTGGCCGTCCCCGACCTGTCGGGCAACGAAGCCCGCTATTTGCAGGAATGCGTCACCAGCACCTTCGTGTCGTCGGTGGGGCCGTTCGTCGATCGTTTCGAGACCATGGTCGCCCAGGCCGCCGGCGCCACCGGAGCCGTCGCCTGCGCCTCGGGCACCAGCGCGCTGCACGCCGCCTTGCTGGCGGTGGGGGTCGGACGCGACGATCTGGTCATCCTGCCCAGCTTCACCTTCATCGCCAGCGCCAACGCCGTTGCCCATTGCGGCGCCACGCCTTGGTTGTTCGACGTCGACGCGGCCAGCTGGACCCTGGACCCGGCTTTGGTCGCCGCCGAACTGGCCGCCCACTGCCACCGTGACGGCGACCGGGTGATCCACGGGCCGAGCGGACGCCGGGTCGCCGCCATGGTGCCCGTCCACGTCCTGGGCATGCCCGCCGACATGGACCCGCTGATCGAAGTGGCCCGCGCGTGGGGACTGAAAGTGGTGGCCGACGGCGCCGCCGCCCTTGGTGCAGCCTACAAGGGCCGCCCCATCGGTCAACTGGGCGCCGATTTGACCATGGTGTCCTTCAACGGCAACAAGACGGTGACCGCCGGCGGCGGCGGCGCGGTGATCGGCAACGACGCCGACCTGCTGAAGCTGGTCCGCCACCTGACCACCACCGCCCGGGTCGGCGCCGATTACGATCACGACCGCGTCGGCTATAACTACCGCATGACCAATCTGCAGGCCGCCGTCGGCTGCGCCCAAATGGAACGGCTGGATCAATTGGTGGCGGCGAAGCGCCGTATCGCCGCCGGTTACGACGACGCCTTGGCCGACATCAAGGGAATCGGCCGTTTCCCGGTGCCCGATTACGCGCTTTCAGCCTGCTGGTTCTCGGGGGCCATCGTGCAGCCGCCCCTGCCGTCAGTGGCGGAAATCCGCCCCCGCTTGCGCCAGGCCGGCATCGACGCCCGTCCGTTCTGGAAACCCATGCATCTGCAGGCACCCTTCGCTGCCGCGCCGCGCACCAAGCAGGACGTGGCCGACGCGGTGTGGCCGACGGTGCTGACCCTGCCCTGTTCGACCCATCTGAGCGACGCCGAGCAAGCCCAGGTGATCGCCGCCTTGCGCTCGATACTGGAAAATGCCCCATGAGCCGTCGCCGCATCTGCATCACCACCGGTTCCCGCGCCGAATATGGCCATATGCAATGGCTTGCCCGTGACATCGCCGACGACACGGAGCTGGAACTGCAATTCATGGTCCTGGGCATGCATATGGCCCCCCAATACGGCATGACGGTGCGCGAGATCGAAGCGGACGGCTTTTTCGTCAACGAAAAGGTGGAAACCGCCCTGGCTTCGGACAGCCCGGTCTCCATCGCCAAGTCCATGGGCTTGGCGGTGTCCGGTTGTGCCGAGGCCTTGGCCCGGCTCCGCCCGGATGTCCTGGTGATCCTGGGCGACCGCTATGAAATGGTTTCGGCGGCGCTGGCGGCGTTGGTGCTGCGCATCCCCATCGCCCACATCCATGGCGGCGAAACCACCGAAGGGGCCTTCGACGAAGCGTTGCGCCATTCCATCACCAAGATGGCTCATTTGCACTTCACCGCCGCCGAGCCCTATCGCCGCCGTGTGATCCAATTGGGCGAGGCGCCCGAACGGGTGTTCAATTTCGGCGGTCCCGGTCTGGATACCTTGTTGCGCCAGAAGCTGATGACCATCCAGGAGCTGTCCGCCAGCACCGGTTTCGACCTGGACGGCGGTCCGTTGCTGTTGGTCACCTATCACCCCGTCACCTTGGCCGGCGGTGATCCTGCCGGAGGTATCGGCGCCCTGGTTGATGCCCTTGAGCGTTTCCCCGACACCCGCATCCTGATCACCGGGGTCAACGCCGACACCGGCAACAGCCGTATCACCACGGCCTTTCAAGCCCTGCGCCTGCGCCATCCGGCCAGAGTCTTCATGATCGACAGCCTGGGCCATCACCGTTATATCAGCGCCATGAGCCATGCTGCCGCCATGGTCGGCAATTCCTCGTCGGGCATCGGCGAGGCGCCGGCGTTGGGCCTGCCCACCGTCAATATCGGCGACCGTCAGAAAGGCCGCCTGCGAGCAGAGTCGATCATCGATTGTGCCGAAGACGCCGACGCCATCGCCACGGCATTGACCCAAGCGCTCAGCCCTGATTTCCGCCAAACCGCCCGTTCCTGTGAAGCCCCTTATGGTCGTGGCGGCGCCTCCTCGCGTATCAAAGACGTGCTGAAGACGGCTTCCTTGGACGGTATCTTGATGAAATCCTTTCACGATCTAGCGCCGGAGGTCATCCGGTGAAGGACTGGGCCAAAACCCTGGTCGCTCCCGAGACCACGATTCTGTCAGTGGTCCATGGCATCAACGAAGCCGATCTTCAGGTCGCACTGGTGGTGGACGACCAGCGGCGATTGCTGGGCATCGTCACCGACGGCGACATTCGCCGCGCCATTCTCCGGCAGGTTTCTTTCGACAAACCGGTCAGCGAGATCATGAACCCGGCGCCCATCACCTGCCCGGCCGGTGAAAGCCGTGAACGGGTGCAGGCGACAATGACGGCCGCATCCTTGCGTTTCCTTCCGATGGTCGATGCCGAAGGCCGGGTCGTTTCCGTCTGTACCCTCGAAAATTTGCTGGCCTCGCCGCAACGGTCGAACACCGTGGTGTTAATGGCCGGCGGCATGGGTACCCGGCTGCGCCCGTTGACCAACGACATTCCCAAGCCGTTGTTGCGGGTAGGTGGCAAGCCGCTGCTGGAAATCATATTGGAAGGGTTCATCGCCCAGGGATTCCACAATTTTTATCTGGCGGTCAATTACAAGGCCCAGATGATCAAGGACTACTTCCAGGATGGCGGCGCTTTCGGTGTTTCAATCCGCTACCTCGAGGAAAATCAGCGCCTGGGCACCTGCGGCGCCCTGACCTTGTTGCCCGAACGCCCGACCGAGTCGTTGATCGTGATGAATGGCGATCTGCTAACCACCGTAGATTTCGGCACCCTCTTGGACTTTCATGACGAGCACGGTGCGGTCGCCACCATGGCCGTTCGCGAATACGATTTCCAGGTTCCCTATGGTGTGGTGGAAACCGACGGTCATCGCATCCTCAGGCTCGAAGAAAAACCGATACAACGTTTTTTCGTCAACGCTGGCATTTACGCCCTGTCGCCGCAAGTTCTGGATCGACTGGTGCCCGACCGTTACATGGACATCACCGAATTGTTCCAGAACCTGTTGGACGACAACCACGAAACGGCCATGTTCCCCATACGCGAATACTGGCTGGACATCGGCCGTGTGGACGATTTCGAACGGGCCAATCAGGAAGTCCACGACATCCTGGCTACCTCTCGTCGCCCCCAGGCTCAGAACGGCGGTGGGGAATGGTGATGGCTGCCAATGACTGCCGGGTGCACGTGAAGTCAACGCGATGGTGCCGATGATCTTCTCCGTGGTCAGCCCCGACGATCCCGCCTGGACCGACGCCTTCATGCGCCTTAGTCCGACTGATCGTGATGTTTTTCACTCTCCGGCTTTCGCCCGGGCCACCCAGGCCACCTTGTACCGCCGCGACACCGTCCTGGCGGCCATCGGCGCGAAGGGTGAACAAAGGGTGCTGTACCCCTTTGTGCTGCGTGACCTTGAACGACTGACCGGTGCATGCGCGGCCCGGGGCTTGACCGACATGACCGGCCTTTACGGGCGCGGTGGCATCGCGCTGAGCTTGGATGGCGCCTCGCTGTTGCCGTCCTTTCATTCGGCCCTGAACGAATGGGCCCAAGGTGCCGGGGCCATCTGCACCTTTGATCGCTTCCACCCCGTCAGCGCCAACGAAGTCACGATAGCCCCGGGTGGGCGGGTCATCGATGTGGGGCTATTCGTGGTGATGGATTTGCGCGACGGTGCCGACGCCGCGCTGGCCCGCGCCAAGCCGGCCATCCGTCGGGCCATCCGCCGGGCCGAAAGCCTGGGCATCACCACCCGTCAGGTTCCCGCCGCGCAAGCCATCGATCCGTTCTTGGACCTTTATCACGAGACCATGGCCGCCAACGGCGCCGAGGATTTCTATTTCTTCGACCGCAGCTTTTTCCAAAGCCTGGCCGACGCCTTGGGTGAAGGCGCCCAGTTTCATTTCGCCTTTGATGGCGACCAGCCGGTTTCCGCCGAACTTGTGCTGGCTGAAGGACGTTATTGCCATTACTTCCTAGGCGGCACCCGTCGCCAGGCCCTGGACAGCCGCGCCAACCAAAAGCTAAAATCCCACATCGTCGCCGATTGCGCCGCCCAGGGCCGGCACTTCTATCTACTGGGCGGCGGCCACGACCCCGAGGATGGCTTAACCCGCTATAAACTGACCTTCGCCCCCGATGGCGGCTTACCGTCGAGGGTGGGCGGAACCATTTTCGATGCCGACGCCTACCAGAATCTGAAGGCGCGTTTGGCAGAAGACGGCACAGTCATCCGGCCCAACCGTTTCCAATTTTATGATCCGAACTAGGGGGGAACCATGGTTTCCGAAACCGCGATCGAGCAGAACCTGCGCCGCTGGGATGAACTGTTCCAGAGACGAAGCTGGGGCCGCTATCCCCCCGAGGAACTGATCCGATTCACGTCCCGCCGCTTCTCCCAGGTCGAGAACCGCCTTGCTGTTCGCATTCTCGAGATCGGGTGCGGCATGGGGGCCAATCTGTGGTTCTTCTCACGTGAAGGCTTCTCGACCTATGGCATGGATTGTTCATCAACGGCCCTAGCCGAGGCTAAACGCCGGCTGGACGCCGAAAATCTGCCGATTGCAGAATTGGCGACCGGCAATTTCACCACTTTGCCCTGGCCTGACAACCATTTCGACATGGTCGCCGATATCGAGGCCGTGGTCGCTAACCCAACCGCCCAGGCACGGGCCACCGTGGCCGAGGTGCTGCGGGTGCTACGCCCCGGCGGCGTGATGTTTTCCAAGCTGTTCGGGGTGCGGACCAATGGCTCCGGCACCGGCGAAATGGTTGAACCAGGCACCACCGCCAACCCCACCGAAGGCCCCTGCGCCGGTTTGGGCCTGACCCATTTCTATACCGAGGAAGACATCCGCGCCCTGTTCTCTGGCTTCGCCGAGGTTTCAGTGGACTACGTCGAACGTAGCGATGGCGGCGGTGCCGTACGTGTCCATGAGTGGGTGGTCGGCGCCACCAAGGCGACAGCATGAACCGCGCCCTAACCGCCATCGCCAACCGGCCCATCGGGCCGGGGCACCCCTGTTTCGTCATCGCCGAGGCCGGAGTCAACCACAACGGCGACATGGACATGGCCTTGCGCCTGATCGACATCGCCGCCGATGCCGGCTGTGATGCCGTCAAGTTCCAGACCTTCATCACCGAAAAGGAAGTTTCTCCCTTCGCCCCCAAGGCCGATTACCAGATCGCCAACACCGGCGCCGACGAAAGCCAGTTGGAGATGCTCAAGGGCCTGGAACTGGACGAAGCGGCTCATCGGCGGCTGATGGAACATTGTGACCGTCGCGGCATCTTGTTCTTGTCCTCTCCCTTCGACATGGATTCGGTGGCGCTGCTGGGACGGCTTGAACTGGCCGCCATCAAGATTCCATCGGGCGAGATCACCAACATACCCTATCTACAGGCCATCGCCGCGCTGGGCCGTCCGATCATCCTGTCCACCGGCATGAGCACTTTGGCGGAAGTGGGTGAAGCACTGGAACTTCTGCGTCGCGCCGGCGATCCCCCGGTGGCGCTCTTGCATTGCCTGTCGTGCTATCCCGCCGATCCGACCGAGGTCAATCTGCGGGCCATGGATAGCATGGCCCACGCCTATCAAGTGACCGTCGGCTATTCCGACCACACTTTGGGAACCTCGGTGGCGGTCGCAGCGGTGGCGCGCGGCGCGGCCATCATCGAAAAGCACATCACCCTGGATCACGACCTGCCAGGCCCGGACCATCGCGCCTCGCTGGAACCTGATGAATTGCAAAGCATGATGACGGCAATCCGGGTGGTCGAGCGCGCCTTGGGCGACGGTCTGAAACGGGTTCAGCCATCCGAGGCCAATACCCGCGATGTCGCCCGCAAAAGCGTGTGCACCAGCCGCGTCATCGCTGCCGGCCAGACCCTGCGCGACGACGATCTGATCATGCTGCGTCCCGGCACCGGCTTTCCCGCCCGCGACCTGCCCTTGTTGACGGGACGTCGATCCCGACGCGACCTCCCTGCCGGATGGCCACTGACCGCCGAAGACTTGGAGTAGACGTTAATGCCGGGCCATGCTCTGATCTTGGTCAAAAACGCCATCAGCCCGCATGACCTGGAACGTCGGGGGATTAATGCGCTGACCGCCATGGGGTTCAGCGTCAACGTTCTCGATCTGGGCAATTTGCTGTCCCCCCAGATACAGCATAACCGCAGTCATTATTCCAGCTTGGGGATTCCGATCACGGTGATTTCAAGCTGGCGGACCCTGCATCGGGCCTGGCCACTGTTTCAGCAGGCCGACCTGGCTTTTTGCTTTATCGCCACTCACCACATGCGCGCGGTAGATATTCCGCTATTTCGTCTTCTTGGACGCAGCCGTACGCCATACGTATTATTCATGAACAATACAGTGCCTGGAATTCTGCCCCATGAATGGCACCAGGGATGGTGGGGGCGCATGCGCGAACGGCTGAACAGGCTTAGGACGATTCGTCCACTGGACACCCTGGCCTCGCGCATTGCACCGGGCTGGGTCGGCGCGCCTCAAGCTGCCGCCGTGGTTTATGGTGGCGTGTCTTCCGTGGCTCCCAGCCAATTGGTCGGTCCCGACACCTTGCGCATCAATGCACACACCAACGATTACGACAGCTTGCGCACCCTGCGCGGCCAGCCGCTGGAAGACGACCACAGCGCCGTGTTCATCGATCAGTACCTTCCTTTCCACCCTGATTGGGTGGAAAGGCCGGGCACCAACCGCATCGATCCTGATTCCTATTACACCAGCCTGCGTCGCCTGTTCGATCGCATCGAGGCCGAATTGGGGCTAAGGGTCGTGATCGCCGCCCATCCCCGCGCCAATTACGCCGACAAGCCCGGCCTGTTCGGTGACCGTCTGGTTGCCAGCGGACAAACCACCGAGTTGATACGCCGCAGTTCCCTGGTCATCGGCCATTACAGCTTGGCACTGGGGCAGGCGGTGATCTTCCACAAGCCGGTTCTATTGTTGCGTAGCGCCAGCTTTGGCGCCTCTTTGCTTTTGCTTGACCATATCACCGAGGCTTATGCCCGCGCATTGGGCACACAGCTAGAGAACATGGACACACCGCAAGCCATCCCACTGGCCGATCACACCAGCCCCAATGAACAAGCCTATGCTGGCTTTATCCACCAGTGGGTCAAACAGACGGGTAGCCCGGAAGCGCCTTTGCACGACATCGTCATCGCGGCGATGAGGCGGGCCGGACTGATCCCGGATCAGACGAAGTAACCGTATTTTTCCATCGGCAGACCATAAAGTTTTTGCAGCTTTCGGTTTCCGTATTCGTAGTCCCTTAGGACCTTGGCGGCGAATTCAGGCGACAAATCCATTCGCCGCCGCAATGCCTTGGCCGCCAGATCGGCCATCCCAAGCTTGCGCACCAGCGGTTTGAGGAACCCCAAAGACTGGGGATAGCGCGTCGCCTCGGCATGCGACTCGTTTACTTTTTTCTGGCTTTGGGCGAAGTGCCGCAGATCTTCACCCATGATGTCGCCAAGGCGCCGGAAATAGGTTTCCGGGTCGTCGCTTAATTCCTCAAGCAGCAATACATCAACCCGATCGGGACCCAAACGCTCGACAATGCGGAAAAAGTCCAGGGTCTCGAAATATATCATCCCGACCCGCTTGCGCAGTTTTACAGCGCCGGAACCCAAATTTTGAGCAGGATAGTCAATAAAAATATCTTCGGGCCGATAAATGAAAGATGGCGCATTATGTTGAAAAATGCTTTGGACCATCAAATCTTGGCGCCGGATTTGCAAAAGAAATCGGCCCTCTGTTTCAAATATGCGCCGCAAATTAGTCAAACAATTATGACGATGACTGTATTCAGTGAAGCGAATTTCAGGAGACATGACATAGTCGGACAGCCCCTCATGGCTAAAGCAATATCGCTCGCCACGCTTTTGGAAAAAAACCAGATCCTGCGGTAGGTCGTCGAAGCTGTTTTTGGCCAGGATGTCCTCGGTGCCGTTATCCGCGACATAGGGCATGTTCTGGAGTTTGGGGAAAACGCGTTCCTGAAGAAACGTCGATCCGCATTTGGGTAAACCGATATGGATCACCGGACCCCTATTCACACAGGACATCTGAACTCTCCATATTGCCTAGTGGTCCGATCCTGACAGGAGGCTCATGGGCATGAACCTTCTGTCAGGCGAATCGGCCCACGAAATCAACGAATTATGCACCAATCCATTCAGATGGTCTGTGTACCATCTGAATGGATTGGCGCACTAGTGGCCTGAGACGAAACTTGCTTTACAGCGAAGCAAGCAATGGCTTCAGCAGATTTTGGAATTGCAGCAACCATCCAACCAGGGCCAGAACCGCCCAAGACAAAGCCAACGCCACCCATTTTTTCCCGGTCATCGACCGGCCTCATAGGGACAGTGTTCAGGGGTCAGCCGCAAAATGTCGAAGACCGAGAGCACCTCGGTGCCCCCCAATGCTTTAGATTGAATCCGTCTCCCATGCAGAGTGGCCACCACCTGTGCGCAGCCGTTCTCGCTTAAGTGACGAAGGATCGACCACATGGATATCCGTTGCTCTTCCGAGACTGGACCCGAAAGGCTGGGGGCAATCGGAACATGGGTGATGGACAATGCCCTGACCTGTTTCCAGAACCTGCGGGAATCCGCCTCGGCCGGCAAAATTTCGACCAGTGCCTGATCAACAGGGTGGCTGTGATAAAATGGGACGTTCAACAGAAAATTGATCTCGCGATATGGGTTAAGCAGCTTGTCCCCCGGCCCCAGTGAGGCGTTGGCCCATTCGGCGACCGGATAATAACCGGAAACAGGGCGGAAATAGGCCGCGTCAGGCTGTCCCAGGTGAGTGAGGTACCAGCGGTTACCCAATACCGCCCCGGCTAATTGCAGGGCAATCACTCCGGCGACAATCCCCTTGGCGTAAATCAAGCCGAAGCCATCATCCATGGCGCGCCTGCAACCTGCGGCCATCAACAATAAAAGCAGCGGCCAAAGGGGTAAAAGATGGCGAACCCGCTGTGATCCGCCCATGGGAAACCACAGGCAATAAAACAGGAAGACGAAACCCGCCATGGGAAGCAGCGGCGAGGATGCCAGCCGGCGACGGTGACGCCAGGCCCCCCACAGCATCATGGGAAAAGCCATCACCACCGTCGGCCCAAGGCCGGTCCGCCCCGATTCCAAGGCAGAAGACGGATCGAAGGTGGCAATGAACGGATAGGCGAAAAAGTTCGTCAGGTTCCGTGGCAGCGGCGTCTCCGAGCCTAAGAACAGCTGCCGGAACAACGAATCAACTTCGGGGTTCCAAAAGCGGGGATCGGAAACGCCAAGCCAAGGGAACAACATGGGGAATACCGGGTCGCCGGTATGCAGGAAATTCCAGCCATACCACTGAAAACCGGCAGCCAACGCCATGGATCCAAACACCAGGGCGCCGATCCAGCGCCTCGGCAAGGCCAGAACCAACACACCTCCGGCCGCGGCGAACAGCAAGCCGGTGAACTTCGAGCCCATCAAAAAGCCGCAGCACAGTCCGGCTACCGCCGCCCAGCCCAAATGCGCGTCCGTACGCCACCGACCCAAGGCATAGGCGGCGGACAGCACGAACAAGGCCATGCGCACTTCCGCCTGACCGGTGCCGCCGCCATAGACGACCGCCGGGGTCCCAAGAAAAATAATCGCGGTGATGGCGGCCCAATGGTCGCCCACGTGTTTTCTGGCCAGTCCGAACAAGAAGGCGGCGGCGATCCAAGTCGTCGCCATTGCCCACACCTGGGGGGCCTTGTGACCGCCCAGCGCCATGAGCGGCGCATAGGTCATTTGGATCAACAACGGAACCGCCCCGTCCACCGCTCGCGGGACGAACTGAACGGCGCCTTGTTCCAGGAACCGGCGGGGTAAATCGTAGTGATAGGCCAAGCTGTCGGCATCCATGGCCGGGGACAGCACCTCGACGATATCCAACCCCAGTTGGACAAGCACCACGACGACCATAGCGGCCACGCCCCAGCCGACACGGATGGGCGAAACGCGTGGAATTTCAACTTTCAGGAACGCCAGGCCAACCCACCCGAAAGCCAGGATCGCCGCCATGACGGCAGGGGTGAAAAAGGCAGAAATCCCCGGCCAGAAAAGCAGCCAGCCCAGGATTCCCATCCCCAGGGAAAAGGCCAGCCCGAACCTCTCCCAGGTCCCGGTCCGCCCGCGCACCCCCAACACGGCCAGAAGAAACGCCCCCCAGCCCAGACAAGCGGCGATTTGCGCTGCCGTGACGACGACGCTCATGACGTGTGGATACAATCTGTGCCGCAGGCGACGCCAGGCTCGGCGTTGCATTTCAGGCCTGCGCAGGGAACCCCTTGTGCCAGCCCGGCTTTCAAGTTGTTCATCGCCTCACCCCCAGCAAGCCCCGCCAGATAGCCAGATCGGGCGCAGAGAATATCTGGTCCCAGGCGATGGCCGCTTGCGCTTCAACCGTGTCCAGAACCTCGGCCAGCCGCTCGGCGTCAACACTCGGGACCGAAATTTCTTTTGGCAGAATATCCAGGGCAATACAACCCCGGGGCAGGAACCGCACCGTTGGCAAGCCGGACAGCACCGCTTCCAAACCGACGGCGGTGGCGGCGAAGACCACGGCGCGAACCCCCGGCTGCTTGGGCAAGGGAACGGTGGTGCGGCTGACACCGGAAGAATCGTCGAATTGAACCGGATGCAGCGGGTGGTCCTTGGCCAGGAAGACAAATCCCCGTGCCGTCGCCTTCCGGGCGGCATCGATCATTTGCCCCGCCACGTCCCGATCAAAAGGCAATGCCAGGAAAACCGGCCCTTGGGGATCGTAGGGCAGGCTGCCCGTGGGGGAAAACCGGAACGTTCCCCCGCAGACCAGGCGGTCGGCCGGAATCGAGGCCGCCGCCAACTGGGCATGACCCGATGGACCGTTCGAGACCACGTGATCGGGCAAGGTCTCAGTCGGATCTGCTAGTCCTTGGGCCGAAATATTGGCCTGTTCGCCAATCACCGTGTGCTGGTAGCCGACAGTGCGCACCCCTCGTCCATGGGATTGGCCGACCAACGCCCGTTCCCACCCGTGGTTCTCCCACGGCCAGGCCACCACCGATGGCCGGCATGCCCGCAACCAGCGCCCCTGGCAGTGAATTTGCCAGCGGATCATCGCCGCTGAGCCTCCGGCCCCCTCCTTCGCTTCGGCCCGACGTATCAGCCAGGCCATGCCCCCGGTTCGCAGCCGTGACGGCGACCGCCACGACAACCACGGAAGCGTCAGGGCGAAAAGCGGACTGCCGAAGGCATGCAGGCTGAAAGAACGGCCATCCGCCGCCAGTTTGTCGGCAACGTCGACCCCGCAATCGACATGCAGCGCCCGTCCCAATTCCGGAATGTCCGTCATCAGCGAGCCGAAATAGGCGTCATGGCCCTGAGCGTTGCTGGCGGGATGGCCGTAAACCAGCAACGCCGCCCCTCCCGGTCGGGCCTGGCGTTTATGCCGCCGCAGCCTGATGGCGGCCCCCACCACTTTCCACGTCACCAGGGTCCGCGCCAGCAAGCCGCGTACCCATTGACGCAACCTGGGCACGATAAGAGGTGGCGGATCGCCCGCCATGACGCCGGGCAGGGTCGAGAAATGCCGGAACACCCACGGGTCGTCGCAAACCACCAGAACGGTTTCAGTCAGCGCCGCCCATCGTTGGGCAAGAAGGCTCCACGCCATCATCAGTCCGAAGTCGGACGGATTGGGGGCAACCGACGACACATGGCCCCAATACTGTCCCTTCTGCCCATCCATTTGCTTGGCAAGGTCTCGCCAATCCGCAAGGGCCTCGGTGAAGGCCTGATGCAGCATGCTCCCCTCGTCGCGAACCCTGCGCTCCGGGTCCAACCGTGGCTCTGGCGTTCCAGGAAAAACCGTCCACCAGCCGTCGCTGATCTGCGGGGGGACTTGCGACGAAGTCCGCAAGACAACGCTCACGAACGTCTCTCCACCTCAGGCATGGATGATTTTTCCACCAAACTCCTGAACATGTCATCACGCCCCAGCAAGTCGCTGAACGTCCCCTGGTCGCGGATCACACCCTTTTCCATCAAAACCACCGCGTCACAATGGCGTACGGTGGAAAGACGATGGGCGATGACGATCACCGTCTTGATGCCTGACAGGTCGGCGATCGCCTGGGCGATCTCGTGCTCGGTCTCGGTATCCAGCGCCGAAGTCGCCTCGTCCAGCACCAGCAAACCGGGATCGTCGTAAAGCGCCCGGGCAATGCCGATACGCTGGCGCTGTCCACCCGACAGACGGCCGCCATGTTCGCCAACGACGGTGTCCACACCCTGCGGCAATCTGGCGACCAGATCGTCCAACTGGGCCAACCGACAGGCATTGCGCAGGCGTTCTTCGTCGATGTCGCTATCGGGCACCCCTAGGGCGATGTTTCGCCGCAAGGTGTCGTCGATCAGGTAGATGGTCTGAGGAATGTAACCGATACCACGTTGCCAGGACGGCAGGTCGGCGGCGATGTCGGCGCCGTCCACCAGAACCTGCCCCGACTGCGGCGGCAGCAATCCCAAGATCACGTCGGCCAAAGTGGTTTTGCCAGCCCCCGACCGCCCGACCAGCGCCACCGAGCTGCCTTGGGGAATGGTCAAGCTGACATCTTGCAGTGCCGGTTCCACCGCGCCCGGATAGGAGAAGGACACATGGTCCAAAGTGATGTCGTGACGCCAGGGCCGCGCTTGGACTTCGGACCCGGCCACAGCAACCAATGTCGACATGGCATGGAAATCCTGGTGGACCAGCGCCACCGATTTCCGACTTTCCCGCATCAGCGCCATATTCGAGATCAAGCGGCTAAGGGACGGCGCCACCCGCAGGGCGGCGACGGCGAAAACCCCCAACGACGGCAAAGCCTCGGCCGGCTCGCGCCCCTGCAGCAGGAACATCACCACCACCGTCACCAAACCGATGGCGGACAGGGTCTCCAACAGCAGACGCGGAACATGCGGCATGGTTTGCGAGTGGACGTCGATATGGGCGCGGCGGCGGCAGTATTCACCGTAAACATCGGTGAAATAACGGGTGCGTCCGGTCAGTCGCAGCGGCTTGATGGCCCCCAGCGATTGTTGCAGCCACAGCTGGATCTTGCCTTCATACTCGACCTGCTGCTCGCCCCACATCTGCAAACGTCCCCGCATGGCCCAGGAATAAAGGACCATGACCACGCCCAACAGGCCGGTCACCAGCAAAGTGGCCAAAGGCTCGACCAGCAGCAACACCAGCAACACGCCAGCGCCGGTGGTGGCTTCCAGCAGCAAGCCCAGGAAAGGGCGCAAACCCTTGGCGAAGGTCACCGACACCAGATGACGGATATTGCGGATCAGTTCGGCCGAGTTGCGGGTGGCCAGCGCGGCGAACGGCTGGACCATGACCCGTTCCAGCATGACCTGCGACACATGGGCCACCAGCATCATCGAATATCGGTTCTGAATCCAAGACACGGCCAGAAGATAGGCGTTCTTCAGCACGAAAAACACCGCCAAGGCGCCGCAAACCGCCAGCAGGGCCGTACGGGAATCACCTTCGAATTGCCGCAACAGCCACGCGCCCATGGGCTTGTCGGCAAACGCCCGGGGTTCGGCCACCATTTGCAGGAACGGCAGCAACAGACCCAGACCCGCCATTTCCAGAATGGTGGCGACGAAGGTCAGCGCGAACACGCCTGCCAGACCGATACGGGCCTTGCGGTCGAGAAAAGACAGTATCTGACGCAGCTGTTCAATCATGGCCTGAATTCCTGGGCAGCGTCGGCCCTTGGCGCAATGCCCGACTACGGCCGGGTTGCGATGATAAGGGCGTTGACGGTGACCTTGCGGCGCATGGCGCGTTCCAGGTCGTATCCGATGACGCACAACAACAGACGCGCCATTTCTTAGGCCGCTTCCAATATCGGCCCTTGAGTCTCGGCAAAGTGTTGCAGCAAGAACAGGACAGTTCCGACCAAGAATCGACGCCAACGGCTATAATGCGGGCCGGGGGCGAGTTGCGCTCCTGGATCATTGGCACGGATATCACCAAAGCTAAGTTTTAAGTTGATGGCATAGTCCCCAAACAGAGCCGTGGTGACATTCAGTCCATCCTGCCCCACACTTACGTTTCTTGATGCCAGGACGCAAGCGGTTTCAGCCAACGCGATATGGTCGAGGTCCCCACCGGCAGAGCTTAGGGAAATAGAGCCAGCCATGGTTATACCCGCACCCTGAAGCACCGCACCAACGGCGATGCGCCAAATACAGGCTATTGATTTGACTACCCCGCTGTCTGCCGTGGGCACTGCAAAATCAACTTTTACTTAGACCTTGAAGCAACCTCATTTTCCTTAGAGGATTATGTTGACCTTATGACGCCTTCGGCACCTGAGGCCAGGGAAGGTATTCATCCCCAGGCTCCAGCGGCTGAAGACCCATGTCCTGACGGATGACGTCAAAAACATTCCGCCCCCCCATCTCAATCAGGTCAGCCGCCAATTCAGCAGGATACCGCCACTCGCCCGCTTCAATCTGATGAATGCGACGAACCGCCTCAGACATGTCGGGAACCAAGATAAACGGATACTGCCGGTAGATTAAGGTCCAAGGCTCGGGATGATCAAAGCCCGCATCCAGAACGAAAGCGCAAATACCGAATTGAATGGCCTCGGCCGCCATGCTGGAAGCGTTGGTGATCAGATAGCCCACATCGGCAAAACCGCTATAATCTTGAGAACTTTGAATGCGCACATTCTCAGGAGGGGCGTCCAGCACCCTTCGAATTGCCTTGGTCAAATCAGGCGCCGACGGATACTCCTCAGCCTTCGGCCTAAAGTGAACAATCCTGTCATTTAGAGCCTGTGCCACAAACCCAACGGATTCCGCAACCTCTTGTCCTCCGGGGGCATTGCTGGTGCAGACCAGAACGTCACGGGTTCGGATGCGCGGCAAATTCCGGCGTTCCTGACGAGTCATGCCCCAAGTCCCGACACCACGAATTGCCATATGGGACGGCCATTTGGTGCGGTAAAACTCCAGCGAACCCATGTCCCCGTAATGATAGAACAAATCAAAATCAATATGGCAGTAGGTTGCCAACAAGCCACCCCAGCAGACACCGTGACGCAAGCCAATGGTCTTGCCGCCAATCCGGCGCAACTCGCGACTGCGGGTGTGGTGTTCCGCCGTGTAGTCGTCGCGGCAGAGAAAGAACTGCGGTTTGATTTTGTTGAACAAGGCGCGGTAAACCAAGCGCCAGTAAGCCAAGGCGACAACCGGGCGAAACGCCGCAGGATGCATGCCCCCTGCCACCCGCAGCAATGAAAAGCTGTCGGCGATCAGCCGGAAGGCGCCGGGCAAGTCCCGCGGCGTCAAGAAACCGGCCAACCGGGTGCAATGATCCTCGTCCTTCAGATAGGACATGCAATCCGCTCGTTGCAGCATGCCCGGATAGCGCACCACGAAAAGCGGCTTTTGTTCATCCTCGGACAGAAACTGATAGGCTAGGCGTACATTGCGTGGGGTGGCATCGTCCAACTGATCGACGGCCAACAGCCTGGGTTCCGGAGGAAGAGGAGTCAGCCGCAGGAATTTGGCCGTCCGCAAGGCCATAATGGCCACGCCGGCCAGTGTCGTGAAAATATTGACGAACCAACGCGGCTGCCAGTTAAGCCGCCGCGGCAATGGCATGTCTTCTTTCCAGTAATCAGAATAAAGACGATTCAAGTCGTCATCGAATCCTGCAAGGATGAAGTTTCTGCCGCTTTTAACCAAATCACGGACAATGAAAATCATCACCACGTGCAATTGAATAAAATTCCCACTACACGCCTTCACAGCGGCAGCATACTCCGGAACCGCAACGTCAAGCTCGCGGTGTTTATAGAGTTCGGCAAGGCTATCGTAAAGCTGCGGTAGCCACTCAATTACATTTGATAATTGAAAGGGCTTCAGGGATCCCCAGAATCGACGGGTTTCCGGCAGCAGATCAGGCAGTTGGACCAAAGCATCGCGACGCTGCAGAAACGCCACCAACTTCTTGAGTAACCGTCCGCCCAAGAATGTCAGCGGCATTTCATCAATCACACAAGGCTTACGCCCGGTAAGAGCCAAAATCAGTAGCCAGGGCGCATTCCATTCGTTCAACAAAACGCACCATGTCGGGCGCGGCTGATCCAATGCCATTCTGTGTTCCATCTACAGATCCCAACCGGGACGGTGACGGAACATAGCACCGCCCCAAATACGTCGCAACGCCCCATCCTTACCGCGAATCGACCTGCGCTTAGCGCTGAATTTCTTGAGGTTGCCTGCCAGTGTTCTAATCAGCCTTCGCATCGATCGCGGGAGTGCGAATGGCTGGAAACGTATTTACGTCGGTTCGCAACGCAGTCTTTTTCATTGTGGAAATCGGCGGCAATCACGAAGGTGACTTTGAATACGCCTCGCGCTTGACCGCCTTGGCGATCGAATCCAGCGCATATGCCGTTAAGTTCCAACTTAACACCGGCGACACCTTGGTCAACTCTGTCGAAAGCCCGGACCGGAACGCCCATTTCAAAAAGTTCGAACTCGGTCGCAACCGTTAGTTGGAATTGGCGGGTCGCATCACGGCGGCGGAGTGGACGACGGCAAGCTGACGCTGCTGCAATGCACGTCGTCCTATCCCTGTCCGGATGAAGACGTGAACTTGCGGGCCATGGAAACGCTGCAGCGGGAATTCGGCCTGCCGGTAGAATTCTCCGGACCATTCCGTCGGCCCCCCTCCTGTCGAGGCGGCTATCGCCATGGACGCCGTCATCATCGGAAAACATTTCACCGACGACCGTACCCGCAAGGTGTCGATCACCTGTGAAGAAATGCACGAGCGGCTTCTCCGGCCGCACCGCGGCGTCACTTTGCGCGGCCACGGCGGCAAGACCCTGACCGCCGCCGAACAGGCTGACGCCCACGAAATTTCGTTCCGGAGATCGGTCTACGCCGCCTGCGACATCACCACCGGTGAAGTGTTCACCCCCCGTCAACGGGACTGTCCTACGGCCGGCCAGCCGGTTCGACGGTGTCCTCGGCAAACGGGCGGCAAGATCGATTCCGCGTCACCACGTCATTCGTGAAAGCGATTTCACCTGATATAAGGTTAACGTAAAAATTATAACCGTTTTTCTCGACACATTGGCAGGTATTACGATAGTGGCGGTTGCTTTTTCCATGGCAGGCAGATCGTCTCTTTTTCAAAAGATATTTTTTCCGCCACCACATTCCATGGCCGGCCCTCAGATCACGCTCTACATTTTTAATTATTTGTATAAACAACATGAATGCTGGTATCTGATTGGTGCAGAAACACAAAGTCAGTTGATCCCGTGACGTCGGAACAGCCGGTGGACCACAACTTGGCCCACCCCATGGAACAACTGAATTCCTTGAGGTTGCCGGTCCTTTATGCTAATCACCGCACGCGTTGGTGACGGGAGTACGAATGGCTGGGAACGTCTTAAAGTCGGCTCGCAACGCGCTCGTTTTCATCGTGGAAATCGACGGAAATCACCTTGGCGATTTCGGACAAGTTCGCCGTGACCATCACCACCCCTGATTCCATGAAACTCCAAAGCGGTGTCCGCAAATACGCACCGTTCACCTTGGGGCACGCATTGCGCCGCTGGTGGACCTTGCGTGGTATCGGTGCGCGGGGAGACCGGGTCTATGTGGACAGGAATGTCCAACTGATGCGTCACCCGGAAAAGATCGCCCTCGGCAACAACGTGATGCTCAAGGAAGGGGTGCGGCTGTGCCCGACCAACCCTGACGCCTCCATCATTGTCGGCGACTGGACCACGCTGGGCTACCACTGCTTCCTGTTTGCCAGCACCCGTATCGAAATCGGCGCCAACTGCCTGATTGCGCCGTTCTGCTACTTCGTCGATTCCGACCACGGCATCGCCGCTGATAGCTTAATTCGCGAGCAAGACATGAACGCACGTCCCATTCGCATCGGTTCCGACGTGTGGCTGGGCACCGGCGTGGTCGTGACCAAAGGTGTTACCATTGGCGATGGCGCTGTCATCGGCGCCCGCTCGGTGGTGACCGAGGACGTGGCCGCCGGTGCAGTAGTCGCCGGCGTTCCAGCCCGGTTCATCCGGTACCGCCAATGAAAATCGGCGCCGTGATCTTGGCCCGACTGGATTCCCGCCGCCTGCCCGGCAAGGCGCTGATCCAGGTTGCCGGCCGTCCACTGCTTGGCCATGTCATCGACATCTGTCGGCACGTCGTCGGCCTGGACGCCATTGCCCTGGCCACCTCTGATCGCCCCGAAGACGATGTATTGGAAACCTTCGCTCACGCCGAAGGCATCGCTTGCGTGCGCGGGTCATTGGATGATGTGGCGGGCCGCTTCCTCACCGCCATGCGCCAGTTAAATCTAGACGGAGCATTGCGGCTGAACGGCGACAGCCCGCTCAACCGCCCTGCCCTACTTAGCCAGGCGGTCGAACGATTCCGACGAGGCGGATGGGATTTGGTGACCAACGTGGTCGGCCGCAGCTATCCGTTTGGCGTCAGCGCCGAAGTCATTGGCTACGCGGCGATGGAACGGGCCTGTACGGCGATGCATATCCCCGAGCACCGTGAGCACGTCACCAAGGTGTTCTATGACAATCCCGAGCAGGTACGTATGGATGTGCTGCTCAATGTCGAACCGGGCATGAACGGAGTGCAGCTGGCTGTGGACGACCAAACCGACTTGGAGCGTTTCCGCTGGATTGCCGCCCGCCGACCCGATTTCATCACGGCGCCGTTGTCTGATCTGGTCGCCCTGGCCCGCACCTTCGAAATCGAGTAGACAAATGTCCGCCAATCCCCTGGTTACCGTCTACATCACCAATTACAATTACGGTCGCTATCTGCGCCAAGCGGTGGACAGCGTTCTGGCCCAGCAATTCACCGACTACGAGCTGATCATCGTCGACGACGGTTCGACCGATAATTCCAGCGACATCATCCGCGAATACGAAGGCCGTCCTGGTATCAGGATCATCTTGCAGAACAACAAAGGCCTGAACGCCACCAATAATATTTGTGTTCGCGCGGCCCGCGGCAAATACATCATGCGCCTGGATGCCGACGATTTCCTTGATGAAAATGCCCTGTTGATCATGGCCAACCTCTTGGAAGCCGAACCCAAATTGGCCCTGGTGTTTCCCGACTGGTACTATGTCGATGCTGAAGGCCAGATAACCGGCCAAGAACGACGCAACAATTTCCAGAGCGAGGTCACCTTACTGGATCAGCCGGCTCATGGCGCCTGCACCATGATCCGACGCGAATGCCTGCTCGAGGTCGGCGCTTACAGCTCGGGCTTCCGTTGCCAAGACGGCTACGACCTGTGGCTGAAGATCATCGACCGCTATCCCGTACGCAACATCAACCTGCCACTGTTTTATTATCGTCGGCACGGCAACAACCTGACGGAGAAGAACGAGTTAATCCTGAAGACCCGTTCGGAAATCCTCAAGGCCCACGCCGACCGGGTCAACCGCCCCGAACTGGCCACTTTGGCGGTTTTGCCCGTGCGCGGCCCCAGCATCGATCCAAAATGCTTGTCACGCGCGACACTGGACGGTCTCCCGTTGATCGACTGGACCATTGCCAGCGCTCTGGAAGCTGAAACCCTGGGCGGTCTGGTCGTCTCGTCACCCGATCAGGCATTGTTGGAGGCGGTCGCCGCCACCTGGGGCGAGCGGGTAATCTTGCACCATCGTTCCCGCGATCAGGCGCTGGAGAACGTTTCCTATAGCCAGACGATTTTGGAAGCCATGGAAATGGCTACTTTCAGCCCGGATGCCCTGCTGCTACTCAACGTCGAGTATCCGCTACGGACCTCGTTCTATCTAGACAAGGCGGTCAACGTCATGCGGGTGTTCGACGACATCGACCTAGTCCTTGGCGTACTACCCGAGGACGACCTGTTCTTCCAGCACGCCGGCAGCGGCTTGCGCCCGGTGGGCACGAATTCCATGCTGACCAAGATGCGGTTCGAACGCGACTACCTATACCGCCATGCCGGCGGTGCCGTCCTGGCGCGGGCATCCTTCTATCGCCAAACCCGAGGTGACCTGACCCGGGCTCGGATTGGTCATTACGTCCTTAGCCGTAAAGCTGCCACGGCAGTTCGCAATCCTCTTGATCTCGCCATTGCCGAAGCGGTCCTGGCAACGACACGGCAGGAAACATGAGTACCGTGGTCCAATCCCATTTCACCTGTCCCCCCTGCCCCTTGTGTCTAAGTGCGTCGCAGGAATTAATCGCCGTCTACGACCATCTGGGCCCAGGGGAAAAAGATCTCAAGGTTGGCAGCTATTATCGTGAGTTGTGGCGTTGCCCGGTATGCGGCCACCTGCGCAATTTACACGACCACGACCTGGACAGCCTGTACCAGGGAGGCTACAACGCCGCCGCCTTCACCGATGGCCTAAAACGGCAGTTCGAGCGTGTGATGTCCTTGCCCAGGGAGCAATCGGACAATTGGAAGCGGGTCGACCGTATCCTTGATTACCTGGGTGCACCCGGTGACCGCACCGCCCTGGATATCGGTTCGGGTTCGGCGGTATTTCCGGCGGCCATGCGCCAAGTCGGTTGGAACATCAGCGCCATGGATCCCGACACGGCCGCAGTCGCCCATGCTAAAAGCGCCGCTGGCGTTGATGCTTTTGTCGGCGACGCCATGACCAGCAGCTTTCCCAGCCGCTATGACTTGATCACCTTCAACAAGGTGCTTGAACACATCAAACATCCCGTCAAGGCGCTGACACGGGCCAAGGCGGCTCTGAAGCCTGGTGGCTGGCTTTATGTCGAACTACCCGACGGCGAGGAAGCCCTGCATGACGGCCTTCATCGCCAAGAATTCTTCCTTGAACACTGGCATGCCTTCAGTGTTCCCTCCATCGCGCTGCTGGCCCGGCGCGCCGGCCTACGGGCGGAAAGTATCGGCCGCACCCGCTGTCCCTCGGGTAAGTATACCTTGCACGCCTTCATGATCGAACGAACGGATTATAGCCCAAATGAATGAGAAGACCCGGAACTACTGGAACGAAGAAGCCAGCAAGGGCCATCGCCAGAAGGCTTATGGCTACGGCACCAATCCTTCTGTTCGTTATCCGACCTACGAAGTCCGCCGCGAGCGCATCCTGGAATTGCTGCAGGACCGGCCTCGCGGGCGATTGCTCGACGCCGGCTGCGGCAGCGCCGACGTTCTGACGCATTTGCTGGACCAGGGGTGGGACGGTGAAGGCATCGACTTCGCTCCTAACATGGTGACGGCGGCGCAGGCCTTGCTCGTCGAGCATGGCCATGACCCCCAGCGGGTCCGCGAGGGTTCGATCACCGATTTGTCCGCATGGGCCGACAAATCCATGGATGTGGTCGTCTGCCTGGGGGTCATGGGCTATCTGTCGCCCGCCAATCAGGAAAAGACCTATGCCGAAATCCATCGTGTGCTGAAGGACGACGGAGTATTGCTGCTCCAGCACATCAACGGATTGTTCGACCTTTTCACCATGAACCGCTTCACCGTGGAATTTTACAATCGCGAGCTGTTGCCTCATTTCTTCTCCGGCCAAGCGCTGACGGATGCCACCGCCATGGTCGCCGCTTTGCTGACCAACGCCGAGCTGCCCGAAAAAGGCACCAAGTTCGCCTCGATTCGGGACACCTTGGAAATGACCACGGAAATCCCATTCGCTTATGCCGAAAAGGCACGGGGTTTCGGCTTCCGGGAAATCGACCAGATATTCCTGCGCATGCACACTTTGCCGCCGATGCTGTTCGCCGAACACCCCGAGTTGGAACAGCTGAGCATCGATAAGGAAAAAGAACTGTGCCGCCATTGGTCGGCGCGTTTGTTTGCCGCCGGTTTTATTTCAGTTCTTGAAAAGATGTAGGGATATGAATTTTCCCATCCACGCCTGAATCGACGGCAAAACATTGAAAAATTATACGCCTATATTTTTGTTCATCGCGTTGATGCTCGTCGCAGATCGGGTGTTGTTGAGTTTTGTTCCCGACACTTCCCTGAGCTTCCCGAATTATGAAAACTTTGTCCGCACTGCCGACCCGAAACGGCCCTGGTTGATCGTGATCGGGTCATCCCGCGGCCGCGATGGGGTGGATGAAGCCCTTTTGAACCAAAATTTGCGGGACGCCGGGCTGCCCCATCAAGGTTTCAACCTGTCCTTGGGTGGGGGCGGAACCCCATCGCTGATCTATGCCGCCATGAAGAACGCCAGTCCGGTGTTCGAACAGTTCCCCCCAGGCAGCAAGATTGTTTATGTGTTCTCCAACTTCGAGATGAATTTCGTCCGCATCGAGGCGCTTGAGCAGTTTCCCGTCGGTGCGGAATTGATCCGGCAAAATGGTTACGAGCCGCCTCAATCGTGGATCAGCCGATTTGCCCATGTCTCGGGTTTCGCCGCTTTCGCGCAGGCCCGTGGCTGGAAAGACTTCCCCCAGCCAATGACCAAGGTGCTTCAGCAATCGTCGGAACGGCTGTTGATCGGGCGGCGCCTGGCCTCGTGCAACGATGCCGGCCAGTACGATTACCGCATCCTGCCCATCAATGCCCAAGCCATGGACGCCTTGGCCGCGCGATTCGGTAAGGACCTGTTGGTGGTCAAAGCCCCGGTAGGGGACATCCAGCAGCAAGACGACCAGAGAAACGGTGTCGAGGAGATCGGCAACGCCTATTTGCGCAAATGGGGCCAGGAGAATGCGATTGAAGTGATGCTGGATTTTCCCGAGCGCTTGGCCCTGTCCCCCCTTAGCTTCGCTACCAATTGCGATCACATTCGACGGGAAGAAGATAAAGTCGTGCTCGCCAAGGCCATTGTGGGTTTGTTGAAATGACTTTTAATTCAATCGACTATATAGTCTTTCTATTGATTGCTATTTTCTTTATCCGCGTTATTCCCGGGGATCAATGGAAGCATAGATTCATTCTGGTGATGTCTTTTGTTTTTTATGCTTGGTGGGACTATCGATTTTTGTCCCTGATCATTGCCGTGGCCAGCATAGCCTATATGGGCGGTTTATTTGTAAGCGACAAAAATAAATATAATAGAAAATTGATTCTTCTCTTAAGCATATCCATGCTTCTTGGCATTCTGTTTGTGTTCAAGTATTTTAACTTTTTTATTGATTCAATAAAGACCATGGGCGTCGATGCCGGATGGTCCAGCCTTAATATTATTCTTCCTGTCGGCATATCTTTTTTTATTTTTCACGCCATCAGCTACGTCGCCGATGTCCATCGCGGCAAACAAGCCCCAGAGCAATCCTTCGTCGCTTTGGCGCTCTATATCTGCTTCTTCCCCCACATGGTCGCCGGCCCCATTGTCCGCGCCACTGACTTTCTGCCCCAACTGCATGCCCGTTGGCATCCCCCGGGACGACAAGAAACAGCGGAACTGTTGTTACGCTTCTGCTGGGGCATGGCCAAGAAGGTGTTTATCGCCGATCGCCTGGCCGGTTCGCTGGTTGATCCTGTTTTCAGCAATCCGGGATCGGTTTCGCCTGAATTGGTCGTGCTGGCCGTGCTGGCCTTCGGCATTCAGATTTATGCTGATTTTTCCGGTTACAGCGACATGGCCATCGCCAGCGCCGGCCTGCTGGGCATCAAGTTCCGCGAAAACTTCCTCGCCCCTTATTCGGCCACGTCGCTACGAGAATTCTGGCAACGCTGGCATGTGTCTTTGTCCAGTTGGATCCGGGATTATCTTTATATCCCGCTGGGCGGGGGGCGCCGGTCCGAGCCGCGGGTCGCGCTGAACGTCTTTTCATCCATGGCCTTGTCCGGTTTATGGCACGGCGCGGCCTGGAATTACATGTTGTGGGGCGCCTTCCACGGCCTTGCCCTGGTGGTCGAGCAATTGTTCCGCAAGCATGTTCCCTGGACCGCCCCGGGGGTCCTGCGCGGCGGCGTTACGTTGCTTTTCGTTTTTCTTGCCTGGTGGGTTTTCCGGGTCGCCGACATAAGCGCGCTGCAGGCCATGGCGGCGGGCTTCATCGAGCCACGCCCCTTTACCTATGTTCCCTTGTCCTTGCTGGCTTTCCTGATCATCTGCACGATTGTGATCGGAGCCGAGCATTGGGGACTGAGGGTTCTGGAAAAACGCGGTCCCGTCGTTGTGCCGTGGTGGCTTTCGGTGACCGCTTCAGCGGTGATCTCCACGTTCTTGCTGATGACGGCCGTACCCAGCCTGGGAATACGGAATTTCGTCTATTTCCAGTTTTGAGACCGCCGTCACGTGTGATCAGCCGCGCAAGATGGGGTACAATCCGTTTCGCAGGTGCGAAGATCGTTCCGACACAAGTGGTGGCTTGACCATGATCGATTCTCTTAGCGTGGTGGCGGTGATCACCGCCCGCGGCGGTTCCAAGGGATTGCCGCGCAAGAATGTGCTGCCCGCCGCCGGCAAGCCGCTGATTGCCTGGACCATCGAGGCAGCCCATCAGGCCATCCACGTGGATCGCACCATCTTGTCGTCGGATGACGACGAAATCATCTCCGTCGCCCGTCAATGGGGCTGCGAGGTACCTTTCATCCGCCCCCCCGAACTGTCCGGCGACACCGCCCGCAGCGAGGACGCCGTCCTTGACGCCCTGGACCGCCTGGATCGCCCCTATGACGTGGTGGTGCTGCTGCAGCCCACGTCGCCGCAACGGCTGGCCGTCGACATTGATCAATGCCTGAAACAGCTGGTGGACAGCGGGGCCCCGTCCTGCGTCAGCATCTGCCCGGTATCCAAGCCGCCGGAATGGATGTTTCGACTGGCCGCGGGCGGCGTGCTCTCCCCCATTCTGGGTGATGCCGGCCGTGGCAAGCGCCGCCAGGATCTGCCGCCCTGCTACACGGTGAACGGTGCCGTCTACGCCGCCCATGTCGACTGGCTGCGCCGGACCCGCTGTTTCTTCACCGACGAAACCGTGGGCAGCATCATGCCGGCGGAACGTTCGCTCGACATCGACACCGCCCAAGACCTCAGGATTTTCGAGGCGCTGCACCCATGACGGCGCCAGGCTTCCGTCCCCGTGGTTGCATAGCCCTTGATATTCTGCCAAAACAGCTTGATATCGCGGTCGCCGATGCCGAAGGTTTGACGGCGGCCCTGGCCACATTGCCCGTGCCCGCCACCATCGGTCGCGACAGCGTTTTCGGCTTGGTCGATTTGGCCGTGTGGAAGGATTTGCTGAGGCAATGAAACAACTTCGTGAACGTCTGGCCTCCGGCCTGCCCTGCGTCGGGGGGTGGCTGGGCACGTCGTCACCGTTGATCGCCGAGGCCATGGCCAGCTGCGGTTTTCATTGGGTCGCCGCCGACATGGAACACGGCCAGATCGGTGTCGCCGACCTACCCGCCTTGTTCGCCGCCTGCCAGTTGCGCGGTGCGGCACCGCTGGTCCGCCTGCCGGGCCACGACCCCATCCTGGCGCGGCGCTGTCTGGACGCAGGAGCCCTGGGACTGATTGTTCCGGTTGTGCAATCAGCTTCGGCCTTTGCCGATTTCGCCACCCATTGCCTGTATCCCCCCGCCGGCCGCCGCGGCGTGTCGCTGTGCCGGGCCAATGGCTGGGGCGACAGCTTCCAGGACTATCTGGGATTCCGCCCGCTGTTGGTGCCGCAAATCGAAACCGCCGCCGGTGCCGCCGCCGCCCAGGACATCGCCCGCCTCGACGTGGTGGACGCCCTGTTCCTGGGGCCTTACGACTTGTCCGCCGATCTGGGCCATCCCGGGGATTTCAATCATTCGGACGTGGTCGTCGCCATGGATCGGGTGCGTTCGGCCTGTCTTCAGGCCGGCAAGCCGTCCGGCATCCACCAGGTGGCGCCCGACCCGGCCCAGTTGCAGGCCCGCATCGCCGAAGGCTATCGCTTCGTCGCCTATTCCACCGACATCGTCGCCCTAAGGGCGGCCTTGGGCAATCCCACAACCATCGTCGAGAGCGCATTATCGTCATGACCCGCCGCGTCTGTGTCATCCCGGCCCGCATGGGGTCCAGCCGGTTTCCCGGCAAGCCGCTGATTCCGCTGCTGGGACTGCCCCTGGTCATTCACGTGGCCCAGCGCTGCCGTCTTTATGGCGGCTTCGAACGGGTGATCCTGGCCACCTGCGACCAAGAAATCGTCGATGCCGCCCAGGCGCACGGATTCGAGGCGGTGATGACCTCGGACCGCCACGAACGCTGCACCGACCGGGTCGAAGAGGCGGTGGCCGCCCTTGACCTGGGTCTGGACGACGACGACGTGGTGGTGATGGTGCAGGGCGACGAGGTTCTGGTCAGCCCGCAGATGATCGCCGAGGTGGTCGAAGCCCTGGAAACCCGCCGCGAGCCGGTGGTCAACCTGGCCAGTCGGCTGTATCGGCCCCAGGACATGGAGGACATCAACGCCGTCAAGGTGGTCGCCGCCCCCGACGGGCGGGCGCTGTATTTCTCGCGCGCCGCCATCCCGTCGCGCGGCCGCGCCCCTGACGCGGCCTGCTATCAGCAGACCGGGGTGATGGCCTTCGCCCCCTCCTTCCTGGCCCGCTTCGCCCAATTGCCGCCGACGCCGTTGGAAATCATCGAATCCTGCGACATGTTGCGTCTGGTCGAACACGGCCTGACCGTACGGATGATTTTCACGCAAACCGAAACGATCGGCATCGACACCCCCGCCGACCGTGACCGTGGCGAACAGATGCTGCGCGACGACCCCACCACCTCGCTTTATCTCAAGGTCTGACATGAACACGCTTAGGGTCGGTATCGCCGGCTATGGCATCGTCGGCAAACGGCGCCGCCACTTCATCGACGCCCATCCCGCCTTCACCACCGTGGCGGTGTGCGACCGCACCTTCACCAAAGAAGGGACCATGGCTGACGGCGTGCGCTATTATCGCGACTCCCATCGCCTGCTCGACGCCGAAAAGCTGGACGTGCTGTTCGTCTGCCTGACCAACGACGTCGCCGCCGAGGTCACCATGGCCGGCCTGCGCCAGGGACTACATGTCTTCTGCGAAAAGCCGCCGGGACGGGACGTCGCCGATATCCGCGCGGTCATCGACGTGGAAAGCCAACACCCTGGGCTGCGCCTGAAATACGGGTTCAACCACCGCTACCACGATTCGGTGCGCGACGCCCTGGCCCTGGTGCGCTCGGGCAACATGGGCGGCCTGATCGACATGAAGGGGGTCTATGGCAAGTCGGCCATCATTTCCTTCGGCCAAAGCGATTGGCGGTCAAAGCGCGCCATCGCCGGCGGCGGCATCTTGCTGGACCAGGGCATTCACATGGTCGACCTGATGCGCCTGTTCGGTGGCGAGTTCGTCGACGTGCACGCCTTCGTCTCGAACCGCGCCTGGGGCCACGACATCGAAGACAACGCCTATGCGCTGATGCGCACCAAGGATGGCGCTGTCGCCATGCTGCATTCTTCCGCCACCCAGTGGCGTCACCGTTTCCAGTTGGACATCACCCTGGAAAAGGGGTCGCTGATCCTGTCGGGCATCCTGTCCGGGTCGAAAAGTTACGGGGCCGAAACGCTGACCGTGGCCTGGGCCTGCGACAATGGCGCCGGCGACCCGCGCGAACAGACCACCCGCTACAACAACGATCCGTCCTGGGCCGACGAAATCGCTGATTTCGCCGATGCCATCGCCCGTGACCGCCCAATCAGCGAGGGGTCGTCCGACGACGCGCTGAAGACCATGGCCCTGGTCTACAAGATCTATTGCGCCGACCCGGAATGGAAACAGAAATGGGGGTTGCGGGATGCCGAAGGCTGAATCCGCGCCGCTGGCCGGCCGTTGCGCCGTGGTCACCGGCGGCACCCGCGGCATCGGCGCCGCCATCGCCCGTCATCTGCTGGCCGACGGTGCCGCCGTCACCGTGACCGGCACCAGTGCCGAGGGTGCGGCCCAGGCGCCCGAGGGCTGTGGCTATGTGGCCGCCGACTTCACCGATCCGCGCTCTCTTGACGAATGCGCCGCCCGGTTGACGGAACTGGCTCCCGACATCCTGATCAACAATGCCGGCATCAACAAGGTCGGCCCCTTCGCAGAGATTGACCCCGCTGATTTCACCCGCATCCAGGCGGTGAACGTCACCGCGCCGTTTCGCCTGATCCAGGCGGTTTTGCCGGCCATGAAGCAGCGCCAATGGGGACGTATCGTCACCATCAGCTCGATCTGGGGCAAAATCAGCAAGGAAGGCCGCGCCCCCTATTCAGCGTCGAAATTCGCCGTCGACGGCATGACCGCCGCCCTGTCGGCCGAGGTGGCGCAGTTCGGCATCCTGGCCAATTGCGTGGCACCCGGCTTCATCGACACGGAACTGACCCGTCGGGTCTTGGGCCAGGCCGGAATCGACGAGATGGCCGCAAAGGTCCCTGCCCGCCGCCTGGGACGGCCCGAAGAAGTGGCCGCCTTCGTCGCTTGGCTGGCCGGTCCGCAAAACACCTATGTCAGCGGCCAGAACATCGCCGTGGACGGAGGCTTCACCCGTGTCTGAATCCCTGGTCATCGCCTCTCATTGCGGTCCGTACCGCGTCGACTTCGACCGCGTTCCCGAGGCTTTGGCCGCAGACGGCAAGCCCTGTCACGTCATCGTCGATTCCCGCGTCGCCGACTTGCATGGCCAACGGCTGGCGTCCATCCTCGACAGTGCCGCCAGCGTGCTGCGCGTCGAGGCGACCGAGGACAACAAGTCGCTGGACGCCTTCCCGCCCTATGTGGAACAGCTAGTCGCCCATGGCCTGCGCCGCGACCACGTGCTGTTGGCCATCGGCGGCGGCATCATCCAAGACATCACCTGTTTCCTGGCCTCGACCATGCTGCGCGGGGTGGACTGGCATTTCATTCCCACCACTTTGCTGGCCCAGGCGGATTCCTGCATCGGCTCGAAAAGCTCGGTCAATTGCGGCGCCGCCAAGAACATTCTGGGTACCTTCAAGCCGCCACGCCGCATCGTGCTGGACACCCGGTTCCTGGAAACCCTGGACCGCCGGGAAATTCATTCCGGTGTCGGTGAGATCCTTAAGGTGCACGCCATCGCCGGCGCCCACGCCTTCGACACCCTGGCCGCCGAGTTCGACGCGCTGTTCACCGACGACGCTGTCTTGAACCGGGCGATCCGCCGCGCCCTGGAAATCAAGAAGGGCTATATCGAAACGGACGAATTCGACACCGGTCCGCGTCTGGTGTTCAATTTCGGCCATTCCTTCGGCCATGCCATCGAGGCGGCCACCCATTTCGCCATTCCCCACGGCATCGCCGTCACCATCGGCATGGACATGGCCGCCGCCATCGCCGCCGGACTGGGGTTGGAAGACGGATCGGCTCAACACCGCATGCATGCGGTGCTGGCCGCCAACTACCAAGGCTTCGAGGATGTGCCGATCCCGTTGGACCCGTTCATGGCGGCGCTGTCCAAAGACAAGAAGAACACCGGCGCCGGCCAGGTCACCGTCATCCTGCCCCAGCCCGACGGCGGCGTCGCCCGCGTGGTGGTGGCGGCCGACCAGCGCTTCCGCGACCTGTGCGTCGACTATCTGAACCATGGACGGCGGGCATGAGCGCGCCGCGCCGTATCGCCGTCGCCTCGCGGTCGTTTTCCCGCCATCCGCTGCTGCGGGCCGAGCTGATCGCCGCCCACCCCCAGGCCCAGATCACCTTCAACGATGCCGGAAAGTCCCTGGCCGGGGCCGAACTGATCGCTTTTCTTGCCGGTCATGACCATGCCATCACCGCGCTGGAACGCCTTGATGCCGACACCCTGGCCGCCCTGCCCGAGCTGGAAGCCATCGGCAAATACGGCGTCGGCCTGGACATGATCGACCTGGACAGCATGCGCCGGTTGGGCAAGCGCCTGGGCTGGACCGGCGGCGTCAACCGCCGTTCGGTCACCGAACTGGTTCTGTCCGCCGCCATCGCCCTGTTACGCCGCGTGCCCGAAGCCAATCTGGAAGTGCGCAGCGGCACCTTCCGCCAACTCATGGGCCGCCACCTGTCGGACCGCGTCGTCGGCATCGTCGGCTGCGGCCATATCGGCAAGGATTTGGCGGCCATTCTGGTGCAAGCCTTTAACTGTACCGTGCTGGCTCACGACATCTTGGACTTCCCCGAATTCTACGCCCGCCACGGTATCGTCAAAAGCGGCCTGGACGACCTGTTGCGCCAGGCTGACGTAGTTACCTTGCACTTGCCCCTGGATTCCTCGACCCGTCTTATTTTGAATGCAGAACGTCTGGCGCTGATGCGCCCGGACGCCATCTTGATCAATGCCGCGCGAGGTGGATTGGTGGACGAGGCGGCGCTGAAGGCCATGCTGAAGGACGGGCGGCTGGCCGGGGCCGCCTTCGACGTGTTCGACCCCGAACCGCCGCTGGATGCCGAGCTTCTGAACCTGCCCAATTTCCTGGCCACCCCCCATATCGGCGGCAGCGCCGAGGAAGCGGTCATCCTGATGGGCCGGGCCGCCATCCGCGGACTGACCGACAACCGGGTGCCCGACTGATCGTCGCCGCGACAGGAGAAATACCGCCATGCGATCGGTATTGCGCAAGCTGGAGCAAGTAGCCCGCGATCCGGTGCTGCGGCGCTATTTGGGTCGCCGGCTGCTGGGTCGGGTGACGGCGCCACCCATGCTGGCCGCCGGCAGCCACCCGGCTTATCTGTCCGTTCCCGTGTCTTTTTCCGCCGCCTGCGCACCCTGGCTGCGGCCGGCCGCCGCCCCGGCCGAGCCGGATGCCCCTCTGCGCCTGGATCTGCCGGGCGAAACCGTGGTGCTGAGCCAGCCGTCGCAAGCCTTCGGCCGGACTTTTGCCGACATCGAGACCGAAGCGGCCTTGCACCGCTTCGCCTGGCTGCCGCTTAATCCTGACGTTTCACCGGATTGGCTTTGGGCATTGTGGCACCAGTGGTGCCAGCGCCACGCGGACGGCTGGGACGGGCTGGCATGGGAGGCCTATACCGCCGCCGAACGGGTGTGCATCCTGTTGGATTACGCCCGCCGCCACGGCGTGCCGGCACCGCAGGACGATTTTCTGACCGTTCTGGCCGGTCATGCCCCGCGCATCCTGGCGCGGCTGGAATACCAAGGCGAATCCGCCACCCACAACCATCTGGCCAATAACGGTCGCGGATTGTACCGGCTGGGGGTGGAACTGGGCATCGATGAGGCCGCCCAGGCCGGTCTCGCCATCCTGGAAGCCGAGGCCGACAGGCTGCTGCTGCCCTCGGGCCTGCTGCGCGAGGGATCAAGCCATTACCACTTCCTTTATCTGCGCAATTACGCCGACGTCTGGTTTTGCGCCCGCCGCCACGCCCGCCCCGAAACCGACAGGCTGGAAGCGCTGACCCGACGGCTGGCCACCCCCGCTCGGTCTTTGGTTCTGCCCGGCGGCATGCCGTTGATCGGCGACATTTCCCCCGATTCGCCCCCCGATCATCTGGCGGGATTGTGGACCGGACAGTTCGGCCAAGGCTGGACCGCCGGCTTGGCCGACGACGAAATCAAAAGCCTGGAAGGTCTTCTGGGCACATTGCCGGCTTCCGACCCCGCCTTGGCGGCAGCCGACGGCTTCCTGCGGCTACAGGACGGCGACTGGGCCCTGCTGGCCCGCGCCGAACCGGGCGGATGGCCGTTCTATCCGGGGCACGCTCATCAGGATATGGGCAGTTTCGAACTGCATCACGGCACGTTGCCGGTGATCGTCGATCCTGGTCGTGGCGGCTATGGTGAAAGCGGCGATGCCGCCTTCTATCGCTCAGCCGCCGCCCACAATGGCATCACCCTGGCGGATGCCGACCCTTATCCGGCGAACAAGCCTTATTTCGACGACCGCTTCCGCCATGACGTCGCCGGCCCGGCACCTGAAGTCAGGCTTTGCTCCCAATCGACCACCATCGCCTTTACCGGATATTGTCGTTTTGGGATCGGAACAGTGTCCCGGACCCTGACCCTGGACCAGGATCGCCTGATCATCACCGACCATGTGGACGGGAAAGGACGCCACCCCCTGGTCCGGCGGTTTCATACCCCGCTCGACATCCGTCTCGAATCCGGCGGTGTGATCCTTGGACAGCGGTTCCGCTTGAGCGCGACGGGGACGACGATCACAATCGAGCCGAGAACCCTGTGGACCTCGTATGGCCGTGGCCGCCCCGGCCATGCGGTCGTACTGACCCAGAACGCCGCCCTGCCCTGGAGCGGCCAAACCATCATCGAGGTCATCTGAATGTGCGGTCTGGTCGGTATTTTCCATCCCCACGGCACCCAGCCGATGGCGGCGGACGTGAACGCCATGCTGGCGGTGATCCGCCATCGCGGCCCCGACGGCACCGGCATCCATGTTTCCGACGACCGGCGCTTTGTCGGCGGATTCAGCCGCTTGGCCATCATCGACCTGGCCACCAGCAACCAGCCGCTGGTCCAACAGGGTGGACAGCGGGTGCTGCTGGGCAATGGGGAAATCTATAATTTCCTGGAATTGCGGGCCGAGCTGGAAACCCTGGGCTATGTCTTTTCCACCCACGGCGACATGGAACCGGCGCTGAACGCCGAAGCGCAATGGGGACCGGACTTCCTGGAGCGGCTGAACGGCATGTTCGCCCTGGCGGTTTACCGCCGCGACAGCCATTCGTTGCTGCTGGCCCGCGACCGGTTGGGCATCAAGCCGCTTTACTGGGCTCGGACGGACAGCGGCGCCTTATTGTTCGCCAGCGAAATCAAGGCGCTGTTCGCGTCGGGCCTGATCCGCCCGGCCATTGACGAAAGCGTCCTGGACAGTTGGCTGCTGCATGGCTATGTGCCCGGCGAGCGCTGCCTTTATGCCGGTGTGCACAAGCTGCCGCCCGGCCACCGGCTTGACATCGACGCCACCGGCACCGTGACCGTCACCCGCTGGTGGCAGCCGCACGCCGCCGCCATCACCTATGAAAGCGACGACCACGCCCGTGATTCCCTGCTGGCGCTTTTGGAAGATTCCGTCCGCCTGCAATTGCAAAGCGACGTCCCGCTGGGGGTGCTGCTGTCGGGTGGCCTTGATTCCGGCCTGATCACCGCCCTGGCGGCCAAGAACAGTTCCCGCCCGCTGCATACCTACACCGTCCGCTTCACCGGGGCATCCCGCGACGAATCACCGCTGGCAGCCCTGGTGGCAAAACGTTACGGTGCCGTACACACCTGTTTCGACCTGGGGCTGGAACAGGTGACCGAGCACTTGACCGCCTTGGCCTGGCATTGCGAGGAACCGCTGTCCGACGCCAGCCTGTTGCCCAACCATTTGATCAACCATGTCTTGGGACGCGACATCCGCGTGGTGCTGAACGGAACCGGCGGCGACGAATTGTTCGCCGGCTATGGCCGCTATTTTTCCCTGCCGCAAGAGACGGCCTGGCGGCGTTTGCCCCGCTCCCTGCGCCGCTCGGCCCTGCCGCTGATCGGCCTGCTGGCGCCGTCCCGCCGCTGGCAATTGCAGCGGGCCGAGTCCTGGGACGACGATCCCGGTGCCTATCTGGCCGGACACAGCACCCAATTTCCGACGCCGTGGGTCCGCCGATTGGGCCGGCAGCCGGCGGCCGCGGCCCAAAGTGCCGCCTTCGACCTTTGGCAGGGCGACCGCCAGGGCGGCCTGCTGGCCGCCGACATCCAGACCTATTTGCCCGAGGATCTGCTGCTTTTGCTGGATCGCACCACCATGGCGGCCAGCGTCGAAGGCCGGGTTCCCTTCCTTGATCACCGGCTGGTGGAAGCCGCCTTGGCCTTGCCCGCCGCCTTGCGCACCCCCGGCAACCGGCAAAAGGGGCTGCAACGGCGGATGGCCGCAACCATGCTGCCCGCCGAAGTGCTGAACGCCCCCAAGCAGGGCTTCGCCTCGCCGGTCCCCAATTGGATGGGTGGCAGCCTGCTGCCCGTTGCCCGACGCCTGCTGACCAGCCGTCGGAGCCGCCAACGCGGCTGGTTCCGGGCTGAGGGCATCGATGCGCTGTTGGCGGATCCGGTGACTAATGCTTTCCGCCTTTACGCCCTGACCATGTTGGAACTCAGCGTGCGCATCCACGTGGACGCCCAGGCCCGCTCGGTCCCCAGCCTAACGGACATCCTTGACGATGAATGACGACAGCCGTCCCCGCGCCGATGTCAGCGTCATCATGCCGGCCTACAACAACCAGGACAGCATCGTCGCCGCCCTGACCAGCATCGCCGCCCAGACCACCCTGCCGCACGAGGTGATCGTCGTCGATGACGGATCCACCGACGGTACCATCGCCGCTGTCCGATCCATGCATGGACGCATGAACGGTGTCCGCCTAAGACTGTTCCGGCAGCAAAACAACGGCGCGGGGGCGGCGCGCAACCGGGCCATCTGGGCGTCCACCGGAACTTGGCTGGCCTTCCTGGACGCCGACGACCAATGGCTGCCGACCAAGCTTGAACGGTCCATGGCCGTCAACTTCGCCCAAGACCTGCTGATGAGCTGCCACAATCTTTACGGGGTCGGCAAGAACGGCGAACACGTCATCGACAGCCGATCCCGGTGGGCCAGCAATCCCGGCGACCCTTACGGGACTTTGTTTCTGCGCGGCTTCATCTCGTCTTCCACCGTGGTGGTGCGCCGCGACGTGACCGTCGCCGTCGGCGGTTTCGACACCGGCCTGCGCTCGGCCCAGGATTACGAATTGTGGCTGGCGATCCTGGACCGGGCCGGAACCCGCTTCGTCTGCTTCGACGAACCCTTGCTGCGCTACACCCTGGCCGAGGACGGCATCACCAGCAAGGTCGGGCGCAAGATCGCCTGTTCATTGGCCATTTTGCGCCGTCACATGGGAATATTGAAGCGCCACGGCGGTGCGGTGATCGTTCCGGTGCTGACCCGCACCGCCATCATCCAGGTCGAAGCATGGCGCAATTACCGGGCCCAAGGCCGCTTCCTGGCCGCCCTGGCACAACTGGCCTTGCTGCCCTGGCGTCTGCTGGAAATGTTGGTCCGCCTGCCCTTCGCCGATGGTCGGCGCCCCGACTTCCTGTCCCGATTGATCCCAGCCGAAGAGGTGGACCTGACCGCGGATCCGACGCCATGATCCAGACTGTTCCCCTGCCCACATGGCGACAATTGCTGAGTCTGCCCAAGGGCGTCAGCCGCATTGACGCGCAACCCGACCGCTGGCTGACCGATCCCGGCGATACCGCCTTGTGGCTGTCACGCAGCGCTTGGTCCCTGGCGTTGCTGGCCCGGGCGATGATGGTCGAACGGGGCCGTACGATCCGGGTCGCCGTGCCGGAATACATTTGCAACCAGTCGCTTTGGCCATTGCGGCAGACCGGGGCCGAGCTGGACTTTTATGCCCTTGACCCACAACGCTTGACACCACTTTGGCCGGACGACCGCCAGGGCGCCCCCCCCGACCTGGTCTTGCTGGTCCATTATTTCGGCTGGGCCAATGCCGGGGACGAGGCCCTGGCTTACTGCCGTCGCCATGATGCCCTGCTGGTCGAGGACTGCGCCCACGTGCTGCGCCCCACCCCGGAAATCGGACGATTGGGCGACGTGGTGCTGTACAGCCAGCACAAGGTTCTGGCGTGTCCGGACGGTGCCCTGTGCCTTTTGCGCCGGCAAGCGACGGCGCTGGGTCCGGCGATGCGCGCCGATTTGAACGCCATGGCTTCGGATCACCCCCCTGTCACCGCCTGGGCCTGGCGGCGCATGGTGCAAAAAACCCCGATAGCGGGATTGCGGGCCAGATTGCGCCCGCCCGGCCAAAGCGATTTCACGGCCGATCCGTCAACCACCCCCATGCCGTGCCAGCCCCGCGCCAGTGCCGCCGCCCTCAGCCTGATCGATGCCGCCGACCTTGAGCTCGTCGCCCGCCGGCGCCGCGTCAACGCCGCGGCCTTGCTTGAGGTCGTCGGCACTGTTCCCGGGCTTCGTCCGTTGTTCGACGGGATTCTGGCCGAGGCTCCCTATCGTCTGCCGCTGCTTTGCGCCAATCAACAGCAGGCGGAAAGATTGTTCCAGGCCTGTCGGGCCGAACGCCTGCCGGCGGAATCATGGCCCGACCTGCCCCCCGAGATCACCTCGGGAACCGCAACCATGTTACGCAGCCGCGTGCTGTTGCTGCCCTGCCACCAAGACCTTCAGCCGGCCCAACTGCAACAAGCCTTCACCCGCGTCTTACGGCGTCTGTCCGTCTGACCGCCACCCCGGCCAGCGCGACAACACCGCACCGGCGACGGCCGACGCGAAAGCCAGCCGTGTCCCCGCCGTCAGCATCGTCAATGACGGAAATGGCGCATGCCGGTGAACACCATGGCCAGTCCCTTTTCGTTGGCGGCGTCGATCACTTCCTGATCACGCATGGAGCCGCCGGGCTGGATGATGGCGGTGGCGCCAGCCGCCGCCGCCGCCAACAGGCCATCGGCGAAGGGGAAGAAGGCGTCGGAGGCGACGACCGAACCCACGGTGCCCGGCTGCGACAGACCGGCGGCGTCGGCCGCTTCCTTGGACTTCCAGGCGGCGATGCGCGAGGAATCGACGCGGCTCATCTGACCGGCGCCGATGCCTACGGTGCAGCCGTCCTTGACATAGATGATGGCATTGGACTTGACGTGCTTGCAGACACGGAAGGCGAACAGCATGTCCTTCAGTTCCTGCTGGGTCGGCGCCCGCTTGGTCACCACCTTCAGTTCGTCCAGCATGACCCGGCCGTTATCCTTGGTCTGCAGCAGATAGCCGCCCGAGACGTTGCGCAGCGTCATGGACGCCTGGGACGGGTCGGGCATGCCGCCGGTGACCAGCAGGCGCAGGTTCTTCTTGGCGGCGAAAGCGGCGACAGCCGCCTCGTCGGCCTCGGGAGCGATCACCACTTCGGTGAACAGCTTGCAGATTTCCTCGGCGGTGGCGCCGTCCAGCTTGCGGTTGATGGCGATGATGCCGCCGAAGGCCGACACCGGATCACAGGCCAAGGCGGCCTTGTAGGCGGTGACGATGTCGGGGCCCGAGGCCACGCCGCAGGGATTGGCGTGCTTGATGATGGCTACCGTCGGTTCGTCGAACTCGGCCGCCAGTTCATAGGCGGCGTCGGTGTCGTTCAGGTTGTTGTAGGACAGTTCCTTGCCCTGCAGCTGACGCGCGGTGGCGATGCCCGGGCGCTGGACGCCGTTGACATAGAAAGCCGCCTGCTGGTGCGGGTTTTCACCGTAACGCAAGGATTGCTTCAATTCGCCGGCGACGACGACGCGACGCGGGAAGGTGTCGCCCAGTTCCTTGGCGAACCACTGGGAAATAGCGGCGTCATAAGCGCCGGTCCGGGCATAGGCGGTCGCCGCCAGATGCTTGCGCAAGGCGAGCGTGGTGGCGCCGGCATGGGCTTTCATCTCGTCCATGACACGAGCGTAGTCTTCCACGTCCACCACCACGGTCACCGCGTCGTGGTTCTTGGAAGCGGCGCGAATCATGGCCGGACCACCGATGTCGATGTTTTCGACGCAATCGTCGTATTCGGCGCCCTTGGCCACGGTGGCTTCGAACGGATAAAGATTCACCACCAGCAAGTCGATGGGCGAAATGCCGTGTTCAGCCATGGAAGCTTCGTGTTCGGCATTGCCACGAATGCCCAGCAGACCGCCATGCACCTTGGGATGCAGTGTCTTGACGCGGCCATCCAGCATTTCCGGAAAGCCGGTATGATCGGCCACTTCCACCACCGGGATTCCGGCATCGCGGATCGCCTTGCAGGTGCCGCCGGTGGACAGCAGTTCCACCTTGTTGTCAGCCAGGAAGCGGGCGAATTCGATCAGGCCGGTTTTGTCGGACACCGACAGAAGGGCACGACGGATGGGGCGAAGGTCGGACATGGGTTAACCTCTGGTGGGCAAGAAGATTTGCGCGGGTCTATAGCACAACCCACCGCCCAAGGTCACATTTTCAACGCAGCGATACGCTCGAATTCCGCCGCCGCCTGATCCCACCCCCAAGATCGCTGCTGTTGCAGGCAGGCGCGATGCATCCGCAACCACAGCACGTCGTCGGACAGTACGGACACCGAGCGTCGGACGAACTCGTCCTCGTCCTTGGCGGCCCAGCCGGTCTGGCCCTCGACCACCCGTTCCTTCATGCAGGCGATGTCTTGAAGCACGGCCGGCAATCCCATGGCCTGGGCCTCGGCCACCGCCGAGCAAAAAGTTTCGCCGATGTCGCCGCGGTACAGCAAGGCACGCGCTGCCGCCAATTCGTTCACCAACTGGGCCTTGGGCACCGGTCCACGCAGCACCACCCCCTTGCCGGCCAAGGCGGCGGCACGATCGAGAACCGGTCCCATCTTGCCGGCCTTGGCAGCCCCTGCGGCGCCATAGGTGGCCATGCCGGCGAACACGTGCAATTCGGCATCGGGGACGGCAGGACGGATGCGGCCTTCCCACAAATCCAGCAGCCAATCCAGCGACCGCATGGGATTGGAGGTGAACACCACCCGGGGCGGCGGCGCTTGATCGCGCGGATTGGCGTGGCAAAAGATGTCGGTCACGCCGTAAGGGACGATCTCACGACCGCCGGCAAAGCCCCAGCCGGGATAGGTGCCGGCATGGCTGGCGCCCGAGAACACGATGGTCGGACGGCGCCACGCCAGTTTCCACTGATAGCGCCACTTCAACAAATAGCCGGCCGGGTTGTGAATCCAGAAAATGACCTTGCGGGCATTTCGGCACAGCGCCAGCAGCTTGTCGCCGCGATTGGGGATGTAAAGGTCGGCATCATTGGGCACACCTTGGGCAAGCGGCCGCCACGTCACACCTTTGTGGACGATCTCGGCGTCACACTTGTTGCACACCAGAACCTCGTGGCCGCGCCGCGCCAAGGCGTTGGCCATCTCGATGAACGAGGTTTCGGCACCGCCCAGGGGACGGTCCTCGAGCGTGCGGCCATCAAAGGAAATGCCGTCGTCGGTCATGACGATGCGGGCCATGGATCAGTCCTTTTCGTACTTGGCCTTGAAATGCGACAGCAGCGGATAAAGCCCGGCGCAGACGGCGATGATGAAGCCATAGCCGCCTTCGCGCCAGCCGCCACGCCGCACATAGCATTTGAAGAAACGGGAAAACAGCCGTCGCACATTGGCCGCCGTCGAGCCCCAGGTCTGCCCCTTGTCCCGCAAGTCGCGGGCCTTGGCGGTGGAATAGGAATCCAGGCGCCGGATCATGTCCGAGATGTTGCGATCGACGTAATGGTCGATGCGGTGAGCCAGCATCGGGCCTTTCGTGCCTCGCCACGTCAAACTGGGATGGACGCGGTCGCGGCCCCAGACCTTGGCCCCCTTCCTGAACAATCCCGGATAGGCCGCTTTGCCGTAGGACGCACCCCAGCCATGACGGACCAGACGGTCACCGACGTAATTGTCCACCAGGATTTCATGCCAGTCATATTTGGTGACCTCGATCACCTTGCGGATCTCGGCCGCCAGATCGGCGGGGACGTGTTCGTCGGCATCCACTTCCAAGATCCAATCGCCGGAACAGGCGTCGATCCCCTGGTTGCGACGATCACCTTCGATGTCCCAAGATCCTTCCACCACCACCGCGCCGAAGCTTTCAGCGATGGTCTTGGTGGCGTCGGTGCATTTGTCGCACACCACCACGATCTCGTCGGCGAAACGCAGACGCTCCAGACAGGACGGCAGACGCTTTTCTTCGTTGTGGGCGACCACCAGGGCGGACAACTTCATGGCCGCACCCGCAGGAAGGCCCGGGACCTGGCCCGACGAATGGCTGTTTCATAGGTTGCCAGGGTCTGGGCCATGCGATGGTCGAAGCGCATGGTCTGCTCGGCCAGGGCGCGGGCTGCCGCGGCGACCTTGGCCACGTCCTCGCCTTGCGTCATCACTTTGGCGATGGCGGCGGCCAGGGCGGCGGGATCGGCCGGCGGCACCAACCAGCCGGTTTGCCCGTGCCTGACGATTTCCGGCACACCCCCCACCGCGCTGGCGACCACCGGCCGACCGGTGGCGAAGGCCTGCACGCCGACACGCGGCTGGGCCTCGGTCAGGGACGGGATGACCACCGTGTCGGCCATCTGCATCAGTTCGGAAATATCGTCGCGATAGCCCAGGAAACGTACGTCGACAGCCTGTTCAGCGACCATCCGATGCAGGCCGGCCTGGTATTCGGCGCTTTCGGCGGTGGGCGAACCGGCCAGCACGGCGACCGGATGCAATCCGCGGTCCCTTAGCAGGCCCAGGGCATGGATCAAATGGTCTTGCCCCTTGTCGGGACGCAGCATGGCGACGCAAACCAGGACGAAAGCATCAGCGGACAGGTTCAGTTCGGCCCGCAATCGGGACCGGGTCGCCACCGGGTCAGCCAGCTGGAAAAACCGTTCGTCCGCCCAGCCACCGATCGCGGTGGTCCGCGCCGGGTCGGCCAGACCGATTTCCAGCAGGTGGTCCCGGGTACAATCGGCGACAGTGATAACGTGGTCGGCAGCCCGCCATTGCAGCCGTCGCGCGAAGGACGACTTCATCGGCTGGTTGACGTGGCGCGAGCGCACCACCGCACACAGTCCCAGGCAGGACAACGCCGATTTGGCATCACGGGTATAATGGCTGTCGATCACATCGACATGGTTGTCGCGGACGAAACGGCGCAATCGGCGCAACGTCGCCAGATTCCACGGCGGGTCGAAGCTCATGGCCACCATGGGCAGGCCCAGCTCCACACCACGGCGATAGGGCTCGCCATCGGCGGGGGCCGCCAGCCAGACGTCATGACCATGAGCCATCAGCCAGCGCACCTGTTCGATGGTGCGATGCTCCATGCCGCCCCAGTTTCGGCCGGGAATGGTGTGCAAGATACGCATGTGGATCAAACCAAGGCGAAACGCGACCACCAGCTTTGCCCGGTGGCGGCGGTCAGGGGAACAGTTTTCAGCCCCCGCTGATCCAGCGCTTCCAGCAACTGGGTCAGCAAGGTGACGGTGACGGCGGGCTTGAACTGCGCGCCGGGACGTTCGTTGATGGGCTGGTCATGCATCAGCAGGATCGATCCCGGCAAGCGCGGATCCTCCATCAGGCGTTTGACCTCACGCGCGCATTGCACCGCTACGTGCTCGGGTTCGGTGCAATACGTGGAAATCAAATGATCCTCGGTCGAGCTTCCCCAGTGAGCGAACTGGCAACCGGGCATCCAGCGGGCCAGGGTCCGGTGCACCGTGGCATTGCGGTAACCACCGTTTTGCGGCAGCCGCACCAGATAGGGGTAAGGCGTCGGACGGAAACGAGCCAGCAATTCCTCGCAGGCGGTCATATCGGCCAGAAGGCGGTCGGGACCGGCCTTGTCCAAGCGGACATGATCCCAGCCATGGGCATAAACGGCATGACCGCGGGCGACGATTTCGGCGACGATGTCCTGATGCGGTTCCGCCCGGCACCCCGACAGGAAGAAGGTCGCCACGGCTTTGTGCCGATCCAACAAATCCAGCAATGCCGGCGTGGTGTCAGGCAAGGGGGCGTCGTCGATCGTCAATCCCACCGCCCCGGAATCCGACACGCGACGCAATACCGGAAGCCAGTGCCCCAATGACCAGGAAATGCCCAATCCGAAACCCTTTGCCCTAAAACGGCGGCATGGTGCCACGGCCAACGGCGTCAGGGCAAGCAGTTCGCCCCTGGGCAGAAGGTAAGCACTTGGCTATAACCTCGTGATGCGACGCTTTGACCGGAATCGTGGATTTGTCCTTCTTCAGCCACTTGTTGGGCCAGCGTAGCCCGCACTCGCTCGACAGCTATCTCCGGAGCAAGAAATTGCGGCTGGTCGTCAACGCCTTGCATGCCAAAAGCGGCGGCGGCGTGACGTATCTGCGCAACATGCTGCCGCTGCTGGCCGAAGACGAGCGGCTGGAAACCCACATATTCCTGCACCGCACCCAGTTGGAATTGTTCCATCCCCTGGATGAACGCATCTTCGTCCACGTCTTCGAATTTCCCTTGGGCTTGGCGCGGCTGACCATTTGGGAACAGTTCGTCTTGCCGATCATGGCCAAGATCATGTCCGCCGACCTGATTTTTTCTCCGGCCAATTTCGGCAGCCTGTTCTTGGGCAATCAGGTCATCTTGTTGCGCAACGCCCTTGCCGTCGCCCGCACGGAAACCCGGTGGAGCAAACGTCTTTATTGGGTCGCCTTGGGGATCATCACCTTCCTCTCCCTGCTGCGGGCCAAACGGGCCATCGCCGTTTCGCGCTATGCCGCCCAATCCTTGTCCTTGGGTTTCGACCATTGGTTCGAGGACAAGGTGCGGATCGTCCATCACGGCATCAACCCAACCTTCAACCCTGAACCGGTTGCCGAAAGGGGTGACTTCATCCTGGCGGTGTCGGACATCTATGTGCAAAAGAACCTGCACACCTTGTTTCAGGCCCTTGGCCCAGTTTTTCAGCGCCATCCCAGGCTGGAACTGCGCATCGCCGGACAAAAAATCGACGACTGGTATTATTCCCGTCTGGTCGCCGAAGCCGAATCGTTGGGCATCGCCGACCGCATCCGATTCCTGGGTCGTCTGGACGGACGGGAATTGCCCGACCTCTATCGCCGCTGTCGGGTCTTCGTGTTCCCCTCGACCGCCGAAACCTTCGGAAACCCCCTGGTCGAGGCCATGGCCTGCGGCGCCCCCGTCGTCAGCTCGTCTTCTGCGGCCATGCCGGAAATCGTCGGAGACGCCGCCTTGCTGTGCAACCCGCTGGACCACGAAGACATGTCGCGGGCTTTGCTGAACGTCCTTGAAGACCCCGAGTTGGCAGCCCGGCTCAGCCGAAAGGGCCTTGAACGGGCTCAGTCCTTTTCGTGGAAAAAAACTGCCCGCCAAACCGCCGATGTCTTACTGGAAGCGGCCGGCAGCTGCTAAGCGCTTTCGGTGAACTTCCCGACCATGCCGCGGGCCAGCAGCGTGGCGACAGATTCTAGCTCAAGCCTGGATGTTCCATGCGTATCCTGATCAATGCCATCTCAGCCAAAACCGGCGGCATCGTCGCCTACACCAGCAACCTGATCGACGCCCTGCAGAAACGCGGCATCGACTTCCGCGTGGCGGTCCCCGACACTTTCCCCGACAACCCGAACGTTATCAAAGTGGCGGCCAACAACTACAGCCCGTTGCGCCAGCTGATGTGGGAACAAACCATCTGGCGTGCGTTGATTTACAAGTATCGGGCGGACGTCTTGTTCTCGTCGGCTAATTTCGGCCTGCTGAATTCTCCCGTGCCGCAATTGCTGCTAATGCACGAAGGCGGATTGTTCGATTCCCTCTACCTGTCCACGGTGGCGCCTGAACAAGGCCTCAACGCCGCCATACAGCGCCACTTGCGGCGGCGGCTGATGTTGATTTCAGCACGCCACAACGACCACGTCATCACCCCGACCGAAGCCATGCGTTCCATGCTGCTGAACTGGGCGCCGGACCTTGAAAACCATTGTTCGGTGAATTCGTATGGCACCTTGCTCGACACCTTCAATGTCGGCAAGCAACGTCCCTGGCGACAGGACGGGACCCTGAAGTTGCTTTACGTCAGCACCTACTACCCGCACAAGAACCCCTCGGACGGGGTGTTGGCCTGTGAGATCCTGAGCCAGCAAGGATTGCCAGCGACATTGCGGCTAACCATGGAGATGGACCATATCCGCAAGGTCCGCGGTTCTGCCCGGGACCTGTTCCACCTTGAACGCGGCATCAGCGAGAACCTGGTGGAGACCGGCAGTGTCCCCTATGCCAAGCTGCCTGACATCCATGCCAACCACGACGTCTTCATCTTCCCTTCCATATCCGAAACTTTCGGCCACCCCATGACCGAAGCCATGGCCAGCGGCATTCCCATCGTCGCCGTGGACGTGGCCGTCAACCGCGAAATTCTGGGGGACGCCGCCCTTTATTATTCCCCCTTCCGCCCCCAAGAACTGGCCCAACGGCTGCGCCAGCTTGACGAAAGCCCGGATTTACGGGCCGAGCTGACCGCCCAAGGCCGGCGTCGGGTGGTCAGCCAGTTCGACTGGAACGACCATGTCAGCCGTCTGATCGAGCTGTTTGACCAAGTGGCCCGGCAACGCTGAAATAAACCCGATCCACGTCAATTCCTGTCGCCGGCGATATCACGCGGATCGGTGCTGCGAGGTTCGGGGCGGGAAGACATAAACTTGGTTTGCCACCCCACAAGGTTCCCAATCATTGATCGGGCTCCACCCTTGTTGCTGGCCCGTGCTTGCGGTACACCCTTTGACAAACCCTTCGGAATCGTGGATTTCCAGACCTTGTGCGGTATCGCCGGCATTTTGTCGTCCCAACGAGCTGTCAATCCCGCGGCGGTCCAGGCCATGATCGGCTCCATGGCCCACCGCGGCCCCGATGGTTCGGAAGTGTGGGCCGGCGCCGAGGGGCGGCTGGTGCTGGGACACCGCCGTCTGGCGATCATCGATCCCACTCCCGCCAGCGCCCAGCCTTTCATCGCCCACGGCGTGACGCTGACCTATAATGGCGAAATCTACAATTACCGGGAAATCCGTCAGGAACTGCTGTCACGCGGCCATGTCTTCGCCACCGAAGGCGATGCCGAGGTCATCGTCGCCGCTTGGCGGCAATGGGGCGAAGCCTGCGTCGAATTCTTCAACGGCATGTTCGCCTTCGCCCTGTGGGACCAAGCCAAGGGCCAGCTGTTCTGCGCGCGGGACCGTTTCGGCGAGAAGCCGTTTCTTTACACTCTGGGCGGCGGCTATTTCGCTTTCGCCTCTGAATACCGGGCCTTGCTGTCCCTACAACAGGTCGACGGCGACGTGGACCATGCCCGGCTGGCCCGCTTCCTGGTCTCACCCGCCGACGGCCTGGACCGAGGCGACGCCACCTTGTTCCCCGCCATCCGGCAGTTGCCACCCGCCCATGTCATGGTGCTGGACCAACACGACCTGACATCACGGCCTCGTTGTTACTGGCTGGGCAGATCCATCCGGCTGAACCGACGCCTGACCCCACAGGCCGCCGCTGATGCCTTCCGCGACCTTCTGGCCGATTCCGTCCGATTGCGCCTGCGCAGCGACGTTCCCGTCGGCTCGTGCCTGTCAGGTGGACTGGATTCCAGCGCCATCGTCTGTCTGGCGCGACGCGAACTGGGTCCCGACACCCCCTATCACACCTTTTCCGGCCGCTTCCCCGGCACCAGCGCCGACGAAGGCCCGTATATGGAATCGGTGGCTGCCTTGGCCCATCCAGTCCGTCACGATGTCGAGCCCAAGCCCGAAACCTTGCTGGCGGAATTGGGACGTTTCGCCGAAGCCAACGAACTGCCGGTGGATTCGGCCAGTCAATACGCCCAGTACTGCGTGTTCCGCCTGGCCCGTCAGAACGGTGTCAAAGTGTTGCTGGACGGTCAGGGCGCCGACGAGATCCTGGGCGGCTACGAACAATATTTCGCGGCCTACCTGCGTGGCGGCGGCGCCGATTCGCCTTTGCTGCACAGCCGTTATGGCGACGCCCTGACCCAGGTCCAGCCCTGGCATGCGCGCCTGCCCGCCGGTTTGCGCCGCTTGCTGGCGCACAATTTGGGCAAGGGCAGCGACCTGGCCTTCGGCTTGGCCGCAGACGTCCCCGTCGAACGTCGTCCCCCCGCCGCCAACCTGCACGAAGCCTTGCGGCGTGATGCCTTGGACGGCTTCCTGGGAACGTTGTTGCGGTATGGCGACCGTAATTCCATGGCCCATTCCGTCGAAGCCCGCCTGCCCTTCACCGACCACCGCATTTACGAGCTGATCCAGTCCCTACCCGTCGAATATCTGATGGGGGAAGGCGAAACCAAGCGCCTGTTGCGTGCCGCCATGGCCGGAATCCTGCCCGACATGGTGCGGCTGCGCTGGCGCAAGCACGGCTTTGTCCCCCCCCAAGTGACCTGGCTGCACCAAGCCCTGTTGCCGGCGGTCGAGGCGGCGGTGGAAGACGGCGGCTTGTCGTCCCTGTGGGACCGCAAATGGTGGCGCGGCGCCATCCGCCGTTTCCGGGCCGGCGACACCAGCCAAGCCCCCCCCTTGTGGAAGGTGCTGGCCACCGAATCCTGGCGTGTGCATTTCCTGGGCGGTGTCGCCAGCCGTCCCAAATTCCAGCCGCTGCTGTGACCATGCGGCTGGTCTTCGCCAACCACTGCCGCCCCGACACCCCGCATGTCTGCGCCCGTGCCGGCCACCGTGTGACGGACGGCTTTTCGTGGAACGATTACGGCCAACGAGCCATACAATTGTACCAAATGTTGACGAACCCGAAGCCGGTATGTTGAAACTGCCGGCCATCGCTTGACGAAAGAAGTGTTTCAGCCATGAACAAGACTCCGAAGATCGCCGTCATCGGCCTGGGTTATGTGGGCCTGCCCTTGGCTATCGGCATCGCCCGCCACTTCCCTACGGTGGGTTTCGATATCTCGGAGCCGCGCGTCGCCGAACTGCATCAGGGCTTCGACCGTACCGGCGAGGTGGACCGCGCCAACCTGCGGGCCAGCACCATCAAGCTGTCGGCCAAGATCGACGACATCAAGGGCTGCGACGTCTTCATCGTCACCGTGCCCACCCCGGTCACCGACGACAACCGCCCCGACTTGGGCCCGGTGATGAGCGCGTGCAAAAGCGTCGGCGCGGTCATGGGCAAGGGCGCGGTGGTGGTGTTCGAAAGCACCGTCTATCCCGGCGTCACCGAAGACCTTTGCGGCCCGGCCCTGGAACAGGTGTCGGGGCTGAAATGCGGCACCGACTTCTTCCTGGGCTACAGCCCGGAACGCATCAATCCCGGCGACCGCGAGCACACCGTGGACCGCATCACCAAGGTGATTGCCGGCCAGACCCCCGAAATCACTGAATTGCTGGCTCGTGTCTATGGGGTGGTGACCAGCGGCGGCGTGTTCCGCGCCGCCTCGATCCGCGTCGCCGAAGCCGCCAAGGTCATCGAGAACGCCCAGCGCGACATCAACATCGCCTTCATCAACGAAATCACCCAGATCTTCCAAAAGCTGGACATCTCGGTCTATGACGTTCTGGACGCGTCCGCCACGAAGTGGAACTTCCTGAACTTCAAGCCCGGTCTGGTGGGTGGCCACTGCATCGGCGTCGATCCGTTCTATCTGGCGCAATGCGCGCTCGACAACGGCCACCATCCGGAAGTCATCCTGGCCGGGCGCCGTATCAACGACGGCATGGGCCCGTGGATCGCCGACAAGATTTCCGATCTGCTGGCCGGTCCGTCGCGGGTGCTGATGCTGGGCCTGACCTTCAAGGAAAACGTCCCCGACCTGCGCAATTCCAAGGTCATCGACGTCATCCGCGGCCTGCGTGCCAAGGGCCACAGCGTCGACGTGCACGATCCCTATGCCGATCCGGTCGAGGCAAAGCACGAATATGACGAGACGCTGATCCCGGCTCTTGACGGCCTTTCCGACTATGACTGCGTGGTCGGCGCCGTTCCCCACGATTCTTATTGCGCTTTCACCCCGGAAAACTTCGACGCACTGCTGAAGCAAGGTGGCTTGATCGCCGACGTCAAGGCGCTGTGGCGTGGCAAGGAACTGCCCGCCAACATGCGTTTGTGGAGGCTTTAGGCCCTTGCGCATCCTGTTCGTCACCGCCAGCCGCATCGGTGACGCCGTCCTATCCACCGGCTTGCTGGCGCATTTAGCCGCAACCTACCCCCAGGCCCGCTTCACCGTGGCCTGCGGGGCGCCGGCGGCACCGCTGTTCGCCGCCGCCCCCTTCGTGGAAAAAGTCATTCCCATGGTCAAGCGCAAGCGCGCCGGCCACTGGCGAGATCTTTGGATGCAAACCGTGGGGAACTGGTGGTCATTGGTGGTCGACCTGCGCGGATCGGCTTTGGGCTACCTGGTCCCGGCTCGGCGCCGATTAGTGCTGAAATCGTCGTGGGAACCCAAGCACCGGCTTTATCACTTGACCTCGGTTCTGGGTGAAAACCAAGCCTTTGCCCCCGTCCTGTGGAACAGCCCCGACCAGATGGCCGCTGCCGTACGGCTGATCCCTGCAGGCCCCTTCACCCTGGCCCTGGGCCCCACCGCCAATTGGGGCGCCAAGCAATGGCCGGCCGACCGCTTCGCCCAAGTGGCGCAGGAACTGACCCGGGACAATCAGGGCCGCGTGGTGGTGTTCGGGGCCGAAAGCGAAAGAGCCTCGGTCCAGGGGCTGTTGCAGGCCCTGCCGCCCGACCGCACCATCGACCTGATCGGCAAGGTCGACCTGCCCACCGTCCATGCCTGTCTGAAGCGCTGCGACCTTTATGTCGGCAACGATTCCGGGCTGATGCACATGGCGGTGGCCGCCGGCATTCCCACCATCGGCCTGTTCGGCCCGTCCTCAGAAGTGTTTTATGGCCCCTTCGGTCCCCATTGCGTCAGCGTGCGCGGCCCCCGAAGCTTCGAGGACATCTGCCATGCCCCCGATTACGATTACCGCAGCCAGGATTGCCTGATGCTGGATCTGGAGGTGGACAAAGTGGTCACCACGGCCCACGCCCTGATCGGCACGACAGAAGGCTAGCGGCTGTCCCCGTCCTTCAGAGGAACAACCGACAATCGTACCGACGATATCGCCTATGCCGAAGACGACCATTACAATCCACGCGGGGCGTAGGTGATCGCCCAGTGGCTAGCGCCATGAACCTTGGGCATGGCTTGAACTCGGCCTTGACCCAACTTATTCCTTATTGCTGAACGTTTGGCCCGCTTCGAGGTTAAGCCATGTCCTATGCCCGCACCGCACTTTTGCTTGCCGCCATGACTGGCCTGTTCCTGGCCATCGGCGCCCTGATCGGCGGTCAAAGCGGCATGATGATCGCGCTGGTCATGGCCCTGGCCATGAACGCCTTCGCCTATTGGAATTCCGACAAGATGGTGCTGTCCATGTACGGCGCCCAACAGGTGGACCGTCACGCGGCCCCCGGTCTTGTCGCCATCGTCGAACGTCTGGCCGGCCGCGCCGGCATGCCCATGCCCAAGGTCTTCATCATCCAGTCGGACCAACCCAACGCCTTCGCCACCGGGCGTGATCCCGAGCACGCCTCGGTGGCCGCCACCACCGGCCTGCTGGACCGCCTGAGCGCCGAGGAAGTGGAAGGGGTGATGGCCCACGAACTGGCCCATGTGAAGAACCGCGACACCCTGATCATGACGATTACCGCCACCATCGCCGGCGCCATCGGCATGATCGCCAATTTTGGCATGTTCTTCGGCGGCAGCCATCGCAACGACGAGGAAGGCGGCGGCAACGGCCTGGGCATGCTGGGCGGAATCCTGATCGCGATCATAGCGCCCATGGCCGCCATGGTGGTGCAAATGGCCATTTCGCGCACCCGCGAATATGCCGCCGACGCCGAAGGCGCGCGCATCTGCGGTAACCCGCTGTGGCTGGCCAACGCCTTGGAACGCCTGGAACAGGCGGCTCATGCCATTCCCAATCCCCGGGCCGAGCACAGCCCGGCCACCGCCCATCTGTTCATCGTCAACCCACTGTCGGGCAAAGGCATGGACAACCTGTTTTCCACCCATCCCAACATGGCCAACCGGGTCGCCGCCCTGCGGGCCATGGCCGCCGAGGCCGGCATGACCTGGGACAACCGCGGTCCGGCCAGCCCGCCGCCGCAATCAGGGCCGTGGGGACGACAGCCGCCGTCCCGCAAAGGTCCTTGGGGATAATGGATTCTTTGTCGGCAATGATGTAAGGGAGGGGGCATGACTCGCACGCCCTCTCCCTCGTCCCGCCCCGCCGACCCCCGGGCGCCCCGCCCCGCCGACCCACGGGTCATCGTCCTTGACCTGCTTGAAGCCGTGCTCGGCCACAAGAAGCTGTTGGACGAAGTGCTGGACTCCGACCAGCGCCTGCCCAAGCTGAGCGAGCGCGACCGCGGTTTCGCCCGCCTGCTGGTAGCCACTACCTTGCGGCGTCTGGGACAACTTGACACCCTGGTCGACCGCTGCCTGGAACGCCCCTTGCCGGCCAAGGCGGTGCGCGTGCGCAACATGCTGCGCATCGGCGCGGCGCAATTGCTGATTCTGCAAACCCCGCCCCACGCCGCCATCTCCACCACCGTCGACTTGGCCAAGAATTCGTCTTTGGCCGGTTTCTCCAAGCTGATCAACGCCGTTCTGCGTCGCCTGGACCGCGAAGGCCGCGCCTGGATGGCCGAACAGGACGCAGCACAGCTGAACACCCCGGCCTGGCTGTGGGAATCCTGGCTGCAGGCCTATGGGGTGGAAACCGCCACCGCCATCGCCGGCGCCCACCTGCTGGAAGCCCCGGTGGACATCACCGTCGCCGGCGACCCGGCCTTGTGGGCGGAACGCCTGCAGGCGGAGATCATGCCCACCGGCACGCTTCGCCGCTTTGGCGGCGGCGACATCACCCAGTTGCCCGGCTTCGCCGAAGGCGCCTGGTGGGTGCAGGATCTGGCGGCGTCGCTGCCGGCCAAGCTGATGGGACCGGTCAAGGGCAAGCGCGTCGCCGACCTGTGTGCCGCCCCTGGCGGCAAGGCGCTGCAGCTGGCGGTGGCCGGTGCCGACGTGACCGCCGTGGACCGCTCGGCCAAGCGCATGATTCGCTTCCGCCGCAACCTGGAACGGCTGAAACTGGCCGCCACCATCGTCGAAACCGACGTCGCCGGCTGGACCCCGCCCGCCCCCTTCGACGCGGTACTGCTGGACGCTCCCTGCACCGCCACCGGCACCTTCCGCCGCCATCCCGACGGGCCGCACCAGAAAGGCCCGGGTGACGTCGCCTATCTGGCCGACCAGCAGCACATGTTGCTGAAGGCCGCCGCCGACATGCTCAAACCCGGCGGTATCCTGGTTTACTGCGTCTGTTCGCTGGAGCCCCAGGAAGGCGAAGGCCAGATCGACCGATTGCTGGCCAGCGGCGTCACCTTGGTCCGCGACCCCATCACCGCAGCCGAAGTGCCAGGCTTGGAACAGGTGCTGACGGCGCAAGGCGAAATCCGCACCCTGCCCCATTATCTGGGGGACAAAGGCGGTATGGACGCCTTTTTCATCGCCCGGCTGCGGCGTCCGGCATGAATTGGAATACCAAGTTCTCGTGGTCGGGACTGGTGGCTATTCCGGCCTGGTTCCTGATCCCTGGATTTGGGTGCTACCTTCCCAACGCCTTGATCGTCGTCCTCAGCATCTGCGCAGCGGTCGGTCTGGCCGAGATGATCTGGCGGCGTGATCGCCCTTGCTCTCCCACACCTGTCATCTGGACCATCCTTGCCCTGGCCGGCTGGGCGGCGCTCTCGGCGTCTTGGGCCCTGGATGGCGGAGCCGCGGCCAGAGGTGCTGCCGGACTGTTGGGAGTGGCCGTCATCCTGATCATGCTGTGGCAGGCGAACAGCTATCTTTCCGCACAAGAAAAGCGCTGGATGTCCACCGCCTATTTGATCGGCACTTTTGTCGCCGTCGCCATGCTAACCGTCGACATCTTTTCCAACGCCCAACTGGCGGCATGGTTTCGCGACTACGACAACACCGACGTTCTTCAAAACGAACTGGCGCACCGATCCCTCAATCGCGGCATCACCCTGCTGGCTTTCTACATGCCGGTTTACATCCTGGTGGCTTGGCGCTGCACCATCCCCTATCTGCGGCCGATTGCCCTGGCGGTGGCCGCCATCGCGCTGGTCTATTGTCTGAACTCGGGCAAGGACGCCATCATCCTGGCCGGCGCGGCGGCCATCCTCTTCGCTTTCCTCCCCTTCCGTCCCTGGCGGGCGACCCGCTGGCTGTTGATCATGGGCTTTTGCACCTATGTGGCCGCCATCCCCTTTGTCACCCGTCTCATTCCGCCGCCGCAAGTCATCTGGGAGGAATTTCGACATTTTCCGCCCTCGCTGCAGCACCGTCTGTTCATCTGGAGCTTCACCAACCAGCGTATCGCCGAGAAGCCCCTTTTGGGGTGGGGCATGAACTCGGCCAAGATCATTCCGGGCGGAGACCGGGACGTGACCGTCGGCTGGGGGACGGGAGAACTGCAATGGAGGGCTCTGCCGTTGCACCCCCACAACGCCGTCCTTCAATGGTGGCTTGAACTGGGCCTGGTGGGGGCGCTGATCGCCACCGGCGGGGTGGCCGCCCTGATATCGGCCTTGTGGCGACAGTCGGACCCGGGCAAACGCATGGCCAGCGCCGCTTGTCTGGGGGCGGCCCTGATCGTTTCCCTGCTCAGCTTCGGGGCCTGGCAAAGCTGGTGGCTGGCCGGCATGATCATCGTCGCCTGGATGTTCAAAATCCTCGACCCACTTGACCAAGCTTAATTCTGGCTGCTGCGCCGCACCCTATACTAGGATCGTTCCAGTTTCCTTCTGGGGTTCGCCATGATCGATCCGTTCGGTCGTTCTGTCAGTTATCTGCGGGTTTCGGTCACCGACCGTTGTGATCTTCGCTGTGTCTACTGCATGGCCGAAGACATGAGCTTTCTGCCCAAATCCGACGTGCTGAGCCTGGAAGAGCTGGAGCGTCTGTGCACCGCCTTCGTGCGCAAAGGCGTCCGGCGCATCCGCCTGACCGGCGGCGAGCCTTTGGTTCGCCGCAACATCATGACCCTGATCGCCAATATCGGGGAACTGGTCAAGGCGGGCGCCATGGACGAGTTGACCCTGACCACCAACGGTACCCAATTGTCCAAATACGCCGAAGGACTGGCCAGCGCCGGAATCCGGCGCATCAACGTGTCGCTGGATACCCTGGACGCCGACAAGTTCGCCGCCGTCACCCGCTGGGGCAAGCTGGATCAGGTGCTGGAGGGCATCATGGCCGCCAAGCAGGCGGGGCTGGCCATCAAGATCAACACGGTGGCGCTGAAAGGCGTCAATGACGGCGAATACGACCGTTTGGTGGAATGGTGCGGCCGGCACGGCTTTGATCTGTGCCTGATCGAGACCATGCCCATGGGCGAGGTTCACAGCGATCGCATGGAGCAATACCTGCCCCTGTCGCAGATTCGCGAATCCCTGTCGCGGAATTGGACGCTGACCGACAGCGATTACCGCACCGGCGGCCCCGCCCGCTATGTGCAGGTGGCGCAAACCGGACGGCGGGTCGGCTTCATCACCCCGATGACCCATAATTTCTGCGAATCGTGCAACCGGGTGCGCATCACCTGCACCGGCACCCTTTACATGTGCCTGGGCCAGGACGACGCCGTCGACCTGCGCGCCCCCTTGCGCGGCAGCGAAGGCGACGAAGCGTTGGGACGCGCCATCGACGACGCCATCGCCAAAAAACCCAAGGGCCACGATTTCGTCATCGAGCGCGGCGGCGTTCCCGCGGTCGGCCGCCATATGAGCGTGACGGGCGGCTGATCCCTTCCTATACTGGGGGCCGTCCCGCAGCCACGTCGCGCCGCCGCCATGTATTACAACAAGATCGCCTTCGTCGCCGCCGACACTCCTGCGGCCCAGGTCGCCTTGACGCGGTTGTTGAACAATTACCCCCATGTTCCGCCGGAACAGGCCGAGGTGATCGTCGCCCTGGGCGGTGACGGCTTCGTCCTGGAAACCCTGCACCGCTGGATCGACCGCCAAGTGCCCATTTATGGCATGAACCGGGGAACCGTCGGCTTCTTGATGAATTCCTTCCGCGAGCACGGTCTGGTGGACCGCCTGCACAAAGCCCAACCGGTGGTGCTGCACCCGCTGCGCATGAAGGCCCGGCTGGCCGACGGCTCGGAAGTGGAGGCCCTGGCCATCAACGAAGTGTCGCTGTTCCGCCAAACGCGTCAAGCGGCCAAGATCCGCATCCGCATCGACGGCAAGGAACGCATGGACGAACTGATCTGCGACGGCGTCATGGTGGCCACCGCCGCCGGCTCCACCGCCTACAACCTGTCGGCCCACGGCCCGATCATCCCCATGGGCTCCGACATTCTGGCCCTGACCCCCATTTCCGCCTTCCGCCCCCGGCGCTGGCGCGGCGCGCTGTTGCCCCGGCACGCCCGGGTCAACTTCCAGGTGCTGGAAACCGCCAAGCGTCCGGTTTCCGCCGTCGCCGACTACACCGAGGCCCGCGATGTGGTGGAAGTGGACGTACGCGAGGACCGATCCGTCGGCCTGACCCTGTTGTTCGACCCCGAACACAATCTGGAAGAACGCATCCTGGCCGAGCAGTTCCAGTCGTGACCTGGAAAGCCGTCCTGCTGGCGCTGGCGCTGGGTTCGGTGGGCGGTACGGTGTTCTTCATGGCCGACCTGCCGCTGCCTTGGATGTTGGGATCCATGAGCACCTGCATCCTGGCTGCCCTGGCCGGGGCCAAGCCCGCCATGTCGTCCTCTCTGCGCTCGGTGATGCTGGCGGTGCTGGGGGTGATGTTGGGCAGTGCCTTCACCCCCGATCTGATCCGCCAGGCCGGGCAATGGGCGCCATCCCTGATGGCGCTGTTCGTCGCCATGGTCGTGGCCACCGTCCTGGTCATGGCTTATTTGCGCCGCGTCGGCGGTATGAACGTGCCCACCGCCTATTTTTCCGCCGCTCCCGGTGGCGTCAACGAGATGGTGATCACCGGTGGCGCCTTGGGCGGCGACGAACGCACCATCGCCATGATCCATTTCCTGCGCATCTTGCTGATCGTCTTCACCATCCCCTTCGGTTTCCGCGTGATGACCGGAATTCACGGCGTGCCCATGAGTTCTTCCATGGGATCGTTGATGGACATCCCGCTGCTGGATGCCGCCATGCTGTTGGCCTGCGCCGCTGGCGGCGCCCTGGCGGCCCGTCTGGCCCGCTTCCCCGCCGCCACCCTGACCGGCCCCATGGCCGCGTCATCAGTGGTCCACATCCTGGGGCTGACCGCATCCCACCCGCCGGCCGAACTGGTCATCGCCGCCCAGGTGGTCACCGGGGCCGGACTGGGCTGTCGCATGGTGGGGCTAAGCTGGCGCCATCTGCTGCAGGCCGTTCGCATCGCCCTGGGATCAACCATGATCCTGATCATTATCAGCACCGGTTTGGCCGGACTTTTGGCCTGGTTGACGTCCTTGCCGTTTTCCATGCTGCTGCTGGCCTTCGTTCCCGGCGGCATCGCCGAGATGTGTCTGATCGCCCTGGCCCTGGGGCAGGACGTGGCCTTTGTCTCGACACATCACGTGCTGCGCGTCATCCTGGTGATCGCCTGCGCCCCCATGGCATTCCGACTGTTCAAACCATGGTTCGAACGATGAAATCCATTTCCGCCAAAGACTTGCTTGATCTTAGCGTCCAAGCCCGGGCCGCCCCGCGTCTGCGTCGGAACCTGAACCTGCATGACCGGCTTGACGACCCGGTGCAACGCCTGTGCAACGCCCTGGAACCGCGCAGCTATGTGCGTCCCCACCGCCATCCCGACGGGGTGTGGGAATGTTTCGTCCTGCTGCACGGCGCCTGCGTCATCCTGGTGTTCGACGACCAGGGTCGGGTCAGCGACCGGCTGGAACTGTCGCCAGAGGGCGCCACCATCGCCGAAATCCCCGCCGGGTCCTGGCATGGCGTAGTGGCCCTGGCACCGCAGACCAGGGTGTTCGAAATCAAGCCCGGCCCCTATGTCCCCGGCCTCTTCTGTGATTGGGCCCCGGAAGAAGGCGACGCGCGGGCACAAGCCTGCCTGGACTGGCTGGAACGGGCACAAAGGGGGGAAAATTTCGACCATGGCTGATCTTCCCTTCCTGCCCTATGGCCGGCAAAACATCGATGAAGACGATATCGCCGCGGTGGTTCAGGTCCTGCGCAGCGATTACCTGACTACCGGTCCCGCCAGCGCCCAATTCGACGAAAAATTGGCGCAAGCCGTCGGCGCCAAACATGCCATCGGCTGCGCCAACGGTACCGCCGCCTTGCACATGGCCGCTTTGGCTTTGGCTTTGGGGCCGGGTGACTGCGTCATCGTCCCCGCCATCACCTTCACCGCCACCGCCAATGCCGCCCGTTTCGTCGGTGCCCAGGTGGAATTCGCCGATGTGGACCCACATAACGGATTGATGCGGGTGGAAGACGCCCGCGCCGCCATCACCCGCGCTCAATCCAAGGGGTGGAAGGTCCGCGCCCTTTTCCCGGTGCACCTGGCCGGCCAAGTCTGTGATATGGCCGGTCTGGCCCAACTGGCGCGCGAGCATGACCTAACGATTGTTGAAGACGCCTGCCACGCCATCGGCGGAATTTTTGATGGCCATCGGGTCGGCGACGGCACCTTTTCGGCCATGGCGGTGTTTTCCTTCCATCCGGTCAAGACCGTGGCCATGGGAGAAGGCGGCGCCGTCGTCACCAATGACGACGCCTTGGCGCAGAAACTGCGCGACCTGCGCAGCCACGGGATCACCCGCGATGCGGCACGCTTTCGGCGCCCGGATCTGGCCTTTGACGCCGATGGCAAGACCAATCCCTGGCATTACGAGATGCTGGATCTGGGTTTCAATTACCGGCTGTCCGACATCGCCTGCGCCCTGGGTCTGTCGCAGCTGACCAAACTGCCCGCCTTCGTCGCCCGCCGCGCCCGCTTGGTCGCCCGTTATGACCGCCTGCTGGCGCCGCTGGCGCCGCTGCTGTTCCCCACCAACCGTCAGCCCCGGCAAAATCCCGGCTGGCACCTTTATGTCGCCCTGGTGGACTTCCCAGCCCTGGGACGGAGCAGGACCCAGTTGATGGAAAGCCTGCGGGCCAGGGGCGTCGGCACCCAGGTGCACTACATCCCGGTGCCGCACCAACCCTATTACGTCGACCTTTACGGCCGCCCCGACCTGCCGGGGACCGAAGCCTATTTCCAACATTGCCTTAGCTTGCCGCTGTATCCCGGTCTTAGCGACGACGACCAGGACCGGGTGGTGGACGCCCTGTTCCAGGAATTGCGCCCATGATCGTCGCCATCCATGCCGATGCCGGTCCCGGCGTGGGATTGGGACACGTGGCGCGCTGCACGGGACTGGCCCTGGCGTTGCGTCGTCATGGCATCATTCCGGTGATGCTGAACGCCGCCGGGTCGGCGCTGACCGCCCATTTCAGCAGCCATGCCCTGGCCGAACTGCGTTGCGAGGTCAGTGTCGCCTCCCTTCAGCATGCGGTCCAGCGGGTCGGCGCCCAAGCTCTGGTGGCCGATTCCTATCGCCTGGACCGCCTGGATTTACGCAGGGCCTGTGCCGGTCTGAAGCTGGTGTGGTTCGACGACACCGCGACCCAGCCGCTGGCGGCGGACATGGTCGTCAACGGCTCGGTGGCGGCCGCCACCCTGCCCTATGACCTGCCCCAGGGCTGTGTCGGCCTGTTGGGCGCAGATTATCAGGTGGTGCGCCCCGGCATCGTCGCCCGTGACCGACCGGGTCCGGTGCGGCGCTTGCTGGTCACCTATGGCGGTGCCGATCCCAAGGGTGTGGGCCCCCGTCTGGCGATGGTTCTGCCCGACACCGTCGCCGTGGATTTCGTCGTCGGCCCCTTCGCCGATATTCCCGGCAACCTGCCGCCCCATGTCGTCGTCCACAAGGCGCCGTCGGATTTGCTGCCCCTGATCGAGCGGGCCGATCTGGCGCTGTGCGCCGGCGGCCAAACCCTGTTCGAGCTGGCGGCGGCCAAGTTGCCCGCCGTCACCATCGGCATCGGTGAAGACCAGCGCCCCAATCTGGAAACCTTAAGCCGCAAAGGCGCCATCTTGTTCGCCGGCTGGGTCGATTCGGCGGAATTCCAGACGGACCTGGACCAGGCGCTGAACAAGGCGTTGACCGACGCGGCCCTGCGCCACGATCTGGCCGCCAAGGCCCATGCCCTGGTGGACGGCCACGGCGCCGACCGTATCGCCGCCGCCATCAGAACCTTGCTGGCTTAGCCGCAACCACACCCGCCACCACCACTCGCGCTGCCACCACCACAGCCGCCAGCAGGCTTGGCCGGGCCGGCATTGGTGGCGTTGGGGTGACGCGACAGGCCGGCTTGGTCCAGCGCCGCCAAATATTCGGCCATCAGCCGATCCTGGTCCTGGCCCAGTTGATACAGGTAGTCCCAGGTGTAGATGCCGGAGTCGTGCAGGTCGTCGAAGACGATCTTGATGGCGTAGTTGCCCACCGCCTCGACCCCGATGATTCCCACATGGCTGCGCCCGGCCACCAGCTTCTTTTCGTCGGGGCCGTGCCCCTGAACCTCGGCCGAGGGGCTTTCCACCCGCAGCAACTCGGCCGGAATGGCAAAGCTTTGGCCGTCGTCGAAGCTGATGTCCAGGCGCTTTTCCGCCTTCTTCACCTTGATCTCGGTGGGATTGTGCTGGTTACCGTAAGCCTGGGTCATGGTCTCACCCCACATTATCCAAGGAACGCGCTTCGTCGGGCAGCATGATGGGAATGCCGTCACGGATGGGATAGGCCAGTCCGGCCTTGTCGCTGATCAGTTCGTTATGATCACGGTCATAACGAAGCGGGCCTTTCGACACTGGACAAACCAGGATTTCCAACAATTTCGGATCGATGGCGACGACGCGCTCGGACATGGTCTTCTCCTAATGACGAATGGTTTCGCCGGCTTCGCTCAAAACCGCCATCTCGAAGATGGCGATCATCATGCGGGCCCGTTCCCCCAGGCTGGGGGCTTCCAGCAGGGCCTGCTTCTCCTCGGGCGACAAGGGGGCGGCCATGGCCAGGGTGGTGATCAATTCGCGGTCGTTGGACGCATCCAGCTTGGCCATGTCCGACGCCAACCCGTTTTGCGCCAGACAAGCGGTCACCGCGCCGACCAGCCGACGGCGGTCGAAGACCGGGTCGGGTTCGCCGGCCAGATCGGCGGCATAGGGGGCGTAGTCTGTCAGCACCCGGCGGTAGCCGGACTTTCCCTCGATCTCACCGGCGACACGGAAACGGCTGACCCCCTGGCAGGTGATCAGATAGCGACCGTCGCCGGTTTCACCAAAGGCGACGATGCGGGCCAAGGTCCCCACCGAATAAAGCCCCGGCGCCGGTCCATCGCCGGACGCCGTAGGCTGGACCAGGGCCAGCAGCCGCCCCGAGCCCAAGGCGTCGTCGGTCATGGCCAGATAACGCGGTTCGAACACCGTCAGCGGCAGACGCCCACCCGGCAGCAAAAGAGCCCCAGGGACGGCGAAAACCGGCAGGACGGCGGGAAGCTGGGTCACGAGAACAGCAACGCCGACAAACGGCGGCGTCCCCGCAGGGTCACCGGATGACCACCGCCCAAGGCTTCGAAGATCTTCAACAACTGCTTGCGGGCCGCTTCCTCGTTCCAGGCACGGTCACGGCCGAACAGATCCAGAAGCTCGTCCACCGCCGCTTCCACCTCACCGGAACCATAATAGGCCATGGCCAAGTCAAGGCGGGCCTGGTGGTCGTCGGGATTGTCGGCCAGACGACGACGCAGGCCGGCGGCTTCCCCTGCCCCGGCGGCTGACACCTTATGCAGTTCCAAGGCGGTCTTGACCGCCGCCACTTCGGCATTCTTGGCCAGTTCGGGCGGCAACTGAGCCAGCATCTGGGCCACCGTGTCGAAATCACCCACCGCCATCAGGCAGCGCAGCAAGCCGGCCATGGCCGGGCCGTTATTGGGGTCCTCGCCCAAAATCTGCTGAAAGGCCTGGGCCGCGGTTTCGGCGTCGCCTTCGGCCAGCAGGGCCTTGGCCTCTTCCAGCAGGTCGGCCAGGGTCGGCTGCGCCGCCCCCTTGGTCAAACCCTGGACGAAGGCCCGCAGCTGGCTTTCCGGCTGAGCCCCGGTGAAGCCGTCCACCGGCCGGCCATTGGCGAAGGCATAGACCGTCGGTACCGACTGGATGCGCAATTGCGCCGCCAGTTCCTGGTTCTTGTCCACGTCGATCTTGACCATGCGTACGGCTCCACGGGCTTCCCGCACGATCTTTTCCAACGCCGGACCCAATTGCTTGCAGGGGCCGCACCAGGTGGCCCAGAAGTCGACGATGACCGGAACCTTCAGCGACGCTTCGATGACGTCGACGGAAAAGGTTTCGGTCGAGCCGTCCTTGATCAGGTCGCCGGCGGCCGGAGCGTTGGCGGCGGGGGTTCCGGAACCGATGATGAAATCCATGACGAGCGCGTGCCTCAGCTACATGAGAAGACCCGCAAAAGATGGGCTGTCAGCGCCCACCACGCAAGGCCAAAGGCGGCAGTGAATTTTTTTGAAAAAAAGCCCTTGACCTGATCTGAAGTTTTGCTATTTTCCGGGCCTCCGCAGCGACGAGCCGCGGAACACGCCAAGGAAGCGGGCGTAGCTCAGGGGTAGAGCACAACCTTGCCAAGGTTGGGGTCGAGGGTTCGAATCCCTTCGCCCGCTCCAATTGGACCAGATGACAGGCCGGCATTCTTGCCGGCCTTTGTCATTTCAGCCCGCCTGCACCGTGAAGAAAAAGGTCGCCCCCTGGCCGGGTGTGGATTCCACCCAGATCCGCCCGCCGAAATTCTGCACGATCCGCTGGCAGGTCGCCAAGCCGATCCCGGTCCCTGTCCGGTCGCCGGGGGTGTGCAGGCGTTGGAACACCACGAAGATCCGTTCGAAATATTCGGGGTCGATGCCGATTCCGTTATCGGCCACGGCGAAGCGGACCCAGCCCGGTTGGTCCGGCTTGGCCGTCACCGAGATCGTGGCCGGCCGATCGGGATCAGCGTATTTCACCGCATTTTCCAACAAGTTCTGGAACAGGCTGACCAGTTGCTGGTGATGCGCCAGAACCCTGGGCAAGGGTTCCGCACAGACCAACTGGGCCTTGGCGTTCTGCAAAGTCAGGGACAGGTTGTCGGCGGCATTTTCCAAGGCCGCTTGCGCCTCGACCAATTCCAGCCCCACCGGGTTGTTGGACAGCCGGGCGTAATGCAGAAGGTCCTGGATCATCAGCCACATGCGGTTGCTGCCTTCGACGATGTAGCCGATGAAGTCGTCGGCATCCTCATCCAGACGGCCGCGATAGCGCCGGGCCAGCAACTGGGCATAGCTGACCACGTTCCGTAAAGGCGTCTGCAGGTCGTGGGAAGCGATATAGGCAAAACGCTCGAGATCGGCGTTCGAGCGCTCCAATTCCCTGGATTTGTTCAACAGGGCAATTTCGGCGCGGTCTTGTCCGATCATGTGCATGGCGGCACCGAACGAGACCGCGATCATGGTCAGAACCACCAAAGCTTCGATAAGCCGGGTGGTCAACGGCACCTGCTGGGCGGTGTCCCAGCCATCCTTGGGGACCGCGGCCATGTGCCAGGTCCCATAGACCAAGGTGACGTCGGCCTCGACCGGCGTTTGTTTGAACAACGCCTCGTCGCCCAAGATCATCTCGCCCGCCACCCCTTTGCCGTCCCGGCCGCGAATGGCAAGCTGAAACGGCAAGTCAGGGTCATCCAGACCGGCTTCCCTGAAGATGGCGGGTATGTCCAAGACGATGTTGGCCATGCCGAAAAACAAACCATCCCGCAAGAACACCGGATTTCGCAAGACCAGCCCGGTCCCGCCCTGGATCAGGGGGACCGGCCCTTGCATCATCGGCTGGCGGGCGGCGATGGCCTTTTGCACTTGTTCGTATTGAACGGGAACGTTGCGGAAATCGACCCCGATGATCGATTCGTTGCCTTTTAGCGGATAGGTCATGACGATGACCAGACCACGGCTGACCACGATGTTGCGAACACCCTTCTGGTTACGCAGCAGTTCTTCGGCCACCAATTGAAACTGCTCTTCGGTGATCCCTTCATTGGCGACGATTTGCGCCGCCATGCCGACACTGCGGGCCAAGGGTTCGTTCAACCCTAATTCCAATTTGGCCCGGACCGCCGACAGATGAGCGCCCAAGGCCCCCCTGACCTCTTCCAGACGCCGCTGCCGCTCGACGCCGTCCACGTAGACCATGACCATGATGGTGACCAACGAAACCAAGGCCGCCAGCAACAAAGGAACGGCTTGAGAGCGACTGAGCAGGGAGGGCTCGACTGTATCTTGGGCCATGTCTGATCCTGGCTCTGTACTTAAGTATTAAGCTACCCCATTATAAACTCAAAAAAGAAGCCCGATCCGCCGTTGACAGGAGATGTTCACACTTTTATGCCTGCACCCCTGTCCCAGCCGGAGCATAAAACCATGACCGACACTGATCGCCTGCTCGCCGAAATCGAGGAATTGCGCCAGGAAAACGCTGCCCTGCGTGCCGAGATCGAGGAACTGCGGTTCGAAGCCGATCTGGACGCCTGCCATGCCGCCGGCCTGTCGGCCCAGCTGCGCGCCATTATCGCCGAGGGTGACGCCTGCTCCAACAAGGCCGCCCACCCGCTGTTGGAACGCGCCCCTTATGTGAACGACCGTACCGGCGAGGCGATGACCAAGACCCGGTCTTATCCGCTATACCGCCAGGCCTTCGACGCTGAAGCGGCCGAATGCGGCATCGAACAGCCGGAAAAGCACCGGGCCTGAACCACGGCCCGATATCGCCGGTTTCCGAATAAAAAGGCGGGTGGCGCCGAAAGTGCGCCACCCGCCTTTGTTTGTTGGAAAAACCATCACCATTCTTGATGATGGTATGATCCAAATCATCTGAATTGTTGGTCAGCCCGCCGGTGCGGCTTGCCGATGCACCGGAACCTCACGCCCCGCAGCACTTCTTGAACTTCTTGCCCGAACCACACGGGCAAGGATCGTTGCGGCCGACCTTGTCGACCTGACGCTGCTGCGGACGTGGGTTCATCACCCCGTCCACATAGACCCAGCGGCCGTCCAGCTTGCGGAACGACGCCAGTTCGTGATGGGCGTAGGGCTTGCCGCGGAAGGTGTAGCGGGCGACGAATTCGACGGAACCGCCATCGCCTTCTTCCGAGGCGCCGCGCACCTCCAGGCCATGCCACTTCGCTTCCTTGATCCAGGCCTCGGTTTCCTCGTGATTGTAGTCTTCCTTGGCTTCCGGGGCCAAAGTGTCCTGCAGATAAGTGGCGTTGGCCTGGGTGAAGGCGGTATAGCGCGACCGCATCAAGGCTTCGGGAGAAGAGGCGGCAGCGCCGGACAGCAGGGGGGCGCAGCACAGATCCAGGCTTTGGCCCGAACCGCAAGGACAGCTGGTCATGAAGAAAACCTCGTTGGAGAAATCAGAACTCGATCAGATTGGAAAACACGAAAATGCCCAGCAAGGCCACGGTATAGAAGGCGCTGCCGAGACCCAGAAGAAACAGGATGTTACCCATGGTGCGCAAGGGATACATGCGCCTTTCCCGGGTCCGCCGTTCCCCTGAACGCTTTTCCAGGCCGCCGACCACGGTGACGAAAACGTTGCCGCCGATGAACGGAAAGGACAGACGAATATGGATGGGGTGACGACGCCAGGAATTGGGTTTGACGGCATTCCAAAGCGCGGCGCGCTGATCGGGGGTAAAGCTGCTGACCACTTCCGTCGGCAGGCGGTCCATCAGTGATTCAAGGCCGCCGTTCTCAATCGCCTGGTTCATGCGTCTCCCCCCTGCCCGACTTCTGTCAGCGCATAGTATTCAACAGCTTACGGGCCAGAGTCGAGCCCCCGATCACACGCCCGAGCGCGACAGCCGCGACAGGATGTCGTCCAGCTGTTCCAGGCTGGAATAATGAATGGTCAGCTCGCCGCCCTTGCCGGTGCTGGTCAACACCACCTTGCAGCCCAACTGCTCGGTCAGGTCACGTTCCAAAGCGGCGGTGTCGGCGTCCTTGTCGAACAATTTGCCCTGGGACTTGCCTTTGCCGGGCTTGGCAGCCCCCGCCCCCTCACCACCCGCCAGTTTTTCGGTCTGGCGCACGTTCAGCTGCTTGTCCACCACCTGGCGCGCCAGACCCACCGGGTCGGCGGCGGTCAGCAGGGCGCGGGCATGGCCGGCCGACAGTTGGCCTTGCTCCAGCATGTCTTTGACCGGGCCGGGCAGCGCCAAAAGACGCATCATGTTGGCCACATGGCTGCGCGACTTGCCGACAGCGCGGGCCAGCTCTTCCTGAGTATGGCTGAATTCCTCGACCAGACGGCGGTAACCTTCCGCTTCTTCCAAGGCGGTCAGGTCCTGGCGCTGCAGGTTTTCCACCAGCGCGACTTCCAGGGCTTCCTTGTCGGTCAATTCGCGGATGATGACGGGAACTTCGTGCAGTTGCGCCCGCTGCGCCGCCCGCCAACGCCGTTCACCGGCGATGATCTCGTACATCCCTTCGTAAGGACGGACCAGAATGGGCTGCAGCACACCCTTGGTGCGCACCGATTCCACCAGATCGGCGATGGCGGATTCGTCGAACTGACGGCGCGGCTGGAACTTGCCGGGCTTCAGCTGGGCCACCGGCAGATTCCGCAGGCCCGACGGCGGTGGCACGGTCTCGTCGGCCAAGGCGGCGGCACCCTCGACCACCGCAGCGGCGGCGGCCACACCGGAATCCCCCAACAGGGCCGACAGGCCCCGACCCAGCTTGCGACGCTTGTCTTCCGCCACTGTCCTTACACTCCCTTGCTGGCTGAAACTTCGCGCTTCAGCACTTCGGCGGCCAGATGGATATAAGCTTCCGATCCGGCACATTTGTGGTCATAGATCAAAACCGGCTTGCCATAAGACGGCGCTTCCGAAATGCGCACGTTGCGCGGAATCACCGTCTTGTAGACCTTTTCGCCGAAGAACTCGCGCACGTCGGCGGCCACCTGTTCGGTCAGGTTGTTGCGCTTGTCGAACATGGTCAGCACGATGCCCTGCAGCTCCAGCGCCGGATTGAACCCCTTGCGCACCGCTTCGATGGTCTTGACCAGATGGCTGATGCCTTCCAGGGCGAAGAACTCGCATTGCAGCGGCACCATCACCGAATGCGACGCCACCAGGGCGTTCAGCGTCAACAGGTTCAACGATGGCGGGCAATCGATCAGCACGTAGTCGTAAACCCCCAGGGCCGGTTTCAGCGCCTGGACCAGACGGGTTTCGCGGTTGTCCATGTCCACCAATTCGATCTCGGCCCCCGACAGGTCGACACCCGACGGCACCACTGCCAGACCGGGGATTTCGGTGGCCTGGGTGGTCTCGGCCAATCCGGCCTCGCCGATCAGCACGTGATAGGAATTGACGTCGCGGGCGTCGCGCGGAATGCCCAGACCGGTGCTGGCGTTGCCCTGCGGGTCCAGGTCGATCAGCAGAACACTTTTCTTGGTCGCCGCCATGGCGGTCGCCAGGTTGATGGCCGTGGTCGTCTTGCCCACACCACCCTTCTGGTTGGCGATGGCGATGACCCGAGTAGCCTTGAACCCTTTATCAGCCACGGCGAACCTCTTTCAAATGAAGGACAAGGCCGGATGCGTCCGACAGCGACGGGATGCGTTGCGCTGCGATATTCCAATCTTTGGCGGCTGCGGTCAATTCGTCTTCCGCTCCCCGCCCCTTCAGGAACAGGCAGTGTCCTTCAGGCAACAGGTGCGGCTCGGCCCAGCTCAGCAGTTTGTCCAACGGCGCCAGGGCACGGGCGGTGACCATGTCGGCCCCCAATGGCGCCACTTTTTCAATGCGGTTGTTGTGGATGGTGACCGATGTTCCGGTGACGCGGGCCACTTCACGCAGAAAAGCGCATTTGCGAGCGTCCGATTCGATCAGATGCACATCAGACACGCCCAGGATCGCCAGGACCAGACCGGGGAAACCGGCGCCGCTGCCCATGTCGACAAGTCTGTGGACAGATTGTGGAACAATCGGGAAAAGCTGCGCTGAATCCAGGAAATGCCGGCACCACAGGCTGGGGATGGTGTCAGGCCCCACCAGATTGATGGATTTCTGCCATTTCACCAGCAGCTCGGCATAGGCCTGCAGCTTGTCCAAGGAAGATTGCGGCAGGTTCAGCGGGGCCAAAAGCTGGGGCCCATCGCCCTTGTGGTCTTGTTTCACGTGAAACACCATATGTGGATCAGGCTGCGGAACGCCGTTTGACATGGGCCATCAGGGCGACCAGAGCCGCCGGGGTGACCCCCGAGATGCGGCCGGCATCGGCCAAGGTGCTGGGACGGGCGTGTTTCAGCTTCTGGCGAACCTCGGCCGACAACGAGCCGATGGCATCGTAATCCACGTCGTCGGGCAGCACCATGTCTTCCTCACGCCGATAGGCCCGGATGTCGGCTTCTTGGCGGGCCAAGTAGCCTTGGTACTTGCCTTCGATTTCCAGCTGCTCGGCCACCGCGCCGGTCAACCCCGACAGCTGCGGCCACATTCCCGACAGACGCGACAGGTCCAGATTGGGATAGGCCAGCAAATCCCAGGCCGAGCGCACCACCCCATCCAGGTTGACGTCCAGACCAGCTTGGCGCAGCACGTTGGGTGACGCCTTCAAGCCGTGCAGCAATTCCTTGCCCTCGGTGATGGCCTGGGCCTTGGCAGTGAAGGCGCCGGCACGGGTGCTACCGACACAACCATGCTCCATCCCCTTGGCAGTCAGCCGCAGATCGGCATTGTCGGCCCGCAGGATCAGACGGTACTCGGCACGCGAGGTGAACATACGGTACGGTTCGCGGGTACCGACGGTGACCAAGTCGTCCACCATCACCCCCATATAGGCGTCGGCGCGATCCAGGATCAACGGATCGTTTCCGGCCACGTACCGGGCAGCGTTGAGGCCGGCCAACAGACCTTGGGCGCCGGCTTCCTCGTAACCGGTGGTGCCATTGATCTGACCGGCCAGAAACAGACCGCCCATCACCTTGGTCTCCAACGACCGCTTCAACTGACGGGGATCGACAAAATCGTATTCGATGGCATAGCCCGGCCGGATGATGGTGACATTCTCCAGACCGGGAATGGTGCGGATCATCGCGTCCTGCACATCGGCGGGCAGCGAGGTGGAAATGCCGTTGGGATAGACGGTAGGGTCGTCCAGGCCTTCCGGTTCCAGGAAGATCTGGTGCCCCAGCTTATCGGCGAAGCGCACCACCTTATCCTCGATGGACGGGCAGTAACGCGGACCGACGCTTTGGATCTGTCCCGAATACATGGGCGCGCGGGACAGGTTGGCGCGGATGATGTCGTGGGTGCGCTGGTTGGTGTGGGTAATGCCACAAGCCACCTGGGGGGTAGTGATCTTTTCCGTCAAATACGAGAAGGGCACCGGTGGATCGTCGCCCTGCTGCATCTCCAGACCGGACCAGTCGATGGTGCGGCCATCCAGCCGTGCCGGGGTACCGGTCTTCAGGCGGTCCAGCGGCAGGCCGGCGCGTGCCAAGGCGCCGGACAGACCATTGCTGGGCTCGTCGCCGAAACGCCCCGCCGGCCAAGTCTGCTCGCCGCAATGGATCAGTCCGCGCAGGAAGGTGCCGGTGGTCACCACCACCGCACCGCAGGCGATGGTGCGGCCATCGGCCAGCACAGCCCCCACCACCCGGCCCTGGTCAAAGATCAAGTCTTCCACCGTCCCGGCCAACAAGGTCAAATTCGGCTGTTCGGCCAGGATGGCCTGGACCGCCTGACGATAGAGTTTACGGTCGGCCTGGGCGCGGGGCCCCTGCACCGCCGGTCCCTTGCTTTGGTTCAAGATACGGAACTGGATGCCGCCACGGTCGATGGCGCGGCCCATGACGCCGTCCAGCGCGTCGATCTCGCGCACCAGCTGCCCCTTGGCCAAACCACCGATGGCCGGGTTGCAGCTCATCTCGCCGATGGTTTCCAGACGTTGGGTCGCCAGGATGGTGGCAGCGCCGAATCGAGCCGCTGCAGCCGCGGCCTCGGCGCCGGCATGGCCGCCGCCGATGACCAGGACATCGCATTTCAGATCACAGGGTTTCACGTGAAACATCTATTTGCCGATACAAAATTCACGGAACACAACATCTAGCAATTCTTCCACATCCACCCGTCCAGTGATGCGGCCCAAGGCCCGCGCCGCCTGGCGCAAATCCTCGGCCGCCAGTTCCACCGGCTTGGCCACATGGAATTGGGCCAGGGCATCCAGGCACTGGTCCACCGCCGCCCGATGCCGAGCCCGGGTCAGCGCCGGTTCGGCGGTGACGGCGAAGCGGTCGGCCACATCTTGTTCCAACCGGGCGAACAAGGTGTCCAGACCTTGCCCGGTCCGCGCCGATAGCATGATCGCGCCCTCGAAGTCGACAGGATTCGCCACATCGGCCTTGTTGAAGACGACGATGGCGTCGTCGTCCATCAATCCCTTGGTCGCCGAATCCAGATCGGGATACAGGCCGGCGTCGAAAACCAACAGCTTCAGATCGGCGGCTTCCGCCCGGGCCAAAGCCCGGCTGATGCCTTCCGCCTCGATATCCTCGGCGGCTTCGCGAAGACCGGCGGTGTCGGCCAGCACCACCGGCCAGCCATGCAGGTCCAGATGGGTTTCGATGACGTCCCGCGTCGTCCCCGCCTTGGCCGAGACAATGGCCACCTCGCGCCCGGCAATGCGGTTCATCAGACTGGACTTGCCGGCATTAGGCGCCCCCAGGATGGCGATGTGGATGCCGTCACGCAGACGTTCACGGCGCTGCCCGTCCCGCTTCTTGGCCTGCATGTCGGCGACCAAACCGTCGATCAACGCCAGCACCTGATCGGCCAGTTCGTCACCGATGCCTTCGTCGGAAAAGTCGATCATCGCCTCGGTCAGTGCCAGGGCGCGGACCAGGATTTCACGCCAGCCATCCACCAGATTGGACAGCCCGCCATCCAACTGGCGGAGCGCCTGGCGGCGTTGAGCGGCGGTCTCGGCGTCCACCAGATCGGCGATGGCCTCGGCCCGGGTCAGGTCCAGCTTGCCGTTCAGGAAGGCGCGCCGGGAAAACTCGCCGGCTTCGGCGGGACGCAGACCATGGGACAGCAAAGCCTCGGCCAAGGCACTGGCGACGGCGCGGCCGCCATGCAGATGCAATTCGACCACATCCTCGCCGGTGAAGCTTTTGGGACCGGGAAACACCAGGGCCAAGCCATCATCGATGTCTTCACCGCCGTGGTGGACGCGGATACGGGTGGCGATCCGCGGCTGCGGCTGAGTCCCGGTCAAGGCGTGCAGCACGGAAAAGCTGGCCGGTCCCGACAGCCTGAAAACGGCAACGCCCCCGCGACCGGGGGCGCTGGCCAGGGCGAAGATGGTCTCTTCGCTCATGGCAGGCTCATTTCTGATCAGGCGTCAACATCAGACGCGTCACCCGGCCACCACCCAGCAAATGGGTGTCGATGATCTCGTCGATGTCGTCATGGCTGGTGAATCCGTACCAGACGCCTTCCGGATAGATCACCAGCACCGGCCCCAACTCGCAGCGATCCAGGCAACCGGCAGCGTTGACCCGCACGCCCCCCACTCCCTTGGCTTTGGCCTGAGCCTTCAGATAGTCGCGCAAGGATTCCGAACCGCGTCCGGCACAGGATCCGCGTGGATGGTCGTCGGGCCGACGGTTGGTGCAGACGAAAGCGTGGATGCGGTAATAGAGATCAGGATCTTGCGACATGCTTATTCCTTGGGATCACGGCGCGTGGTGGCGGCGGCGAACTGGTTCCAGAACATCTTCTGCAATTGCTCCATGCCCTGAACACCGGCCGGCAACCATGTCTTCAACATGGCCTCGGGCTCCATGGCCGACAAGGTGGCGGTCATGCGTTCCTGGATTTGGTTCATCATCGCCTCTTGCATAGGCTTGACGTCGGGCAGGCCCAGGAAGGAACGCGCCTCGTCCGGCGTGCAGTCGATGTCGACGGTGATTTTCATGGTGGCGATCCCGGGCTTGTGAAACCTTGCGTGAATGCCAAACTAAGCAAACAATCCCGCCCACGCAATCTTCACGCGACGAAAGACCCAAACCCCATGACCAATCGCCTTGCCGGTGAGACCAGCCCCTATTTGGCTCAGCATAAGGACAACCCGGTCCATTGGTGGCCTTGGGGCCCCGAAGCCCTGGCGGAGGCCCAGGCGACCAAGCGCCCCCTGCTGCTGTCCATCGGCTATTCCGCCTGTCACTGGTGCCACGTCATGGCCCATGAAAGCTTTGAAAACGCCGAGATCGCCGGGCTGATGAACCGGCTTTTCGTCAACGTCAAGATCGACCGCGAGGAACGCCCCGACCTGGATGCCATCTACCAGCAGGCGCTGTCGCACATGGGCCAGCATGGCGGCTGGCCGCTGACCATGTTCTGCACGCCTGACGGCAAGCCGTTTTGGGGCGGCACCTATTTCCCCCCCGCCGCCCGCTATGGCCGGCCGGGATTCGGGGAAGTGCTGAACGCCATTTCCGATCTGTGGCTGAAGGACGGGGAACGGGTCCGCGCCAACGTGCAGGCCCTGATGGAAGCCCTGTCCGACGCCCCGGCCGGCGAAGGCGCCACCCTGACGCTCGACATGCTGGACAAGGGCGCCAAGGCGGTGCTGCAGGCGGTGGACATGGAACAGGGCGGCCTGGGGGGCGCACCGAAATTCCCCCAGCCGGGATTGTTCGACTATCTGTGGCGTTCGGCCCAACGCACCAGGAACGCCGATCTGCATCGGGCGGTGACCCTGACGTTGGACCGTATCTGCCAGGGCGGCATCACCGACCATCTGGGCGGCGGTTTCATGCGCTATTCCACCGACGACATCTGGCTGGCGCCGCATTTCGAAAAGATGCTGTACGACAACGCCCAGCTGATCGAGTTGCTGAGCCATGTGTGGCAGGACACCAAGAATCCGCTGTTCAAGACCCGCGTCGAGGAATGCATCGATTGGGTTTCACGTGAAATGCTGGCCGAGGGCGGCGCCTTCGCCGCTGCCCTGGACGCCGATTCGGAAGGCCACGAGGGAAAGTTCTACACCTGGAAGGCCGAGGAAATCCTGGCCATCCTGGGTCCTGATCTGGGGCGTGTCTTCGGCCAGGCCTATGACGTCAGCGTTCAGGGCAACTGGGAAGGGGTGACCATCCTGAACCGGTCCGGTCCCCAGCCCGAAGGTGTCGAGGACCAGCTGGCCCAAGCCCGTGCCCTGTTGTTGGCAGAGCGTGCAAAGAGGGTACGGCCCGGTCGCGACGACAAGGTGTTGGCCGATTGGAACGGCATGATGATCGCGGCGCTTTCCCGTGCGTCTTGGGTGTTCAATCGCCCCGACTGGCTGGCGATGGCCGTGCGGGCCTTTGACGTCGTCACCACCAAGATGGCCCTGCCCGGCCAACGTTTGGCCCATTCCCTGTGTCAGGGCAAGGCCGGCCAGACCGGTTTCGTCGATGACCTGGCCCACATGGCCCGGGCTGGCCTGATGCTGTATCAGGCCAGCGGCCGGCAAGCCTATCTAGATCAAGCCATCACTTGGACCGAAGCCGCCAACACCCACCACTGGGACGCCAAGTTCGGCGGCTATTTCCAGGTCGCCCACGACGCTACCGACGTGGTGGTGCGCAACCGTCCGTCCATGGACGCGGCGGTGCCGTCGGGCAATGGCACCATGGCCCAGGTTCTGGCCATGGCTTCCCAGCTGACCGACAAACCCGCTTATGCCGATCGGGCCCAGGCGGTGGTCGCCGCCTTCATGGACCGTTTCAACGAAAACTTCGCCAACATGTCGGCCTTGCTGACCGGCTTCGACTTGGCCACGGACCCGGTTCTGGCTACCCTGCCCCGTGACCGGGACGATCTTCTGGACGTACTGCGTGGTGCGTCCCTGCCCAATCTGATCATCCGCTGGCACGACGACGCGGTGGCGACCTTGTGCCGCAATGCCGTCTGTTCGGCCCCGGTGAACGATGCCGGCGCTTTCGCCGCTTTGGTGGAGAACAAGTGATGCCTTTCATCAGCCTGAATTCCCCGGTCGGCCCGCTGACCATTTTCGCCGACGACGATGCCATCGTCGCCATCGACTGGGGGTGGCCGCCGGAAACCGACGAGAAGCCGACCCCATTATTGGAACGGGCCCGCGACCAGCTGGAGGCCTATTTCGAAGGTCGGCTGACCCAGTTCGACCTGCCGCTGTCCCCCCACGGCACCGCCTATCAGCGCAAGGTGTGGGCCGCCATCGCCGCCATTCCTTTCGGCAAGGTGCGTACCTATGGCGACCTTGCCCGCGAATTGGAAACCGCACCACGGTCGGTGGGGGGAGCTTGCGGTCGCAACCCCATCCCCATCGTCATCCCCTGCCACCGGGTGTTGGGCATGAACGGGTCGCTGGGCGGCTATTCCGGCATGGACGGAATCGAAACCAAGGAAGCCCTGCTGCGGCACGAAGGCACGCCTATTCCTGGATAATTTGCCGCCAGACCTTGGCTTGCTTATACTTATGCAAGCCAAGGGAGGAACGGATGACCAAGGGCGAACGCACCGGGTTGGTTTGGAGCGTCAGGATCGGCAGCATTGCCTGGATGGCGGTGCTTGGTTTCCTGTTGTTCGTGACCTACGGAGTCGAGCCCGCCAACCATGGATCCAACGAGGTCAAGGACCGCATGGCCGCTGAATGCATAGGGACCTTCAAGGACCGCTATGGATGCAAGGAAGCCATCATCGTCAAAAGCGGTCAGGAAACCTTTGTCGCCATGGCTTGGCGTTTTCTTTTGGTGATCGTGCCACCCATGGTCGTCAATTTCTGGCTGCCATCCTATCTGCGCCGTAATCCGGTCCATGCTGCCGAACATCATCATGAAGCCGCCGCCGACTGGAAAAGCCGAGCCCAGTTCCATACCCAAAAGCAATCACCGGAAGAAGCCGCCCAGGATTTGCATGTGGACGGCCTGCCATCCGTCCATCACCCGGCCCATCACACCATCGACGACATCGCGCCGGTGCCCGATTGGAAAGCCAAGGCGCAAAGCCAGATTTCCAAAGCAAAACGCCCCGAGTGACCCCGGGGCGTTTTTTATAAAGCTTCGATGATGCCTTAGGAATTCATCGCTTCGAAGAAGTCGGAATTGTTCTTCGAATGCTTCAGCTTGTCGACCAGGAACTCCATGGCGTCGATGACACCCATGGGCATCAGGATGCGGCGCAGAACCCACATCTTGGACAGCTGCCCCTTGTCCACCAGCAGCTCTTCCTTGCGGGTACCCGACTTGGTGATGTCGATGGCCGGGAAGGTGCGCTTGTCCGACAGCTTGCGATCCAGGATGATTTCCGAGTTACCGGTGCCCTTGAATTCTTCGAAGATCACTTCGTCCATGCGGCTACCAGTGTCGATCAGCGCGGTGGCGATGATGGACAAGGAACCACCTTCCTCGATGTTACGGGCCGCGCCGAAGAAGCGCTTGGGACGCTGCAGCGCGTTGGCGTCCACACCGCCGGTCAGCACCTTGCCCGAGCTGGGAACCACGGTGTTGTAGGCCCGCGCCAGACGGGTGATGGAATCCAACAGGATGACCACGTCGCGCTTGTGTTCCACCAGACGCTTGGCCTTTTCCAGCACCATTTCGGTGACCTGGACGTGACGGCTGGCCGGTTCGTCGAAGGTGGACGAGATGACCTCGCCCTTCACCGAACGGGCCATGTCGGTGACTTCTTCCGGGCGTTCGTCGATCAACAAGACGATCAGATAGACTTCCGGGTGGTTGGCGGAAATGGCGTGGGCGATGTTTTGCATCATCACCGTCTTGCCGGTCCTGGGCGGCGCCACGATCAAAGCGCGCTGGCCCTTGCCGATGGGGGCGACCAGATCGATGACCCGGGTGGTCAGGTCCTTCTTGGTCGGGTCGTCCACTTCCAAACGCAGCTTTTCATTGGGATAAAGCGGCGTCAGGTTGTCGAAATTGATGCGGTGACGAACGTTTTCCGGCGGCTCGAAGTTGATGGTGTTGACCTTCAACAGGGCGAAATAACGTTCCCCATCCTTGGGGGCCCGGATCTGACCTTCCACCGTGTCGCCGGTGCGCAGGCCGAAGCGGCGCACCTGGCTGGGGCTGATGTAGATGTCGTCGGGACCGGGCAGATAATTGGCTTCGGGGCTGCGCAAGAAACCGAAACCGTCTTGGAGAACTTCAAGGACACCCTCGCCGTAGATGGGGGTGTCGTTGTCGGCCAGTTGCTTCAGGATCGCGAACATCATGTCCTGCTTGCGAAGCGTGCTGGCGTTCTCGATCAGCAATTCTTCGGCATAAGCCAGAAGTTCGGCCGGCGTTTTCTTCTTGAGTTCCTGAAGATGCATATGGGGTATCCGTATCAGGGAAGGGGCGCCACCGGTCATCAAAATATGACCCTTCGAGTACAACTCGACGCGGAAAACCGACGGATATGGCGCAAAAGCGATTTTTGGGATAGCGGGCTTCAAACGGCCCTTAAGGATGGTGCCAGCTTTAGCCAAACACCATCCGTCTGTCAAACTGGAATTTCTTGTGCGCTGCGGTGGTTCAGAACGGTTTGACCACCACCAGCAGCACGATGCCGATCATCAACAAGGTCGGCACTTCGTTGGCGACACGATAGAACTTTTGCGAGCGCTTGTTGGCGTCGGCGGCGAAGTCGTTCTTCCACTGGATCATCAGCAGGTGGCAGACACTCATCAGGATGACCAGGGTGAACTTGGCGTGGAACCAGCCGTCCTGAAACAGGCCGCCGCTGATGGCCATCCACAATCCCAAGGCCCAGGTGACGATGGCGGCCGGAGCCATGATCGCCTTGAGCAGGCGACGTTCCATCACCTTGAACTTTTCCGACGCTTCAGAGCCCGCTTCCACTTCGCAGTGATAGATGAACAGGCGCGGCAGATACAAAAGACCAGCCATCCAGGATATGACCGCGATCACATGAACCGCTTTGACCCACAAATAGGCTTCGCCGCTCATGGTTCCTCCGCACACAGACATTGAGTACCGCAGGCCCGGCCCCTGACTTGGCTGGGATCGCCGACCAATTGCGCCAGACCTTGGATGAATTCGGGATGGGACTGCACCGTCGATGCCCTGAAATACCCAGGAATTCCAAGTGTTTCCGCCAGATGGCGATATTCGATGTCCAGTTCCACCAAGGTTTCCGAATGTTCCGAGACGAAGGCGATGGGGGCGACCACCACCGGCACCTTGTCAGCACCGGCACGGGCCAGTTCTTCCTCGGTGCTGGGACCGATCCACTTGGCCTTGCCCACCCGGCTTTGATAGCAGATGGCCCAATCCAGGCCGTCGATCCCCAAAGCGGAAACGATGGCGGCGGCGGATTGCTCGACCTGGCGTTGATAAGGATCGCCCTTGTCGATGATGCTTTGCGGCAATCCATGGGCGGAAAACAGCAGACGCGGTTTGCCCTGTGCCAAGGCCTGGTCGTATTGGGTGCGGATCAGCTGAGCGCTGGCGGCAACGAAACCAGACATCACCGGATAGCAACATACCACTTGGGTTTGGGCAAAGCGGCCGACCGCCAACTGGTGCCATTGCTTCAGCGACGAGCCGGTGGTCGTGGTGGAGAATTGCGGGTAAAGCGGCAACAGCACGACGCGATCGGCGCCCCAATCCTGAACCTGTTGCAAAGCCTGCTCGGCGAAGGGGTGCCAATAGCGCATGGCCACCACTACCTTGAAATCCGGCCCCAGGACTTTTTCCAGGGCAGCGGCTTGATCACGCGTCTGCTGCAGCAAGGGCGAGCTTCCACCCAAATGCTGATAGATGCCTCGCGCCACTGGTGCCCGCTTGCCCGAAATGAAGCGGGCCAACAGCCAGCGCCAAGGCTGGGGCAAACCGATGATCGCCTTGTCGTTGAACAGGTTGAACAGAAAGGGCCGTACCGCGTCCAAGCTGTCCGGGCCGCCTAGATTGAACAAGACGATGGCCGTCTTCATCCCTTGAAAGCCTTTACCCGTTCAGCCAGCCGCGCCACGTTTTCCGGCGGCGTCGGCGGGATGATGCCATGGCCCAGGTTGAAGATGAAGGGTCCCTTGCCCAGGGCCTTCAGAATACGGTCGATGCCGGCATCCAAGGCCTCGCCGCCGGCCACCACCAAAATGGGATCCAGGTTGCCCTGAACCGTGCATTTCGGCTGCAGAACCTTGGCCGCCCAGTCCAGCGGCACCGAGGTGTCGAGGCTGACGCCGTTGACCTTGGTTTCGGTGACGTAAGCCTCGTACAAGATGCCGGCACCGCGCGGGAAGCCGATCACCGGAATGCCGGGACGTTCGGCATGGATGCGTTCCACCAGCTTGCGGGCCGGCTCGATCACCCACTTACGAAATTCGGTTTCCGGCAGCGCCCCGGCCCAGGTGTCGAAAATCTGGATGGCTTCGGCGCCGTTGTCGATCTGTCGGATCAGATACTGGCCGGTGGCTTCCACCAGCAGATCCATCAGCCGGGCGAAGGTTTCCGGTTCCGACCACATCAGCCGCTTGGTGTTGGCGAAATCCTTGGACCCGCCGCCTTCGACCATGTAGGTGGCCACGGTCCACGGAGCGCCCGAGAAACCGATCAGCGCGGTGGTTGCCGGGATCGCCTTGGACAGCCCGTTGACCGTGGCATAGACGGGCGCCATGCGGTCGTGCAGGCCCGAGATGTCGAGACCATCCAGATCCCTTGCCGAGCGAATCGGCGCGAGTACCGGACCTTCGCCTTCCTTGAACGCAACCTGCTGACCCAACCCGTCGGGAACCACCAGAATGTCGGAAAACAAGATGGCGGCGTCGAATCCGTAACGGCGCAGCGGCTGCAGTGTGACTTCGACGGCCAGTTCCGGGTTGTAGCACAAATCCAGGAACGATCCGGCCTGGGCGCGGGTGGCGCGATATTCCGGCAGATAGCGTCCGGCTTGGCGCATCAGCCAGAACGGCGGAGGGGTGACGGTCTCGCCGGCAAGGGCGCGCAGAAAGGGCTTGGTGACGGTCACGGCGGTTTTTCCTTGGCTGTGCTGAGCTGACCTTGGGGGGCAGTTCTACAAGTTTTGATTCTTAAGGGAAAGGTTGCTGAGGTTTGTTGGGCCTGTGGATATCGGGGATGCGAGTCCATCCACAGGCTTTACACAGATTCATTCAGGGGCGGGGATGATTTTGGTCATCCGCTGGAAAACTTCCGCAAAACCGGTGCCGCACCGCAAAAAACCGTGCCTGTGGAAAAATGGGAAAACGGGGAAAGCGGATGAAGACGGACGGGATTCACGTTATTGTCGGCAAGCCGTCGCGATTTTTTCCCATCGGGGTCGAAAGCGGGGCGGATTGGGTACCGAGGTGGGGAAATTTCGCCCCCCTGTTGGCAAATGCCCACTTATCCCCATTGTTCGAGGTTTCACACAGGGACTCATGGACGCCTATCACCTTCATCTGGTTTCCGACGCCACCGGCGAAACCGTCACCTCGGTGGTCCGCGCCTGCATGGTGCAGTTCGAAGGCGTCAACGCCACCCAGCACAATTGGTGGCTGGTGCGTTCGCAAGGTCAGGTGGAACGGGTGATCACCGGCATCGAGGCCAATCCCGGTATCGTCCTGTGCACCTTGGTGGACGTCGCCGTGCGCGGCGTGCTGGAAGAAGCCTGCCGTCACATGCGGGTGCCGTTCATTCCGGTGCTGGACCCGGTGATGGGGGCGCTGGCCGGCTATTTCAACGCCGAAAGCCACGCCACACCCGGCCGCCAGTATCAGATGGACGCCGAATATTTCGCCCGCATCGACGCCATGCAGTTCACCCTGGCCCATGATGACGGCCAGTTGATGGATGATCTGGACGACGCCGACATCGTGGTGGTCGGCGTGTCGCGCACCTCGAAGACGCCGACCTGCATGTATCTGGCCAATCGCGGCTTCAAATGCGCCAATTATCCCCTGGTTCCCGGGGTGCCGCTGCCGCGCAGCCTGGAAGTGACCCGCAATCCGCTGGTGGTCGGTCTGACCAAGGACCCGAAAAGCCTGTCCGACATCCGCCGCGCCCGTCTGCGGTTCCTGAACCATGACGAGGAATCCGATTACGCCCAGTTCGAGAAAGTGCGCGACGAAGTGGCCAACGCCCGCAAGCTGTTCACCCGCCACGGCTGGCCGGTGGTGGACGTGACAAGGCGTTCCATCGAGGAAGCCTCGGCCACCATCATGCAGCTTTACGGCCAGCACAAAGCCAAGCGCGAAGGCCAAGCCGGATGATCATCCTGGCGTCAGGTTCGGCCACTCGCCAATCCATGCTGCGATCGGCCGGCGTCACTTTCCAGGTCCAGGTGTTGCCGGTGGACGAAGCGGGCATCAAATCGGCCATGGCCCAGGAAACCGACAATCCGGCCCGCGTCGCCGAAACCCTGGCGGAAATGAAGGCGCAGCGGGTTTCGTTGAAGACTCCTGGCGCCTTGGTGGTCGGCGCCGACCAGATGCTGGATTGCGACGGGGTATGGTTCGACAAACCCGCCAGCCGTGATGACGCCGCCCGGCAATTGCGCCGGCTGCGGGCCAAGACCCACCGCCTGACCTCGTCGGTGGTGGCGGTGCGCGATGGTCGGCGGATATGGCACCACACCGATTCCGCGAAGCTAACCATGCGCAATTTCTCCGACACCTTCCTGGACCGTTACCTGGATCAGGCCGGCGACGGGGTGTTGTCCTCGGTGGGCGCCTACCAATTGGAAGGCCTGGGGGCGCAATTGTTTATGCTGGTGGACGGCGACCATTTCACCATCTTGGGGCTGCCGCTGCTGGCACTGCTGGATTTTTTGCGCGAAAACGGAGAACTGATCCGATGATCCTTTCGGGCAAGGCCAAACTGGCCGGGGTCTTGGGCTGGCCGGTGGGCCATTCCCGCTCGCCGCGTCTGCACGGCTATTGGCTGGAACAATTGGGTATCGACGGCACCTATGTGCCGTTGCCGGTGGCCCCGGAAAATTTCGAAAAAGTGTTCCGGGCCCTGCCCGCCATGGGCTTTCGCGGCGCCAACGTCACCGTGCCGCACAAGGAACAGGCGCTGGTCCTGGCCGACGAGGTCGAGCCTCTGGCCCGACGCATCGGCGCCGTCAACACCCTGGTCTGCCGCGACGACGGCTCGGTGCTGGGTTTGAACACCGACGCCTTCGGATTCCTGCGCAATTTGCAGACGGGGTCAAACTGGCGGGCGGAAAATGGTCCAGCGGTGGTCCTGGGGGCTGGCGGCGCGGCTCGTGCGGTGGTTGCCGCCTTGGTGGACGAAGGGGTGACGGAAATCCGCCTGGTCAACCGCAGTGTCGAGCGGGCGGAAAAGCTGGCCGCCGATATCGGTGGGCCGATCCTGGTGCAAGCCTGGGACAAGTTGGACCTGGACGGCGCCGGATTGCTGGTCAACACCACGTCGCTGGGCATGGCCGGCCAGCCGGCTTTGGACATCGACCTGTCCGCCCTGCCCATGAACGCCGTGGTCAACGACATCGTCTATGCCCCCTTGATGACGCCCTTGTTGTTGGCTGCACAGACGCGGGGCAACCCGGTGGTGGACGGTTTGGGCATGCTGCTGTTCCAGGCGGTGCGCGGCTTTAGCCACTGGTTCGGCGTCGAACCCCAGGTGACGCCGCAATTGCGTGATTTCGTGCTGTCGTCATGAAGGTTCTGGGGCTGACCGGGTCCATCGGCATGGGCAAAAGTACCGCTGCCGCCATGCTGCGGCGGCTGGGTTGGCCGGTCCACGACGCCGACGCCACCGTCCATGCCTTGATGACCAAGGGCGGCGCGGCGGTGGCCGCCATCGACGGCGCTTTTCCCGGTGTGGTCATGGATGGTGCGGTCAGCCGGCCGGAACTGGGCAAGCGGGTGTTCGGCGATGCGGCGGCGTTGCGGCGGCTGGAAGCCATTCTGCATCCTCTGGTCCGTGCCCAGGAAAAAGCGTTTCTGCGCCGCCACGTGCTGCGCGGCACCCGGTTGGTGGTGCTGGATATCCCGCTATTGTTCGAAACCAACGGCGACAAGCGTTGCGACGCGGTGGCGGTGGTGTCGTGCCCGGCTTTTCTGCAGGCCCAAAGGGTGTTGCGCCGTCCGGGACAAAGTCCCGCCCGTCTGGCCGCCATCCGCGCCCAGCAGATGGCCGATTTCGAAAAGCGCCGCCGCGCTGATTTCATCATCCCCAGCGGTACCGGCAAGGGTCCGGCGCTGAAGAAATTGAAACTGGCCTTGGTCAGCCTGCTGTCGCAACCCGGTCCCGGCGCCTGGCCGCCGCGGCCCAAACCCCGGTACGGCCATGCGTGAAATCGTCCTTGATACCGAAACCACCGGCTTCGATCCGCTGACCGGTCACCGCATCGTTGAAATTGGCTGTGTCGAGCTGATGGGGCACCTGCCCACCGGCCGGGTCTATCACCAATACGTCAATCCCGAACGCGACATGCCGGAAGAGGCGTTCAAGGTCCACGGCCTCAGCGAACAATTCCTCTCCGACAAGCCGACCTTCGCCGAGATCGTCGCCGAATTCATGGAATTCATCGGCGATTCGGTGCTGGTCATCCACAACGCCGAATTCGACATGCGCTTCATCAATGCCGAGCTGACCCGTCTGGGTTTCCCGGCCTTGCCCATGAGCCGCTCCATCGACACCGTGGCCATGGCGCGCAAGAAATTCCCCGGCGCCCAGGCCAACCTGGACGCGCTGTGCCGTCGTTTCGGCATCGACAACACCCATCGGTCGTTCCACGGCGCGTTGCTGGATTCGGAATTGCTGGCCGAGGTCTATCTGCAGCTGATCGGCGGCCGTCAGCCCGGCTTCGAGTTGGGATTGCAGGGGATGTCGAAATCCGGTGCCGGCGGCGCGACGATCGAACGCATCCGCCGCGAACCGCGCCCCCATGCCGCCAGTGCCGAGGAACTGGAAGCCCACGGCGCTTTCCTCGGCAAGCTGAAGAAAGCCATCTGGCTGCGCGAGCCGGAACCGGAAGCGGAAAAGGGTTAAAGCAGGGCTCGGCCCTGCACCCGCCAGGAACATGGATAATCTTTTCATGGGATCAAAGGGCCTTTCGGCCCTTTGCGGGCGTGGGCAGCGCCCACCCTTGATTCAATTAGCCTTCTTCCGATTCGGCCTGCGGCGGGGTCAGGCGGATCGAGGTGATCTGGTTGCGGTGACGGCGCACCACTTCGAAGCGGAAGCCGTGAAAGCGGAAAACCTGCCCGGCGGTGGGAATTTGCCGGCTTTCATGCAACAGCAAGCCGGCGATGGTGGTGGCTTGGTCGTCGGGCAGCCGCCATTCGAACTGACGGTTCAAGTCGCGGATGGTCACCGTGCCGTCCACCACGAAGGAGCCGTCGGTCTGGGGCCGCACCCCGGCGACGGAAATGTCGTGTTCGTCGACGATGTCGCCGACGATCTCCTCCAGGATGTCTTCTAGGGTGACCACGCCCATCAGGGCGCCGTATTCGTCCACCACCAGGGCGAAATGCTCACGCCGCGCCTTGAAGGCCTCCAACTGTTCCAACAAAGTGGTGGAATCGGGAATGAACCACGGCTTGGACGCCAATTCCGAGACGTCCAGCTTGTTCACCTCGCCGCCCAAGGCGCGGATCGCCCGCAGCACGTCCTTGGCGTGGACGACGCCGATGATGTTGTCGTGATCATTGCGCCACAACGGAATGCGGGTATAGGGCGAGCCCAGGATCTGATCGACGATGTCCTCGGGCGGCAGATCGGCGTCCAGGGTGACCATGTTCTTGCGATGGGTCATCACCTCGCCCACTTCCACGTCGCCCAGTTCCAGGATGGACCGCAACATGCGCCGTTCCTCGCGCACTTCATCCTGGGTGGCGTGGACCTCGATGGCGCCGCGCAATTCCATCATGGCGCTTTCGATGGACGCCTCGGTGGCGTATCTGGCGCCGAACAGCTTGAAGAACAAGCGGGTGGCCAGTTCGATGGCCTTGACGAAAGGCGACAGCGTCTTGGTCAGCACCATCACCGGACCCGACAAGGTCAGCGCCACCTTGTTGGCGTTATAGATGGCATAGGTCTTGGGCAACACCTCGCCGAACATGACCACGATCACAGTCATGCCGGCGGTGGCATAGGCGATTCCCGCTTCGCCGAACAACGACATCATGGCGCTGGTGGCCAGGGACGACGCCAGGATGTTGACCAGATTGTTGCCCAGCAACAAGGAACCGATCAGCCGGTCACGGGCGGCGATCAAGCGGTTGACCCGCTTGGCCCGCCGGCTGCCGTCTTGTTCCATCTGATGCATGACCGGCCGCGACACCGCCGTCAGCGCCGTTTCCGAGCCGGAAAAGAACGCCGACATCAGCAGCAGCAGGAAGATGATCACCAGCGACAGGGTGGTCATGTCCATGGGGTCAGGCTCCGATGAACTCGGCCAACATCTCCCGCACTGCCGCTTCCGGCACATCCGGGGTCAGGAAGCTTTGGCCGATGCCGCGGGCCAGCACGAAAGTGATCTTGCCGTCCTTCACCTTCTTGTCGCCGGCCATGTGATGAACCAGCCGGTCCACATCCCAGTGGCGTTGCTTGGACAGCCGGATCGGCATGCCCACGGCACCCAGGTGGCGTTCCAGGCGGTCCACGTCGGAAAACGGCGCCAGCCCCATGCGGGCCGACAGGTGGAAGGCCATGATCATGCCCAATCCCACCGCTTCGCCGTGCAGGATTTCATCGCCATAGCCGGTTTCCGCTTCCAAGGCGTGGCCGAAGGTGTGGCCCAGGTTCAACAGTGCCCGGATGCCGCCTTCGCGTTCGTCGGCGGCGACGACGCGGGCCTTGGCCCGGCACGAGATGGCCACCGCGTAACGGCGCGCCGCCACGTCGCCGGCGATCACCTTGTCGCCGTTGGCTTCCAGCCAGGAAAAGAAGTCGGGGTCATCGATGCAGCCGTATTTCACTACTTCGGCGTAGCCGGCCAGCACTTGGCGGCGCGGCAGGCTGTCCAGCACCGAGATGTCGGCAAGCACCAGACGCGGCTGGTGGAAGGCGCCCACCAGGTTCTTGCCCTTCTTGGTGTTGATGCCGGTCTTGCCGCCCACCGACGAATCCACCTGGGCCAAAAGCGTGGTGGGGATTTGGACGAAGTCGACGCCGCGTTGCAGGATGGATGCCGCGAAACCGGTCAGGTCCCCGACCACGCCGCCGCCCAGGGCGACGATCATGGTGGACCGTTCGCAGCGCGCTTCCAGCATGGTGTCCAGCAGGGCTTCCAGATGGGCGAAATCCTTGGTGTGTTCGCCATGGGTGACCTGAGTGTGCTGGTGGGCGATGCCCGCCTTGTCCAGGGATGCCAGCACCCGGTCCAGATAGATCGGCCCCACCTGGTCATCGGTGACCACGAAGGCCCGTTTGCCGCGCATCACCGGGACCATCAGCGCGCCGGTCTGGTCCAAAAGGTCGGATCCGATCAGGATGTCGTATCCGCGATCGGCCAAATCCATGTGCAGACGGTCGATGCTCATCAGCTCTTCTCCAGTTCCTGGATGATTTTGGCGACGGTGATTTCCGGGGGTTCGTCGGTGGAATCGACGATGATGTCGGCTTCGGCGTAGATGGGGTAACGAGCATCCATCAGCCGCGACAGGATTTCGCGTGGATCGCCGGTTTTCAACAGCGGGCGGTGGTCGCGGCCCGACGTGCGCTTGACCAGCAGGTCAAGGTCGGCGCGAATCCACACCGACAACGCGCCTTGCTTGATGCGGGCGCGGGTGTCCGGGTCGACGAAGGCGCCGCCGCCGGTGGCCAGGATGCAGGGTTCGCCTTCCATCAGCCGGGCGATGACCTTGCGCTCGCCGTCGCGGAAGGCGGCTTCGCCATGCTTGGCGAAGTAATCGCTGATGGAACAACCGGCGGCGGCCTCGAATTCCACGTCGGAATCGATGAAGGCGACACCCAGGCGGGCCGCCAGCCGACGCCCGACACAGGACTTGCCGGCGCCCATCAGTCCGACCAGCACGATGGTGCGATCCAGACCCCGCGCCGGACGCGATTGATCCGTCGGGGCCGTGCCCCGCGATTGATCCTGGGGGGCGACGCCGATACACTGCCCCTGTTTCGCCATGGTCCAATCCTAAAGTTTTGCGTGCGGACCGAAACGGCCGACGAATTTCGTTTGCTGACTTTTATCCGCCCGCCCTCGGGCCTGTCCAGAAATCATAACCAAGGTTGAGCGCGTTCCATGGGTAAGATTGCCGGTATTCTGCTTGTTCTGGTGCTGTTGGCCTTGGTGGGCGGCGGCATTTTCCTGGCCACGTTCGACCTGCCGGCGCCGACGGCGCGGGTGGAAAAGGTGATCGCCGATGACCGTCTGGCGCGCTAAGCCCGCCCGGGCTTTGCCGTTGGCAGCGTTGCTGCTGGCGGTTCCGGTGGTCGCCTGGGCGCAACAGCCCCTGCCGCTGACCCAGCCCTTCGACCCCGAAACCATGGAAAAGGCCGACCCCCCGGCCTATGAAAATGTCGGCAATATCGGCGTTGACGCGTTGAAGGCGCCGAACCCGCAGGCGGTCGGCACCATGGACGTGCACCAGGGCGGGTTTTCCGCCGCGCTGTGGAACGGCACCAGCGCCGAGGTGGCCCGTGCCTTGCTGCCGCGCCTGCCCGGCACCGCCGCTTCCCCCACCATCCGTTCGCTGGAACGTCGCCTGCTGCTGACCGCGGCGCCGCCGCCGGAAGGCGCCCAGGCGGAAGCCCGTCCGTCCCTGGTGGAACTGCGGGCCGAACGCCTGCTGGCGTTGGGTGACCTGGACGGCGTTGTCGGCCTGACCAACGCCGCCCCGGCGGCGGTGGAAGGCGCGTTGTCGGCCAAGGTTCAGCGCGACGCCCATCTGCTGGCCGGTCGTATCGACCAGGCCTGCGCCCAGGTACCCGCCGCGTCCGACCCGGAAAGCGCCCGCCTGGTCACCTTCTGCCAGCTGGCCCAGGGTCAAACCCTGCAAGGCAATCTGTCCTTGGACCTACTGCGGGAACGCCATGGCGCCGATAGCGGTTTCATCGCCGCCGCCGAAGTGTTGGCCGGTTTGCCGCCTGTCCCCAACGCCAAGATCGAGGTGGCCGAGCTGACCCCCTTGCACGTGGCGCTGTTCAAGGCGGCGAAGATGGCGCTGCCGGAAGACGCCCTGGCCAAGGCGCCGGCGGTGGTCGCCCGCGCCATCGCCGACAATGAAGCCGCCCCCATGGACCAGCGTGTCGCCGCCGCCGAACGGGCCGAGGCGGTGGGACTGATGAGCGCCGACGACCTGCGCAAACTGTATCTGTCGCTGACCTTCGCCCCCGACGAGATGTCGTCGCCGCTGGAACGCGCCGCCAGCGCCGGCAACCATGGCCGCGCCCTGTTGTTCCGCGCGGCTTTCGACCAGCCCGATCCGCTTCTGAAGGCCCGCTTCGCCGCCGCCGCGGTGGACATGGCGGTGGCCCGCAATCTGGTCGCCGGCACCGCCCGGGTGTTCGAACCCATCATCGCCGCCACCAAGCCTGACGCCGCCCTGTCGCGGCAAGCTCCGTCCTTCGCCCGCGCCTTCTATGCCCTGGGTCGGCCGGAAGCCGCCGCCAAGTGGATGGACATCGCCAAGGCCGACGTCGCCATGGTACGCGAGGCGGAAAAGCTGTGGCCTTTGGCCGCCATCAGCGAATTCGGCCCCGGACAGCCGGTGTCCCTGGCCGGTTTGGCCGGCTGGCGGGCGTCGCTGGCCGATCTGGCCCCCGACGTGGTGGCGCGCCGCAACGGCGTGGTCTTGGGCATCCTGGCCGGTCTGGGGGCCAAGGTTCCGGACAGCGCCTGGCTGGCCACCCTGCCCTTGCCGGCCGGCGGGCCGCAGCCCGGCCTGTTCGCCATGATGCAGGGCGCTGCCCTGGACGCCCGTTTGGGCGGCACTTTGCTGGCATCCCTGGCCACCATGGGCGACACCCCCTTGGATAAGATCGACGTCATGACCCTGTCCGAGGTGATCAGCGCCCTGGCGGTGGTCGGTCTGGCCGAGGACGGCCGCGCCCTGGCCCGTGAAGCTTTGCTGGCGAATGGCATCTGAACGCCACACCGAAGCTTTTCTGGAAATGATGGCGGTGGAACGCGCCGCCGCCATCAACACCCTGGACGCCTATCGGCGTGATCTTGACGATTTGGACGCTTTTCTGACCCGGCGCGGCACAACCCCGCACAAAGCCGGGGCCGATGACCTGTCCGCTTATATGCGGTCCCTGGCCGATTGCGGTCTGGCCACCCGCACTCAGGCGCGGCGGCTGTCCTGTCTGCGGCAATTCTATGCCTTCGTCTTCGCCGAAGGCTGGCGGGCGGACGACCCGACCACCCGCCTGGACGCCCCCCGTCTGGGCCGGCCCTTGCCCAAATATCTGTCGGAAGCGGACGTGGAGCAGCTGTTGGCCGGGGCCCGCGCCCTGCCCGCCCCCAACGGGGTGATGATGACCGCTCTGTTGGAAGTGCTGTACGCCACCGGTCTGCGCGTCTCGGAATTGGTGGGGCTGCCGTTTTCCGCTGCGGCCCGTGATCCATCGGTGCTGATCGTGCGTGGCAAGGGCGACAAGGAACGCATGGTGCCGCTGTCCGACCCGGCCCGTCAGGCCCTGCGTGATTGGTTGCCGGTCCGTCAGAATTTGCTGGGTAAAGGCAAGGGATCGCGTTGGCTGTTCCCCGGAACCGGCAAAGCGGGGCATTTGACCCGCTCTGGTTTCGCCCGGGCGCTTTTGAAAGTGGGCATGGCAGCCGGCATCGATCCCCGGCGGTTGTCGCCCCACGTGCTGCGCCACGCCTTCGCCACCCATCTTTTGGCCCATGGCGCCGATCTGCGGGTGGTCCAGGAAATGCTGGGCCATGCCGACATCGCCACCACCGAGATTTACACCCATGTGCTGGAAGAACCGAAAGCGCGGCTGGTCAACCAGCATCACCCGCTGGCGGGATTGCTGAAACCCAAGGGCTGACTATGCTATAAGCCGCTGAAACGAGCTTTGGCGGATTGTGACACATGATTCTCTATACCTTGCGCTGCGCCCACGACCATCACTTCGAACAGTGGTTCGACAATTCGTCCGATTACGACGCCAAGAAGACGGCCGGCCAGCTGGTCTGCCCGGAATGCGGCGAAAAGCATGTGGAAAAGGCCATCATGGCCCCCAGCGTCGGCAAGTCCGCTGCCGCCGCTCCGGCCCCCGCCTGCACCCCCATGGGCTGTGGCGGCTGCCAGTTCGCCGGGCAGCATTGACCGCTTTGCGGTCAGTGCTTGTTGGCGCGAGACGCTGCCCGTGCCGGGCCGGCTCAGACGCCGCCGGGCTTTAAGCGGAATCGTGATTACAACGGCTCGCCGCGCATCATGCGCGGCAAGTCGCCGACCACCCCCATGGCGTGCTTCATGAAGAAGCGCTTCACGCCCGGCATTTTCTGGACGGCGGCCAGACCCAGGTCGCGGGCCAGCTTCACCGGCCCGATATCGTTGGAAAACAGCCGCACCATCACGTCGGTCAGACCCAGCATCAGCATGTTGTCGAAGCGCCGCCAGCGTTCATAGCGGGCCAGTACGTCCGGACCGCCCACGTCCAGGCCCAGGCGACGGCAGTCCACCACCACTTCGACTAAGGCGGCCACGTCGCGGATGCCCATGTTCATGCCTTGTCCGGCCACCGGATGCATGCCGTGGGCGGCGTCGCCGATCAGCACCAGACGGTGGTCGACAGCGCGGTCGGCCAATTGCAGGGTCAGCGGATAATGGAAGCGCGGGCCGGCCAGGGTGACTTCACCCAGGAAGTCGCCGAAACGGGTTTTCAGCTCGGCCAGGAAGGATTCATCACTTTGGCCGACGATGGCGTCGGCCAGATGCAGCCGTTCCGTCCACACGATGGACGACCGGTTGCCGGTCATCGGCAGGATGGCGAAGGGGCCCGACGGCAGGAACCGTTCATGGGCGATGCCGTCATGGGGCTTTTCATGGGTCACCGTGGTGACGATGCCCGACTGACCATAGCCGAAGCGTTGCACGCCGATGCCGGCCAGCCGGCGAATGGTGGAACCGCGGCCGTCGGCGCCCACCACCAGGGCGGCGCGGACGGTCCGGCCGTCTTCCAGGGTGACGCTGGCGCCGTCGCGGTCGCGCGCCAGGGCCGACACCCGGGCCGGGGCCAGGACTTGGGCATCGGGTAGTTGCGCCAGGCGCTGGTGGATGGCGCGGCGGATGGTGGTGTTCTCGACGATCCAGCCAAAGGGTTCGTCGCCGACGCTGTCATGGTCGTAATGCAGGAACAGCGGCGAAGCGTTGTCGGTGACGCGGATTTCCAGAATCGGCCCGGCTTCGTCTTCCATCAGCGGCCAGACGCCGGCGCCGACAAACACCCGCTTGGCCGACAAAGCGATGGCGATGGAGCGGCCGTCGGTGCCAGGACGGGCCAGATCGGCGGGGTCGACGGATTCCACCACCACCACCTTGACGCCGGCCTGGGCCAGGGCGCAGGCGGTCAGGCCACCGACCGGACCACCGCCGACGACCACGACGTCGCAGCGGATGGTATGGGGTTCGGTTTCGAACTGGATTTCAGGGTCTGACGTGCTCATGTCATTGATGTGCCATCGGCAAGGGCAAAGCGCAAGCGCGGCAATGGGACAGCGCACGAATCGGGCAGCCCCTTTGGCAAATGTCCATGTTTTAGGCATATCAAGGATGGCACAAGCTTTCGGCATTCGCCTGAAATTGGCGCATTCCATGACTTTGACGGTTTCGGCACGGCTCTTGAATAGCACTTAGCCACGCAGAGGACTCCTGTTGGTCTTCGGCGACCCATCAACCGGCGGGCCGGCAAGACCCCCGCCCCAAATGTTTAGGGGACCACGAGATGAAGCTGATCATGGCCATCATCAAGCCCTTCAAGCTGGACGAGGTGCGTGAAGCCCTTACCCCGCTGGGAGTCCAGGGCCTGACCGTGAGCGAGGTCAAGGGCTTTGGCCGTCAGAAGGGCCAGACCGAAATTTACCGCGGCGCTGAATACGTGGTGAACTTCCTGCCCAAGGTGAAGATCGAAGTGGCCGTCAACGACGAGATCGTCGACCGCGTCATCGAAGCGATCCAGACCGCGGCCCGTACCGGCAAGATCGGCGACGGCAAGATCTTCGTCATGGACATCGCCCAGGCCTATCGCATCCGCACCGGCGAGGCCAATTCCGAGGCGCTGTGATCCCGGCTTCGGCCGCGGGGTTTGGCTGCACAGGATTTGAACAGTGCAGTCTGCAAGCGCTCAAGAATTAGTCATCGCTACTGTCCCATTCACAGGAGAAGGCGGCGAAAGCGCCGTTTGGCCGGCTGGCATGGTTCTTGTTTAACCAGCGCCAGCACCGGGAGGGCCCGCAAGGGGTCCCGGCAATCCAACCAGATGCAAAGCCGCTTCGGGGGTACCCATGAACCAAGGTTTGAAGAAGGTAATGGCCGGCGCCGGTGTGGCGCTGAGCACGTTGTTTATGGCCGGCGCGGCGCTGGCGGAAGAAGCGGCGGCGGCGGCGGAAGCCGCTCCGGTTCCGACCCTGGATTCGGGCAGCACCGCCTGGATGCTGACCTCGACGG
>MKVK01000052.1 GCA_001898825.1 Magnetospirillum sp. 64-120
CGTCGAACGGGTTCATGGAAAACTTCACGTTGGCGGTTTCAACACCCGTGTGGTCCGACTTCACCCGGATCTTCACGTTGTAATCAATGACGCGCTTGACCGCGACGAGGACTTTCATGGTCTTCCCGATCCCTTGATCAGACGCACGCTGCCCGAATTGAAATAGGCATAGCGTTGCGTATTTCAGTATTGCATTGCACCATAAGACGTGTGGGTATGGATGTCAACGACACCCACCTTACACATAAATTAGCGGTTTCCGCCCGGAATCCACAGCACGTCGGCACTGCCTTTGGCGTTCAACCAACGGGCCATGACGAACAGGTGGTCGGACAATCGGTTGGCGTAGGCGATGGCCTGGGGGCCGACGTTTTCTTCCTGGGCCAGGGCGCAGATCAGGCGCTCGGCGCGCCGCGTGACCGTGCGCGCCATGTGCAGGTACGCGCTGGCCGGCGTGCCGCCGGGCAGGATGAAGGAATTCAACGGCGCCAATTCGGCGTTCATGGCGTCGATTTCCGTTTCCAGGCGCTCGACCTGGGACGCGGTGACGCGGAGCGCGGCGCCGGGTGCTTCCTCCGGGGCCGGCGGCGTGCACAGGTCGGCGCCCAAATCGAACAGGTCGTTCTGGATGCGGGCCAGCATCGCGTCGGAGGGCTCGCCCCCGGTGTGCAGGCGCACCAAGCCGATGACGGCATTGGCTTCGTCCACCGTGCCATAGGCTTCGACCCGCAGGCTTTGCTTGGGGACGCGGCTGCCGTCGCCCAAAGACGTCGCCCCCTTGTCGCCGCTTTTGGTGTAGATGCGGGTCAGACGGACCATGGTTCACCTCGGTTGATGGCGTGGGCGAAAGTTATGCCATGGCGCCGCCTGCGATGCGAGCCTTCCCCTGGGCCGGAATCGCACTATAATCCGCCCGACTTTCACCAGGACGACATCATGCGCCTTTCCCCAACCCTTAGCGCCTATATCGGCCGTCAGTTCCTGCTGGCCTTTGTTTCGGTCTTGGCGGTCATCCTGGGCGTGGTGGTGCTGTTCGACGTCATCGAGCTGATCCGCCGCGCCGCCGGCCGTCCCGAGGTCGGCGTCGGCAGCCTGATGCTGATGGCGATTTTGAAGCTGCCGCAGATGCTGCACACGGTTTTGCCTTTCGCGGTGCTGATCGGCGCCATGGTGGCGTTCTGGCGGCTGACCCGTTCGCACGAGCTGGTGGTGGCGCGGTCGGCGGGCATTTCCGCCTGGCAGTTCCTGACCCCGGTGCTGGTCATCGTCTTCGGCCTGGGAGTGATCGAGCTGACGGCGTTCAATCCGTTGGCGGCGTCGCTTTACGCCCGCTACCAGAAGCTGGAAGACGAGGTTCTGCTGGGCCGCACCAGTGCTTTGGACGTGTCGGAAGTGGGGCTGTGGCTGCGCGAAGGCAATGCCGAACGCCAAATGGTGCTGCACGCCGATCAGGTCACCCAGCAGGGCCTGACCCTGAATCTTCGCGGTGTCCATGTCTTCTTCATGGACGAGAACGAGCACTTCACCCGCCGGGTGTCGGCGGTGTCGGGCCAGCTTGCCGACGGCTGGCTGGACCTGGGGGACGTGTGGGAGATGGAAGGCGGCAAGTCGTCCGAGCACAAGGACCGTCTGCGCCTGCCCACCGAACTGACCCTGGAACGGGTGCACGACAATTTCGCCGCCCCCGAGACCATGAGCTTCTGGCAATTGCCGGCCTTCATCAGCTTTTTCGAAAAGGCCGGTTTCGCCGCCGTCAAGCATCGCATGCATTTCCAGTCGCTGTTGTCCTCGCCCTTGCTTTATTGCGCCATGGTGCTGGTGGCGGCGGTGTTTTCCCTGCGCCCCAACATGCGGGCCGGCGGGTTGATGCTGCGGGTGGGCGGCGGCGTGGCGGCTGGTTTCGGCATTTATTTCTTCAACAAGATCGTCTATGCCTTCGGCCTTTCAGCCACCCTGCCGCAGGGCTTGGCGGCATGGAGCCCGGCCTTGGTGGCCGGCCTGATCGGGGTGTCCGGTCTGTTGCATCTGGAAGACGGTTGATCCTGATGACCTGTTCGCGACGCTGGCCGATGGCGGCCTTGGCGCTGGTGGCCGTGGTCACCTTGTGGCGTCTGGCGCTGTTGGCGTTCGACCCGCCCAATCTGTCCTTCGACGAGGCCCAGTATTGGGCCTGGGCGCAGACCATCCAACTGGGCTATTACTCGAAGCCGCCCATGGTGGCCTGGGCCATCGCCGCCACCACCGCGGTTTTCGGCGAAGGCGAGGGGGCGGTGAAGCTGTCCTCGACCCTGGCTCATCTGGTCACCGCCTTGTTCCTGTTCGCCCTGGGCCGTGAACTGGTCGATCGCCGGGTCGGCGCCTGGGCGGCGGCGGGCTGGATCACCTTGCCGGCGGTGTCGCTGTCGTCCTTGATGATCACCACCGACCCCTTCCTGCTGGCGGCGTGGGCGGCGGCGTTGTTCTTTCTGGTCAAGGCCGAGAAGCGGGGTGCTGGCATCCATGGTTGGTGGGTGGCCTTTGGCCTGGCTTTCGGCCTGGGGTTGCTGTCCAAATACGCGATGGCCTTCTTCCTGCTGGGGCTGGCCGTGTGGATGGTGCTGCAGCCGGAAGCCCGACGCTTGTTGCGCGGCGGCGGCTTGTGGGCGGGCCTGGCTCTGGGGGTGCTGATCTATGCCCCCAACGGCATCTGGAACGCGTTGAACGGCTTCGTTTCCTACGCCCATACCCGCGACAACGCCAACCTGCACGGCGACATGTTCAATTTCGGCAAGCTGGCGGAATTCGTCGGCGGGCAGTTTGGTGTCGCCGGTCCCGTCATGATGGCGGCCATCGTGTTCGGGTTGTGGCTGGGGTTGCGCCGCGGCGCCGATTCGCGGCTGAAGCTGCTGGCGTCCTTCACCGTGCCGGTTCTGGCGGTGATGACCGTTGAAGCCTTTCTGTCGCGGGCCAACGCCAACTGGACGGCGCCGGCCTTCGTCGCCGGCGTGGTGCTGGCCAGCGCCGTTCTGGCCCAGCGGGCGCCGCGTCTGCTGGTGGCGTCGCTGGTCCTGCACGTGGTGGCCATGGGGGGTCTTTATAATCTGGACGCCGTGCGTCACGGTCTGGGGCTGACGGAAAACAGCCGCCTGGACCCCATGAAGCGCATTCGCGGCTGGGACGTGGTGGGCGAACGGGTGTCGGCGCTGATGGCCGAACATCCCCAAGCCCGTCTGCTGGCCGACGAGCGCAAGGTTCTGGCAACCCTGATCTACTACGTCCATCCCCATCCGTTTGACGCGGTGAAGTGGAATCCCAGTGGCCGTATCCACGACCATTTCGACCAGACCACCGAACTGGTGGCGGGGGCGGGCGAGTACATCTATGTCACCGAGAATCCCAACCCGCCGGTGACGGTTCTGGCGCGCTTCCAGGAAGGGCGCCTGCTGGCGCGGATCGAGGACCATCTCAGCGGCACCTATGGCCGACCGTTGTCGGTGTGGTGGGTGTCCGGTTTCAAAGGGTATGGGGAATGAGCGCGGTGAAAGCCCTGTGGGCCTCGATGGAGCGCCACCCCTGGTGCTGGACGGCCTGCCTGCTGGCGCCGCTGATCTTGTTCCCGCAGATCGATCTGGGCATTTCCGCCCAGTTCTATGACAAGGCGCGCGACGTGTTCCCCGCCCGCTCGTCGCCCATGTACGAATGGGTGCGCAAGGTCATGCCCTATTTCATGTTCGCCGGTGCCGGCTATGTGGCGGTGCTGTGGGTGGCGGGCGAGTTCCTGCATCAGGTTTTCCTGGGGATCACCCGGCGGGTCGCCGCCTATCTGCTGTTGAGCCTGGCCCTGGGGCCGGGCGTGATCGTCAATCTGATCTTGAAGGAAAACTGGGGGCGTCCGCGTCCCAGCACCCTGCGGGATTTCGGCGGCGACAACTATTTCGTTCCGCCCTTGGTGTTTTCCGACCAATGTTCGGGGAATTGTTCGTTCTCGTCCGGCCATGGGGCCTTGGGGTTCTGGCCGGTGGCGGTGGCGCTTCTGGCGCCGGCGGCTTGGCGGTCCTATGCCATGGCGGCGGCTTTGGCCTTTGGTGCCATGGTCGGCTTCGTCCGCATTGCCCAGGGCGGGCATTTTTTCTCGGACACGGTGTTCTCGGCGGTGATCGTGGTCGGGGTGAATCTGTGGCTGTACAAGCGGCTGATCGGTTCCACCGTGCCGAGTCACGGAAAAATAATCGACTGAATCGCCCCGAGTCCTCGCAAGGGCCTATGCGGCGGGGCATTTCTCGGGTAATGATATAGTTTCAGGCCGTACTCGGACCTCAATGAAGGGGACGAGTGAGGCCACCTCGCGCTCACGCGGGGTCGATTTTGTTCTAGGACGAGTAACGACACATGGCATGGAACCGAGATAATCATGGTGGTCGCTCCCGCGATCGTGGTCGGCGGGACGATTTTGGTGGCGATATGGGCGGTTACGAGCCGCGCGCCCCGCGCATGGCTGCCCCCAGCAGCTTCGACCGTCAGGCGGTCACCCAAACCAACGTGAGCGCCACCGTGAAGTGGTTCAACGCCTCGAAGGGTTTCGGTTTCGTCGCTCCGTCCGATGGCACCCCCGACGCTTTCCTGCACATCTCTGCCTTGGAACGCGCTGGTCTGACCCAGGTTGCCGAAGGCACCACCCTGGTGGTGGATCTGGGCCAGGGCAATCGCGGCCCGCAGGTGGTCGTGGTCCACGAAGTCGATGCTTCGACCGCCACCGCCGCTCCGCGCGCTCCGCGCTTCGAGCGCGGCCCGACCGAAACCGTCGAAGGCGTGGTCAAGTTCTTCTCGGCTGAAAAGGGCTTCGGCTTCGTTCAGACCGACGTGGGCGGCAAGGATGTGTTCGTGCACATCAAGGCCCTGGAACGCTCGGGCATCAAGGCTCTGGAAACCGGTCAGCGCGTCCGCTGCACCACCACCCAGGGTCAGAAGGGTCCGCAGGCCGACACCGTCGCCCTGATCTGATCCGGATCGCTTGAAAAGCCACCCACCGGCCGTCACAGTGACTGGCTGGTGGGTGGTTTTTTGCTTTTTGGGATCAGGATTCCGGTGCGCCGTCTGATGCGAAGGCATGAAAAAGGCGCGGCGATAAGCCGCGCCTTTTTCATGTTTGTGATGGGCTTACGGGGCCTGTCTCTCTAGCGCTTGACGCCGCAAGCCTTGTCGATGGCGGCAAGCGCATCGGCGAAGCCCGACAGCGGCACCACGTCGGTGATGCTGCCCCCCTTGTTGGGGACGGCACGCACTGTGACGTCGCGCCCCTTGATCATGGCGGCGATGATGGAGGGATCGGCCTTGGCATCCTTGGCCCAGGCCGATTTGCCGGCCGTCATGAAGCTGTGCTTCATGCCGCCGATCTGGATTTCCGCTTCCGAATCCTTCTTCAGGCCGTAGCCGGCGGTCAGGCTGACCTCGCCCTCGCTCTTGCCGCGATGGGTGACGGCGATGACGGTGCCGATGCGGCCTTTCTCGCCCCCCTGGATGCGGTCGGCCTGGGCCGCCATATAGCACACCTTGCCGCCGTTTTCGGGATAGACATAGGCTTCCCACGCCCCGGTGCGGCCCAGACGCTTTGGGGCGTCGGCGGCCATGGCCGGCAGGGAGGCGACGATCAGGGCAAGGGTGGCGATGGAACGGCCAAGCATGTCGGGCAACCTTTTAAGTTTCGCATGTGCGAAACGGTTTAAGCCCAGGCCAATGGTCGCTGTCAACCTTCGACCGGCCGACCACGTGGCGGAAAGCCGCTCTGGCCCCGCATCTGACGTTCGTATTCCAGCGACCAGCGCACATTGGGATAGGCCAGGTCGTCCCACGGGATGTCTTCCCAGGACACCAGCACGACGTCCTGGCTTTCCGGTCCGGCGGCGAAATCCGGGCTCAGCATGCGGGCCCGATAGATCATGTGGACCTGGCTGATCTCGGGGATGGAATAGATCGCCAAAAGCGCATCGATTTCCGCCCGGGCGCGGGCTTCTTCCCACACTTCGCGCAGCGCGCCCTGTTCGGTGGTCTCGTGCAGTTCCATATAGCCCACCGGCATGGTCCAATAGCCCACCCGTGGCTCGATGCCGCGTCGGCACAGCAGGTATTTGTCTTCCCAGGTGCAGACGGCGCCGACGATCACCTTGGGGTTTTCATAGGCGATGAAGCCGCAATCGCCGCAAACCAAGCGTTCGCGGTCGTCGCCTTCCGGGATCATACGAAGATTTGGGCCTTGCAGTCGCATGCTTGGCAGTCTGAACAAGCCCGCCGTTTCAGGCAAGGGCAGAGTGCTTAAACCAGGATATCCAGATAGGTGCCGCGCCGCGCCTTGCGGTCCAGCTGGTCCAGCGGGAAATCGGGGGGCAGGATGCGGTTGCCGGGCTTGCCGCCGATGGCGCCGCGCGAACTGGCGTCGCTGGTGCTGCCGGCCATGGGCACTTCACGGCTGCCCACGCCCAATCCCAGGGCTTGCTTGATGGAATCCAGTCCGGATCCCGAAGGTGGAATGCGAAGATCGTCGGCCATGTCATCTTCCCGCGCGTTGGGGCCAGTATAGCACGACGACCCCTTACCATTCCATGAATGCCGGGCTTTCAATGAAGGTGTGGGCATTGACGACAGAGTGGCCGATCCCCAATATATCAGAACTAACTAATAAATTGGGAGGACAGGACATGCCCGAATTGATGGTCAATGGCCAGGCGGTGGAAGTCAGCGAGGCCGGCTGGCTGGAAAACTGCCAAGTGTGGAACGACGACATCGCCCGCGCCATCGCCGCCGCCGAAGGGGTGGAGTTGACCGACGAACATTGGGACGTGATCCGCGAAGCGCGGGCCTATTTCGACGAATACGGAACGGTGGCCGAACAGCGGGTATTCATGAAGCTGATGAAGGAAAAATACGGGGCGGAACGGTCGTCTCAACAATATCTTTACCAATTGTTTCCCCACGGACCGTTGAAACAGGGCAATAAAATCGCCGGTTTGCCACGTCCTAAAGGATGTTCGTGATCACTTGTGCTTGAAGAGGATTGGCGGTTGGGGCTAAATGGCTGGCATGGACAGCCAGATCAATAGCCCCGCCGCGGGCCTGGGTCAGCCCCGAGACCTCGCCACCCATTTCATGGAATGTGGGGCGCTGAACACCAATCTGACCCTGGCGCCCGGCGCCCGCATGGTCATCACCGACGACTTCCTGGGCGGCCAGGTCGCCGATCTGGCGGCCATTTCCATGGCCGCCATCGTGGCGCGGGATGGCATGGTGGCCAAGGCGGCGATTCTGCCTTTGGGGCTGGCGGCCAGCAAGCTGAAGGCGTCGGAACGGGCTAAATATGAACGCCTGTTCGCGCTGATCGAAGAAACCGCCTTTGATTCGGGCGTGCGCGAATCGGCGGAAAGCCTGATCCATGCCAAGTTCCGCGAAAACCAGATCAAGGAACTGGCGGCCGAACTGGGCGGCACCGTGGGGCCGGCGCGTCAGCGGTACAAGGCCTTTTTGGACGTGGTCAAACTGCTGACCGAAAAGAAGATTTCCGAAGCCCTGTTCCTGGACGAATTCATGGACTTCACCCGGGCGGTGGCGGGCAAGCTGGATTTCGGCATTTATTCCATGTGCGTGGACCGGCTGTTCGTTTCCGAACGCATTCCGGTGATGGTCAAGGCGTCGCTGCTGCGTGAAATCTGCGCCTATCCGCCGTTGATCCGCAAGGAACTGGTGACCAACCTGCTGTCCTCGCCCCAGGCCGATCCGGAATTGGTGCGCTATGCCCGCCAGGAAGTGGCCAATGTTTTGACCCGCGAGCAGTTGACGGAAATCTTCCTGTTCACCACCTTGAAGCTTGCCTGGGCGGCGCAAAAGGACCGCCCGCGCACCGCCTGATAAAAGCCCAAGGATTTTTCATGCAAGCCGTGGTTTGTCCCGCCTTCGGCGCCGCGTTGGAATGGCGCGACGTCGAACCCGTACCTTTGTCCGCTGGCCAAGTGCGTATCCAGGTTGCCGCCGCCGGGGTGAATTTCGCCGATTCCCTGGCCATTGCCGGCAAGTACCAGGAAAAGATGGAACCTCCCTTCACCCCCGGCCTGGAATTGGCGGGAACCGTGGTGGAAGTGGCGGAAAACGTGCCCGATCTGCGGGTGGGCGACCGGGTGATGGCCAATGTCAGCGGCGGCGCCTTCGCCAGCCATTGCGTCGCCCATTGGACCGACGTGCACAAATTGCCCGACAGTCTTGATTTCGTTGCCGCCGCCGGCTTTCCGGTGGCCTATGGAACCTCGCATCTGGGGCTGCTGAAAGCCGGGCTGAAGGCCGGCGAGACCCTGGTCGTCCATGGTGCCGCCGGCGGCGTCGGGCTGACGGCGGTGGAAATCGGCGTTGCCATGGGGGCAAGGGTGATCGCCACGGCGGGCGGCCCGGAAAAAGTTCAGGTGGCCCTGGATCACGGTGCCCATCACGGTATCGACTACAAGTCCCAGGATATCCGCGAAACCGTCAAGGCGCTGACCGACGGGCGCGGCGCCGACGTGATCTATGATCCCGTCGGCGGTGACGTCTTCGACGCGTCCCTGCGATGCGTCGCCCCTGACGGCCGTATCCTGGTCATCGGCTTCGCTTCGGGCACCGTCCCGCAGATCCCCGCCAACCACCTGCTGGTCAAGAACGTCACGGTGATCGGCTATTGGTGGGGGGCATATCGCAAGATCAATCCCATGCTGGTACGTGACAGCATGGCCGCCGCCCTGGATCTGTGGGCGCAGGGCAAGCTGCGGCCCCATGTCAGCCAGGTGCTGAAGCTGTCGCAGGCGGCAGAGGCCATCGGACTTTTGAAGTCCCGCGCCAGCACCGGCAAGGTGGTTCTGGTTCCGTAAAAACGAAAAAGCCGCCCGTCAGGGGCGGCTTTCTCAAAAGGGGATGGGGCCGATCAGCCGCCGGTGACCAGCTTGTCGGGGTCCAGGCGGATGTCGCGGCGAACCTGACCGGCAGCCCCCAACGAGGGCACCTTCTTGCCGTCGACCAGCACGTCCAGGGCTCCGGCGTTGCCCACCATCAGGGTCAGGCCCGAGCGGTTGGGAACCGCATAGCTGTCACCCTTGCGCAGCAGTTTGCTCATCACCAACTGGCCATCCATCTCGCGCACCTGAATCCAGCAATCGTCGCCGGCGGCACTGAGCTGAACCCGAGAATCCGCGTTTTCCGTGGCGGCGGGCTTGGCCGGCTCGGTCTTGGCAGGCTCGGTCTTGGCGGGTTCGACCTTGGCCGGTTCGGCCTTCGGCGCTTCGGTTTTGGTCGGTTCGACCTTGGGGGGGGCGGTCTTGGCCGGTTCCGGCTTGACCGGCTCGGCTTTGGCGGTTTCCGTCTTTGCCGGCTCGGCCTTCGGCGTTTCGGGCTTGACGGGCTCGGTCTTGGCGGCCTTGCCGTCGTCCTCTTCCGCCGGCGGCACCACTTCGGTGTCCTTGCTGGTGGTGGGGGCCGCGGAGGCCGTGTCGGCGGGGGCGGCCTCCTGGGGCTTGACGGCTTCGCCTTCGGCCGGCTTGGGGGCTTCGGCGGCCGGTGGTTGGGTTTCGCCGGTGACGCTGGCCGGGCGGTTCAGCACGGAACTGAGGCGTTCGGGCAGGGCCGGCACCATCTCGGCCACCGAGGAATCGCGCGACGACAGCAGATACCAGCCGCCATAGGCCAGACCGGCGAGCAGCAGGCCGACGAACAGCACGGCGCCACCGGGGATGCGGCCCTCCGAGACCGGCGACGGGAAAACCAGTTCGGAACGGGAATTCAGGTCGCCAGAGGCTTCGGCGCGGAAGCGGCGCACCATTTCCTCGCCATCCAGCGCCAGGAACTCGGCATAAGTGCGCAAAAAGCCAATGGCATAGGCGCCGCCCGGCAGGTCGCGATGGCGGCCTTCTTCCAGGGCCAGCAGATAAGGCTGACGGATACGCAGCATCGTTGCGACTTCGCTTAACGACTTGCCGGTCTTGCCTCGGGCGTTGCGCAAGCTGGTGCCGACGCTGAGCGGAGAAGGCGTCGGCGCGGCCAGGGGCTCGTCAGGGGTGGTGTCGGACACGGGCGTCGTTCCTGTTACCTTGATGGGGCGCCGCAAAGGGCGCAGGGGAAGGTCGCCGGCGAGGGGATCTCCCGTCCGCAAGACCCTGCGGACGGGATTGTTTTACAAAGACTGGGCCGGGCAGGCAACCTTTTGCAGGTGATCAGCACCCTTGCCAGACGGGATTGCGCTTGCCCAGGAAGGCGTCGATGCCCTCGGCGGCATCACGGGCCATCATGTTCTCGGTCATCACCTGGGCGGCGTAATCATAGGCATCGTCCAGGCCCATTTCGGCCTGTCGATAGAACGCTTCCTTGCCCACTTTCAGGGTGTGCGACGATTTCGACGCGATCAGGCCGGTGAAATGGGCGACCTCGCGGTCCAGGTCGTGGGCGGGGACGGCGCGGTTGACCAAGCCCCAGGCGCAGGCGGTGGCGGCGTCGACGGCATGGCCGGTCAGCAGCATTTCCATGGCCTGCTTCCGGCCCACGTTCCGCGACAGCGCCACCATGGGGGTGGAACAGAACAAGCCGATGTTGACACCGGGCGTGGCGAACTTGGCGTCGTCGGCGGCCACCGCCAAGTCGCAGGACGCGACGATCTGGCAGCCGGCGGCGGTGGCCATGGCGTGGACGCGGGCGATCACCGGGCGGGGAAAGCGGACGATGGCCTTCATCATGCGCGAGCATTGGGAAAACACCGCACCGATCTGGTCGCGGCTTTCCAGCGACCGCATTTCCTTCAGATCGTGGCCGGCGCAGAAAGCCGGACCGTTGGCGGCCAGAACCAGCGCTTTCACCGACGGGTCGGCGGCCAATCGGGCCAGGGCCGCCTCGATTTCCGTCATCATCGCCATCGACAGCGCGTTGCGGGCCTGGGGCCGGTTCAGGGTCAGCGTGGCGACGCCGTCGACGATGGCGGTGAGAACGATAGGTTCGGTGGACATCTGGCCTCCCTTGTCATGGGCTTCAAGTTCAGGGCACAGTGTGCCCAGGAAACGATCGATCGTTCAATAACCCAGAGGACGCCATGGCCGCCATTTCGGTTGCAGAATTCAATGCCGACTTCCTGCCCAAGGTTCCCATGGCCGCCAATATCGGTATCCGGGCCACCGAATTGGTGAAGAACGAGGCCCGGCTGCTAATGCCGTTTTCCGACGCCTTGGCGCGGCCGGTGAACACGGTCAGCGGTCCGGCCTTGATGACTTTGGCCGACGTCGCCGCTTGGGCGGTGGTGTTGACGGTGATCGGGCGTCAGGAAATGGCGGTGACCACCAGCCTGACCATGAATTTCCTGCGTATGCCGGGATCGGCGGATATCGTCGCCGAGGCGAAGATTCTGAAGATGGGACGGCGTCTGGCGGTATCCGCCATCGAGCTGATCCGTGCCGACACCGATGATCTGGTGGCCCATGCCACCGCCACCTACGCCATTCCGTGACGGATGGAAGGCGGGGGCTATTCCAGGCTTTGCGTCACCACTTGCAGCTTGTCCGGCGAATCGGCAAGCAGGTTCAGCACCACGGTGCCAGATTCGTTGCGGACCATCAGTTCACAGAACCAAACGCCGGTGTCGACTTCGCGCGGGGTGGAAATCTCGACGCGCGAAACGTTCTCCACGTCCATGGACAGGGAATGATTGTCGCGAAAGGAAATGGCGGCGACGGTTTGCATGACGGTCTCCCGGTGATTCGACCCCGCGAACAGGCTGGCCGAAACCGGGACTGCCGTCAATGTGTGCGCAGTACGGGATAACTTCGTGAGTATCCCTAAAGGATCACTTGGTGATCCAGGGCGAAGGCCCGCAGGCGGTCGCGCAGCGAACGGTCGGGCAGCTTCAGCAGGTGGTCCAGATAAGCCCGCACCGGGGTTACCGACAGCGACCGGATCATGGTCTTGACCGGGCCGACGCTGGGGGCCGACACCGACAGCACGCGGACGCCACAGGCCAGCAGCGCCATGGCTTCCAGGGGACGTCCGGCCATTTCGCCGCAGACCGACAGGCTGACGCCGGCGGCGTCGCACTTGGCCGCCACATAGCGCATGAAGGTCAACAGGCCGGGCGACAGCGGGTCGTAGCGGTCGGCGATGCGCGGGTTGCCCCGGTCCACCGCATAAAGGAACTGGGTCAGGTCGTTGGACCCGATGGAAATGAAATCCACCAGCGGCAGCAGCGAATCCATCTGGAAAGCCAAAGCCGGGACTTCCAGCATGGTGCCGACCCTAAGCTTGCTGGGTAGCGGGTGGCCGTGTTCCGCCTCGTGGGCGATTTCCATGTCCAGCAGACGCCGGGCCTGAACCAGTTCGGCGACCTCGGCGACCATGGGGAACATGATGGACAACTCGCGCCCTTGGGCGGCGCGTAACAGGGCGCGCAACTGGTGGCGCATCACCGCCGGCCGGTCAAGGGTGATGCGGATGGACCGCCAGCCCAGGGCCGGGTTGTCCTCTTCATAGGGGTTCCAATAGGGCAGCACCTTGTCACCGCCCACATCCAGGGTACGGAACACCACCTGCTTGCCCGAGGCCTGATCGATGATCTTCTTGTAAAGGATGGTCTGCGCCTCGACGTCGGGCAGGGCGTTGCGGGCCATGAACGGCAATTCGGTGCGGTAAAGGCCGATGCCGTCGGCGCCGCTGTCGGCCAGATGCTGCAGGTCCAGCAGCAGGCCGGCGTTCATCATCAGCCGTACGGCGATGCCGTCCCGGGTGATGGCCGGCAGGTCTTTCAGCTTGGCGTAATGGGCGGCGCGGCGCTGGCGCACCGACAGCGCGTCGGAAAAGATGTCGCGGATGTCGTCGCTGGGCCGCAGGAACACTTGGCCGTTGTCGCCGTCGATGACCACCGGGTCCAGGGACTCGACCTTGTCCAGCGCCTCCTTGCAGCGGCCGACCACCGGAATGTCGAGCGCGCGGGCGACGATGGCCACGTGCATGGTCGGGCTGCCTTCTTCCATGACCAGGCCGCGCAGGCGCTTGGGGTCATAGTCGAACAATTCCATCGGCCCCATGGAGCGGGCGAACAAGATGGCGTCGGCCGGCAACTCGCCCCGCGCCGCCGAGCCGCTTTCGCCCGACAGATTCTGCAGCAGACGGTTGGCCAGATCCTCGAAATCGTGCAGGCGTTCGCGCAGGTACGGGTCGGTGATCTGGCTCATGCGGGCACGCATGTCCTCGTGCACCTTCTGCACCGCGGCTTCCGCGGTCAGGCCGGTCTTGATGGCTTCGCCGATCTTGCCCAGCCAGCCCTTGTCCTCGGTGAACATGCGATAGGTTTCAAGCACGTCGCGGTGTTCGCCGTCACGCATTTCGGGGCGCGAGAACAAATCGTCCAACGCCTTCTTGATGTTGGCCAGCGCCGTCTTCAGCCGGTCGTGCTCGACATCGGGGTCTTCGGCCACCAGGCGACGGATGATGATGCGCGGATTGTGCAAGATGGCGGTGCCGATGCCGACGCCGCCGTTCAGGCGGATGCCTTCCAGACGCAGCGGCAGCAGGGCGTTGCCGTCCACCGGCGTCAGTTCCTCGCGGCTGACCAGCTCGCCCGAGGCCACCAGTTCGGCCAGCACCATGGCCACCGTTTCCATGGTCTCGATTTCTTCGTCGGTGTAATGGCGCATGGTGCGGTTTTGGACCACCAGCACGCCGACGACGCGGCCGCCCCGGATGATGGGCACGCCCATCAGCGAGTGGAAAATCTCTTCACCGGTTTCCGGGCGATAGGCGAAATTGGGATGGCTTTGGGCGTCGGCCAGGGCCAACGGCCGGGCATGGGCGGCGATGTCGCCCACCAGACCTTCGCCCACCCGCAGGCGGGTGTTGTGGATGGCGCCCTTTTTCAGGCCTTCGGTGGCGAACAGTTCCAGCACTTCGCCGGCGCGCATGACATAGCACGAGCACACTTCGGCGACCATGTCGGCGGCGATCAGGCCGACGACGCGGCTTAGGCGTTCCTCGGCGCTGCCGCCACCGGCCATGACGTCGCGCAGCCGTGCCAGCAGGCGGCGCGAAACCGAAGGCGCCGCCGGGCTCATCACGACAATCCCTGTCGGGCGGCCAGGGCGCTTTGCGCCTGGTCCAGCAATTCGACGAAAATTTCCGCACAGGGCTGAATCTTGCTAACCATGCCGACGCTTTGACCGGCCATCACCGATCCCAGTTCCACGTCGCCGTCGATGACGGCACGGCGCAGCGCGCCGGCCCAGTAGTGCTCGATTTCAAGCTGGGCGTCCTTTTGCTCCAGCTCGCCGGTCCGATAGCGGGTGATGATTTCGTGCTGGAACTCGATGAAGCGCTTGGTGCCTTCGTTGGCAAGGGCGCGCACCGGGATCACCGGGAAAGCCGGGTCCACCTGGGTGGTGGGGACCGCGTCGCGGGCGGCGGCCTTGATGAAGGCCTGCTTGAAATTGGGGTGCGCCACGCATTCCTCGGCGCAGACGAAGCGTGTCCCCAACTGCACCCCGGCGGCACCCATTTCCAGATAGCCGACGATGGCTTCGCCGCGACCGATGCCGCCGGCGACGAAGATCGGCAACTGCTCGGCCATCACCGGCAGGATTTCCTGGGCCAGAACGCTGGTGGAAACCGGGCCGATATGGCCGCCGGCCTCGGCGCCCTCGATGACCAGGGCGTCGACGCCCGAGCGCGCCAATTTCTTGGCCAGCACCAAGGCGGGGGCGAAGCACACCACTTTGGCGCCGGTGTCCTTGGCCCGCTTGATGGCGGCGGCGCTGGGCAGCCCGCCGGCCAGCACGATATGGCTGACGTGGTTGGCGCCGCAGACGTCGATCAGCTCGTCCAATTGCGGATGCATGGTGATCAGGTTGACGCCGAAGGGCTTGGCGGTCAGAGCCTGGGTGGCGATGATCTCTTCCGCCAAGCGGGCAGGCTCCATCGAGCCGCAGGCGATGACGCCAAAGCCGCCGGCGTTCGAGATGGCTGCCACAAGGTGACGTTCCGAGACCCAGGACATGGCGCCGCCCATGATGGCGTAATCCGTGCCCAGGAACTCGCGTCCCCGTTGCCACAGCCGGTCCAGCCGTCCCAGGCTAGCCATCGCCGTCATCCGATCACCCGAGGTTACGCCGCGTCCAAACCGTAGGCGGTGTGCAGGGCACGCAACGCCAATTCGGTGTACTTTTCTTCGATCAGCACGCTGATCTTGATTTCCGAGGTCGAGATGACCTGGATGTTGATGCCTTCGGCCGCCAGGGTCTGGAACATCTTCTGGGCGATGCCGGCGTGGCTGCGCATGCCGACGCCGATGACCGAGACCTTGACCACGTTGGAATCAGCGATCAGACCTTCATAGGCCAAGGTGGTCTTGTTGTCTTCGATCACCTTCTTGGCGCGGTCCAGGTCGGCCTTGCCGACGGTGAAGGTCAGGTCGGTGGACTTGCCGTCTTCCGACACGTTCTGGACGATCATGTCGACATTGACCGCGGCATCGGCCAGCGGGCCGAAGATGGCGGCGGCGACGCCGGGGCGGTCGGCGACCTTGACCAAGGTGATCTTGGCTTCGTCACGGCTATAGGCGATGCCGCTCAACAGTTCCTTTTCCACGATCTCATCCTCATCGCAAACCAGAGTTCCGGGCTTGTCCTCGAAGCTGGACAGAACCTGCACGCGCACATGGTGCTTCATGGCCATCTCGACCGAGCGGGTCTGCAGCACCTTGGCGCCGACGGACGCCAGTTCCAGCATTTCTTCGTAGGTGATCTTATCGAGCTTCTTCGCCTTGGTCACGATCCGCGGGTCGGTGGTGTAGACCCCGTCCACGTCGGTGTAGATGTCGCAACGATCGGCGTTAAGCGCGGCGGCCAAAGCCACCGCCGAGGTATCCGAGCCGCCACGGCCCAAGGTCGAGATGCGGTTGCCCGGGGCGATGCCCTGGAAGCCGGCGACCACGGCCACTTCGCCGCGTTCCATGCCGGCCACCATGTCGGTGGTGTCGATGCTGTCGATGCGGGCCTTGCCGTGCACGTCGTCGGTGCGGATGGGGACTTGCCAGCCGGTCCACGACCGTGCCGAAATGCCCAGTTCCTGCAGGCCGATGGCCAACAGTCCGGTGGTCACCTGCTCGCCGGTGGCGACGACGGCGTCGTATTCGCGCTGGTCATGCAGCGGCGCCATCTGCTTGCACCAATCCACCAACTGGTTGGTGGCGCCCGACATGGCCGACACCACCACGGCGACCTGGTTGCCGGCTTCGACCTCGCGCTTGACGCGGCGCGCCACATTCTTGATACGGTCGATGTCGCCGACGGAGGTTCCGCCGAATTTCATCACGATACGAGCCATGAAAACTTCCTTCAGCACCGGGGCCGTCTGGGCCGCCGGTTCAAATTTCTTCGTCTGCCCGGTTGCCGCCCGAAGGGCGCCCCTTCATACTCTGTCCCCCATCGGGACGCAAGTCCGGTCCCCTGCCCGAACATGCCTTTATTCCAGGAGCATCCTATGACCTCTGCCGCCACCGAATCTCGCCAGGGAACCGCCTCGGCGGAAGAGGTCGCCCGTTTCACCGCCATGGCCGACGAGTGGTGGGATCCGACCGGCAAGTTCCGCCCCCTGCACCGTTTCAACCCGGTGCGCCTGGGCTTCATCCGCCGCGAGATGGCCGCCCATTTCGGCCGTGACCCGCAGGCGGCGCGCCCCTTCGAAGGGCTGACCCTGCTGGACGTGGGCTGTGGCGGCGGCCTGCTGTCGGAACCGCTGGCCCGCATGGGCTTCGCCGTCACCGGCATCGACGCCGGCGAGCGTAACATCGCCGTGGCCCGCATCCATGCCGAAAAGTCCGGCGCGGCGGTGGAGTACCGGGTCGGCGGTCCCGAGGACGTCAGCGCCGAAAGCTTCGACGTGGTGCTGTCCATGGAAGTCATCGAGCATGTGCCCGACCCGGCGCGCTTCATCGCCCTGGCCGCCGGGGCCTTGAAGCCGGGCGGCGTGTTCCTGGGCGCCACTCTGAACCGCACCGCCAAGTCCTACCTGATGGCGGTGATCGGCGCCGAATATGTGCTGCGCTGGTTGCCGCGCGGCACCCATGACTGGAAGAAGTTCGTCCGTCCTTCGGAATTCGCCGCTTTCCTGCGGGACGCCGGGATCGAGACCAAGGCGTTCCGGGGCATGGAATTCAAGCCGCTGTCCGACGAATGGGTGGAAACCATGAACCTGGACGTCAATTACATGCTGATGGGGGTCAAGTCCTGACCGGACAGCCGAAAGGTTGTGATGTCCCCGAGCCAAAGTGGTGTATCATTGCTTTGGCATGAATATCGGGGGTGCCATGCAAGACGCACTCGCGGAAAGATTGGGCCGGGCGCAAGCGCGATTGCGCCGACACGTGGTCCTGGCCCTGATGGGCTGGTCGGTCCTGGTGGGGGGATCGTTGGTCTGGAACATCCAGAACGAGATGCGCCAGACCGAGCAGTTGGCCACCCGCGAAGCGCGGATCCACTTCAATAAAGACATCGCCTTCCGACGCTGGGCGACCCGGCATGGCGGCGTCTACGTGCCCGTGGACGAGCGCACGCCGCCCAGCCCGTGGATGGCCCACATCCCCGACCGCGACGTGGTCACCGACAGCGGTCAGCCGCTGACCTTGATGAATCCCGCCTACATGCTGCGCCAGATGATGGAGGAATACGCCGCCGAATATTCGGTGCGCGGCCGCATCACCAGCCTTAATCCGCTTAATCCCAACAACGCGGCGGACGAATGGGAAGCGTCGGTGCTGCAGCGCTTCGCCACCAGCGACGTGCGCGAGGTCAGCGAGGTGGTGGACGGCCCCGACGGTTCGCACCTGCGCCTGATGCGGGCGATGATCACCGAGATCGGCTGTCTGAAATGTCACGCCGGACAGGGCTATCAGGTGGGGGACATTCGCGGCGGCATCGGCGTGTCGGTGCCGTTGGACGGTTTTCGCACCCTGCAGTCTTCGGCCTTGCGCCTGCAGGCGGTCAGCCACGGAATCATCTGGATGGTGGGGGTTGTCGGCATCGGCATCGGCGGCAGCCGCAACCGCAAGCGCATCGAGGACGAACAGGCCGATCAGCGTCTGTTGATGGAACTCAGCCACCGCAACCAGACCATCTTGAACTCGGTGGGGGAAGGCATCGTCGGCATCGACGGCACCTGCGCGGTGATCTTCGCCTCTCCCTCGGTCACCCGCATCCTGGGCTGGTCCGAGACGGAACTGATGGGTAAGAAGTTCCATGACCTGATCGAGCCGGGGACGCGGGTCGAAGGGGTGCCGTGCCCCGGCGTCAATTCCTGCTGCCCGACCTTGATGCACGGCCAAGGGCGGCAAAGCGTCGGCGAGTTGCTGCGCCGCAAGGACGCGCCGCCGCTGCCGGTCGAGGTGCAGTCTTCGCCGGTGGTGGAAGGCGGCCGGGTGACCGGCGCGGTTCTGGTCTTCCACGACATTTCCGAACGCCTGGAGGGCGAGGTCCGGCGCCACGAATTGCTGGAACGCCTGGAACGATCCAATCACGACCTGCAGGATTTCGCCTATGTGGTGTCGCACGACTTGCAGGAACCGCTGCGCATGGTCTCGTCCTACATGGGGCTGGTGAACCGGCGCTATGCCGACAAACTGGACGACGACGGCCGCGACTTCATCGCCTTCGCCGTCGATGGCGCCAAACGTATGTCGCGGATGATTGCCGATCTGGTGGACTTCTCGCGGGTCGAGACGCGGGGCCACGCCTTCGCCCCGGTGAACATGACGCAGGTGGTCGAGGATTGCCTGGCCAATTTGGCGCTGTCCATCGACGAAACCGGCGCCGTCATCGCGGTGCAGCCCGACCTGCCGTCCGCCATGGGCGACCGCGAGCAATTGGTGCGGCTGATGCAGAACCTGGTGGGCAACGCGCTGAAGTTCCGCAGCCCCGACCGCCCGCCGCAAATCCGCATCGGCGGCCGGCTGCGTGACGACGGGCGGCGCGAATACTGGGTCGCCGACAACGGCATCGGCATCGCCGCCGAACACCACCAACGCATCTTCATGATCTTCCAGCGCGTCGGCGCCACCCAGGTGGACGGCACCGGCATCGGGCTTTCGGTGGTCAAACGCATCGTCGAACGCCACGGCGGCGAAATCACCGTGGAGTCGGAATTGGGCCAGGGCGCGACGTTCCGGTTCGATCTGCCGGGATAGGGTTTCGTTCTTGTCGTCATCGCCGGGCTTGACCCGGCGATCCACGCGTTGCGGCAGTGTCGGGTGTGTCCGTTGCACGGGCACGAGGGGTATTCACCACAGAGACACAGAGGCACAGAAATGTCGCGCCGGATGGCACCAGGGGGGATCCATGAAAATGACCTTGGTGGTTGATGTTACTTAATGTGGTGTGGCGGGTAGAGCAAAGCCATCGATTTGCTTGCAAAAACTAATTAACGCTGTGTCTCTGTCTGCGTAGAAGCTCATTTCGGCGACTGGGTCGCCTTGGCTTAGCGGTGCATTAGTACAGAATTTCCACTCACAAACTTTTGTATATCGATAGTCACCTCGTTCAATATCTTCAGTAATGTTATGATTCCATGATTGGACGTCATTCCAAGTTAAGGTTCCTTGCTCTTGCTCGATCATATAAGTGTGGATGCTTTATCCTCATTAATGATAGTCCGACGATGACATCTGTAAATGCATTCATAATGCCGTTTGTAGACGTCTCAAATAGAATTATGTTTGCAACTAAGCGTTCTGTCGTTCGAAAATCAATTTTCATTTCATTTGCTATGTTTGTGATGGCCTCAATGAGGTAATTGTTTCGTATGCCCGTTGAGATGGCGATGTGGCGGGCGTATGTTCCACTATGGCCAGAAATATATTTTTTTGATCTTGTAGGTAATAGTGCGCGCAGGTGAAAGAATTTATCCAAATACCCCCGCGCATCGATCCCCGCCCCATAGGCGAATTCCACCGACTTTTCCAATTGCGCCAGATTGGTCACCAGCAGAAAGACGACGCCGTCCACGTCGAAGAAGTGTTTGACGGTTTCCAGCAGGGATAAAGCGAAGGTGGGGCGGCAGCGGTCCAGTTCGTCGATGACGAAGACCAGGGGCGGGCGGCGTTCGCCTTCGGCCAGTTCCACCGGTCCCAGGCTGATGGCCAGTTCCTTCAGCGCCTCGCGGAAGGCGGCGAAGGTGGCTTTTTCCTCGGCGTGGTGGTCCAGGCGGTCCAGCAACACCTTGTCGGAAATCTCGGCGGCCGCTGCCGCCATGTCCTTTTCGATGTTCTTCCAATCATCGCTGCTGCCGGGGTCGATCACCCCATAAGTCGCCGCCTTGACCAGCGCCCGGCCACCATGCTTGGCGATGACCTTCAACACCCCCAACGACTTGGCGCGGAAGGAATCGACCTTGGCATCATCGCTTTCATGCCGCTTGGCCAAATCCAGCACTTCACCAGCCAGGGCGGTGAACGGGTCGGCCATGTAATCGCTGGCGAAGGCGTCGAAATGGATGACGGGGACCGATTGCTTGCGCAACTCGCCTTCCCACATCTTGACGAAAATGGTCTTGCCGGCGCCCCACGGCGCGTCCAGCAACAGCACAGCCGGGTGTTCCAAGGCCAGGACCAAGCGGGTCAGGCGGTCACCGAATTCCTTGCGCCCGAACAGATCGCCCTGGTCGAAACCGGTCTGTTCGTCAATCTCGGGCGGGGCGGGGAATAGACGCATGATGACCTCGGCAAGGAAGGGTTGCGGATATCATGCCGCAAGCCTCCTTGCCGGGAAAGGGGGGCTTACTTGCCCCCCGGCACACCCATGGACGTGGAATGTTCGAAGTGCAAAGCCTCGCCCGGATGGGCGGCTTCATAGGCGGAATGGGCGGCGCGGGCCGCTTCGGCGAAGCCGGACAGGATCAGTTTCAGCTTGCCCGGATAGGTGCAGATGTCGCCGGCGGCGAAGATGCCGGGCACGCTGGTCTGCATATTGGCCGGGTCGACGGCGATGACGTTGCGGTCCATGGCCAGGCCCCATTGGGCGATGGGGCCCAGTTCGGTGGCCAGGCCGAAGAACGGCAGCATGACGTCGGCGTCGAGGCGGCGGGCTTGGCCATCCAGGGTGGCGACGATGACGGCGTTCAGATTGCCGTTGTCGCCGTCCAGGCCGTGCAGCTGATAGGGCACCACCAATTCGATCTTGCCGGCATCCGACAGCGCCTTCAGCTTGGCTTCCGATTCGGGGGCGGCGCGGAATTTGGGGCGGCGGTGCACCACCTGGACGCTGGCCGCCAGTTCCGACAGCGAGATGGCCCAATCGACGGCGGAATCGCCGCCACCGGCGATCACCACCTTCTTGCCGCGAAACGCCTCGCGCTTGGTGACGAAGTAATTGATGCCCGCGCCCTGGCCCTTGCCCTCGTAAGCCTCCAGGCCGTCCAGCGGCGGGCGGTTGGGGCCGAAGGCACCCGATCCGGCGGCGATCAGCACCACCTTGGTGTCGATCCGGGTGCCGTCGGACAGCGTGCAGGTGAAACCGCTTTCGGTCTTGTCCAGGCCGAGCATCTGGCGGCCCAGGTGATAGGTGGGGGAGAACGGCTCGGCCTGTTCCTTCAGACGCTCGATCAGATCGGCGGCCAGGATCGACGGCTGGGCCGGCACGTCATAGATGGGCTTTTCCGGATACAGCGCGGCGCATTGGCCGCCCACCGCGTCAAGCGCGTCCACCACGTGGCATTTCAGACGGACCATGCCGCATTGGAAGACGGCGAACAGACCGGCCGGGCCGGCGCCAACCACAACAACGTCGGTCTCGTGCTTCATGGGATGATCCTTACCAAACAAAACTGCGGATGGCGGCCAGCGGCACATTGCCGTCTTCCGCCACCAATTGGTCCAAACGGGATTGCGCCGGCACCTGCCCCGGCTTGATGCCCAGATCCTTGGCGTGGATGCCTTGGGTGACGAACACCGCGCCGGCCAGGCCCGCGGCGTTGGCGCCCTTGACGTCGGTGTGCAGGGCGTCGCCGACGGCGATGACGCGATCGCGGGGGCAATTCAGAATGCCCAGCGCCTGGGCATAGATGGCCGGGTCGGGCTTGCCGCGCATGGAAACCGCGCCGCCCATCTGGGCATAGCGTTCGGCCAAGGCGCCGGCGCAGACGATGGGCTGGCCCTGGCGCATGACCACCAGATCAGGATTGGCGCACACCATGGGCAGGTTGCGGTGAAGCGCGGTCTTCATGGCCGGCACGTAGTCTTCCACCGTTTCGTCCACGTCCCAGGGACCGGTGTTCAAGATGAAATCGGCGTGTTCCAGGTCAACGGGCACGTAATCCAGGCCCAAGAAGACGTTTTCGTCGCGTTCGGGGCCCATGTGGTACAGGTTGCGGCCCAAGGACGCATAGAACGGATCGGTGCGGTTTTGCAGTTCCAGATGCACCGCCTCGCCCGAGGACAGCACGTGGTCGTAAAGCTCTCGCCCGATACCCATGCGGGCCAGCTGTTCCACCAGGGCGTCGGCGCGGCGCGGCGCGTTGGACAGCAGCAAGGTCTGCTTGCCGGCTTGACGCAGCGCCACCAGGGTGTCACGCGCCCCTTCATAGGATTCGACGCCGTCGTGGATGACGCCCCACAAATCCAGGATGAAGGCGTCGGCCTGATCGACGACGGCCGACAGGCCGGGAATGATCGGCAGGGTCATCTTACTTCCCCCGATGGGCGGCGCCCACCGCGTCGGCGATGGACTTGAAGCCGTCACGGGCCAGCATCTCCACCAGCCCCTTGTTGATGGCTTCCACCAGTCCCGTGCCCTGATAGACCAGGGCGGAATAGACCTGCACCAGGCTGGCGCCGGCCTTGATCTTGGCATAGGCGTCGGCCGCGCTGGCGATGCCGCCGGCGCCGACCAGCGGCAGTCTTCCTTCGGTCAGCGCATACATGCGCGACAGCACGGCGGTGGAGGGCGCCATCAACGGCGCACCGGACAGGCCGCCGGTTTCCTTGGCGTGCGGGCTCTGCAAGGTCTGGGGGCGGGCGATGGTGGTGTTCGACACGATCAAGCCGTCCAGCGCGCCGGCCACGGCGACGGCGGCGATGTCGGTCAGATCCTCGTCGTTCAGGTCGGGGGCGATCTTCAGCAGCAAAGGTGGGCGCTTGGCCCCCTGGGAGGCTTGATCCAAGGCGGCGCGGGTGCGGCCGACCAAGCCTTCCAACTGGTCGCGGCCCTGCAACGAGCGCAGGCCCGGCGTGTTGGGTGACGACACGTTGATCACCATGTAATCGCACAGGGCGGCCAGCTTGGCGGCGCCCTTTTCGTAATCGCTGGCGGCGTCCTCGGTGTCCTTGTTCTTGCCCAGGTTGGCGCCGACGATGCCGACGCGCGGGCGGGCGCTCAGGCGGGCCGCCACCGGCTCCAGGCCTTCGTTGTTGAAGCCCATGCGGTTGATCACCGCCTTGTCCTCGGTCAGGCGGAACATGCGCGGCTTGGGGTTGCCGGGCTGCGGACGCGGCGTCACCGAACCGATTTCGACGAAGCCGAAGCCCTGGCCCAGCATGGCGTCGGGCACTTCGGCGTTCTTGTCGAAGCCGGCGGCCAGCCCCACCGGATTGGGGAAGCGCAGGCCCCACAGGGTCTGTTCCAGGCTGGCATGGGAAACCGCGCGGCGGCCGGGGACCAGGCCGCTCTTCAGGGCGCGGATGGTCAGGCCGTGGGCCTGTTCGGCGTCCAGCTTGCGCAAGATCGGCCCCACCAGGGAATAAAGATCGGCCATGTCAGTCCTTCAAATCAGGGAAGATGTGCAGCCCGTCGGCACCCAGCGGCAGCGGGTGGGCACCCAGGACGGCGTCCACCGGCAGCGCGCCATAAAGATGCGGGAACAGTTGACCGCCACGCGACGGCTCCCACTTCAGCGCCTCGCCCAGGGCGGCGGCGTCCACTTCCAGCAGCAGCAGGCCATCCTGGCCGGCGCGGTGTTTGGCGGCGCTTTCCTTGACTTGGGCGGCGGTGGAAAAATGGATGAAGCCGTCAGCCCGGTCCTGGCTTGATCCGGGATAGAGGCCTGTCTCTTGCGCCGCCTGCCATTCCTCGGCGCGGCACATGTGATAGATGGTGGCGGTCATGATGGGGCGGACATTAGGCGTAAATGCCGGTCAAGGCAACGGCGACGCCCCGATCAGCGGTTCATGCAGCCAGATCAAGGATGCATAGATCGCCAAAGCCAGCAACGGCTTCCACCAGCCGATCTCGATAATCATGGAAAATGTCGGGCGGTGGGTCTGCGCCGCCAGTTCGGCCCAGTCGGGACGGGTGCGTCGGCGCTTGGCGTCCAGCAGCTTGGGGCCGATCATCGCCAGGCCCAGCAAGGGCGCGAAGATCATCCAGGCGGCGACGTCGCCGTTGGGCACCATGTGGGCGGCGGACCACAGGGCCAGTCCCCACAAGATGGGGTGGCGGGTCAGGCGCAGGATGCCGGGACGCGCCGGGTCGAACCCCTTGGACCCCGGACCGATGGAAAACGGGTTGGGGCTGGTCATGCCGATGGTCAGCAACAAGGTGGCGGGAAGCATGACGATGGGCGGCACCCAGCGCATCCACGGTTCTTGGGTCCACATCACCACGGCGGGGGCCAGTTGATAGGCCCGGATGATCCAGGCCAGCAACAGCAGCGAGACGATGGAATAGGCGATGTTGAAGCCGGCCACGCCGCCGGTCAGGGCTTCGGCGCGGCGGCGGAAGCCAGGGGAATTGGTCAGGCGGTGGCTGACCAGGAAGCAACCCACCGCCAGACCCAGATGGAGCAGGCCTAGTTCCAGGGATGGGCCTCGGGGATGTCCAGACGGTGCAGGCGGGCCGCCGCCGTCAGGGTGTTGCGCAGCAGACAGGCGATGGTCATCGGGCCGACGCCGCCGGGAACCGGGGTGATGGCGCCCGCCACCTTGACCGCTTCGTCGAACTTCACGTCGCCCACCAGCTTGGTCTTGCCGTCGGCAAGCGTGATGCGGTTGATGCCGACGTCGATCACCGTGGCGCCGGGCTTGATCCAGTCGCCGCGCACCATCTCGGCCTTGCCGACGGCGGCGACGACGATGTCGGCGGCGCGCACTTCGGCGGGAAGATCGCGGGTTTGCGAATGGGCGACGGTCACGGTGCAGCTTTCGCGGATCAAAAGGTGGGCCATGGGCTTGCCGACGATGTTAGAGCGCCCGATGACGATGGCCTTGAGGCCGGTCAAGGAGCCCAGATGGTCGCGCAGCATCATCATCGAGCCCAAGGGCGTGCACGGGATCATGCCGACGCCGCCCGAGGCCAGCATGCCGACGTTCCACGGATGGAAGCCGTCCACGTCCTTGTCGGGGCGGATGGTCTCGATCACCTTTTGGGCGTCGATGTGGCGCGGCAGCGGCAGCTGCACCAGGATGCCGTGCACCTCGGGGTCGTCGTTCAGACCTTCGATCAGGTTCAGCAGGTGCTTTTCGGTGGTGTCCACCGGCAGCACGTGCTCGAACGACTTCATGCCGCATTCCAGGGCGCGCTTGTTCTTGTTGCGCACATAGACCTGGCTGGCCGGGTCCTCGCCCACCAGCACCACCGCCAGACCCGGGGTGACATGGTGGAAGTCGCGGATTTCGTGAACGCGATTGGTGATCTCGTCGCGCAGATTGGCCGAAAAGGCGTTGCCGTCGATAAGCTTGGCCTGGGTCATTGTCGTTTCGCCATCCATTGGTCAAGGCATTGGGCCAGTTCGGCCGTGTCGCCGGATATCAACAAGGTCTTGCGGCGGTCGGTGGCGCCGGCGACGATTTCGAACGTCGACTTGGGCAGGCGCCATTCCTTGGCCAGCATCTTGATCAGGGCGGCGTTGGCCTTGCCGTCCTCGGGAACCGCGGTGACCGAGGCCTTCAGCACAGTGCCGCCATCGGCTTCGGGCGCCGGGCCGTCGATCTTGTCCCGTGACGCCTTGGGCGTCAGCCGCACGAACAGCTTGATGCCGCCCGGCGTTGAAACATAAGGGGGCGGGCTCAAAAGCCCTGCACCGCCAACAACAGCTTACGGACCACCATCTGCAGGAACAAGATGATCAGCCACAAAGCGATGGGCGACAGGTCCACCGGGCCGATGTCGGGCAGCCAGCGGCGCAACGGCCGCAGCGCCGGTTCAGTCAGCCGCGCCAGCACGTCGCCAATGGTGCGGACCGCGTGGTTGTAGGTGTTGATGACGCCGAACGCCATCAGCCAGGAAAAGATGACGGTGGCCAGGACCACATACCAATAGAACTCGAGGGCGAAATAAATCACCGTCAGCAATGGTTCCAGGATGATGTCCATGGGGCGCCGGCCCTTATCTGGTTGCGATTGCTGGAAAACTAATCACAGCAGCGGCAACGCGCAAGGGCGGCGTTGCCGCCGCCCCTTAGGTGATAATTATGACGACGTCGATCAGGCGGCGCGCCAGCCGGCCTTTCGGGCGAATTCGGCGGTGACGAAATCCATGGTGTTGCGATGGTTCATCAGCCATTCCGGCAGGCTCTTGGCGAAATAAAGGTCTTGCGGGTCGCCGGTTTCCAGCTTGGCGACCACCGCTGCCAGTTCGGCCAGGACGCGTTCGTGTTCGCCCTGATGGCAGCCATAGGCGAAAAAGCCGGTGGCCTGCATCATCTGTTCTTCGCGGGCGAAATGGTGGCGGCAATGGTCCAGGAATTCCCGAGCCAGTTCCAGGCGCTGGGGCAGGGCGGCTTCGGCCAGAGCGTTGATCTGGCGGGCCGCCACGTCGTGGTCGTCATCCATGAAGTCGACGCCGACGTTCAAGCCCTTGTGCCACTCTAGAACAGCCATGTCTTCTTATCCTCGTACTGGTCGACTGGCGGTGTCGGGTTGCGGTGCATATACAATGCCTAAGGCATATAAAGGGGGCAAGAAAATACCCATTTGAAAAATGCAGGGAAGAGGCGCGTAATTCGCTCAACACAATCGTCCGGGGTGGAGCGTGCCATGAAAACGCGTGTCTTGGCCTGTTGCTTGTTGGCGGCGGCCCCGGCCCATGCGGCCCAGCTTCCCTATGCGGTGGTCGATACCAACCAGACCCAATGCTATGACGACCAGGGGCGTGCGGGATGTGCTTCTGGTCCGGCCGGGCAGGACGCGGCTTATGGCGGCCTTGTCCCCACGTATCGGGACAACGGCGACGGCACCGTCAGCGACCTGAACACCGGCCTGATGTGGCAACGCGATTTCGACCGGGCCGAATGGCCGCAGGCACCCACCAAGGCGCGGGCGGCGCGGACCGGCGGATACGACGACTGGCGGGTTCCCACCATCAAGGAACTTTATTCGCTGATGGATTTTTCCGGGGCGACGGGGCGCGCTTCGCCGTCGCAGACCGGGGCGCCGTCCGACGCCCGGCCTTATGTGAACACCAAGGTGTTCCGCTTCGAATATCCGTCGGTGGGGCGTTTCATCGATGCGCAGTACATCAGTTCGACCGCCTATCTGGGCACGGTGATGGGGCGCGACCGGGCGTTTTTCGGAGTCAACTTCGCCGATGGCCGCATCAAGGGCTATCCCCAGGATGGCGGGCCGGGGAAACGGCAATGGTATCTGCGGCTGGTGCGCGGCAATCCTGATTACGGCAAGAACGATTTCCACGACAACGGCGACGGCACGGTGACGGATCGCGCCACCGCCCTGACCTGGGGCAAGGCCGATTCAGGGCGCGGCATGAACTGGCCCCAGGCCTTGGCGTGGTGCGAAGGCTTGACCCTGGGTGGGCATGCCGACTGGCGGCTGCCCAATGCCAAGGAACTGCACAGCATCGTCGATTATTCCCGCTCGCCCGATTCGTCCCATTCGGCGGCCATCGACCCGATTTTCCAGGTCAGCATGATCCGGGACGAGGAAGGCGGTCAGGACTGGCCCTATTTCTGGACATCGACCAGTCATCTGGACGGCCGCCGACCCGGCGACTTCGCCGTCTATGTCGCCTTTGGCCGGGCCTTGGGCTATCTGGGCGGACAAGGTCAGGGCATGGGGCCGGGGCCGGGGCCGGGGATGGGCGGCATGGGCGGTCCCCCTGGCCCAGGCATGGGACCGGGCATGGGGATGACCCCCCCTGGCATGGGCATGGGGCCGCCCCAAGGCATGGGGGGCGGTGGTTACGGCGCGTCCGGCGCCCGGATGACCTTGACCGATGTCCATGGCGCCGGAGCCCAGCGGTCCAGCCCGAAATCGGGCGACGAAGCGCGGCTGCCGAAAGGGGCCGGCCCGCAAGGCGACGTGCTGCGCATCAACAATTATGTTCGCTGCGTTCGCGGTTAAACCGAGATCGCGTCCCAGCGGACCGCTTCGCCGCGCTTCACCGGCTTGCTCAGCTTTCGGCCCAGCAATTCGTCCAAGTGCTTGGGGGACAAGCCGAAACCGGGACGGATGCGGCGGATATGGCTGCTGTCCAACACCGTGCCGGCCGGCAGGTCGGCGACGAAATACAGCGACCGGCGAAACGCCTTGCTGGCATCCTCGGACGATGGCCGCTCGAACCCGGCCCGGCCCAGGGCGGCCCAGGCGTCGGCTGTGTCGGCGACCAGTCGGCGCAATTCGTCGGGTTCCAGGGAAAAGCTGCTGTCCGGGCCCTTGTCGGCACGCGACAGGGTGAAGTGCTTTTCGATGGCCGCCGCCCCCAAGGCGGTGGCGGCGATGGCGGCGACATTGCCCATGGTGTGGTCGGACAGGCCGACCACCACGTCGAAATGTTCGCGCAACGACACGATCTTGGACAGGTTGGCCGCTTCCATGGGGGCGGGGTACTGGCTGATGCAGTGAAACAGCAAGACACCGCCGGCGCCGGCATCGCGGGCGGTCTTCACCGCTTCGGCGATTTCCGCTTCGCTGGCCATGCCGGTGGACATCAGCAGTGGTTTGCCGGTGGCGGCGGCGCAGGCGACCAGCGGCAGGTCGGTCAGCTCGAAGGACGCGATCTTGTAGGCCGGGGCGTCCAGGCCGCGCAGCAGGTCGACGGCGCTTTCGTCGAATGGGCTGGAAAAGATGTCGATGCCCAAAGACCGGGCCAGGGCGAACAATTCGCCGTGCCATTCGAACGGGGTGTGGGCCTCGGCATAAAGGTCGTAAAGCTTGTAGCCGTCCCACAACCCGCCCTTGATGACGAAGTCGTCACGGTCGCAGTCGATGGTCATGGTGTCGGCGGTGTAGGTCTGCAATTTCACCGCATGGGCGCCAGCGGCGGCGGCGGCGCGGATGCTGTCCTTGGCCCGTTCCAACGACCCGTTGTGGTTGGCCGACAATTCGGCGATCACATAAGGCGGATGACCGGGACCGATGGTCCGGCCGTTGATGGAAAAAACCGCGGTCATGCGTGTGGGTCCCGATCTACCTGCAAGCGTCCGAGTCTAGCGCGGCAATGCTTGCCACATGATGAAGGCTGCGGCTAAGTATCCTCGAAATTCACTCCAGGAGAACAAGCATGGCCGCCACCGCCAAGATTCTATTGCTGGGTTCGGGCGAATTGGGCCGCGAATTCGTCATCTCGGCCAAGCGCCTGGGCGCACATGTGGTGGCCTGCGATTCTTACGCCGGGGCGCCGGCCATGCAGGTGGCGGACGAAGCGGAAGTGTTTTCCATGCTGGACGGCGCCGCCTTGGGGGCGGCCATCGACAAGCACAAGCCCGACTTCATCGTCCCCGAGGTGGAAGCCATCCGCACCGAAGTGCTGAAGGATTACGAGGACAAGGGCATGAACGTGGTGCCGTCGGCGCGCGCCACCATCCAGACCATGAACCGCGACCGCATCCGCGAAGTCGCCGCCGCCGAATTGGGCCTGTTGACCTCGAAATATCTGTACGCCGAAAGCTTGGCCGAAATGCGTGACGCGGTGGCCAAGGTGGGAGTTCCCTGCGTGGTCAAGCCGGTGATGTCGTCGTCGGGCAAGGGGCAAAGCACGGTGAAATCGGCCGACGGCGTCGATGCGGCTTGGGATTACGCCGTGGCCGGCATGCGCGGCGACCGCAGCCGGGTCATCGTCGAGGCCTTCATCGACTTCGATTACGAAATCACCCTGTTGACCATCCGCACCCGCCAGGGCGTGGTGTTCTGCGACCCTATCGGCCATCGCCAGGAACGCGGCGATTACCAGGAAAGCTGGCAGCCCACCCCGATGACCCCGGCGGCGGTGGCCGAGGCGCAGCGCATGGCCAAGGCGGTGGTGGACAACCTGGGCGGCTATGGCCTGTTCGGGGTGGAATTCTTCGTCAAGGGCGACAGCGTCATCTTCTCGGAACTGTCGCCGCGCCCGCACGACACCGGCATGGTGACGCTGATTTCCCAGAACCTGACCGAATTCGACCTGCATGCCCGGGCCATCCTGGGCCTGCCCATTCCGGCTATCGAACAGTTGGGCCCCAGCGCCAGCGCCGTGGTGCTGGCCGATCGCGACAGCACTGACTTCACCGTCTCGGGGCTGGCCGAGGCCTTGGTTCCCGAAGCCCCCGGCATCGCGCTGGACCTGCGCATATTCAACAAGCCCACCACCCGGCCCTATCGCCGCATGGGGGTGACCCTGGCCAAGGCGGCGGACGTGGAAACGGCGCGTGACGCGGCGCGCAAGGCGGCGGCCAAGATCACGCTGTCGTACAAGGCTTAAGCCAGCAACAGCCGCAGGGCGAAGCCCAGCATCAGGATGCCGAAGCCGCGATGCATCGCGGTTTCGGCTGCCGGATGGGTGGTGGAAACCCGCGCCAAGCGGCTTCCGGCGCCGATGATCACGGCGTCGCAAGCCAATCCCACCGCCACCAGGATGCCGCCCAGCAGGGCGAACTGCCCACCGACCCCGCCTTGGGCCGGATGGACGAATTGCGGCAGCAGCATGGAACAGAACAGCAGGGCCTTGGGGTTGGACAAATTGGTGAGCAGCCCGCGCAGCCAGTAACGCCACCACGGGGCCAAGCCTGCCGTTACGGTGGCGTCAACGCCAAGCGAGCCTTTGCCGGCATGGCGCAGCAGGTTCCAACCCAGCCAGGCCAGATACACGGCCCCCGCCACCCGGACGGTTTGGAAGGCGGTCTCCGAGGCTTGGACCAGCGCCGCCAACCCCAAGGCCGCCAGGGTCACGTGCACCGCGCGGGCACAGGCCAGCCCCAGCGCGGCGCTGATCGCCGGGCGGTTGCCGCCGGCGGCGCAGGCTTGCAGCACCAGCACCATGTCGGGACCGGGGATGGCGTAAGCGGCCAGCAGGGCCAGGATGAAAAGCGTCGTGTCCATGACCCCAGGCTAGGCCGCGATGGCGGGGCATGTCCTTGCGAAGATGGTTGCCAAAAGTCCGAAAATTGGCATCCTGTTGCGGTGTTTGGTCAAAACATGGCAATAAATTGCGCATGAAGCTGGATGACATCGATCGTCGCATCTTGGCGACCCTGCAGCGGGACGGCCGAGCCGCCAATGTGGAGGTGGCGGCCCAGGCCGGTCTGTCGCCGTCGCCGTGTCTGCGTCGTGTCCGTCAGTTGGAGGACGCCGGCATCATCAAGGGTTACCACGCCGAACTCAGCCGCCAGGGGATCGGCCTGGGGTTGACGGTGTTCGTCGGCATCAAGGTGGAACGCCACCACGATGCCACCGCCGCCGCCTTTCGCGCCGCCATCCTCGCCCGCCCCGAAGTGGTGTCGTGCCATCTGGTGTCCGGCGAATCGGACTTCCTGTTGCAGGTGGTGGTGCCTGATCTGGCCGCCTATGAAAGGTTTTTGCTGGACGTGTTGCTGAAACTGCCCGGTGTGACCGATATTCGCAGCAACTTCGCCATCCAGACGGTCAAGGACAACGCGCCTTTGCCGCTGGACCACCTGGTTTGAACGGACAAGGATTCCCATGACCACCGTATTCGGCATCAAGGCCTGCGATACCATGAAGAAGGCCTTCACCTGGCTGGACGGCCACGGTGTGGCTTATGACTTCCACGATTTCAAGAAGCTGGGGGTAACCCGCGAGTCCTTGGAGAAATGGTGCGACGCCTGCGGTTGGGAAAAGGTGATCAACCGCGCCGGAACCAGCTTTCGCAAGCTGTCCGACGCGGACAAGCAGGATCTGGACCGGGAAAAGGCCATCACCCTGATGATGGCAACGCCGTCCCTGGTCAAGCGGCCGGTTCTGGAACATGATGGCGGCGTCGAGATCGGCTTCAAGCCCGAACGCTACGGCCAGTTGTTTCCCCGCTGAACAGGTGCCACGCATGGCCGTGAACAACGTCTTGGAACGCCGCTTCATCGCTGCCGGCGAGACCATCTTCAAGGAAGGCGACAGCGGCAGCGTCGCCTATATCGTTCAAAGCGGCATGGTCGAGCTGTGGTGCGGCCGTACCTGCATCGCCGAGCTTGGGGAAAACGCCATCTTCGGTGAAATGGCGCTGATCGACGGCGCCCCGCGCATGGCCACCGCCAAGGCGCGCACCGACATCAACGTCATCATCCTGCCGCGTGCGGTGTTCGAAGGGAAGCTGGAGGGCGTCGATCCCTTCGTCATCAAGCTGATCGGCATCCTGATCAACAACGTGCGCAACTTCGCCAAGATGGTGGGTTAGGGCTCGCTCAGCAGCGCCGCCTCGGCGTCGGTGAACACCCGTGAACGGGTCAGGAAGCGCAACCCTTCCGGCCCTTCCAGGGAAAACATGCCGCCGCGTCCCGGCACCACGTCGATGATCAGCTGGGTGTGGCGCCAGTATTCGAACTGGGCCCGGCCCATGTAGAACGGGCAGTCGCCGATCTGGCCCAGCAGCACGTCGGAATCGCCCACCAGGAACTCGCCCAGGGCGTAACACATCGGCGCGCTGCCGTCGCAGCAGCCGCCCGATTGGTGGAACATCAGCGGGCCATGCTTGGCCTGCAACAGCCTGATCAAATCCAGCGCCGCGTCGGTGGCCAGCACCCGTTGCACCATACTCGCCTCCGTGAAAAGGACGGGGACGGCAGCGGCCGTCCCCGCCAGGGGGCCGCACGCTATTTGGCGGCGCGGAAGATGGTTTCGATGTCGGCTTGCGTCGCCCGCCGCGGGTTGGTCAGGCCGCAGGCGTCCTTCATGGCGTTGGCGGCCAAGGTGGGGATGTCGGCGTCTTTCAAGCCCAACTGCGCCAAGCCGCTGGGGATGCCGATGTCGGCGGACAGCTTGCGGATGGCGGCCAGCGCCGCCTGGGCGCCGGCTTGCGCGTCCAGGCCGGCCACATCGATCCCCAGGGCGGCGGCCACGTCGCGCAGCCGGGCGGCGCTGGTTTGTACGTTGAATTCTTCCACATGGGGCAGCAGCACCGCGTTGCAGACGCCATGCGGCAGGTCGTAGAAGCCGCCCAACTGATGGGCCATGGCGTGGACATAGCCCAAGGACGCGTTGTTGAAGGCCATGCCGGCCAGGAACTGGGCATAGGCCATGGCCTCACGCGCCGCAAGGTCGCTTCCATCGGCCACCGCTTGGCGCAGATGGGCCGAGATCAGCGACACCGCCTTCAAGGCGCAGGCGTCGGTGATCGGCGTGGCAGCCACCGAGACATAGGCCTCGACGGCGTGGGTCAGGGCGTCCATGCCGGTGGCGGCGGTCAGCGGCGGCGGCTTGGCCACCATCAGTTCCGGGTCGTTGACCGACAAGATGGGGGTGACGTGCTTGTCGACGATGGCCATCTTCACGTGCCGGGCTTCGTCGGTGATGATGCAAAAGCGGGTCATTTCCGACGCTGTGCCGGCGGTGGTGTTGATGGCCACCAGCGGCAGCTGCGGCTTGGCCGACCGGTCCACCCCTTCGTAATCGCTGATCGCCCCGCCATTGGCGGCGCACAGCGCGATGCCCTTGGCGCAGTCATGGGGCGAGCCGCCGCCCAGCGACACCACGCAATCGCAGGCATTGGCACGCAGCATGGACAGCCCGGCCTCGACGTTGCCGATGGTCGGGTTGGGCTGGACGCCGTCGAAGATGGTGGTGCGCAATCCCTGGGCCGCCAGCAGGTCGGCCACCCGGCCGGCGATGCCGATCTTGACCAGCGGCTTGTCGGTGACCACCAGCACGGATGTGAAGCCGAAGGACTTGATCCGGGCCACCGCGTCGGCCAGGCATCCGGCTCCCATCAGATTGACCGAAGGGATGTAGAAAGCAGTCTGTGTCATTGGAAGTTCCTCTCGTAAAACCCGTCCCCCAAGATGGACGGGGGGTCTTGCGCCCCCCTGTCCGGTCACGTCTGATCAGAAGAAGCCCAAGGCCTTGGGGCTGTAGCTGACCAACAGGTTCTTGGTCTGCTGGTAATGGTCCAGCATCATGGCGTGGGTTTCGCGGCCGATACCCGATTGCTTGTAGCCGCCAAAGGCGGCGTGGGCCGGGTACAGGTGATAGCAGTTGGTCCACACGCGGCCGGCCTTGATGCCGCGACCGAAGCGATAGGCCCGGTTGCCGTCGCGGGTCCACACGCCCGAGCCCAGGCCGTAAAGGGTGTCGTTGGCGATGGACAGCGCCTCTTCCTCGGTCTTGAAGGTGGTCACCGAGACGACGGGGCCGAAGATTTCTTCCTGGAAGATGCGCATCTTGTTGTTGCCCTGGAACACCGTCGGCTTGACGTAGAAGCCGCCCGACAGGTCGCCGCCCAGGTCGGCGCGGCCACCGCCGGTCAGCAGCTTGGCGCCTTCGCCCTTGCCGATGTCGATGTAGGACAGGATCTTTTCCAGCTGTTCGGACGATGCCTGGGCGCCGATCATGGTGGAAACATCCAGCGGGTTGCCCTGCTTGATGGCGCCGACGCGGGCGATGGCGCGTTCCATGAAGCGGTCATAAAGCGATTCGTGGATCAGGGCGCGCGACGGACAGGTGCAGACTTCACCCTGATTCAGCGCGAACATGGTGAAGCCTTCCAGCGCCTTGTCGAAGAAGTCGTCGTCCTCGGCGGCGACATCGGGGAAGAAGATGTTGGGCGACTTGCCGCCCAGTTCCAAGGTCACCGGGATCAGGTTCTGGCTGGCGTACTGCATGATCAGCCGGCCGGTGGTGGTTTCACCGGTAAAGGCGATCTTGGCGATGCGAGGCGACGACGCCAGGGGCTTGCCGGCCTCGACGCCGAAGCCGTTGACCACGTTGATGACGCCGGGCGGCAGGATGTCGGCGATCAGTTCCATCAGCACCAGAATGCCGATGGGGGTCTGTTCGGCCGGCTTCAGCACCACGCAGTTGCCCGCGGCGATGGCCGGGGCCAGCTTCCACGCCGCCATCAGGATGGGGAAGTTCCACGGGATGATCTGGCCGACGACGCCCAAAGGCTCGTGCAGGTGATAAGCCACCGTGTCGGAATCCAGCTCGGCCAACGATCCTTCCTGGGCACGGATGCAACTGGCGAAGTAACGGAAATGGTCGATGGCCAGCGGGATGTCGGCGGCCACGGTCTCGCGGATCGGCTTGCCGTTGTCCACGGTTTCCGCATAGGCCAGCTTTTCCAGGTTGGCTTCCATGCGGTCGGCGATGCGGGTCATGATCAGAGCCCGCTGCGCCACGCTGGTGTGGCCCCATTTCGGCGCGGCGGCGTGGGCGGCGTCCAGCGCCAGCTCGATGTCTTCCGCCGACGAACGGGCGGCCTGGCAGAACGCCTTGCCGGTGATGGGCGTGATGTTGTCGAAATACTGGCCCTTGACGGGGGCGACCCAATTGCCGCCGATGAAGTTGTCATAGCGGGCCTTGAACTGAACCGGGGCTTCGGCGGTACCAGGGGCGGCGTAAAGCATGGATGATCCTCCCATTGTGTCGATGCCGCTTGCTGCGGCCTGGACATCAGGGAACGCACACGGTGTGCCAAAGCTAATCTGTTGGAATTATTGATTTTGCTGCGCAGCATAAGTGTGCCGTGGCGCAACACTGTGCCAAAATGGAACAGTTGCGGCGCACAACCATGTTTCCCTTGCGTCAAAGGGGGGCAAACTTGGACACTGTGGACAACGAATAAGGCGACGGCCCAAGGCCGCGCCCAGGGAGAACGCGTCATGGAAACCGCCTCCGACGGCCGCGCCCCCGGCCAAACGCTTCGTCACGCCCGGCAACTGCTGGAAAGCGGTCAATTGCCCCCCGTCCATCTGGTGGGGGCGGTGGTGGCGCAGTCCTGGCGGCGCAGCATGGATGCCGGCCTGACCCCCTGGCGGGGCCAGGATGGCGCGCATCTGTCGGCGCCCGACCTGACCCGCGCCATCGACCGCCGCCGCGAATTGGTGACCAGGGCGCGGCCGGTGATGGAATACCTGCATGCCCAGACCCGGGGCTCGGGATCCATGGTGATCCTGGCCGACGAAGGCGGCGTGTTGCTGGACACCCTGGGCGACGCCGACTTCCTGAACCGGGCGGAACGGGTGGCGCTGATGCCCGGGGCGTCGTGGCACGAAGCCCATCGCGGCACCAACGCCATCGGCACCGCCCTGGCCGAATCGGCGCCGGTCAGCGTCCATGGCGGCGAACACTTCCTGGAGCACAATTCCTTCCTGACCTGCGCCGCCGCCCCGGTGGCCGGCCCCGACGGCCGTCTGCTGGGGGTGTTGGACATTTCCGGGCATCGTCGCGGGCGGCATCCGCACACCGCCGGTCTGGTCAGCGCCGCCGCCCATATGATCGAAAACCGCCTGTTCGAGGCCCGCCACGAAGGCGGTCTGCGCCTGCGTCTGCATCCCCAGCCCGATGGCATCGGCACCTTGGCGGAAGGTCTGCTGGCCCTGGACGGCGACGGCCGCATCATCGGCGCCAACCGCGCCGCCATCGCGCTGCTGGGGCTGGCCCCCGGCGCCTTGGGGCAGGTGCGGGTGCAGGACCGTTTGGCGGTTGACCTGGACGGTCTGCTGGATTGGGGGCAGGGGCGGTCGGGGGCGCCGTTCATGGCCGATTCCTCCCGTGGACAACGCCTGTTCCTGCGGGTCGAGGCGCCGCCGCGCAAGCCCCGCGTCAGCGTCGCCACGCCGGCGAGCCGCGACGCGCTCAGCGCCCTGGAAAGCGGCGACGCGGTGCTGGCCCAGGCGGTGGCCAAGGCCCGCAAGGTGGTGGGCAAGGACATCGCGCTGTTGCTGATGGGCGAATCCGGGGTGGGCAAGGAAGTGTTCGCCCACGCCGCCCATGCCAGCGGTCCCCGTGCGGCGGGGCCTTTCGTCGCCGTCAACTGCGCGGCGCTGCCCGAACACCTGATCGAAGCGGAACTGTTCGGCTATGCGCCCGGCGCCTTCACCGGGGCGCGCCGTGACGGCAGCCCGGGGCGCATTCGCCAAGCCCATGGCGGCACCTTGTTCCTGGACGAAATCGGCGACATGCCGCTGTCGATGCAGACTCGGCTGTTGCGGGTTCTGCAAGACCGCGAAGTGATCCCGCTTGGCGGCGGCAAGGCGGTCCGGGTGGATTTCGCCCTGATGGCCGCCACCCACCAGCCGCTGAAACAGGCGGTGGCCGACGGTCGTTTCCGTGCCGATCTTTATTACCGTCTGAACGGCCTGTCCCTGACCCTGCCGCCGCTGCGCGGCCGCGCCGACCTGCAGGCGCTGGTGGCGCGCATCCTGGACACGATCGAGCCGGGGGGCGGTCTGGCGCTGTCGGCCCAGGTGGCCCAGGTGGCCCAGGCCTTCGCCGATCATTGCTGGCCCGGCAACATCCGTCAGTTGGCCAATGTGCTGCGCACCGCCGCCGCGCTTTTGGAACCGGGCGAGACCCGCATCCGTTGGCAGCACCTGCCCGAGGACCTAGTGGACGAAATGCGGGCCCCGCCTTGCCCCGAACCGGGGGCGATGGGGGATTTGCGCGCGGTATCCGACGCGGTGATGGAACGGACCCTGGCGGCGTGTGGCGGCAATGTCAGCCGTGCCGCCAAGCAATTGGGCGTCAGCCGCAACACCCTTTATCGCCGTTTGCGTCACCCATGACCATCGGATGAGGTTGCCGATCCACCGCCGGCCCCCTATGTCAGGGCTTGCCCTTCACGGAGACAGCACGCATGTCCGATCAGAACGCTTACGTCCCCCCCAAGGTCTGGACCTGGAACAAGCCCAGCGGCGGCACCTTCGCCAGCATCAACCGCCCCATCGCCGGCCCCACCCACGACAAGGACCTGCCGGTGGGCAAGCACCCGCTGCAGCTTTATTCCATGGGCACCCCCAACGGCCAGAAGATCGGCATCATGCTGGAAGAACTGCTGGCCGCAGGACACACGGGCGCCGAATACGACGCCTGGCTGATCCGTATCGGTGACGGCGACCAGTTCTCCAGCGGCTTCGTCCAGGTGAACCCCAATTCCAAGATCCCGGCCCTGGTGGACCGTTCCGGCCCCGAACCCATCCGGGTGTTCGAATCGGGCTCGATCCTGCTGTATCTGGCGGAAAAGTTCGGCGCCTTCCTGCCCAAGGATCTGGCCGGCCGCACCGAATGCCTGAACTGGCTGTTCTGGCAGATGGGCAGCGCCCCTTACCTGGGTGGCGGCTTCGGCCATTTCTTCGCCTATGCGCCGTTCAAGCAGGAATACCCCATCGACCGCTTCGCCATGGAAACCAAACGCCAGCTGGACGTGCTGGACCGTCGCCTAGCCGAAAGCCGCTTTTTGGCCGGCGACGACTACACCATCGCCGACATCGCTGTGTTCCCGTGGTATGGCGGCCTGGTCAAAGGCTTTTTGTACAACGCCGCCGAGTTCCTGTCGGTGCACGAATATAAAAACGTCATCCGCTGGGCCGACGAAATCCTGGCCCGTCCGGCAGTGCAGCGCGGCCGCAAGGTCAACCGCACCTTTGGTGAGTTGTCGGACCAATTGCACGAACGCCACGACGCATCGGATTTCGAGACGAAGACGCAGGATAAGCTGGGGTGAATAGGAAAAGCCCAGGCCGTTCCTGATAGCCTGGGCTTTCAAAAATCATTCAGCCGATTTGTCATACTGCATCGCTGTCGCCTTCAATTGGTTGGCATACGTGAATATGTCGTCCAGGCAGTCTATCTGTACCCTCGTCTCTTTTTTATCGCCGTCAAAGAGGCCGATATATCTGATGGTTCTGTTCAGATGCAGACGGCATATGGGTTTACGATTGTTGTCGTCCAGAAGAACCGCGCAATAACTTTTGGCGTCTCGCATATGGATCCGGTCAACCTTGACCACCTCCCTGACGATAGCCCTGACAATCTGATAGCCATCGATTTCGTCTTGGGTGGTGACGATATCCTCTAACCCCGAGGTGCCGTCATCTTCGGCCACCTCGACGGCTTCATCGACTTCGGACATGTCGGCACGTACCGCCGGAAGCGGGCTTTTCGACGAATCATCCATCGCCGAAGTCAGGCGTTGGTTGACAAGTTCCCGAACCGTATCCTTGATTGCCTTCTGCACCAGCGGGGTGAACTTGTTCAGCACGTTGGCGGTAATTTTACCTTCGTAGACCCGCCCGATCAGCATGCGCATGAATTCGTCCGAGGGCGTTTCGACCTCTGTGGCGATTTCACGCATCAGCAGCGATCCATATTTCAGGTCACTGGCAGTCTCAAGAATCGAAGTCATGTCGAAATTGGTGTTGGCGAACTTCTTCAGTTCCTCGACCTGCGCGGGACGATAATTCAGCATATCTGACCTGAGACCGAAGTTTCCTCCGGTTATGGGTGGAGTCCCGTCTGGTTTTGATGCCCGAAACGGGCGGTGATGGCAAGCAGGGCTGGGGCATGCCCCAGCCCTGCTT
>MKVK01000053.1 GCA_001898825.1 Magnetospirillum sp. 64-120
CCGCCTCAAGGACTTCCGCAGGATCGCAACCCGATATGATCGCCGCGCCGTCAACTTCATGGCGGCGGTCTGCATCGCCGCCACCGTCAGCTACTGGTTATGAGTCCTGACCCTAGGGGGGGATGCGATCTGAACAGTGTTTCGCTGTCCGTCCTGTGGCATAACAAGCCCCTTTCTTGCCTTTGGAACCTGTGACCCCATGATCCGTTTCGAGAACATCACCAAGCAGAACAGCCACCGCATTCTTTTCCTGGAAGCCTCGGCCGCCTTGAACCGGGGGGAAAAGGTTGGGCTGGTGGGGCCGAACGGTGCCGGCAAGACCACCTTGTTCCGCATGATCGCCGGGGAAGAAGAACCCGACGACGGTCAGGTCTCCATCGAGAAGCAGGCCACCATCGGCTATTTCAACCAGGATGTGGGCGAGATGGCCGGCCGTTCCGCGGTGGCCGAGGTGATGAACGGCGCCGGCCCGATCAGCGAGATCGCCGCCGAGCTGAAGGACCTGGAAGCCGCCATGTGCGACCCCGACCGCGACGACATGGACGCGGTGATCGAACGTTACGGCGAGGTGCAGGCCCGTTTCGAGGAACTGGGCGGCTATGAACTGGAAGGCCGGGCGCGGGAAGTGCTGGCCGGGCTGTCCTTCAGCCAGGAGATGATGGACGGCGACGTCGGCAAGCTGTCGGGCGGCTGGAAGATGCGCGTGGCGCTGGCCCGCATCTTGTTGATGCGTCCCGACGCCATGCTGCTGGACGAACCCAGCAACCACCTGGATCTGGAAAGCCTGATCTGGCTGGAAGGCTTCCTGAAGACTTATGACGGCGCGCTTTTGATGACCTCGCACGATCGCGAGTTCATGAACCGCATCGTCAACAAGATCATCGAGATCGACGAAGGCGCGCTCAATTCCTATTCCGGCGACTTCACCTTCTATGAACAGCAGCGGGCCTTGAACGAAAAGCAGCATCAGGCCCAGTTCGAACGCCAGCAGGCCATGCTGGCCAAGGAAATCAAGTTCATCGAACGCTTCAAGGCCAGGGCGTCCCACGCCGCCCAAGTGCAAAGCCGGGTCAAGAAACTGGACAAGATCGAAAAGATCGAGCCGCCCAGGCGCCGCCACGTGGTCGCCTTCGACTTCCCGCCGGCGCCGCGTTCCGGCGAAGACGTGGCCGTGTTGAAGAACGTGCACAAGGCTTATGGATCAAAGGTCATCTATGACGGCTTCGACTTCACCATCCGCCGCAAGGAACGCTGGTGCGTCATGGGCGTCAACGGTGCCGGCAAGTCGACGCTGTTGAAACTGATCGCCGGCGATTCGCAGCCCGACCAGGGAACGGTGACGGTGGGGGCCAGCGTCAAGATGGGCTATTTCTCGCAGCACGCCATGGAACGCCTGGACGGCACTTTGACGGTGTTCGAACAATTGGAAGCGTCGTTCCCCACCGCCAACCAGGGCTCGCTGCGGGCGCTGGCCGGCTGTTTCGGCTTTTCCGGCGACGACGTGGAAAAGAAATGCCGGGTGCTGTCGGGTGGCGAGAAGGCCCGTCTGGTCATGGCCATCATGCTGTTCAACCCGCCCAACTTCCTGGTGCTGGACGAACCCACCAACCACCTGGACATGGACACCAAGGAAATGCTGGTGAAAGCCTTGGCCGCCTATGAAGGCACCATGCTGTTCGTCTCGCACGACCGTCACTTCCTGGCGGCTTTGTCCAACCGGGTGCTGGAACTGACCGCCGACGGAATCCACCAATATGCCGGCGGCTACACCGAATACGTGGCGCGGACCGGGCACGAGGCGCCGGGCCTGCACGGATAGGATTCAGCCGGCCAGTTTCTGGCGGACCGAACGCAGCAGGTCGTTCAGGCTTTCCATGCTGACCCGGTCGCTGTCCATCAACTGCCGAAGCGTGGGATCGCCCAGGATTTCCGCCAGCGGCGGTTCGGTGGGCCACGACGACGACGCCAGGTCGAGCTGAAGGTCGTTTTGTTGGAACTGGATCATGGGACACCTTCCTGTGATCTGGGAATGGAAAGAGGCCGCCAGGGGAGGGGGCAAGCTGGCGGCCTCTTCTCCGCCATCTGTCGCAGGACGACAGATCTTTAGCCCGCGCGGCGCCTGAGTGGGCCCGGCACGGGCGGTGTGGACCTACCTGAAGCCGCCGGTCACGTGCAGGGTTTCGCCGGTGATGTAGGACGCGTCTTCGGATGCCAGGAAGGCCACCGTCGCGGCGATTTCCTCGGCCTTGCCGACGCGGCCCATGGGGGTGACGCTTTCGATCCACTGGCGCATGTCGCCTTCATGGAAACCCGCCGCCATCACCCCTTCGGTGACGATCATGCCGGGATTGACCGCGTTGACCCGGATGTTGCGCGGCGCCAGTTCCTTGGACAGCACCATGGTGATGGCGTCCACCGACGCCTTGGTGGCGGTGTAGACGGCAGAGTTGGGCGGCGTGATGGTGGAAACGCCGGAACTGATGTTGACGATGGCGCCGCCATCGGCGCTGAAATGGCGAACCGCCTGTTGCGACACCAGCAACAGCCCCAGGACGTTGACGTTGAACTGGGCGTGGAAATGCTCGGGCGTCAGCTCGTCCAGGGACGAAAAGGCATAGATGCCGGCATTGTTGACCAGGATGTCGATGGGGCCCAAGGCCTGGGCGGTCTGGGCCGCCAGCTTTTCCGCCTGACCCACGTCGCTGACATTGCCATGGATCGCCACCGCCTTGCCGCCCTGGGCGGCAATCTGGGCCACCACACGATCGGCGCCTTCTTGGCTTGCACTATAATTGACCGCGACAGTGGCGCCGTCAGCGGCCAGCCGCAGGGCGATGGCGGCGCCGATCCCCTTGGAAGCGCCGGTGACCAGGGCGACCTTGCCGTTCAGTTTCTTGCTCATGCTGTGTCTCTTTCGTCGGATCGGGGAGGGGGAGTTCGCTAATTCCGTAGTTCGATATTATTGAACTATTGAAGCATGTCAAGCGCCCTGTTAAAATCCCCCCATGGTTCAATTCGTTCACCCGTCCCGCGACGACATCACCCTGACAGGCGTGCTTGAAGCGCTGTCCGATCCCATGCGCCTGCGCATCGTCCGCGCCCTGGTCGCCCAACAAGGCTGCCTGTCCTGCACCGAGGCGGCGCCTTGCCCCGACATGGCCAAGTCGACGCTTTCCAACCACTTCCGCATCCTGCGCCAGGCCGGTTTGGTGATGACGTCTAAAAAAGGCGTCGAACACCGCAATGTCATCCGCCTGGACGACATCGAAGCCCGCTTCCCCGGCTTGCTGAAGATGATCCTGGGGTTCTATGACGCCGAGAATCAGGGCTAGGAAGTCTCCTTTCAAATTGGTTGCCATTGTCGGGCGAATGGGGCATCAACCCGTTCCCCCGGTCTCGGGCGGCTGAGTTTGTGAAAGGGTTGGACCATGTTCGCGGGAATTGACTTCGGCACCACCAACAGCGCCATCGGCCTGCTCGGCTCCTCTGGCGAGGTGCGGGTGGTTTCGCATCCTCATGCCGCCGGTCTTTCCGACACGCTGCGCTCGATCCTGGCCTTCGACCGCCAGCACTGCGATGCCGATGGCCGCTCGCTGCCGCTGGTTGGTCATCAGGCCATTGCCGCCTATCTCGAGGGGGACGGCGAGTGCCGTCTGCTGCAATCGTTCAAGAGCTACCTGACCAGCCGCATCTTCAACAGCGCCACGATTTTCAGCCGGACCTATACGCTGGAGCAGATGATCGCCCTGGTGGTCGAGCGGCTGCGTCAGGCCGCCGAATCGGCGGGCGGAGCGGCGGTGCGGCGGGTGGTCGCCGGCCGCCCGGTGCGTTTCGTCGCCGAAGACGGCAAGATCGAGGACGATTACGCCCTGGCCCGCCTGCGCCAGGCTTTCGCCCTGGCCGGCATCGACGAGGTGGAATTTGAATACGAGCCCATCGCCGCCGCCTATTACTACGAGCGCGGTCTGGACCGTGACCAGACGGTACTGGTGGCCGATTTCGGCGGCGGCACCAGCGATTTCTCGCTGGTGCGGCTGGGGCCGGGGCGGGCGCGCCTGAACCGTCCCGAGGACGCCATCATCGGCACCGGCGGCGTCGGTCTGGCCGGCGATTCCTTTGACCGCCGCATCGTCGAATGCGGCATCGCCGAGTTCTTCGGCAAGAACACCAGCTTCCGCAGCGGCAACAAGGTCCTGCCGGTTCCCGACTGGCTTTACGGCAAGTTCTCGCGCTGGCACCACATCGCCTTCCTGGGCACCGGCTCGACCCTGCGCATGCTGCGCGACATCCAGCGCCACGCCGACCATCCCGAGCGCATCGAGGACCTGCTGACGCTGATCGAACATAACCTCGGCTATCACCTCTATCGGGCGGTCGAGGCGGTGAAGCTGGCCCTCTCGGGGGCCGAAAGCACCACCTTCGCCTTTGACTACGATTCCATCCGCATCGAGCGCGGGATTACCCGCGCCGAGTTTGAAAACTGGATCGCGCCGGATTTGGCGAAAATCGAGGATTGTGTGGAAACCCTGCTGCAAACCACCCAAACCCCGGTCACCCGCATCGACCGGGTCTTCCTCACCGGCGGCTCCTCGCTGGTCCCCGCCGTCCGGCAAATCTTTGCCCGCCGTTTCGGCGAAGACCGTCTCAGCGGCGGCGGCGAATTCGTCTCGGTCGCCAGCGGCTTAGCCTATCGGGCGGAGGAGATCTTCGCCGCGGGATAGGGGCGTTGTGGTCGCCCAACAAGGCTGCATGTCCTGCACCGAGGCCGCACCCTGCCCCAACATGGCCAAGTCAACGCTGTCGAATCACTTCCGCATCCTGCGCCAGGCCGGCCTGGTACTGACCGCCAAAAAAGGCGTCGAACACCGCAACCTCATCCGCCTGGACGACGTCGAAGCCCGGTTTCCCGGCTTGCTGAAGATGATCTTGGGGTTTTGTGAGGCGGAGATGGCGGTGTAGGGGGGGGCGGGTAAGGGGCGAAAGGGGAATCGCAAGTTTCGGGAGGTGGGGACGGGAAAGCGGACACCTTGTGACCTGAGACCGGAAAACTCCTCCAAATTTGGGTAGAGTCCGCCATCTACGGAGACGGACTTATGAAACGCAGCCGGTTCAGCGAGGAACAGATCATCGGCATCCTGAA
>MKVK01000054.1 GCA_001898825.1 Magnetospirillum sp. 64-120
GTCGCTTCCTCCGCGGCCCCGCCGGCCAGATCACTCCGTCCGCTGGGGAGGCCGGTTTCTACGCCCCTCCCCCGCCCCCGTCAAACCCTTTTTCTTCAGATCGTCACTTTTCTCCAAGATCGGCATGCCACCGTTTCGGCAGCGGATCAGCGGAGCTTCTCCGTGGGGCAGTAGCGCCTCGTTATAAGGATTGCCACAACCTCCGGCCAAGTTACGCCGGGTGGCGCGCGGACCTGGCGCCTGTCAGTCGTCAGCGATACCCCAGCCGCGCCATCATAGCACCGTGGTCGCGCTCGATACTGGCCACCTGGGTGGCGGTCAGCGACTGACGCCAGCCACCGGCAACACCCTGGCGGAAGAAACGGCTGCCGGCGGCTTGGCCCATGTCGAACACTGTGTGCTCCTCGAGCGCCTGCAAAGTGGAGAAGCGAGTGGCCGCCACCGCCCCGTCCAGGGCGTGGTCGCCAGCCTCCAGGCCGCAATGGGCGGCGACGCGGGCCAACTCGGCACGGGGGTCGGCCCGCAGCGATTCGTACCGGACCAGCAACGGCGGCGGCTGGCTGTCCAGCCAGCTGGCCACATGGTGGCTCCACGTCCCGATCTTTTGCTCGATATGGCCAGGATAACACCTGCTGCTGTTGGCGGCGGCGGTCTGGCGTGCCATCACGGCGATGGCCTGATCCACGTCCTGGCCGTGATGATGGGCCAGCGACACCGCCACGTCCCGCGGGTCGCGCACAACGTAGACACTGCCCAAGGTAAACCGGGCCGGAAACAACGGCTGCCCCGAGGGGGTCAGCCCCCAGGCGTCATGAACCTTGGAAAACTGTGGTTCGGGGCGGATGCGGGCCAATTCCGCCACCAAGGCGGGAAACAGGTTGGCCAGTTCATCGGTGGAACATTCGGTGGGATCGACGCATAGATGCGTTTCGAAGTTCAGCGCCGTGCCGACCCTGGGGGCGAAGGCCGCCAACGGACCATCCAGGGTGACCGGTGCCCCGCCGGCGCGCAAGCTGGCCAGCAGCAGTCGCAACCAGGTGTTGCCCGATTTCGGATAGGACGCGATCCAGTAAAAGCCGTTCATGACGCCGCCGCCCCCGCCTGCAGCAAGTCCAGCAGATCCTGCCATTGCCGCTCGGTTTCCGGGCGTTCCAGCAGACGGATGCCGCCGCACGCCCCGGCCAGTCGGAACATCTGTTCCATCAGGCGATCCTGCGGCAGCAGCAGCGCCAGCAGACGGGGATAGGACAGCAGCGACGGCAGGTGCGACAGGGCGGCAAGCGGCGTGACCGGGCCGCCATCGCCGGGCCGGACCAGCAGGTACAGGTGGCGCAGCGGCAACGCCTGGTCATGAAAGGCCGCGCCCACCGGCAGGCTGTATTTTTCCAGGCCGCGCCGCACCCGCGCCAGCCCGTCCACCGGCTGCCCCAGACGGTCCAGGGCGTCGCGCCACAACTTGATGCGCGGAAAGGACGGCTGCACCCAGGGGCCGCCGTCCGGACGCAGTTCCACCACCGTCTGGTCATCGGCCAGGACAGAGAACCCCCGGGACATCAGGCCGGCGGCCAGGGTGGACTTCCCCGCGCCGCTGGCTCCGGCGAAGGCGACGGCATGGCCGCCAACCCGCACGCAGCAGGCATGCAGCGGCAACCAACCGCGCCGCAGGCTGACCATGGTGAAGACGCTGCCGAACAAGAACGCCTGGATTTCCGCCACGGTCGCCCCGGCAGCAGGCGCGACGGTCAACGTGGTGGCGTCTGGCGACAGCAGATAGGCGGCCACATCGGGGATGGCGAAGCGGCAATGCCCGTCGACAGCCACCTGCAACAGACCGCCTTCGGCAGCGATGTCCGTCAGACGGTCGGGCACCAGCCCCAGACGGATGGTCAGGTCGGCGGGGCGGCCGTCGCCATCCCAGGCCGGCAGGTCGGACAGGGCCAAGTCGCTGCGCACCCGCAGGCCGCACAGGCGGAAATCGACGGCATTGTTCATTATCGAACACCTTTTTCGGTCATGCCTGCGTCACCGCCGGATATCTCTGCCCTTGCCCCACTTGCGCCCCCCTCCTATCTTCCAGCCAGACGCCAACGCGCAACGACAGCATCAGAGGTCACCATGCCCGCGTTTTCGCCCGACAGCAAACTGCGCCGGACGCCGAATCTTTTGTCCACCGAGGTCGAGGGCGGACTGATGATGATGAACGTTGACCGGGGCGAATATTACGGCCTGAACCCGGTGGCCCAGGACATCTGGAACCGCCTGGAACAACCGGTCGCCGCCGGCCTGCTGATCGAGCAACTGGTAAGCGGCTATGACGGCGACGCCCAGGCCATCACCCGCGAGGCCACCGCCTTCCTGGAGCAGTTGCTGGAATGCGGCATCATCATGGCTGAGACACCCGCCGACCATTAACGGTTACGCCCTTCCGCCCAGCGGATAAAATTGCCGACGGCGATGGCGCGCCCCAACACGATCATGATGTTCGACTGATGCTGCTGGGCGCTGCCGGCGTCGGCCGGCCAACGCGCCAGAATCGCCCGCAGACGCTCCACGTCCAGCAGGTCGGCGGCCAGGGGATTGTCGGCGATGGCGTCCACCTCGCTTTCCAGCCATGGCCGCAACCGGGTCATCCAGTCGTGCCAATGGGCCGACTGGATACCCTTACGCCGTTCCTCGGCCACCTGGGGCGGCAGACGGTCGGCCAGGACACGGCGGGCCAGATGACGGTCACGCCCCCAGCGGGTGAACTGCGACGACGGAATGGCCAGGCAATATTCGGCCAGCCGCACGTCGGCCAGGGGGTCGCGCAGACTGAACCCGTCACCGAAGCGTTCACCCGACAGGCATGACCGCGCCCACCAGGTGCGCTCGATCAGCCGCAACCGGCCACGCTGCCCCCAATTTGCCGCTGGGTCGCCTTGAGCAAACCCATCCCAGTGCCGCCGCACTTGCAGCCGCGCCACCGCCGCCTCGCGCAGGGGCAGTTGCCGCCGCCACCATGGCCGGCGCCCCGCCATCCGCTGCCAGGCGTCGCGCCATCCTTCCGGGGCTGCCGACCGCACATAAGACAGAACCGGCTGCGACAAGCTGGCGCTGAGCGCCGCCCCCCACAGCACGGAGGCCGCGTCACCGGCCCGCGCCCGCATCAGACCATGCAGCGCCGAGGCCGACAGGGTGGCGTTCCCCGCCAAACCGGTCAGCAGGGTCTTGGCCCCCAAGGCGCCCACCTTGTCCATGCCCGGCCCCATCCACGACAAGGCCAGCAGATGGAACGGCGGCCGCCCGGTCAGACGGAAGAAACGACGCAAGCGGGCTTCGGGATTGTCAGAAACCGCGGCGGCGGCGTGGTGCACCATGGACGGGTAAAGCGCGGCTACGGTTTGGGCGTGCCCCCATTCGTCGTGAAAGCCGCTGGCCGGCTGCGCCGGCAGGGCCGCAGCGGGGTCAGGGCGGAAGGTGACCACATGCAGTGGCCGGGGCGCGGTCAGCCGGGCCGTCGTCGCCGCCACCGCGCTGGAGTCCAGCCCCCCCGACAGCAGGCAGACCAGGGGACCGTCGATACGGGCAGCCTCGCCGACCACGCGGTCCAAAATCTCGCGGCCCGCCGCCACATAGTCGTCGTCGCGACGAAACCGGATACGGCGGGTGGGGTCCAGCCGCCAATACCGCCGTTCCCGCACCCCGTCGTCATCCCACAGCAAACAGTGACCGGGCATCAATTGACGGATGTCGCGAAAACAAGTGGGCCCCAGTGGCGGCGCCAAGGCGAACACCGACAGGCCCACCTGTTCTGAATCCAGCGTACGGGGAACCAGGGGATGGGAAAACAGGGCCGGCAAAACGCTGGCGAACACCAGTCCGCGGCCGGATGCGTAAAAAAACAACGTCCGTCCGCCAGTGCGGTCGCAAGCCGCCAACAAACGGCGGTCCTGCCCGTCCCACCATACCAGGGCAAAGTCGCCATGCAGCCGCGTCAACGCATCCTCACCCCAGCGCAGCAACGCCTGGGCCACCAGCCCGCTATCGGGCCTGGCCGGGTCGTCCGGCACATCCAGGGCATCCGCCAGGTCGGCGCGGTTGGCCAGCCAGCCGTCAAACGCCAGGACAAACCGCCCTTCGGCCCACTGGGATGGCTGGACTTCGTGATGTGATTGCGGGGTTTCCACGCTTTGACCGACGACGACGGAAAAAGCGGTCCCGCGATGGTGGCGCAATGGGGCGATGCCCGGGAAACGCAAGGACGACAGACAGGCGGGGACGGCATCCGCCACCACGCCACAGGCACCTGCAATCAAAGTCACCGCGCGACCTGCCGACCCGATCCGTCGATGGTCGGACTGAAAATCAGCCCGTTCACGACATGGGGGCAGAGGTTACGCCGCCGTCAACGATATCAAAGCCGCCATTCAGGGTTTCCCGCACGTTCAACACCTCGATCACCGGGCGCTCCCAACGGGGCTTGCCACATTCAGGCGGTGTCGCGGCGGCGACGGCATCAGCGGTGTAAGTATCGGCCATGATCAGCAATCCATGTCATTTAACGGCCAAGCTAACCGCAAATGCGCCACAGGACAACACCATGTTCTTTAATGACACCACCATATCATCGGATGCTCTGCCGAAAGGGAAAGGCCGCATCAATCACAATGAGACGATACAAACATATAACTTCAACCATTGTTCGACGACGTGTCACCACGTCGCGCAAGATCTGCCAACGGCGTAAACCCATCCATCTCGTCTTCTCCCAACAGGATGTGGTCACCGACCAGCAGCCAGGCATGGGCCTGGGGGCGCCCCGCGTCCAGGCGCACGCCCAGGCGGACGACGCCGCCCGGCAGGTGGCGGCGGGCCAGCAACATCCGCCCGGCGAAGGCCCGTTCCAGGCAGGTGCTGGCCCAAGGCAGCCGGTTGGCGACACGGCGTAAGCGACCGGTCACGGCGCGGGCGCGGGCAAGCTGGCGTGCGTCCAGGTCGGTTGCCGTCGAACACGGGACCGCCGCCTTGCCGAACAGAGCGGCGCTGAAGCGGAACGGCAACAGCCGCACCGCCGTCTTGGCGGCCAGCAAGGCCAGGACGGCCTCGGAACGGGCCAAAAACTCGTGCATGCGCGGTGTTTCCGGTGGCGGCGACAGCCGGCATTGTGGCAGCAACCCGGGCCACGCATCAAGACGTGCGCATCCGTCATTTTTCTTGCCCTGACGGCTGGCGCGCCGCACCTTGCCCGTATCACCCACCACCGCGCGCCCCATGCCCCGTCCCTCCGCCCCGACCAAGACCTCCCCGCCATGGCTCCAGGCCTTCCTGCGCCGACTTCCCGGCTATCGCTTGGCGCAGACCGGCTGGCACCTGATCCGGGGCGGCGATCGCCGCGATGTGGCTCTGCTGCGGCTGCGCCGCCCGGACAACCTGTTCCAGCCCTTCTGCACCAGCGGCGAAGACCGCTATCCCCAGATTTTTCAGGCGGCCGCCGTGGCGCTGGCCGGACAGCCGGCGCCGCGCCTGCTGTCGTTCGGCTGCGCCAAGGGGGCGGAAGTGGCAGCCCTGCACCGCCGGTTTCCCGACGCCTGGATCAAAGGCATCGACATCAACCCGCGCAATATCGCCGCCGCCCGCCGCCGCCTGGACGGCACCCCACGGATCGAGCTTGCCGTCGCCAACTCGGCCGAGGCCGAGCCCGAAGCCACCTATGACGCGGTGTTCGCCCTGGCGGTGTTCCGCCATGGCGAGTTGGGGGGCGATCCCCCCGCCGCCCGCTGCGACCACCTGATCCGTTTTGACGCTTTCGACCGCACGGTGGCCGGACTGGCCCGCTGCATCAAACCAGGCGGCATCCTGGCCATCGCCCATGCCAACTTCCTGTTGGGCGACACTGCCATCGCCAGCCAATTCAGCCAAATTCTGGCGGTCCCCACCGGCCCGACGCCGCTTTACGACCGCCACGACCACTTGTGCCCGCCGCGGCCCATGGTCGGCGCGGTGTGGCGCAAGTCGATCAGCGCCGACGCGCCACCAGCTGTCCCAGCAGCAGACCCAGGAACCTGAGATTGGTGGACAGGTAGCGCGGCCCCAGCCGCACCGGTTCCTGCACCAGGCGGAAGAACCATTCCAGCCCGGCGGAGCGCATCCAGCGCGGAGCCCGCCGCAGGTCGCCAGCCACCACGTCAAGCGAGCCGCCGACCCCAAAGGCCAGGGCGGCGCCGCTGGCCGCGTGGGCGCGGGCCAGGAACAGGTCCTGACGCGGATAAGGCAAGGCGGCGATCAGGCAATGGGCGCCGCTGGCACGGATTTCGGCGGCCACAGCGTCGTCGCTGTCGGCGGGGAAATAGCCGTCGCGCCAGCCGGCCAGACACAGGCCGGGATGACGCCTGCGCAGTTCGGCGACCGCACGCTCCACCACGTCGGGTTTGGCGCCGACGACGAAGGGGCGCAGGCCATGGGCCGCGCACAAGGCGGCGACCTGATCCAGCAGGTCGACGCCGGACAAACGCTCGGGCGCCGCCACCCCCAGAAGGCGTAGCCCCCACAGCACCCCCATGCCGTCCACCACCACCGCGTCGGCGTCCACCACCGTCTGGCGGAAGGCCGGATCGGCGGTGAGAGCCACCAGTTTGGCGACGTTGACATCGGCCACCCGCAACCGCGTGCCCGTGGTCATGGCCGCCAACGCCCGGTCGCGCAGGGTTTCCATGGTCCAGATGTCAAACGGCACACCCCAGCGGTGCGGACGAGACTCCGTCACGGCACCGCCACCAAGCGCCAGTCCGGCGGGCCGCCCTGGGGCGGGACCGCAGCCAGTTCCCGCAGGCCGGAGCGCAGGGCCAGGCAAGTCAGCGCCCCACCGGCGTAGGCGCCGGTGTCGATGCCCATCCGCCACTCCAGCACAGCGGGTTCGGGCTCGATGGTGTGGCCGTGCACCACGCATTTGCCGTGCCAGCAGGGTCGGCCCAAGAATTCATCACGGATCCACAACAGGTCCTCGGCCCGTTGCTGGGCCAGGGGAACGCCGGGCCGCAGGCCGGCGTGGACGAAGACGTAGTCGCCACTTTCGTAGGAGTGCCGCAACCCCCTGAGAAAATCCAGATGGCGGTCGGGCAGCGCCTGGGCCAGTCGGTCACGCGACTGCCGGAGCGTTTCCGCCGCCGCCGGCGGCACGCCATAGCTGGCCATGGTTTCGATCCCGCCGAAGCGCAGCCAAGGGGCGTGGGTCTGCGGATCGTCCAGAAAGCCCAGGACCGAGGCCTCGTGGTTGCCGGCCAGGAACACCCAGCGCACCGTCGGCTCGGCCTGGGGCAGATCGCACAACAGGTCCAGAACGGCGCGGCTGTCGTCACCACGGTCGATGTAGTCACCCAGGAAAACCGCCACCGGGACCTCGCCGCGTGCGCGGTCGTCCTGGGCGCGGGCGGCGATGGCGGCGACCATGGCGCGCAATTGCCCGACCTGCCCATGAACGTCTCCTACCGCGTAGACGCAGTGTCCCGGCGCCGGAGCCAGCGCACGGCGGCAAGCGGGGTCAAGGGCGGCGCGGTCGCCGCGCCGCGCCGGAAGGATGGTGCGTAGAAAAGCCGAAATCATCTATGCCGGTTGGCCCAAGAGAGTGGCGTATTCCCAGATGTGTCCGCGTATCCTATAGTGTCGGCAAAACTTGTGCAGTCCAAATATCGCCTCAGCCTACAGGATGATCCATGCGTGCCCTTGCCGCTTTTTGCCTTGCCGTTCTGACCTTGGCCGGTTGCAGTAAGCTATCCATCCCCACCGAGGACGCGCCGTCGAGCATCGGCAACTTCGCCGAGGGATACCTGCTTGAGCCGGGCAACCGGGTCCGCATCATCGTCTTCAACGAACAGAACCTGTCGGGCGAATTCCAGATCGACACCAGCGGCAACCTCAGCATGCCGCTGATCGGCACCGTCCCCGCCGCCGGCGTCACCGCGCCAACCCTGGTCAAGCGGGTCGAGGACGTGCTGACCCGCAGCAACTACATGCGCAACCCCAAGGTGGCTGTGGAGATCCTGACCTATCGGCCGTTCTACGTGCTGGGCGAGGTCAAGCAGCCGGGCGAGTATTCTTATACCGTCGGCATGACCGTGCTGTCGGCGGTGGCCCGCGCCGGCGGCTACGACTATCGCGCCCGCGAAGGCGAGGTGATCCTGGTCCGCATCGTAGATGGACTGGAACGTCAGTATCGCGGCCTGGAGCGCACGCCAATCCTGCCGGGCGACATCATTCGTGTCACCGAACGCTATTTCTGAGCCGGGGGGCATCGTCGTCACCGGTGGCGCCGGGTTCGTCGGCGCCCCGCTGACCGCCTTGCTTCTGGCGCATGGGCCGGTGACGGTGGTCGACGACCTGTCGGTAGGCCGTCCCATGCCCACCCCGGCGACAGGGCTGACCTGCCTGCGCGCCGACATCCGCGACCGCGCCGCCATGGCCGCAATCATTGCCCGCCATCGCCCGCGCACCATCGTCCACTTGGCGGCCATCCACCACATCCCCACCTGCGAGCGCGACCCGGCCCGGGCCATGGACGTGAACGTCATGGGGTTCCAGTCGGTACTGGACGCCGCCGCCCAGGGCGGTTGCCGCCATGTGGTGCTGGCGTCCAGCGGCGCCGTCTACGACTGGAGCGACGGCCCGCTGGCTGAAACCGCGCCGCTGGCCCCGCGCGACGTCTACGCGGCGTCGAAGGCCGCCAACGAACACCAGCTGACCGCCTGGACCATGGCCGGGCACGGCCATGGCTGCGTCGCCCGCATGTTCAACGTCATCGGCCCCGACGACCCCAACGGCCACCTGATCCCCGACATCCTGGCCCGACTGGGCGAGGCCGTCGGCGCCCAGGTTCGCCTGCGCCTGGGCAACCTGGACACCCGGCGCGATTTCGTCGATCTGCGCGACATGGCCGCCGGGCTGGCCGCCCTGGTGACCCGCCCCCCCCAGAACCGCCCCACTCCCGAGGTGTTCAACCTGTGCAGCGGCCGCGACCACAGCGCCGCCGACATCGCCCTGGCCCTGGCGGCGCAACTGGGCGTCACCGCCACCTTGGTCACCGATCCCGCCCTGTGCCGCCCGGTCGACCGCCCCGGACAACTGGGGGTGCCCGACAAGGCGCGGGCTGAACTGGGTTGGAGCGCCCGCCACGACCTGGACGCCAGCCTCGCCGCCATCGTCCGGTGGTGGCGCCAGCGCATCGCCTCATGCGCCTGAACCGCCGCGACATGGCTGTGGCCGCCGCCTCGGCCGTCGTCACCGGCCTGGCCGCGACGCTGTGGACCACCACCCGGCCGCCACGCGACCGCCGCGACGTCCGCGCCTTCGGCGCCCGTGGCGACGGCGTCCAAGACGATTCCCCGGCCATCCAAAACGCCATCGATTCCGGCACCCCGGAACTGTGGTTCCCGCCCGGCACCTACCGGCTGGGCCGATCGCTACGCCCGGCCTCGAGACAGCATTGGCGCGGCGACGGCCCCACCGCCTCGGTCCTGGTGTTCGGCGGCTCCGCCGATCAGCCGCCCTTCAACCTGCTGCACGGCGACCATCCACTGGCCGACTTCAGCCTGACCAGCCTGGGGTTCCACGGCGGTCGGCCGGCCCAGCTGGTCAACGGCCGCGACGGCCAACAGGGGTTCGCCCTGTACCTGCGCGGGGCGCTGGAACGCCTGTCCATCCGCCAGTGCCGCTTCGACCATTTCGGTGACGGCCGGGCCGGCGGCGGCGGCATGATCCTGGGTCCAGCCCCCGGCACAGCCGTCCCCGGCCCCGCCGACATCGTCGTCGAAGGCTGCGTCTTCGCCGACAACGGCAACGTTCCCGGTCTTTATATCTCGGCCAGCGACGCTGGACCGGGACCGTCGGCGGGCATTCGCATCCATGGCAACAGCTTCGGCGGCAGCGTCGGCAGCCTGAAAGTACAGAACGCCGTCTACGTGCTGGGCGGCGGCCCCGGCCGGGAACTTCGCCAAGTGGACATCAGCGACAATCGCTTCGACCTGACCGCGCCGGTGGACGCGGCCATCGAGACCAACTGGATCGAGGGTTTCTCCATTGCCGGCAACATCGTCGACATCCGCTCCGCCCTACCCGACTCGGCGGCCATCCTGATCCGCGACGGCAGCGCCAAGGGTGTGGTCGGCGGCAACGTCATCTCCAGCGACAGCGACTTGGACAGCCTGCGCGGCATCGCCCTGCTGAACTTCCAGCACCCCGGGCGCATCACCGACGTGGTGGTCGCCGGCAACGTGGTCAGCGGCGTTGCCGGCGCCATCGCCGTCGATCGGGGATCGTCGGGGGTGGTGGTCGCCGACAACCGTCTGCGCGGCCGTGATCTGCCCGGCGGCTTCGGGGTGCGCGTGGTCGACGCCGAAGCCGTCCGCGTCAGCGGCAACATGATTTCCGACAGCCGGCACGCTGTTTTGCTGGGGCACGGCGACCAGCCGCAATCAGCCTTGCGCGACGTGGTGGTGGAACACAACCATTTCCTGCGCTGCGGCGGCGGCGGCAGCGCCATCGTCGGCGCGCTGCATCCCGACGGGGGCTTGGTCGCCGAAGCCGTGGAGATCCGCCACAACGTCGTCACCGCCGCAGCCGCCGGCAGCCCGCTGCTGGATCCGGCCTGGACCATGCGCCTGGCCCAACCCTAGGTGTTTAGTCCCGTTTTTCCGACAACGCCCCTTGCGCCAGGGCCGGCAGAGTGGCCAGCAGGATACGCAGGTCCAACAAAAGCGACCAGCGGCGGATGTAGTCCAGATCCAGCTCCAGCCGGGCGCGGATCGCCTCGAGCGTGCCGGCGTAGCCGCGCCAGCCCCGGACCTGAGCCAGCCCGGTGATGCCCGGCCGCATACGGAAGCGCTGGACGTAATGGGGCAACTGACTGCCCCAAGCCATGTCGTGGGGGAAGGCGTGGGGACGCGGCCCCACCAGCGACATGTCGCCGGTCAGCACATTGAACAATTGCGGCAGTTCGTCCAGCCCCCAGCGACGCAGGAAAGCGCCGAAGCGGGTGATGCGGGCGTCGCCGCCCTGCGCCTGCGGCGCCTCGGCCTGCCCGGCGGCGGCGGCGACCATGGTGCGGAACTTGTAGATGGTGAAGGCCGCCCCGCCCAGGCCCAGCCGCTGTTGCCGGAACAGCACCGGCCCTGAACGGTCCAGGGCGATGACAGCGGCGATGGCCAGCATGGGGATGGCGCACAGAGCCAGGGCCAAACTGCCCAACAACAGGTCGGACAGACGCTTGGCGAAATCGTCCAGGGGGTTGGGCCGGGGCACCAACGGCACCGACGCCAGCGCATCGTCGGCACAGAACAGGTCGGGACAATAGCGCAAGGCCACAGGGTTGCCGTGCAGGGCCAGCACCAGGGCGGTGCGGTCGGCTGGTTCGGGCACCCGCCCGACCACGACGATCTCGTCGCCAGGGGCCAACTTGTCGCCGTCCGGGCCGTTCAGCCAGTCCAGAACCTGCGGCAAGGTCAGGCAAACCACCTGCTGCCCCGGCGCCACCGGCTGACGCTGGCCTAGCGTCCCAAGCTCGACAGCGTCGCCCACCAGGATCAACCGCCCCCCGCCGCGCGTCGACTCCGACAGCGCCAGCACCAGCAAACCCAGCCACGACGCCGCCAGCCAGTACGCCGACCACAGACGCGAATAGCTGTCCGACAGCTTGGCCCCATAAGCCAGGGCGGTCATCACCAACGCCACCAGCAGCAGCCGTCCCAGGATGGCGCCGCCCAGGATGGTCGGCGAGGCGCGGCGGCGTAGCGGCAGACATTGTTCACACACCAAGTTCAGCCACAGGGCCAGCAGCACCGCCAGCCAGTACGAGGCGGGCATCAGCAGGTCGTGGTGGCGGATTGCGTAGGCCACCACGGCGCAGACGCCGATGACCAAAGAACGCATGGCCAAGCTGTCACGAAACACGGCGGGTCTCCAGGCTGCGGATGGTCAGCCAGGCCAGGGTGGCGGCGACCGCCACTCGCAGGGCCAAGACCGGCTCCAGTCCCTGCCACGCCCCCAAGGCCACCTGGGCCAGGATGGAAAACGGTACAGCCCCCAGCATGAAGGCCGCCGCCGTCCCTTCCCGCCCGACGGCGAAAGTCAGGGGAAAGGTCAGCGCGCTGGTCATCATCATCGACCATTCCAGCGCCAGCAACAGCGCCGCCCAATGCTGACCGGGCAGGAACAGCCACGCCAGCATCGGCAGCGCCAGACACATGAGCGCCGCCAGAACCGCCAGAGGAGCCCGCAGCATCCGCCAAGTCAGCACCGGGTCAGCGCCGCGCACCGTCGCCGGCACCAGCACGCGGTCCACCTGGGCGACGATGCCGGCCATGGCCTGCAACACCTGCACCACGATCAGCGCCGGCGCCAGCACCTGGGGGCGCAGGTCAGACACCAGGAAGGGCAAGGCGCGGTCGCTCAGGATGCCCACCAGCGAAAGCCCCCACAGCCGCAAGGCGGGAAACGGGGGCATGGCGCGCGGACGGCGCGGCAGCAGCACGGCAGCCGGCAAACCGGCAAGCCGGCCGCACACCACCTGCAACAAGATTCCGGCGGAAAAGCCCAGGCCCAGCAGCAAATCGGCGGCAGCCGGCCACAGAAGGGCACCGCCGACCCCCGCCACCGCCTGTACCACGGCACGGGCGACCACCGAGGCCGAGGCCAGACGCGTGTGCCCCAGGCCGAACAAAAGCGGCAGTGGATTGACCGCCGTCGCCGCCAGTCCCGGCAGCGCCGCCAACAGAACCCGGCGTGACACCGCGGGATCGGGGGCGGCGGCCCCCAGGACATGCCAAGCCAGCCCGCCCAGGACGGTCAGGGCCAGCAGGCGAAACACCACCGCCTCGCGCCAGGGCGACAGCCAGTCCCGGGGCGACGCCGACTGTCGCAGGAAATATGAACCGAACCCCATCTCGCCCAGAAAGGCCACGCTGGTCGCCGCCAGCAGACCAAGCACCAGGTCGCCAAAGCCAGCGCGCCCCAACAACGCCAGCAAGCTCAGTTGCGCCGCCAGATTGACCGCCTGAGCCAGTCCCTGGGCCCCGACCGGCCCCAAGGGATGCAAGGTGCGCAACAAAGCCTTGGTCATGCCGGTTCAACCGCCTTCGGGATGGTCGACATGACACAGGAACGCCTGGGCCGCCGGGCCATAGGCGAACCACGGTTCAAGCCGGATGCCGCCCACCGCCGAGAACTCGGCCACGGCGCGGCGCTGACCGCGGCCCTGGTCGGCACGGAATAGGTTGTAGTCGTCGCACAGCACCACCGTCCCCTGGACCAGACAGGGAGAGACAGCCCGCAAGGCGTCGCGGGTCGAGGCGTAAAGGTCGCAATCCAGGTGGACGATGGCCGCCGGCCGCAGCCCCACCTGGGCGGCGGTGTCGGCGAACAGGCCGGGGACCAGACGCAGTTCGGGGGAGCGCAGCCCGGCACGGGCGCAATCGCCGGTCACTATGTCCAGGTCGCACCAGAACGATCCCGGCGCCAGGGTGTCCTCGCCCTCGTCGTTGTCGGGCATCCCGGCGAAGGTGTCGAAGCCGTGGAACAGCGGGCGGTGAGCCAGGAAGGCGGCGACGGTGCCCCGGCGCTGGAACGGCAGGGCACGGCCCTGTGCCAGACGGCGTCGGAAATAGCGGTACGAGAACCAGCTGTTGACCATGGACCAGCCGCCATGCACCCCGAACTCGTAGTAGTCGCCGGCCAATTGCGTTGCATGGACATAGCCCCATGCCCGATGCAACGCGCCCAGGGCGTCGTTGCGGTGCAGGTTGGCGCCGACGCGCATGCGCCGGAAGACAATGCGGGCCTTCTTGCGAAGACTGTCAATCATAGGTTGACCCAACAAAAAACGAACGGGAGCAATCGAACACACGGTTAATGAAATCCACAAAAAATCCAGAAGATCAACGCAGGATGACGAATCCAGTCAGAACCTTGACCTCATTCCCGCCACGGATTGACGAAAACCAACCAAATACCCGAAAAAATTCAGCCTCCCCGTCAAAAGCCACATAAGGATTGGCTGTTTATTTGAACCATTTTCTTGACACACGCTTGCAGGAAGAGATATGCGCTTGAATGCGCGCCGCAGAGGGGGAGTTGTTGCGAATGTCGCCTCGTTACTTGGCTTTCGGGATTGGTGTGATTCTGGCGGCTGGCTGTGGCACCGCCCTGGCCCAGGATGACGTGAAGGGCACCGGCCTGAAAAGCGAATCCGTGCGCAAGCAAAAGGACGGATTGCTGCCGCCCAAGGACGCCCTGGAGCAGAAGGACGGGGACATCGCCCCCGACCAGTACCAGCCGCAGGGCGTGGCGCTGGGCAGCTTCCTGCTGTTGCCGAAAGCCGAAGTGGACCTGACCCGCAACAACAACATCTACGCCAGCAATTACGACAGGGTGGGCGACTTCCTCACCGCCTATCGGTCGGAAGCCGTCCTGAAATCCGACTTCCAGCGCCACGAGGTCACCGCCCAAGGCCGGATCGAGCGCAAGGAATTCCACAATTACGACCGCGAAAGCGTCACCAATTCCTATCTCCGCCTGGCTGGTCGCTATGACTTCACGCCCCGCGACGTGGTCAACTTGGCGGTGTTCCACACCCGCGACCACGAAGACCGCGGCAGCCTGGACGACGCCGGCGGCCTGCGGCCGACCGAATACCAGTACCTGACACTGGACGCGTCGGGGGTGATGAACACCGGCAACCTGACGTCCAGCCTTGGCTTCCTGGCCACCAACCGCCAATGGGACGACACCCGCACCTCCACCGGGGTCACCCCGTCCCACTTCCGTAACCGCAACGACTACGAACTGAAGTTGCGTGAAGCCTATGAATTCATTCCCGGTTACGCCGCCCTGGTCGAGGCCACCGGCATCCAGCGCCGCTACGAACACGACCGCGACCAGAGCGGCTATCGGCGCGACAGCGACGGCGTTCGTCTGGCCACCGGCCTGGGCCTGGATATTTCCGAGGTGATCCGTGGCGACGTGCTGGGCGGCTACATGTGGCAGGACTACGAAGACGCCCGGCTGGGCAACGTCAGCGGCGCCTTCTTCAAGGTCATGCTGAACTGGATGCCGACCCGCCTGACCACGGTGATCCCCTCGCTCGAGCGCAGCATCGAGGAAACCACCGCCAGCGGCGTCGCCGCCTTGTTGAGCACTGCGGCCTCGGTGACCGTGCGCCACGAATTGCAGCGCAACATCATCTTGGGCTCGACCCTGTCCTACAGCGAGGACGAGCAGAAGAACGGCGAACTCACCGCGCACACCTACACGGGAACGGTGCGCGCCACCTATCTGCTGAACAGCAGCGTCTATGCCTCGGCGGAAATGACCGAGAAGCACAAGCTCAGCAACATCGACGGCCGCGGCTTCAACCAGACCATCGGCATGCTGCGCCTCGGCCTGCAATATTGACGGTCGGCGCACCTTGACCTTGCTGCACACCCAAGCGCTGTCTTCGCCCGACGCCTTCCGCCGCAAGGTCCGTTGGGGCCTGCACGTGCTCCGGCGCGGCAAATGGGTGCTGCTGGGCAGCGTATTGCTGGTGATGGCCCCGACCGTGGCCTATCTCTACAAGGCCGAGCGGCTGTACACCGCCCAGGTCGAGGTGTTGATCGAATCCCCCGAGATCGCCGACAACCTGCTGGAGCGCTCCTATGGCAAAAGCCGCCTGACCGAGGCCAACATCCAGACCGAGGCGGATATCCTGACCTCGACCAGCCTGGTGGGCAAGGTGGTCGACAAGCTGAACCTTGACCAGGATCCGGAATTCAATTTCCGCCTGCGCGAGCCGTCGCTGTTCGCCACCATCCTGGGCTATGTCAACCCGCTGCCGCTGCTGACCGGCCAGAAGGCCGGCGAACAAAGCCTGAGCCCGGAAGGCCGGGCCAAGCTGGAACGCACCCGTATCCAGGGCGCGGTGATCGCCCAGTTGACCGCCCGCAGCCATCGCCGCTCCTATGTCATCTCGGTGGAATTCAGCGCCAACAGTGGCGAAAAGGCCGCGCTGATCGCCAACACCCTGGCCGACCTTTACGTGGTCGAGCGGCTGGAAAGCAGCCTGGAGGAAACCAAGCGCGCCAACGACTGGCTGGCGCAACGCCTGGAAGGGCTGCGTCGCGACGTCGCCACCGCCGAGCAGGCGGCCGAACAGTTCCGCAGCCGCCACAACCTGGCGCAACGCCGCAAGGGCGAACGGCAGTTGACCGTCACCGACCAGCAACTGATCGAACTGAACAGCCGTCTGGTGCTGGCGCGGTCGGAACTGGCGCAGAAGCAGGCCCGTTACACCCAATTGCGGGCCTTGCTGCGGAACCGGGGCTCAGTCGAAATGTCGTTCGACGTGCTGCAATCGCAGCTGATCCAGCGCCTGCGCGAGCAAGAAGCGATCAAGCAACGGGAATTGTCGGAAGCCATGAAGACCTATGGCGACCGTCACCCCCACATCATCGGCCAGCGCGCCGACCTCGAGGAACTGCGCACCAAGATCAGCCAGGAAGTGGACAAGATCGCCAGTTCCCTGGCCTCGGAGGTCGAGGCTGCCCGCGCCTCGGTGGTGTCCATGGAACAGCAGATCGATTCGCTGCGCCGCGACACCAACGAAGCCGGCGGCCACGAGGTCGAACTGCGCGAGCTAGAACGGCAGGCGGAAACCAGCCGCAGCCTGTACGAGGCCTTCCTCAGCCGCTATAAGCGCGACGCCGAACAGGAACGCATCCAGCGCGCCAACGCCCGCGTTCTGTCGCCAGCCCCCATTCCGGTGCAGCCCTCGTCACCGCGTCGCCTGCGCATCTTCTTCGGCGCCCTGATGGCCGCCCTGGTCGGCGGCACCGGGCTGGTGTTCCTACTGGACCGGCTGAACGGCCGCATCCGTTCGGGCGAGGAAGCCGAGGAGATCACCGGGCTGCCGCTGCTGGCCACCATCCCGCAATGGAAGGCAGACAAGGACAATCGCACGTCGCTGGCCTTCGCCATCCTGGAAGAGCCCCGCTCGCAACTGGCCAACGCCTTCCGCTCGCTGCGCGTGGTGCTGGCCGCAGGCGCCGCCGGAAAGCCCGACAAGGTGGTGCTGGTCACCTCGTCGGTGCCGCAGGAAGGCAAAAGCTTCGTCACCCGCAACCTGGCCATGGCGGTGGCTGCCACCGGCAGCCGCGTCCTGGTCATCGACGGCGACCTGATGCGCCCCACCCAGCATCTGGCCCTGGGGGCAGAGCCGCGGGCCGGTCTGACCCAGTACCTGTCCAACACGACCCTGCCGCTGGAAAGCCTGTTGCTGCGCGACGAACGCGCTGGCCTGGACATCCTGCCCGCCGGTCCGGTCAGCCTGGAATCCGGCAACGCCCTGGCCAATGGACGCCTGGCCGAGATCGTTCGCACCCTGGCGCCACGTTATGACCGCATCTTCATCGACGCGCCCCCCAGTCTGGCAGCCACCGACGCCCAGATCCTGACCCACGTGGCCGACCAGACGGTGTTCGTGGTCAAGTGGAACGACACCAGCCGCGACGCCATCGCCACCGCCCTGACCTATCTGGCCAAGGTGGGGGTGTCGGTGTCGGGCATCGTGCTGAGCCAGGCCGGCCAGGCCGCCGGCCGCGAGGCCGCCTATGGCGCCTATGGCTATTACGGGGCTTATGCCGGATATGCCAAGAAGCCCTAACCCCACCGGCGCCGTACGCTGGGGGCTGGTGGCGATAGCCGCCCTGGCCCTGGCAGTGGGTGCCCTGGCTGCGCCCCGCCTGGTCGCCGGCACGCTGTTCGCCCTGGCCCCCAACGTGCGCGAGAACCCCTTCCTGACCCGTGACGGCGACGAAGAGGAAAGCGTTCGCAGGCTGGAGCAATCACAGCGCTGGAGCCGCTGGGGCGATGCTGGAGCCGCCCAGGCCAAGGCCGCCGACCTGGCCAAACGGGCCGATACCCGAAGCATGCTGGAGGCGACCCTGGCCGGGTCGCCGCTGCGGCCGGATTTGTGGCTGAAGCTGGCGCAGGACCGGCTGGCGGCCGCTCCCGACCAGGCTTTGGCCGCTTGGCGGCTGTCGGTGTTCACCTCGCGGGTTTATCCGCCGGTGATGGCGCCGCGGCTGGACCTGGGCCTGCGCCTGAAGCAACGCATGGACGACGCCGACCTTGATTTGCTGCGCGACCAGATGCGACTGACCTTCGTGCTGATGCCCGCCCACACCACCTATGTGCTGGCCAAGCCGGAAAACGCCCCCCATCGTCAGTTCTACCAATCTGTCGTGAACGCGCTGTCACCAACCGATATCGATCATATGGTGCGCATCCATGCTCTGCATTGATGCCTGTTGTTTGGGTCAATTACGCTTTAAGCTGACACGCAGCCTTTCCCGTCGGAAGCATGGCGTCGGCAACCGTGATCTTCAGTCGCTGGTCGAACTGGCCTTCCAGGAAAACCATGCAACGGACATGCGAGGAAACAATGCATAAGCTGATCGCCTTCCTGTTTTGCGCTGGCATGGTCTTCCTGACCGCACAGCAGAGCGCCCACGCCCAGCAATTCGGCCAAGCCGCCCTGCCGCCGGCGCTGCGGGCGGCCATCCTGTCGGGCAACAGCAACGCCATCCAGCAGGCCATCACCACCCTGGCCGCCGGCAACCCGCAGCGCATCGCCGCCCTGAGCCAGCAAGCGGGCACGGAAGCGGAACGCCTAGTGGCCGTCAACCCCCAGGCCGCCGCCGCCGCCGCCGCCGCCGCCACCACCCTGGTCAGCCAGCCGGCAGTGGTCGCGGTGGCGCCGCAAGCCGCCCTGAGCGTCGCGGTAACCGCCAACCGCATCAGCATCAATCCGCAGGTACAAATGGTTGCCCCCGCGGTGGTCGCCAATATAGCTGTCGGCGTGACCAACCTGGCCACCTCGCCGCAGGTATTCCAAGCCTCTCCCACCGCCGCCTTGCAGGTGATGTCGGACGCCTACAACCTGGCGTCGTCGCCGACCATCGCCGCCGCCGCCCCCCAGGCCTTGCAACAGGTCACCGCCTCCCTGACCCAGGCGGCGGCGAACCCGCAGATTGCCGCCATCATGGGCAACAGCGGCCAAGTGATCACCGGCATCATCAGCAAGCAGCCGCTGCCGAGCTCGCTGCAGGAGAACGTGGTGCAACGCGGCACCGCGTCCTAGGCGCCGAAGCCCCGGAGCACCCGAACAGCGGGTGAACCATGAAGCTGCTGCTGTGTGTTCCCAGCCAACTGGTGCATTTCGACGGGGTCAACGCCCGCGCCAACGTGGGCGTTCCCCTGGGTATCCTGTCCATGGCCGCCTATCTGCGGGCGCAGGACTGGCCCGGAACCGTCGACGTCTATGACGCCCGCCTGAGCGCGCGATTCAGCAACACCGAGACCGGCAACGGCCAGCGGATCTTCGGTGACGACGACACCACAATCGCCCGCCGCATCGCCGAAGTGGCGCCCGACGTGGTGGGCGTCTCCAACATGTTTTCCGCCCAGTTCGGCCAAGCCTTGCGCATGGCCGAGATCGTCAAGCAGGTCCGCCCCCAGGCGGTGGTGGTCATGGGCGGGCCACATGTGTCGGTGTTCCCCGACCAGGTTCTGGCCCATCCGGCGGTGGACTACGTGGTCATCGGCGAAGGCGAGGAACGGCTGCTGGCCCTGCTACAATGCCTGGCCGAAGGCAGCGTCCCGGCCATCCCCGGTGTCATGGGCCGGCCCGAGGACGCCCGGCTGCTGCGCCCCCACCCCAAGGTCAAGGTCGACTTCATCCAATCCATGGACGACCTGCCGTTTCCGGCCTACGACATGGTCGACATGGACCGCTATTTCCAGCTTCAGGCCAATGGCTTTTCCCCGCGGACCCGCGAATGGGGCAAGCGCGCCGTCACCATGCTGACCAGCCGCGGCTGCCCGCACCGGTGCAGCTTCTGTTCCATCCACGCCACCATGGGATACCGCTGGCGGCCCCATTCGCAGGATTACGTGCGCCGCCACATCCAGTTGCTGCGCCAGCGCTACGCCGTCGACTTCATCCATTTCGAAGACGACAACCTGACCCACGACCCCACGCGGTTCGACGCGCTGCTGGACGTGCTGGAAGGTCTTGATCCGCCCATCCGCTGGGACACCCCCAACGGCGTGCGCGGCGACACCTGGACCGCCGAACGCGTGGCCCGCACCAAAAGGTCGGGATGCCAGTATTTGGCAGTGGCCATCGAATCGGGGGTGCAGCGCGTGCTGGATCAGGTGGTGCGCAAGCGCCTGAACCTGGAACAGGTGGACGACCTGATGCGCTTCGCCCGTGCGGAACGGCTGCGGGTGATCGCTTTCTATGTCATCGGCATGCCGGGCGAGACCCTGGCCGAGATCGACGCCACCCTGGCTTATGCCCTGCGCCGCTATCGGCTTTATGGCGTATGGCCGGGCATGAACCTGGCCGTCGCCCTGCCCGGCACCGAGTTGCACCAGATCACCGTCGAACAGAACCTGCGCGACGCCTCGCTGCCCTATGCCGCCAACCAGATCACCACCCAAGACTTCAATCCCCAGATGATCCGGCAACGCTATAAGCGTTTCCTGCGGCTGCGCCTGCTGATCTTCATCTGGCGGACGCTGACCAGCCCGGGCGACTTGCTACACAACGCCCGACTGGTGCTGTCCTATCGCGGCGTCGCCTGGCGCGAGATGCGCAAACTCCTGGGTCGCCCGGCCACCGCCTGACCGCGCCAACGACAAGAACGCCCACAAGGGGATGCGGGGCTAGCGCCGACGGACGAAGTTGCGCAGCACCCAGCCCAGCGGGCGTAAGGCGGGATAAAGCCAGCTCAGACCGGCCGGCAGGGGCAGGACCCCCAGGTCGGCGGGTTCGCGCCAGAACCGTCGCCACGCCAAAGGCAGATGACGCCAGCCGCCATCCAGATGCAGCCGCCAGCGGCGGCAGCGCAGTTCCAGCACGACCCAAGCCCACCGTCCCCGCCCCGGGCGGTCCAACCAGCGCGACCGGCTGAAGAAGGCCCACACGAACCATTGCAGACGCGGCGGAACCGCTTCTGCCGAGGACAGCCCCCACCACCACGCCAGCAGGGCGCGGAGATGGTCGGCGGCACGCCCGAACCCCAGATGGTGACAGCGCCGCCACAGCGCCTCGGGGTCGCTGGCGGTGCGGATCAGTGTCGCCACGTCGCCCAGCCAGCACAACCGGTCCCAACAATGCCGGGCCCCATGGGCGACCAGATAGGGAAACAGGTCGTCTTCACCCAGGACCGGCCAAATCATGCCGTCCAGCGTCACCTGGCCGCGCCGGTCCCACAGGGCGGCGAAAGCCCATTGCGGCGGCGCCGGAGAGTGGTGCAGGGCCAGATGCAGCTCGACCACATGGCCGGGGGCGCGGACATAGACCACTTCCATGAAATGGGGCAGCAGCCGGTTGGGCGGCGGCGTGGTCAGGCCGTTGTCCTGGCGCACATAGCCGGCCCCCACCAGCAGGTCATGGGCGCGGGCGAACTGGCCGGGATCGACCAGCAGGTCCATGTCGCCGACGCCGCGATGGTGGATGACGCCGTGCAGCCGCCGCGACAGCGCCAGCCCCTTCACCACCAGGACAGGCACCTCGGCGGCGGCGAACATCCCGACCAGCCGCCCCAACTCGGCCTGCTGGGCCAGCGCCGACACGGCCTGGGCGCGGGCCTGGGCGGACAGCCGGGCCAAGGTGCCAGGGGGCACCGCTCCGGCCGGCAGCGCCGCCAAGGCGCGAGCCACCGGGGCGACGATACGGTGACGGCGGGCGCCGGCTTCCAGACGCGGCCAGTCGGACACCGCCGCCACCATCTCCGCCAGGGCGGCAGGGGCGGCACGGCAGGCGGCGTCCTGAGCGACGATCTCGGCCAGGGTCAGGAATTCCGGGGCAAGCGGCGGCGACCTCATCGTCCGACCAGATCATGATAAAGGGCGGCCATGTCGTCGGCGCGTCCTTGCCAACTGAACTGGCGCAGAACCGACTGAACCACCGCCGGCGGCACCGGCTGGGCCAAGCAATTGCGCAGGCAGACGGCCATGGCCGCGTCGTCGCCCACGGGAAACAGGTGCGGCCAGCCCACCCCCTCGGCCACCACGCGGGTGCCCTCGATGTCGCTGACGGCGATGGGGATGCCGGCGGCCAGAGATTCCAGCATGACGGTGGGCAGCCCCTCGCGCCCCGAGGCCAAAACCATGGCGTCGGCACCGCGCATCAGGGCGGCGGCTTCGTCGTCGTCCAGCCCCCCGAGCAGGTGGACCCGCCCCCCCACGCCCAGTTGGTCGGCCTGGGTGCGCAGGCGCTCGGCCTCCGAACCGCGCCCGACGATGTGCAAATGGGCCTGCGCCAATTCCGGGCGGGCCAGGGCGGCGACCACGTCCCCCAGGCGCTTGACGGGGGCCAGCCGGCCGATGGACAGCAAGGCCGGGTCGCCCGACAGACGCCGCGCCGGGACGCGCTCCAGCCGCGCCCGCAACGCCTCGGCGTCGATGCAGTTGGGGATGACCGCCACACGGCGGGGCGCCAGCCCCATCTCGGCCAGGGCCGCCCGCCATTGGTCGTGCAGCAGCACCACCGCGTCAGCGGCAGCGATGGTGCCGCGCTCCACGCCCCGGTCCCACAGGCGCTTGGCCAGACGGTGCAGCCGCCCGCCGTCCTGGTAGTAGCAATGGGGGGTGAACACCGTGGGCTTGCCCAGCCGCCGGGCCAGCCGCAGGGCGGCGGCGCTGATCATCGTGCGCGAGCCGTGGGCATGGACCAGATCGGCGGCGCGGATGCGAGCGGCCAGTTGCCCCCAGCCGCCCTCGACCACCGGATATTCGTGCGGGCCAGGACCGTGCGGGCCGGGAGCCAGGATGGTGGGAATCACGTCGCCACGGCGAACCAAGGCCCGGCACAGCCCGGCCATGTGGCGGGCGACACCACTGTTTTGCGGCACGAACTCGCAATGGACGTGCAAAACCCGGATCATGCCGCCACCCTGGCCGCGGGGCCAAGCTGCGCCAGACAGCCACCCAGGGCAATCCAGAACACCCCCATGCCCGACAGGCTGAGAATGTGGTCGGAACTGATGAAAGTGGTGACGATACCCACTGCCAAGGCAAAGGTGGCAAGGGCGACGTCGCCGGCGGCGTCCTGGCGGTGGCGCAACGGCAAGATGCGCACCAGCAGCACCGAATAGTAAGCCAGGAACAGAAACATGCCGGGCAAGCCGATCTGGTAGGCGATGGCGAAGATGGCGCCCTCGCCGCCGCCGGCCAAAGGCAGGCCGGCATCCGCCGCCGCCGCCCCCGACGCCCCCACGCCCGGCCCCAGCAGCACCACTTGGTCAAGGTCGGCCAGGTTGGTCTTCAGGGCGTCCAGGTGACCGATGGTCGAACCGTCCTCCAGATTGACCGAATAGGAATAGACGAAATAAAGCGTCTCCCACGCGGCGAACAGCAGACCGGCCAGCAGCACCACGTTGCGCAGCATGGCCCCGCCCCGCTCGGCCAGCACCAGGAACAGCGGCAAGGCGATCAACAGGAACAGCATGGCGCCACGGGTGCCGCTTTGCCATACGCCCATGATACCGACCAGCAACAGCAGCAGCGCCGGCACGAAGGCCCGGCGTTGCAAGGCGGCGAAGCCCAGAACAGTGCCGATGGCCACCAGACTGCCCTGGGCCAGGGGCGCGGCGACCAGTCCGCCGGCGCGCCGGGTTTCCTCGAAGCCGAAGAAATTGAAGGGCAGCACGTAATAGCCGTCAAAGCCGGTGACGATGCCTTTGACCTGGTTGAGGAAATGTCCGTACAGCAAGGTTTCGGTCCAAAACTCGGTATGCCGGACGTCCCATGCCCCGAACAGGGTCGAGGCCACCGCCAGCGCCGCCAGCACCAGGGCATAGCGTTGCAGCCGGCGCGGCGTGTCCACGCCGCCGAACCCCACCGCCACCAGCAGAACCGGCAAGGCCAGCTTGGCCGCCGAGGCCAGGACCACCGACATGTCGACGCCGTCGGGACTGGCCAGGGTGTAGATGCCGATCAAGGCCATGTAGGCCGCGCCCAAGGCGACCGGAAGGCCGGCCCCCATGGCCCGCACGCCACCCCACAGGGCCAGCAGCACCAGCAGGGAATCGCGCAGGCCACGAATGGCGTCGATGCCCCAGTGGGTGGGATCAGAGGCGAACAGCCAAGCCGAGGTAATGTCGGCCACGGTCACCAGGACGGAATAAAAAACCACCAGCAGGAACATCATCGCAGCGTCACCTTGCGCAGCAACCCAAGCAAGCCTTCCCGCTCGGCGCTGAATGTTGCGTCCAGCCAGCGCTGTTGACAAGCCCCCGCCTGGGCGCGGAACCCGGGGTCGGCATGCAGGCGCCGGTACAACGCAACCGCCGCCGCCGCGCTGTCGACCCGCAACGGTGGATCGGCGACGGCATGGGCCCCGGCATTGCCGGGCAAGCCCAGGTCCAGGCAGGCGACCCAGTGCCCGGCCAGGGCGGCGTCGACGGCCATGGTGGAACAAAAAGCCAGGACCAGCGCGGGGCGCTGATGCTCCAGCCAGGGATGCGGCGGCAGGCTGGCCGCCAGCGCATAGGGGTTGCGTCCGCCCTCGGCGGGATGCAGCAGGGCGGCCAGCGGTACCTCGGTGCCACTCAGCCGCGCCAGTTCGGCGGCCACGCGGCGCAACGCCGGCTTCAAGTCGGGGCCGAAGATGGCGGCGTGGGTCTGCGACACCAGGGCCAGAGCCTTTGGCGGCTCCGCCACGGCGACGGCGCGGTCACCACGCCCCAGCGGGTCCAGGACCAGCCGCGCCGGATCAGTGCCGGCGCTTGCCTGGGCCTGGGCAGAACTGTCGCCCCACACCACCTGGAAGTCGGCGCGGGCGGGAAAGAATTCGTCGGTGGGTGCGCCGTGCTGCAGGCATATGCTTGGCCAGCCCTGGGCCAGGGTGGCCCCGCTCATCGGGTCGAAGTCGTTATGCAGCAGCAACACGCCGCGCCCCCCGTCCAGGGCGGCGGCCACCGCCCGCCGCCACATCCGCCGCCGCGCCAACGCCGCCGCCTCGGCTCCGGCCGCCGACGGCAGGGCCAACAGCGGCCATCCCATCAGAAATGGACGCAGCACCGGCACGGACGGCGGAAAGACCGCCTGATCCAGCCGAGGATGGGCCAATACCACCGGCTGCAGCCCCGCCGCCGTCACCGACGGCAACGCCCGCGCCAGCGTGCCCCAGCCGTTGCCGCCGGCCAGGGTGGCGACCAACACCGCCCAGGGCCGGTTACGGGGGGGGGCCGGTTGCGCGGGCACCGGCGGGCGGCGCAGCAGCCAGGCGTCGCGCGCCAACGCCGCCCAGGCCCGCGCCAGTGGGGCGGTGCGATAACGCTGGAAGAACAGCTCGTGGCGGATGTCGTCGCCGGCGATGCCGTGGCGGCGGACCAATTCGTCGCGGAAAGCGGCGAAGGACGCGGGCCTTACCATGATTGCTCGACCTCGCGCAGCCACAGCAGCAGGCTGACCGCCCACCACAGGCGCGGATCGCCGGGATGGTCGCGCAGGGCCTGGGCCAAACGCGGGGCGTCAACCAAGCCGGCGGCCGCCGACGGTGGTTCGGCCAACAGGTCGTCCAATGGCAGGCTGCCCACCCGGAACTGCTCGGCGTGCCCCAGCCCCCGGTTCTTGGGACCGCCATGGACCCGGTCGGGCAAATGCGGACGCATGGCCCGGCGCAGCACCATCTTACCCCCCTGGGGCGTCACCTTGGCGGCCATTGGCAGACGCATGGCCAGTTCCGCCACCCGCCAATCCAGGAACGGCGATCGGCTTTCCATACCACAGGCCATGGCGTTGCGGTCGGCATAGCGCAGGATCTGCGACAATTGCCCGCCCTGGGCGTCACGCGGCCCCAACTGGTCCAGCGGCATGGTCTGAAGGCGGATCAGCTCGCCCAACCGACCGGCGTGGTCGCCGCGAAACGCCCGGCCCAGCACCGCCACGTGCGGACGGCGCGCCAGCAGCGCTTGGAACAGCGGCCGCGGCAGCGACCAGGCCAGCCGAGCAGCCGCGTCGCGCCACCCCAGATGCGGCGAGGCCCACAAACGCCCTGCCGCGCCCCACCGACCCGCCAGCATGGCGTCACGCCAAGCCACCGGCAAATAACGGCGGGTGTAGCCGGAAAACAGCTCGTCGCTGCCGTCGCCGGTCAGCGTCACCACCGCGCCGGCCCGGCGCATGGCCCGGCACAGCCGCAGTCCGGCCAGGGGACTGGGCGTGCTGACCGGCAGTTCCTGCGCCCGCAGAAAGTCCGTCAGGTCCTCCATGGTCGGCGTGGGGTCGACGCCAACCTGATGCAACAGCAGATGTGGGGCGACATGGTCGCGGGTGGCGGCGGCGGCGGCGGTCTCGTCGAATGCCGGGGCGGCGCCGGCATAGCCATAGGCGAAAAAGCCCAGGAACTGCCTGTCCATGTGTGGTGCCAATTGCCCCACCGCCCAAGCGGTGGCGCCGGAATCCAGGCCGCCGGAAAGCTGTGCCGCCACCGGCACATGGGCACGAAGACGCAGGCGGGTGGCATCCAGCAGCAGGTCGGGCAGAATGCGCTCCGCCGCCGCCACGTCCATGGCCGGATCGGGAACCGGCCATGTATGAAAGCGCGAGCGGTCCAGCCGGCCCTGGCGGTCCAGCACCCACAGGGCGCCGGCCGGCACCTCGGCCACGCCCTCGACCATGGTGCGGTCAAGGTGGTCCGACTGCCCCAGCACCAGGAAGTCGAAGGCGACAGCCGGATCGACCCGCACCGCCATGCCGCTGGCGGCAACGACGGCCCGGACCTCGCTGGCGAATACGGTCAGCCCGTCCTGCTGCCGGAAATACAGTGGACGCACCCCCAGGCGGTCACGGCTGACCACCAGCCGGTCGCTGTCGTGGTCGTGCAGGGCCAGCGCCCAGGTGCCGTTGAAGCGGGCAAAGGCTTCCCGCCCCCATTCGGCCCAGGCGGCCAGGACGACCTCGGTGTCGCTGTCGGTGCGGAAGACATGGCCCAACGCCGTCAGCTCGGCCCGCAGTTCCACATAATTGTAGATGCTGCCGTTGAAGACCAGCAGGTCGCCGCAAGCCGAGACCATGGGCTGGGCGCCGGCGGGACCAGGGTTAAAGATGGCCAAGCGCCGGTGACCCAGCGCCAAACGCCGGTCCCAACGCCATGCCTCCCCCTCCCCGTCGGGACCGCGATGGGCCAGCCGCGCCAACGGTCGGCCCAGGCGACCAGAGTCCACCGGAGCACCGGCGCTCGCCACGACAACAATCCCGCACAACTGTGGTTTTACCTCCGACGCCGAAAAGAATCCGCAAGCGAACACAAACAGTGGTCAAAAATTGCACATTTATCATTGCCGCAAAAGGCGGTCATATGGCTATCCTTCCACTCGCACAATACGAGAGGCAATTTTGCGAGTCCTGGTTGTCATTGGCACACGTCCCGAAGCGATCAAGCTGGCTCCTGTTATACATGCCCTGCAGTCTCGCCCCCACGTCCAGGTGCGCGTGTGCCTGACCGGACAGCATCGCGAGTTGCTGCAGCAGGGATTGGCGGATTTCGCCATCACCCCCCACCACGACCTGGACCTGATGGAGGCCGGGCAGTCGGTCAACGACCTGGCCGCGCGGGTGATGGTGGCCATGGGGCCGGTACTGCAACAACAACCGCTGGACTGGGTGGTCGTCCAGGGTGACACCTCGTCGGCTATGGCCGCCGCCCTGGCGGCGTTCCACCACGGGGTGCCGGTGGCACATGTGGAGGCGGGGCTGCGCACCGGCGACCCCCGCCAGCCCTGGCCCGAGGAAATCAACCGCCGCCTGATCGCCCAACTGGCCGACCTGCACCTGGCCCCCACCGACGGCGCCCGCGCCAACCTGGAGCGCGAGGGCGTGCATCCGTCGCGCGTGGTCGTCAGCGGCAACACGGTGATCGACGCCGTCAAGCTGGCCCTGGCCGCTTTGGACGGAAACGCCAAGGCGGACGGCGAGGACGAGCCGGCCACCCCCATGGTCCTGGTCACCTTGCACCGACGCGAAAACCTGACGCCCGACAGCCTGGCCCAGGTCGAGACAGCGTTACAGACGCTGGCCCGCGACCACGGCTGCCGCGTCGTCTTTCCCTATCATCCCAATCCCGGCCTTTCTTCCATGGTCGAACGGCTTAGCGCCTTTCACCCCCGGCTGCGCATGGTGCCCCCCATGACCTACGTGCCCTTCGTCCGCCTGATGGCGCAGGCCGACGCCATCCTGACCGATTCGGGCGGCATCCAGGAAGAGGCCGCCTTCCTGGGCAAGCCGGTGCTGATCATGCGCCGCCTGACCGAACGCCCCGAGGTGCTGGACGGCAACGCCATCCTGGTCGGCACCGACAGCCGCACCATCCTGGACGCGGTCGCCCGGGTGCTGGCCCGACCACAGGATTTCCACCGCCCCGCTGGGGCGCTGCAAGCCTTTGGTGACGGCGGCGCCGCCGCAATCATCGCCGACGCCCTGACCACCCACCACCACGACCGCGCCCGCCCATGACCTCGCCGCTTTCCGTCAACGACCGCCTGTTCCTGGCCCTGACCGCGCTGGTGCTGTTGACCCCGCTGCCGCTGGCAGCCAACCGCCCGTGGTCCTGGAGCGCCCTGTCCCTGGCCGCCGCTCTGCTGGCCCTGGCCTGGGCAGCGGCGCGCCTGACCGGGCGCATCCAGGGTGGACTGGAACTGTCGCGTCTGACCGGGCCGGCCCTGTTGTTCCTGCCGGCTCTGGTCTGGGGCTGGATGCAGACCTGGAGCATCCTGCCCGACAGTTGGACCCACCCCGTATGGGCCGAGGCCTCGGCCGCCCTGGGCCATCCCCTGCCGGCCACCGTGTCGGGCGACCCCGAACGGACCAGCCACGCAGTGATGCGGCTGGGCGCCTATGGCCTGGTATTCGTGCTGGCGGCGCAACTGGGTCGCCATGGCCGCCGCGCCCGCTGGGGAATCAGGGCCTTGGCCGCCGCTATCCTGCTTTATGGCGTCCACGCCCTGCTGACCCACGCCCTGGAACTGGAATACGTGCTGTGGCTGCCCAAATGGGCCTATCTGGGCGATGCCACCGGCACCTTCGTCGGCCGCGCCGCCTTTGGCGCCTTCGCTGGCGTCGGGGTGCTGGCCTGCTTCGCCCTGGCGGTGCGCGGGCTGGGGGCGACCCTGCCGGCCATGCGTCCCGGCGAACGGGTGGAGCGCCTGCTGTCACGCGGCGTGCCCTGGCTGATGGCCGGCTTCCTGCTGTTGCTGGCCGTCCTGGCCAGCCATTCGCGCGGAGCGCTGCTGGTCACCGGGGTGGGGACGACGACGCTGGTCCTGGCCGCCACCATCGGCCGCCTGCTGCGGCCGCGCCACGCGGCAGCGTTGTTCCTGTTGCTGGCAGCGGGGGCGGCGGCGGGCTTGCTGGCCTATGGCGACGTCACCCTGTCACGCATGAGCGGCGAAGGCGACATGATCGGTGACCGTCCCAACCTGTTGCGCCTGACCTGGGCGGCCATCGCCGACGCCCCATGGTCGGGCCACGGCTTGGGAGCGTTCGAGCAAACCTTCCTGACCTATCGCGACCTGGGGCTGCCCCGGCCGGTCATCTATGACTACGCCCACAACGCCTGGCTGGAAACCATCATGGACCTGGGGTGGCCCGTGGGGCTGTGTCTGCTGGCGTCGGTCCTGTGGGTGGTGGCGGTGTGTGCCCGCGGGCTGGTCGTCCGCCGCCAGGACCAGATACATCCCGCCCTGGCCCTGGCGGTGGCCTCCCTGCTGGGTGCCCAGGCGGTGGTCGACTTCACCGTACAGATTCCCGCGCTGGCGGTGATCTTCACCTATGTGCTGGGCATCGGCTTCGCCCAGTCCTGGCCACAGCGACGCTGACGACCACTGGACAGAGCTGGAGGCCCAGACGCCGAAAGCCGAACCGCGGCGCTCGCTCAAGCCGACGATCGGCTCGCCCGTCAACCGCTTGCGTTCCACCTGGCCGCCTCCTGTTTGTTGGGACGGGCTCTACCTCAAACCAGGGACATTGGCGGAAAACAGGTCAATCATGGCGACTGCGCCGGAAGCCGTCGCCGTCACGGCCGTCCCAGCGGATATCGTGCTCGTCGGCGCTTTTGTGACAGCGGGCGCAGTTCTCGAAGTCGCGAATGCCTTCTTCGAGGTGCTCATCGGCTATCTTGCCGCGGCTGTGCTCGTGACAGCCGTAGCAGGTGTATTGCTTATAGTCCTGGCCAGTGTGGCAGGTGGCGCATTTGACGTTGTGGTCGCGGTCGAGGACGAAGAAGCGGGCATGATCGAAGGTGGCCGGCTTCCAGCGTTCCTGGCCGTGGCACGCGGCGCAGTCCGGCCCCACCTGGCGGTGCAGCGCGTCGGTCGGGGCGCTGTGGCAGGTGCCGCATTGCTTCAGCAGCCCCGGCTGCAGCATGGCGTGGGAGAAGCGTCCGGCGGCGCGGCGGTACTTCAGCACACCCGCGTGGTCACCGTGGCAGGCGATGCAGTCGACCTGTCTGAGTTGCTGGTGAAAGGCGGCCTTGGTGACGTTGTCGGTCTTGGCCACGCCCTTGGTGGTGAAGCGGCCGATCTGCTCGACCTTGTGGCAGGCGATGCACTCGGACGCTGGGGTGCCCACGAACGGCGTGTGGCAGGCGAAGCAGTCGGATTCAAGGTCGCGGTGGCCGGCGATCAGTGGGCCAGGGCTGACCATCAGGTGCGGAACGACGAACACCAGCACGGCAATCACCGCCAGATTCGCCAGCAGCACGCGAAGGACGAAACGACTCTTCATGACCAGTTCCAGAACATGAGGATGGCGACCACGTGTCCCAGCGAAAGGATCGCGACGGCCAGCGTAATGGGGAAGTGCACCTTGCGCCACTTGGCCATGGCATCCAGCGTGGTGGCGTCCCAGAACACCTCGCGCTCGATCTCACGTGGCGACAGGCCGCGCTGGCGGTAAAGGTCGGACTTCTCCGCCAGGTGGCGGCGGCCGCGCTCGAACAGGAACTGACCGGTCAGGCCGCTGGCGAAGGCCACCAGCATGGCGATCATGGCCAGCCATGGCAGCACGGCGTTGAAATGGACGCCGGCATGGATGACCACCAGCATCGTCCCCTGCCAGGTCAGCGCCTCGTGCAGGCCGAGATAGCTCCGCGGGCTGCCTGCGGTGATCAGCTTGCGCTTTCGCAGCGAATAGAGCAGCGACAGCAAAATCAGCAGTGTGCCGGGAATGCCCAGCCAACGCCCGATCCACACCAGGTTGAAGGTATGGAGCAGCCAGTCGCCCAGGATGGCCGCCGCCACCAGCGAGACGAACATCAACAAAAACGGCGCCACTTCCCTGCGCAAAAGCGATCTTTCCATGGCGGTCACGCCCTCAGCACAAGGTTGGTCCGGGGGCGGCCCACGCACAGCAGGCAAGTCCCGGGTTCGGGATCGAAGTCGGGGGAATGCTCGTAATCCACCTCGCCTTCCTCGACGCGGGTCTGGCACATGCCGCAGCCGCCGGCGCGGCAGCCTGAATCGATGGCGATGCCGCTGGCCTCGGCCAGATCCAGCAGCGACCCGCCGGTCCACTGCACCTGCCGGCCAGAGGCGGCGAAGGTGACGGACAACGGCTCGGCCGGGACGACGACGTCAAGAGCAGGAACGGGTGTATCCAGCCGCGGCAACGAGGCCGGACCGAACGCCTCGTAGTGGACGCGCCCGGCAGGGACACCCCACTCCAACAACCCCGGCACCAGGCTTTCCATCATGGCGCTCGGGCCGCAGACGTAAAAATCGAACGGCTTGAGCGGCAACACCTGGCGCAGCAAGGTGATGTCCACATGGCCGCCGTGATGGTAGTCGCGGCCCTCGGCCTCGTCGGGCGCCGGGCGGCTGTGGCAGACATGCAGATGGAAGCTGGAATGCCGTTCCGCCCAGCCCCGCAGCGGCAGAGCGAACGCCTCCTCGGATCCGTCTCGTACGCCGTAGAAAAACCACACCTCGCGGCTGGGATTCTCGTGCAGACAGGCGGCGGCCATGCTGACCATGGGGGTGACGCCGATGCCACCGGCAATCAGCACCACCGGCCCCGCCCCATGAGAGTCGAGGTGGAAGTGGCCCGACGGCGCCTTGACCTCCAGGACGTCGCCTTCGCGGACGCGGTCATGGAAATGGTTGGACGACAGGCCGGCGGGCACCCGCTTGATGCTGACCCGGTAGGCGTCGTTGCCGGGACGCTCGGACAGCGAGTAGCAGCGGACGACGGGATTGGCCTGGCCGGCGACGCTCAGCCGGAAGGTCAGGAACTGCCCCGGCAGGAAGTCGGGCACAGGGCCACCGTCGGCGGGTTCCAGGACGAAGGAGCAGATCGAGCGCGCCCGATCCTCGAATGCCTTCGAGCGCACTCGGAAAGGCCGGTAGTCTCGCCAGGCGGCATGGGGCGGCGCCACCGGTTGTCGAGCAGAAGGGGCGCCATCGTTGACGCCATTACCGATCACCCGTCCCTTCAGTTCCACATAGGCCCGCCAATGGCGCATGAAGGCGACCAGGGCGCCGATGCCGACTTGCAGAACGATTCCGCAAATGATCAGAGCGAAAAGTCCGCCGGCGGTCATTCAGAAAGTCTCCATGTGGCCCAAATCAAGGATAGTCGGACAATTTCCCGGCGCTCTCTGCGTCAGCGTTCAACGGCAGCAACATCCCTCATCGAGGTGTTCCTGGTTTTTCTTGAGACTTAATCATCGTCGTCGTCATGGTCGTGCTTGCGATCATGGCGGTCGCGATGACGGTCTGATCGGACCGGGCGGACATCGTCGTTTCCGGCCAGAAGCGTGGGGACTGCGTTCGATTGTCCCACCGCCTCGGTTTGGGCGACCTGCGCGGATGACGCGCCGTTATCGGTGATCTGCGAGTAAACGGTGGCGGTGCCGCCGATGATCGCGGCAGCGACCAAGCCATGGATCAACATTTTGCCGAGCATTGTTTCCCTCCTGCGGGTGTCTCGATGCTTCGCAGCATAGCGGCACCAACCTGAACCGGGGGTGAACCTGTTAGAGGCACTTCCACCTGATTCCGCGTTGTGATTCGCTTGTCCGAGGCATTCAGGGGGAAAGGCCGATCACCACGTTGCTGGCTTCTTTGGTATCGACAGCCAAATTCAAGGCGAACCATCAGTGTTCCAACCGATGAAGTCGTGGAGCCGCGACTGGGTCACGAGCCCGGCCTTGCGCCCCTCCGATGCATGGCGCAACGAATAGGATTGACGCGGAGGAACCATGCGGTCAACAGGGGTGAATTTGGGGGATCGGGCAGGAAGCCTTGTCCCGCATTAAAAACCTGCGGGACAAATTCGCGCTAACAACCTGAAAAAGATTGGCGTCCCCACGGGGATTCGAACCCCTGTTACCGCCGTGAGAGAGAGATAACTCGTACATTTCCGCACTTCTACGGACTTCGCACGACATTCTATGTACTGATATTACATAGTTTTTTATCCATCGTTATCTCCTTGCGTCCGGGAACATGATTTCCGTACAATTTCCGTACGGAAAAACGGAGGCTTCCCGATGGCCCGCACGGTTCGCAACGCCAAGCTCGACACCCGATCCGCCCGCACGAAATTAGACGCTCGCCGCGAACCCTATTGGTTTGTCATATCCCGAGGGTGTGCCTTGGGGTATCGCAAGGGCACCGATGGCGGAACCTGGATTGCACGCTATCGGGACGATAACGGGAAGCAGCACTACCGGTCCCTTGGTGCTGCCGACGACGCTATGGATAGCGACGGGGGCGGACTGTGCCTTACCTGCGCCGAAGCCCAACGGTACGCGGACCAATGGTTCAAATTGGCAGCACGGGGCTTTGAGGATGACGCCCCCCGATCCGGCCCCTACACCGTCAAGGATGCGCTGGCGGATTATCTGGATGCCTACAAGCGTGGACACACCGCCAAAGGCACCGGGCGGGCCGCAAATCGGGTGCAATGGACCATAGACGCCCTTATCAACCCTTCGCTTGGCAATGTGCAGGTGTTGAAGCTCACTCGCCGCCGGATTGAGCAATGGCACGCGGGCTTGGCGAATACGGCCCCACGCTTGCGGACAGGACTGGGGAAGCCACAGAAGTTTCGGGAAATGGATGACAGCCCGGACTCTATCCGCCGCCGTCATTCCTCCGCAAATCGCGTCCTGACCGTGCTTAAGGCAGCTCTTAACCTTGCCTTCCATGACCGCAAGGTTGCCAGCGATGACGCATGGCGTAGCGTCAAGCCGTTCCGGGATGCCGATGCCGCCCGCGTCCGTTATCTGAACGACGACGAAGCCCGCCGCGTGGTCAATGCCTGCACCCCGGATTTCCGCCCGTTGGTGCAGGCCGCCTTATTGACCGGATGCCGCTATGGGGAATTGGTGGCGCTGACCGTGGCGGATTACAATGCGGACGCGGGAACCGTTCATATTCGCATGAGCAAATCGGGCAAGCCCCGCCACGTCGCGTTGACCAACGAAGGCCGGAAATTTTTCGATACCGCCACCGCTGGCAAGACGGGCAATTCGCCCATGTTCACAAAAGCCGATGGAAGCCGGTGGGGCGCCTCACACCAGCAACGCCCATTCAAGGCCGCTTGTGAGAAAGCCAAGGTGGATGCCATGACGTTCCACGAATTGCGCCACAGCTACGCAAGCCGCCTTATAATGGGCGAAAAGGATAAAACCGATCCAGAGGGCAAACGGTGGCTTCGCCCCCCTGTTCCTCTGGTCGTCGTGGCCGCACAATTGGGACACACTGATACGCGCATGGCGGAAAAGCACTATGGGCACCTTGCCCCGTCGTATGTCGCCGATACAGTCCGCGCGGCGTTCGGCACACTCGGGGTGGTGGAAGAAACAAACGTTGCACTTTTTCGCAAATGATAAACATTTCAAAGGCGCTTTAGATGACAGAATCAGGCAGCAAATCCACAAATTTCGGATTGCCGAATTGGCGGAATGAAAACGAATATCCAGATGAAAGCGCAGCACTCGAATTATGGCGCTGGCAGTTTATACGTCGTCGCGATGATTACCGCAAAGACTGGCACAATCACAAACTAGAAACATATAATTACTTTAAGCGCCTCCATAAAAACAAAAAAGTGCTAACCCCTGACCATGATGAATTCATGTGCAGAATCCCTGATAGCATTGAAAAATATGGGTTGCGCCGCTGCCCCAATCCGGCCCTAGACCGCCCAAAGAGATTGCAGTCCCCCGCACCAGACAAGATGGATTTTTTTGATGGGTGGCTTGGAAATCAGCACACTCATCTTGATAACAAATGACCTGAGACCGAAGTTTCCTCCAGTTATGGGTGGAGTCCGGTGTGGTTTTGATGCCCGAAACGGGTGGTGATGGCAAGCAGGGCTGGGGCATGCCCCAGCCCTGCTTGCGTCG
>MKVK01000055.1 GCA_001898825.1 Magnetospirillum sp. 64-120
CGCAAACTGCTCATCCGTCAGCCAGAAAAGGTGATCGTTCATCCAAAGGCTCCCTTCGGGAACCTTGAATCACAACGCCGCTGCGGGGGAAAGCTATTTTATAGGTCCTGACCCTAACGCAAGACACACAACCTTGCCATGCCGAAAGTTCCCTTTCGCTGACCACCGGCAGGTGTAGACTGACCAACTGAACTGATCAGTACAGTCTGTGAGGCCGCCATGAACCGCAAACCCGTCGTCGCCGTGGTAATTCTGGCCGCACTCGCCGGTGGCGGCTGGTGGTTGGCCCACCGTCCCGTGGCCGATACCGGGGTGCTGACCCTGTCCGGCAACGTGGACGTCCGTCAGGTGGACCTGTCGTTCCGCGTCGAGGGCCGTCTGGCCAAGCTGCTGGTGGAAGAAGGCGACCGCGTCACCGCCGGCCAAGTGGTGGCCGAACTGGATGACGGTTACCTGAAGGACGCGGTCCGGGTAGCGGAATCCCGGCTGGCAGCGCAAGAGGCGCAACTGGCCAAGCTGGAAGCCGGCAACCGCCCGCAAGAAATCGCCCAGGCCAAGGCCGAATTGGAAAAGGCCGAGGCGGCGCTGACCAACGCCCGGGCCACCTATGACCGCCGTGCCGCTTTGCCGGTGGATTCCACCATTTCCCGTCAGGCCCTGGACGACGCCCGCAACGTGCTGCGTCAGGCGGAAGCAACGGCGTCGCGCGCCCGCCAAGCCCTGGACCTGTCGCGCCAAGGCTTCCGCGAGGAAGACATCAGCATCGCCCGCGCCCAAATGGAGGGCGAACGCGCCACCTTGGACCTGATGCGTAGGCGGCTGGCCGACGCGGTGCTGAGCGCCCCGTCCGACGGCATCGTCATGTCCCGGGTGCGCGAGCCCGGTTCCATGACCCTGCCCGGCTCGACGGTGGCGACCGTGGCGCTGTCGTCACCCATGCAGGTGCGCGCCTGGGTGGCCGAACCCGATTTGGGCAGGGTCCAACCCGGCATGGCGGCCGACATCGTCACCGATGGCGGACGCACCTATCACGGTCAGGTGGGATTCATCTCGCCGGTGGCCGAGTTCACGCCGAAAACGGTGGAAACCCGCGAATTGCGCACATCCCTGGTCTATCGCCTGCGCGTCGTGGTGTCCGACCCCGACGAAGCCCTGCGTCAGGGCATGCCGGTGACCTTGCATCTGACCCCGGCGCCCCAGTGATGCCGGCCGCCGTCACCCTGACCGGGGTGGGCAAAAGTTTCGGCCGCACCCCCGCCATCCGCCAGCTTTCGGCCCGCATCGAAAGCGGCCGTGTCACCGGTCTGGTCGGCGCCGACGGGGCCGGCAAGACCACCTTGATGCGGCTGATGGCGGGGTTGATGAAACCCGACCAAGGCGACATCCGGATCCATGGCAGCATCGGCACCATGCCGCAACGCTTCGGCCTGTACGAAGATTTGACGGTGGCCGAGAACATGCGGCTTTACGCCGAATTGCGCGAACTGCCCGCCGCCGACCAACCCGCCACCTTCGCCCGCCTGCTGGGCTTCGCCGGACTGGACGGCTTTCAGTCGCGGCTGGCCGGCAAGCTGTCGGGCGGCATGAAGCAGAAACTGGGACTGGCCTGCGCCCTGCTGGCCACGCCCGACGTGTTGCTGCTGGACGAACCCAGCGTCGGCGTCGATCCGGTGTCGCGCCGGCAACTTTGGGCCATGGTGGGCGACTTGGCCGCGCAAGGCGTGGCGGTGGTGTGGAGCACCGCCTATCTGGACGAAGCCGAACGTTGCGACCACGTGCTGCTGATGGACAAGGGGCAGTTGCTGCATGAAGGCCCGCCCGACCAGCTGACCGCCCGCGTCGCCGGGCGCTGCTTCGTCGCCAAGGGGGGCGACCGCCGCAAGCTGCAAGCCTTGGCCGCCGCGTCCCCCCATGTGCGTGACGCGCTGATCCAAGGGGCCAGCGTGCGACTGGTGCTGGAAGCCGGTTCCCCGCCCCCCCCTTTGCCCGACTGCACCCTGGAACCGGTGGCGCCGCGTTTCGAGGACGCTTTCGTCACCCTGCTGGACGATTCCGGCCCCATCCCCGCCCTGCCGCCGCGCCCGTCCCCCCCGGCCCATGCCGACGGCATCGCCGTGCGGGCCGACGATCTGGTCCGCCGCTTCGGCGACTTCGTCGCCGTCGACCATGTCAGCTTCGACGTCAAGCAAGGCGAAATCTTCGGTCTGCTGGGCCCCAACGGCGCCGGCAAGTCCACCACCTTCCGCATGCTGTGCGGTTTGCTGCCGGCAAGCGGCGGCAAGGCGCTGGTGGGTGGGCTGGATTTGGCGAAAGCCGCCGCCATGGGTCGTCAGCGCCTGGGCTACATGTCGCAGAAATTCTCGCTGTACCCGGAATTGTCGGTGCGCCAGAACCTGACCTTCTTCGCCGGCATCTATGGCCTGTCGGGCAACGCCAAGCGTCAGGCCATCGCCACCATGGAACGGGTCTTCGCCCTGGAACCCATGGCCGGGTCCGATGCCGGCACCCTGCCCTTGGGCTTCAAACAGCGTCTGGCCCTGGCCTGCGCCATCATGCACGCGCCTGACACCTTGTTCCTGGACGAACCCACATCGGGCGTCGATCCCTTGGTGCGGCGCGAATTCTGGTCGCATATCAACGCCATGGCGGCGCAAGGGGTGTCGGTGCTGGTCACCACCCATTTCCTGGACGAAGCGGAATATTGCGACCGCATCGGTATCGTCTATGCCGGAAAACTGATCGCCATCGGCACCCCTGACCAGATCAAGGCCCGAGTGCGCAGCGCCGCCAATCCCGATCCCACCCTGGAAGACGCTTTCGTCGCCCTGGTCGAGGAGGCGAACCGATGATGAAGCCCCGCCGCCTTGTGGCGCTGATGGTCAAGGAAACCCTGCAGATCCGCCGCGACCCGTCCAGCCTGTACATCGCCTTCGCCCTGCCGCTGGTGCTGTTGTTGCTGATCGGCTTCGGGGTGTCTTTGGACGCCAAGGACATCCGGCTGGCGGTGGTGTTGGAACAACCCACCCCCCAGGCCCAATCGCTGGTCGCCGCCTTCCGCGCCTCGCCATTTTTCGTCGTCGACGAACTGCGCCTGCGCCAGGACGCCGAGGCCGGCCTGGTATCGGGGCGTTACCGGGCCGCCGTGCTTCTGGCCAACGATTTCCAATCCCGTTTCAACCGGGGCGCCGAGGCCCCCATCCAGGTGCTGCTGGACGGCACCGACGCCAACACCGCCCGGCTGGCCAAGGGTTATGTCGAGGGGGTATGGGCCAAGTGGCTGGCCTACGAAGCCCGATCCACCGCCCGATCCACCGCCTTGCCCATCACCGTGGAAAGCCGGGTCTGGTTCAACCCGGCCCTGGAATCGCGCCATTTCCTGATCCCCGGCCTGATCGCCATCATCATGACGCTGACCGGGACCATCCTGACGGCGTTGGTGGTGGCCCGCGAATGGGAACGCGGCACCATGGAAGCACTGATCGCCACCCCCGTCGGCCGTGTCGAGTTGCTGGTGGGAAAACTGGCGCCCTATTTCGTCCTGGGCATGGGCGGCATGGCTTTGTCGGTGGTGGTGGGAATGACGGTCTACGACGTGCCGTTCCGGGGCTCGTGGTGGGTGCTGACCGTGTGCTCGGCGCTTTATATGGCATGTTCGCTGGCCATGGGCCTGCTGATATCCACCATCGCCAAGAACCAGTTCGTCGCCGGTCAGGTGGCGTTGATCGCCGCCTTCCTGCCCGCCTTCATGCTGTCGGGCTTCGTCTTCGAACCGTCCAGCATGCCGCTGCCCATCGAGCTGTTGTCCCGCGTCGTCGCGGCGCGCTATTTCGTCACCATCTTGCAGACCTTGTTCCTGGCCGGCGACGTGTGGAGCGTGATCGTGCCCAATTCCCTGGCGCTTTTGGCCATTGCCGCCTTCTTCCTGGGCCTGACCTGGAAGCGCACCCGCAAAAGCCTGGAGTGACCCCCATGTTCGGCCGCATCCGATCGCTGATCATCAAGGAAATGCTGGCGTTGTGGCGTGACCCGAAAAGCCGCTTCGTCATGATCGTCCCGCCGTTGATCCAATTGGCGGTGTTTTCCTATGCCTGTACCTATGACGTCAAACAGGCGTCGCTGGCGCTGCTGAACCAGGATGGCGGGCTGGCGGCGCGGGAACTGGTGGCGCGTGTCGCCGGCGCCCCGGCCTTCGCCGACCTGGTGATGGTCGCCACCGAAGAACAACTTCGTGACGCCATCGATTCCCGCCGCGCCATGGCGGGTCTGCGCATTCCCCAGGATTTCAGCCGCAAGGTCGAACAGGGCGCCGGCGCCAGCGTGCAGGTGATCCTGGACGGAAGACGCTCCAACAGCGCCCAGATCGTTTCCGGCTATCTGCAAACCATCATCGCCGACCACAATGCCGAACTGGCCCCCGCCACCCGCGTCCCCACCCTGGTGGCGCGGTCGTGGTTCAACCCCAACCTGGAAAGCATCTGGGTGGTGGTGCCGGGATTGGTCGGCGTGCTGACCCAGGTGGTGGCGCTGGTGGTCACCGCGCTGTCGGTGGCCCGCGAACGCGAGTTGGGCACCTTCGAGCAATTGCTGGTCACCCCCCTGCGACCATGGGAAATCCTGGTCGGCAAGACCATGCCGGCACTGTTGATCGGGCTGGTGGAAAGCAGCCTGATCATCGCCGTGGCCGGATGGTGGTTCCAGGTGCCGCTGACCGCGTCCCTGGTTCTGGTTTACGCGGCGGTGGTGGCCTTCGTCGCCTCGGTGATCGGGGTCGGGCTGTTCATCTCGGCTTTGTGCGGCACCCAACAGCAGGCCATCTTGGGGGCGTTCTTCTTTCTGGTGCCGACCATGATCCTGTCGGGATTCGCCACCCCGGTGGAAAACATGCCCGACTGGCTGCAAGTGGTGACCCTGGCCAATCCGGTGCGCCACTTCCTGCATCTGATCTGGGGGCTGTTCCTCAAAGGCATCGGCCCGGCCCAGGCCTGGGACAGCATCTGGCCCATGCTGGTGATCGCGGCGGTTACGCTGACGGGCTCCGCTTTCGCCTTCCGTCGCAGGCTTTACTGAAATGGTCCTTTTGCTGCTCGCGCCGCAGCCAGCCGCGCGGATTGCGCCGTAAGCCATCGCGCAGGGCATCAAGCGCGGTGGCGATGGGCTGGCCGGCATAGGCCCGCATGGGCACGACGCGAGCACGGGCCAACCCCGCTTCGCCTTCCGGTCCCACGTCGACGACGAAGACCATGGAACAGCCGCGAAGCGCCCGGATGCGCGGCGTCAGCTTCTCATGGTCGCCGTCCTGGGCCAGACCGTGGCGGAAAGCCCGCGTCGCCACGTAACGATAGCCTTCGGCGGACACGTCGAAGATCAGCAGATGCCGTGCCCATCCCAGATGGGCGTCCACATGGGTCATGTCCTGGGTGGCGACAGCGATCTTCATCAGTTCCCCCCTGTTTTAGCGACCTCTCCGCGGGCGATGGTCAACGCCTTGACCATGGCGTGCACATCCATGCCCGGCTGCAAATTCAAATCGGCCTGGGCCGCGCTGGATATCTGCGCCCACAGCTGGGTGGCGCCGCATTCCAAGATGACGTCCACCAGACCGGACTCTCCGTGACTGACCGACAGCACCTTGGCCGGCAACACGTTGCGCACCGACACCCGGCCGGGATGGTCCAGCGCGATGGCCACGTCGCTGGCCTGGACCCGCAACCGGACGGTCGACCCCAAGGCCAGGTGGTTGCGGGCCATGACCAGGCTGCCCCCGGCAAAGCGCAAGACGGTCATGCCCGATTGGGAATCGTGGGCTTCCACCTTGGCGCGGATCACCGAGCCGGCTTCCCAGCGACCGGTCAACGGGCGCAGTTCGGGGCGCGACAGCAAGTCCTCGGTGGGGCCGATGGCCGCCATCCTGCCCTGGTCCATCAACACCAGGGTGTCGGCCAGGGTCAGCACCTCGTCCATGGAATGGCTGACATAAAGGATGGGGATGCCGAAGCGCTTGGAAAGCGCCCCGATGAAGGGCAGCACCTCGGCCTTGCGGTTGGCGTCCAAGGCGGCCAAGGGTTCGTCCATCAGCAAGATGCGCGGGGACGCCAAAAGCGCACGGCCGATGGCGACGCGCTGTTTCTCGCCGCCCGACAAAAGCGCCGGACGACGGTCCAGAAGGTGCTCGATGCCCAAAACATCCACGACGGCGTCGAATTCCACCTTGCGCTCGGCCGGCGGCACCCGGTCGCGGCCGAAATTCAGATTGGCCCGCACCGACAGATGGGGGAACAGCCGCCCGTCCTGGAACACGTAACCCAGGCGGCGGTGTTCGGGGGGAACGTCGATGCGCTCGGCCCGGTCGAACAGCACCCTGCCGTCCACCACGATGCGGCCCTGGTCGGGCCGCGCCAAGCCGGCCACCATGTTGATCACCGAGGTCTTGCCCGAGCCGGACGGGCCGAACAGGGCGGTGACCCCCGCCCCCGCCTTCAAAGTGACATCGACGCGGAAGCGGCCTTGCTGGCGGATGATGGACAGGTCCAGCATGGCCCTAGCCTTTCAACCGGGCCTGGACCCGGCGCGACAGAATTTCCGAGGCCATGAGCGCGGCGAAGGCCACCACCACCGATATGACGCAAAGCCGCAAAGCCGCCGCATCCTCGCCCGGCACCTGGGTCAGGGCGTAAAGGGCGATGGGAAGCGTCCGGGTCTCGCCGGGGATGTTGGAGACGAAGGTGATGGTGGCGCCGAATTCCGACAGCGAACGGGCGAAAGCCAGGATCACCCCGGTCAGGATGCCCGGCATCACCAAGGGAAGCGTGACGGTGAAGAAGGTGGCGAAGGGTCCACACCCCAGGGTGCGGGCGGCCTGTTCCAAACCCCGGTCCACCCCTTCCAGCGACAGGCGAATGGCGCGCACCATCAACGGGAAGGCGATCACCGCCGAGGCGATGGCGGCGCCCTTCCAGGTGAAGGCCACCGAGATGCCGAACCAGTCGTAAAGCGCCGAACCGATCACGCCCCGGCGTCCCATCAGCACCAGCAGGAAATACCCCACCACCACCGGCGGCAACACCAAGGGCAGATGGATCAGCCCGTCCACCAGGGTCTTGCCGGGAAAATCCCGGCGCGCCAACAGCCAGGCGCAGCCGATCCCCAACGGCAACGACCCCGCCACCGCCCAGCCGGACACCAGCAGGGACAGGTACAGGGCTTCCAGTTCCAGATCCGTCAGGGTGAACATGGGCGGGGCGATCCCTTGTGCAGCGCAAACCGTTATATAGGTCAGCTATACACCCATAAATTCCACAAGACAAGAACCCGAGCGATCCCCTACCCTGGCCAGCCTTGAACACGGAGGAAGACCATGAGCCGCAACATCGATTCCCGCCTGGCGCAACTTGGCATCACCCTGCCGGTCCCGGCGGTGGCGGTGGCCAATTACGTGCCTTACGTGGTGGTGGGCGACCTGGTCTTCGTGTCCGGGCAATTGCCCATGGAAAACGGCAAGCCCGTCGTGTTGGGTCATTTGGGCGCGGAAGTTTCGCTGGAAGACGGGGTACGCGCCGCCCGTCTATGTGCGCTGAACCTGCTGGCCCAGGCCAAGGCCGCCTGTGACGGCGACCTGGACCGGGTCAAGCGGCTGGTGCGCATGACCGCCTTCGTCGCCAGCACGCCCGATTTCACCGACCAGCCCAAGGTGGTCAACGGCGCGTCCGACCTGATGGTCGAAGTCCTGGGCGACGCCGGCCGCCATGCCCGCGTCGCCGTCGGGGCGCCGTCCTTGCCGCTTAACGTCGCGGTAGAAATCGAAGCGGTGTTCCAGATCGGGTAACCAGCCAGATCCCCGCCGCCACCGGGACGATGCCGACGAAATCCACCCACATCACCGTCTCGTCCATGATCAGCCAGCCGAACAGCACGCCCAAGGGCGGGATCAGGAAGTGCCAGGCGCTGGCGGCGGTGGCGCTGCTGACCTTCAGCAGGTGGAACCAGATGGCGTAGGCGATGACCGACGCCAGCAGCACCTGATAGGCCAGCGAGAACCAAAATTCGCCGCTGGGATCAATGGCGGCCAGACCGCCTTCCAGCACCCAGGCCGGCCCGGCCAGAAAGGCAGAGGCGGCGGCCAATTGCACCGACAGACCGCCGAAGCCGGCGCCGGTGATGCCCAGCCGCTTGAACAGGATGGCACCCCCCGACAGCGCCACCAGCGCGCCCAACGGCCACAGCATGTCCCCCCAATCGTCGGTGCCGGCGACAATGCGATGGCGCAGGATGAAAACGACGCCGACCACCCCCAGCCCCAGCCCCAGAACCTTGCGGGCGTTCAACCGCTCGTCCAGCAGCAACGCCGCCAGACAGGCGGTCAGCACCGGGTTGGCGCTGACGATGATGGCGGTCAACCCGGCCGGCACGTGGCGCATGCCCAAATACGACAATCCTAGATAGACGGCGTGGTTGGCCACCCCGATGATTGCCAGTCCCAGCATCTGTCGACCGCTGGGCAGGCGCTCGCGCAAGGCCACGGCCAGAACCAGGGTGACCAAGGCGGCAATGGCGAAGCGGACCGACAGCAGGGTCAGCGGCGGCGCATGGGCCAGCCCCAGGCGGGCGACGGCGAAGACCGACGACCAGATCAGGCAGAAAATGGCGATCAGCCAGGGAAGCGTGGTGCGTTGGCGGATAACGGCGATCATGGAAGCATCCCTGTTTCTTGTTGTCTGACGCCAAGATTAGCCCCCGGCCGTGACATTTAGAAATTAGATGATAATATACTTTTCATCGCATTCGTGAATGGTGATGCCATGAGCAGCCTGGACCTTGAATTGCTGCGCACCTTTGTCGGCATCGTCGATTGCGGCGGTTTCACCCGCGCCGGCGAACGTCTGAACCGCACCCAGTCGACCATCAGCCAACAGATCAAACGCCTGGAAGACCATGTGGGGCAACCTCTGCTGATCCGCCAGGGGCGCGGCGTCGCTTTGACCAGTGCCGGCGAGACTTTGTTGACCTATGCCCGGCGGATGATCGCGCTCGACGACGAAGCCCGCGCCCTGCTGGTGCGCAAGGAAAGCGGCGAGATCATCCGCTTCGGCGTCTCCGAGGATTTCGCCGGCCGCCACCTGCCCGGCGTGCTGGCGGCGTTTTCGCGGGCCAATCCCCAGGTACGCCTGGATGTGCGCGCCGATTTGTCGGTGCGTCTGCGCGCCGACTACGACCAGGGCGAACTGGACGTCGCGCTGTTCAAGGTGGACGAACCGGTGGCCGGAGCCCATGGCTCGTGGCAGGAACGTTTGATGTGGAGCGCCGCGGCCCATCACCCCCTGCCCGATTTGGAACCGGTGCCCTTGGCCTTGTTCCCCCAGGGCTGCCTGTTCCGTCGCCAAGTGGTGGAACGGCTGGACCGCATGGGCCGGCCGTGGCGGGTGGCCTATGTCAGCCCCAGCCTGGCCGGGGTGCAGGCGGCGGTGGCCGCCGGCATGGCGGTGGCGCCCTTGGGACAAAGCGCCGCCCATCCCGACATCCGCGTGCTGGACCCCGCCGCCCACGGCCTGCCGGACCTGACACCGGTGTGGTTTTCGCTGATGGTGCGCCCCGGCACCCAGGCGCGGCGCAGACTGGCGGAAGCGGTGGCGCAACAGGTGGGCGCGGTGGCCGAAGCGGCCTAGCGCATTTTCACGCGAAGCGTGGACACGCGATCAGCCCAAGCGGCGATTGAGCAGCCCGGTACGGGCCATTTTTAAAGCCTCGTCTTGTTTCCCAAGACGAGGCTCACGCCTTGACGCGGCTGTCCATCAGCACCTGGTTGCCGATGCCGATGATCTTGTCCTTGCCGCTTTGCTTGGCCATGTACATGCGCTGGTCGGCTTTTTCCACCAGTTCCGACCATTGCGAGGCGCCGTCGGCGACGCGTTCCGCCACACCGATCGACGCGGTGACCGGCGAACCGTCGGGGCGCAGACCCAAACCGGCGTCACGCAGACGTCCCAGGGCGATGCGCGCCCCTTCGGCGTCGGTGTTGGGCATCAGCGCCAGGAATTCCTCGCCGCCCCAGCGCACCAGCACGTCGCCCCGCCGCAGCACCTTGCGAAGCGCGGCCGAGGCGTTGCGCAGGGTGTTGTCGCCTTCTTCATGCCCATAGCGGTCGTTGATGGACTTGAAGTTGTCCAGGTCGACGAAGGCCAAGGCCAACGGACCACTGGAGCGCACGGCGGTGATGAACTGCTGGGCGACGATTTCCTCGCCCACGCGGCGGTTATAGGCACGGGTCAGACCGTCATGGGATGACTGGTCCACCAACTGGCTCATGAAGTGCAGTTGGCTCATGCCCGACAGCGTCGACACCACCGCCAGCAGCAGCAACAGCCATTGCGCCCCCAGATGCGAGGCGAAAGGCAGCAATTGATAGCCCAGGATACCGGTCAGCAGATAAGCCAGCAGCAACGGCGCCGACAGCGCCGCCCCTTCCAGGGCGGTGATGGGGAACACCGACAGCCCGGCCACCATGACGAAGGGCAGGAAGGCGTAGCCGGCGGCGATCACCTGCTGGGCCGGATCGGTGATGGCGAACTGCGCCAGCAACGGATGGCTGATCAGGAAGAACACGGTGGGGATGGACAACAGCCACACCAAGCCCCAGCGGGCGATGGAGATGGAATCGGCCGAGCGGTAAGACAGCCCCAGCAACACGAAGGCGACCGAGGCCAGCACGCGCAAAGCCGCCAGATACATGCCCAAGGCGCGATCGAAGATGATCAGGTCGACCGGAATCCACAGCGGCGTCAGGATGGCGAAAGTGAACGCCACCAAGCGCACGCGCGACAGGATCAGCAAGGCGCGACGCCGCTGCACGAAAGCCGATTGCCTGTTTGGAATAAGAATATCGACAATTTCCGCCAGGCTCATCCCGGTGAACACCACCGACAACATCCGGGCGACGATTTGCTTTATCAAGGTCACCTTACGGCTTCCTTTACCCCACCATTACCAAGGGATGACCGTACTGCCTGACCGTTTCCCATGCAAGTGCTTTAAACATGGCCGAATCCTTCATCTTTTGCTCATTTTCCGCGCACAGCCGACCTCGCCCCGCCGATCTCGGTGGTGTACAATGGCGTCACAATTCGGCAACCCGCCCGCCAGAGGCCGATCCAACGAATGAGTGGCCTGCTTGTCCCAGAATTTCGCCATGCGAATTTCCGGGGCAGGACACGGGAGACCGAGACACCGGAGGAAAACGTGAGCCAATCCGCATCCCGCCGCCAAGGGGCGCCCCGCCATCTGCTGGACCCCGTGGAAACCGCCAGTCGTGACGAAATCTCGGCGTTACAATTGTCCCGGCTGCAATGGTCCATCCGCCACGCCTATGACAACGTCGAACATTTCAGGGTCAAATGTCAGGCGGCGCACGTCCATCCCGACGACGTGAAGACCCTGTCGGACCTGTCGCGCTTTCCCTTCACCACCAAGGAAGACCTGCGCCAGACCTATCCGTTCGGCATGTTCGCCGTGCCCATGGATCAGGTGGTGCGCGTCCACGCCAGTTCCGGCACCACCGGCAAGCCCACGGTGGTCGGCTACACCAGGAACGACATATCCATGTGGGCCGACATGGTGGCGCGATCCATCCGCGCCGCCGGCGGCCTGCCCGGCGACCGCTGCCACATCTCTTATGGTTATGGCCTGTTCACCGGGGGCCTGGGCGCCCATTACGGCGCCGAGCGCCTGGGCTGCACCGTCATCCCCATGTCGGGCGGCCAGACGGAAAAGCAGGTGCAGCTGATCGCCGACTTCCAGCCGCAGATCATCATGGTCACCCCCAGCTACATGCTGGCGGTAGCCGACGAGATGGAACGCCAGGGCATGGGGCCCGACAGCTGTTCGCTGGAAATCGGCATCTTCGGCGCCGAGCCGTGGACCGATTCCATGCGCGCCGAGATCGAGGGCCGGGTCGGCATCGACGCCGTGGACATCTATGGCCTGTCGGAAGTCATCGGCCCCGGCGTCGCCAACGAATGCATCGAGACCAAGGACGGCCTGCATCTGTGGGAGGACCATTTCTATCCCGAGATCATCGACCCCGAGACCGGCCGCGTTCTGCCCGACGGCGAGATGGGCGAGCTGGTGTTCACCAGCCTGACCAAGGAAGCCCTGCCCATCATCCGCTATCGCACCCGCGACCTGACCCGGCTGTTGCCCGGCACGGCGCGGTCGTTCAGGCGCATGGGCAAGATCACCGGGCGCAGTGACGACATGCTGATCATCCGCGGCGTCAACGTCTTTCCCACCCAGATCGAGGAACTGATCTTGAAGGATTGGCGGCTCGCCCCCCATTACCAGCTGGAAATCAGCCGCGAAGGCCATCTGGACAGCCTCGCGGTCAACGTCGAGATGCGGCCCGACCAGCCCTTCGACGACGCGGCGTCCGCCGCCGCCGCCCGCGACCTGACCCACCACATCAAGGCGCTGATCGGGGTGTCCACCCGCGTCAACGTGGTGGCCCCGGGCAGCATCGAGCGATCCATGGGCAAGGCCAAGCGGGTCATCGACAAACGACCCAAGAGCTAGAAACAAAAAAGCCGCGTCCCTTGCGGGGCGCGGCTTTTTCAAACCCGAAGGGGTCGCTTACTTGGCGACCGACTTCTGCAGAGCTTCGATCTGGCTCTTCACCGGCTCGAAAGCCTGGGTGAAGACCGACTGGGTCAGCTCGGCGATGTTCTTGCTGTCGGCGACGGCGGATTCGACGCCTTCCTTGACCAGCTTCTGCTGCAGCTCGATGAATTCGGCCGGGGTCTTGACGCCGGACAGAGCCTGGATGGACGAGGTCAGCTTCTCGGCGTTCTTGGTGGCCAGAGCCTGATAGGCCTTGGCCAGTTCCTGATAACCGGCGATGGCGGCGCTGCCGCTCTTGGTCAGGGCTTCGGCATTGGCCTTGGTGGCGGCGGCGATCTGTTCGAAATTGGCGGTCGGCATCATGTTTCCCTCTGGCTGGTCTCGGATAGTCGTTGATTATCGCCGCGCGACTTTTCGCCGCAATGCAGCATGGACGAACAATAACGGTTCCCCACAATATTTCAACAAAAATGTTGCATTGCAGCAAAGTGACAGTTTCCCCCCGTTACCATCCGTTACCCAAGTCCCGTTGACGGAAGGCTGGCTAATGTCATGATGCAATCATGAAAACATCCCGTACTTCGCTGATCGCCCTGTCGCTCGCCGTCATCGCCGGCGCCGGATGGTATTTTTCCGGCGTCAAGACGCCACCGCCGCCAACCGAAAACCGGCCGGTTCCGGTGGTGGCGGTCACGGCGGCGCCGCGTCCCATGCCGATCCGCGTCGAAGCCGTCGGCAACGTCCAGGCGGTGGCCATGGTTCCGGTGCGCCCGCGGGTCGAAGGCGAGGTGCTGCAGGTCCACATCAACGAAGGCCAGGAAGTCACCCAGGGCCAGATCCTGTTCACCCTGGACGCCCGCACCGCCGAGGCCAACAAGCGTCAGGCCGAGGCCAATCTGGCCCGCGACAAGGCCAGCCTGGACCGCGCCCAAGCCGATCTGGCCCGTTACCAGGAATTGCTGAAGGCCGGCACCGCCACCAAGCAAAAGGTCGAACAGGCCCTGGCTGACGCGGCCCAAGCGCAAGCCGCGGTCAAATCCGATCTGGCGGCCATCGACAACGCCAAGCTGACCATCGGCTACGCCACCATCAAGGCTTTGGTCCCCGGCCGCACCGGGGTGATCAACGCCAAGCTGGGTTCGCTGGCCAAGCCCGGCGATTCCCAGGCCATGGTCACCATCACCCAACTGCGCCCCATCAACGTCGCCTTTTCGGTGGCGGAATCGAACCTGCCGCGCATCCGCGCCGCCATGGCGACAGGCCCCCTGGCCGTCACCGTCACCTCGGCGTCCGATCCCGGATTGAACGCGGTGGGCACGCTCAGCTTCATCGATTCGGCCATCGACACCGCCACCGGCACCATCGGCCTCAAGGCCAGTTTCGACAATGACGACACCCGCCTGTGGCCGGGGCAATTCGTCAACGTCACCCTGACCCTGGGAACCGAGGAACAGGCGCTGACCGTCCCGGCCGAGGCGGTGCAGACCGGCCAGTCCGGCACCTTCGTCTTCGTGGTCGACGAAGCGTCCAAGGCCGACATCCGTCCCGTCACCCTGGACCGCGTGGTTGACGGCACCGCGGTGATCGCCAAAGGGCTGAAACCCGGCGACAAGGTGGTGACCCAGGGCCAGATGCGTCTGGCCCCCGGACTGAAGGTCACCGAAGCCCAATCCCAGGCGACAAAGTAATGAACTTCTCGGAAGTCTTCATCCGCCGCCCCATCGCCACCCTGCTGCTGACCTTGGTTCTGGTGTTCGGCGGCGTCGTCGGCTGGCGCCAGTTGCCGGTGGCGTCGTTGCCCAACGTGGACTTCCCCACCATCAGCGTGTCGGCCAGCCTGTCCGGCGCCAGCCCCGACACTATGGCGTCGTCGGTGGCGGCGCCGCTGGAACGCGAGTTTTCCACCATCGCCGGCCTGGACACCATCACCTCGACGTCCGGTCTGGGCACCACCTCGATCACTTTGACCTTCGCCCTTGACCGCGACGTGGACGCCGCCGCCCAGGACGTGCAGGCCGCCATCACCCGCGCCCAGCGCCGTCTGCCCGACGAGATGACGACGCCGCCGTCGTTCCGCAAGGTCAACCCGTCCGATTCCCCGGTGGTCCTGCTGGCCTTGTCGTCGCCCACCGTGCCGCTGTCCACCTTGGACGACTACGCCCAGACCATCTTGTTGCCGCGCATCTCGCGCTTGTCGGGCGTCGCCCAGGTGCTGGTCTATGGCAGCCAGAAATATGCTGTCCGCATCCAGATGGACCCGGATGCACTAGCGTCGCGCAATATCGGCGTCGACGAGCTCAGCAACGCCATCAAGGCCGCCAATTCCAATTCCCCCTTGGGCGTGCTGAACGGCCCGCGCCAGCAATTGTCGCTGCAATCCAACGCCCAGTTGGCCGACGCCACCACCTTCGGCGAATTGGCGGTGGCATGGCGCGACGGCGCCCCGGTGCGGCTGAAGGACGTGGCCAAGGTCACCGATTCGGTGGAAAACAACCGCACCGCGTCGTGGTTCAACGGCACCCGCGCCATCGTCTTGGCGGTGCAACGCCAACCCGAGGCCAACACCGTGGACGTGGTCGACAACGTCCGCTCCCTGATGCCCAGCATCAAGGAGGCCCTGCCCCCCACCGTCGACGTGCAGGTGATGAACGACCGCTCGCGATCCATCCGCGACGCCATCACCGACGTGCAGTTCACTTTCGCCCTGACCATCGCCTTGGTGGTGATGGTGATCTTCGTCTTCCTGCGCCGGCTGTCGGCCACCTTGATCCCCACCATCGTGTTGCCGGTGTCGCTGATCGCCACCTTGGGCGCCATGGCGCTTTTGGGATTCTCGCTGGACAACATCTCGCTTTTGGGGCTGACCCTGTCGGTGGGGCTGGTGGTGGACGACGCCATCGTCATGCTGGAAAACATCCAGCGCCACGTGGACGACGGCATGAAACCGTTCGAGGCGGCGCTGAAGGGTGCGCGCGAAATCGGCTTCACCATCTTGTCCATCACCGTATCGCTGGTCGCCGTGTTCATTCCCATCTTGCTGATGGGCGGCGTCATCGGCCGCATGTTCCACGAATTCGCCGTGGTGGTGACCCTGGCCATCGGCATTTCCGGCCTGCTGTCCTTGACGCTGACCCCGGTGATGTGCGCCCGCTGGCTGCGCCCCGAACATGACGGCCAGGCCGGGCGGCTGGAAAAGCTGCTGGAACAGGGGTTCGAGCGCGTGCTGGACGGATACCGCCGTTCCCTGGACTGGGTGCTGTCCCATGGCCTGTCCATGCTGGTCTTGGGCATCGCCACCATCGCCGCCACCGTGTGGCTGGCCCGCGAGGTGCCCAAGGGCTTCTTCCCCACCGAGGACACCGGCCAGATCTTCATCCAGACCGAAGCCGCCCAGGACATTTCGTTCGCCGCCATGGCGGAAGAGCAAAAGCAGGTGGCCGCCATCGTCGGCGCCGACCCTTACGTCGCCACCGTCACGTCGGCGGTGGGGGTGTCGGGCATTTCCAACGCCGCCAATGCGGGCCGCATGTTCGTCAACCTGGTGGACCGCGACAAACGTCCCCAGGTCGAGCAGGTCATCGCCCAACTGCGCAAGAAGACCGCCGGCCGGCCGGGGATCAGCGTCTACATCGTCCCCGTGCAGACCCTGAACCTGGGGGGGCGGTCGTCGAAAAGCCAATACCAGTACACCCTGGAAGGCATCAACCAGGCCGAACTTTACGCCTTCGCCGACCAGTTGACCGCACGGTTGACCAAGGACTCGATGGTCCAGGACGTCACATCCGACCTGCAGATCAAAAGCCCCCAGGCCCTGGTCGCCGTCAACCGCGACAAGGCCGCCGCCCTGGGCGTCGACCAGGAAGCGGTGCGCAGCGCGCTTTATTCCGCCTATGGATCGCGTGAAGTCTCGACCATCTACGCCACCATCGCCGATTACGCGGTGATCCTGGAAATGGACCCGCGCTTCCAGGCCGACCTGTCGGCCTTGGCCAAGCTGAAGGTGCGGTCCAAGGACGGCCCACTGGTGCCCCTGGACGCGGTGGCCGAGATCGGCCGCACCGTCGGCCCGCTGGTGATCAACCACCAAAGCCAGTTGCCCGCCGTCACCATCGCCTTCAACCTAGGCCCCGGCGTGTCGCTGGGTCAGGCGGCGCAGCGCATCAAGGACGTCCAGTCCGAAATGACCATGCCCGCCGGCATCACCGGCAGCTTCGCCGGCACCGCCAAGGTGTTCCAGCAATCGCTGGCCAACCAGGGCATCTTGCTGCTGGCCGCGGTGGTGGTCATCTATGTGATCCTGGGGGTTCTGTACGAAAGCCTGATCCATCCGGTGACCATCCTGTCGGGTCTGCCGGCGGCGGCGGTGGGGGCACTTGCGACCCTGATGGTGTTCCGCCAGGAATTGTCGGTGATCGCCATGATCGGCGTGTTGATGCTGATCGGCATCGTCAAGAAGAACGCCATCATGATGATCGACTTCGCCCTGGAAGCCCAGCGCGGCCAGAACCTGCCCCCGCACGAAGCCATTCGTCAGGCCTGCCTGCTGCGTTTCCGTCCCATCATGATGACCACCATGGCCGCCATCATGGGCACCCTGCCCATCGCTTTGGGCCATGGGGCGGCGGCCGAATTGCGCCAGCCCCTGGGCTTGTCGGTGGTGGGTGGGTTGGTGGTCAGCCAGGCGCTGACCCTTTACATCACCCCGGTGCTGTATCTGTGGTTCGAACGCCTGCGCGAAAGGCTGTCGGGACCGGCAAAGCCAGCCCTGCCCTGATTTTTTCACAATTCGGTCGCTTGCTTGCCGCCTTGCTTGGGCATATCAGAGGCCCATCCAAGGACACGAGCATCATGACCGAGCATCAGCACGACGAATTCCACCATTGCCCCGCCTGCAACAGCCGCACCCGCCACCGGGTCAGCCGCGACCGCAAGCTGGCCCCGGTGCTATGGTGCCAGCGCTGCTTCCATGTCCATATGGAAACCGATATTCCGGCATCCCGTCAGGAACAGGCCCGACAGGTGGCGTAAGGATCACTCGTAATCCGGCTGGTTTTCCGGGGCGGCCCGAGTAAAGGCGTCCAAGGCCTCGCAACGCTGGGTGATGGCCGTGATCTTCGGCAGAACCGACAGGTCGCATTTGAAGCGCCGGGCGTTGAACACCTGGGGCACCAGACAGCAATCGGCCAGCCCCGGCTGGTCGCCGTGACAGAACGCACCCTCGCCGCTCAGCATGTCTTCCACCGCCGCCAGACCGGTCTGTATCCAGTGGCGGTACCAGGCGTCCTTGCCGTCCTGGTCGACGCCCAAGCGGCCACCCAGATATTGCAGCACCCGCAGATTGTTGATGGGGTGGATGTCGCAGGCGATGGCCTGGGCGATGGCCCGCACCCTGGCGCGGCCCAGCGGGTCGGCGGGCAGCAAGGGCGGGTTGGGGTGGGTTTCGTCCAGATATTCCATGATGGCCAAAGACTGGGTCAGCACTTGCCCGTCCACTTCCAGCGCCGGCACCAAACCTTGGGGATTAAGCGCCAGGTATTCGGGCTTTTTCTGCTGGCCGCCTTCCTTGACCAGATGCACCGGCACCGCGTCGTAGTCCAGCCCCTTCAGGTTCAGCGCGATGCGCACCCGATAGGCCGCCGACGAGCGGAAATAGGTGTAAAGCCGCATCATCGGCGTGTCACCACCTGATCGATGGCGCCGAAGATCGACACCCCCTGCCCGTCCTTCATGTCGATAACCACACGGTCGCCGAACTTCAAAAAGCCGGTTTTGGGCGCACCCGATTCGATGGTTTCGTACATGCGGACCTCGGCGATGCAGCAATAGCCGACGCCGCCGTTGTCGATGCTGGACCCCCACAGGTCGCCCTGCTTGTTGGACACCGTGCCCGAACCGATGATGGACCCGGCTTCCAGGTCGCGGGTCTTGGCCAGATGCGCCACCAGCTGCGGGAAGGTGAAGGTCATGTCCTGGCCCGCATTGGGTCGGCCGAAGGGCTTTTGGTTGATGGTCACTTCCAGCGGCAGCGACACTTTTTCGCCGTCCCAGGCGGCACCCAGCTCGTCGGGGGTGACGGCGACGGGGGAAAAAGCGCTGGCCGGCTTGGACTGCACGAAGCCGAAGCCCTTGGCCAGTTCGGCCGGGATCAGGTTGCGCAACGACACGTCGTTGACCAGCAGCAGCAGACGGATGGATTTGGCCGCCTGTTCGACACTGGCCCCCATGGGAAGATCACCGGTGATCACCGCCACTTCGGCTTCCAGGTCGATGCCCCAGTCTTCCGACAGGGCGAAGATGGGGTCGCACGGACCGACGAAGGAATCCGAGCCGCCCTGGTACATCAGCGGGTCGGTGTGGAATTCCGGCGGCAGGGTCGCCCCGCGCGCTTTACGCACCAATTCCACGTGATTGATATAAGCCGAGCCATCGGCCCATTGATAAGCCCTGGGTAAAGGCGAATGGCAGGCGGCGGGGTCAAAAGACAGGGCGTCCACATAACCGCCGGCGTTCAGAGAATTGGACACCGCCTGCAATTTCGGCAAAGCCGCGTCCCAGTCGTCCAGGGCCGCCTGCAAGGTGGTGGCGATGTCGGGGACGGCGACGCAACGGGACAGGTCGCGGCTGACCACCACCAGGGTACCGTCACGGCCGCCTTGCTTCAGGGATGCAAGCTTCATCGAGGGACCTTTCGTCGTCTTATGTTTAAACCACAGCCGTCATGCCCGGGCTTGACCCGGGCATCCAGTGGACCACCGGGTCAAGCCCGGTGGTGACGGAAAAAAACACCTAAACGTCTTCGCGGGCGGCCTTCAGCGCCTCGGCCAACACGTCCATGTCGCCGATATGGTTGGCCAGCAGCAAGATCAGCTTGGCGTTGACCATGTTGCTTTGCTCGTCCGACAGGTCGCGATGGGTGTCGATCAGCAATTCATAGAAATCGTCATTGGGGCTGAAATCGCGGAAATAGCGCTTCCCGGACTTATAGAAATTGGGTGTCGTGATCAGCGACATGACAGGTCTCCCGTTAAGCGTTGCAGGTGGCGCGCGCCAAGGCGGCGCGGATGGCGGCGGCGTCGAAGGACCGCCACCGCGCGGCCACGTGCTGGTCGGGACGCACCAGCCAGGTGCTGCCCGGCTTGGCGTCATAGGTCTTGGCGAAGGTGCCGCGCACGTCTTCGAACGCGGTCATGCCCTGGGGCGCCTTGCCCCCCGCCGGCACCACCGCGATGGTGGTGACAGGAATGGGCAGACCGGCCAGTTCCGCCGCCGCCGTCGGCGCTTGATCGGGGGCATAGACCAAGGCGACGAACTTGTTGCCGACGTTGTCCAGCAACCAGCTGTCCTGGCCCGCCACCGTGATGGAGGCGTCGTCCATGGGGGCGCCGGGGACCATGTCGCCGGCGAAGGCGTCGCGGTCAGGCGTGTTCAGGGCCGATTCCGTATAGAAGCACGGCACCGACAGACGACCGGAATTGACCAGGGCGCGGGCGAAGGAATGCTTGCGCGCCAGGTTCAGGGTGGCGTTCCTGAAGGTCAGGCTGGTCTTGGATTTCGGCGTGATGAAGTCGGTGGAGCGGGTCGAGTTCATCAGGTTCTCGTCGGCACCCCAGGTCCGCTCGGCACTGTAGGTGTCGAGCAACGATTCGGGGGCCTTGCCGTCCATCACCAGCTTCAGCTTCCAGATCAGGTTGTCGGTGTCCTGGATGCCGGAATTGGCGCCCCGCGCCCCGAAGGGCGAAACCTGGTGGGCGCAGTCGCCGACGAAGAACACCCGGCCGTGGCGGAACTCGTTCATGCGGCGGCACTGGAAGGTGTAGACGCTGACCCATTCCAGTTCGAACGGGCGGTCGTCACCCAGCATGGCCTTGATGCGGGGAATGACGTTTTCCGGCTTCTTTTCTTCTTCCGGGTCGGCCTGCCAGCCCAGCTGGAAGTCGATGCGCCAGCAATTATCCGACTGACGGTGCAGCAGAACCGACTGACCGGGATGGAACGGCGGATCGAACCAGAACCAGCGTTCCGGCGGGAACTCGGCTTCCATCACCACGTCGGCGATCAGGAAGCGGTCCATGAAGATCTTGCCGTCGATGTCCAGATGCAGCATGGAACGGATGGGTGAACGCGCCCCGTCGGCGACGATCAGCCAGTCGGTTTCCAGGGTATAGAACCCGTCGGGGGTCTGCACCTTGACGGTGACCTTGTCGTCAGCCGGCTCGACGCCGACAACCTTGTTCTTCCAGCACAGCTCGACATTGTCGAAGGCCTTCAGACGCTCGATCTCGTATTCTTCCAGATAATATTGCTGCAGGTTGATCATGCCCGGCCGCTTCTGGTCGGCATTGGGCTTCAGGTTGAAGTTGTAGACCTCTTGGCTTTGGAAGAAGGTGCGGCCCACGTTCCAGCTGACGCCCTTGTTCACCACCGGGTCGCCGACCCCCAGACGATCCAGCACTTCCAGGGCGCGCTTGGCGTAACACACGCCGCGCGAACCGACGGAAACGGTGTCGTCGTCATCCAAGATCACCACCGGCACGCCCTGTTGGGCCAAGTCAATGGCGGCGGCCATGCCCACCGGGCCGGCACCGACGACGACGGCCGGATAACGCGGAACCTTGCTTCCGCCCGCCCCCGTGGGCAGGCGGAAGTCGAACTTCGGGTATGAATAGGTCTTCAGCACGGTACTCTCCTCCCTATGGATTTAGCGCCCGGGGTTGCCCCCCAGTTGTCGCTCTCAACCCTCTTTTTGCAGCGCCGCCCACATTTCCTTGTCGCGTTCGGCCGTCCAGATGCGCGGATGGTCGATGCCGCGGGCCTCGTCAAAGGCGCGGCTGACGTCGAAAGGCAGGCAGTGTTCATAAATGAAGACATGGCCGAACTTGGGGTCCATGGCCTGACGCACATGCTTCATGGCGCCGAACAGGTCCAGGCCCATGCCCACCGCTTCCTCGGCCGACTTGTAAAGGGTGCCGACGAAGTCGGACGTGTAGTCCAGCCCCTTGGCCACCTCAGCGGGATTGGTCAGGGCCGGGCCGCGGCCGGGGATCAGCTTTTCGGCGCCGAGCGCGCGGATGGCGGCCAAAGTCTGCGGCCACTGGCGCAGATGGGCGTCGCCGGTATAGCAAGCGGCTTCGCACTCCACCAGATCGCCCGAGAACAGCACCTTTTCGCCCGGCAGCCAGACCACGGTGTCGCCCTTGGTGTGACCGGCACCCAGATGCATGATCTGCACTTCCAGCTTGCCCATGTGAAGGGTCATCTTTTCCTGGAACACCAGGGTCGGCCAAGTCAGGCCGGGCACCGTCTCGAAATTCTGGAACAGACGCGGGAAGCGGTCGTATTCCGACTTCATGTCGTGTTCGCCGCGTTCGACGATCAGGTCATAGGTGCCTTGGCTGGCGATCACCTGCTGGCAGCCTTCCTCGAAATAGGCGGAAGCGCCCAGCACGCGCACGGCGTGATAATGCGACAGCACCACATACTTGATCGGCTTGTCGGTCACCTTGCGGATTTCGGCGATCAGACGCTTGGCCATCACCGGGGTGGCGAGCGCGTCGACGATCAGCACGCCGTCGTCGCCGATCACCACGCCGGCATTGGGATCACCCTCGGCGGTATAGCCCCAGGCGTGCTCGGACAATTGGGTGAAGGTGGTCTTCTTTTCTTCCAGATCGGCCACCGAGGCGAATTGCTTGCTCATGAAATGCTGTCTCCGTCATCCCCATGGGGTCATGGCCGGAATTCTGAAATATGGAATCAGTTCCGTCAATAGGAAACGCATTGCAGCATTGTTTGACGTCAGCCGGACGGTCACGTCAAAAGCAGATGCACCCCGATCGCGAACAGGAAGACGAACAACACGCGGCGGAAAACCAGCGGCGGCACCCGGTGACGCAACCATGCGCCCAGGACCATGCCGCCCAGGGCCGGCACCGTCGCCGCCAGCGACAAGATCAGATGCGACAGCCCCATGCTGCCCTGGCTTCCCAACATCACCGCCAGGGATGCCGAAGACAGGGTGAAGCAAAGACCCAAAGCCTGAACCATCTGTACCGGCGGCAGGCGCAGCGCCTGCAGAAAGGGAACAGACGGCAGCACGAACACCCCGGTCAGCGCGCTAAGCACACCGGTCAACACCCCCACCGGGGCGGCCAGCCAGGCCTCCAGCCGGGGCGGCAGCACCATCGTCACCTCCAACAGGCCCAGCATGGCGTAAAGCATCAACGCTTCCGCCAGAACCAGCCGGGCCAAATGGGGATCGGGTCGCCATTGCCCGCCCCAGACGGTGCCGACGACGATGCCGGCCAAAAGCGGCCACAGCCGCCGCGCCAGGGAAATCAGCGCCCCACCGCGCAGGGCCTGCCAGACATTGGTCAGGAAAGCGGGCACCACCACCAGGGCGGCAGCTTCCGCCGGCGGCACGAACACCCCCATCAGGGCGATCCCCACCGTGGGCAGGCCCAGGCCGCTCAGGCCTTTGACCGCACCGGCCACAACGAACACGCAAAGAATCAGAAGTGTTTCCATCAGCCCACGGTGCCGCTGGCCCATGACTTTTGAAAGATGCTATTGATGGAATATTATTTTGATTTTTCCGATGGCTGAAAATGCGCTTCGACCCCGCCGACCTCCGCCTGTTCCTGAACGTGGTGCTGACCGGCTCCATCGGTGCCGGGGCCGAACGCAGCCACCTGTCGGCGGCAGCGGCCAGCACCCGGTTGCGCGGCATGGAAGAAGCCTTGGGCACCAGATTGCTGGAACGCAAACGCCGCGGCGTTGAAACCACCGCCGCCGGCCGGGTCCTGGAAGGCCACGCCCGCCTGATCCTCAGCCAACTTGATTCCATGCAGGCGGAATTGTCGGAATACGCCCAGGGCCGGCGCGGCCGGATCCGCCTGATGTGCAACACCGTCACCCTGGTCGAGTTCCTGCCCCAGGCCCTGGGGCCGTTCCTGGCCGCCCACCCCGAGGTGGACGTGGACATCGAGGAACAGCCCAGCCGCCGTATCGTCGCCGCCATCGCCGACGGCCTGGCTGATATCGGCATCGCCGCCTATGCGGTGGCGACGCCACGGCTGGAAACCCGGCTGTTCCGCCATGACCGACTGGTGGTGGTCGCCGCCCCCGGCCACCCCTTGGCCGACCGCGCCGCCGTCGCCTTCGCCGAAGTGCTGGACCACGATCTGGTGGGCTTGGGCGCCGACAGCGCCATCCAGGATCTGCTGACCAGCCACGCGGCGCAAGCCGGCCGTCCCATGCGGCTGCGCACCCGCCTGCGCACCTTTGCCGGCATCTGCGAACTGGCCGCCCTGGGTGTCGGAGCGGCGGTGGTGCCCCAAGCGGCGGCACAACGGGCCAAGGCTCGGGTGGATTTGACGTCAATCCCGCTGACCGATCCTTGGGCCAGCCGCGACCTGATGGTCTGCGTCAAAAGCCACAAAGTCCTGCCGCCCTTGGTCAAGGCCCTGCTGGACACCCTGGCCACACCAACACCATAGCAAGAATCTTGATAAATTATCTCCCCCATAAAGAGCAATCCATGTACAGAATGCTCCCGCACATCAACGTGCTGACTTTTGGGGGAATCATGAGCTGGATGACTTTTCGCATGACCTTGCCCGCCGCCATCGTGGCGACCGTGACCGGCCTGACCATGACCACGGCGGCGAAACCGGCCCTGGCCTGTTCAAACGAATCCTTCATGGGGACGGTCTGCACCTTTGCTTTCAATTATTGCCCGCAAGGCTTTCTGCCCGCCAACGGGCAGATGCTCAGCATCAACGAGAACCCGGCACTTTACAGCCTGCTGGGGACCACTTACGGCGGTGACGGACGCAGCACGTTCGCCCTGCCCGATTTCCGGGGACGCAGCCCGGTGGGCCAAGGCTCGGCCCCGGGCCTAAGCCAGGTCCAGTTGGGTCAACAGCGCGGACAGGAAAACATCACGCTGAAGCCGGCCAAGACCTTCAGCAAGGACGAAGGCGTGGGCGACTTCGCAGCGGTTCAAACCGTGCCGACCGTCCCGCCCCAATTGGGAGTGACCGTGTGCATCGTGAGCCAGGGCCTTTACCCGGTACGTCCGTATTAACCGATCGACACCGGAAAAGAAGGGTGCTCAGCCCTTCTTTTCCACCACTTTCAACATGGTTTCCAGGCTGATCGAGGCGAAGGTGGCGCGCGCGATGTCCTCGATCTCGGTCAACACCTGACAGAGCGCGGCGCCGGCCTTGGTGTCGTCGCCGTCTTCGCGCTCGCCCCGGGCCAACGGGTCGATGGTTTCGAACAGCTGGATGACGTCCAACAGCGTGGTGCGCTTGACCGAGCCGGAAAAGCGATAGCCGCCCCCTGCCCCGCGCACCGCTTCCAGCAGGCCGGCCCGGCCCAACGAGCGCAGCACCTTGGCCAGATGGTTGGTCGAGATTCCGTATTTCTCGGCGATTTCGTGGGCCGACATCTGACGGCCGGGATCGGCGGCCAGTTCCAGGATGGCGAACAAAGCGCAGCGCGTGGCCTTTTGCAGCTTCATGATGGCTGCAACTCCATTTCCAGCTGGATGAAGGGGCCGGCCATCATGCCCTGGCTGCGGAAAAAGCTCATGGCCAGGGTGTTTTCGCGGGCCAGCATGGTGCGGATGATGCTGATGCCGGCGGCGCGGAACGAATCGCACGCCGCCTGAAACAGGGTCTGGGCCACGTGACGGGTGCGCACATCGCGGCGCACGCCGATGGCGAACACCCAGCCGCAGGGCGGCGAGCCGAATTCCCAGGCGCGGATTTCGCCGACGATGAAGCCGATCACCGTTTCGCCCTGGCAGGCGCACAGGAACAGGCGGTTCAGGTGGGCCAGGCTGGCATCCTCGGCCGGCTGGCGGACGTAACGGTCGTGAATGTCTTCCCAGTACCCCGGCTTTTCAATGCCGGTAATGGAAACGTCGATGGCGGCCACCTGGGCGATATCCCCTTGGGTGGCCGTCCGCAACGTGTACGCGGCGTCCCCACCGCGCAACAATATTTCGGGCATCGTCATCGGCTCCGCCTTGCTTGACGACCTTTCTAGGGCACGGGACGGGGCGTTGACAATCGCAAAAAACCAGACACCGAAGGGGGTTACCCCTGGTGCTTGCGATAAGCGATGCAATCCTCGCACTGGGTACCGGTCACGTCCTTGTCCAGGTTGGCTTGGCGCAACTTCTGGAACGGGGCGGAATGCCAAGCTTCCATGAAGCTTTGCCGGTTCAGGTCCCCCATGTCGAAGCGGCCGTCATGGTCGAAGCAGCAGGCCGCCAGATGGCCGTCCCAAGTGACATGGCCTTCGGTGAACAGCGACCAGCACGGCAGCGGCTGGCGCATGGCGTCGGCACGGCCCACGTTGCCGGCCACCGGCATGGTGCCACGCTCGCCGGTGGTCAGCCCGGCCTGACCGTAAAGCGGCAGCCAATAATGCTGGTCGACGGCCGGCAGGATCTGCTGCACCGCCGCTTCCATGCGGTCGCGCTGTTCGCCGTCATACTGGATGGACGACGCGTAAAGGCCGCAGCGCCGGCCGGTGCGGGCCGCCACCTCGTCACGGATGGGCCGCGCCGCCAGGATGTTGGCGACCACGTCGTCGAAGCAGTCGACACGGGTGATTTCCTTGGCCTGCGACGCGTCCGCCCAGTTGAACGAGAATTTCAACGAATCAAGCCCCGCCTCGAAACAGTCGCGCAGGCGGTCGGGGGTGGCCAGCCGGCCGTTGGTGGTCAGAAACACATAAGGGTAACCGAAACGGTTCTTGGCGGCGTCGATGGCTTCGGCCAGACGCGGATACAGCATGGACTCGCCTAGGTAGAACATGCCCAGTTCCTCGACCCCGGCCTGGCGCATCTCGCCCATCAGCCGCATCAGGAAGTCCCAATCCATGTCGCGCTTGTCACGCAGCCGCTGGCTGGTGGCGCAAAAGAAACAGGCCAGGTCGCACCGCGCCGTCAGCTCGATCTTGACGCTGGGCGGGCAAGGCGGGGTGGCGCTGTGAAAATGCTGGGGGATCAGGGTGATGTTGTCGATGCGCTGGGTGATCATGTTTTCCCCTGGGGGCTTGTGACGTCTCCCGTTCCTAACCAAAAGCCGCAGCCCTGCCTTTAACCTTGGGCAAATGAACGCCGAAGCCGCGATGATGCGCATCAAAATCACTATCATTTGATGATGAAATAATTTCTGTTGGTATCAAAATAAACACCACGACCACGGGCGATTATTCATGAAGTGGGTGATTGGCGCGCCGGCCTTTCGGGTGTAGCATTCCCTGATCCATTACTGCGCGGAGGGGGTAATCATGGCCCAGCCCAACAGTAAGAGCACCACTCCATATCTTCTGGACATGGACGGGCTTGCGGCCTTGATCTCGGCCCTGCGACGCCAGGGGCGCCAGATCGTCGGCCCTCGACTTGCCGACGACGCCGTCATCTATGACGATATCGAAACCGCAGCTGACTTGCCGGCCGGCTGGGGATCGGAACAGGCGGGCGGCCATTACCGGCTGAAGCGACGCGACGACAACGCGGTTTTCGGCTATGGACTGGCCCCGCAGGGCTGGAAACGTCAGCTTTATCCTCCGCGCCAGAAACTGTTCGCGGCCCGCCGCCAAGCCGGCGGCTTCACCGTCGAACCGCCGCCGCCGCCCGCCCCGCCCCTGGCGCTGATCGGGGTGCGGGCCTGCGAACTGGCGGCCATCGCCCGACAGGCGAAGGTGTTCGGCGACCGCGCTTTCGCCGATCCCGGCTATCAGACGCGGCTTTCCTCCGCCTTCATCGTCGCCGTGCAGTGCGCCGAGGCCCAGGCCACCTGTTTCTGCGCCTCGATGGGAACCGGGCCGGAAGTCACCGCCGGCTTCGACATCAAGCTGACGGAAGTCTTCGTGCAAAAGCACCACGGCTTCGTCGCCGAGGCTGGCAGCGCCCAGGGCGCCAAGCTGCTGAAAGCCCTGAAGGCCCCCGCCGCCGGCCCGGCCGAGATCAAGGCCGCCGGTGTGGCGGTCAAGAACGCCGCCCGCCAGAACAAGCATCTGGACGCCGAAGCCGCCCGCAATCTGGTCGCCCATCCCGACCATCCGCGCTGGGACAAGGTGGCGGAACGCTGCCTGTCGTGCGGCAATTGCACCATGGTCTGCCCCACCTGCTTCTGCACCACGGTGGAAGACGTCACCGACCTGAAGGGCGACAACGCCGAACGGTGGCGCAAGTGGGATTCGTGCTTCACCATGGACTTTTCCTACATCCACGGTGGCGCCGTGCGCACCGAGACGCGGTCGCGCTATCGCCAGTGGATCACCCACAAATTGTCCACCTGGGTCGACCAGTTCGGTGAACAGGGCTGCGTCGGTTGCGGCCGCTGCGTCACCTGGTGCCCGGTGGGCATCGACATCACCGAGGAAGCCGCCGCCATTACCGGGCAAGAAAGGATCTGACCATGGTCAAGCCGGACAATCTTGCGCCCCTGATCGAAGACCATCCCTTTTTCAAGGGTGTGGACACCAAACTGCGCGACCTGCTGGTCGGCTGCGCCGCCAACGAACGGTTCGAGGCCGGCCAGTTCCTGTTCCACGAAGGACAGAAAGCTGAAAAGTTCTATCTGATCCGTGCCGGCACCGTGGCCATCGAAATCGACCAGCCCGGCCGGCCACCCATCGTCGTCGAAACCATCGCCGAGGGCGAGGTCGCCGGCTGGGCCTGGATCGTCGAACCCTATCGCGCCACCTTCGACGCCCGCGCCGTCACCCTGGTCCGAGCGCTGTCCTTCGACGCCAAATGCCTGCGCCGCAAGATGGAGGCCGACCCGACACTCGGCTATGACGTTCTGCGCCGCTTCGTCCCCATCATGGCCCATCGCCTGTCGGCGGCGCGGCTGCAGATGCTGGACCTTTACGCGCCGCCCAAGCCGGCCAAGGAAAAGACGGTGAAGGCGGAAAAGGCCGACAAGAAGTCCAAGGGCGCCAACCGCGCACCCGATGCACGGTTGAAGAAGGCCAAGAAGAAGGACGGCAAGTGATGAACGCCCCGTTGCGCGACGCCCTGCACGCCCCCGTGCGCGACCCCCTGCACGCCCCCGTGCGCGACCCCATGGTGCCGGTGCCCTTCCGCATCGAGAAGGTGCGCCGGGACCTGTCGGACACCTTCACCATGGAACTGGTTCCCGAAGCCGGCGGCGAATTCGCCTTTCAGCCCGGGCAGTTCAACATGCTGTACGTTTTCGGCGTCGGCGAGGTTCCCATCTCCATTTCCGGCGACCCCGCCGATCGTTCGGTGCTGGTCCACACCACCCGCGCCGTGGGTCAGGTGACCGAAGCGTTGGACGCGCTGAAACCCGGCGACAGCTTGGGCGTGCGCGGCCCCTTCGGCACCTCGTGGCCGGTGGAATCGGCCTTTGGCCACGATCTGGTGTTCGTCGCCGGCGGCGTCGGTCTGGCGCCGCTTCGTCCCGCCATCTATCAGGCCATGGCCAACCGCCAGCGCTTCGGCCGGGTCATCGTGCTGTACGGCGCCCGCACCCCGGAAGACATCCTTTACAAGAAGGAACTGGAACGCTGGCGCGGCCGCTTCGACCTGGACGTGCTGGTCACCGTCGACCGCGCCACCGGCAAATGGGGCGGCAATGTGGGCGTGGTCACCAACCTGATCGCGCGGGGCGGCTTTGACCCGCTCAACACCACCAGCTTCGTCTGCGGCCCGGAAGTGATGATGCGCTATGCCGCCCAGGCCCTGGAAAAGAAGGGGGTGGACACCGGCCGCATCTGGGTGTCGGTGGAACGCAACATGAAGTGCGGGTGCGGATTGTGCGGCCATTGCCAATGGGGGCCGCATTTCACCTGCAAGGACGGACCGGTGTTCCGCTATGACCGGGTCGCCGATCTGTTCCAGATCAGGGAGCTTTAGCCATGCCCGAACGCAAGCGCCCCAAACTGGCCGTGTGGAAGTTTTCCAGCTGTGACGGCTGCCAGCTGACCATGCTGGATTGCGAAGACGAATTGCTGGCGCTGACCGAGGAAGTGCGCATCAGCTATTTCCTGGAAGCCACCCGCAAGGTGGAAAAAGGCCCCTATGACGTGTCGCTGGTGGAAGGCTCCATCACCACGCCCCACGACATCAAGGCCATCCGCGAGGTGCGCAAGCAGTCCAAGGTGCTGATCACCATCGGCGCCTGCGCCACCGCCGGCGGCATCCAGGCGTTGCGCAACTTCAAGAACGTCAAGGAATTCATCCGCTGCGTCTACGCGCACCCCGAATACATCGACACCCTGACCACCTCCACCGCCATTTCCGACCACGTGCCGGTGGATTTCGAACTGCGCGGCTGCCCGGTCAACAAATATCAGATGCTGGAAGTGCTGAACGCTGCCCTTAACGGCCGCAAGCCCAACATCCCCCGGCATTCGCAATGCATGGAATGCAAGGAAACCGGCACCGTCTGCCGCATGGTCGCCACCGGCACCGCCTGTCTGGGGCCGGTGACCCAAGCCGGCTGCGGCACGCTTTGTCCGGGCAAGGATCGCGGCTGCTATGGCTGTTTCGGCCCGATGGAAGCCCCCAACACCGCCGCCCTGGCCGCAAGACTGGGCCAGTTGGGGCAGTCGGGGCGCGGCATCCGCCGCCTGTTCCACACCTACAACGCCAATTCCGACGCGTTCCGCAAGGAGGGCGACAATCATGGCTGACACCCGCACCATCAAGGTCGAGGCCCTGGCCCGGGTCGAGGGCGAAGGCTCTTTGCACGTCAAGGTCAAGGACGGTCAGATCAAGGAACTGCATTTCGGCATCTTCGAGCCACCGCGCTTTTTCGAGGCCTTCCTGCGTGGCCGCGACTTCCGCGAAGTTCCCGACATCACGGCGCGGATTTGCGGCATCTGCCCCATCGCCTATCTGATGGGGGCCAGCCAGGCCATGGAAGACATTCTGGGCATCACCGTCACCAAGCCCATCCGCGACCTTCGCCGCCTGATCTATTGCGGCGAATGGATCGAAAGCCATGCCCTGCATGTCTACATGCTGCACGCGCCCGACTTCCTGGGTCTGGCCGACGCGCTTGAATTGGCCAAAGTGGACCGCTCGTTGGTCGAAAACGCCCTGCGCCTGAAGAAGGTGGGCAACGAAATCCTGGAAACCATCGGCGGCCGCGCCATCCATCCGGTGGCGCTGAAGGTCGGCGGTTTTTATAAGCTGCCGACGAAAAAGCAACTAAGCAAGCTGGAAGAAGAACTGAAATGGGCGGTGGAAACCTCGGTGGCCACGGTCAAGCTGGTGGGCGGCTTCGACTTCCCCGACATCCAACAGGACTACAACTTCATGGCGCTGCGCCATGACGACGAATACGCCATCCACGAAGGGCGGCTGGTGACCTCTTCGGGGCTGGATTTCCCGGTGTCGCAGTTCCTGGATCATGTGGAAGAAGAACACGTGCCGTGGTCCAACGCGCTGCACGGCAAGCCCAAGGACGGCGGCAACCACCATGTGGGACCGCTGGCCCGCTATAACCTGAACCACGACAAACTGGGCAAGACGGCCCGCGCGGCGGCCAAGGCGGCCGGCCTGGGGGCGGTGGTCAAGAACCCGTTCCAGTCCATCGTGGTGCGTGCCGTCGAACTGGTGCAGGTGTGCGAGGACGCGCTGAAACTGGTGCAGGGCTATGTGGAGCCGGACAAGGCCTTTGTGGATGCCCCCATCCGCGCCGGCGAAGGCCATGGCTGCACCGAGGCGCCACGTGGCATCTGCTATCACCGTTACCGCATCGACAGTGACGGCTCGGTGCTGGACGCCCGTATCGTGCCGCCCACCGCCCAGAACCAGAAGGTCATCGAACTGGATTTGTGGAAGGTGGTGCAGGCCAACCTCGCCAAGTCCGACGACGAGATCAAATGGCGGGCCGAACAGGCCATCCGCAATTACGACCCCTGTATTTCCTGCGCCACCCATTTCCTGAAACTGGAGATGGAACGCGGGTAAGCATTGCAAGTCCGTCGTTCCCGCGCAGGCGGGAACCCAGGGGGTGATCCGCTGACTTTTGTGCTCCCCCTGGATGCCCGCCTGCGCGGGCATGACGAAAAATGCGAATCATCCTGCTCCAACTTGCCAAACCCCGCCTTCGCCGCTATGCGTTGATGACCACAGGAGAAAAGCGGTCATGAGCGAACCCGGCGAAGGCAAACACGGCGTCCAGTCCATCGAGATCGGCATGCAGGTGCTGCGCGCCTTGGCCGGCGGCGACCGTGCCATGATGCTGAAGGACATCGCCGCCGCATCCGGCATGCCGGCATCGAAAGCGCACCGTTATCTGGTCAGCCTGATCCGCGCCGGCATGGTGGAACAGGACCGCGAGACCTCGCTTTACGACCTTGGCCCGCTGGCCCTGCATGTGGGTCTGGCGGCCATCGACCGCCTGGATCGGGTGCAGCTGGGGCTGAACGCCATCGCCGAACTGCGCGACCGGGTCAACGAAACCACCGCGCTGTCGGTGTGGAGCGACAACGGCCCCATCATCGTCCGCGACGAACGCCCGCGCCGGGCGATCACCGTCAACGTGGTCACCGGCACCGCGCTGGACGTGCTGTCCTCGGCCTCGGGACAGATTTTCGGCGCCTATCTGCCGCGTGAACAGATTTCCCACCTGATCGAAGCCGAGATGAAGGACGGCCGCGCCCCCGCCGACTGCAAATCGTGGCCGGCCATCGAAGCCATGTTCGAACGCATCCGCCAGACCGGCATCAGCACGGTGTCGGGCTATCACCTGGTGCCCGGCGTCGAAGCCATCGGCGCCCCGGTGTTCAACGCCGCCGACAACATCACGCTGACCATGCTGGTGGTCGGCATCCAGGGCATGTTCGACATGTCGGCCGAAGGCCCGGTGGTGCGCGAACTGAAACAGGCCGCCAACCAATTGTCGGAACGCCTGGGATCGGCCCGGCGGATTTAAGCCCGCCGCCCCGGCGTCATCTTGGGCAGCTTCAGCCCCGAGAGCGCCTTGACCAGTTTCTCGCGGGTCTTGTGGACGCGGCCCACGTCGGCCAGACGGCGATCCAGGAAGGCCCAGCTGTCGGCGCAATCCTCGGATGGATCATCCAGCCAGTACATCAAGGTGGCGGTGTAGACCGCCCCCAGGCTGGCGCGACGGGTGTACCAGGAAAAGTCGGCGGATGTGTCGCCCGACGCCCGCCAGATGCAATCCACCGTGCGGGCGGTCACCTTGGCGGCCTGGGCCATGTTCTGCGGCATCGCCAGAACCGACAGCGCCCGGCGCAGGGCTTCGCGGTGCGGCGCCCAGCGGGTCAGCCGCGCCTTGATCAGGGCACGGACCTTTTGATGGGTCCGCATCTGGGGGAAATCCATTTCCAGGCAGTCGGCCAGCATCAGCCGGTCGCCCAGGTCGGCGAAATGGGCCACCGCCTCGGCCGGGCCGCCCATGAAGGCGCGTTCGGCCATGGACAAATCCAGCCCCAGGTCGAAAGCGGCCTGGGTCAGGGTTTTAGCCGTCCAGCCGTCGAACACCGCGTGCGGCAGCGCCGCCATCACCAGCCGGTCCCGAATGTCTTGGAAGTCCATGCCTTTTGACCCCTGAAATTGTCTTCACTTACCTAACCCAGTTGGGCTTCGCCGTCGAGAACATCAATATGATGTGTAATTCTCTTTTCAAACCCTGCCCACTGTGGTATCAGATCGCCCTCCCGGACGGCATGACCTGTCGTGCGCCGGGTTGCTATTCAGCGTAGAGGAGCTGTGAAGTAACGTGCAAGTTCTCGTCCGTGACAACAACGTCGACCAGGCCCTGAAGGCGCTCAAGAAGAAGATGCAGCGCGAGGGCGTGTTCCGTGAAATGAAGCTGCGCCGCAACTACGAGAAGCCCTCGGAAAAGCGCGCCCGCGAAAAGGCCGAGGCCGTGCGCCGCGCCCGCAAGCTCGAGCGCAAGCGCCTGGAGCGCGAAGGCTTCTAAGGCTTTGCCGCCGCGATTGACGGCGGCCCTTGGCAAGCCTCCTCTACGCCTGCCTGCAGTTTTTCTGCAGGTCGGCAGCAAGAGCTGACCAAAGTCAATTGCACCAGAGCGCCGCGATGGCACAGTCGCGGCGCTCTTGGCGTTTGGACCATGGATTGCTTGGGAAATCTCCCCCTGTCCCCCGTCCCCCGGCACCCCTTGGAAACGCCAAGAGCCCCCTCTCTGCATATTTTCAAGGCACAATGACCGCTACCGCGCCTCAGCGGACAGCACGCCCTTGCCCCGCCCCCAACCCAAGGCCCTATTCCACAAAAAATCAAAGGAATTGCCTAATTATCGGGCATTATGACAAATAGCGGGTAGGTGCAATTTTTTTGTTCAATTCACTTTATTCCGTGCTAGACATGTTGCAACGCACACATTGCGCACGGGGAAGAACATGGCATCTGTCGAGCATCTGCTGGAAATCACTGGGACTGTCGCCGCGGTCACCGACCAAAAGATTGACCGCATTCATGGCATCACCCGCAGATCCAGGATGCTTGCCCTTAACGCGTCCATCGAGGCGCAACGCGTCGGCCAGTTGGGCCGGGGCTTCGCCGTGGTCGCCGACGAGGTGAAGGCCATTTCTTCCGAAATCGCCGAACTGACCGATTCGCTTCGCGGCGAATTGCGCGGCAAGCTGGACAGCCTGTCGGGCTTTGGCCGCGCTTTGGCCGAGGAAGTGCGTCAGGTGCGCGGCGAACGTCTGGCCGACCTGGCCCACAACGCCGTGGAAATCGCCGACCGCAACCTGTACGAACGCTCTTGCGACGTGCGCTGGTGGGCCACCGATTCGGCGGTGGTCGACTGCCTGACCGACCCCGCCAAGGCCGCCCATGCCAGCAAGCGCCTGGGCGTCATCTTGGATTCCTACACCGTCTATCTGGATCTGTGGGTGGCCGACGCCTCGGGCCGCGTCGTCGCCAACGGCCGCCCCGACCGTTACCCGGGGGCGATCGGCACCGACGTGTCGCGTCAGGCCTGGTTCCGGGACGCCATGGCCACCCGGTCGGGCAACGATTTCTCGGTCGCCGACATCAGCCGTGAAGGCGGCCTGGGCGGCGCCCTGGTCGCCACCTACGCCACCGCCATCCGCGAGGGCGGCGAAGCCGACGGCACGCCGCTGGGCGCGCTGGGCATCTTCTTCGACTGGGAAAGCCAGGGTCAGACCATCGTCGAGGGCGTCCGCCTGTCGCCGCAGGAAAAGCAGAAAAGCCGCTGCATGATCGTCGACCGCGACCACCGCATCATTGCCGATTCGGCCCGGCGCGGCCTGTTGGCGGAAAAGTTCCCGCTGCGCACCACCCAGGGCGATCGCGGCTGCTATCAGGACATGGACGGCACCATCGTCGCCTATGCCTTGACCCCGGGTTATGAAACCTATGAAGGTTTGGGCTGGTACGGCGTCATCGTCCAAGAGGAATAGCACGGCAAGGGCGGGATCAGCTCAAAGCCGTTGGGGCTAAGTGTGTTTCGTCATGGCCGGGCTTGACCCGGCCATCCACGGCGACGCCAGCCGCTGGTAGAGATCGTCCCAGTTTGGATTGTCGGCCAGGATCAGCTTGACCTTGCAAGCTCTCGGCCAGTGTTTGAGGTTCTTTTCCCGCTGAATGGCGGTGCGGATATCCTCGTATCGCTCGGCATAAACCAAACGTTTCAGCCCATACCGTTTGCTGAAGCCATC
>MKVK01000056.1 GCA_001898825.1 Magnetospirillum sp. 64-120
TATTATGACCGCGAGGCCATGGCGCAGGTGCCGCGCTATCGCTTCGAGATGTCGGGCATCCCGCTCTATGACCTCCGCAAGGACAGCACGGCGGGCGGGGTCGGGCCGCAGCGGCTGGCTGATCCGGCGACCTGGGCGCAGACCGACAATCCCGTCGTGATGGCGTGGAACCTGCTGCGCGGCATCCCGCTGCCGGGGGGCGAGATCTACGGCGGCGGCGAGCCGGTCGCGGCCCTGCCAGCCGGGGTCTGGATCGCCGCCATGAATGCCTGCGATGCGCCAAGGGCGAAGAAGGGTGGCGGGACCGAACCGGCCTGGCGCGCCGGGATGGAGGCGATCCTGACACAGGAACCGGCCTCGGTGCTGGGGGAGCTGCTGAAGGCCTGCGCGGGCACCATCGCCGATGTCGGGTATGGCTGGAAGGTGCAGGTCGGCGCCCCGGCGCTGCCGGTCTACAGCTTTACCGATGACGATATCATCGTCTCGAAGCCGCAGGATTACGACCCGTTTCCGGGGCTGGAGGAGACCTTTAACGCGGTCACCGCGCAATATCCCGACCCCGAGAGCCTCTGGGAAAGCAAGGAGGCGCCGCCGCGCACCAATGCCGCCTGGGAGGCCGCCGATGCCTTCGGCCGCCGCACCGCCGATCTGACGCTGCCCGCCGTGCCTTACAAGCGACAGGTGCAGCGCCTGATGCGGGCATGGATCGAGGACGAGCGCCGCTTCCGCCGCCACAGCCTGACCCTGCCGCCCGATGCCTCGGCGCTGGAACTCCTCGACACCGCCGACTGGTCGAGCGCCCGCAACGGCTATGTCAGCAAGGACTTCTCGATCAGCGAGGTGGTCGAGGATCTGCGCACCGGCCTGAAGAAGGTCTCGATCCGCGAGCGTGATCCGGCGGATTACGACTGGAGCGCGGAGTTTGAACTGCCCGACACGCCCGCCACGCCGGGCACCACGATCCCGGTCCAGCCGGTGTCAGGATTTGCCGTCAGCGCCATCGTCCTGAAGGATGCCGGAGGCGCCGGTCGGCGCGTGGCGCTGCAGCTCGGCTGGGACAGCGATCTGGATGCGCGGGGCCTGCGCTGGCGCATCCGGCTCGCGGGCACCACCGCCATCATCCTGCGCGGCGATACGCAGGATCTGGCCGAGGGCGGCACGGTGATCAGCGCGGGCCTCTTGCCCGCCACCGCCTATGAGGTCAGCGCCCGGCTGATCTCGGGCCGCAAGACCGCCTGGACCGGC
>MKVK01000057.1 GCA_001898825.1 Magnetospirillum sp. 64-120
CTGCTCCTTCAGGATGCCGATGATCTGCTCCTCAGAGAACCTGCTGCGCTTCATAAGTCCGTCCTTTCGATGGGCCGGACTCTACTTCAGACTGGAGGAAGATTCCCATGGCAGGTCAGTGCGGCCGACCAGGGCCGCAGGCGTGGGCATACGGAACAGCCAAGCCGTTCCTGGGCCGCGAGGTTGGAATAGGTAGAGGGTATCAAGCACGTCGTCGTCAGCCATGATCGCGTTGTACATCATGGACAACGAGCTCTACAACAATGCTGCGATTTTTGCTTAAAAATCAACGCTCAAGCGAAATTGGCGTCCCCAAGGGGATTCGAACCCCTGTCGCCGCCGTGAAAGGGCGGTGTCCTAGGCCTCTAGACGATGGGGACGTCGCGAGGTGAGGGCGACCTTTTACCGGGGACCGCCCCCTTGGTCAAGCGGCTTTTTGAAAAAAATTTCGACCATTTTCATCGGGCCGGCGCGGCGTCGTCGATGATCAACTGAACGGCGTCGTTTCCCTGCCAGGAATCCACCCGCAACGTGCCCGCCAGATGGAAGGTCTGGCCCTGGCCGGCCAGCAGGGCGTGCCCCATCTCGGCATCGGCGGCGCGAAAGGCGATGGCTTTCAGGCGTTGCCCGCCCGATCCTTGGGCGATGACGCGGATATGGCCCTGGCCGACCACGTCGGACTTGACCACCCGGGCATTGGAAATGGCGAAGCGCGGTTCCGGGTTACCGGCGCCGAAGGGACCCAATTGCTTCAGGGTCTCGACCAGGGACAGGCTGGCCCCGGCAGCGTCGATGGCGCCGTCCAGTTCCAGCACCGGCACCAGTTCGCCGGTCAGCTGGGCCGACAGGCGGTCGGCCAGGAAGGCCTTGAACTCGCCCAGTCGGTCGCGGGCGACGGTGAAGCCCGCCGCCATGGCATGGCCGCCGCCGGCCTTCAACAGGCCTTGCTGGCGCGCCGCGATCACCGCGCAGCCCAAATCCAGCCCGGTGATGGATCGCCCCGAGCCCTTGCCCTCGTCGCCGTCCAGGGCCACCACGCAGGCCGGACGGCCGTAACGTTCCTTGAGGCGACCGGCGACGATGCCGATGACGCCGGGATGCCAGTTCTCGCCCGCCGCCAGCACCAGCGGCAAACCGTCGTCGGCGCGACCTTCCACCTGTTCGATGGCTTCCAGCAGCACGGCGGCCTCGATTTCCTGGCGTTCCTTGTTGTAGCCGTCCAACTGGCGGGCGATGTCGGCGGCCTCCAGCGGGTCCTTGGTGGACAGCAGCCGCGAGCCCAGTTCCGACTGGCCGACACGGCCGCCAGCGTTGACCCTGGGCCCCAGCAGGTACCCCAGATGATAGGCGTCGGGCCGTTCCTTCACCCCGGCCACGTCGGACAGCGCCGACAAGCCCACATTGGCCCGCTTGGCCATCACCTTCAGCCCCTGGGTCACCAGGGCACGGTTGACGCCCACCAGGGGGACCACGTCGCACACGGTGCCCAGGGCCACCACGTCCAGCCATTGCATCAGGTCGGGGGCCGGGCGGGTCGGGCCGTACCAGCCCGCCTGCTTCAGGCAGCGGTTGACCGCCACCACCAGCAGGAAGGTAACGCCGACGGCCGCCAGATGGCCGTGCGGGCTGTCGTCGTCCAGGCGCTTGGGATTGACCACCGCATAGGCCCGGGGCAGTTCCGGCTCGGCCTCGTGATGGTCGACCACCACCACCTGGATGCCGGCTTCGGCCGCGCCTTCCAGGGGCGTGAACGCCGTGGTGCCGCAATCCACCGTCACCACCACGCGAGCCCCCTGCCCCGCCAGCTTGTGCAGTGCCGGCAGGTTGGGGCCATAGCCTTCGATCATGCGGTCGGGAATGTGGACCAGCGGATTGCCGCCGGCGGTGGTCAGAAACGTCGCCAGCAGCGCCGACGACGTCGCCCCGTCCACATCGTAATCGCCGAAGATGCCGACGGGTTCGCCATCCATCACCGCCTGCGCCACCCGGGCCGCGGCCTTGTCCATGTCCTTCAGATGACTGGGATCGGGCAGCAGGTCGCGCAGCGTCGGCGACAGAAAGCTTTCCGCCTGATCCAGGCCGATGCCACGCGCCGCCAGGACCCGCCCCACCACTTCCGGCAAGGCCAGGCGCTGGGACAGGGTCAAGGCCAGACGTTCGTCGCCCCCGGCTTCCTGCCATCGCCGGCCGGTCAGGGAACGTTCGACGCCAAGGAAAGCCGGAAGGGTCATGGAATGCTAGTCCCGATGCAATTGGGCGTGGCGGGTGAAGTCATGCAACGAGGTCATGGTGCGCAACGTGCCGGTGGCCGAACGCATGACCAGGGAATGGCTGGTGGCGCCGCCCGGACGCAGGCGGATGCCGTCCAGCAGGTTGCCGTCGGTGATGCCGGTGGCGGCGAACATCACCTCGCCCTTGACCATGTCGGCGATGGACCACACCGCATGCGGGTCCTTCAGGCCGGCGGCACGGGCCTTGACGCGGTCGTCCTCGCCGCGCAGCAGCAGGCGGCCCTGCATCTGTCCACCCAGACATTTCAGCCCGGCGGCGGCCAGCACGCCCTCGGCGGCGCCGCCCGATCCCATGTAAAGGTCGATGCCGGTCTGGGGCAAGCCGACGGCGATGGCGCCGGAAACGTCGCCGTCCTCGATCAGCACCACCCGCGCCCCGGCTTCGTAGATACGGCCCAGCAGGTCACCATGGCGCGGCCGGTCCAGCATGCACACGGTCAGGTCGGCCACCGACACCCCTTTGGCGGCGGCGACGTTGATCAGATTGTCTTCCGGGCTGACAGTCAGATCGATGACGCCCTGGGGCAGCCCCGGCCCCACCGCCAGCTTTTCCATGTAGACGCCGTCGGGCACGTGCAGGAACGAACCTTCCTCGGTCGCCGCGATCACCGAAATGGCGTTGTGTCCGCCCTTGGCGCAGATGGTGGCGCCTTCGATGGCGGTCAGCACGATGTCCACCTTGGGACCGTTTCCGGTTCCCACCGTCTCGCCCAGGGTCAGGCCACCGCCATTGACCACCTTGCCGGCCATGGACAGGCTGTTCAGCGCTTGGCGCATGGCTTCGCTGGCCGCCTCGTCGGCGACCTTCTCGTCGCCGCGCCCGACAAAGCGCGAGGCGGCAAGCGCGCTGGCTTCGGTGACGCGCACCACTTCCAGGGCCAGATTGCGGTCCAAGGCGTGCGGTGGGGGCACGAAAACACGATTGGGCATGGGGACGGTCCTGCCTTTGACGTCTTTACATATCTTCGATGCGGATCAGGCGCGGCGGCTCGACCACCGCGTCCAAAGCCTTGATGCGGTCCACCGCCCGGTTCATGGCGGCTTCCTCCGTGTCGTGCAGCGTCATCACCATGGGGACGGTCTCGCCCGGCGCCCGGCCCGGCTGGATCATCTGTTCCACCGACACCCCTTCGGCCCTGAGCGCCTGGGCCACGTCGGCCAGCACGCCGGGGCGGTCCAGCACCATCAGCCGCATGTAATAGGCCCCCTGGCGGCGCTCCATGGCGGCCACCGGCTGAGCCTGCAAGGCGGCGGTGGGCACGCCGAAAACCGGCGAGCGGTTGCCGCGGGCGATGTCGATGATGTCGGCGGCGACAGCCGACGCCGTGGGACCGGCGCCGGCCCCACGGCCTTCATAGATGGAACGGCCGACGAAATCGCCTTCGGCGACCACGGCGTTGAACACCCCGTCGACCTTGGCGATGGGGGCCGAGGCCGGCACCATGCAAGGATGCACCCGCTGTTCGATGCCATGATCGGTGGCCTGGGCGATGCCCAAAAGCTTGATGCGATAACCCAGCTTTTCGGCGAAGTCGATGTCGACGGCCGAGACGTGGCGGATGCCTTCCACATACATGGAGGCGAAGTCCACCGGGGTGGCGAAGGCCAGGCTGGTCAGGATCGACAGCTTGTGGGCGGCATCGACGCCGTCGATGTCGAAGCTGGGATCGGCCTCGGCGTACCCCAAAGCCTGGGCCTCGGCCAGCACGTCGGCGAAGTCGCGCCCCTGTTCGCGCATGGTGGTCAGGATGTAGTTGCAGGTGCCGTTCAGAATGCCGGTCACCCGGCTCAGCGTGTTGCCGGCCAGACCTTCCTTCAGCGCCTTGATGATGGGGATGCCGCCGGCCACCGCCGCTTCGAAACCGATGGTGACGTTCTTGGCCTCGGCCGCCAGGGCCAAGGCGACACCATGATGGGCCAAAAGCGCCTTGTTGGCGGTGACCACGTGCAGACCACGGCCGATGGCGGTCTCCACCACCCGACGGGCCACGCCTTCGGAACCGCCGATGACTTCCACCACCACGTCCACGTCGGCTTCGGCCGCCATCTGCACGGCGTCTTCGTACCAGCTGACGTCGGCACCGATGGTCACACCGCGGTCACGGTTGCGGTCACGGGCGGAAACGGCGGTCACTTGCACCGGGCGGCCGGCGCGGGCGGCGATGGGGGCGGCATTGTCGGACAACAACTTGACCAGACCGGCACCCACGGTGCCCAGGCCGGCGACAGCAATCTTCAAGGACTTCATCAGACACTCACCGCGCGTTGCTTTTCGGATTCTTCCAGGACCTTGTCATAATTGCCCAGGAAGGACTTGATGTTGCGAACCGCCTGACGGGTCCGCTGGGTGTTTTCCACCAGACCGATACGGACGTAATTGTCACCGTATTCGCCGAAACCGATGCCCGGCGCCACCGCCACCTGGGCTTCACGCATCAGCAGCTTGGAAAACTCCAAGCTTCCCAGATGGGCGAAAGCCGGCGGAATGGGGGCCCAGGCGAACATGGTGGCCGGCGGGCTGGGAACGTTCCAGCCGGCGGCGTGCAGGCCTTCGATCAGCGCGTCGCGCCGGCCCTTGTACAGCTGGCGGATGTCCTCGACACAATCCTGCGGACCGTTCAACGCTGCCGTGGCTGCCACCTGGATGGGGGTGAAGGCGCCGTAATCCAGGTACGACTTGATACGCCCCAAGGCGGCGATCAACTTCTTGTTGCCGGCGGCGAAACCGATGCGCCAGCCCGGCATGTTGTAGGTCTTGGACATGGAGGTGAATTCCACCGCGATGTCCTTGGCGTTCGGAATCTGCAGGATCGACGGCGGCGGCGCCACGTCGAAATAGATTTCCGAATAGGCCAGGTCCGACAGGATCCAGATGCCGTGATGACGGCAGAAATCCACCACCTGGCCATAGAAATCCAGGTCGGCCAGCAAAGCCGTCGGATTGCTGGGATAGTTCAGCACCAAAGCGATGGGCTTGGGCACCGAGTGGCGCACGGCGCGGTCCAGCGAGCGCAGGAACTCGGCGTCGGGGGTCACCGGCACATAGCGGCACGAGCCGCCGGCGATGATGAAGCCATAAGGATGGATGGGATAGCTGGGATTAGGCACCAGCACCACGTCGCCGGGGCTGGTGATGGCGTTGGCCAGATTGGCCAGGCCTTCCTTGGAGCCCAAGGTGACGATGCATTCGCTTTCCTGGTCCAGATCGACCCCGAAACGCCGCTGGTAATAGGCGCACAACGCCTTACGCAGGCCGGGAATGCCACGGCTCATGGAATAGCGGTGGGCGCGCGGGTTGCGGGCGGCCTCCACCAGCTTTTCGACGATATGGGCGGGGGTCGGCTGATCGGGATTGCCCATGCCGAAGTCGATGATGTCTTCGCCGGCGGCGCGAGCTCGCGCCTTCATGGCGTTCACTTCGGCGAAGACATAAGGGGGCAAACGCTTGATGCGATGGAATTCCTGCTCGGTGCTCATGACGCCAGTCACTTTCCCTGAAGTCGGCGGAACGGAAGGGAACAGTTCTAGCGCGCCAAGGTTCCAGATGCGACAGCTTTTTGGGCAAAGCCGCCCCGCGCCGCCAGCGGCGCGGATGACCTTCAGGCGGTCTTGACGTCGGTCAGGAAACGATCGATCAGCCCCTTCAATTCGTCCGCCTCGCGCGCCAGGGAACGGGCCACGTCCAAAACCTGTTCCGCCGCCATGCCGGTTTCCGACGCAGCCTGACTGACACCGCCGATGCTGGACGACACTTCCTGGGTCCCGGCGGCGGCCTGCTGGATGTTGCGGGCGATTTCCACCGTCGCCGCCGATTGTTCTTCCACCGCCGCGGCGATGGCGCTGGCGATCTGGTTGATCTCGGTGATGCGCCCGACGATGGCGTTGATGGCGGCGACCACGTCGCGAGTGGCGCCCTGAACCGACGATATCTGGTTGGTGATTTCCTCTGTGGCCTTGGCGGTCTGGTTGGCCAGGGACTTCACCTCGCCGGCCACCACGGCGAAGCCCTTGCCGGCGTCGCCGGCCCGCGCCGCCTCGATGGTGGCGTTCAGCGCCAACAGGTTGGTCTGGCTGGCGATATTGCCGATCAGCCCCACCACCTCGCCGATGCGCGCCGAGGTGTCGGCCAAGGCCTGCACCGTCTGGTTGGTGCGGACGGCTTCTTCGGCGGCGGCCCGCGACGTCGCGCTGGACTTTTCCACCTGCCGGCCGATTTCGGCGATGGAAGCCGACAGCTCCTCGGCCGCCGACGCCACCGTCTGCACGCTGGCACTGGCCTGTTCGGTCGCGGCGGCCACCACCGTGGCCTGGCTGTTGGTCTGCTGGGCGTTGCCGGTCATGGATTGGGCGGTAGCCTCCATTTCGGTGGCGGCGCCGGCCACCACCCCCAAGGCGCTGTTCACCGAAGCGTCGAAGTCCCGGGTCAACCGCTCGACCGCCTGGCCGCGCCGCAACTGCTCGGCCTGGGCCGCCTGCTGCTCGGCGGCCAGTTGGTCGGCGCGGATCATGTTGTCCTTGAACACCTGGACGGCCCCAGCCATGGCGCCCACTTCGTCCTTGCGGCCGCGCGCCGGAATCTCGGCCTGCTTGTCGCCATTGGCGAGACGTTCCATGGCGGCGGTCATGGCGACGATGGGCGTGGCGATGCCGGCACGCAACAGCAGACCGGCGCCGACGATCAAAACCGTGACGACGGCGAACACCGCCATCGCCATCAGCTTGGTGGTGGAAGACGCCTGGTTCACGAGATCGCGGGAACGGGCGGCGCCGTCGGCATTCATGGCCGCCGCCTTGTTCAAGGTCCCATTCAAAGCGTTGAACAACGGCAGGCTTTCGTCACGCAACAGCAGCCGGGCTTCCTCGTTGCTGTTGGCGCGCGACAATTTGATCAGACGCTTGTGGATTTCCCAATATTGGTCGAATTGCTTGGAAAAGGTCTGATAAAGCGCCCGTTCCTCGTCCGACGAAATCAGCGCTTCATAGACCTTGCGCTTCGATGCCAGGGTTTGCGCCGCCTCGTCCAAATCCTTTTCGACCATCGCCATTTCGGAATCGTCGCTGGTCAGCACATGCTGCAATTCCTTGCGCCGGAAGGTCTGCGCGGCATTCTGCATTTCGCTGATCGCCTTGACACTGGGCAGCCAGTTGTCGGCCAAGTCCAGCCCCGCCAGTTCCAGCTTGCGGATGCCGGCGAACCCCAGGGCCAGATTGATCACCAGCAACAGCAAGATGACGCCAAAGGCCGCGGCCAGCTTCTTGCCGATGGCCAGGTTGTCGAAGGACTTCATACCGTTTCTCCACCCTTTGGCGCCGCGCTTCGCCGTCATGTTGCGAAGCGATATCACAGGCAGAGATGACGCCTGCCCCGGCTGCATTCAATGACAGCAAGGGCAGCGCTTTGGGATAGGAGGCCAATACTTTTGTCTTAACTTCCGCCGCTAGGCTGCTTTGACGTCGGCCAGGAAGGCCCCGATCATGGATTTCAGTTCGTCGGATTCCCGGGCCAGCGACTTCGCCACCTCCAACACCTGCTCGGCCGAGATTCCGGTTTCCGACGCCGCCTGGCTGACGCCGCCGATGCTGGACGAAACGTCCTCGGTGCCGGCGGCGGCCTGCTGGATGTTGCGGGCGATTTCCACCGTCGCCGCCGATTGTTCCTCTACCGCCGCGGCGATGGCGCTGGCGATCTGGTTGATCTCGGTGATGCGCCCGACGATGGCGTTGATGGCGGCGACCACATCGCGGGTGGCGCCCTGAACCGACGATATCTGGTTGGTGATTTCCTCGGTGGCCTTGGCGGTCTGGTTGGCCAAGGACTTCACTTCGCCGGCCACCACGGCGAAGCCCTTGCCGGCCTCGCCTGCGCGGGCCGCCTCGATGGTGGCGTTCAGCGCCAGCAGGTTGGTCTGGCTGGCGATGTCGTTGATCAGCCCGACCACCTCGCCGATGCGCACCGAAGTGTCGGCCAAGGTCCGCACCGTCTGGTTGGTCCGCTGCGCTTCTTCGGCGGCGGCCTGCGAGGTGTTGCTGGACTTTTCCACCTGCCGGCCGATTTCAGCGATGGAAGCCGACAGTTCCTCGGCCGCCGACGCCACCGTCTGCACGCTGGCGCTGGCTTCTTCGGTCGCCGCAGCCACCACCGCCGCCTGGGCGTTGGTCTGGCGGGCGTTCTCGGTCATGGATTGGGCGGTGGCCTCCATTTCGGTGGCGGCCCCGGCCACCACCCCCAAGGCGCTGCTGACGGCGGAATCAAAGTTCCGGGTCAAGTCGTCCAGCACTTGGCCGCGCCGCAACTGCTCGGCCTGGGCCGCCTGCTGCTCGGCGGCCAGTTGGTCGGCGCGGATCATGTTGTCCTTGAACACCTGGACGGCCCCAGCCATGGCGCCCACTTCGTCCTTGCGGCCGCGCGCCGGAATTTCCGTGGACTTGTCGCCGCCGGCCAAATGGGTCATGGCCTCGGTCATGGCGCGCACTGGGCCCGAGATGCCGTTGCCGACCCACCAGGAAATCCCGAACCCCAAAGCCAAGGCCGCGATCAAGGTGACCAGGATCACCAGCCCCATGTTGCGGTAAAGCGCCAGGGACTCGGTGTAGTTCTTCTCGGCCTCGGTCAACTGCAGGTCGATCAGCTTGGCAATATCTTCGGTCAAGGGATCGATTTGGGGATAAAGCCGGGTCTCGGCGAAATTGGCCACCCCGGCCCCGTCGCCGGCCACGAACAGGGCGCGAACGTCCTTCACCGCCTGATCGGCCGCCTTCATCTTGTCGGTCACCTGCTGGACCAGCCTGACCTCGTCATCGGTCAGATAGGTCGAGGTATAGGCCTGCCAGCGCTTGAGAATCTCGGCCTCGGCCTTGTCCACGTTGGCGGTGCCCTGTTGGAAGCTTAACGCCCCGGCGCGCACCTTGTGGGTGGTGTCGACGATGTTGACGGCATAAAGGTCGGAAACCACCTTCAGATCGCGCAACGGTACCACGCGGTCGTTATAGACGCTGGCCAGGGCGTTCTCGATGCGGGTCATGCCGTGATAGCCCGAGGCCGCAACCATGATCAGCAGCAGGGCCATGACGAAGGGGATGAACAACAACCGCGTGGCGATGCGCAAGTTTTCCATGGGACCTCCGCTCAGACGGGAACCGCCGCATCCATACCGAGAACATAGAGAGCAGCACTCTCTTCGTCTTAAATGGGATGCGCCCGGAATTTAGACACCATGCAAACTCTGCACTATCCGCAGGCACAAGACAGCCGGTACTTTAGTCTGAAGCGGTCGAATCCAGACGCTTGCGGCATCCCCAGGACGCCAAGGTGTCGGCCATCGCCCGAGCGCAGAAATAGCGGGCGGAATCGGCGTCATAGCCGTCATCGCGCAGGCTGTCGTAATCGCTGTGGACATGGCGCACATGGCTGGTCAAGGCCAGCCAAGCCGCGGCCTGTGGGGACGCATGGCGCAGTCCGGGCGAATCCTCGGCCAGATCAAGCACCGCGTCGCGGTCGTAACGGGGAATCAACGGTGCCAGCACCGCCAACGCCTGGGCGATGGCGGCACGGCGTGGCGTCACATCACGTCCAGGAAGACCTGGGCGCCTTCCGTGCCGCCGGAACCGGCATAACCGGGATCAGCGGCCACCATGATCTTGGAGGCCGGAACGCCACGGCGGTTCAGTTCGCGGGCCACCGCTTCGGCACGGGCTTGGGATGCCTCCAGACCGCCCATCACCTGCGACACCGGATCGTAACGGCTGAAACCGGGGGTCGGGGCGTAACCGATGACGCGGACCACGCCCTTGGTCTGCTTGTAAAGCCTGGCCACCTCGGCAATGGCGGACAGGTCGGACCGGTCAAGCTTGGCGCCGCCGGCGAACTGCACCGAGGCCACCTGGAACGACGCCGCCGGCATGGGTTCGGGGGCGGGTGCCGCCATGCCCTTGCCGCCGCCGGCCGAGCGGGCCTTCTTGTTCGAGCCCGGGGGCACCAGATGGATGGGCGCTTCCTCGCCATACGAGGCGCGGGCCATCTGCGGCATGTCGACCATGCCGGGGCGCACCACCTGCTGGGCGGATTCGGCCAGACGCTGTTCGAAATGCTGCTGCAAACGCTTGGGACGGCCGGGGACCGGCACGGTTTCCGGCACGTCGGCGGGGGGCGGCGGGGTCATGTTCATGGCCACCGGACCATCGGGTCCCTGGTCGGCACGGGTCGAGGCGGCGGCGGTCTGGGTTTGCGCCGGCGGCAACGGCGACGAGTGGACGGCGGCGGCCGCGGCGGGAGCCGGGGCGGCGGCGGCCACTTGCTGGTCGGCGGCCGGAGCCTTGCGCGCCAGCGGACGGGTAGGCGTCACTTCGCGGCGGATCGGTTCGGCATATTGGGCGTTGCCGCTGTCGGCCACCAGCCCCTTGGGGGTGCCCTTGCGGTTCTCGGCGGTGGGGACCGGCTTGGTATCCTTGGCCGGCGACGTGGTGGTGCTGGCGGTTTCCGGTTCGTCCTTGCCGGTGATGAAGTCGCGGGTACCCTTGTACCACTCGACCGGGTTCACCGCGTCGGGAACGGACGAACACGCCGCCAGGAAAGCCAGCAGCGTCACGCTTCGCGCCCAGGCCCCGACAGTCACGGAAGCCCCCGAGGCATTGCGTTCGAAATCACCAATCATGGTCTGACCACCCACCCTGAAGACATGGAAAAATGGTTTTCCACCACTCTTTACGGCAAGTTCACGTTTAACAGGCCGTCGAAGGAAAGTATATAGGGCTATGGGGGGATCGTGAACCGTTGGAACGGTTCTGGACCTTAGACGGAAAAGTCCCCCTGCCATTGACGTTCGTCTGGTTGAGACGAACGCGGGTTCGTCGCTGCAACGAGGGATACTTATGGCCGAAGAAAAGGGCGCAGACGTGAAGGTGATCGATCCCGCCGAGCTGTCGCAGGCGATGGCCAACATCGCGGAACGGGCGCAACGCATCGTCTCCGAGTTCGTGTCCCGTCAGGCGAGCGAACCGGGACCGCAGAACTTCGACCCGCTCAACATCGGCAACGCCTTCATGGAAATGACGGCCAAGATGATGAGCGACCCGGTCAAGCTGGTGGAAGCCAACCTGACGCTGTGGAACGACTATCTGGCTTTGTGGCAGAACACGGCGCGGCGCCTGTTCGGCGAGCATGCCGAGCCCATCGCCAAGCCCGACCCCGCCGACCGTCGCTTCAAGGACGAGATGTGGGAAGAAAACGAAGTCTTCGACTTCATCAAGCAGTCCTATCTGCTGTCGGCGCGCTACATGCACGGTCTGGTGCACGGCGTCGAAGGTCTGGACGACCACACCGCCCAGAAGGTGGACTTCTATACCCGCCAGTTCGTCGACGCCATGGCGCCCAGCAATTTCGTGCTGACCAACCCGGAAGTGCTGCGCACCACCGTGGAAACCGGCGGCGAGAACCTGATCAAGGGCCTGGACAACCTGTTGTCCGACCTGGAACGCGGCAAGGGCAAGCTTTCCATCAAGATGACCGATTACGACGCCTTCAAGGTGGGCGAGAACATCGCCGTCACCCCGGGCAAGGTGGTCTATCAGAACGACCTGATGCAGCTGCTGCAGTTTGATCCGACCACCGAAACGGTGGCCGACCGGCCGCTGCTGATCGTGCCGCCGTGGATCAACAAGTATTACATCCTGGATCTGCGGCCCAAAAACAGCTTCATCAAATGGGCAGTGGACCAGGGCCACACCGTGTTCGTCATTTCTTGGGTCAACCCCGACGAACATCTGGCCGCCAAGGGCTTCGCCGATTACATGCTGGAAGGCCCGCTGGCCGCCATCAAGGCCATCGAGCAGGCCACCGGCCACAAGGAAGTCAACGCTGTCGGCTATTGCCTGGGCGGCACGCTGACCGTGTGCACCCTGGCCTATATGGCCGCCAAGGGCTTGACCGGCATCGCCAGCGCCACGCTGTTCACCACCATGACCGATTTCTCGGAACCGGGCGAACTGGGCGTCTTCATCGACGAGGAACAGCTGGTCGCCCTGGAAAGCCGCATGAACGAGGCTGGCTATCTGGACGGCCGCGACATGGCCATGACCTTCAACATGCTGCGCGCCAACGACCTGATCTGGTCGTTCGTGGTCAACAATTACCTGCTGGGCAAGGATCCCTTCCCCTTCGACCTGTTGTACTGGAATTCCGATTCCACCCGCATGCCGGCGGCCATGCACAGTTTCTACCTGCGCAAGATGTATCAGCAGAACCTGCTGGTTCAGCCGGGCGGCATCCAGTTGGACGGGGTCGATATCGACCTTTCCAAGATCAAGACCCCCATCTACATGCTGAGCGCCCGCGAAGACCACATCGCGCCGTGGAAGTCGACCTTTGCCCTGACCCAGAATTCCGGCGGTCCGGTCAAGTTCGTGCTGTCGGCGTCGGGTCACATCGCCGGGGTGGTCAACCCGCCCGCCGCCAACAAGTATTGCTATTGGACCAACGCCAAGAAGGTGAAGAACCCTGACACCTGGCTGAACGGCGCCACCCAGGTCGAAGGGTCGTGGTGGCCCGACTGGCACGCCTGGGCGACCAAGGGCACCAAGACCGTCCCCGCTCGCCATCCCGGCGACGGCAAGCTGAAGGTGGTGGAAGACGGCCCCGGTTCCTATGTCAAGGAACGGGCGGTTTAAGGAACACAAGGCCCCGGAGCGATCCGGGGCCTTTTTTCATGACTGCGCTATAGGTCTAAATTCCTTGACTCATGGCACGTAAAAATTTAGAACAAATAGCGAACACACTTTTGGAGAACCCACATGGGAGGATTTGGAAGCCCCGCTGCCATCAGCGCCGCGACCACCGGCTTGCAGATGGTGTCACAGAACAACCAAGCCAAGGCGCAGGCCCAGGCCCAGACCAATCAGATCAACCAGCAGAACCAGATGATGGCGTTGCAGCAGGAACAGCGGGCACGGCAACAGCGCGACCTGCTGAAGCGTCAGGCGGCGACGGCTCGGGCCAGTCTGGCGGCGGGCGGTGGCGGCGTGGCCGGCGGCGGTTCGGCGGCGGCGTTGCTGAGCGGCCTGACCAAGCAGACCGAACAAGGCATCGCCGATAATTACGACGCCCTGGCGCTGCGGGCCGAGGCCAACAATCCGACCAAGGTCAACGACCCGGCCGGCGACATCCTGAACGGCTGGAACAAGGCACAGCAGGTGTGGGGGGCGATGAAGCCGCTCCTATTCTGACGCCTTTTCCAACACCGCGGCGAAAAACCCGTCGGTGCCGTGGCCATAAGGCGACAGCCGCAGATACGCCCCGGTGACCGGGCAAGCGGTCCCCACCAACTCGCCCCACAGGCCCGGCACCGGCAGAACCTTGTAGTCGGGATGGCTGGCCAGGAAGCGGTCCACCTGATCCTCGTTTTCCTCGGACAGGATGGAACAGGTGGCATAGATCAAGCGTCCGCCCGGCTTCACCAGACGGGCGGCGCTGGTCAGAATGGCCTGCTGACGCACCACCAGTTCCTGGACGGTTTCCTCGGTCAGCTGCCACTTGGCGTCGGGATTGCGGCGCCAGGTGCCGGTGCCCGAACAGGGCGCATCCACCAGCACCCGATCATAAGCCCCCGCCGACCGCTTGATCCACTTGTCGGATTCGCCGTCGATCACCCGACGGGTGACGTTATGCACCCCGGCCCGGCGCAGACGGGCCTGGGCCTTGTCGACCCGCCATTCGGCCACGTCGCAGGCGACCAGACGCCCCGTGTTGTTCATGGCCGCCGCCAAGGCCAGGGTCTTGCCGCCGGCGCCGGCGCAGTAATCCACCACCGCCATGCCGGGCCGGGCGTCGGCGATCAGCGCCACCAATTGCGAGCCTTCGTCCTGGACCTCGACCAAACCGTCGCGCCAGGCCTGCAACTGCACCAGGGCGACGCGGTTGGCCAGACGCAGGCCGATGGGGGAAATCTCGGTGGGCGTGCTGTTGACCCGTTCCTTCTTGAGCGCGACGAAGGCTTCGTCGCGGGTCGCCTTCAGCGTGTTGACGCGCAGATCCAGCGGCGCCTCGTCGCGCATGGCCCCCACCTCGGCGGGCATGCGTTCGCCCCACAATTCGCTCAGGCGCGGGGTCAGCCATTCAGGGAACTCGCCCTTCACCCAGGCCGGCATGGCGTGGTGGAACGGCGACTTGCCGCGCAAGGCTTCCATCATCCGACGTTCCTCGCCGCTGGGCGGGCGGGCGGCATGAGCGCCTTGGAACAGTTCAGGTTCGGGCTTGCCGCCTTGGAACACCAGGTCGGCCAGGACCCGGGCGCGGGCGTCGGCGGGAAAGTCCAACGCTTCCAGCCACCAATCGATGCGCGCCTTGGTCCGCATCACCCGCCACACGGTTTCCGACACGGCACGGCGATCCTTGGACCCGATATAGCGACGGCTTTTGAAGTAAAGCGAGGCGATCTGGTCGGCCGGCTTGGGGCTGGCCTGGATTTCGTCCAGCACTTCCATGGCGGCGGCAAGGCGGGCGGCGGGGGTCATGGGCGGACTTTCGGCAAAAGGCGGACAAGGATTGGGTTTTAGGAGCAATCCCGCCCCGGCGCAAGGCCGGCCTGTCCCCGCCCGGCCTTAACCGCAGCGGCCGCCGCCACGATTGCCACGACCGCCACCATGGCAGCCCGCGCCATCGGCATTGCGCTGGAAGGCCGGCAAATGCCGGTTCTGCGAGGCGCCTTGCAAATTGGCGAACACCGCCAACACCTCGTCGTCCTCGGCGGCCAGGGTGTTCAGCCGGTCATAAAGCGCCACGTTGTCCAATTCCGCCCGCACCCCCAGGCGGCAGGCTTCCTCGATGCTGGCCGGGGCCTCGACCCGCCCGCCATGGGGATCGTCGGGAATCGGCCAGCCCCGGCGGCGCAGCAGCAGTTGCAAGGCGTTGATGTGACGCTGTTCCGACTGAATGATGTTGATGAACGGGCGCACCGGCCCAAAACGGTCGATGACCGCCGCATAGGTGGCGCGGGCCTTGTATTCGTCGTCCAGGGCTTCGCACAGGGCTTGGTATATGGGGGACGTGGGGGCGGACAACATCGCCGGCTCCGATCATGACCTGAATTGACCCTGCCAGCCTGCCGCCGCAGGCCGGGTGCCAGCTATGACAATTCGCAGCCCCGGCCATGCCAAAACGGTGCGTCCCCTCTCTGTTAACGCATGGCGAACATTTCCTGATGGAAACGCCGCGACACCGCCATGCCATGGCGCGCCAGATCGCCGCGCAGCGCATGGCCGAAACCGGCGGGGCCACAGAACCACACGCTGGCCCGATCCCAGCCGGGCACCATTTGGCCCAGCTTTTCCCCGTCAAGGCGGCCGTCGCGACCATCCACCATCACATGCAGACGGATGCCGGCCTGGTCGGCCAGGCCATGCAATTCGGCCAAGGCCTGGGCGTCTTCTTCCACGGTGGTGTGGATCAGGTCGATCTGTTGGCCCGGCCGACCTTGGCCAGCGGCCAATTGGCGGGCACGAGCCAGGAACGGCGTGATGCCGATGCCGCCGCCCACCCAGATCTGGCGCGGGCGATCGTCCTTGAAGGTGAAGCGGCCATAGGGACCTTCGACACTGACCGCTTGGCCCAGGGCCAAACCACGACGCAAGGCGGCGGTGTGGTCCCCCAGTTCCTTGATGACGAAGCTGAGCGTATTGTCCTTGCCATCCCAACTTGAGGCGATGGTGAAGGGGTGCGCCCCTTCCTTCTTGTCGAAGGTGACGAAGGCGAATTGCCCCGCCTGATGGCCCTTCCATCCCGTTTCCAGGGCGACACGGACTTCCAGGCAACGCAATTGCGGAAAATCGCGCAGGGCGACGACATGTCCGCCGACTTTGCGGCCGGCGCCGACCCGACGCAGCAGCACCACCACCGCAGCAATTGTCCCGGTCACCAGCAGCATTGCCAGGACCGCCCCCAAGGGCGTGCTCCAATAGCTGAACTTGGTCAGCACCACCGAATGGAACACCATCACCAGATAACCGACGGCCAACAGGCGGTGGGTCTGGAAGAACCGGCGATAGGGGAAATATTTGATCAGGGCCAACACCATCAGCAAAGCCATGGCATAGAACGCCCATTCACCGACTCCTTCGGCCACACCGCGCCAGGAATTCAAGACTTGCTCGATACCGGGCGGGAGCTCAGGACGCGGGCCACGCTGCGGTCGTTCCAGCAAGCCCCAACCGACCGCCCATTTCGGCCCCTTGGCCCACAGCCAATGGGTCACCGCCAAACTCAGTCCGGCGATGCCCAGCCATTTATGTAGACGATACATCTTGTCCAAGCCATCCAGCCGGCTTTCCAGCCAAGTCGGACGCAGGGCCAGAATCATGGCGGCGCTCATGGCGAAAATGGTCAGCACGCCGCTTATCTGCACCATGTTGTTGCGCAGGAAAAAGAAGGTATCGGCTTGCAAGGCGGTTGGCTCCACCGCCAGCCACAAGACGGCGGGAACCAGGATGACGGCCCAAAGGGCCTTGGTGATGGCACGCATGATCGCTCTCTAAGGAAATTATCTTACGATTATCATAGAGCCGGGCCGTAACCTGGATTTGACCAGGATGTATCGAAGTGTAACAACGCCACAATGGATGAATGCCCCAGTGGTCGCGCCTTCACCGGGGATGTCATCAAATCATCATCCAGAAGCGGCTGAGACTGGATTAAGCGGGTTCCCCTCCGAATTTCGGTAAGGACCGTGCCATGCGCATCCGTATCCAAGGCGCCCATATTCTGACCCCCCAGGGGGAATTGCTCGACAGCCCCGTCACCATCGACGACGGAACGATCCTGGCAATGGGCGAAGATCAGGGCGGCAAAGCCTTGGACGCGCGCGGCCTGCTGCTGCTGCCCGGGATCATCGACCTGCATGGCGACGCCTTCGAACGCCAGTTGATGCCGCGCCCGCAGGTGCATTTCCCCACCGATGTGGCCCTGGTGGACACCGACCGCCAGATGCTGGCCAACGGCATCACCACGGCGTTGCACGGCCTGACCTGGTCGTGGGAACCGGGTCTGCGTGGCCGCGAGGCGGCGCTTTCCTTCCTGGATAACCTGGAACGGCTGCGCCCCAGCCTGGGGTGTGACAGCCGGGTGCACCTGCGCCACGAGGTCTACAACATCGACGCCGCCGACGAGATCGAGGAATGGCTGGGGCTGGGACGCCTGCATCTTTTGGCCTTCAACGACCACCTGCCCATGTTCCTGCGCCGGGTCGAACAGCCGACCAAGTTGGCCCAATATGCCGAGCGCGCCCATATGAGCCTGGAGGATTTCGTCGCTCTGGTCCATCGGGTGGCCGACCGCCAGCCCTTGGTCGACACCACCAACCGCCGGCTGGCCAAAGCGGCCCGCCAGCATGGCGTCGCCCTGGCCTCGCACGACGACGAATCGCCCGAGATACGCCAGCATTTCCACCAGATGGGCTGTTCGCTGTGCGAGTTCCCGTTGACCCGGCCCACCGCCGAAACGGCCCGTCAGATGGGCGACGGGGTGATCATGGGCGCCCCCAACGTGGTGCGCGGCGGCAGCCATATCGAAGGCGGCATGCGGGCCGCCGACATGGCGGCGGCGGGGCTGGTGGACGTGCTGACCTCGGATTACTACTACCCGGCTTTGGTCCACGCCCCCTTCCGCCTGGTGCGGGACGGCCAACTGCCGCTGGCCCGCGCCTGGGGCCTGGTTTCCGCCAACCCGGCGCGACTGGCCGGTTTCACCGATCGCGGCCAGATCGCCCCCGGACAACGGGCCGACCTGGTGCTGGTGGATGCCAGCACGCCCACCCTGCCCCGCGTCGTCGCGACAATGGTGAGCGGGCGCGTGGTCCACGCCACCCGCGATCTGTGGGCATGAAAAAGGCCGGCTTCGCGGTGACGAAGCCGGCCTGATCCCTGAGCCCGCGATTACTCGCTTTTGTAATTGGGGGCTTCCTTGGTGATCGAGATGTCGTGGACGTGGCTTTCCCGCAGGCCGGCGCTGGTGATGCGACGGAAGGTGCAGCGGGTCTGCATCTCGGGAATGGTGCGGTTGCCGGTGTACCCCATGCCAGCGCGCAGGCCACCCACCATCTGGTGGATGACGGTGCCCACCGGGCCCTTGTAGGGAACGCGGCCTTCCACGCCTTCGGGGACCAGCTTCAGGCTGTCGTTGACGTCGGCCTGGAAGTAACGGTCGGCCGAGCCCCGCGCCATGGCGCCGATGGACCCCATGCCGCGATAGGACTTGTACGAGCGGCCCTGGTACAGGAACACCTCGCCGGGGCTTTCCTCGGTGCCGGCGAACAACGATCCGATCATCACGCAATCGGCGCCGGCGGCGATGGCCTTGGCCACATCGCCGGAATACTTGATGCCGCCATCGGCGATCAGGCAGATACCGCGTTCACGGGTGACTTCGGCGACTTCCATGATGGCGGAAAGCTGCGGCACGCCCACACCGGCCACCATGCGGGTGGTGCAGATGGTGCCCGGGCCGATGCCCACCTTGACGGCGTCGGCGCCGGCGTCAGCCAGCGCACGGGCGGCGTCGGGGGTAGCGATGTTGCCGCCGATGACCTGGGCCTTGGACGACATGGCCTTGATCTGACGAACCGCTTCGATGACGCCGCGGGAATGACCATGGGCAGTGTCGACGACGATGATGTCCACTTCCGCTTCCAGCAGCGCCTCGGCGCGCTTGATGCCGTCAGGACCGACGCCGGTGGCGGCGGCGGTGCGCAAGCGGCCCTGCTCGTCCTTGCAGGCGTTGGGATGGGCCTTGGCCTTTTCGATGTCCTTGACCGTCACCAGACCGGTGCAGCGGTAGTCGGCGTCCACCACCAGCAGCTTTTCGATGCGGTGGGTGTGCAGCAGGCGCTTGGCCTCTTCCTTGTCGACGCCTTCACGCACGGTGACCAGCTTGTCCTTGGTCATCAGCTCGGCCACCGGCTGGTGGACGTCGGACGCGAAGCGGACGTCACGGTTGGTCAGGATGCCCACCAGCTTGCGCGAGCCGCGTTCGACCACCGGAATGCCGGAAATCTTGAAATCGGCCATCAGGCGAAGCGCTTCGGCCAGCGTCTGGTCGGGGTGGATGGTCACCGGGTTGACCACCATGCCGGATTCGAACTTCTTGACCTTGCGCACTTCGGCAGCCTGGGCCTGGATGTCCAAATTCTTGTGGATGACGCCGATGCCGCCGGCCTGGGCCAAGGCGATGGCGAGCCCGGATTCGGTGACGGTATCCATGGCCGCGGATACCAACGGAATGCCCAATTCGATGGATCGGGTGATGCGGGTGCGGGTGTCGACGCTGTTGGGCAGGACGTCGGACTCTGCCGGCACCAGCAGAACGTCGTCGAATGTCAGGGCTTCCTTGATTTGCATGCCAACTCCGATGGCGGGGTACGGGGATTGGCGCGTCATCATACACAGAAAAGTTCGCCACTCAAGCATGCCATGGCGGCATTAACCATTCATTCATGATATGATGCATCCTGCCGGGGTAACCCTGCCTGTCGCCCCGGCGGGAGGAAAAGGAGAAAGCCATGCGTTCGTCCCATACCTGGGTGTGCGTGGCCGACGGCGCCCGAGCCCGAATATTCCGCTGCGACGGTCCGCAACGCGACCTGGAACCCGTACTTGGCATGGGTGTCCCGGCGACCGGCCCCGCCTGCACGGGGCGCATCGCCGGCCAGCTGGACCGCGCCGCCACCGAGCGCCGTTTCGACCATCTGGTCCTGGTTGGCCCCCGCGCCGTCCTGGCCGAACTGGAAACCACCATGGCGGCCAACACCCGTCAAATGGTGGTCGGCGAGGTGGACCGCGACCTCAGCCGCGCCACCCCCCGCGAGTTGACCGCGCATCTGTGCGAGTTGCTGCCGCATTAGAGCGGATTTCGAGCGGTCGAAATCCGCCCGAGACCCTTGGGTCCAGGGCTTGAAGGCCGAAGGATGGCGCCTATACTTTAGGGATGGCGCCACCTGAGGAACCGTGCGGAACCATGAGCGACCTTGGCACGTCTCCAGCCTTCCAGGCCCGCACTTTCGACGAGATCGAAAATGCGGCAAACCACTGGCTGCGGGCCGAGCTGGTCAGCAAGCCGGCAAAGGACCACGACTTCGTCGCCCAAGGCCACCGGTCACAAGTGTCGGCGACAACCTTGTGGCATTGCTCGTATCAGGTCCCCATCAGCCTGCGCCTGCCCGACAGCGACGGCATCCGGCTGCAAATCCCCGTCCACGGCGCCGGGATCACCCACCAGGGAAACCGGGCGACGCCGGTCACCGCCAACAAGGCCTGCTTGTCATCCGGCAACGTGCGGATCGATTTCGGCCCCGATTACCGACAACTGGTGTGGCTGGCGCCACAGGCAAGCCTGAAGGGCAAGCTTCGCGCCCTGACCGGACGGGACGGGACCGACACCCTGTCCTTCGCCCCGGAACTGGACCTGGCCACCAACGGCGCCGGCATCGCGCATCTGGTGAACTGCCTGGCCAAAACCCTGGAAGACACCGGCAGCCGCCCCGGCGCCGCCCTGATGCTGGCTGAATTGGAACAAGCCCTGTTGACCGCACTGCTGGTGTCGGCACGGCATTCCCATTCCCACCAGTTCGAGGAACAGCCGTTAAAGGCCGCGTCGTGGCAGGTGGTCCGGGCGGAAAACTATCTGGAGGCCAACTGGAACAAACCCGTCAACATCGAAGATTTGGCCGCCGCCACCGGAACCAGCGTCCGCAGCCTGTTCCGCACCTTCCGGCAATCACGGGGCTGCACCCCCATGGAATTCCTGCGCGAAATTCGGCTGCGGCACGCCAAGGAGATGTTGACGGCCGAGGATGGGGCCACCAGCTCGGTCACCGAAGTGGCCATGGCCTGCGGCTTCACCGATCCCAGCAATTTCAGCCGGGCCTTTTCTGCATCATTCGGCATGGCGCCATCCACATTGCTGCGCCGCCCTTCCCCCATGGGCTGAATAAAGTCAGCCCCCCTGAAATGGCCGAATTTGGCAGGACCGGACATGTCTTGGCAGTTTACGACATGCAATGAGGCGCCGGGCTACATACCTGTTTGGTAGACGACATCCTCGTCAGCCCCTCCCCACACCTGTCGGGGCCGCAACAACAGTTACGGACAATGGCACACCGCCGGGCTCAAATGCCGGGCTGGCTTTGGTGAAAATGTCCCTTTGAGAGGTTCACAACCATGTTTGGCAAACAACGCGACGCCGAAGCCGTTCTCGCCGCTCTCCGCCGCTCTTTGGCGGTGATCGAGTTCAAGCTGGACGGCACCATCATCACCGCCAACCAGAACTTCTGTTCCGCCTTGGGATACAGCCTGGACGAGATCAAGGGACGCCACCATTCCATGTTCGTCGAACCGGCCACCAAGGACTCGGCCGAGTACCGCCAGTTCTGGGACGAATTACGGGCTGGGAAGTTCAACACCGCGCAGTTCAAGCGCATCGGCAAGGGCGGCAAGGAAGTGTGGATCGAGGCCTCGTACACCCCGGTCCTCGACCGCGCCGGCCGCCCCTATAAAGTGGTCAAGTTCGCCACCGACATTTCCCAGCAAAAAGCCGTCTTCGCCGACCTGCAAGGCAAGGTCGAAGCGGCCAGCCGATCGCAGGCGGTGATCGAATTCGAACTGGACGGCACCATCATCACCGCCAACCAGAACTTCCTGTCGGTCATGGGATACAGCCTGGACGAGATCAAGGGACGCAACCATTCCATCTTCATCGAAGCGGCCCACAAGGACTCGGCCGAGTACCGGAAGTTCTGGGACGCGCTGCGGGCCGGCGACTATCAGGCCGCCCAATACAAGCGCATCGGCAAGGGCGGCAAGGAAGTGTGGATCGAGGCGTCCTACAACCCGGTCCTCGACCAGAACGGCAAGGTTTGCAAGGTGGTGAAGTTCGCCACCGACCTGTCGGGCCGCAAAGCACAGAACGCCGCCCTGGCCCAGGATTTCGAAAGCAAGGTGAAGACCCTGGTCGAATCGGTGTCGCAATCGGCCACCCACATGCAGGCGACGGCGCAATCCCTGGCCGCCGCCGCCGAGCAGACCAACCAACAATCGGCCACGGTGGCGGCGGCGAGTGACGAATTGTCGGCCTCGGTCAACGAAATCGCCCGGCAAACCACCGAAGCCAGCAAGATCATCGCCACGGCGGTGTCGGACGCCCAGAAATCCGACCAGTTGGTGGCGGCTTTGGTGACGACGGCCGGCAAGATCGGCGAAGTCACCCAGTTGATCACCGACATCGCGTCGCAGACCAACTTGTTGGCGCTGAACGCCACCATCGAGGCGGCGAGGGCCGGCGATGCCGGCAAGGGTTTCGCCGTGGTCGCCGGCGAAGTGAAGTCCCTGGCCAACCAGACGGCGCGGGCCACCGAGGAAATCGGCCAGCAAATCCGCGAAATCCAGGAATCAAGCCACAACACCGCCACCGCCATCCGCGGCATCGTCCTGATCATCAATCAGGTCAGCGAAATCAACGCCTCGATCTCGGGAGCGGTCGAGGAACAATCGGCGGCGACCCGGGAAGTGGCCAGCAACATCAGCGGCGTCACCGACGCCGCCGCCGACACCGGCCGCAACGCGGCGACCGTCCTGGACGTCGCCCACGACCTGGCCGGGCAGGCGATCGACCTGGACGGGCGCGTCGAACAGTTCCTGGGCGACGTGCGCAAGATGTAGCCAGGCCCCTGGCGACAGCCGGCCGGCAGCCCCCCCCCTCAGCGCTGTTCCGTATCGTCGTCGCTCCGGCCCTTGAAGCCGGTGGCGATGACGTAGGTCTCGGCCGATTCCTTGCGGCTGGCCGGTGGTTTGGCGTGGCGCACGGTGGCGAAGTTCTGCTTCAACTGGTCCAGCAGCGACTTTTCGGTGCCGCCCTGGAACACCTTGGCCAGGAAGACGCCGCCCGGGGCCAGCACCTCCAAGGCGAAGTGCAGCGCCACTTCCACCAGGTTGATGATGCGCAAGTGATCGGTGGGCGGATGGCCGGTGGTGGGGGCGGCCATGTCGGACACCACGATGTCGGCCAGGCCGTCCAGCGCCTCTTTCAGCCGGTCGGGGGCGTCGTCGGCCAGGAAGTCGCCCTGCATGCAGATGGCGCCGGGCACCGCTTCGTATTCCAAGATGTCCATGCCGACCACCTTGCCCTTGGCGCCGACACGCTGCACCGCCACCTGGGTCCAGCCGCCGGGGGCGGCGCCCAGATCCACCACCCGCAGCCCGGGCTTCAGGAAATGGAAGCGGTCGTCCAGCTCGATCAGCTTGAAGGCGGCACGCGAGCGGAAGCCCAGCTTGCGGGCTTCCTGCACATAGGGATCGTTCAACTGGCGCTGCAACCAGCGGGTGGATGACGGCTTGCGGCCCCGCGCCGTCTTCACCCGCTCCACCAGCATGCGGCTGCCCGAGCCCTTGCTGGCGCCGCCGCCGGCGCTTTTGCCCTTACCCTTGGTGGTGCTCATGTCCTACTCCGAACGGGTCCAGATGGCGTCTTCGCGCATCATGGACAACAAGATGCCCTCGCGCACGCCACGGTCGGCGACGCGCAGGGACGATAACGGCCACAACCGGCACATGGCTTCCAGGATGGCGCAGCCGGCGATCACCAGATCGGCCCGCTCGGTGCCGATGCAGGGATGGGCCACCCGCTCGGCGGCACTCATGCCCAGCAACATGGTGGTGATGGCGGCGATGTCGGCCAGATGCAAATCCAAACCATCCACGGCGGCCCGGTCGTAACGGTCCAAATTCAAATGCAGCGCCGCCAAGGTGGTGACGGTGCCCGAGGTGCCCAGCATCTGCACCTGGCCCATCAACAGCCGGGGCGTGATGCAATGCTCGGCCTCGAACGCCGCCAACCGCGTAGCGATCTGCGCCACTGTGACGGCGTATCCGGCCGGGTTGTGCAGCGCCTCGCCCACTTGCTCGGCCAAGGTGACCACGCCCAAGGGCAGCGACACCACCCCTTTGACGTCCAGACCATCAGGCCCATTGGCCACCCAGATCAGCTCGGTCGAACCACCGCCGATGTCGAAAACCAAGGCCCAGGGATAGTCCGGCCGCATCAGCGACGAACATCCCCCCAAAGCCAGGGACGCTTCGTCCTTGGCCGAGATGATTTCCAGGTCCAGCCCGGTTTCCCGCCAAACCCGAAGAGCGAATTCATCGCAATTGGCGGCGCGTCGGCACGCCTCGGTGGCCACCAGCCGGGCACGGGTGACCCGGTTGCGCACCATCTTGTCAGCACAGGCCCGCAGCGCGCCGATGGTGCGGTCCATGGCCGCGGCCGACAACCGCCCGGTGGCGGCCAGTCCTTCGCCCAGACGGGTGATGCGCGAAAAAGCGTCGATGACCCGAAAACCATCGACGGTGGGACGCGCCACCAGCATACGGCAATTGTTGGTGCCCAAATCCAACGCGGCATATACGGAATCGGCGGAATCGGAACGCAAAACGGAACTCGTCATTGGCGGCACGGATAGTCGGGCGGCGGCGATGTTACCCGCATGCCCCCCGCCAACCCAAGGAGAATTCACCCAAACCCAAAAAAATGCCTTCACAAACCCATGCGCCTTTGATAGAAGATCGCCCTCTCGCGGCGCCCATGGCCCGCCAGACCCCTGGTGGGGGATCGTCTAACGGTAGGACAGCGGACTCTGACTCCGCCAGTCTAGGTTCGAATCCTAGTCCCCCAGCCAATCTCTAATTTTCCAATGAAATCAATCACTTAGCTGCCTCGGTGAGGGGCAAAAGCGCCATCGTGTGTAGAAGCGCTGCGGGGGTGGTTTGTGGGGAATGAAGGCTCCCGCGCAAACGAAAAGGGCGAGCCGAAGCCCGCCCTTGATCAGGCCAATTTATTGGCCTTGGCCGCTAGTTCTGTTGGCGTCCCGGAGTGTCGTGTTTCTCGCGTAGTCGCCACGCTTTCTCCCCGCTCTCCCAAACGACATCGTCGCTAGAAATCTTGCGAAAAGCCTTCAGCACATCTTTCCCGATGGCTGTATTGCCATTGTCATTTTCATAGACAAAGGCTGTCCCGAATTGCCGTTCGATGGTGAAGGCGGCATCATCTTGATAAAGCCAGCGTTTGCTTTTGACCTCGCTGAACATCCAATTGGCGACGTCATCAGCCGTAGGCATTAGGCGCCATCCTTCGTAGCGGGGGGCGTGTTCAAAGCTTCGTTTGGGAAATGCGACCTTTCACTTTTCTTTCCGGCAAACCAAGCCGCCCAAACGCCCTTGCCATCCTGATCAACCGTAACCACGGTCATTTCAGGACCACCGGACTTGAGTTGAACGATATCCCCAACCTTGAAAGCCATAAGCCATCTCCATCGATATAAGCCGATGGCGAAGGGTAAACCCTTGCGGGTATTGTCTCAAGACCTTGGGTTTCATCACTGATGATCGATAACTCCCACTCGCCGCCCGGCAGTGTCGCGCATGATCCACTGCCCGGTGGTGTCCTTTTCCACGGTGCCTGTGCGCCGGCCTGCGTTGTCACGCTGGATCAGGTAGTTAGCGCCCTCTTGCTTAAGGATGCCCGTGCGACGGCCCCGTTCGTCCCGCAGGACGTAGCCGCGCCCCTGGTCCCGATCCACGCGGGGCGCCAACAGGTCATCCCCGAAGTCATCCGCGTAGACAGGCAGGGGCGCGAGGAAGCCCACCATGAGGGCGGCGGCAAGCCGGGCGCGGGTGCTGATCATGGTGGGCCTCCTCCCTTGCTCACGCAGCCTTGCGCATGGCTTCCAACGCCATGACGCGCTCCCACAGCCTCGTCATGTCATTCCGCAACCGCTGAATGTTGTCGTCAATGTCCTTGATTTCCTCGACGGTCACGATCGGGGCAGGTTCTTCGTCGGCGCTGACCACCAGCATGGTCCCGCTCATGGCGTCCTGAAACAGCACCACCGGGTTGTCATGGTAGGGGCTGTCACCGCAGTAGAGCACCACCGACCCGAGTTCGATCTTCTGGGTGATGGTTTCAAGCTGGTGCATGGCCCCCAGGACTTCGCAGAACTCGCGCTCGCTGATCTTCTGAATGTGCATTGGTCAGTTTCTCCTTCTCTTTGGTGGGTTATTGAGGGCAAGCCGTCCTTTGGACGTGCTTGATCCGTTGCGAGGTGCTGCCTTCTTCCCGGGCTTCCTTGCTGATCCGATCCTGAATGATGAACCGTGCGGTCCAATCGCTACCGCCCCGCAGAACATCCGGGTCAATGGTTTCAATGGCGGTGCTGCCGTCGTCGAACTCGACGCGGAAGCAGATGGGGCGCTTCCGGGTCATGCCGCAGCCTCTTCGAGTGAACCCATGACGCCCTCAAGGTCGCCGAAGGCCGTTTCCAGGGCGTCAATCGCCATCATGGCCCGTTCCCCGCGCTCCCCGTTCTGGAAGCCTTCCGGCATGTTGTCGTAGCTCTCCTGTTCCTCGTCCCGCACCTCTTCAATGACGCTCTGCGCCTGCTGAAGGAGGTTGAGGGCTTCCGTGATGCGCTTGCGGCGCTCGTTGTTCATGGCCTTCTCCGTGTCTATTGGCGATAAGCAGCCTATCCGAATGCGGCGATACTCGCCTATTCGTATGGCTGGCAGGGCGGACGATACTCACCTATGTGTTGCCCTGTCAACAGCCATGTGCGATGATGGTGTCAGTCAACGCTGACTGAGTGAGTGCCATGTCCAATCAGGTGAACATTTCCCTCGACCGCCGCCGGGTTGAGCAACTCGCCCGCCTCGCAGAATTGGAGGGGAAGAAGATCGCGCAATGGATTGATGACCGCGTGACCGATGCGTGGCGCGTGGCATTCCCAGATGAACCGGTTCCGGGCGTGCGCGTATGGAACGAAGAAAGCCCGGATGGCTCCGGGCGTCGGGTGATGATTTCGTTGTTCGAGAAAGCACGCGACGAAGCGGGGCAACTCGAAAGCCCTCCGCTTGCTGCGGTCCCCGATGTTGCCCAAAGGATCGCCTTCGGACTCCGTGGCGTGGCTGAGCGCGAAGTTGCGAACTTCAAGATCGCGCTGGACAACGACACCCGCCTACATATCCGGCGGCAGGGAACCGGCGTGACCATCCAAACCTTCACAGGAGAAAGGAAGGATGGGACATGGGCGGCAATGCCCAGCATGGCCGTTGATGTTGCCGACTGCATTGCGCGGGCGGCAAAAGAAGTGAGCTAAATAAAAAGCCCCGCACGGTGGCGGGGCTGCGACGGAAGAAGGTAGACGGGAAATTATATGATGGTTCGCCGTGCTGGGCAAGCTACTCCAGACACTTGGGCCATTCTTCCAGATGGCTCACGGGTTCGTATTGATGGCCCTTCCATCGGGCTCGACGATGAAGGCATTGCTGAATATTCCGCGGAGCGTGACCGCGAGATAGAGGCGCTTCTTGCCGACATTGACGCCCCGGAGGTCGGGTTGCAGGTATGTGGGGGCCTTGCTGAGGATGCCAATGATCGCGAAAGCGATCCGGCCCAGCTTGCCGCCATGATCGCAGCGGGGCGGGCCAGCCTTCAGACCCGCAGGCAGCGGGACGAAGAGGCCAAGGAACGGGAGAGGGAGGCGCGGACCAGGGCCATTGCCTCGCGTCCAGCAGCACCCCGCCCGGCGCCGCTGAGCGAGGCTGAACGGAAGAAGCTGAAGCGCGACCAGCAGCACGCGGCCAAGATCGCCGCCGCCCCTGCGGTTGACCATGAGGCGTTGACCGCTGAGCTCCACCGCCGCCGCGATCAACTTGAAGCCCGCATGTCCGTGCGCCCACTGCCGCCGAAGCTGCGCCCTCTTGTGGGCAAGGCGCCAGAATACGCCGCCGCGTGGTATGCCCTGGAATGCGCCCGGGGACCGGCAGAGGAACGCCGCACCGGACGCCCGGCGACGATGATCAGGGCCGGACAGGTTTTCGACGGGGTAATGGGGCTGCCCCCGGGGACCACCACCCCCGACGCCATGAAGAGGAAGCGGAAGGTGGTCGAGTTTCTTGAAGCGGAGGTATGGGGCCTTCGGCCCACCCCGGAGGGGCGTTGATGGAATACCCCGCCGAAAACCTGTCCGCAGGCCCATATTTATATAATAGGGTTATAGGGTAGAGAGTCTTCTTCAGAAGAAGGAAAACTCTTGGCCCCGGCGGACAGGTTTTCGGCGGGGTAAGTGGAGCAACCATCCCCGGGATGGGGCGTTAGCCTTCCCTGTTCAGCTTTTCGATGATGGCGCGGGCCTGTTCCCGCTGCGCCGGGGTGGCCTGGGTCAACAGCAGTTCCAGGCGGGCCATGAACTGCCCGCCGCCCTGTTCCACCTCGTAGACCTCCACGGCCCGTTCGATCAGGTCATTCGCCTTGATCCGGTCCCGGTGGCAAATGTCGCGGATGCGCTCGATCCATTCGGGCGAGAGCTTGGTTCCCCACGGCACGGTGCGCCCGGTCACGAGATCGGGGCGGGTGCGCTTCGGTTTCGTCGTTTCCGTCATGGCCCTGAGCCTATTGCTTTCCCGTTGATCGGGCAAGTCTAACTGTTTAGACTATTAATGTCTAAACGTTTAACGAGGATGCCATGACCTTCGGGGAGTTCTGGCCCGACCCGGCCCTTCAGCGTGCCGCCAACGCGAATTGGCACGCCTTGGAACGCATTGGCGGCGGCATGGTCGCCGCCCTCCGTCACCAGATCGACGAACACCAGCGTCTTGCCGACGAGGCCCTTGCCCGTGGCGACCGCGAGACGGCCCGCCGCCACGATGAAGAGGTTGATGACCTGTTCGGGCAGCTTGAAGACCTGCTAGCCTACGCCGGGGGCGCCCGGTGACGACTGGCGCGGCGAAGAGCAATGTCGCCCTGTGGCGTGACGGTTCCGCCGGGTTCTTCCGCTGGCTGGAAGACGTGAAGCCTCGGGTGCCCGCCAGCAAGGGCGGGTTCACCGTCTATGTCCCCGGCGACCGGGAGCGGGAAGAACTGCGCCGCGCCCTCGATGGCGAGTATCGCACCATCGTCCTGTGCTGGCCCCGCCGTCACGGCAAGACGCTGGCGAGCGCCCTGATCATCGTGTGGCGCTTCCTGACCCGGCAGACGCAGACCGTCGCCATGGTGGCGAACAGCGAGAAGCAGACGGTGGACACCGCGTTCAAGCTGGCCCGCACCATCCTCGAACAGACGCCCTACACCGCCGCCATGATCAAGGCGGGCACGATCAGCGTCACGGCGGATCGGATCGAATACCCGGCTCTCGGCAACCTGATCCAGGGCTATAGCGCCAACCCGGCGGCCCTTTACGGTAAGAAGTTGACCATCGCTCAGGTTTCCGAGCTTCACGCGGCAACCTCGGATGCGGCCTATCAGGTTCTCGCGTCCAGCACCATCGACACCGACGACGGCCTGGTTCTCGTTGACAGCACCGTGGGGCCGCGCACGTCGCCCCTGTTCGCCCTCTACCAGCTTGACCAGCGCGGGGAAGACCCGAGGCTGTTCTTTTCCCACATCGCCTATCGTGACCTTGCCGACGCCTGCGACAACGCGCCGCCGTGGATCACCCCGGCGGCCCTGCGGTCCCGCGCCGCTCAGATGCTCCCGGCAGAGTTCACGCAGCAGCATTTGAACCAGTGGACCAGTGGCGTTTCGGCCCTGTTCCCGCCCGAAGTGCTGGACCGCTGCCGGGACTCCTATCAGCTGGACGTGCCCAGCATCACCGGCGGGGCCGCGTTCATCGTCGGTGGTGGCCTTGACCGCGCCTATGGCTTCTCGATGCACGGTGACGCCACCGTGACAACGGCAGTGCTGAAGACCCTGATCGGGGAAGAGGACCATTATTTCGTCCTGGCTTCGGACAAGATCGCCTTCAGCAGCGCCGGGGGCATCAAGAAGGCCCTGACCCGTTACGCCCGTGAGTTCGGCATGAAGCGGGCCGCCCTGGAAGCCTATAACAGCCAGGACGTGGCGGCATGGTGCGCGGATCAGACCTTTGACCACGAAGTAATTCACCCGACCGCAGAGCGGCAGGCGAACGCCTTCACGGCCCTTTACAACGCCGCCGCTGAAGGTCGCTTGCACATCCACCCCAGCTTTGACCGGCTGCTGTCCGAAATGGGCACCTTCGAGTATCGCCTTGCCGCCGCTGGCAATGGCGCCGCCGGGGCGCCGCGTTTCGAGGCCGCGAAGGGCTGCCACGATGACCACGTTTACAGCCTCGTGTGGGCCGTCTACGCCCTGCGGGATGTGGAGCTGAACCCCTATGAGATCGTGGGCATCCACTGCCACGGCAGCGGCCCGGCGGTGCGCCTGTGCGCCCTCAACGGTGGGGATTGGGTGCCGCCGTGCGGCGAGGGCTGCCGTTCCATGCTGACGGCGCACGCCCTGTATCGGGCCTATCGGGACCGGGGGCACCTGACGCCCCTGAGCTTCGAGGAGTTCCTTTCCGTGAAGCTGAAGAACATCGGCGCCCACACTCTGCCCAGGGCCGCGTGACCTGTTGACGGCAAAAGGCTAAATGTTTAGACTATTAACGTCTAAACATTTAGCCGATCAAGATGCTGCGTATGTTCACCACCGACCCGATCATTGCCCTCGTCAACGCGAGTGCTGACCGCAAGGCCCGCGCCGAAAAGGCGCTGCGCTATTACGCGGATCGGCAGTCCGACGAGACGTTGCGCTTGATCACCCGCCGGTGGTCGGACCCGACCGCGTTCCGTGTCTTCACCCTGAACGTGGTAAAGAAGGTCATCAACAAACGGGCCAACCTCTACCGCATCGCCCCGCGCCGCACCTTCAGCGGCATGGATCAGGCGGCGGGCGAGGCCATCTATCGGGCGCTGAATGCCGACGTGGTGTTGAAGCGGGCTTCGCGCCTGACCAAGCTGTTGAAGACCACGGCCCTTCAGGTCCAGTGGAAGGGCACCGCCCCGGCGCTGGCCGTCATCACCCCCAACATCCTTGACGTAGTTGCCGACGATCCCGAGAACCCCGCCCGGATCATCGTCACCCACACCGGCGCCAAGGCCACCGACACCGAGTATTCGGACTGGACAGTCACCGGCTACACCCGCCGGGACCACCGGGGCCATCCCATCCGCGTCCCCGGCAACCCGGGCCGCGTGAACCCCTATGGCGTCCTGCCCTTCGTCCCGCTGTTCGACACCCTGCCGGATGACGAGTTTTTCCTGCCCGGTGGCGATGACCTGATCACCACCCAGGAAGCAATCAACATTGCGCTCGCCAACCTGTGGCGTTCCGTCGAGTTGCAGGCGCACGGGCAGGCATGGGCCACCGGCCTCCCGGCGGGCGAGGCGCTGAACGTCGGCCCGGATCGGGCCATCACCCTTCCCGAGAACGGCAGGTTTGGCTATGCCACCCCGAACGCGCCCATTCGCGACATGCTGGAAGCGATCCAGTTCGCGATGCGGCAGCTTGCCGCCACCAATGACCTGAGCGCCGATGTGTTTGACCTGGACCGCAGCAGCGAGAGTGGCGCGGCCAAGCACGTTGAACAGATCGACCTTCGCGAAGCCCGGCAGGACGACATTGCCCTGTGGCGCACCTACGAGGCCCGCCTGTGGGAAGTCATCAAGCGCGTGGTCAACACCCACGCCCCGGGCACCATCCCGGAAGGCGCGACACTCGCCGTCGATTTCGCCGAAATGCAGGAAAACCTGTCCGAGACGGAGCGCCTGACTAACGCCCGCACCAAGGTTGACCTTGGCGTGTGGTCGCCGGTGGACGTGCTGCGCTCGGAAAACCCCGACGGCTTCGGCACCCGGGAAGAGGCGTTCGCCGAATTGCTGCGCCGGAAGGCCGAAACCGATGCCCTTTGCCCCAACACCGCCAACAACGGAATTGCCGCATGACCACCCCCGCCGAAGCCACCCCGGCGCCGGAAGGCACGCCCGCCGCCGATCCCGCAAAGACTGAACTTGCCGCCCTGTCCGAACAGGTCGCGCACATGGCCCACATCATCCTTGCCAGCGTCCCCGAAAACATGAAGGCGCTGATCCCCTCGGAACTGTCCCCCGCGCAACAGGTGGCGTGGTTCCAGCGGGCCAAGGAAACGGGCGTGTTCAACGCCACCGTCACCGTCCCGGCGACGGATAGCGGCAAGCCCACCGTCACCCCCAAGACCCCCGACGTTTCCACCCTGCCGCCGGTCGCTCGCATGGCTGCCGGTTACGGCGCCAAGCACTGAGAAAGGACTGATCCCCCATGCTGACCATTCAGGAATGGGCGAAGCTGAACCCCAACCCGCTTCAGTCGGGCGTGGTGGAAATCTTCGCCGCCGAAAACCCGGTTCTTGCCGCCCTGCCGTTCCAGAACATCGCGGGCAACGCCTACACCTACAACATCGAAACCGCGCTGCCGGGCATCGCCTTCCGCGGTTTCAACGAGGGCTATGACGAGTCCACCGGCGTCATCAATCCCCAGACCGAAACCCTGACCATCATCGGCGGCGACAGCGATTATGACGTTGCCCAGATCGCCATGGGCACCGGCGACAACGACACCCGCGCCGTGCATGACGCCATGAAGGCCAAGGCCCTGACCCTGGCGTGGCTGAAGACCTTCTTCGATGGCGACACCACCGCCAACCCCAAGGAGTTCGATGGCCTGAACAAGCGCCTGACCGGCGATCAGGTCATCACCGCCGGGGCCAACGGCGCCCCGCTGGACCTCGACATGCTGGACAAGCTGGTGGATGCCGTGCGCGGCACCCCGTCCGTCCTGCTGATGAACAAGGCCATGCGCCGCGCCGTCATCAAGCTGGCCCGTGGTTCGTCCGTCCTGAGCGTCGGCCCCGACCTGTTCGGTCGCGAAGTCACCAGCTATTCGGGCGTCCCGATGGCCGTGGTGGAAGAGGACGCCACCGGCGCCGACATCCTGGGCTTCGATGAAGAACAGGGCACCGACAACGCCACCGCCTCGATCTATGCCGTGAAGTTCGGCCCCGACGCCCTGCACGGCATCCAGACCGCGCCGATCAGCGTGCGCGACCTGGGCGAAATCGACGCCAAGCCCGCCTATCGCACGCGGATCGAATGGTATTCGGGCCTTGTCATCAAGCACCCCCGCGCCGTCGCCCGCCTGAAGGGCGTGAAGAAGCCCGCGTAAGGGATAGCCCCGCCGCGCCGGGGTGCCCTTCGGGGCGAAGGGGCGCGGGTGGTTTCAGTCGGACAGTCACCACGCAGCAAGCAACCCCGACAGCCTGCGGCCCGGTCCCTCCGGGCGCGGCGGGCACCCGAAGGGCAAGGGAGGTGCTTCCCGGTCGCCTCCCTTGCCCGCTTCCTCCCGGATGAACGACCATGCTGACGCTTGCGACCGATACCTTCATTACCCTCACCGATGCCGACGCCTATCTGGGCTTCCGCCTGCGTGCCCACGAGTGGGGCATTGCCAGCGAAGCCGACAAGGAAGCGGCGCTTCGCATGGCGACGGCGATGATCAGCCGCGAACGCTTCGCCGGGCGCATCGCCAACCAGAACCAGGCCCTCGCATGGCCCCGCACGGGCATCACCGATCCCGAGGGGCGCCCGGTCCCCTCCAACGCCATTCCCGCTGCCATTGCTCATGCGACGGCGGAACTCGCGCTTTTCCTCATGCGCTACGACATCACCGATGACCGCATCCGGCGCAGCGTGTTCAACGTGCGCTCCGAACGCATCGGCGAAAGCGCGGCGACGTTCGACGGCAGCGGTGGCAATGACACTCTCCCGGCGCTGGTGCGCGACATGATCGCGCCCTATCAGGCCGTCGCCAGCGCCAACAACGCCCGCCTGATCCCATGAAGCCCGTCACCCACTATGACCGAAACGTGGTGGCATTCACCTCCAAGGAAGAGGCCCCCGAACCCGTCACGGTGAAGGAACTCACGCCATCCGCCCGCCGCCATCACCAGGGCGTCAATCCCCGCCAGTCCTCGCACCGGGCGGGCATTGGTGTTGAAGCGGATGCAAAAGCCGGTCATTGGCTTCCCGAACAGCGCCTTTGGCTGAACGTCATCCGGTTGGCGATGGAAGATGCCGTTTGTCCGCAGCACGTCACGCCTCACGAGGCGGAAGTGATGCGCGAGCGGGCGCGTCTGTGGTTCCAGGGCAACGGAAAAGACTTCCGCGACGTGTGCCTTATGGCCGGGCTTGACCCCGACATGGTGCGGGAAACGGCCCTGAAGCGCATCGCCCAAGGAAGCGATAGCGCCGCATGGGGCGGAAGCTCCGCACGCAGGCGCCCGGGTCGTCCCCGGAAGGCGAAACCCGCCCGGCCTCAGTCTGCATTCGGCCATTCGCTCGCCGGGACTACGGCGCTGACACCAGCGTTCAAGGCGGCGGGAAAAGGAGTGCGCCGGGGGCTGCGTAACGCTCCCGGGTATCCCGCACCGAATTGTAAACGGCCAACCCCAGGTCCGCCGCGCCATTGACCAGCTTAGACCGACCCAAAACCCACCCGGAAACCCGACCGATGCCGATGCCCTCCAAGACAGCTACCCCGCCCGTCGCAACCGCTGGCGACCTGTTCATTGCCGGTGAAAAGGTGGATGGGCGCAGCCTCACGGCCCGCCGCTACCGCGATCAGGTGAATGACCTGTGCCTTCAGCTTGGCGGCACGCTGTCACCCTCGGAAACCATGCTGGTGCGCCGGGCCGCTACCCTTGCCGTGCTGTGCGAGCGCGACGAATGCGCCATCGCCGCCGGGAAGGAGGTGGACGAAGAGAACTACCGCCGCAACGCTGCCGCACTGAAGGCCATGCTGATCAGCCTGGGTATGGCGAAGAAGTCTCGCGACGTGACCAAGGCCGATATGCGGATGTTCGATCAGCACGCGGCGGCGATCTTGGACATGGAATAGGGCTTGCCCCGCCCCCGGGGAGGTGTTACATATCATCGCAACGAACATAGCGATGGGATGTAACGGCCATGACCCGCTTTGTCGCCTACTACCGCGTATCGACCCAGAAGCAGGGCAACAGCGGTCTTGGCCTCGAAGCCCAAGAGGCCACCGTTGCCCGCTACCTCAAAGAGGGTGACGACTTGATTGCCCCGCCGTTCATCGAAGTCGAGAGCGGCAAGCGCACGGATCGCCCCGAGCTTCACAAGGCGTTGGCCCGCTGCCGCATCATGGGCGCTACCCTGATCGTGGCGAAGGTGGATCGCCTGACCCGTTCCGCCTCCTTCCTTGAAACCGTGCTGGCCTCCGGTGTGCCCGTGGTGTTCTGCGACCTGCCGGGCGTCACCGGCGCGGTTGGCGAGTTCATCCTTCGCCAGATGGCGAACATTGCCCAGCTTGAAGCCGGGCTGATTTCCGAGCGCACCAGGGCCGCGCTGAAGGCCAAGGTGGAACGGGATGGGCAGTGGGACCGCAAGGCCAAGCATCACCTGATCCCGGGCGCCGGGCAGGCCGTCGCCACGCAGGTTCGTCAGCAGCGAGCAGCGGCGCGGGCCTCGGATATCCTCTCTGTGATCCAAGAGCTTCAAGCCGCTGGTGCCGCCTCGCTGCGTGCCATCGCCGCCGAATTGAACGCCCGCGCCATCCCGACGCCCCGGGGTGGGGAGTGGTCCGCAGTGCAGGTGAAGCGGGTGCTTGATCGCGCCGCCTGATCCTTCCTCGCATCCCATCGCATAGAAGCCCGTCAGGGACTCGCTGACGGGCTTTCTGCTGTCTGCGCCAGGGTGATGGCTGCCGTCCTGCGAACGCCCGCCGGTGACTCGGAAACGCGCGCGGATGGGCATGGGATGGCTGGGGGTGCGGGTGCTCGGGTCGATGGGGCGGGATGGCGGCAGGGGCGGGGCGACCCCACCCCCATCGTTGCGATGCCACGACGGCGCGCCGCAGGGGGCGCCCCGGAATTGCGCGGCGCTCTCCCTGGGGCGCATCAGCGCAACTGAAGCTCCTTCTGCCTACGCAGGATGTCTTCAAGAACCCTTTTTGTCACGTCGTTTGTCTGTGAGCTAGGGCTTTGAGTGGCATTTGGGTCCGCGAGGATGGCTTTTTTGCAATCTAGCACAGCAACAGGGTGGAGCTTCACTTTGATGTCTAGAATTGAAGTTGTGAATTTTGCAATGAATGCATTTCGATTTTTGTCTGAAATTAACATTATGGCTTCGTCGTTGATAGGCTCCGCTGTTGAGAAGCAAAAAACTCCCATTTGCATGGTGGTTTGGCTGGCAATGCTGAGGCCTGTGCTGCTGCGCAATATATTCGCTCGCCCAACTTCAAGAATTACCATCCCCTTCAGCTTATCGTGGTCGCCAAACATATCAAAACTATTGGCAGCTTTGCTGTCTACGGAAAATAAGGTGGCAGCCGTAGCAACTGAGAGCAAGAGCTTATTCATCTGTCATCCCCAAAAATTACTGCGGACGTGTCCACGACTCTAGCCAGCAATTCTTCTTCGGCGGCACCATGGCGTTGTCCGCGATCACATATGACCGGACCATTCCCCCGCGCTGCATCAACGCAACATCGGTGGTATAGCCATTGCCGGTCAGGCCACCATTCCAGAACACGCGCACCACAGCGGACTTTTCGGCGGAATACATGGATGCCCCCTGCCATCGGTTCGCAACCACCTGGGCGGCCCGGAAGCGGCCCGTGGGGTGGTAGCACTTGATAACCGCCTCGCCGACTTCGCCGACCGACGCCAGAGAGATATTCCGATCTTCTGGGGGCGTGCCAAACTCTGGGTTGCCGGAAAGGCTGCCAATCAGTTGTATGATGGCAAGTATGTTACTTGGGTCCATTTAATCCACGTCGATTTCGATAATGTCTTCAAAAACGAGGTATTTAACTACCTTTCTCTTGTCCCTTACCATGTAAAATGACACGATAACGTTGTCCATTTTCATGGCATCAAGCACCGTGCCCCGGAGCCTGTTTTTTCGTGCTGCCGGAACCACAAACGAAATATCGCGTTTGAAGATGGGGGAGCGAAATTTTCCCCAGCCGTTACCCTTATCGAACCGTGTTATGTCACCGGCGAGCTGGGTGGGGAGCGGGTCTTCTTCGTGCCCTGTCAGACTTTCGACAGAGCGACGAGTCATTGAAGACATGGGTATTCTGCCATCCCCAACGGCAATTTCCAGGCGACCGGCAGAGCGAATAAGTGGCTTCCCCATTTCAGCCACTTGTGGCTGCGTCTTTGTTAATAGCTTCTCTTCTTGTTCGGCAGTAATTGCGGCAAGCTCGTCTGCATAAAGTTCAAGAACATCTTTCCGTCTTTCAGCGGCTGAAAGTTGGTGTCTGAGTTCACGAAGCTCTTGGATCAGAGCGTCGTCTGTTGATTTTTTCATATCTAAGGTTTTGTCTACGAGCTTCAGCGCCTGCGATGCGACGTCTGATTGAGCGAGGAAGCGCTTTGTCTCTTCTTTGGACTGTTTTGTCTTATTCCCCTCGACCTCGCGAATGATGTCGAGTGCTTTTGCTGCCGCGTCCTTGCCCGAAAAGAGTTTGTCCTTAACGTATGCAACCAAAACCCCCACGGGAACTTTGATTGCAGCCTCATGAATGGCTGGGCCGGCGATCGCTAAAACATCGAGTAGCCAGCTTGACTGCTGGGGTGTCGCGACCCTGTAGTCAACATTAACTCTCTCGTTGATCTTTCCAAGGACTTTTCCTGTCTGGCGAAAATGCTCAAGTGTATACAGGAAGCGCGATGCGCCATACATGAACCGCGAAGTGTCGTAAAAGTTCAATTGATGCTCGTCAGCATCCCCGCCAACGAATTTGAACGAAATGACGACTTCAGGTTCCATGTCCCCCTCCAACCGCGTTTATCGTATTCTGCGCAACTCGGAGGAGAGTGGCAATCGGGGATTTTTAGGTGTGATGGCTTGCCGCTTCACGAATACAAGTGCGACAAGTCCAGCCCCGGGAAGCTGACGGCTTCCATCATGGCGACACGCATCTTCAGTTCGCCCTCGGGTAGGATGCCATAGCGCCCGGTCACGGTGGCGCCGGTGTGCCCGAACAAGCACTTGAACTGGTCATTAAGGTAGCCCGCCTGCCTCAGAGCGTCAGCAAGGCCATGCCGGAAGCTGTGGAAGTTCACGCTCTTGTCGTCCTTCACCCCGATATGGGTGACATAGCGGCCATACCAGCGGGACGGGTAGCCCGACATTTGCCCTCGGGCGTCGGGTTTGATTTCGGGGAACAGGCGCTTCTCGCCCCGCTTGGTCACGTCGGCGAGGTATTCGAGGAAGCCGCACTTGATCAACTCAGGATGCACCGGCACGACGCGCTGAGAACCCTTGGTCTTGGTGGTCTTCTTCACGTCGCCATCGCGGGCCGTCTCACGGGTGATGTGGAAAATCCATTGCCCGTCCTGTTGCCGCACGTCGGCAACGTATAGCTGAGCGATTTCCCCTAGGCGGGCGCCGGTGAAGAGGCCGATCAGGGGTATCCAGCGGCGCCAATCGTTGATGCGGAAGTTGCCGGGCAAACGGTCGTCCTCGTTGGATCGGGCGCCTGTGAAGACCGGGGACGTGAAAATGACCTTCAGTTGGTCGGTGGTGTATGGAAAGCGGGTCTGCTCGTCCTTGTCCAGGCGCAGATAAAGCCCGTCCAGCGGGTCGCCGTCGATGTAGTCGTTCCCCCGCAGCCATTCGCAGAAGCCGCCCATCGCGCTCAGATACTTGTTGATGGTCTTCTCGCTGATCGGGGGCTTGCCTACTTCCTCGTTGGCCTTCAGCACTTCGCGGAAGTCCATGCCCTTGAACTGCTTTATCTCGGCAGCCTTTACGGGCCACGCGAACAGGGCCTTTTTCCAGTCGCGCACCGCCGCCTTGGTGATGACCGTGACCGGGGACGCCTCGCCAACGAACTCGGCAAACCGCTTCACGATCTTGCGGTTCGCATCCTGGGTGTCGAGCGAAATTCCGCCGGGGTTCTCACGGCAGAACTGATCATACAATTCCATGATGCTCTCGCCGGGGAGGGCATAGACCACTTCCCGTTCCCCGGCAGGGGGCTTGATCAGTTCATCCGTGGGCTTGGCGCTGAAGTTGCCCTTGTCCATTTCGGCAGCCTGTTCCAGGGCTGCCAGTTGCGCCCGCTGAAGCCTGTGGCACAGGTCGCGATAGGCCGGGCTGCCCTTCTCGATGGTGAAGCCCTCCCGGCGGATAATGTCGTCTGCGGCCCATTCGATCAGCCCCGTCTCGCCGGTGGCAAGGTGCTTGCGGGCCTCCGTCATCTGGCATTCGCGGTTGAACCGGGAGTCCGCCGCAGCATCCCGCTTGGCGACGATTTCCGCGACCGGGGCGAAGTCATCGGCGGGAACCGCGCCGCTCTCGACGGCGGCGGCATACTCCCGGGCGTCGGCCATCACTTCGGCCTGTGTGGGCCATGCGGCGCGTTCCTGCCGGTGCTGATCCACCTCCGAGCGGTAGAAGTCATACGTCACCCGCTCAAGATCGTGGTCGGTCGCGGCGCGGCGCTGACGAAGCTCTTTGAACCAGGCCCGCCATTCGGCAACGATCCGGGCCTTCTCGTCCTTCGCCGTCTCCGGGTCGGTGGTGTTGCACGCCTTCCAAAGCTCGCGCTTGCCGATGACTTCGATCAGGTCTTTCGGCACCCGAAGGCGGGCATGGTAGCGGCCTGAGTCTTCCCGGTGGATGTGGTTCGCAAGCGCCATCTTGGACACCTGTGGAGAGGGTGTGTGTAGAAGGCGTGTGTAGAAGCGATGGGGATAAAAGTCAAGGAATACTGCGGCTTCCAGTGTTTCTGCGGCTTTCAAAATAGCCTGCTGAGTATCCTAGTCCCCCAGCCAACTTCTACGGCATTATGTAGCAAGCTCACCAAGCAGGCGGGCCTTCATAGTGCAGCTACCATCCGTGACGACCGTATATCTCCGGTTGCTGAGACGTGCTCGATAGATGTAGCTTCCCGGCCATGGAGACCGACCCTTCCCTTTTTGCCCGCATTTGGGAGTTCCTATGGGAAGTCCTCTCGGCATGGTTCGTCTTGGTCACGGGAGTTATTCTCGTGATCGAACAATTCCTAGAATTCATTCTTCCCAAGGAAACGTGGGAAAAAATTGATGCCGCGATACCAAAAGCAGAGCGCAAACGTTTGCTTCTTTTGCTATGTGCTGTTGCGTTTGTTTACGCGAGTTTCAGTGCCTACGACGACGTGAATAAGAGATTGCGGATCGCCCAAGAACGTAATCATCCCCCCACTGTACCTTTTGAAACGCCCCCATTACCGCTTTCGACTAAGGCGCTTACTTCCGAGCAAGCAAAAACGATCTCATCCCTGGCCGCTGAGAACCGGCTAAAAATAGGGAAACTATATTTTGCGCGGTATCTTCACAAAGATACGGTGATGTATTCTGAGGCGATTCTGGATGCCCTCAAGCGTTCCGGGTTGGATATCACGGAAGATGCGATCTCTCCAGATGACCCAAAGCAGACAGGCGTTATGGTCGCCTGTGACAATCCAGAGAAACTACCAGATAGCGCACTGGCGATTATGGATGTCTTCCGCAAGGCAGATATCGAAATAACGACAACAGAGATGTTATCTCAAGCAAGGAATAACGGGGCAAAGGGCTGCATCCTGTTCATTGGTCCCGACCCCTTTTAATTAAGCGTCGTCAATTCTCACCACCTGCGCTCCCGCAACATGTAGAGCCGCTAAGAAGAACGCGGCCGTGAAGGCTCCCCGGCTGATCTTGTTGGAGATCGACGCCTTGGTTTCCTGGAAGCCGATGGCGTTCAGCCGGGCAGCCAGGTCGTCATAGGTCACGCCCTGGCGCTTTAGCTCTGCCTTGAGATATCGGCTCGCCCGCTCGGTCCAGTCCGGTTGCGTTATCATCATAACCTCTCAAATCCGATGATGAGTTATCATATCTGATAGCTTTCGCATTGACAATCAGCACCGCTGAGATATCATATCTGAGAACTTTCTGGCAGATATGAGACCATGGCTCAGCACTTTCTCCTTTCCGCAGCCGCCAAGACGCTTTCGCTGAAAGCGGTCATGCGCATGAGCGAAGAGGAAGCGCACGAGGCGTTCCGCCAAATCCGTTGGGCGGATACTGCTGGCGAGCCCTATTGCCCGCGCTGTAGCTGCGTGGCCGTCTACGGCTACACCACCCGTCGCCTGTGGAAGTGCAAGGGTTGCGGTCACCAGTTCAGCGCCACCAGCGGCACCATCTTCGCCGGTCGAAAGCTGGCGATGCGCGACTATCTGCTGGCGATCGCCATCTTCTGCAACGGCGCCAAGGGCGTTTCGGCCCTCCAACTGAGTCGCGATCTCGACGTTCAGTACAAGACTGCTTTCGTCTTGGCGCACAAGCTGCGCGAGGCGATGGCGTCAGAGGATGCCGGCGCCGTGGCCTCGGGCGAGGTGGAGATCGACGGCGCCTATTTCGGCGGCTACGTGAAACCGGCCAACTGGAAAGAGAACCGCCGCGACCGCCGCCTGCGCAAGAACCAGAACGGCAAGCGCCGGGTGGTGATCGTCGCCCGCGAGCGCAACGGCAAGACCCTGACCTTCGTGGTCAAGAGCGAGGATGCCGCCATTCCGACCATCCATGAGATGGTGTTAGCCGGCAGCACCATCCATGCCGACGAAGCCCCGCACTGGGACCAGTTGCACGCCCGCTTCCTGACCAAGCGGATCAACCATTCCCAGGTCTACAGCGACGGCGAAAGCTGCACCAATCAGGCCGAAAGCTTTTTCAGCCGCCTGCGCCGTGCCGAGTTCGGCACCTACCACCACGTCGCGGGCCCGTACCTCGCCGCCTATGCCGCCGAAATGGACTGGCGCGAAGACCATCGCCGCGTCAGCAACGGCGAGCAGTTCATGATGGTGGTGGCCGCCGCCGCCAGCCATCCGGTCAGCCGCCAGTGGAAGGGTTACTGGCAACGGTGAGTTGCCATCTTAGGGTCAGGACCTATAAAATAGCTTTCCCCCGCAGCGGCGTTGTGATTCAAGGTTCCCGAAGGGAGCCTTTGGATGAACGATCACCTTTTCTGGCTGACGGATGAGCAGT
>MKVK01000058.1 GCA_001898825.1 Magnetospirillum sp. 64-120
GCTACAACTTCGATGCCTACAAATGAACATCCTGCTCGCCCTGCTGGTCGCCTATCTCATCGTTTCCCTGGGCTACGCCCTGTTTTCGCTGCGGACCACCCGCAGCCACGTTTTCCGGCTGACCGCGCTGCTTTATCTGGCGGTCTCGGTGGGCCTGGCGCTGTACCTCTTCAACCAGTTGCTGTCGCAGCCCAGGCCGATCGACCAGGAATACTTTTCCCAGGCCGAGGAGGCGGTGGTGCTGGCGGTGCGCCCGAAGGACGACGAGGCGATCTATCTGTGGCTGCAGCTGCCGGACCGCGAGTCGCCCGCCTACTACGTCATGCCATGGGACGGGCAGGCCGCAGGCGACCTGGAAATCGCGCAACGCGAGGCGGCACAGCAGGATGGACTGGTGCTGATGAAGCATCCGTTCAAGCGCAGCCAGCGCCAGGGGATCAAGGGCGACGACAGGGACAAGGTGTTCTACGCCACGCCGCCGCCGCGGCCGCCGCTCAAGTCGGGGGAGATGGAGGGGGCCGGTCAAGCCATGCAATACCGCCCGCCGCCCCTCGCCCCGGCCAGGTGATCGCCATGCACGCGCGCTGAACGAAGCCTTGGCCTGGCCGTTCGCCGTGGCGGGCGAAGCGCCGGACCCGCCGCAGCCAGCTTCGGCAGGGCAGGCGCGCGTTGCGTCATGGCGGCGCGGCGAAGACAGACCGATTAATCCGGCCGCGGCCGGCCGTTACGACTTTACTACCCGAAAATGAACTACTTGCTTGTTTTGATGCTGGCCTACTTCATGGTTTCACTGGGCTCCGTCCTGCTTTCAATGAGAACCACCCTCAGCTACGTCTTCGGCTTGATGTCGCTGCTGTATCTGCTGCTTGCCGTCGGCCTGGCGCTGTTTTTCTTCAGCCAGCTGCTGTCCCTGCCGAAGCCCATCAATCCGGCGTTTTTGGCCGAGGCCAGCGAAACGGACGTGCGGCCGGCGAGCCCGCAAGAACATCACGCCGGCCCGCGCAGCGAGCCGCTTGCGACCCCGGGCGAGCGGCAGGCCGTGCAGCGCGGGAAGGCTCAACCTCAGACGGCGGAGAAAACGAACCATCCATACGGCGACGCACGCTACGAGACGTCTTCCGCCGCGTCCCTGCTTCTCCAGCCCGGGCAGTATGGCCTGTCGCTGGCGGGCATCGGCCCGGCCAGCTGGTAAGTGCGATTCTGGATAGGGCGGGCCTTCCCATCAATGAGCAATGCCTACCAAAAGGATAGGCAGAACGGGGCCTGCCATGACCAGATGACCCATATCGGGTGACAAGCGGGCACACGACGGGCGGCGGCATCGCCCGGTTCGTCGAGCGTGCACCCCCGTTCCTGGGGGTGCATGCAGAGGGAAAACCGCGAACAGGCGGCACACAAAAAGGAAAAAAATGGGAACCTTGGAATATCTTGATGCTGTAAAGAAATTGATCGGTTTAACTTCCGATTACCAGTTGGCAAAAAT